>CAWDYA010000011.1:0-530789 GCA_963806495.1 uncultured Acidobacteriota bacterium | reverse complement strand
TATGGGCCCGGATCTGTGCTCTCGCCTCCTGGTTGGGAGAACATGGGAGAGGAAGCCAGCGCTGCACTTAGCGTTTCATCCCGATTTCCGGATGTTCCGGTCTCCGCCCACCCCGCACGCGACCGTGCACGAGGCCCGTCGCGTCGCCCGGGAGACGGGGCTCCGCTACGTCTACGAAGGGAACGTCCTGTGCGAGGAGGGGGGCACCACGTTCTGTCCCGGCTGCGGCGAGGCCGTCATCACGCGGTCGTGGCATCACGTCCGCCTCAGCCGCCTCGACGATGGCCGGTGCCGGTGCGGAACCCGCATCGCCGGCAGGTTCGCCGCCGCGTGACCGGGACGGCGTCATGCTAGAATCGCCGCCGTGAGCGGTCTGGTCGTTGAAGCCGGGATCTACTTCCTGCTCCTCTTCGCGCCCTTCGCCTTCGGCGGGTGGAGTTGTGGGCAGAAGGGCGTCATACAGATCGTCTCGGGCCTCGTCATCGCCGCGTGGGCCCTCGAGCCACCCGCCCGTCGGCTCGGCACGGGCGCGTCCGGCACCCGCGCGTCCGGGTCCTCATGTGCGGCGGCGATGGCGGGCTTCATCGCGCTGGTCGTGTTCCAGCTCGTGCCCCTTCCCGCGTCGTGGATCGCGACGCTCTCCCCCGGAACGCATGCCCTGTATGCGCGAACGCTCCCAGGCTACGCGGACGGACGCCCCTTCGACCCCGATGCCCTTTCGGATCGCTGGTGGCACGATTCGCGGGCAGGATCCCGGTGTCGCCCACGGCGCTCGACAAGGCGGAGGCGCTCACTCCGCCGGTTGACGAGACCTTCTTCTCCGGCAACCGGCCGCACGCTGCGTCCGCTCTCGCTCGACCCGTACGAGACCCGTCAGAGACTGGCGTTGCTGTTGTGCTATGTGGGCTCTTCGCGGTCGTGGCCGGCTACTACCGCTCACGGGAGCGGCTCGCCCGCCTTCTCGGCGTCGCCGTCTTCTCGGCCTTTGCCGTGTCGCTGTTCGGCATCTTCCAGAAGTTCACCTGGAACGGCCGGCTGTTCTGGCTGCGCGAAGGCAACTACGTCCATCCCTTCGGCCCGTTCGTCAACCGCAACAGCTACGCAGCATTTGCCGGAACCATTCTTCCCGTGGCGCTATGTCTCGGGCTCGCCGCCCTGGCTCGGGCCGGGGACCAGGGCAGACGCGACGCGTTGCCGAAGGTGCTGCTCTGGGGCTTCGCGGCGGTGACGATCCTCGGCGGCGTGTTCCTGTCGCTCTCGCGCGGGGGGATACTCTCCGTCTGCCTGTCCCTGCTGGTGGTGGGAGGGTTCGCCTTCCTGTTTGGTCGGCGCCGCTCCGACCTGGTTGTGATTGGCCTGCTGGTGTTGGCCGGCGGGCTGTTTCTGGTCTGGGTGGACCCGAGCAGGTGCTCGAGCGGGTCGGCACGTTGTCGGAGGGAAGCAACGTGCCGACGCTCCAGTATCGGTTCGGCGCCTGGCAGCATGCCCTGAATCTGATCCGGGAGCAGCCTCTCCTCGGGACCGGGCTCGGCACGTTCCGATTCGCGTTCATGCGCTACGCCCCGCCGGGAGAGGGGTGGTGGACGACGGCCGACAACGAGTACGTGGAGCTGGTATGCGACACCGGGCTGGCGGGGGCCGCGGTCTTCCTGGTGGGACTGGGCGCCTGGCTGTTCCTCGTGGCGCGGCCAGGGGCGTTCAGGGGCGGAACCAGACTGTATGTCTGGATCGGCATCGTCTCCGGGATGCTGGGGCTGCTGGCCCATTCCGCCGTCAGCTCGAACCTGCAGGTGCCGGCCAACGGGCTCACGCTCACCGTTCTGGGCGGCGCTCTGCTGGCGGTGATGGAGAGGGGCCGCTGATGAGGAGGCGTCTGTTCGTCGCACTGGTGGCGGTGTTGCTGCTGCTCAACACTCTGGCGGGCGTCTCGATGATCATGGCCTTCGCCCATCGATTCCGGGGCGAGCGCCAGCTCGCCTCGGCGGATTTCAACGAGGCGCTGGCCAGCTTCAGGGGGGCCGCATTCTGGCAGCCGGGGATGCAGTGACCTACGTGCTCATGGGACGCGCCATCGCGCACGCGCAGGCCAACGGGCTGCCGCTCGAAGCCCTCGAAGGGCATGACAGCCAGGAGGTGTTCGGGGTGGGGCTCGGCGCGGTGATCCACGGGATCACGCTGGACCCGGCCGATGCGTGGGCCTGGAGCAACCTGGCGACACTCTATGAGGGTTACCGTTCGGCCAGGGTCCGTCTGGAGAAGATGCGTCGGGCCGGCGAGATGGCCATGGGATTCGGCTCAGAGGAGCAGCAGGAGGAGGGACTCGAACCGGAGGACATCCTGGCCGCGGCGGCGAACATGATGGCCCGGTCCCTCGAGCCGAACTTCTTCTATTACGACGATGCGCTCGCCAAGAATCTTACTCGGGATCGCGGGCTTGTTGAGCAGGCGGGCAGAGAGATCGCGGACAGTTTCGCCCTCGTGCCCCGATTGCAGAGTCACCCGATCCTCGAGGTCGACTCGCTGCTGGACGGGCTGGGAGACCGGATTCTCGAGGGGGTCGTGCGCGCGGAATCGAACGCTTACGTCTCGCCGGTCTCCGCCATGCGGGCAAGGTCGCAGCTGTTGGTTCGCCTCGACCGCAAGGAGGAGGCGATTCGCGCCTACACGGCGCTGCGGAGTATCGGGGACTGGACGCTTCGTGCGGAGTCCGATCTGGAGATCGGCGAAACCGCAGCAGGCGGCGGGACGCTACCGCGAGAGTCTGCAGAGCCTGAATGCCATCCTGGAGAACGGGACCGGCAACCACTGGGGGCAGTGGGCGCTGTTCTACCTGGGTGTGGCTCACCTGAAGCTGGGAGAACCCGGTCGGCGGCCGGCTTCCTGAGCCGGTTCCTCGCAATGACGCCGGAACAGCCTACAGCCTACTGGTCGCTGGCCGAGGCGCTCGAGGGCGAAGGGAAGCTCGAAGAGGCCGAAGGGCTTTACGTGGCGGCCGTGAGGCGCTTTCCGGATAACCCCGGGGCCTATGAGAAAGTGATCGGCGTCCTGAGGCGGCGCGGCAAGCTGGACCAGGCCCTCGCCTACGCCGAAGGATACAGGAAGGTGGATCCGGCGAGCGACCGGCCCGGGGAGCTGCTCCGCCAGCTGCGGTCCGAAGCGGCCGGAACCGCGCCTTGAAAGAGGCCTGGTCCGCGCGCCGCAAACGGCTGAAGTCCAGGGCTCCTCTCGTCCCGTTCCGCGGGGAGCAGCGTTTCCGAAAGTATCGTTCCGGAATCAGAACGCCCGTCCTGTCGTGGTGACCGGCGGGACGGGCGTCAGGGTGGTCAGAGTGTCGGCCGGATTACGGTTCTTCGAATGTCTCTCCGTTCTTGATGGCCCGGCACACCAGCTTGCAGTCCTTGGACTCCGACACGCAGACATCCTTGCACGCGGAGACGCAGGCGGATTGCCGCGCCGGGTCGTTCGGGAACATGGCCGTGCAGTCTGGCGAGCAACGGTCCGTGCAGAGCTGGCGGGTCTCGTTGCAGGCGTGGATGCACCGGGGATAGTCCCGGCCGGCGGCCGCTCCCATCACGTAGGTGAGCGGTTGGAGCAGGGCAACCAACGCCAGAGCGGCAAACAGTCTCGCCGCGGTTCTGTGCGCCTTCGGCATGCATATCCTCCAATTCAGACCATGGGTGGCGATGTGGGGACTACCAGTCAATCTACCGTGAGAATCGGCTGTGTCCAGCTTGTTTCCGCCGCTGCGCCGATTTGGGAATAGTCGTCAGGAATCAGAGGTCGTGTCCTGCCGACGCAACCGGGGCAGCATCGATGCGGCGGGTCGTTCAGGGTTCTTCCGGTGACGGCTCGTGTCTCACGGACGCGCAGATTACCTTGCACTCCTGCGATTCACGAATGCACGTACCCTGGCTGGCAATCCTGCAGGCGTGGACACAGTGCGGATGGTCGCGCCCGGCCGCGGCGGCGAGGGCCTGCGGGAACGGGCTCAGCACCGTGAGCCCCACGACCGCTCAGACGAGCCTGAGGACCCGTTCCCGCAGTGGATCTCATCGGCCCCTTACGGCTCCTCGAGGGTCTCGCCGTTCTTCTGGGCCTTGCAGACCAGCTTGCAATCCTGAGACTCGCTGATGCAGGTGTCGTGGCAGGATGCCTTGCAGGCGTTGCGGCCGGCAACGTCCTTGGGGAACATGGCGTAGCAATCTGCCGTGCACCGGTCGTCGCAACCACGCCTGGTCTCGTTGCAGGTCTGGACGCACCGCGAATAGTCGCGTCCCGAGGTCTGGGCCAGGACCTGTGACAGCGGTGCCATCACGGCGATCAGCCCGACCGCTCCGAGGAGCCTCAGGCCGCCACGTATAGGGGATCGCATAGCACTCCTCTCGTGAAGTTCATCTTGAAAGCATGCACCCTTCTCCTCGCTTCTAGTCAAAGAGAAGGGTGAGCTTCCAGCCAGAGAATTCGGGTCGGGTCGAGCTTATGGCTCCTCGAGCGTCTCGCCGTTCTTGATCGCCTTGCAGGCCAGCTTGCAGTCTTCCGACTCGACGTTGCAGGTCGTGTTCTTGCATGCGGAAATGCAGGCGTTTCGAGCCGTGCTGTCATTCGGGAACATAGCCTTGCAGTCCGTGTTGCAGCGGTCATTACAGGCCCGGCGCGCATCGTTGCATGCCTGCACGCAGCGCGAGTAGTCGCGCCCTGATGTCTGGGCCATCACAGTGGCCGACAGCGGCATCAGCAGGGCGGCCACCGCCAGCGCGGCAAGAAGCCTGGTTCCCCCCCTCAAGTATTTCGGCATACCTCCCTCCTGGCACACCCACATAGATGAAAAGCTGAGTCAGACGCAATGTACCGCGATACCTCGGCCTGTCAAGGCGCTTTCTGACCTGATATGCCCGTTGTTTCTCGCCCAGAGGCCTTCTTCCACATCTACCGCGTACGGCCGGGAATCGTTCACCCATCGGACAAAGTGAACAATCCGGGGCATGAATTTCGATTTGTTTTTGCCACACCATGCGCGCGAGCTGCACCCTTGTACTCCCCGTCCAATCACCGTATAAGTGCTTGAACGTGACAGAGGTTTCGAAAATCGCGCAACCCAGGCCATTACGGTAGTTACAGTGCGAGTTCACACGTGTGGAGACGGGAGGGCCCGTCCCACGGGCGAGACGCCGGCGGACCGGAGTTGACTTGATCCCACCCAATCCATTGATTCCAGGGTATTTAATGGCATCGGGCCGCCGGGGCGGCCGGCGTGTGGTGGTGTGTGTGGGTCTCCTGATGGTGCTGACGGGTCTTCTGGCGACGTGGATCGGGGCGGTGGGAACGACGCTATACGTCGACGATGACACGTGCCCGGCGGGCGGGTCGGGCACGCTGGCGAATCCGTACTGTCACATCCAGGACGCGGTGTGCGTGGGTCTGTCGGGCGACACGGTGAGTGTGGCGCCGGGGACGTACCACGAGGCGGTGCGGATGAAGCCCGGTGTGAGCCTGATCTCGCAGGGGGGCGCGGCGGTGACGACGATAGACGCGTCGGGCCAGCCGTGCACGGACAACAACTACTGTGCGAAGCGCACGGGCAACCAGTGCACAGTGGTGACGTTCGCATCGGGTCACACGCTGGCGACGGTGCTGGACGGGTTCACGCTGACGGGCGGAGCGGGTCTGATCCAGACGACGAAGGTGGCGGGAGGCGGGATCTACGTCTTCAGCTCGGCGACGATCGTGAACAACGTGATCACGAACAACGTGATCTCGGGTCCGCTGCCGCAGGGAGGAGACCTGCGAGGAGCGGGGGTGTACATCGCGACGGGACAGCCGGTGGTGTCGAACAACACGATCACGGGCAATCGCGCCATCCCTCCGTCCGGAACGAACACCCAGCTCAGCTATGGCTATGGCGGCGGTGTCTGGGTGGGATTCGCCTCGGCGCCGGTGGTGACGAACAACGTGATCACGGGCAACGTGGCTGGCGACCCGAACGCGGCGTACTCGCTGGGTGCCGGGGGCGGCGTGGTGGTATGGCCGGGTTCGGGGACGCAAGGCCCGCTGATCGACCGGAACCTGATTGCGGACAACTTCACCGACACGCTGGGTGGCGGGGTGAGCCTGAACAGCCTGCCGAACACGGCGGCGCAGGCGGTGGTGACGAACAACGTGATCGTGGGCAACCGGGGAACGGAAGGCGGCGGTGTGTACACCTACTTCAACAAGTCGACGACGATGAACAACACGATCGTGGACAACGAGGGGTTCCTGGGCAGCGGCGTGTACACGGGCCAGAGCGACGTGACGCTGCCGGTGGTCATCACCAACAACATCATCCAGGGGAACCGTCTGCGGGCGTTCGGTGACGGGGGAGGGATCTACTCGCTGGATCTGAGCTCCACATTCGACCCGGTGATCAGCTACAACGATCTGTGGGGCAACGACAGGAACCAGTGCGGCGGGGAGCTTTCGGACGCGGACTGCATCGGAGTGAGCGGCAACTTCAGCGCGGATCCGCAGTTCGTGGACCTGATGAACCGTGACTTCCACCTGACGGCGGGCTCGCCGGCGGTGGACACGGGGACGTCATCGGGTGCGCCGGCCACGGACTTCGACGGCATGGCTCGCGGGTACGACGGTGACGGGACGCCGAACAGCCCGCAGGCGGGCGACGTGGACGTGGGCGCGTACGAGCTGACCGGCGGCTGCGTGCCCTCAGCGGAGATCTGCGACGGCATCGACAACGACTGTAACGGGACGCCCGATGATGGTCTGGGGCAGTCAACCTGCGGCGTGGGTGCGTGCCAGGTCACGACGGACAACTGCATCGGTGGTGTGACGCAGACCTGCCTGCCGGGCACGCCGACGACCGAGGTGTGCGACGGCATCGACAACGACTGTAACGGGACGCCCGATGATGGTCTGGGGCAGTCAACCTGCGGCGTGGGTGCGTGCCAGGTCACGACGGACAACTGCATCGGTGGTGTGACGCAGACCTGCCTGCCGGGCACGCCGGCGACCGAGGTGTGCGACGGCATCGACAACGACTGCAATGGGACGCCCGACGATGGTCTGGGGCAGTCAACCTGCGGCGTGGGTGCGTGCCAGGTCACGACGGACAACTGCATCGGCGGTGTGACACAGACCTGCCTGCCGGGCACGCCGACGGCCGAGGTGTGCGACGGCATCGACAACGACTGCAATGGGACGCCCGACGATGGTCTGGGGCAGTCAACCTGCGGCGTGGGTGCGTGCCAGGTCACGACGGACAACTGCATCGGCGGTGTGACACAGACCTGCCTGCCGGGCACGCCGACGACCGAGGTGTGCGACGGCATGGACAACAATTGCAACGGGAACATCGACGAGGGTTTCCCCGACACCGACAACGACGGGATCAAAGACTGTATCGACCCTGATGACGACAACGACACGGTGCCTGATGCGGCTGACTGCGCCCCGCTCGACCCGACCGCGTTCGGCGTGCCGGTCGAGGTAAATGGGATCGATGTGGTGGGCATCCTTCCCACGATTATCACCTACTCCCTCCAGAACGTCGGGATCGGTACCGATTATCAGATCGTGGTCGGGTCCGTCTCGGACCTGCTCCAGACGCGCGATTTCACAACGTCAGGATGTCTCACCTCGTCGACGCAAGGGGAGCCGTGGGCCGACGGATCCGGCGCTCCCGACCCGGGCGACGCCCGGTATTATCTCGTCCGCGCCGTGAATCACTGCGGTACGGGATCCTTCGGATCATCGCTTCGCGATGGGACCGAGGGCGCGGGCGGTGCCTGCCCGCTCGGCGGCGGGAAGAGGAAGGGGCAGGGGCGCTGGTACCTCCCCAATTGAGGCCTTGTCGGGCCGGGCATTCCGCCGTATGAACCGGGCACAGAGGACTACGGGCTCGGACGCAAGGCTACACCCACTCCCCGCGAGGCACGGTGCCATGGCGCACGCCCCCAAGCACTTGAATCCAGGCAATTTGAGGGTGTCCAGCCGTCGTGTCGGCCGGCGTGTGGTGGTGTGTGTGGGTCTCCTGATGGTGCTGACGGGTCTTCTGGCGACGTGGATCGGGGCGGTGGGAACGACGCTATACGTCGACGATGACACGTGCCCGGCGGGCGGGTCGGGCACGCTGGCGAATCCGTACTGTCACATCCAGGACGCGGTGTGCGTGGGTCTGTCGGGCGACACGGTGAGTGTGGCGCCGGGGACGTACCACGAGGCGGTGCGGATGAAGCCCGGTGTGAGCCTGATCTCGCAGGGGGGCGCGGCGGTGACGACGATAGACGCGTCGGGCCAGCCGTGCACGGACAACAACTACTGTGCGAAGCGCACGGGCAACCAGTGCACAGTGGTGACGTTCGCATCGGGTCACACGCTGGCGACGGTGCTGGACGGGTTCACGCTGACGGGCGGAGCGGGTCTGATCCAGACGACGAAGGTAGCGGGAGGCGGGATCTACGTCTTCAGCTCGGCGACGATCGTGAACAACGTGATCACGAACAACGTGATCTCGGGTCCGCTGCCGCAGGGAGGAGACCTGCGAGGAGCGGGGGTGTACATCGCGACGGGACAGCCGGTGGTGTCGAACAACACGATCACGGGCAATCGCGCCATCCCTCCGTCCGGCACCAACCAGGCGCTGACCTTCGGCTATGGCGGCGGTGTCTGGGTGGGATTCGCCTCGGCGCCGGTGGTGACGAACAACGTGATCACGGGCAACGTGGCTGGCGACCCGAACGCGGCGTACTCGCTGGGTGCCGGGGGCGGCGTGGTGGTATGGCCGGGTTCGGGGACGCAAGGCCCGCTGATCGACCGGAACCTGATTGCGGACAACTTCACCGACACGCTGGGTGGCGGGGTGAGCCTGAACAGCCTGCCGAACACGGCGGCGCAGGCGGTGGTGACGAACAACGTGATCGTGGGCAACCGGGGAACGGAAGGCGGCGGTGTGTACACCTACTTCAACAAGTCGACGACGATGAACAACACGATCGTGGACAACGAGGGGTTCCTGGGCGGCGGCGTGTACACGGGCCAGAGCGACCTGACGCTGCCGGTGATCATCACCAACAACATCATCCAGGGGAACCGTCTGCGGGCGTTCGGTGACGGGGGAGGGATCTACTCGCTGGATCTGAGCTCCACATTCGACCCGGTGATCAGCTACAACGACCTGTGGGGCAACGACAGGAACCAGTGCGGCGGGGAGCTTTCGGACGCGGGCTGCATCGGAGTGAGCGGCAACTTCAGCGCGGACCCTCAGTTCGTGGACCTGATGAATCGTGACTTCCACCTGACGGCGGGCTCGCCGGCGGTGGACACGGGGACGTCATCGGGTGCGCCGGCCACGGACTTCGACGGCATGGCTCGCGGATACGACGGTGACGGGACGCCGAACAGCCCGCAGGCGGGCGACGTGGACGTGGGTGCGTACGAGCTGACCGGCGGCTGCGTGCCCTCAGCGGAGATCTGCGACGGCATCGACAACGACTGCAACGGGAACATCGACGAGGGATTCCCCGACACGGACGTCGACGGAATGGCGGACTGCATCGATCCGGATGATGACAACGACCTCGTGGCGGATGCCGCCGACTGCGCTCCTCTGGATGCCGGCGCGTTCGGCTCGCCGACCGAGGTGCTCAATGTGGACGTGACGGGGCCGGCGCCCACGATGCTGGAGTTCGGCCTGCAGAATATCGGCTCGGCCACCCACTATCAGGTCATCTCCGGGCTCGTTTCCCGCATCCTGGTGACCCACGGCTTTCAGGAAGGGTTCTGCCTCGCCACACCGGTGATCGCGAGCCCCTGGGAGGATCCCCGCCCGGACCCACGCACAGGCGATGCCTGGTACTATTTGATCCGATCCGCCAACGCCTGCGGCCAGGGGACCTTCGGCAACGGGCTGCGAGACGCCCAGGGAGCGGGCGATGTCTGCCAGTCCGGTGTCGTGGACCAGGATGCGGACGGCTCGCCGTCGAACCTGGACTGCAACGACAACGACCCGTCGTTGTCGCCGATCAACCCCGAGATCTGCGACGGGCTCGACAACAACTGCGACCAGGTGGCCGATGAGGGGAACCCCGAAGGAGGACAGGCGTGCGGCGTGTCGAACGTCGGGGAGTGCCGGTTCGGCAGCACCATGTGCACCTCCGGCTCGCTGACATGCCTCGGGGACATCGGACCGGGCCCGGAGCTGTGCGATCTCAAGGACAACGATTGCGACGGGGTGGTCGACAACAACGTGATCGATTCAGACATGGACGGTCAGGATGACTGCGTCGACACGGATGACGACAACGATCTGGTGCTCGATACGGCCGACTGTGCTCCGCTCGACCCGACCGCGTTCGGTGTCCCGTCGGAGATTCCTGCGCTCGACGCGACCGGCACGGCTTCCACACAGATCGCCTGGACCGATCAGACGCTCGGCTCAGGGACCCTCTACGATCTCGCCTCGGGGACGCTCTCCATTCCCGGCATCCTCGATTTCACTTCGGGGGAATGCGTGCTGTCGGCGCCTTCCTCCCCGGCATCGGATCCCCGCCCGGCGCCCGCGGCGGGCGAGGCCTGGTACTACCTGATCAAGTCGCGCAACGTCTGCGGACCAGGGACGTACGGCACCGCGGGGCGTGACAGCCAGCCCGCCTGTCCCTGAACGCCGTTGTCTCCCGCCGGTTCCCGGGCCCCTTGACCCGGCGCCCCGCGCGCCATAGCAATACCCTGTTTCAACACAGGGAGGCGCGCATGGGAACCTGCCCGGAGTGCGACGAGAACTTCGATCTGGACGAGGACGACGACATCTCCGATGTCGTGGAATGCCCCAAGTGCCACGTAAGGCTGGAGATCCTCAACACCTACCCCGTGACCCTGGACTACGCCTCCGACGAGGATTGATCGCCCCCGCATGGCCCGCCCCGCGCGGGCTCCCGCAGGGTTGCTGATTGCCCGCCCCGGGCCTAGATTCGGGCGATGTATGTCCAACGCCGTGGACCAAATCGACCGTTACGAGGTCCAGGAGATCATCGGACGGGGCGCCATGGGTGTCGTGTATCGCGCCCGGGATCCGCTGATCGGCCGGATCATCGCCCTCAAGACCGTCAGCCTGCCCAAGGGGGCGGGTGACCAGTCGTTGAGCGAGGCGGCCGTCCGGTTCGCCCGCGAGGCGCGTGCCGCGGGCCTGCTCTCCCACCCCAATATCGTCACCGTCTACGACGTCGGCGAGACGGAAGACGGCAGCACCTCCTACATCGCCATGGAGCTGGTGGAGGGGCGCAACCTGCGTCAGATCGTTCCCTCCGGCCAGACGATCCCCCTCGAGCAGGTCCTCGAGATCGCCCAGCAGGTGGCGAGGGCGCTCGATTACGCGCACTGCCGCGGCATTGTTCACCGGGACGTCAAACCGGCCAACATCCTGGTGCGGGACGACGGCCTGGTGAAGCTGGCCGACTTCGGCGTGGCGATCATCGAATCGTCCGACCTGACACGCACCGGACATTCGGTCGGCTCCCCGTCCTATCTCGCCCCCGAGATGCTCGGTTCGGGCCCGGTCGACGGGCGGGCCGACCTGTTCGGGCTGGGCGTCATCCTCTATGAGATCCTCGCCGGGCGGAAGCCGTTTCTCGGTGAGACGCTGGCGGCGCTGTACAACCAGATCCTCTCGGTGACGCCCCCTCCTCCTTCACGGCTCGTGGGGGACATCCCCGCCGAATGGGACGCGGTAGTGATGATGCTGCTGGCCAAGCGCCCGGACGACCGCTATCCGGGAGCGGCACATCTGCTCGAGGACCTGCGGTGCATCGAGCTCGGCAGGCCGCTGCGGTTCGCCCCGCTCATCGCGGAGACCGACGAGGAGCCGGTCGTCGCGGAAGCGGGGGACCTGCCGGAGGCGATCCCCGAGGAGGTCCTGAGCAGTGCCGCCTCCGCGGCGCGCCTGCCGCGCGGGCCGCTGCCGCCGCAGATCAAGGCGCTGCTCGCCCTGCTGACCGTCGCGGGTTTCGCCATCGGCGTCATGACCCTGTCGGCGGTCCTGCGTGAGGCGCCCGTCGTCTCCGCCCGCGCGGTCTCGCTTGCGGCCGCCGCGCCGCCGGGAGCCGCCGAGGCATCCCCGTCGACCCTCACCCTGCGCTTCGACCACACCCTCAAGGCCGGGCGGCTCGCCATGACGATCGACGGCAAGCCGGCCCTGACGGAGTCGTTTCGTGGCGAGCGCTCCCGCATGAGGACGCGGGGAGGTCTCTGTCCGGACCCTCGACGTGCCCCAGGGCGAGCACGTGTTTCAGGTGATGGTCGCGAGCGATGATGGGCGGACCTGGAGCGAGACGACCATCCGTGATCTGGGCAGGGACGGCGGCACGCTCGACGCCGAGCTGAAGGGTCTGATGAGCAAGGACCTGAGGCTGAGCTGGCGGTAAAGCCGTGGCAGGGTGGGAGGTCAGTCCGACGGCGACCGGTTGCGCACGGCCCGGATTCTTCGAATCCTGGTCCTCCTCGATGCGGGACCGGTCCTTCCGGTAGCCTTCCTCGACCGCCTTCACCGACTCAGGGTCCCGGGTCGCCCTGGCCTTGCGCAGGTCGGCCTGGAACAGTATCTCCCTTTCGGCCAGCCGCGCCGAGTGGACCTTGCGGATCTCCCGCGATCTCCCGTTTCTGATCCTCGTCCAGCGTGGTGCGGCTCTCGCCTGTCTCCTCGTCCTTCTTCCTGAGCTTCTCCATCGCCAGCTCGTAGGCGGTCTTCATGCGCGAGGTCTCCTCGGTGCTGCGTCCGCGTATGGCGGGAGTATATCAGGATTCCCCCCGCCCGCGAGACGCGGGCGGGGGGGACGATCCGGTCACGCGGCGGGGCTGCTACTCATCGCGTGCGATCGCCACGGGTTCGTGCGCATTGCCGGGCAGAACGTCGCGGGGCGTGAGCCGGCTCGTCCTGATCAGATCCATCCCGGGCTCGCCGAGCCCCGGGTAGCTGACCCCTATCTGCGACGGCTGAGCCCGTCCCTCGACGATCCGTCTCACGAGCGTCCCGGCGTACTGGCCCAGATCGAAGAACCCGGGCACAAAGGAAAAGCTGTTCGAATCCACCGCCAGCGAGGCGTCGGGGACGGCCAGCACGAGACCCTCGTCGTCGGCGAACCGGGCGATGCGCTCGAACCGGTCCGCGCTCATCAGCTGCGGGATCCAGCAGGAGCAGGAACGCGTCGAGCTGCCGGCCTCTCAGCTCATCGAGCGCGGCGGCCAGACCCGCGTCGTCCTCGCCGTACACGTGCGCCGCCACGAGCTCGAGGCCTGCCGCGCCTGCCGCCGACCGGAGCTCGCGCACCGAGAGACCCATACGGCGCGGATCGATGATGGTGCCGACCCTGCGGACGTCGGGCAGGACGTGCCGCAGGTGCTCCATCTGCGCCTCGTATCCGCCGTTGAGCGGCACGCCGCAGATGTTCCGCGTCGAGAGATCCGCGTCGCGCGGTGCGGGCACCATCGCGTAGACGATCGGCACGTCGCGGATGTGCCGCCGCGCGAGCCGCGCCGCCCGCTCGCCGATGGCGAGCACGGCGCTGGGGCGCGCAGCGAGCGCCTGGCGGAGCTCCCGCACCATGGTCGGCCCGAGTCCCGTCACCGGGAGAATCGAGACATCGCCCGGCATCGTGGATCTTGCGCCTTCGAGGGCGACGCGATGGTAGGGCACGCCCTCCTCGATGAGCACGAGCACCTCGTGCTCGCCAGGCTGCCGCAGCCTGAAGTCGATCCGGATGGCGCCGTCGCGGCGGGCGGTGTAGCCGACGTACTGCATCGGTACCCGTCCTTCGGCGCTCGCTGCAACGGTCAGGGGGTGGTTGCCCGGGACGCCGGGGAACCAGTACCGGCCCTGGTCGTCGGTGGCGGCCGTCATGGCGCCGATGATGCCTGGACTGGTGAGCGTGAGGGTCACGCCCTCCATCGGAACTCCCTGTTCATCCGTCACCCGCCCGGAGACCACACCGACCCCCTGCGAGAGGGCGGGCACGGTCGCCGCGACGAGCACCACAGCGATTGCAAATACGCGGTGCAAGTGAGCGCGCATAGTCCGCCTCCACGGAAAAGGTTGACGATGATGGGAGCTGTATGGGACCGAGTCTGCGCCCGTTTCTTTGTCCGTGTCAAACGTTTTCTGAACCAATACGCAATAATTCGGACCGATGCGCGAGGTTGCGGATGTTATGAATCAAGTGTGGATCAATTCAGCACAGCCCGAAAAGCTCCGGCGGGCAGGACGGATCGGGAGGCGGCCCCGGGGAGGGTCGAGCGGGTCAGGCGCCGGCGGCGCTGCGGGCGAAGGCGTCGCGGTATCGGGCCGGCACGGGGATGGGCCGGAACGTCCCCATGTCGACGGCGACCACGGTCTGGCGGCTGACGATGCAGGGTCGATTGCCGCCCTCGCGTGTCGCCGTGAACAGGATGTCGGCGGAGCTGGTTCCGACCCGGGGCACGGTGATGGCGATGCGCAGCGTGTCGCCGTAACGGATTGGCTCGAGGAACTCGGTCTCGACCTTGACGGTGGGGAACCCGACCTTCTCCTCGTCGAGGACCCGGGGGTAGGGCACGCCCACGAACTCCTCGAAGAACTCCTCGAAGGCGATGTGGAAGTAGTGATACAGGTTCGGGTAGTACGCGATCCCGGCGTGATTGATATCGCCGAAGCGGACCTTCACCGACGTGGCGTAGGTCATCCGAACCCCTCGACCACGGCCGTCTCCACCATGCATGCCAGGATCTCGTAGGTGGCGTTCCCCTCGGCTCCGGTTGCGGCGGCCGGGTCGCCGAAATACGCCTGATCGCTTCCCGCCTCGCGGAAGCTCTTCACCCCCTCCTTGATCCTGCGCCCGATGCTCACCGGGTTCGGCGGGAGGGAGATACGCGACGGCTCGTCCACCAGGTCCGGTCTCACGGCCATGACGAGCGATCCCTCGTATCGTCCGGCGTGGCAGGCGCCCGAACGGAACTCCTCCGTGAGCATCACCGCCCACCGTTTCTCGGTCTTGTCGGGGAAGATCACCGGCTTGCCGCTCGCGGCCGACACGCTGTCCGCCGCCTCGTGCAGCACCGCGAGGTGGCCGGGCTCGAGATGGCTGTTCACGAGCGCGATCGCCGCGAACCCCTGGTCCAGCACCGACCGGCAGACATCCGTCACCAGGGCGAGGGATGTCTCCCGCGACACTCCGATCGTCCCGGGGAAGTCGGCCGAGAAGTCGGTCACCGTGTAGGCCAGCGGCGGCAGCGACAACGCACGGATATCGCGCGCCCCGAGACGGATGGCCGCGCGCCGGGCCACCTCCGCCGAGATGATGACGTCGGTGGCGAGCGGCAGGTGGGGGCCGTGCGCCTCGGTGGACCCCACCGGCAGCAGGGCCACCACCCGCCCCTCGGGACGCGAGAGGATCGAGCCGACCTGCGTCCAGGTCATCCTGCCGAGATCGCTATCGGCCGGCATCGCCGTCTCCTCCGTCCGCCGTCCTTGCCGGTGCCAGCGGTACGGTCAGCAGGGACCGGGTGCCCTCCCGGAGCGTGGTGCGCAGGATCTTGCCTCGATCGCTGCGGGGCAGCCGGTCGACGAACTCGATCCATCGGGGATACTTGTAGGGTGACAGCCTGTCCTTGACATGGGTCTTGAAGGCATGCGCCAGCTCGACCGACGGCTCGTGCCCTTCCCTGAGCGCAATCCAGGCCTTGGGCTTGGTGAGCCCCCCCTCATCCTGCGCCCCGATCACCGCCACCTCCCTCACCGCGGGGTGCGTCATGAGACAGTCCTCGATCTCGAGAGGCGAGACGAAGATGCCGCTCACCTTCAGCATGTCGTCGGTGCGGCCGCAGTAGTAGAAGTACCCTTCGTCGTCCAGGAGGAACTGGTCGCCGGTGACGCACCAGTCGCCGCGAAACGTGTCCCGTGACGACGCGCGCCGCTGCCAGTAGCACAGGGCGGTCGAGCCTCCCTTGACCCAGAGCGTGCCCTGCTCGCCAGCCGGCACGTCGGCGCCGTCGGGCCCGACCACCCGGGCCTCGTAGCCGGGAACGATCCGCCCGAGGCTCTCCTCGCGCACTTCGCCGAACCGGTTGGAAATGTAGATGTGGAACATCTCGGCCGAGCCTATCCCGTCGAGGATCTCCACGCCGAACCGGGCCACCCAGCGCCGGTACAGCTCGGCCGGCAGCGCCTCGCCCGCCGAGACGCAGACCCTGAGGCTCGAGAGGTCGTGTGCCGGCGCGCCCGGCGACTCCGCCGTCTGAAGCATCGCGTTGATCATCGTGGGCACGCTGGTCAGCACGGTGGGACGGTGCTTCGCGATCAGCTCGAACATCCTCTCGGGGGTGCTTCGATCCGGGAACAGCACCGTCGTGGCGCCGGCGGCGAACGGGAACATCAGGTTCGTGCCGGTGGCGTATCCGAAGAACAGCTTCGGGACCGAGAGGGTGACGTCCTCCTCGTGCATCATGAGGATCCGCTTCGCGTAGGTCTCGATGTTGTAGGCGAAGTCGCTGTGGAAGTGGACGGCGGCTTTCGGCTTGCCGGTGCTGCCGGACGTGAAGAGCCACCCGGCGATGTCGTCGGAGCGCGTGGGGGCGGTCTCGAGGCGATCCGCAGCCCGGCCGACCTCCGTGTCGAACGCGAGGTGCCGGCCCGCGTCGCCGACGACAATCAGGGATTTCAGGTGCGACGCGCGCCCGCGGATCTCGTCGAACCGGTCCCGGACCGACTCGTGGATGACCGCGACCGGGGCCCTGGTGTAGTCGAGGTAGTACAGATAGTCCTCGGCGGTGTGCACGGTGTTGGCCATCGCGAAGACCGCCCCGACCTTCAGGGTGGCGAGCCAGGTCGCCACGAACTCGATCCCGTCCGGCAGCACGATCAGGACCCGGCTCTCCATCCCGGCTCCGAGGCCGGCGAGGGCGTTGCCGGTCCGGCGCGCGAGCGAGTCCACTTCCGCGTAGGTGTAGCGGGTGTCGCCGCAGATGACCGCCGTCTTCGCCGCCCGGGACGGTGTGAGTCCCCCGGCGAGCAGGTAGTCGGCGAGGTTGAACCGCTCGGGGAACCCGGGCCGGACGCGATCCTCGCTCACGATGCCCCCTCCGCGCGCCGCGGCGCCGCCGGGTCGGGCAGGGAGACCTCGGCCAGGTTGGAGGGCCCGGTCCGGTGGCCGGCCATGTCGTAGGCCCGCACGCGGTACCGGTAGCTGACGCCGCCCATCACATCGTCGTCCACGTAGAAGACTCCTTTCACCGAATTGCGATGCTCGAACGGGCCGCCGTCGTCCGAACGGTGGATCTCGTAGCCGTAGACCGCCACGTCGTCGACGGCGTGGTTCCACTTGAGCTGGATCCGGCCGTTGACCGCCACCGCCACCAGGTTGGGGTCATCGTACACCCATCGGGGCGGCATGCGATCCTCCACCTGCGGCGCCTGCAGCGCCCCCTTGGGCCACAGCACGCACCGGACCTTGCGGAAGTTCTCGTCGAGCGCCTTGCAGACGTTGCCGTAGACGCAGTGGACGATCGTGTCCGCGCGGCCGTCGCGCACCTTGCGCGGCCAATCGGGGTCGGCCAGCAGCGCGCGGGCCATGCCGATCAGATCCGCCCGTCCCTCCGACAGGAACCTCTCGGCGAGGGCCGGCGTGCGTATCTTGCCGCTCGCCACCACCGGTGTGGCGAGCCCGGCGGCGTTGATGCGGCTCCTGATCGTCGCCGGCAGGTGGATGTTCGCGCCGTCGGGGTAGTTCACCGAGGGCATGCAGCGATCGCCCGAGTACCCGGTGTAGGGGTACAGCGGCTGGCCCGGCTTGTGGATCGCATCCTCGAACTTGCCGCCCGCGGAGACGCTGAGCCAGTCCACGCCGAGCCGGGCCATCCGCAACGCGATCGCCGTCGAGTCCTTCAGCGTGTAGCCGTCCTTGATGCACTCCTCGCCGTCGAACCGGACCCCCACCGGGTAGTCGTCGCCGACCTCGGCGCGCACGGCCTGTATCGTCTCGGTCATCGCCCGCATCCGGTTCTCCAGCGACCGCCCGTACTCGTCGGGTCTCCGGTTCCTCAGCGAGAGAAAGGAGGAGAGCGTGTAGGCGTGTGCCATGTGCAGCTCGACACCGTCGTATCCGGCGCGGCGCGCCCGGCCCGCGGCATGGGCGTAGTCCCGGACGATCCCCCGGATCTCCTCGCGTGTCAGGTCGGCGATCGTCTGACGCCAGCCGCTGCGGGCGATCTTGAGGAAGTGGATGATCTGCGCCGCGACGCGCGACGGGCTCGCGTCGTGTATAGCCCGCACCATCTCGGCCTGCCCCGGGATGAAGACGTCGTCGGAGAGCCGCAGCAGGGGGCCGCTCTTGCCGCCGTGCACCGACATCGCCTCGACCACGATCAGCCCCGGCTCGCCGGCGGCGAACCGCAGATAG
The DNA here is from genome assembly GCA_963806495.1 of uncultured Acidobacteriota bacterium. Lineage (GTDB taxonomy): Bacteria > Acidobacteriota > Polarisedimenticolia > JACPZX01 > DASXTC01 > CAWDYA01. The sequence goes on along the minus strand of CAWDYA010000011.1, from coordinate 512,379 downwards.
CGCTCCCGGATGTCGGCGTTGACGAATCCGTCCTCTCCCGACAGCCGGGTCACCATGGCGGGCAGGACGACCCGGTTGGGCAGTCTCATCGTGCCGACCGCCAGAGGCTCGAACAGGATCACGGCCCCTCCTTGAGCAGCGATGCGGCGATCACCAGCCGCTGGATCTCGGACGTCCCCTCGTAGATCCGCAGTGCCCGCACCTCCCGGTAGAGTCGCTCGACCGTCTGGCCCCGGACAACCCCCAGCCCGCCATGAAGCTGCACCGCCTCGTCGACGATCCGCTGCGCCGCCTCGGTGGCGTACAGCTTGGCCATCGACGAGGCGCGCCGTACCTCCCTCGATGCCGAGCCGCCGGGCCGGTCGATCATCGCGGCGGCGCGCATCACGAGCAGACGGGCCGCCTCGAGACTCAGCGCCATGTCCGCGAGCTTGAAGCGGACCGCCTGGAACGCGGCCAGGGGACGCCCGAACTGCATGCGCTGCCGGCAACGCGCGACCGACTCGTCGAGGGCGCGCCGTGCGAGGCCCACGGCCGCCGCCCCCACCGTGGGCCGGAAGAAATCGAGCACCGACAGCGCGAGGTCGAACCCCGTCCCTTCGGCTCCCAGCCGGTTCGCGGCCGGAACGCGGCAGCCGGCGAGCTCGAGCGTGCCGATCGGATGCGGCGCGCTGATCGTCACCCGCTCGCTGACCCTCAGCCCAGGCGCGCCGGCCTCGACGGCGAACGCGGTGATCCCCTCGCGGCCGGGCCCGTCGTCCGTGCGCGCGAACAACGTGTAGACATCCGCCAGTCCCGCGTTCGAGATGAAGGTCTTGGTTCCGTCGAGACGATAGACATCCCCGTCACGCGTGGCGCGGGTCGCGATCGCCGAGACGTCCGATCCGGCCTCCGGCTCGGTGAGCGCGAACGCGGCGACCCGCTCCCCGCGGGCCACGCCCGGCAGGCAGCGCTCCTTCAGATCATCGGAGCCGGCGAGGGCGATGCCGCGCGAGCCGAGCCCCTGCATGACGAACATCACGTCGGCGAGACCCGAGAATCGACGCGAGCTCCTCGCGGATAACGCAGACACGCTGCGCCGAGACCACGGCTCCGCCCGGTGTCTCGCGCCACTGGGGAGGGACGAGCTCCTCGATGAGACCGGCCCGGCTCAGCACGGCCAGCGCCGCGCGGGCGTGCGTGTCCTCCGCCGCGACGTCGCCCGGCGCCGGCTCGGGAAGCGCCAGCTCACCCGCGAGGGATCGGGTTCTCGATGCGAGATCCTCGCGCTCCGGGTCGGGCATGCCGGCCCCTGCGCCGGGATCGCTCATTCGCCGCGTCCTCCTCCGAACCGTGCCGGCCGTTTCTCGATGAAGGCGCGATACGCCTCGGCGAAGTCGGGATGCCGCATGCAGACTGCCTGCGCCTCGGCCTCCAGGTCGAGCGCGCCCGCGAGCGTGAACCCGAGCGAGCGGTTCAGCATCGCCTTGGTCATCCTCAGCCCCAGCGCCGGCCCCGCGGCCAGCGACCCGGCCCAGCCCGTCACCTCCGCTTCGAGCGTCTCCGGCGCGACGACACGGTTCACCAGCCCCCATTGCAGGGCGGTGGCGGCATCGATGAAGTCGCCGCGCATCAGCAGCTCGGTGGCGCGCCCCGCTCCGACGAGCCGGGGCAGCAGGTGAGCCGCCCCCATGTCGGCTCCCGAGAGGCCGACCTTGACGAACAGGAAGGCGAGCCGCGCCGCGCTCGAGGCGAGGCGAAAATCCGAGGCGAGCGCGAGCGCCGCCCCCGCGCCCGCCGTCACGCCGTTGAGCGAGGCGATGACGATCTGCGGGGCCTCGCGCATCCTCAGGACGACCTCGCAGGTCAGCCGGGTGAACGCCAGCAGCTCCTCGTCGCTCGCGCCCTGAAGCCTCCCGATGATCTCCCTGACGTCGCCGCCCGAGCAGAACGCCCGGCCGGCGCCCGACAGCACCACCACGCGCAGGTCGTCGCGCTGCACAAGGCCGGCGAACAGGTCGCGCAGCTCCTCGTAGGTGCCGACGGTGAGGGCGTTGAGCACGTCGGGCCGGTTGAGCGTCAGACGCGCGATCGGCCCTTTCTCCTCGTACAGGAACGTGGTGGTCATCGCTTCTCCTTTGCCGCGCGTCGGGGCGTGGCCGGCGCCGCCTCGGCGCGTCCCTCCAGCGCCCGGTTGAGCCGTCCGAGCAGATCCCGCAGTGCCGACAGTTCGGATGGCGAGAGGGGCGCCAGAAGCTGCTCGATGTCGCGGGCGTGCCGCGGCACGAGCCTGCCGATCCGGCGGCGTCCCCAGGGGGTCAGGCGGATCCGCGTCGCCCGGCGGTCCGACTCGTGTGCTTCGCGTTTCGCGAGCCCTTCCCGCTCCAGCCGGTCGACGATGCCCGTGAGGTTTCCGGCCGAGACGAGCAGCAGCCGGCTCAGCTCCCCGGCGGTCATCCCTTCGGGGCGGCGGGCGAGATGGGCCATCACGTCGAACCGGGGCAGCGTCATGTCGCCGCCGACGCTGCGGCGCGCCTCCCGCATCAGGAGGTTGTGCGCCTTCATCAGCCGCACCCAGACGCTCAGCGCGGGACGGGCGGCCGCGTCGCGATCGCTCACAGCACCCCCGTGGCTTCGATCTCGATCTTCGAGCCGGGCTCGAACAGAGCCTTGACCTCGACGAGCGCCATGGCCGGATAGTGGCTCCCCATCACCCTGCGGTAGGCCTGGCCGAGTCCTTTCAGACGGGTCCGGTACTGCAGGACGTCGGTGACATAGATGGTCAGCCGCGCGATCGACTCCGCCGTGCCTCCGGCGGCCTTGACGGCCTCGACGACGTGGCGCAGGGCCAGCTCGAACTGCTCCACCAGGTCGGACGAGGTGACGGCACCGCCGGCGTCCCAGCCGATCATCCCCGAGAGGAAGATCATCCTGCCGGCCGGGGTCACCACGACGTGGTTGTAGCCGCTCGGGCGGGGAGGAAATCAGGGTTGATGATGTCGAATCGGGTCATAGCTCGAGCGCCTCCCCGTTGATGGCGGCCCCCTCCTCGCCGGCCAGCCGCAGCGCGGCCTCGGCCACTTCGTCCGGCGTGAGGAGCCGTCCCGTCCTGTTGAACCCGGCCAGCCGCGCCAGGACCTCTTCCGTCGTCCTGCCCGTCCGCTTCACGATCGACTCCACGCTGCGGCGTGTCATGTCTGTGTCGACGTATCCCGGGCACAGCGCGTTGATGGTGACCCCCTTCCCGCGCATCTCCAGGGCTGCGGCCCGGGTGAACCCGACCACGCCGTGCTTCGCGGCGCAGTAGGCGGAGACGTAGGCGTGCCCGGTCAGCCCGGCGCTCGAGGCCACGCTGATGATGCGGCCCCAGCCTCGCTCCACCATCGCCGGCAGCACGGCCCGCGTGCAGAGAAAGACGCTCGTGAGATTGACGTCGAGCATGCGCTGCCAGAGCGACGCATCGGTGGCCAGCACCGGCGCGCTCTGGGCCGCGCCCGCCGCGTTCACGAGGATGTCGACACGACCCAGGACTGCCGCGGCTCGCTCGGCCATCGAGGCCGATTCCGCCGCGGACGTCACGTCGGATGTCAGGGCCAGCCCGCGGCTGCCTGCCGCCTCGATCGCGGCGGCCACCTCCGCGACCTGCTCCGTGGTGCGCGCCGCCACGGCGACGTCGGCGCCGGCATGCGCCATCGCCAGCGCGATCGCCCGCCCGATGCCCCGGCCGCCACCGGTGACCAGCGCCGTGCGTCCGTCGAGTGTCCCGGTCTTCCCCATGCGATCCGGCTCCCGTTCCCGCCGTCCGGGATTAGTTTAGATCTAAAGTATCTCGCTCACGCTACATCGTCCTCCGAGCCGCTGTCAAGGTGGAGCCGTGTCTGTACTATCGTATCGAAGGGGCACGGCGCGGAGATCGACCGGCCGCAGGCTGGGGCCCGGAGCGGGAGGAGAATCGATGGGACGTTTGCGCAAGCTGGAACGTGAGGACGTGGACGCCGAAATCCTGGCGATCTACGACAAGTACCTCGAGGAGCGCGGCAACATTCCGAACGCGTTCAAGACATTCGCTTACATGCCGTCGTATCTGAAGACCATGATCGCCCACTACCGGGAAGTGATGTTCACGGGTGACGTGCCGTACAGCCTCAAGGAGCTGATCTTCCTGCACGTCTCCCGGCTCAATGCGTGCCGGTACTGAACGGCCGGACATACTGCCTTGGCAAGGCAGCTGGGATACACGGAAGAGCAGATCGAGGTGCTGGGCCGCCGGATCGAGCAGGAGCGGTTCGAGCCGCGCGTCGCGCTCGCGCTCGAGTACGCTGAGCGGATGACACGCGACGCGCACACCGTTACCGAGGAGCTCTTCGCACGGATGAAGGAGAGCTTCTCCGATCAGGAGATTCTCGAGATCACGTGCGTGGTCGGTCTGACCAACTACTGGAACCGCTTCACCACTGCGCTGCGGATCGATCACTCGGGAACCGACGCGCCGTACGACGCGCCCGTGCACGGTCTGTAAAAATCTTTTTACACGCCGGGTGTCTGGCAATCGCACGGGCGATCGCGTATAACTATCGGGTGACGTGGCCCTGGGTCCGCGCGGTAGGGCGGCCCAGGAGACCGAAGCTTCCCCCACGGTGAAAGAACCACAATACGGTCCGGCAGAGAGGAGAGTTTGAATGCTGCGTAAGATCTTCAACAGCAAGAGCTTGCTGGCGCTCGCGCTTCCGCTGGTCGCGTTCGGATTCAGCTATGCGGGAGGCCCCGATTGCCATGGCAAGGACGGCAAGGCGGCGGCGACGCATGCCGATTCGGGCAAGGGCGTCCACTGCCACCTGAGCATGTCCAAGAACATCGTCAAGTCGGCCAAGATGACCAGCGACGGCGCCGTCGTGACGATGGAGGGCAAGACGGACGAGGCGATCGAGCTGATCCACGAGCATCTGGCCAATCACGAGAAGGGCGAAAGCTGCCCGAACTGCCCGATGTCGATGAGCGGGGTGCACGCTTCCTTCAAGGAAACCGCCAAGGGCGGCGAAGTGACGCTTGCAGGCAGCGATGCCGAAACGATCAAGGCGGTGCAGGAATGGGCGAAGAAGCCCGCGGCCTGCTGCGCCGGCGCCGAGAAGGATTCCGTCTAGAAACACGCTCTCTCCTCACTGACCTCTGGAATACAACGCCCCCGGTGGCCACCGGGGGCTTTTTTTTGGGTGACGCGCGTCCGGCGCGGCGTGGCCCGCATACGGTCATCCGTATGCGGTTCGAAGGACATGCTTGACCGTCCGGCATTTTTCCGGTAAGAAGGAGTATCGTTCTCTCCGCCGGGGAGCATGCCCCATGTCCCACGAACCGGGCGCGAGGCCTGGCGTGCCATCCGTCCCACCATCCTGCGACACGTCAGGGCGATGGAGCCGGGTCGTTCGTCTGAGCATCGCCTTCCTCCTGCTCTTGGCCGCGGCGGCGTTTGCGCCCGCTGGTGCCGCGAGGCAGGGCCCCGCGTTGCGCCCGACCTCCGACTCCCGTCCCGACGGACTGACACAGGCCGAGCGGCGCCTCATCGACAGGATGAAGCGCCAGATGTTCAGCCGTCCCGACTGGTGGCCGTACGAGAACGATCTGGGTCTCGCGCGCTACGGCGACGTGTCATCGTCGGAACTGGGCTCTCCGAACGTGATCATCACGCCGAAGGGGACTATTGACGTCAAGCGCGGCAGCGTGCGTGACAGTCTGCCTGCGGACCTTCGGGCGGCGGCGCCGGTATCGGGCAAGCCGGGCTACTACATCGTGCAGTTTGCGCCGTCGGCGGCGGAGGGACGAGGCTCGCTGGAGCTGCGCAAGCAGATCGGTGATCTGGGCGGCCAGGTGGTCCAGTACGTGCCGAACAACGCGTTCCTGGTGCGGATCGACGGGAAGGACAAGCACAACTTCGACGACCCCCTGCGATTCCAGTACGTGACGCCGTATGGGCCTGCGGACAAGATCAGCCCGAAGCTGGGCCGGATGCCGCTTCTGAACCCGGAGCGTGCGGTGTCTGACACGTTCAGTCTGGTGGTGCAGGTGATGCCGGGCGAGAGCGCGGACGACGTGGCGAGCGAGGTGCAGCGGTTGGGTGGCACGGTGACGAAGCGTCACGAGGTGGCGGGCACACAGTGGTTGTCGGCGGACCTGCGCAACAACAAGGTGATCCAGCTGGCGAAGAATCCGGCGGTGAAGTGGATCTACGAGGCGCCGGAGAACGTCATGATGAACCTGGTGACGAGCGCGATGGTGGAAGTGGGCCGCTTCCTGGACCCGCGCGAGTTCGGCGACTTCGTGCTGCCGTATCGGAATGCGGGCATCGACGGCAGCGGCGTCCCGGTCGCGGCGTCGGCGGCTGACAAGGACTTCACGGGCGGCGCGGTGGCCGGGTTCGACTCGGCGCTGTCGAACTATGTCGTGGCACCGCAGTTTCTGGGTGTGGCGGACAACGGCCTGACGCTGGATTCGCCGGCGTTCGCGCACGACAATGCCGACCCATGTCTGGGGGGCGGGTGCCTCAACGACGGCACCCTGGTGATCAACGTCGGCCCGCTGCACCGCAAGGTCGAGGCGTACATCAGGGGCAGCGCGCTGGATGCGACGGCGGCGGGTGACTTCCTGACGTGCGACGGCATCCGTTCGGGTGGCGTGACGCACGGGACGCTGGCGGCGGGAGGTGCTGCGGCGAACCCGAGCGGCGGCATCAACGGACTGGGACGTCAGTACAGCGACGTGGACTCGGTGGACCTGTTCGCCTCGTTCTTCAACGACAGTCGGGAGTCGGGACTGTCGCTGGACGGCCAGGCGCGCGGCTCGCGAGTGATCTTCGAGGACATCGCGAACACGCCGGCGTCGTCACCGCCCGCCTGCGCCGTGAACTTCCTCAGCGACGTGGACGCGGGCGACGTGCCGGCGGACCGTCTGGCGGACATGGCGTACCGGCGTGACATCAACCCGGCCGCCACGACGCTGGACGCGCGTGGCGCGAAGGTGACGCTGTTCGCGTTCGGCAACCCGACCAACTTCGATGACAACCTGGACAACGGCCAGGGGAACTACACCAATGGCGCCGACTCGGTGGACGCGTTCCTGTTTCTTAACCGCCGGGTGCTGCACGTGCAGCCTGTGGGCAACGACGGTGCGGATCCACTGACCGGTGCGGATCGCGACCCGCTGTCGGATCCGAATTTCGGCCCACCGAGTACCCTGATCAACGACCTGGCGACGGCGAAGAACATCGTCACGGTCGGGGCCAACATCGTTGACGACAGCCGTGCGAGCACGGACAACTCGGAGATCGTGGCGAACTTCACGAGCAAGGGGCCTGCGACGTTCGCATCGCTGAGGGTGGCGCCGCTGGTGGTGGCGCCGGGGCTCGATGTGGGAGCGAAGCTTCTTTACGGTCCCGTGGGTCATGAGGGGCGCCAGGGCCGTTTCAACGACAATTACTTCCTGTCGATGGCGCAGACCGTGTCCCTCGACAACGCCAACGACACGATCCCGACGGCGGTCGAGGATGTCGTGATCCAGGGTCGGGCCGGCACCTCGATCGCCGCGAGCAAGATCGCCGGCGCGGCGCTGCAGATCCGCGACTACTTCGCCAAGGGCTTCTACCCGACGGCTTCGCCATCCTCGACGGATCGCGTGGGTGACGTGTCGGGGATGCTGGTGAAGGCGCTGCTGATCAACGCGACGGACTTCCCGCAGCTGGGCCCGCCGATCCCGTCGTGCGCAGGCAAGTTCTGCAACGAGTCGGGCTACGGCAAGGTCGAGCTGATGAACACGCTGCCGCTGACGACGTTCCGCACCGAGCGCCGCCCGTCCAACACGAGCAACGTGGACCCGATTCCGAGCGTGCCGCCGGGGCTGCTGGTGGCCGACGAGTACTTCGACGGCGGCATGCGCGGCGCGGGCCCGGATGGCAGCACGACGGGCATCGGCGTGGTGCCGGTGGGCGGCTCGGTATCGTTCGACTTCTATCGTCGTGACGGCTGGGACCAGGTGAGAGCGTCGCTGGCCTGGTACGACGCGGTCGGCGAGCTGCTGCAGAACGACCTGGACCTGGAGGTCATCAGCGGCGACTACGAGCTGAGCGACTTCGGCTACCCGGGTCTGTATACCGGTTCCGGCGTCTGCGGTCTGTTCGGGCCGGACCTCTGCGGGTACTGCACGTACGCGGCCAACGACAACGACCCGTCGTACTTCGACGCATCGGGGCTCAACCCGTACGTCTACCTGTGGCGTGGCAACAACTTCCTGGAGTTCGGCAACCAGTTCACGCGGCGTGTGGAGTGCAATCCGAACACCGGTGCGCCGTACGATCCGAACGCCGCCGGTGGGCCGTTCCCGCAGAACGCTATCGATACGCGCAACCCGACCGAGCAAGTCGTGCTGCACTATCTGGGCGACGGGACCATCTTCGGGCCGACCCGAGGCGGCGGCGACCATGGTCCGTACCGCGTGCGGGTGAAGTTCAAGAACACGGCCGGTGCCACACCGGTGCCGAACGCGCCGTGTGTGTGGCCCAACGGCACGCTGCACACGGCGGCCGCCGGCGACGACACGGTGCTGACCGCCAACGGTGTCAGCTACATCGGCACGGGCGCCGACGGTCTCTGCAACACGGCGGCGTCGGGTGGCGACACGCAGCTCATCCCGCAGGGCAGCTTCGGCCAGCCCTTCGGCCTGGCCCTGGCGGGACCGGTGTACGGCGACCATGTCAGCAGCACGATCGCTCTGAACCGTCAGAACTACGACTGCTCGGAGACGGCGTTGTCGGTGAGCGTGGCCGATGGCAGCGTGGTGCCGGGCGCCTACCCGAACGCGGAGTCGGCGGCGAACGTCGGCGCCGGCACACGCGTGGAGTCGATCGACCCGAACGGCGTCGTGCGCGACACCGAGGCCGGCTTCACCTTCCGAACCCAGGCGCAGATCGTCGGCGTCTCCAGCCTCCGCGTGGGACGATACGACCACTACGTCTCCGACGACTGGCGCGTGCAGTTCACCGGACACGCGCCCCGGCGGCATACAACGGGATCATCGAGGTGGGTGACGGCTGGACCCTCAGGGCCGTCTACGACGACGCCTCCCCGACGCGGCCGGGTGGTCCCGTGCCCGAGCCGGCCGTCACCGAAGCGCGTGTCCTCTGCAAGCCGTTCCTGGGGGAGGTGCGTCTGAACGTCGCCTCGGGCGAGCCGATGCGCAGGACGAACATCTCCGGCGGATGCGACACGGGCCGTGTGCCCGGCAGCCGCGGCGACCTGAGCCTGGACGCCGGCGAGGACGTCGTCTATCAGGTCGGCTTCGCGAACCAGAACGGAAAGGCGATCCCGGATCTGAGGGCGACGCTCTCGTGTCAGCCGGGCGCCGGCGCCTGCGACCAGCTGAGCAGCGCGGGCGCCCCGGTGAGCGGCGGCGCCACCGTCGATCTGGGGATGGTGCCGGCCGGGCGGGAGGGGATCGCCGCCTGGACGCTGCACGTCGACGATGACGTGAAGAATCTCGCGACCGCCGATCGTTACGTCGACTTCGTGGTGACCTTCGCGGCCACCGGCGCCAGTTTCGGCGACCAGCTCGCGAGCCAGTCGTTCACCTTTCGCGAGGCGGTGCAGGCCGATACGGAAATCCTCTACTACAACACCGACTACCCGGGCGGGGGCCGTCTGGCGGCCGACCACGACCGTGACGGTCTGATACGGACCGTGCCCGACAGCGCCACGGGACGGAACCGCGAACTGGAGACCTTCCAGCCGCTGAACAACCCCGGCAACCCGAACCAGGCGATCGCGGCCATGATGCCGTGGCACTTCGACACGAACGACGGCGGTTTCACGGCGTTTCGCGCCGCGGACAGCAAACCCGGCTCCTCGCCGCAGAACAGTCTCGCCTGGTTCTACAGCACGGCGGGCGGGTGCGGCTGGCAGACCCAGAACAACGGCCTGCCGCCGGCCTCCCCGAACCCGAACCTGCCGAAAGGCACGTGGCACGCGGGACACGGTCCGGTGGGAGCCTACGGAACGGCGAACGCCTGCCCGCCGTACGCGCCGCTCGCCGACCTGTCGACCGCCCCCCTCACCGAGTTCATCGTCGACGTGCTCGAGTCGCCGGCGTTGCAGAAGGTGAACCAGGGTCTGGACGCGCGCGGGCTGCCGTTCGACCTGCGCATGGAGAGCGTCGGGTGGAACGAGAGCCAGAGCTTCACCGATACCAGCGTGTTCACCTGGATGGACGTCGACCCCGACCTCGACGAGGGCAACGAGGTGGTGCTCGGCGACGCCTATGCCTACCATGCGCCTTTCACGTCCGGTGGCCCGAGAACGAACGTCGGGAACTCACAGAGGACCTTCGGCCCGTTGCGTGACAGCGACGGATCGCTCATGAGCGGAACGGTGACGGGCGACGAGGTGGGTGTGTATGGCGTCGGAACGAACCCGCTGCTGATGTCCTGGCCCACCGTGGACATCGACCCGAACAGCTTCGGCTTCCAGCCGATCGCCGGCACCGACCCGAACACGGGCCTGCCGATCGTCCCGGGCGTCTGCACCGCCGGGTCCTGCAGCTCGGGTGGCGACACGCAGATGGGCACGCCCTGCAGCACGGATGCCCAGTGCACGGGACCCGGCACCCGGCTGGGGCACTCGTTGCCCTGGGGGCCGGTCCGGAACCGGGAGATCGACCTCGTCGATAGCCATCTGGGGGACATCCGTCCTGCGACGGGACACCGGTTCGGGTTCGAGTTCGCCTGGGTCCTGCACGAGGGAGGGACGCCCGGGGGAACCGGATGGACGATCGACGACGTCTACATGGAGTGGTCGGAGCGTCACATGGCGGACCAGGACCCGAACGGCGCCAACGACTGCGCCAACATCCCGAACCGGCCCGGCGCCGACCCGGCCGCCCGCCAGTGCGGCAACGTGACCTTCGAGCGTCTCGCCATCCACAACTGCACGACCGGGATCCGGGCCACGATCACCGATGCGACACCCGCGTTGGGTGGCGGCGGCTGCGGCGGCAGCCAGGTGGCGCTGCTGGCCCGCAGCACGTCCGAGCCGGCCGGTGAGACCTTCTGTCTGGACGAGGCCTCGCCCGGCGTCTATTCGGGGATCGTGCAGGTCAGCGCATTGTCCGATCAGCCCGGGATCCTCTTCGTCAACGCGACCGAGGGAGAGAACTTCGTCATCACCGGCTCGTACGCCGACCCGGAGTGCGACCAGGACGACGACGGCGAGCTGGGTGAGAACGACATCCATGATATCGACGGTGACGGCATCCCGAACGTCAATGCCTACGGCGCGCGCGAGGACAACTGCTACGACACGGTGGGCATGACCGACGTGTACAACCCGGCCGGCCTGCCGCAGCGGGACAACAACGGCGGCGGGACGATCTCCTCGGAGGACTGCCCGAACGAGCCGCCGTTCGACCCGAACGACCCGGCGGGTGTCTGCTCGGGCGGTGTCTGCGTAGCCGGTGCGGCGAACAAGCTGGGCGCCGCCTGCACGCGCAACGTCTCCTGCGAGAACCACGGCCGTGCCGCCAACGGCCAGTGCGACTGGGACGCCGACGGATACGGCGATCTGTGCGATAACTGCCCGGCGGTGCCGAACGCCAGCCAGCTCGATACCGATGGCGACGGGGTCGGCGACGTCTGCGAGGTGAACGACATCGACGGCGACGCCGTGCCGAACACCCTCGACAACTGCCCGACGCTGTACAACCCGAGTCAGGCCCTCGGCGCGGGCGGCAGGGGCGTCTTCTGCGACGACACGCAGGACCGCGACGGTGATCTCCGTTCCGGAGATCAGCGACAACTGCCCGAACGAGACCGGTGGCCTGGAGTTCGGTGTCCCCGCCCCGCCGGCCTCGGCCACCTACAATCCCGGCCAGGAGGACACGGATCAGGACGGCATCGGCGACAAGTGCGACTCGGAGGACGCCGACGCCGACGGTGTGATGAACCAGCTCGACAACTGCCCCACCATCTACAACCCGGCCGACCCGACCTTCCACATCCAGACCGACAGCGACTTCGACGGCCGCGGCGACGACCGCACCGGCATCGACACGGTGCCGGGCGCGCAGGCGTACTGCGACCCCGACTCGGCCGATGACGACAACGACGGCTTCCCCGACGATCTGCTGCAGGTCGCCTCGGAGCTGAGCTGCAACTGGGCGGCCTACGGGCTCACCAATGTCAATCAGGCGCCGTCCACGGCCGGTGATCTCTTTCTCCTGTCGGCCGAGGTGACCGATGACGGGACCGCCGACTTCTTCTGCACGTCGGGCGACCCCGACCCGAACAACGATCCGATCCTGCCCGAGCCCTGCCCGCAGGAGACGCCGGTGCAGCCCGACAACGACGCCTACTGCGACACGCCCGGCATGCCGGGGTCGGGCGTCTGCGGACCGGTGCCCGACGGAGTCCCCGATCCGGGCGAGACGACCGGTGTGCGCCTCAAGCTGCGCAACGACTCGGTGAGCCGCCAGGACGGCTCGCCACGAGACCTGACGAACCTGACGGTCGGGATCCGCGGCATCACCCCCTCGGTGGGCTGCGTGAAGACGGGGCAGGTGTTCGTGGGGGACCTCGCCGCCGGGGCGGCGGTCACGACACCCGCGGGGGCGCTCAGCTTCGTCATCGACCCGGCCGAACCGGGGCCGGGGCAGTCGGGTGCGACCACATGGGCCACCGCGGGCTTCGCCGTCACGGCGCAGGCGGACGACATGGAGGGGATCGACCCGTCGCGGACCTTCGACATCACGATCGATCTCGATCGATTCGACGCGCCGCTCATTCCGCCGTCGTGCTCCGACCGGCCCGCGGTGAACGGACCCGGCGTGCTGTGCGAAGGATTCGACACCGACCGCAACGCGAGCGGCACGTACGATGTCACCCGTCTGCCCGTGGGCGTGGATCCGAACGATGCGTTGCGCGCGATCGGGGACCCGAACGACGACGTGCTGGGTTACACCCAGGGCACGGGCGCCGGACCGGCCGGCACCAGCGCCGTGACCTGCGCCGACGACGCCGCGCGAGGCTACGCGACGTGCAACCCGGTCGCGGAGGAGAACGACTGGCACCTGCACTCGCCCACGGAGGGACCGGGGGCCGGCTACGATCCGCTCCACCCGCCCGCCATCGGCGCGCCCGACGGCGGCAAGGCGCACGGCGGCACCCGTTCGATGCACATGGGGCGGCACCTGAGCGCCTCGACGACCCTGTCCGACACGGTGCGATTCCGGCAGGTGTCGGCGTTCGTGCTGGACAGCCAGGGGGATCCGAACATCCCCGGTCTGGCGCTCGGCCCCGCTTCAACGGTGGACTTCTGGCAGATCATCGCCGTGCCCGACGACGAGAACTTCGGCAGCGGCTTCATCCCTGACGGCACGACCTTCGCCGGCGGGCAGGTGCAGCTCAGCCTGCTGGGATCCAACGGCAGGTTCGAGAAGTGGCAGCGTCTCACGCCGTCCTTCGACTACTACGATTCAATCGATCAGGGCAGCGTCAGCCTGTGCGGCTTCGACCCGGGTGACGACGAGTTCTTCCCCACGGACGAGACGATGTGCAGCCCGGCGCGCATGTTCGCCGAGAAAGGGGACGCGATCGGCACCGACCCGACCTGCACCGTCGACACGAACGGCAACGACCCGCTGCACAAGGACTGCGGCGACATCATCTGCACGCCCGGCTCCGGCTGCACCGAGACCGGCAGCCTCGGCGCCGGTGTCTGGACGCGCTCCGAGTTCGACCTGTCCCCGTTCGCCGGCCGGGTGGCGCGTCTGCGCTGGATCGGGATGGTGGAGGGCGGCTGGTCGTTCGGCGTCAGCCGGTCGGCGCTCGAGAGCCCCACCGGGGTGTCCTACCAGTACTTCGAGGGCGACGACGGCTGGTGGATCGACGACATCAGGCTGACCGATCTGCGGGTGCAGCCGGGCGTCATCACACCCGACAGCGCCACGGGTCTGTCGCAATGCCTGACCGGCCTGGACGCGGGCAACTGCGGTGTCGTGGACATCCGGATCGCCGGCGCGCTGGATCTCGGGGGCCCGCTCGTGCTCAACGCCGACGTGCAGCGACAGACCGTGACCCTGGACGCACGGACGACGGTCGCCGGCGACGACCCGGCCACGGCCGGGATCACCGAGGGCGCCTGCGACTTCGGCGTGCTGCAGTACCGGTTCAGCGAGTGTCTCGACCCGGACTGCGTCACGTCGACCGTCATGCAGCCGTACTCGCCCGCGCCGACCCTGGCCGTCTCTCCGGCGCAGAACACCAGCTACAAGGTCGAGGCGCGCTGCACGTCCGACACCGCCTGCGAGGCCGCCCGTGTCGTGGCGGTGAACGTCTACACCGGCACCGAGTTCGACGACCCGGACACGGCCCTGTATCCGCCCTGCTCCGTCACCACGGGCAGCGTCATCCCCGGACCGCCCGGCGTGGCGAAGTACACCGACATCCCGGGGGAGGGGGGCGTCTGCGCCGCGGGTGCCTGCAGCGCGGGGTACGGATTCCTGAGGAACCAGCCCTGCGCCACCGGCCCGGCGGGCGATTTCTTCTGCTCGGGCGCGCTGGAGTTCGTCGATTCACAGACCCTGAGATGGCCCACCCGGCCGCGGCCCAACGGATGGGGCTATAACGTGTGGCGCTACGACTCCGCCGGCACGACCACGGGTGTCGACCTTTTCCCCGAGGCCTCGGGAGGCACGGGGGTGGCCACGTTCGCCGGCGCGATGCTGTTCTCCAACGTCCATCCGGGCCCGGTGCTGCCGATCCTCGTGACGCAGCAGGACACGGACACGCCTCCGCCGGGGCGAGTCTTCTTCTACCAGGTGGCCCCGTACCACCAGCCGGTCTGGCCGAGCCACGACGGGATCCGTCCCTCGTCGTCGAGCCGGGCGACGGTCTGCGTCGCGGCGCCCTGATCGCGCGGGGCACTCCCGGCTATAATTCCCTGGTTGCTATCCACGAATGGAAGGCGATCGGGAGGACCATCCATGGGCGAGCGGGCATTCATGAGGAGAGTGCGTCTGTCCGGTGCCACTCTTGGCATCCTGGCGCTGGCGGTGACGGCGGGCGGCGCCGCTCCGGCCGCGGCGGCGTCGAAGGGCGCGCCGACGGCCGAGGAGGCGAAGCGGTTCATCGAGCGGGTGGAGACGCAGCTCGCCGATCTCGACGAGAAGGCGGAGCGCGCCGCCTGGGTGCAGTCGAACTTCATCACCGGCGATACGGAGATACTCGCCGCCGAAGCCGGCAAGAACGCGCTGGCCGCCCGGATGGCGGCGGCAAAGGAGGCCGCACGCTTCAACGGCCTGAAGCTGCCCGCCGACGTGGAGCGCAAGCTGAGGCTCCTGAGGACCTCGATGCCGCTCGCCGCCCCCTCCGATCCGGATCTGCAGACCGAGCTGTCGCAGATCACGGCGGGCATGGAGAGCGAGTACGGCAAGGGGGAGTACTGCCGCCCGGACGGGACCTGCATGGACATCAACCAGCTCAGCGAGATCATGGCCACGAGCCGCGACCCGGAGCAGCTCCTCGATGTCTGGCGCGGGTGGCGGACGATCTCTCCTCCGATGCGGTCGCAGTACCGGCGGTTCGTCGAGCTGGGAAATGCCGGCGCGAAGGATCTGGGGTTCGCCGATCTGGGCGCGTTGTGGCGATCGGCGTACGACATGCCTCCCGATGCCTTCGCCGCCGAGCTGGACCGTCTCTGGGGGCAGGTCAGGCCGCTGTACGAGGCGCTGCACTGCCACGTCCGGGCCGAGCTGGCGAAGAAGTACGGCAAGGACCTGGTCCCCCCGGGCAAGCCGATCCCGGCCCATCTGCTCGGCAACATGTGGAGCCAGTCCTGGATCAACATCTACGACATGATGGGGGTGGGGGACGTCGACCCGGGATACGACCTGACGAGGCTGCTGCACGATCACCACGTCGACGCGAAGGGGATGGTCCGCTATGGCGAGGGGTTCTTCACCTCGCTCGGCTTTGCCCCGCTGCCGGAGACGTTCTGGGAGCGGTCGCTGTTCACCAAGCCCGCCGACCGCGACGTCGTATGCCATGCCAGCGCCTGGGACATCGACGGCAAGAACGATCTGCGGATCAAGATGTGCATCGAGATCAACGAGGAGGACTTCTCGACGGTGCACCACGAGCTGGGGCACGACTTCTACTATCGTGCCTACAGCGGCCAGCCGTTTCTGTTCCGCGACGGCGCCAACGACGGCTTTCACGAGGGGGTGGGCGACACGCTCGCGCTGTCGATCACGCCCGGCTACCTGATGAAGATCGGTCTGCTGAATCACCCGCCGGCCGCCGGCGCCGACCTCGGGCTGCTGATGAAGATGGCGCTCGACAAGGTCGCCTTCCTGCCGTTCGGCCTGCTCGTGGACCAGTGGCGCTGGAAGGTGTTCTCGGGCGAGATCACGCCGGACCACTACAACGAAGGCTGGTGGGACCTGAGACGCAAGTACCAGGGGATCGCGCCGCCCATCGGCCGCTCCGAGACCGACTTCGACCCGGGGGCCAAGTACCATGTGCCGGCCAACACGCCATACATGCGCTACTTCCTGGCCGACATCCTGCAGTTCCAGTTCCACCGCGCGCTGTGCCGGGACATCGGCTTCACCGGGCCGCTGGATCAGTGCTCGATCTACGGCAACGAGGAGGCGGGGCGGCGGCTGAAGGCGATGCTCGAGATGGGGGCGAGCCGTCCGTGGCCGGACGCGCTCGAGGCGCTCACCGGGCAGCGCGAGATGGATGCCACCGCGATCCTGGACTACTTCGCGCCGCTGAAGAAATGGCTCGACGACCAGAACAAGGACGAAGTCTGCGGCTGGTGAGAGGCATGGGTGCCGTGGCGGCCGTGACCGGACGGCTCACATCATGTTGAGCTGAAGCCGCGCCGCATCGGTCATCTTGTCCGGGCCCCAGGGCGGATCCCAGGTCACCTCGACCCTGGCCTCGTGCACCTCGGCGAGGTTCCGTACCTTGGCCTCGACGTTGGGCGGCAGCGATTCGGCCACCGGGCACATCGGCGAGGTGAGGGTCATCTTGATCGAGACGTTGTCCTCGGCGTCGATGTCGATGTTGTAGATCAGACCCAGCTCGTAGATGTTGACCGGGATCTCCGGGTCGAAGCATGTCTTGAGGACCTCGACGACCTTCTCGCCGAGGTCGGGCTTGGCGCTCTCGTTCTTTATGACGGTCATCGGCTCACTCCGTGGAGGTGACTTCGGACACGTTCTCGAGGGCGGCGTGCATCGTATGCCAGGCCAGGCTGGCGCACTTGACGCGCGCGGGAAACTCCCTGACGCCGGAGAAG
This sequence comes from uncultured Acidobacteriota bacterium, assembly GCA_963806495.1. Lineage (GTDB taxonomy): Bacteria > Acidobacteriota > Polarisedimenticolia > JACPZX01 > DASXTC01 > CAWDYA01. The sequence continues at coordinate 495,064 of CAWDYA010000011.1, read as the reverse complement.
ACCACCAGCTTGCCGAGGTCTTCCTCGCCGGCCGGCTCCTGACCGGTGACCAGGCCGTGAAACGACCGGAACAGCGACTCCACCTCGGCCAGCGTCATCCCCTTGATTGCCTCGGTCATCATCGAGGCCGAGGCCTTGGAGATGGCGCAGCCGGATCCCTCGAAGCTGACGTCGCGCACCCGGTCGTTCTCGATGTCGAGGTAGATCGTCACCCGGTCGCCGCACAGCGGGTTGTGCCCGTCGGCGTGGCGATTGGGCTGCTCCATCCGATGGAAATTCCTCGGCCGCTTGTTGTGGTCGAGGATGACTTCCTGGTACAGGTCGCTCAGATCGTTCATCAGCCCAGCACCTCGATCACCTTGTGGATCCCGTCGACGAGCGCGTCGATCTCGGACCGCGTGTTGTAGAAGGCGAACGACGCGCGCGCGGTGGCGGGCACGCCGAACCGGTCCATCAGCGGCTGCGTGCAGTGATGCCCCGCACGGATGGCCACGCCCTCCCGGTCGAGGATGGTGCCGATGTCGTGCGGATGGATCCCGTCCATCACGAACGACAGCACGCTCATCTTCTCGCGCGCACGCCCGATGATCCTCACGCCGGGGATTGACGAAACCCGCTCGGTGGCATGGGCCAGCAGATCCTGCTCGTGGGCCGCCGCGCGCTCGATACCGACTCCCTCGAGATAGTCGATGGCAGCGCCGAGGCCGATCACGCCGGCGATGTTGGGCGTGCCCGCCTCGAACCTGTGTGGCAGCTTGTTGTACGTCGTCTTCTCGAACGTCACCGAGCTGATCATGTCGCCACCGCCCTGATAGGGCGGCATCGCCTCGAGCAGCTCGGAGCGGCCGTACAGCACCCCCACGCCCGTCGGTCCGTACAGCTTGTGGGCCGAGAAGGCGTAGAAGTCGCACCCGATCTCCTGCACGTCGAGCCTGACGTGGGCCGCCGCCTGAGCGCCGTCCACGAGCACCGGGATGCCGCGCGCGTGCGCCATCGCCACGACCTCGCGCACCGGGTTGACCGTGCCGAGCGAGTTGGACACGTGCACGAGCGAGACGAGCCGGGTGCGCGGGCCGATCAGACGCTCCATCTCGTCGAGCCGCAGCTCGCCGTTGTCGTCGATCGGCACGACACGCAGCGTGGCCTGCTTCTCTTCGCAGAGGATCTGCCACGGGACGATGTTGGAATGGTGCTCCATCGCCGTGATGAGCACCTCGTCGCCCGGGCCGACATGCCGCCGGCCGTAGCTGGCCGCCACGAGGTTGATCGCCTCGGTGGTGCTTCGGCCGAAGATCACCTCACGGTCCTCGCGGGCATTGAGGAACCGCCTCACCTGCGAGCGGCTCTTCTCATAGGCGTCGGTGGCCCGCTGGCTGAGCTCGTGCAGCCCGCGGTGGATGTTGGAGTTGTCGTGGGCGTAGAAACGGCTGACCGTCTCGATCACCGAGGTCGGCTTCTGCGTGGTGGCCGCGTTGTCCAGGTACACCAGCGGGTGCCCGTTGACGCGCTCGGAGAGGATCGGAAAGTCGGCCCGGATCCGCGCAACGTCGAGCCTTTCTGCCGGCGTGACGCCCGGGGCGCCGGTCGCGGGTCTCACGATCCCTCTCCCGGCCTGTGGGGGCGCTCGCAGAACATGAACGTGTCGAGACCGGAGCGGATCGCGGCTACCTTGACCCGCGAGAGCATCTCGCTCACGAAGGCGTGGATCATGATGCGACGCGCCGTCTGGACGTCGATGGCGCGCGAGCGCAGGTAGAACATCGAGGCCTCGTCCATCTGGCCGGTCGTGGCCGCGTGGCTGCACTTGACGTCGTCGGCGTGGATCTTGAGGGTCGGCTTGGTGTCGACCAGGGCCTCCTCGGACAGGATCAGGTTGCGGTTCTCCTGGCGTGAGTCGGTCTTCTGCGCATCGGGCCGGACGATCACCGTCCCGTCGAACACGCCGCGCGAGCGTCCGTCCAGGACCCCCTTGTAGAGCTGCCGGCTGGTGCCGTGGGGCCGCGCGTGATCCACCAATGTGTGGTTGTCGACGTGCTGATCGCCGGACAGGACGTACAGTCCGTTGAGCGTGCACTCGGCTCCCTCGGCGTCGAGCACCGCCGTGACGTCGTTGCGGACGAGACGGCCGCCCAGGGCGATCGAGCATGAGGAGAAGACGCTGTCGCGGGCGAGCGTCACGTGCATCGAGCCCACGTGATAGGCCGCGGGAGACTCCCGCTCGAGCTTGTAATGGTCGATCACGCTGCCCGGGCCGGTTTCCACCTCGGTGACCGCGTTGGTGAAGCAGACATCGGATCCGAGGCCGACATAGCTCTCGACGATGGTGGCCTGGCTCCCCTTGCCGGCGATGATCAGCGTGCGTGGATGCGACACCTGCGGCTCGGCGCCGGGAGGCGGAGCGGAGATATAGATGAGGTGGATCGGCTCGGTCAGCACGGCCCCGTCGGGGATCCTCACCAGGGCGCCATCGGAGAAGAATGCGGTGTTGAGCGCGGTGAACGCGCCGTCCTCTGACGCCGCCTGGCGGGCGAGATGTCCCTCCAGCAGGGCGCGCTCCGACTTGAGACCCGCGGCGAGGCTGAGCGTCTGGAGACCGTTGCCGCCGGGGGCCGGCGACGAGAGCGCGGGCGAGTAGTGCCCGTTGACGAAGACGATCCGCCGGGGGCTCAGGCCACCGAGAGTGAGCGCCTCCACGTCATGCATCGAGCCGCGCGGCAGGGAGCCGTTCCCGGAACGCGGTGCAAGCCGGAAAGGCGTCTTCGCGATCGGCGCTACGCTGGTGTACCTCCAGGCCTCGTCGCGCGTCGTCGGAAAGCCCGAAGCGGCGAACCGCTCGATCGCCGATCGGCGGACAGGCTCGAGCCACTTGCCCGGGCCACCCGACTCGCCGGCGAGCTTCTCGAAGGCCGCGATGTATGTGTCCTTGTCCCGGGTCACGTCGATCACCGCGAGGCCGCCCTGGTTTCGTCCTCGATCCAGGAGTACCCCCTGTCCTCCAGCTCCAGCGCCAGGTCCTTGCCGCCGGACTTGACGATCCGGCCGTTGTGCAGGACGTGGACCCTGTCCGGGACGATGTACTCGAGCAGCCGCTGGTAGTGGGTGATGACGAGCATCGCACGGTCGCTGCTGCGCAGCGCGTTGACGCCACCCGCCACAATCTTGAGCGCGTCGATGTCCAGGCCCGAGTCGGTCTCGTCCAGGATGGCCAGCTTGGGATCCAGCACCGCCATCTGGAACACCTCGTTGCGCTTCTTCTCTCCGCCGGAGAACCCCTCGTTGACCGACCGGTTGAGGAAGCTCTGATCCATCTCGACCAGCTTCATCTTCTCCTTGATGAGCGCGAGAAAGTCCATCGCGTCCACCTCAGGCAGACCCCTGTTCTTGCGGATGCCGTTGAGGGCCGCCTTGAGCAGGTACAGGTTGCTCACGCCGGGGATCTCGACCGGGTACTGGAACGCGAGAAACACCCCTTCACGCGCCCGGTCCTCGGGAGCCATCTCCAGCAGGTTGCGCCCTTCGTAGATTACCTCGCCCGCCGTCGGCGTGAACGCCTCCCGGCCGGCCAGAACGTGCGCGAGCGTGCTCTTGCCCGAGCCGTTCGGCCCCATGATTGCGTGGACTTCGCCGGCATTGACGGTCAGGTCGACCCCCTTGAGGATCTCCTTGTCGCCCACGGACGCGTGCAGATTCCTGATCTCGAGCATCGCCATCTTGTTCGTCATCGCTCCATTGGAAACAACCGGGCCGGCTCGGCCCGGGAAAAGGTCTCAGCCGACGCTCCCCTCGAGGCTCACGCCGAGCAGCTTCTGCGCCTCCACCGCGAACTCCATCGGCAGCTCGCGGAACACCTCCTTGCAGAAGCCGTTCACGATCATCGAGACCGCGTCCTCGGTGGAGATACCGCGCTGCCGGCAGTAGAAGAGCTGGTCCTCGCCGATCTTCGAGGTGGACGCCTCGTGCTCGAGCTGCGAGGAGCTGTTCTTCACCTCGACATAGGGGAAGGTGTGGGCGCCGCACTTGTCGCCCATCAGCAGGGAGTCGCACTGCGAGTAGTTGCGCGAGTTGACGGCCCCCTTCTGTATCTTGACCAGGCCGCGGTAGGTGTTCTGTCCGTGGCCCGCCGAGATCCCCTTCGACACGATCGTGCTGCGGGTGTTCTTCCCCAGGTGGATCATCTTGGTGCCCGTGTCGGCCTGCTGGTAGTTGTTGGTGAGCGCCACCGAGTAGAACTCGCCGACCGAGTCGTCCCCCTGCAGGATACAGCCCGGGTACTTCCAGGTGATCGCCGAACCGGTCTCCACCTGGGTCCAGGAGATCTTGGACCGCTTCCCGGCACACTTGCCCCGCTTGGTGACGAAGTTGTAGATGCCGCCGCGCCCTTCCTTGTCGCCCGGATACCAGTTCTGGACCGTGGAGTATTTGATCTTCGCATCGTCCAGCGCGACCAGCTCGACCACTGCGGCGTGAAGCTGGTTCGTGTCACGCATCGGCGCGGTGCACCCTTCCAGGTAGCTGACCTGCGCCCCTTCGTCGGCGATGATCAGGGTGCGCTCGAACTGGCCGGTCTCCGCGGCGTTGATCCTGAAGTAGGTGGACAGCTCCATCGGGCACTTCACCCCCTTCGGGATATAGACGAACGACCCGTCGGAGAACACGGCGGAGTTGAGCGTTGCGAAGAAGTTGTCCGAGTAGGGGACCACCGAGCCGAGATACCGCTTGACCAGCTCCGGGTGCTCCTGCACCGCCTCGGAGAAGGAGCAGAAGATGATCCCGAGCTCGCCCAGCTTGGCCCGGAAGGTGGTGGCCACCGACACGCTGTCGAACACGGCGTCGACGGCGACGCCGGCCAGCAGCTTCTGCTCGTCGAGCGGGATCCCCAGCTTCTCGTAGGTCTTCAGCAGCTCCGGGTCGACGTCTTCCAGGCTCTGCGGCCCCTCCTTCCTCGACTTCGGCGCCGAGTAGTAGATCATGTCCTGGTAGTCGATGACCGGGTAGTGCACGTTCGCCCAGGTCGGCTCCTTCATGGTGAGCCAGTGGCGCAGCGCCTTGAGGCGCCAGTCGAGCATGAAGGCGGGCTCCTTCTTCTTGGAGGAGATCAGCCGCACCGTCTCCTCGTTGAGACCGCGCGGGACGGTGTCCGCTTCGATATCGGTGACGAACCCCCACTTGTATTCCTGGTCCGTCAGCTTCCTGAGGGCGTTGCTGGACGTCATCGTATGTCTCCGTTCATTCGTCTTCCGGGTCGGTCTGCAGGATCCCCATCGGGGAGCCCGCGATCGGGAGGCCGGTCACGATCGGAAGCGACCGTTTCTGCAGTCCGAGCAGATCGGTCCGGACGCGTCGTTCGGATTTCAACAGGTCGGAGAGAGTGGTGCGCGAGAGCACCTGCTCGACCACCACCTCCACCGTGCCCCACAAGGATCGGATGGAGCACTCGCCCAGGTGGACGCACTCGCTCTCGTCGCCCGGGAACCGCTCGCAGTATTCGGTCTGGAAGAGCCGCCCGCCGAGAGATCGCATGATCTCCGACAGGCTGATCGACTCGGCGGGGCGGGTGATGTAGTAGCCGCCCGATCGGCCGCGGACGCTGTCGACGAGGCCGGCCTCGCGCAGCAGGTTCATCAGCTTGGCGACGTAGGCGTCCGAGAGCCCCTCCCGGGAGGCGATCTCGTGGACGCTGAGCGTGTTCTCGGGGCCCGAGCCGGCGATCTGCATCATGCATCGCAGCCCGTACTCTTCCTGTGACGTCACCTTCATCGCCAGGTCTCCGAAGCCGTATTTTGCCGTGACTGAAGGGAGAGTACCGATATCAGACTTTTTTGTCAAGTATTAGGGGGGGCTCCCCGGGGACTCCGCGTTGACCCCCGGAGGGCGGCGGGTCTACAGTGGTTCATCCATATGACAGGAGGGATGAGGATGATCACGGTGGGCATGAACTACGAGGTCCGGCCGGGCAAGGAGCAGGTGTTCGAGGACGGCTTCCGCAAGGTGCTCGGGGTGATGGGCGGCATGCCGGGCCACGTCAAGTCACATCTTTACAAGGACATAGACGCAGCCGCATCGTACCTGATTGTCTCGGAGTGGGAGACGAAGGAGGCGTTCACAGCCTTCATCAGGTCGCCGCAGTTCGCCGAGGTCACCCGCTGGGGTGCCGAGGAGATCCTGGCCGGCCGGCCGAGCCACAAGGTGTACGGGGAGTAGATGAACCGGCTGTTCCTCGGCCTGAACCTGTGGGGCCTGCTGTTTCTCGCCGCCGCGGCGGCGTCGGGGTGGACGGGCTCGGCGTGGCACATGCGTGTCGGGATATTCGCGGCTGTCTTCCTGTGCCTGGTGCAGTGCGGGGTCATCGCGCTGTTTCTCGGCGCCGCCAAGCTGATCAAGGAGCATGTCGGCCGGTTCGACATGCCGGCCGCGCTGATCGACCGTCTCAACGAGGTGTATCACCGTCTGTTCCCGATGGCGGCCGCGGGCGCCGTGGCGATCGCGGCCACGGCGATCATCGGCGGACTGGCCCGTCTCGGCCGCGTGCCGGGATGGCTGCACCTGTCGCTGGCCGCGGTGGCGTCGGCCTGGCTGCTGGCCGTCATCCCGCTGGAGTACCGCCTGCAGACGAAGCTGCACGGGGTGATCCTGGACGTGGAGAGGCACCTGCCCGCGGCGGCGGACGGGGAGGCTACCGGGGCGGCGATCGCGGCGGCCGCCGGCGACCGGCTGATCCTCGACCCGCGCGCACGCGCCAAGGCGCTGCTGTACATCGGGCTCACGCTGCCGCTGCCGTACCTCGGCTACACCTTCATCTCGGGCCGCGACATGTCGCTGTTTCTCCTGCCGACGATCCTTCTCACCGCCGTGTGTCTCGCGGCCGCGGCGCACCAGCACCGGGCAGCCCGCCTCGCCGACCGCGCCGGCCGGCCTCAGGGGCCCGTCTGATCCCGAACGGACGATCCATGCCCGGTCTGATGGCCCGACCCGGCTCCCGGAAGCGACGCCTCGTGGTGGCGCTGGCGACGGTGCTGGCCCTCGCGCTCGGCGTGGTGGATTACCTGACCGGACCGCTCTTCTCCTTCACCATCTTCTACCTCTTCCCGGTGGCCGTGGTCGCCTGGTACGTGGGACGGCTCCAGGCGGTGGTTCTCTCGCTCGGCTGCGCCCTGATCTGGAGCGTCGCCGACATGGAGACGTTCCGGCTGAGGGTGCCCGTGCCGCTCGACATGTGGAACGCACTGGTCCGGATTGGCTTCTTCATCATCGTGAGCCTTACGCTCAGCGCGGCGCGTGCGGCCCTCGACCGCGAGCGGCTCCTGGCCAGGGCGATCCAGCGGCGCCTCCTGCCGCAGCACGCCCCCGCCGCGACCGGACTCGAGATAGCCACCCTCTACCGTCCCTTCCGCGATCTCAGCGGCGACTACTTCGACATCCTGGGATCGGGCGATGCCGAGGTCGTCCTGTGTATCGCCGACGTCACCGGCAAGGGGCTCGGCCCGGCCCTGCTCATGGCCAACCTGCAGGCCGCAGTCCGCGTCCTGGCGCCGGCCGGCAGCGCTCCGGAGGAAATCTGCACGCACCTGAACGCGCTGGTCGCCGCCAATCTCACACCGGAGAAGTTCATCACCTTCTTCATGGGTCGGGTCGACCGGCGGCGCAGGCGGCTTGTCTACGCCAACGCCGGGCACAACGCCCCGCTGCTGTTTCGCGGAGGTGCGCTGCACGCGCGGCTGGAGGAGCGTGGCCCGGTGCTGGGCGTGATCGAGGACGCGCGCTACCCGGCCGCCACGATCGATCTCGAACCCGGCGATCGTCTGGTCATGTACACCGACGGACTGCCGGAGGCCGAGGATTCGCGAGGGGAGCCGTTCGGAGAGGGGCGCATCATCGAGACCGTGCTGGGATCGCCGTCGGCGCCGCCGGCCCGGATGAAGCGTCTGCTGATCGACGAGGCGGTTCGTTTCAGCAACGGGCGATTCACCGACGACGTGACGATGATCATCGCACAGGTGACCTGAATGCGGGTCAGCTCGGCGGCGCCGCACGCACCACGATCAGCAGGGTGCCCTGTCTCACCTCCGCCGCGTCGGCCGCCCGCACCTCGACCACCTCGGCGCGCAGCGGCAGCCCGGGCCCGCCGTATGCCACGGCGTTGAAGCTCTTCATCGCCTCGACCAGCCCGACGGTCGCGCCGGTCTCGATGATCGCCCCCGCTTCGACGAACGGCGGGGAGGCGGGGGAGCCGCGCCGGTAGAAGACCCCGTCGATCGGGCTGAACACCGCGTGGCAACCCTCGGGGATCCCTTCGGAGGCCGCAGCGCCCGGCACCGGCGCGCCGGCGGTCTCGCGCGCGGCGCCCTCGGCCGACAGACCCGCCGGGTCCAGCCGGAAGAGAGGCTGGCCGTACTCCACGGCCACCGACAGATCGTTCACCCTCACGTCGCCGACGAGCCCTTCCACACCGGCGGGCAGCACCAGGCCGATCGTGCGGTTCAGCACACGAAGCCGGCCGGCGGACTCTCCCGCGGCGCGGTACCGCCCCGCGGGCGGGCCCTCGCGGTAGATGCCGACGCGTGGCGCCCGGATCAGCCACCCGTCGCCGTCGCGGTCGGCCAGCAGCTCGAGAACCCTGTGCGAGATGCTCATGATGTGAGCGCCTTGAGATCGTGCAGCGACCAGATGCGGGAGTTCTTCACCCGCCGGTAGCCGTACGCCTGGTACGACATCTCCACAATCGTCTCGAGATACCCGCGGATGTCGGGCATCGGCACCACCTCGTCGATGTCCATCTGCCGTGCCGCCAGCACCGGGTCCATGTCGCTCGTGATGCGAGCCTCGACCGCCTCCATTCCCTTGCGGATCTTCTCCGCCTCGGCCGGGTCGTCCACCGCGATCCGGAAGTTGTCGTCGAGCTTGGTGCGGAACGCCCCGATCGCCAGCGTGCGCCCTTCCATTACCGCCAGACGCGTGATCGGCGTGGCGAGCTGCAGCACCGGCGCGTACGGCATCCCGGCCATGGCGTAGTAGCCCGCGCCCGAGGCCTTGCGCAGCAGCACCGTGACCATCGGCGTGGTGTTGGTGGAGTTTGTGTAGATGAGGCTCGACCCGTAGCCGAGCAGCCCCTGCTTCTCGGCCTCCACGCCGATGTCGAAGCCGGAGATGTCCTGCAGCCAGACGATCGGCAGCCCGTCGTCGTTGCAGGCTCGCGAGAAGATCGAGATCTTGGCGATCCCCTCGCGGTAGAGGATCCCACCCGGGCGGCTGGATCGCTGGTGGTCCGGGTGCTCGGTGAGAAGCTGGTTGTTGGCGATGATCCCGGCGTACAGGCCGCCGATCCGCCCCACGCCGCAGATCATCTCGCGGCCCGCCTTCGGCAGCACCTCCCAGAAGAGACTCGAGTCGACGAGCCTCGCGATCACCTGCCGCACGTCGTAGACCATTCGATAGTCGCGCGGGAACAACGCGTCGATCTCGGCCGGGTCGTACCGCGGCGGCTCGGGCGCGGCCCCGCGGCGGTAGTAGTCGGCCGCCGAGCCCGGCAGCCGGCCGATCTCGGCCCGGATGCTGGCGACACAGGTCTCGTCGTCGGGCACCCGGTGGTCGGCGCAGGCCGACAGGTGCACGTGCACGTCGGGGCCGCCGATCGTCAGCGACGTGATCTTCTGCGACTTGCCCCCCTTCACCAGCGCGGCGCCCGCGATCACCATGTACGCCTGCTCGGTCATGTAGACGACATCGCTGATGATCGGCATGTACCCGCCGCCGGCGATCGAGTCGCCCAGCACGCCGGCGATCTGCGGCACACCGGCGTCCGACAGCAGGGAGTTCATCTTGAATATCGCACCCGCGCCGGCACGGCCCGGAAAGGTGTGCGACTGCTCGGGGAGGAACAGACCGCTGCAGTCCACCAGATAGATGACCGGAGCGCGCAGCCGCAGCGCGATCTCCTGCGCGCGCTGGATCTTCTCGGGGGTGAGGGGCCACCAGGAGCCCGAGGCCACCGTGTTGTCGTTGGCGATCACCACGGTGAGGCGCCCGCACACCCGCACGAAGGCGGTGACCACGCCCGCGCCCGGCGATGTCTGCTTCTTCTCGCCGAAGGTGACGCCGTGGTTCACCAGCGTGCCGATCGGCTGCACCGGCGTGCCCGGGTCCTTGAGCTTCTCTATCCGCTCCCAGGTGGTCAGGCGACCCTTGTCGTGCACGCGCCTGGCGTACTCGGGGCCCCATCCGTCGCGCACGGCGACGCGCTTTTCCTGAAGCGAGTCGGCGAGCGGGCGCATGGCGGCGGCGTTGTCGGCCGCGGTCGCCTGGTCGTGGACGCGCTCGAGAGGATCGCCGATCGGCTCGAGGATCACCTTGGCCATCAGCTCTTTCCCTTGCCCGGTGCGGTGCCGTTGCCATGGCGGTAGGCGATGATGTGCGCCTTCTCGACCGTGATCATCCCCTCGTCCACCATGCCGTCCAGGATCGGCAGGATCCGGGAGATAGCCTCCGGGCTGTCCACGATCTCGATGATCACCGGCAGGTCCTGCGACAGCCGCAGGATGCTGGCGGTATGGATGCGGCTGTGCGCTCCGTATCCTTCGAGCCCCCGCATCACCGTTGCCCCGGCGATCCCCTCCTCGCGCGCCTTCATCACGATCGCCTCGTACAGGGGGCGCCCCTCCCAGCGGTCGGCCTCGCCAATGAATATCCGCAGGAGCTGTCCTTCGCCCTCGAGCTTCATCGCCGTCTCCTCATGACAGGATCGCCCGCGCCGTGCCCCACCCGGCCGCCACCGCGGCCAGGCCGAGGATCACGCTGCCGCCGATATTCCATGCGGCCAGCCGCATCGAGCCGTGACGCATCAGCTCGAGCGTTTCGTAGCTGAAGGTGGAAAACGTCGTGAACGAGCCGAGAAAGCCGATCGCCAGAAACAGCCGCGTGCCGGGCGCGAGAAGCTGGCGATCCTCCACGAGCGACATCAGCCCCCCGATCAGGAAGCACCCCATCAGGTTTACGACCAGTGTCCCGAAAGGGAAGAGCCCGCTGGCGAACCGGTGCACGAAGCCCGACAGGCCGTAGCGCGTGATCGCTCCGAGAAAGCCGCCGGCCCCGACGATGAGCGCCTTCATCATGGCGGGTCAGCGCCTCCTACTGGTGGCACCGCCCCGGGCGGGCGGTACCGGTGCGTTCATCGAATCCAGCAGCGTGACGTCGTAGTCGCCCGCGGCGAAGGCGGCGTCGGCGAGGATCCGCAGATGAAGGCCGATCGTGGTCCTGATCCCCTCGATGCGCAGCTTTCTCAGCGCCTCGGTGGCCGCGGCGATCGCTTTCGGGCGGCTCGCGGCGTGGACGATCAGCTTGCCGATGAGCGAGTCGTAGTAAGGAGGGATCGTCACCCCGTCGCCGGGGGCCGACCCGTCGAGGCTGATGTGCGTGTCGAGACGCACGCCGGGCGGGACGTCGAAGCGGGTGATGGTGCCGGGCGACGGGCGGAAGTTGTCGTCCGGGTCCTCCGCATTGAGACGGCACTCGATGGCGTGGCCGGAGAAGGAGACATCCTTCTGCGCCAGCCCCAGCCGCTCGTTGGCGGCGATCCGGATCTGCTCGTGCACGATGTCCACGCCCGTGATCGCCTCGGTCACCGGGTGCTCCACCTGGAGCCGTGTGTTCATCTCCATGAAGTAGAGCGAGCCGTCGGCGTCGCGCAGGAACTCCACCGTGCCCGCGTTGACGTAGCCGAGCCGCGCCACCACCGAGGCCACCCGCTCGCCCATCGCGCGACGGGTCTTCCCGTCCACCGCGGGGGAAGGGGACTCCTCCACCAGCTTCTGATGATGCCGCTGCACCGAGCACTCGCGCTCGCCCAGGTGTACGGCGTTGCCCCAGGTATCGACCAGCACCTGGAACTCGATGTGCCGGCCTCCCACGATGGCTTTCTCGAGGTACAGCGCCGGGTTGCCGAACGCCTTCTCCGCCTCGTTGGATGCTTCGGCGAACCCCGTCTTCAGCGCCGCCTCGTCGTCGCACCGGCGCATCCCCTTGCCGCCGCCCCCGGCCGACGCCTTGAGGAACACCGGGTAGCCGACCTCCTTCGCCAGACGGGCCGCCGTCTTTGCGTCGGCGACGACCCCCTCGGAGCCCGGGATCGTGGGCAGCCCCGCCGCCTTCATGGTCCTGCGCGCCTCGATCTTGTCGCCCATGAGGCGGATGAGTCGGGGAGACGGGCCGATGAAGGTCAGGCTCTGCGCCGCGCACCGGGCCGCGAAGATCGGGTTCTCGGCCAGGAAGCCGTAGCCAGGGTGCACCGCCTGGCACTCGGTCTGCTCGGCCGCCTGCAGCACCGCGTCCATGTCCAGGTACGAGCGTGCGGCCGGCGGCGGCCCGATGCAGATCGCCCGGTCGGCCAGCTTCAGGTGCGGAGAGCCGGCATCGGCCGTGGAGTGCACCGCGACCGTCTCGATCCCCATCTCGCGGCAGGCCCTGAGGATCCGCGCCGCGATCTCACCCCGGTTCGCCACCATCACGCGTCGGAACATCCGATCATTCTATCCGCGCGCGGTGGGGAGAGGCAACGAAGGGGGGGTGGTCCCAACCTCGCGGCGAAAGATGCTCACCCTACGCATCCCGTCGTCGGACACGATCTCCCGGGCTGCCTCACCCATGGGCGTATTCCCCGCTCAGCATGACCAGCGGCTGATCGCGCCGCGGGTCGTCCGCAGCGACCGGCTGTTGGCCGTCATTGCCCATGGCGTCGGAGGACTACGTGGGTCGCCTTCTCGGACGGGGTGACCTGGACGCATTCGTATCCCCCGGCTCGAAGGTCCACCCCATCGAACAACCGCTCGCCCTGTCCCAGGAGCACCGGCGAAATGGCGAAGTGCATCATGTCAATGAGGCCCGCCCGAAGATACTGCTGTATCGTGTTTGGCCCACCGCCAATGCGCACGTCGAGCCCGTTGGCCGCGCGGCGCGCTTGCTCGAGAGCTTCGTGAATGCCCTGCGTGACGAAGTGGAACGTGGTTCCGCCTTCCATCTCAATCGGCGCGCGCGCGTGATGCGTCAGGACGAAGACAGGAACGCGATAGGGTGGGTTGTCACCCCACCAACCCTTCCAGCTTGGGTCCGCCCAGGGCCCGCGAACCGGTCCAAACATGTTCCTCCCGAGAATCCAGGCACCGATGTCCTGGAACCCGCGTGCCGCGAAGTCATCGTCGATGCCGGTCGCGCCATCGCCGGTGCCGTGGATCCGCTGGAAGGTGCGCGTCGGAATAAGCCACTGGTGCAGGTCCGTCCCGCCGACCCCGAGCGGGTTGTTGATGCCCTGATCCGGCCCAGCTCCGTAGCCGTCAAGTGAGATGGTGAAGCTCTCCACCCGGACTCGCGTCATTTCCGGACCTCCATTTGCTTTGATGGCCGACGCCCCGCCGATGAAGCGACGTGGTCCTGCTGCCAGAGCGCGATCACGATCGTTCGGGGCGAAGGCAGTAAAAACGTGGGTGTGCTTTCTGCACGAAACGGGGGGCCCCGGCCAGCACGAATGCTTCCTCGTGGGTGATCGTCCATCCCCCATAAGCTCGTTCGATCTCTTCCCGACTGATCCCTCGCGGGAGGGGGCCTCTGCGACCTGGCGAGAACGCGTACATCAGGAGCGTAGCGTCCTCGGTGGCCACTGCCGTGACTTCGCGGCCTACCGCGTGGACGTCCTCGGGCGGGAGGCCATGTACGACGCCAAAGTCCAGGATGAGGCGAAACCTCGAGCCGACGCCTGCGGCCGAGAGCGCTGTGATGGTCCCTTCGACGAATAGACCCTTGACGCCCGCTTTACGGGCGCGTTCGCGGGCGAGGCGCACCGCCTTCGGCACGATGTCGACGCCGGCTACCTCCCACCCGCGTTGAGCCAGGCGAACCGACCAGAAGCCCGTGCCGCATCCCAGATTCGAGAGCGCGCCCGTAGGGCGGTTCTCGACCGGCCTCCTCTCGGTCAAGGAGCGCGACGGCCTGTTCTCCTATGGGAAGTGACGGCATCCGCTCCCACGGTGTCATGCCGATCAGATACTGGAATCTGTAGAAAAGACTCATTCAATCTCCCGGTAACGCCCTGGCGGCCAGCACCTCTGCTCACTCGTGGCGGTCGAGAGTGCGGACGAAAGCCGCGCCGATCCCGACGGCCGCCGCCAGCCGAGCATACGCCGGAAGGCCGCCCCCTGGAAGAGGGTGCCTTCTCATCGACCTGCTCCTCAGTGCGTGAGGTGCTCCGCGTCGTCGTGAAGCCGATGGCTACTCCGTCCTCCCGCCGCGCCCGCCGCCCTCCGGCCGGCCCCACAGCCGCCTGGGCTATAATGGCCGCTCGCCGCCGGACCGCACCGGCCGGCGGCAGGGGGAGGCAGGACCAGGCATGATCCGCATCGCGAACGGCCAGGGATTCTGGGGCGACTCGGTGGACGCGCCCGTGCGTCTGGTCCGGGAGGGCCCCCTCGACTACCTCACCCTCGACTACCTGGCCGAGGTCACCATGTCGATCATGCAGAAGCTGAAGCGCCGTGACGAGACGGGGCACAGCGGCTATGCCACCGACTTCGTCGACCTGGTCAAGCGGATCCTCCCCGACCTGATGGAGAAGAACATCCGGGTCGTGGCCAACGCAGGGGGCGTGAACCCGGCGGCGTGCCTGCGGGCGGTCATGGCCGTCGCCCGGGAGGGGGGGGCGACGGGGCTCAAGGTCGGGATGGTGATGGGTGACGACATCCTCGACCGGCTCGACGCGATCCTCAGCGAGGGGGTGTCGCTCGACAACATGGACGATGGGCGGCCGTTGTCGGAGATCCGCGACCGGGTGCAGGCGGCCAACGTCTACATGTCGGCCTTCCCGATCGCCCAGGCGCTGGATCTCGGCGCGCGCATCGTGCTCACGGGGCGCAGCACCGACCCGGGGCTGGTGGTCGGCCCGCTGATCCACGAGTTCAAGTGGCGCAAGGACGACTGGAACCAGCTCGCGGCCGGCACCGTGGCGGGGCACATCGTCGAGTGCGGCGCCCAGTGCACGGGGGGCAACTTCAGCCGCTGGTGGGAGGTCGAGGGGTGGGATCATCTCGGCTACCCGGTGGTGGAGGCGGAGCCGTCCGGCTCGTTCGTGGTCACCAAGCACGAGGGCACCGGCGGTCTGGTCACGATCGACTCGGTGGCCGAGCAGCTCACCTACGAGATGGGAAACCCCGCCCGCTACATCACCCCCGATGTCATCGCCGACTTCACCAGCGTGAAGCTCGCCCAGGACGGTCCCGACCGGGTGGCGGTGAGCGACATCCGCGGCGAGCCGGCCACCGACACCTACAAGGTCTCGATCTCGTACCTGGCCGGCTACAGCGCTGTGGGGCAGCTCACGGTCTCGGGCCCGCAGGCGCTCGAGAAGGCGAAGGTGGCGGCCGACGCGCTGTGGGGGCGTCTGAAGCGTGCAGGTCTGGGCTATGACGAGACGCACACGGAGTTCGTGGGAGCGGGCGCCTGCCACGGCAAGGTCGCCCGCACCACCACGCCGCCCGTCGAGGTGGTGTTGCGCGTGGGCGTGAAGGATCAGGACCGCCTCAAGGTCGACCGCTTCGGCAAGGAGATCGCGCCGCTGGTGACGTCGGGCCCGCCGGGGATCACGGGCTTCGCGGGGGGCCGCCCCCGCGCCACCGAGGTGATCGCCTTCTGGCCGGCGCTCATCCCGAAGGCGCTGGTGCGCGCCGACGTGCGGGTGGAGGAGGTATGACCGCGCGCAGGATGCGGCTGTACCGGCTCGCGCATGCCCGGTCGGGCGACAAAGGGGACGGCAGCAACGTCGGCCTCATCGCCTACGACGACAAGGGATACGAGATCATCCGCCGCGAGGTGACGGCCGAGAAGGTCAAGACCCACTTCGGCGAGATTGTCGCCGGCGAGGTCGACCGGTACGAGGTTCCGAACCTGAGGGCGCTCAACTTCATCCTGCACGATTCGCTCGGCGGCGGCGGCAGCGCGAGCCTGCGCACCGACGCGCAGGGCAAGACCCACGGCATGGCGCTGCTGATGATGGAGATCGAGGTGCCAGAGGACTACACGCCACCGCTGTCCGGCCCCGCCGGGGGCGAGTACCCGGGTGTGGAGCGGCCGGCCGTATGACGGAGCCCCGGCCATGACGCAGACGAAGCACGTCCGGGTCGAGCCGCGAGAGGGCGGCATTATCGTGCTGACGATCGACCGTCCTCCCGTCAACGCGCTCGGACGCGTGCTCGTCGAGGACCTCAACTCCGTCTGCGCGTGGATCGAGCAGGACCGGGGTGAAGACGCGCCGCGCGTCGTGGTGCTCACGGCCGCGGGCAAGTGCTTCTGCGCGGGCGCGGATCTCAAGGAGCGTCAGACGATGTCCGAGCAGGACGTGGCACAGTGGGTCCCGTACCTGTCGGCCACCTTCACGCGCATCGCGTCGCTGCCGGTGCCGGTCGTCGGCGTCGTCGCCGGCGTGGCGGCCGGTGGTGGCCTCGAGCTGGCGCTCTCCTGCGACATGCGCGTCGCCGAGGAGCAGGCCTCGCTCGGGCTGCGCGAGACGGCGCTGGCGATCATCCCCGGGGCCGGCGGCACGCAGAGGCTGCCGCGGCTGATCGGCGCGTCGCGCGCCAAGCTCTGGATCTTCACCGCCGCGATGCACACGGCCGCCGAAGCGCTGGCCGACGGCGTGGTGGACCAGGTCGTGGGCGCGGGCCAGGGACTCGGCGCCGCCCTCGCCATCGCGGACAGGATCGACCGCAACGGCCCCCTGGCCATCCGCCTCGCCAAGCGCGCCATCGACGAGGGGGCCGATTGACCGATGTCCGAGGCGCTCGACATCGAGCGCCGATGCTATGAGGGGGTCCTCCCGACGGAGGATCGTCTCGAAGCGCTGAAGGCGTTTCGTGAGAAACGCGACCCGGTGTTCCGGGGCCGCTGAAGAGGGGACCTCTGAGGACCTCCATCCCGATCGCCCTGTGCGCGCTGCTGCTCGCCCCCTTCGTCTACGGGCAGGAGATACCCCCCGCACCGCCGGCCGTCGCAGACCCCAACGCCGTTCCCGCCGATACCGTCGCGCCCGCCACCCCCCTGGAGCGCGAGCTGCAGGCCGAGATCGATCGGGCCGCCGCGGTCAGAGTCGACCTGGAGCGGCGCGAGGCAGCGCTCTCCGACGTCGATGGTGAGAGGGAGGCACGCCTGCAGGCCATGGGCGAGCGGATTGGCAAGCTGAGCCTCGCTCTGACCACCGCCAGACCCGGCACGCCGGCCGCGGACCGGATCTTCGATGAGCTCGGGGACCTCGTCGGATCGGCCCGGGACGATTCTGGAGGCCGCGCTCGACGAGTGGAAGTCGCCGCCCCCGGCACCCCGTTTCGTCCCGAGCCTCCAGCCCGAGACCCTGCTCGGAACGCCCCTGGAGGAACGGGCGCGGGCCCTGATGCGACTGGAGTCCGAGATCGAGGAGGCCACCGATCATTTCGAGCGGATCCGGCGGGCTTCGCTGTGGATGGGAGTCGAGACCGACGCCGACCTCGTGAGCCGGATCACCAACCTGAGAATCCGCGCGCTGTCGCTGCTGACACCGGACAAGCGGAGCCAGATCCTCGGGTTCTCACGCGAGGGGTTTGCCCAGCTCAGGCGCGAGTTCCGCCAGCTCGTTCTCTCCGCGCGGCTGTGGGGCGCGAGCAGGGCACGGGCGCTTCACCAGCTGCCCTCGATCCTGGGTGACATGTTCGCGCTCGGCAGCGCCACGCTCGTGCTCGGGAAGATCGCGCTCATCCTGGTGTTCCTGCTCATCGTCCGGCGCCGGGGCCCGCAGCTTCTCGCCGCGACGAAACGTGCCGCGTTCGATCGGGTCCACAGCGCGCGCTGGCTGCGGCGTCTCGAGGCCGTGTCCGGCATCGTCGAGGTGGTCGTCCCGTGGCTGACGTGGCTGTTCGCCCTGTGGCTGCTGCAATGGGGCCTGGGCGGCGCACGCGACCTGCCGGAGGCCGTCGTCATCTACCGGCTCGCGGTGCTGTACGTCTTCTACCGGCTCGCCATCGATGTCTCCTTTTCCCTGATCGTGAGGGTCGCCCGCCGCTACCACCTGGCGATGGATACGGCGCGCCGGATGCTCCTCATCCGCAGCGTGCGCACCATCGTCCGCACCGTGACGCTGCTCGGCGTCCTGTTCGCGCTCTCCCGCCAGCTCCTCGGCACCGGTTTCCTCTACGGCATCGTCGTGGACTTCTCGTGGCTCGTGGTGCTGGCCGCGGCCCTTCGGGTCCTCAGCCGGTGGCGGCAGATCGTCGCGGACGCCTACCTGGGGTCGGCGCCTTCAGGGAGGCTCGCCGAGATGGTAAAGAGCTCGCGCGACCACTGGTATGGCGTGCTGGTGGCAGCGGCCTCGTTCGGCTGGCTTGCGGGCCGGGCCGGCGCGATCATGGCGCGCGACTTCGCCCTGACGTTCGACCAGACACGCAAGGCGCTCGCGTTCGTGTTCCGCCGGCGGATGGAGAAGCAGGCCGAGCAGAAGGGGTACGCGGAAGGGCGGATTGATTTGCTGCCCGCGTCTCTTGTCGCGGCGTTCTCCGAGAAGGCGATCTCCGAGGGGCCGCTCGTCGTTGACCGGTTCCCGGGTCTCGACCGGCTCACGAACACTCTGAAGGAATGGGGCTCCGGCAGCCGCGGCGGCAGCTTCGTGGTGATCGGCGAGCCAGGCATGGGGAAGACCTCCTGGCTGGGGCGTGTTCAGACCGGTGACCTGCCCGTGGAACGGCTGGAGCTTCGGGAAAGGCTGCTGAGGGACGCCGACCTGCGAAAGGCCGTCGAGCCGGTGATCCGTAGCGACGACAGCCGCCGGGTCGTGGTGGTGGATGCGGCGCAGAACCTGTTCCTGGCCGCCGTCGGGGGGTACGACGCGCTCGAGGGGTTCGTCTCGGTCGTGGAGGAGACATGCGATCGGATCTTCTGGCTGTGCGCCTTCAACGCCTTCTCGTGGGAGCATCTCAGGGCGGTGCGTCCGGATCTCGCCGTCTTCCGGGATGAGCAGGTGCTGACGCCCTGGAGCGAGGAGGCGATCCGCGCTCTGCTCCGGACGCGCACGACGGAGAGCGGGGTGGATCTCACCTTCGAGGATCTCGTGGTGGACCGGATGGAGGGCGTCTCGGCCGAGGCGCGGTTCCTGCGCACCGAAGAGGGGTACAGCCGTCTCCTGTGGGACTACGCCGACGGCAATCCGCGCATCGCGCTGCACTTCTGGCTCCGGTCGCTCGTCCCCGATTCGGAGACGCGCGCGCGGGTGCGTCTCTTCCGCGCGCCCGGCACACAGCAACTGGAGCGGATCCCCGAGGAAGGGCTTTTCGTGCTCGCGGCGGTCGTGACGCACGAGAACCTGTCGCACGAGGAGGCGGTCGCGGTGACCGCCTACACGGAGCGGATCTGCTCGATCCATCTCGACAGGCTGTCCGACCTGGGGGTTCTGCGGGTCGACGAGGGGCGATACCGCGTCCGGACCCACTGGTACAAGGCGGTGACACGGCTGCTGTCACGCCTCAACCTGCTGCCGGACTGAGGGGGCGATGGACAACCAGGCGGACATCCTGAACATCGTGCGGGTCGGCGGGATCCCCTACGCGCTGGCGATCCTGCTCGTGACGTTCGTCATCGCGCGCATCCTGACGGGCGTGCTCAACCGTGCAGGACAGCGGTTCGCCGACAAGCGGCTGATCATCAATCAGGTCGGCTCGTTCGTCCGGTTCGGCCTCTACATGCTCGGCGGGCTGGGTGCGGCGGCGACCATGCTGGTGCTCACCCGCGAGGTCGTGCTCGCCGTGGGCGGCACGGTGGCCGTCTCCATCGGATTCGCGCTGAAGGACATCGTCGCGTCGGTGGTGGCGGGGCTGGTGATCCTGATGGACAAACCGTTCCAGGTGGGCGACCGGGTCACCTTCGAGAACTACTACGGCGAGATCCGGGACATCGGCCTTCGCTCCGTGCGGCTCATGACGCTCGACGACACGCTGGTCACCATTCCGAACAACAAGTTCCTGATCGAGGTGGTGGCGTCGGGCAACGCGGGCTCGGTCGATATGATGATCCAGATGGACTTCTACGTGGGCCTCGACCAGGACGTCGCGAAGGCGAAGCAGATCGTGCAGGAGGCGCTCACCACGAGCCGTTACGCGCAGCTCAGGAAGCCGTGGGCTGTCCTCGTCAAGCAGGTCATCCAGGACAACTATCTCGCGGTGCAGGTGAGGGCCAAGGCGTATGTCCTCGACGTGCGATTCGAGAAGGCGTTCGAGACGGACGTCAACGAACGGGTGCTGCAGGCGTTCCGCGAAGCCGGCATCGCGCCGCCGGCCATCCTGCACCGCGGCCTCTGACGGAGGGGCGCCGGCTCAGAACCGCCACGAGACGCTCAGGAACGCCTGATCCGTGGCCTCCATGTCGCCGGTGGCGGTCTCCACGGACAGGATGGCGTACCAACGCCGCGCGATGTTCACGTCGATGTCCAGGCCGTACCAGGTCAGCGTGCCGCCCAGCGTGGGATCGATCAGGTTCGTCTCGTCGCGCACGCCGCCGTTGACCTCGATGTGCCAGCGCGATCCCAGCGGCAGGCCGATCCCGAGCGAGTGCAGCCATCCCTCCACCGTGTCGTTGGTGTAGCGGGTGCTGCGCGAGCGGAAGTCCAGCCCGAGGGGCGTCAGCCGCACGGCCCCGAGACGCAGCGTGTAACCGTCGGCGCCGCCGGTGGAGCCGCCCGTGTTGGTGCGGCCGTCCACGCCGATCGAGTAGTGGTCGGCGAACCGCCACGTCGCCCCCGCCCAGGCGCCCGTGCGGTACTGATCGTCGAACTCGGTGACCGGCGTGATCCGGTCGCGGTAGAGACGCACGTTGCGCCGGTTGTCGTAGCCGGCGTTGAACGAGAGCCCCTCGGTGGCGCGCAGGCCGACCGTCACCAGCGTGCTGGTGAACGAGACGGAGCTGTTCTCGGCCTGCTCCTTCCATCCGCGGTTCAGGTCGATCTCCTCGGCGAGCCAGAAGGAGAGTCTCCTGCCCATGTACGAGCCCTGCATGTACGAGAACTCGCGGTTGATCTCGCCCTCCGCGTACGAGCCGATCAGCCCCGTGGTGATCCCCCAGCGTCGCTCGCTCTCGGGCGCCTGACGCCACTCGACATAGGCACCGTGCTCGCGGATCGTGTTGGAGTAGCCGAGGTCGACCGGATCGGGCTGGGTGCCGCTGAAGACGCCTGCGCCCCACCGTGCCGCCCGGTACGACGCCTCCACGCCGTCGAAGATGCTGATCGCCGCGAGAGACGGCGAGACCTGCCGCCCGGCGGTGACGCGCCATGGCGAGGCAGGGTCGTGCCAGGAGGCGGACATCCGGTAGATGCTCGTCGAGCCGTCGGTCTCGCGCGTGCCGTCGGGCATCGTGCGATACGAGCGGCGGGAGCGGACGTCGACGTCCATGTCGATCGGCGCCCCGCCCATCGTCGTGCCGTCGAGCCGCAGATCGAGCGCGGGCTGTGAGAAGTCGGTGCCGTCCGCGCCGTCCACGCCGTTGTCCCTCACCACGAGGTACCGGACGCCGACGCGGCCATGCAGCCCGGTCCCGCGTCGCGCGCGGGGCGGCTCCGGCTTGCGTTGGGCCGGCTCCGCGGCCGGCGTGGGCGCCGCCTGCGGGATGTAGCGGACGGTGTCACCGGTGGCGAGGGGCGTCTCACCGCTGATCCGCTCGCACAGGGCCCGGCTGGCCGAGATGTAGGTGACACGCAGCCATCCGATCACCGCGCCGTCTCGCACCACCTCGAGCTGCTGGCCGATCGCCATTCCGGCGTCACTGCCCGAGCCGAGATAGACCGATGCCCCGGACAGATAGGTGATGGTGGTCTCACGGTACGGCCCGGTCTCGGCCTGCTCCGTCGCGGCGGGCAGGTCGGCGATGCCGGGCATCATGGCGAGCAGGAGCGCCGCGGGCCGTATCCAGGGGATCAGCTTGCGCATGGCGTTCATCAGTGCCTCCCCCTCGGATGACAGCTGTAGCAGGCCGAGCTGACATACATGTACCCGTTGACCCCGCTGTGGTGGCCGTCGGTCGAGTTCTTGTCATCGTGCGGGTGACACGAAAGGCATGTGAAGTCGCCGTAGTTGGCCGGGTTGATATGGCAGGTGGCGCAGGACGCCCACCGGCCGGCGTGCGCGCCGCTGTAGATCGGGAAGTAGAGCGAGTCGTGGTCGAAGGTCGCCCCGCTCCAGGTCGTGGTCCCGTGGCAGCTCGCGCAGTCGGTCGGGAAGCCGGCGGCCTGGTGGTCCGGGTTCGTGGTGCCGTCATAGTCCTGCTGGTGGCAGGAGACACAGGCTGTGGGCGTGCCGGCGTAAGTGCCGCCGGTGTGGCAGTCGGTGCAGGCGGCGGCCCGGTGCGCGCCGGTCAGCGGGAATCCGGTCGCGTTGTGATCGAAGGTCGAGGGCTGCCACGCGCTGGTGTTGTGGCAGGACTGGCAGTCGTGCGAGAACCCCTGGCTCTGGTGAGGCGGGTTGGTGGTCTGCTCGAAGTCGGTCTGATGGCACGACCAGCAGTCGGGAGACGCCCCCGTGAACTGGTTGCCGGTGTGGCAGGCTGAGCAATCGAGGCTCTTGTGCGTGCCCGACAGGGGGAACCCGGTCGTGGAGTGGTTGAACCGGCTGCCCGCCCAGCTTATGACCGAGTGGCACTCGATGCAGTCGCGCGGCAGCCCCGAGGCGGTGTGGTCGGGGTTGGTGGTGGCCAGGTAGTCATTCAGATGGCACGAATCGCACTCGGTATTCGTGTTGACGAAGCTCAATTGCCCCGTACTGCCGGCACGATGGCACGAATCGCAGTCCACGGCCGTGTGGGCGCCGGTGAGCGGGAAACGGGTCAGCCTGTGGTTGCGCCGCTGCTGCGTCTGCTCGATGAAGTTGCGCAGCGTGTGGCATCGATCGCAGTCGATCCCCATCTCGCCGTTGTGGATGTCCTGGTGGCAGTCGATACAGGCCGTCCCGGCCCGCTTGAAGTCGAGCGAGGCGTGGCACGTGCGGCAGGGGAGCTTCTCGTGCGCCCCCTGCAGCGTGTAGCCGTACTTCCTGTGGTCGAAGTCGCTCGAGATGACGGCCGGCTTCCAGGCGTCCGGCCGGTGGCAGGTCGAACAGTCGGCGACGAACGAGCCGTGCGGGTTCTTCTCCGATGTCGTCTCGGCCGCAGCCGCGGGCGCCGCGCCCGCGGCCAGCGTAGCGAAGACGAAGAGGCCGAGATGAAGTCGTGCGGGCTTCATGGTGATGCTCCTCCCTGCTTGCCGCCAGCGTGGCAATCCTCACACCGTGTGGGAACGGAACGGTAGACGACCCGTCTCACTCCCTTCTCGTCGATGCGGGGCTTGTGGCATTCACCGCACGTCACGCGCGCGTGGGCGCCCTTGAGCGGGAAGACCGTGTCGTGCTCGTGGTCGAACAGGGCGGCCGGCTTGAACCTGTTGTCGACATGGCACGTGTCGCAGGTGTCGCCGCCCTTGCGCTTCGCGAACTGATCCCCGTGCGGGTCCTCGTGGCAATCGCTGCACCGGGTGCGCCCGGCTCGGAATGGCAGCGGCCGGCCCGGGTTCGAGGCCAGCTTCAGCGTCGAGCCGCCCGGCGGCCCTTCCATCTCCTTGTGGCAGGCGATGCAGGGGACGGCCCGGTGTGCTCCGCCGAGCGGGAACGGGAAGCGACGATGCCCCTCCACGTCGATGGTCGAGGTCCAGGAAACGGCCGAGGTGTGACAGTCGCCGCAGCGTGACGTTGCGCTCTTCGCGAACCGTCCCGCGTGAGGGTCACGATGACAGTCGGCGCAGTCCGAGACGCGCAGCGCCAGCTCCACGCGCGCCGAGCCGACCTGTTTCGCCGGGGCGACGGGCGGCAGCCCGGGCCGCAGCGGCCCGTGGCAGGCGGCGCAGTCGATCGCGGCATGGCGTCCCTTCAGCGGGAACTTCAGCTTGTCGTGCCGTGCCGCCGTGAAGGTGGACGGCTTCCATCCGGCGACGGCGTGACACGACTCGCAGGCGCCGCCGTCCTTTGCGGACGCGAGCTGTCCGGCGTGCGCGTCGGCGTGGCAATCGGTGCAGAGGGCGTGGGCCGCGCGGATCACCACGCCCGAGGAGCCCAGGCCCGCCGCTCCCTTCTTCCGGGCATGACAGGAGGCGCAGGCGACGCGCGCATGCGCCCCGACGAGGGGATAGGGTGTCGATGCGTGCTGCGCCACGGTGAAGGTGGATGTCCGCCATCCCGACACCTCGTGGCACGAGGCGCAGTCGACGGCCTTGCCCGCGAGCGTGGCCTTGCCCGCGTGGGCGTCGGCATGACAGTCGCCGCACCGGGCGAAGGCGGGCTGGCGCCCCTTCGCCGCGGCCGCCTCGTGGCAGGACGCGCACTTCACCGCCCGGTGCGCGCCGCGCAGGGGGTAGCGGGTCCTGTCGTGGTCGAATGACTCCTTCGCCACCCGGTGAAAGTCGTCGGTGCCGTGGCACTTGCTGCACACCGGGCCGAGACGCGCGTCGTGCACGTCCTTGTGGCAGCTGCTGCACTCGGCGTGCGGCAGCGGCTTGTACAACGGGATCGGCCGTCCGGCGCCGTCGAGCTTCAGCTTCAGGTGTTTTGCCTGATGGCAGGCGGCGCATGCCACGGGAGCATGCTTGCCGGTCAGCGGGAACGAGGTCTTCGCGTGATCGAAGCCGACCGCCGGCTTCCAGTGCTGCAGACCGTGGCACGAAGCGCAGTCCGGGCCGAGCGCGCCGCGGTGCGCGTCCTCGTGGCACGAGGCGCAGGCCGTCTCGAGTCCGGTCCAGCGTTGTGATCCCGGATCATGGCGGCCGAGCTTCGCCGCGGCGGAGAGCTGGAACTTCGCCTGGTGGCAGCTCGCGCACCGCAGCTCGGCGTGGCGTCCCTTCAGTGGCCAGCCGCTGCGCACGTGGTCGAACTTCTCCGGTGCGCCCTCCTTCCACTGGATCAGCTCGAAGTCGCGCCCGCCGTGATCCGGGTGGCAGGAGCTGCAGGCGGGCAGACCCGCCTGCCCGTGGAACCCGCGATGACGGTCGCGCAGCCAGCCGATGTCCTCGTGGCAGGCGAGACACTTGTCGTCCATCGACTCCTTCGACGAGCCGTGACACGAGAAGCACTTCAGCGTGCTGTCGATGGAGGCGTGGGGGCGCGCGAGCGGGCCGGGGGAGACCTGCGCGCGGGCCGGCGCGGACAGCGCCGGCAGCAGCGTCGCCGCCGCAGCGGCGAGCGCCGCGAGACGGCCGGCACGGCGCGGGCGGCCCGCGTCAGGATGCCGCGCCGGCACCGGCCTCGCTCTGCGTCGCTGTGATTCGGATTTTCTTCGTCACGATCTGAACGCCGAGCCGCTTGAGGAACTCGAACGGAGGATCGCCGCCGATCCGGATGATCACGTCGTCGTTGGGAAGCTCCAGCGTGCGGCCCTCCATCTCGAGCAGCACGGAGTCGGCGCGGATCTCGCGCACCTCGCTGGAGAGCAGCAGCCCGACCCGGCCCGCGGCCACCGACTCGTCGAGCTTGGTGCGGTTGCGGGACTTGACGCGCTTGAAGCTGTCCGACCTGTAGCTCAGCGATACCTGCGTGCCGGTCTGGCGTCCCAGCCCCACGGCCGACTCCACGGCGCTGTCGCCGCCGCCCACGACGAGCACGCGCCGGCCGGCGAACACCTCCATCTCGACGATGTCGTAGACGACCTTGGCCAGCTCCTCGCCCGGGACGCCGAGCCTGCGGGGTGTTCCGCGCCGACCCAGCGCGAGCACCACGCGCCGGGCGTGATACGTCCGGTCGAGCGTCGCGATCCGGAACAGCCCCGAGGTGGGCTCGATCGCCTTCACCTCCTGACCGGTCTGGATGGCGAGTCCCGTGCGCGCGACGATCGCCTCCCAGACCGCGAGCAGCGATTCCTTCGAGGCGTCGGCGATCCAGAGATCGCCGTACAGCGGCATCTTCACCGGCTCGGCGAGCAGCAGCTTGTGGCGGGGATACTTGCGGATCGAGTCGGCCAGGGTGCCGCGCTCCAGCACCACGTACGAAAGCCCCAGGCGCTGCGCCTCCAGCCCGGCCGACAGCCCGGCCGGCCCCGAGCCCACGATCGCCACGTCGAGGGTGCCGGGCACGGGGTCCGGCCGGCCGTTGCCGGCGTTCGTGCGGCGGGCGACGTGCTCGACGGCGATCTTTCCTCGTTGACCGCGTTCTTGATGAGGCCGCGCCCGCCGAGCTCGCCGACGATGTAGAGCCCCTCGATGTTCGTCTGGAAGTTCGCGTCGACACCCGGCACCTCGACGCGCTGCACGGCGTCACCGGTCGTCATGAGGATCCCGCCCACCGGGCAGGCCTCCACGCACCGCCCGTGGCCGACGCAGGCTCCGGTGTCGATGATCGCGCGCTTGCCTTCCAATCGTATCGCCCCTGCTTCCGGGCAGGCCTCGACGCAGGTGCCGCACCCGACGCAGATGTCGGCGCGCACGATCGCGTGAAGACGTCCGCCCCCGGCGTCACCATCGCCCGCGTCCGCGGACACTTCGGCGGTCACGACGTCGTAGGCGCGCAGCGGCACGCGGCACGAGGGGCAGACGGGGGCGCCGGCCGGCACGAGCGCGCGGCAGCGAGGGCAGGGCTCTCCCGAGGGCCGGGCGGGGGTGTTGCCGACACGAGGCGAGGTTCGCCGCAGATGGAAGTGGATTGACAGCGCCGTCACCAGCACCAGCCCGAGGGTCGTCAGCAACATCGTCATCTTGGGTGGGCCTTCACAGGAACCAGGTGGCGCCCATCAGGATCGCCACGATGATGTGCGCCAGCACGGCGATCAGGGCCGTCACGGCGAACGGGCGGTGGGCGATGTGCCAGTACTTGAAAAGACGCTGTGTCGCGTCGAGCATCCGGGCCTGCTGGGACAGCGCCATCTCGCGGCGCGCGAGCCTGAGCACCTGGGTCAGGGAGCGCCCGCCGGCCGAGCGCGGCATCCGGCGCGCCAGCGCGCGTGCCGATCGGCGCCGCGCGAAGTCGTCGCTCACCATGCGACGGATGGTCGAGAGCGGAGACAGTCCCTCGCACCCTTCCACGTCGCGCGCCAGCACGCCTCGCACCTCGTCGGGCGGCAAACCGGTGCGCGCCGTCAGCTCGAACAGCAGCTTCTCGCGCTCGGCGGCCATCTCGTCGCGATTCAGCTCGAGTCCGTCACGCCGCCGGGGGATCCGCGTATAGATGTATCTCCCGACGATGCCGCTGAGATACACGATGAACATGGCGGCGTAGCCGAGACCGATCAGCCCGGTGAACCGCCATCCCGCGTGGGTCGCCGCGGCCCAGGGCGCGAGCAGACCCGCGGCGATGTGCCAGTCGAGCCACGCGGGTACGCGGCCGGTGAAGGCGGCGCGGGCACCGAGCTTCTTTCTGAGCGGATAGAGCCAGAGGAAGAGAAACAGCACCACGGCGAGCATGCCGAGACTCTGGCCGACGAGGCCCGAGGGCTTGAGCCAGGGGTGCAGCGGATGCCGGATCCTCTCGCCGAGCGATGCCGTGTAATAAGGAAGGCCGATGACGTTGACGGCGGCCAGCAGGACGAAGCAGGCAACCATGGCGGGGCCGGGCTTCAGGATCGCGCCCGGCCGGGGCGCCGCCGAAGACACGGAGGCCGTGCTGCGTGCGGTGTGGGGGCGCGCGGCTTCGATCACGGTTCGTCCTCCAGCGGGAGCCGTGGTCAGGTCTTCGAATGCTCTGAAGTGGGGATCTCGCGGGGCGCGCGGGGGGAACTCTGGCCGCCGGAGACCCTTCGCCGTGCGGGGCGAACAATGCCGCAATATAGTCCGCCCGGGTGCGGACATCAATGACAAATGTCAGAATCGTCCTTGATATTCGCTCCGGCGCGGCCTGTCCGGATCTATGGCCTGTCCGGGTCGTCGCCCTTGTCGGTGCTCACTCGCCCAGCCAGCCCGGGTACAGCTCCGGCCGGCGGTCGCGCCAGAAAAGCCGGCGGGCCGGTGACGCCTCGCAGAGCCGCGGGTCCACGTCGGCAAACACGAGAATCCTCCTCGAGACGCCGCCCGCGGGCGACCACCTGACCCGATGGATCCACGACGAACGACTCGCCGGCGAAGGTGAGCCTTCCTTCCTCGCCGACGCGGTTGGCCAGCGCGGCATAGTACCCGTTCTGGAACGCGGCGGCGCGAACCTCCGCCTCGTAGAGTCCCTCGGGCCACTCGTCGAGGGCTCCCGCCTGCGGTATCGCGACGATCTGCGCGCCGCGCACGCCGAGAGCGCGCATGTACTCCGGGTAGTGCCGGTCGTAGCAGATCGCCACACCGACACGTCCGGCCCGGGTGTCGTACACGGGGGCCCCGCGATCGCCCGGGTGGTAGTAGGCCTTCTCGCGGAATCCCTCGAAGTCGGCGATGTGCACCATCCGCGTCACGCCGAGCAGGCTGCCGTCGGCGTCGAAGACCGGAGACGAGTCGTAGCACCGCCCGCCGGCGTCCCTCTCGTACATGTTGAAGACGGTGACGAGCGACAGCCTCCGGGCCGCGTCGGCCACCGCGTCGGCGGTCGGCCCCGGCACCGGCTCGGCGAGATCACGGGCCGCTTCGTTCGACTCCGATGCGGGGAAGAACCGGTCCACGGCCAGTTCCGGGAAGACGATCAGCGCCGCGCCCGCCGCCGCGGCGCGCTCCATCGTATGCAGAGCCCGTTCCAGGTTCGCGCGGCGATCGACGCCGGCATTGTTCTGCGCGAGAGCGATCTTCATGAGGGGCCCTTTTCGTGTGACGGAGTCACATACGTCGACGTGGTGTATCCCCGCCGTACTCCACATGACTTCGGAGGGATGCTATCATGACGCCCTCCCGCATACAGAGATTGAGCGAAACTGAGAGAAAAAGATGAGCCAGATCTTCCACCCGAGCACCAACACCATCGCGAAGGTCTCCGTCTACGGCGCGTTGCTGTTCATCGCGGCGCTCGGGTGGCTGCTCGTCACCGTCGAACGGTCTCCGTACAGGACGGAAGCGTTCGTGGCCCGGGACCAGCCGGTCCCGTTCAGCCACGCTCATCACGCGGGAGCGATCGGCATCGACTGCAGGTACTGCCACACGTCGGTCGAGCGATCCGGGTTCGCGGGCATCCCGCCGACGAAGACGTGCATGAACTGCCACTCGCAGCTCTATACGGACAGCCCGACGCTCGAGCCGGTGCGGGCGAGCTTCCGCAACAACACGCCGATCGTCTGGACGCGCGTGCACGACCTGCCCGACTACGCCTACTTCGATCACAGCGTCCACGTCCACAAGGGAGTAGCCTGTGTGACCTGTCACGGGCGGGTGGACAGAATGTCCCTCACGTGGAAAGTGGCGTCGCTGCAGATGGAGTGGTGTGTCGGATGCCACAGGCAACCCGAAGCGAACCTGCAGCCACGCGACACGATCGCGCGCATGGACTGGCAGCCTCCGGAGGATCGTGAGGCGCTGGGCCGGAAGCTGATGAAGCAGTACGACGTGAAGACGCGGACCGACTGCGACACCTGTCACCGGTAACCGGAAGGGCAAGGATGAGCGAGCATCAGAAGACGACCATGGACCTGGCCGGGATCCGCGCCCGCCTCGCGGGCGAGAGGGGCCGACGATACTGGAAGAGCCTCGAGGACGTGGCCGCCACGCCCGAGTTCCAGGAAATGCTGGCCAATGAATTCCCGAGCCAGGCGTCCGAGTGGACCGACGACGTCGGGCGGCGTCATTTCCTGAAGCTGATGGGAGCCTCGCTGGCGCTCGCGGGCATCACCGCCTGCACGAAGCAGCCCAAGGAGACGATCTCCCCCTACTCGAAGGCCCCCGAGGATCTGATCCCGGGGCGGCCGGTGCGGTACGCCACGGCGCTCACGCTGGGCGGCTTCGCGCGGGGCGTCATCGTGGAGACACACGAGGCGCGTCCCACCAAGGTCGAGGGCAATCCCGATCACCCCGCGAGTCGCGGCGCCACCGACGTCTTCATGCAGGCGGCGATGCTGGGGCTGTACGATCCGGACCGATCGCAGACCGTGACGTATCTGGGCGACATCAGGCCCTGGGGAGATCTCAGGCAGGTCGTCAAGGAGATCCGCGACGCGCAGAAGGAAGGGAACGGCGAGGGGATACGGTTCCTCACCGAGGCGGTGACGTCTCCCACGGTGATCGATCAGCTCGGACGAGTGCTCTCCGCCCTTCCCGGCGCGCGCTGGCACCGTTACGAGCCGGTGGGCCGCGAGAACGTGTACGAAGGGGCGCGCATGGCGTATGGCGAGGCCCTCGCGACGCACTACAGGCTCGCCGAAGCCGACGTCATCCTTTCGCTCGACGCCGATTTCCTTCAGCCGGGCATCGCGGGCCTTTCCCCGGTGCGCGAGTTCGCCGCGCGCCGCCGGAAGGCCGACTCCGGGATGAACCGGCTCTACGTCGTGGAATCCACTCCATCCAACACCGGCGCGAGCGCCGACCACAGGCTGTCCCTGCCCGCGGCCGAGATGGAGCATGTCGCGCGCGCCGTGGCCGCGGGTCTCGGCCTCGACGTCGGCCGGGCGCCGGACGCTTCCTCCCGTCTGGCCGGGCACGAGAAATGGATCGACGTCATGACGCGAGATCTCGAAGCGAAGGGGTCGCGCGCGGTCGTGATGGCGGGCGAGCATCTCCCGCCGGTCGTGCACGCCCTCGCTCACGCGATCAACGAGCGGCTGGGCAGCGTCGGCGGCCCGGTCTATCACACGGAGCCGGTTGAGGCGGGCATCCCGGGCTCCGCCTCGGGGCCGGCGGCCGGCTCGATCCGCGAGCTGGCGGCCGACATCGACGCCGGCCGGGTGAGCCTGCTGGTCATCCTCGGGGGTAACCCGGTCTACGCGGCGCCTCCCGGCCTCGAGTTCGGATCGATCATCGAGAAGGTCGGCCTGAGAATCCACCTGGGCCCCTATCAGGACGAGACGGCCGCACTGTGCCACTGGCACGTCCCGCAGGCGCACGAGCTGGAGTCGTGGGCGGACGCCCGGTCGTTCGACGGCACGACCACGATCCTCCAGCCGATGATCGAGCCGCTTTACGAGGGAAGGACGATCCACGAGCTGCTCGCGCTGTTCCTCGACCAGTCATCGATGTCGAGCCACGATCTGGTTCGCGACACCTGGAAGAGGCACGGATCGCACGACGGGACCGACGCCGGGTTCGAGAGGTGGTGGCGCCGCAAGCTGCACGACGGCCTCGTCGAGAACACCGCGCAGCCTGAGAAGAAGGCGGCGGCGCGGACGGGCGCGATCCCGGCGCCCTCCCCGGTGGTGGCCGGCGGGGAAATGGAGATCGTCTTCCGGCCGGATCCGGCGGTGTACGATGGCCGGTTCGCCAACAACGGATGGCTTCAGGAGCTGCCGCGGCCGATCACGAAGCTCACATGGGACAACGCGGCGCTGGTCGCGCCCGTCACGGCGGAGCGGCTCGGCCTGGGCGACAACGACATCGTCGACCTGGCGCTCTCCGGTCGCTCGGTGCAGGCGCCGATCTGGATCGTGCCCGGCCATCCGGCGGACTCGATCACGGTGCATCTCGGGTACGGCCGGACGCGCGCCGGGCGGGTCGGCAACGGGGCCGGCTTCGACGCCAACGTGCTGCGCGCCTCGGCCGGCCAGACGATCGCGCGGGGCGTGCTGGTGCGCCCCGTGGGCGGCCGCGCCACTCTGGCCAGCACGCACAACCACCAGAGCATGGAGGGGCGCGATCTCGTCCGGCACGCCACGCTGGATGAGTTCTCCGCGGAGCCCGGGTTCGTGCATCACGACGATCACGCGCCGTCCGAGGACGAGAGCCTGTACCCGCCCTACAAGTACGAGGGGCACGCCTGGGGGATGGTGATCGATCTGAATTCGTGCGTCGGGTGCAACGCCTGTGTCATCGGCTGCCAGGC
The DNA here is from genome assembly GCA_963806495.1 of uncultured Acidobacteriota bacterium. Lineage (GTDB taxonomy): Bacteria > Acidobacteriota > Polarisedimenticolia > JACPZX01 > DASXTC01 > CAWDYA01. Next base: position 463,148 of record CAWDYA010000011.1, on the reverse strand, counting down.
GGAGAACAACATCCCCGTGGTGGGCAAGGAGCAGGTGCTCAACGGGCGCGAGATGCACTGGATCCGCGTCGACCGGTACTTCGAGGGCAGTCTCGACGATCCCGCGATCTGGCACCAGCCCGTCCCGTGCATGCAGTGCGAGGACGCTCCGTGCGAGCCGGTCTGCCCCGTCGGGGCGACGGTCCACAGCTCCGAGGGGCTCAACGACATGGTGTACAACCGATGCGTGGGGACGCGGTACTGCTCGAACAACTGTCCCTACAAGGTGCGGCGCTTCAACTTCCTGCTGTTCTCCGACTGGCAGACGCCCAGCCTCAAGCTGCTGCGCAACCCGGACGTCACGGTCCGCAGCCGCGGCGTCATGGAGAAGTGCACCTACTGCATACAGCGGATCAACGAGACGCGCATCCAGTCGCAGAACGAGGACCGGCCGATAAAGGACGGCGAGATCCTGACCGCCTGCCAGCAGGCCTGTCCCGCCGAGGCGATCACATTCGGCGACATCAACGACGAGCAGAGCCGTGTCGCGAAGCTGAAGGGCGACCCGCGCAACTACTCGCTGCTCGCGGAGTTGGGCACGCGCCCGAGAACGACCTACCTCGCCGCTCTTCGCAATCCGAACCCCGAGCTGGAGAAAGCCTGAGCGATGCCGCCGGAGATCACGCAGCCGAATGACGCTGGAGGGCCCCGGGCCGCGCACCGTGCGATCCTGACCGGCCGCGATCACACCTTCGGCTCGGTCACCAACAAGATCTCCTCCATCGTCCTCACGCAGAAGACACGAAAAGGCTGGTTCCTGGGGTTCGGGATCTCCTTCATCTTCGTCATGATCCTGCTCTATGCCGTGACCCTGCTCATGGTCAAGGGGGTCGGCATCTGGGGCATCAACATCCCCGTCGGCTGGGGATTCGCGATCATCAACTTCGTCTGGTGGATCGGTATCGGCCACGCAGGCACGCTGATCTCCGCCATACTCCTGCTGCTGCGGCAGGAATGGCGCACCTCGATCAACCGGTTCGCCGAGGCGATGACCCTGTTCGCCGTGGCGTGCGCGGGGCTGTTCCCTCTGCTGCACATGGGGCGGCCCTGGCTGTTCTACTGGCTGCTGCCCATCCCGAACACCATGGGGGTGTGGCCGCAGTTCCGCAGCCCGCTGGTCTGGGACGTCTTCGCGGTGTCCACCTATGCGACCGTGTCGCTCATGTTCTGGTTCGTCGGGCTGATCCCGGATCTCGCCACCCTGAGGGATCGCGCGTCGTGGTGGTTCCCGCGGAAGGTGTACGGCATCCTGGCGATGGGATGGCGCGGCTCGGCGATGCACTGGCACCGCTACGAGGTGGCCTACCTGCTGCTGGCCGGCCTCGCCACGCCGCTCGTGCTCTCGGTGCACTCGGTGGTGAGCTTGGACTTCGCCATCGTCGATCGTCCCCGGCTGGCACTCGACGATCTTCCCGCCCTATTTCGTGGCGGGCGCCATCTACGCCGGGTTCGCCATGGTGCTGACTCATCGCGATCCCGCTGCGGGCGGTCTACGGCCTGCAGGACTTCATCACGATGCGGCATCTCGAGAACATGGGCAAGGTGATGCTCGCCACCGGTCTCATGGTCGGCCTACGGCTACATGACGGAGGTCTTCTACGCCTGGTACAGCGGCAACACCTTCGAGATGTTCATGTCGGACAACCGGCATGGTCGGCCCCTACTGGCCGGCCTACTGGGCGCTCATCTTCTGCAACATCGTCGCCATCCAGCCGCTCTGGTTCAAGCGCGTGCAGGAACAGCCCCGTGACGCTGTTCGTGATCGCGCTGATCGTCAGCGTCGGCATGTGGCTGGAGCGGTTCATCATCGTCGTCACCAGCCTGCACCGTGACTATCTGCCCGTCGTCGTGGGGGATGTACTACGGCACGTTCTGGGACTACGCGACGCTGTTCGGCACCCTCGGCCTGTTCATGGCGCTGCTGTTCCTGTTCATCCGCTTCCTGCCGATGATCTCGATCTTCGAGATGCGGACGATCCTGCCCGCGGCCGAGGTGCATGAGCCGGAGGAGGACGGGAAATGAGCGCCGAGCGCAGGACGTACGGGCTGATGGCCGAGTTCCACGACACGGCCGCCATCGTCTCGGCGGCGCGCAGGGCGTACGAGGCGGGCTACCGGAACATGGACGCCTACACGCCTTTTCCGATCGAGGAGCTCTCCGAGGCGCTCGGCTGGCACACGCGGGGCCGGCTGCCGAAGATGGTGCTGGCGGGCGGCCTGCTGGGCGCCGCAGGCGGGTACCTCCTGCAGTACTGGGTCTCGGTGATGGCGTATCCCGTCAACGTCGGGGGCCGCCCTCTGCACAGCTGGCCGTCGTTCATCCCCATCACGTTCGAGATGGGCGTCCTGGCGGCGGCGCTGACCGCGGTCCTCGGGATGCTCGGGCTCAACGGCCTGCCGCGTCCGCATCATCCCGTGTTCAACGCTCCCGACTTCGCGCTCGCCAGCACCGATCGATTCTTCCTGTGCATCGAGGCCAGCGACTCCCGGTTCGACGTCGAGGGCACCCGGCGCTTCCTGCAGAGTCTGGAGCCGGCGGAGGTATCCGAAATTGAGCGATAGACGTCCGAGGGGGCTGGCGCTGGCCGTGTGCTGCCTGATGGCCGTGCTCGCCGGGCCCGCCTGTCGGCGAGACATGCAGGACCAGCCGAAGTACAAGCCGCTGGCCTCCACCGACTTCTTCGCCGACGGCCGTGCCTCCCGGCATCCCGTGGAGGGAACGGTCGCGCGCGGGCAGCTCGACGAGGACGAGCTGCTGTACACGGGCAAGATCGACGGCAAGGTCGTCGACGAATTCCCGTTTCCCGTCACGGCGGAGGTGATGAGCCGGGGCCGTGAGCGGTTCGACATCTACTGCTCGCCCTGTCACAGCCGCGTCGGGGACGGGCGCGGGATGGTCGTGCGTCGAGGCTTTCCGCAGGCGGCGTCGTTTCACGAGGAGCGGCTTATCGAGAAGGAGGCCGGGTACATCTTCGACGTGGCCACCAACGGCTTCGGCCGGATGTATGGCTACGCGGAGCAGATCCCCGTGCGCGACCGGTGGGCGATCGTCGCTTACGTCCGGGCGCTGCAGCTCAGCCAGCACGCCACGCTGGCCGACGTGCCCCCGAAGGAGCGGGCGGAGCTTCTGAAGAAGGGAGCGTCCCGATGACGCCGGGCGTGGAGAGGCTGCGTGCGTGGGCGGTCGGGCTCGGAGCGGCCGGCCTCGTTGCCGCCGCGGCCGGGGCATGGGTCGCGCCCGACCGGTTCTTCCGTGCCTACCTGTTCGCCTACATGTTCTGGCTGGGAATCGCGCTCGGCTGCCTTGGGATCCTGATGCTGCAGCATGTCACCGGGGGCGTCTGGGGGCTCATGGTGCGCAGGCTGCTCGAAGCGGGCGCGCTCACCATCCCGTTCATGGCGGTGCTGTTCATCCCGCTGGCGGCAGGCATCAGGACGCTCTATCCGTGGGCCGATCCCGCCCTGGTCGCCCATGACGAGGTCCTGCTGCACAAGGCGCCGTATCTGAACGTCCCGTTCTTCCTCGTTCGCGCGCTCCTCTACTTCGCGGTGTGGAGCACCTTCGCCTGGCTGCTCAGCCGGTGGTCGCGGCGGCAGGACGAGACCGGAGATGCCTCGCTGATACGCCGGTTCCAGATGCTCAGCGCGGGCGGGCTGGTGATCTACGTGGTCGTCATCACCCTTGCCGCCACCGACTGGGTGATGTCGCTTCAGCCGCACTGGTTCTCCACCATCTTCGGTGTCCTGCTGATGGCGGGCGAGGCGGTGGCCGCTTTCTGCTTCGTGATCCTGATGGCGGTGCTGCTGTCGAAGGTCAAGCCGCTCGACGGGATCATGACGCCGGGGCGCGTTGCCGATCTCGGCACGATGCTGTTCACCTTCGTCATGGTCTGGGCCTACTTCTCCTTCTCGCAGTACCTGATCATCTGGTCGGGGAATCTGCCCGAGGAGATCCCCTGGTACCTGAAGCGGCTGAAGGGCGGATGGGAGTGGGTGGGGCTCGCGCTGATCGCGGTGCACTTCGCCCTGCCGTTCCTCCTGCTGCTGATGCGGAGGGTCAAGGAGAACACGCGGAGGCTGGTGGCCGTCGCGATCATGCTCTTCGTCATGCGGATCGTCGACACGTACTGGATGATGGGGCCCGCCGACGGGGTCGAGACGCTGTCGGTGGGATGGATCGATGTCGCCACCACGGTGGGACTGGGCGGCCTGTGGGTTTATCTGTACCTGCGGCAGATCAGGGGTGTGTCCCTGCTGCCGATGCGGGATCCGTATCTTCTGGAAGCGCTGAGCGATGACCATGATTGAGCCCGGGCGGAGGCCCGGGCACGAGACGAAGGACGTCGATTTCCGCTGGCTGAGCATTCTGGGCTCGTGGCTGGTGGTGCTCCTCGTCGTCGTGGGTCTGCTCATGTGGTGGATGTTCCGCTATCTCGCCGCGGGCGAGTCGGCGGCGCAGCCGCCACCGGTCACGCTGACCGCTCATTCGAGGGACCAGCTGCCCCCCGAGCCGAGGCTGCAGCAGAGCCCGCTCGCGGAGCTTCAGGAGCTGCATGCCGAGGAGGATGCGATCCTGGGCAGCTATGGATGGGTCGATCAGGAAAAGCAAATCGTGAGGATCCCGATCGAAAGAGCGATGGAGATCCTCGTGGAGCGGGGACTTCCGGCCCGTCAGGCCCCCGTACGGAAGGAGGGCGAGTAGCCATGCGGATCATCAGGACACTGTCTTGTGCGGCGCTGCTGGCGATCTCGGTACCCGGAACACAGGTCTCGGCGGCGGCCCCGAAGCCGCCGTTCGACGAGGTGGGGATCGACCAGCAGCATCGGAGACACGATCCCCCTGGATCTGACATTCAACGACGAGACGGGAAGGACGGTGCGACTGTCCGAGTACTTCGGCGACAAGCCGGTCATCCTCTCGCTGGCCTACTACCGTTGCCCGATGCTGTGCACGCTGGTGGAGAGCGGGCTGGCGAGCAGCATGAAGGCGCTGGGTCTGGAGGCGGGGAAGGACTATCAGGTGGTCACCGTGTCGTTCGACCCTCGCGAGACCCCGGACCTCGCCGCCGCCACGAAGAAGAACTACCTGCAGAAGTACGGACACCCGGAGGCGGCCTCGGCATGGCACTTCCTGACGGGGGAGCAGGAGCCGATCCACTCCCTGGCGTCCGCCGTCGGCTTCCGGTACGTCTACGACGAAGAGAAGGACCAGTTCGCGCATGCGAGCGGGGTCATGGTGCTGACGCCGGAAGGAAAGATCGCGAAGTACTTCTTCGGTGTCGAATACGCTCCGAGGGATCTGCGGCTGGCGCTGGTGGAGGCGTCGGGCGGCAAGGTCGGCTCCGTCACGGATCATCTGCTGCTCCTGTGCTACCAGTACGATCCGCAGACGAGCCGTTACGGGCTGATGGTATACCGTCTCATGAGGTTTGGCGGCGTGGCCACCGTCCTCGGGATCGGGATCCTGGTGCTCTTCATGCTCCGGCGCGACTCGCGTCGCGCGCACGGCAAGCCGGCATGAGCCGCGAGGGAAGATCGAGCCGATGCTGAAAGATCTACCGCTTTTTCCGGTCGAGGCCTCGACCAGCGCGAGCCGCGTGGACGCGCTCTACCTGTTCCTCGTCGTGCTGGCGATGGTCATGTCGCTGCTCATTGCGGGGCTGCTGGTCTTTTTCGCGATCCGTTACCGGCGCGGCTCGAGCGCGAGCCGCGTCGGTGCGAGCACCGGTTCGACGAAGCTGGAGGTGATCTGGACGCTGATTCCGTTCGTGCTCGTGATGTTCGTCTTCGTCTGGGGCACGAACGTCTTCTTCCACCTGAACCGTCCTCCCGACGACACCATGGACATCCTGGTGGTGGGCAAGCGCTGGATGTGGAAGCTGCAGCACCTGAACGGGCGGCGGGAGATCAACGAGCTGCACGTCCCGGTGGGAAGGGCCGTGAAGCTGACGATGACTTCCGAGGACGTCATCCACAGCTTCTTCGTCCCCGCGTTCCGCATCAAGGCGGACGTGCTGCCCGGCAAGTACACCACGACCTGGTTCCAGGCCACGAAAACGGGCACGTACCATCTGTTCTGCGCCGAGTACTGCGGCACGAAGCATTCGGGGATGATCGGGTCGGTGATCGTCATGGAACCTGACGCGTTCCAGGACTGGCTGGGCGGCGGCACGGGGGGTCTGACGCCGGCAGCCGCCGGCGAGCGGTTGTTCACCAATCTCGGCTGCAGCTCCTGCCATCAGCAGAACGACAAGGGGCGCGGTCCGTCGCTCCACGGCCTGTACGGCACGAAGGTCCAGTTCGAGGGCGGGGGCGGCACCACGGCGGATGAGGCGTACCTTCGTGAGTCGATCGTCGACCCGAAGGCCAGGATCGTGAAGGGTTACACGCCGCTGATGCCGACGTTCCGCGGCCTGGTGAACGAGGAAGGGCTCATGCAGATCATCGAATACCTGAAGTCGATCGGCCCGGAGGGGCAGGCCCCGGCGGCGGGTGATGCCGGCGCGGCCGGCGCCGCGACACAGTCGGCGCCGCCCGGAGGGGAGAGCCGATGACCGAGACCCGCACGAACTATCTGAACGTCAACTACGGCATCAAGTCGTGGCTGCTGACGCGGGATCACAAGCGGATCGCCATCCTGTACCTGGTCTCCGTCACGGCGTTGTTCATGCTGGGCGGCGTGTTCGCGCTGCTGATCCGGCTGGAGCTGCTCACGCCGGGCCCTGATCTGGTCCAGGCCGACACGTACAACAAGCTGTTCACGATGCACGGCATCATGATGATCTTCTTCTTCCTGATCCCGTCGATGCCGGCGGTGCTGGGCAACTTCCTCGTGCCGATGATGATCGGCGCCAAGGACCTGGCGTTCCCCCGGCTGAACCTGCTGAGCTGGTACATCTACGTGATCGGCGGACTCTTCACCCTGGTCGCCATCGTGGCGGGGGGCGTGGACACCGGCTGGACGTTCTACACGCCCTACAGCACCACCTACTCCAACACGAACGTCGTGCCGGTGGCGCTGGGGATCTTCATCACCGGGTTCTCGTCCATCCTGACCGGGCTGAACTTCATCGTCACCATCCACACGATGCGCGCTCCGGGGCTGACCTGGTTCCGTCTGCCGCTGTTCATCTGGGCGCACTACGCCACCAGCGTCATCATGGTCCTGGGCACGCCCGGTCCTGGCCATCACCATGGTCCTGGTCGCGCTCGAGCGGATCTTCCAGATCGGCATCTTCGACCCCGCGGCTGGGCGGCGACCCGGTGCTGTTCCAGCATCTGTTCTGGTTCTACTCGCACCCGGCGGTCTACATCATGATCCTGCCGGGGATGGGCGTCATCAGCGAAGTCATCACCTGCTTCGCCCGCAAGCGCGTCTTCGGCTACAACTTCATCGCCTTCTCCAGCCTGGCGATCGCCGTCCTGGGCTTCCTGGTCTGGGGCCACCACATGTTCGTCAGCAGCCAGTCGGTGTACGCGGGCATGGTCTTCTCGATCCTCAGCATGATCGTGGCGATCCCCGTCGGCGATCAAGGTGTTCAACTGGACCGCCACCCTGTACAAGGGATCGGATCTCGTTCCAGACGCCGATGCTGTACGCGTTCGGGCTTCATCGGGCTGTTCACCATCGGCGGGCTGACGGGCCTCTTCCTGGCGACGCTCGGCATCGACGTCCATGTCCATGACACCTACTTCGTGGTGGCCCACTTCCACTACATCATGGTGGGCGGCGCCATGATGGGGTACCTGGGGGGGCTCCACTTCTGGTGGCCCAAGATCAGCGGGAAGATGTACCCGGAGTGGTGGGGCCGGCTCTCGGCGATCATCATCTTCCTCGGGTTCAACCTGACCTTCTTCCCGCAGTTCCTGCTGGGATATCTCGGGATGCCGCGCCGCTACCACGTCTATCCGCCGGAGTTCCAGGTGCTCAACGTGATGTCGACCGCGGGCGCCTCGATCCTGGGCGTCGGGTACCTGATCCCGCTCGTCTACCTGATCTGGTCGCATGCGTTACGGGAAGGCCGCCCCGGCCAACCCGTGGGGCGCAACGGGGCTGGAGTGGCAGACGCCGTCGCCGCCGCCGCCGGAGAACTTCCCCGAGATCCCGGTCGTGACCGAGGAGGCGTACGCCTACGACAAGCCCATCGTGGAGGAGCCCGCCCTTGGCTGACACCCATTCGGTGCTGCAGCACCACTTCGTGGATCTCGAGCAGCAGAAGGAGGCGGCCAGCCTCGGGATGTGGGTGTTCCTCGTCACCGAGGTGCTCTTCTTCGGCGGGCTGTTCGCGACCTACGTCGTGTATCGCACCCTGCATCCCGGCGCCTGGACGGAGGGCAAGCCACGAGCTGGACGTCGTGCTGGGCGGCATCAACACCGGCGTGCTGATCTGCAGCAGCCTGACGATGGCGCTGGCGGTGCACGCCGCGCAGCTCGGACGACGCAACGGGATCGTGCTGTTCCTGCTGCTGACCATGCTGCTGGGGGGCCTCTTCCTCGGGATCAAGGCGTACGAGTACCACCACAAGTGGGTCGAGGGGTTCGTGCCCGGGCCCTACTTTCATTTCCCCGGGCCGTTCGGCCGGCAGGTGCAGCTCTTCTTCGCGATGTACTTCGCCATGACCGGGATGCACGCGCTGCACATGATCATCGGCATGGGGTTGATGGTCTGGCTGGTGCGTGAGGCCTGGCGGGGCCGGTTCAGCGCGAGCTACTTCACGCCGGTGGAGAACTTCGGGCTGTACTGGCACTTCGTGGACATCATCTGGATCTTCCTCTTTCCGTTGCTGTACCTGCTGGGGCGCCACTGATGCCGGAACACTCGGAACACATCGTCTCGCCGGGGATCTACTTCGCCATCTTCGCGGCGCTGCTGGCGCTCACCGCGCTGACCGCGTGGGTGGCGTTCTTCGACCTGGGACCCCTCAACACCGTGGTGGCGATCACGATCGCCTGCGGCAAGGCGCTTCTGGTGGTGCTGTTCTTCATGCATCTGCGCTGGGGCGGCAGGATCCTGTGGCTGCTGGCGGGCACGGCGCTGTTCTGGCTGGTGATTCTCATCAGCCTGATCATGTGCGACTACGCGAGCCGCGGCTGGCTCGGTTTCCCGGGCAAGTAGGCTCAGTCCTCCGCGCCGGGGTACGGGCAGTGGCGACACCCGGTGTCGCAGCAGCGGCCGCGATCCCACAGCGCCTGCGCCGTCATCACCAGGAGGCCGGTGGAAGGGTCGACGTATGTGTCCTCGCCGCGCGCCACCGCGGCGTCGTGCCGCCCGAGGACCAGGTGATAGTCGGACCGGCCCGGGTCGAGCCGGTCGGGGCGCGGGGTCGTCAGCGGCGGTCTGGGCGGCCGTGGCATCGGGTCGGACACGCAGGACATCCTATCAGAGGGGCGAAGGGCCGGCTCACTCGGTGAGCCAGAGCTTGATCGCCAGCGCGATGATGGTGACCGTCACCACCCCCTTGAGCCATCGATGCCCCTTGAGCACCGCCAGCCGGACGCCGAGCAGCCCGCCGATCATGTTGCCCAGCCCCAGCACCACGCCCGCGGCCCAGACGATCTGGCCGGCGGCCGCGAAGATGACCACCGAGACGATGGTGAACAGCAGCGCGCAGTAGACCTTGAGCGAGTTCCCCTTCACCAGGTCGTAGCCGGCGTACGTGGTGACCGCCAGCAGGAAGAACCCGACGCCCGCCTGGACGAACCCGCCGTAGATGCCCACCACGAAGAAGGCCGCGCCGACCGCCAGGGGCGAGGCGGGCCCGCCGCCACGAGCCCGCCGGATGCGTCCGACGGGATCCCACAGCGTCCAGAGTGTGACCGCGATCATCAGGAAGACCAGCATCCGCTTGAACGCGGCGTCGCTGATCCACAGCGCCAGCACCGCCCCGCCCACCGCGCCGGCGCAGGAAGGCAGTGCCGCGGTCCAGGTCCAGCGCGTCTCGAAGAGCCCGTGCCGGCGGAAGCTCCAGACCGCGCCGACGTTCTGGAACACGATCCCGACACGGTTGGTGGCGTTGGCGGCGGTGGCCGGCAGGCCCAGCAGGATGAGCGCTGGCAGGGTGAGAAACGAGCCCCCTCCCGCGATGACGTTGAGCGTTCCGGCCACCAGCCCGGCGAGGAACAACGCTCCGTACAGACCCCAAGCCTCAGGCAAGACCCGGCCTCCCTGTGATACCGTTCCGTTCCCCATGAGCGAAGAGCTGCTGCGGACCGTCGAGATCGAGCCGGACAACCCGGCGCGATTCAGTGTCGTCTGGCTGCATGGCCTGGGCGCGGACGGCCATGACTTCGAGCCGATCGTACCCTACCTCGGCCTGCCGCGTGGGCTCGGCGTCCGGTTCGTGTTCCCGCATGCCCCGTCGCGCCCGGTCACCATCAACATGGGACTGATCATGCCGGCATGGTACGACATCCTCGGCGGTGACCTGCGGCGCGACCAGGATGCCGAGGGGATCGGCCGCTCGGCGGACCGAATCTCCGCCCTGCTGACCCGCGAGAACGAAAGGGGCGTGCCGTCCGGGAGGATCGTCCTGGCCGGCTTCTCACAGGGCGGGGCAATCGCCCTGCACGTCGGGCTCCGGCACCCCGAGCGGCTCGCCGGCATCATGGCGCTGTCGACCTATCTCGTCTGCGAGGAGGATGTCGAGGCCCGCCGCTCCGAGGCCAACGCCGGCAACGCGGTCTTCGCCGCGCACGGGGAGTTCGACCCGATGGTGCCGCCGGCACGCGGCGAGGCGGCGCGGGATCGCCTGAAGGCGCTCGGCTACGCGGTCACCTGGCGGACATATCCGATGGGGCACGAGGTCTGCCCCGAGGAGATATCCGACATCGGCGGCTGGCTCGCGGAGCGGTTCGCCGCGGCCGGGGGTTCCTAGGCCCCCGGGTCCCCGAGCGCGGGCCGCAGCCGGGCGTCGCAGCCGTCCCACAGATGCCGCGCCTGCTCCCGGGCGGCGGCCGCCCTTTGCGGCTGGCCCAGCCGCTCGCGGATGGCGGCAAGCCGCACGAGCGAGGGGGCAAGATAGGGCAGGTCGTACACGCTGACCTCCGCGAACGAGCTGTACCAGGTGACCGCCTCCTCCTCGCGCGACAGCGTCGTCAGGAGCTCCGCCCGCAGGTACCGTTCCCTCGCCTGGGAGTGGAACGGCGACCACATCGTCTGATCGAAGCGCGAGCCCGATCGCATCGACTCGAGCAATGACAGCGCCTCGGCCGTGCGCCCCGCCGCGGCCGCGGCATGCGCCCGCACGCTCAGGGCGAGGTCGGCTGGAAGAGTGCCGCGGGCGCCGTCGTCCGCCGCCTCGAGATCCTCCGCGGCCCGCTCCGCGGCGGCCGGCTCTCCGGCACGCACCTCAATCAGCCCGCGCAGATAGAGCCGCAGCGCCGGGTGCAGCCCCTCGTGCGGATCCAGCCAGTCGTCCGGCCGTGCCCCCGCCGCGGCCTTCCCGGCCTCGAATCCGTTCCAGCCCAAAAAGCAGGGGGCCGGACGCCATGGGATCCACCGGCAGGAACGGGGCCGTCGCAAGCAGCGCGCGATACTCGGCGGCCCAGACGGGAGCCAGTCGGTCCGCCCGATCCAGATCGGCGGCGCAGTCTTCCCACCGGCCCCGGGCCAGATGCAGATGGGAGCGGATGATGTGCCCCAGCGCGCGGGTCTCGGGGGACCGGAACGGCTCGACCAGCAGGCCGGCGAGAGGCAGCGAGGCGGCCGGATCGCGCGAGAAGCCGCCGAGGATCCGGACCGTGTTGGTGACAACGTGATCGCTCGCGCGCCGCAGCTCGTCCATCACGGCGTCCCGTTCCTCCTCGCCGCCCGGCGAGAATGCCAGCAGCGCCCTCATCCACGACGCCGGGTCTCCGCCCGGGCTCAGCGCCAGTATCCTCCTCGCCGCGTCGTCCAGCCCCGCCGCGTTGCCGGCCCTTGCCTCCATGAGCGCGATGTGCACCCATCCGTTGGTGTGCTTCGGATCGAGCGTCAGGAGGCGCTCCCAGGCAAGACGCGACTCCTCAATCGGCCGGCCGCGCAACGGGCCCCAGTGGAACAGCAGCTCGCCGAGCTGGTACCAGGCCTCCACGTCGTCGGGATGGCTGCCCACGATATTGCGGAAGCGCCGCTCCGCCTCGTCGTTGCTGCCGTTGACGCAAGCGGCGAATGCCTCGAGCAGCAGCTGGTCCCGCTCGGTGAGCCGGTCGGCGTGGCGCACCGCCTGCCGGCTGGCCTCCCCCGCGAGCCGCCCCCGACCCGACCAGAGGGCGGCGACGCTGAGCCGGTACCAGGCCAGCCCGAACCCCGGGTCGATCGCCACGGCGCGCTGGTATGCCTCCACCGCCGCCGTGCGCCGCATGGCGCGCATCTCGTTCTCGCCCTCGAGATACGCCTTCAGCGCGGGGAACGACCCGGTGGTGGCTCCGGCAATCTGCGTCAGCCGCGTGGCGGGCCCCCGGCTCCGGCCGGCCAGCAGGTCCGCGGCCAGCTTGTCGACCATGTCGAAGATCCGGGCGACCTCGCCCTGTGCCGAGGCCTTCGATACGGGCCGCGCGCCCCCGGACGCGTCATACAGCGAGGCGTCAATCTGGACCAGGCTGCCCGCGGCGAGCACGCTGCCGAGGACGAACAGGCCCGCCCCGAACCTCGCGGCCACCTCCCGCGCCGCGTCGGGGTCCGCGGGCCCGCCGGCCTCGCTCGCGGCGCAGCAGAGGATCACGTGGGGATCCACCGTGCGCAGCTCCCCGGCGCCGTCAATCTTCGTGCCGAGCAGGTCCACCATCCCCGCGCCGAGATAGTCGAGCCCGGAGGAGCCGCGGACGCGAAACGGAAAGACGGCGATGGTCGTGGGCGAGACCGCGGCGACCCGCTCGGGATGCGTGCCGGCCGGCGCCGTCCGGAACATCCTCGAGCGCGCGCGACAGGCCGCCTCCATCCTCGTACCGTGCGGCCGGGTCCTTCTCGAGGCAGCGGCTCGCGACCCCCGCCAGGCCCTCGGGAAGATCGGCGCGCAGGGCCTGAAGCGGCTCGGGGTCGGACTCGAGGATCCGCGCGAGGGTGGCGGTGACGTTGGCGGCGGCGAACGGGCGGCGTCCGGAGAGCATCTCGTACAGCACCACCCCGAACGAGAAGATGTCCGAGCGGGCGTCCACCGGCAGCCCCTGCGCCTGCTCGGGGGACATGTAGGCGATCGTGCCCGCGAGGCGATCGCTCACGCGCAGATCCCGGGTGGTCGTCTCGGCCGGGTCGCCCGCGGTCTCGAGGCACGTGACCGGGTTCTCCAGGATCTCCGCGAGCCCGAAGTCCAGGATCTTCGCATGCAGATCGGGGCCGACGATGATGTTCTCCGGCTTCAGATCGCGGTGCACCACGCGGCTGCGGTGGGCGCTCGCCAGGCCGCGCGCGACGCCGTGCGCCACACGCAGCGCGTCGGCCGGCTCGAGACGACCCTGTGCGATCATCGAACGCAGGGTGACCCCTTCGGCCAGCTCCATCACGATGTAGGCGACCCCTTCGGTCTCGCCGGCGTCGTAGACCGCCGCGATGTTGGGGTGGTTGACCGCCGCCGCGGCGCGGGCCTCGGCGAGCAGGCGGGCACGGCAATCGGGGTCGGCGGTCAGCTCGGGGCGCAGGAGCTTGAGCGCGACGTGCCGCTGCAGCCTGGTGTCGTATACCTTGTAGACGACGCCCATACCCCCGTCGGCGATCTTCTCGACGATGCGGTATTGCGCGAGCATCTGGCCTGGTCCGGGCGTCATCCTGCGGCCTCTCCGAGCCGTGCGGCGGCGTCCCGGGGCGATCGGAGCGCCGGCGGGAAGGAGAGTATCACGATCGGGTAGACTCGGCCGCATGCACGAGCGTGTCGCTCCCGGCCGCGGAGCCGTTGTTGCGGCGATGGGTCTCCTGTGTCTGATCTGGGGCACCACCTGGTCCATCATCCAGGTCGGGCTTCAGGGGCTGCCGCCGTTCGCCGCGGTCTCGATGCGCTTCGCGATCGCCTCCTCTGTGCTGTTCGCGGCCGCGCTGGCCATGCGGGTGCGGCTCGGCCGCACGCGCCGCGAGCGGTTGCTCTGGCTGGCCAACGGGACTCTCTCGTTCACCGTCTCCTACGGTGTCGTCTACTGGTGCGAGCAGTGGATCCCCTCGGGGCTGGCCGCGGTGCTGTTCGCCACCTACCCGCTCTTCGTGGCGCTGCTGGCGCATGTGGCGCTGCCCGCCGAGTCCCTCTCGCTGCGCGAGGTGGCGGGGGCGCTCGTCGGTTTCGGCGGGGTGGCCGTCATCTTCTCCGAGGACTTCACGGCGCTCGGAGGACGCGAAGTGGCCATCGCCTCGGCGGTCATGCTCGCCTCGCCCCTTTCGTCGGCATTCGGTAGCGTCGCGGTCAAGCGATGGGGGCACGGGATCCATCCGCTCTCGCTCACCGTCGTGCCGATGGCGATGACCTCGGGCGTCATGGCCGCGGTGGCTCTCTCCGTGGAGCGGGACGTCCACCTGATCTTCGACGCCTCGTCGATCGGCACGCTGCTGTATCTCGCGATCCCGGGCTCGGCGGTCACCTTCAGCCTGTATTACTGGCTGCTGTCGCACATGCCGGCAAAACGGCTGGCGCTGATCGCCTATGTGGTGCCGGTCGTGGCGGTGATCATCGGGGTCATGCGGGGCGAGCCGCTGACCGCGCGGATGATGGCGGGCGCCGCGCTCGTGATCGGGGGAGTCGCCATGGCGGTGCACCGGAGGTGAGGGCCGACCCGGGCTAGTTTCCGACGGGCAGTGTCAGCACGGGAGAGGGTTCGGCGGCCGAGCCCGACTGCAGGGCGAAGAGCTGCAGCAGCAGGGCGAAGGTCGACTTGGACTCGAGGTCGCTGTCCGCGATGTAGAACCAGTGGCCGCGGTGGCGAACGGCCACCGCCACGCCCTCGGGCTTGTCGGGGGCAGTACGCACGTGCAGCAGATCTCCGGTGACCCGGCTCCAGTCGAACGGGTGGCCGGCGGCATCGAGCGTCAGGGTGACGAGGCCCCGATCGACGTCCTGAGGCGGCACCTCGATCGCCTGGGAGAGATAGAACATCGCGCCGAGCAGCGATCGGGTCGAGACGAAAATCCGGCGCCGGGTGCCCGGCGGCTCCATCTTCTCCGGCAGGACGCTCGTGGCGACGTCGATCTCGTAGCGCGGTGCGGTCGGGTCGAGCCCGAGCGCCTCGATCACCGGCGTCGCGCGGCCGTCTTCCCGGCTGGCGGCCGAGAAGGCGAGCGTCAGCACGAGATTCTCCTTCGTCAGACGCAGCGACCGGCCGTCCTCGGACGAGACGAACCGGTACCCTTCCTTGGCCGCGGCCACCAGGTCGGCGCCCGAGACGGAGCCGGCGGGTACGTCATCCGACAGGTCGGTGCGTCGCTGCTCGTACCCCAGCACGACGTCGCCCGAGACCTGAAGGGATCGCAGCGCCCGTGAGACGCGCGCGAACGCCTCGTAGCCGCCGGCGACGGCCGGTGTGACACCCGAGGCGCTCGTGAGGTTGTCCAGCCCGCTCATGCTCTGCACCGCCAGCCGCACCACCCGGTCGACGCTCCACCCGGAACGCTGGAGCAGCACGAGCGTGTCGATGTCGATCGGCCTCAGCATGCGGTTGACGAACTCGTCGTCCTGCATCGGTGTGAAGGTGAAGGTCGGCTCCTCCGCCGCGGTGAGGCTGCCCGGCACCGACAGGACGGTCGGCCCGCCCTCCTCGAGGGTGACCGCGCCGCCGGCGGTCCCGCGGAACTCGAAGTGGACCACGACGTTGCCGATCTTGAGAAACAGCGGATTGTCGCGGTACTTCAGGCGCACCAGGTTGAGCAGGAGCTGCTCGCCGATGCGGCGCTGGATCGCCTCGTTCTGTCCCTCGTGGCTGACACGCAGCGCCTTGCCGCCATGGATGCAGCCGGTCAGGAGAACGGACAGCGACACGAGCAGGATCGCGAGACGGCGCGTGGGGGCGGTGCGTGTCGGCATCTTCCTCCATCCCGTACCGGCGCGAAGGCGCCGTAGAGGGCCGATTATAGCCTGAACCTCCGGAAGGCTTCAGGCACGGCCGGAACGCCGGTTGTATCCGGGGCCCGGCGATCATACGATGATGACGGAGACCGCGTGCGTCTCCCCGGCGCCGTCGGCCGCCCGGAACCGTGCGGATGTCGAATCCGCCGTCCCGCTCCGGGTCGCTCCGGCCGGCTGCCGGACACGGCACGAATCGCTCGACATCATCCGAATCCACGACCGGAATGAGGAGGAATCCATGAACGCTCCACGCAAGATCATGCTGTCCCTCATCGCGTGCTCGACCGCGGTGGCGCTGTGCGCCTGCGCGACCACGAGCGAGAGCGCGGAGAACAAGACCCAGACGAAATCAGCCAAGGAGACCATGGCCATGAGCGCCGTGGCCGACCTGCAGCCGACACAGGGCAACGAGGTGAAAGGCACCGTGACGTTCACCGAGCAGGAGAAGGGCGTCCGCGTGGTCGCCGACATCAGCGGGCTGACACCCGGCGATCACGGATTCCACATCCATGAGAAGGGCGACTGCTCGGCCCCGGACGGCAGCTCGGCCGGAGGGCACTTCAATCCGACCGGCACGCCTCATGGCGCGCCGAACACGCCCGAGTCCCACGTCGGCGACATGGGCAATATCATGGCCGACGCCTCGGGCAACGCGCACATCGACAAGGTCTTCACCAAGCCGTCGCTCGAAGGCGAGAACTCCATCATCGGGCTCGCGGTCATCGTGCACGGCGGCAGGGACGATCTCGAGTCGCAGCCGTCCGGCAACGCCGGGCCGCGCGTGGCGTGCGGCGTGATCAAAGAGAAGTAAGGCGGGCATGACGGGGGGCGGGCGGCGGCGACTCCGAGAGTCTCAACCGTCCGAAGCAGACGCTTGCGAATCCGGTGAACGTCAGCCCGCCCCTCGTGAACACCTCACGATGGCGCAGCCAGGCCCACGAGGCGGCGCCGCCCATCAGGATCCGGGAGACGACCCACCCGGGCCACAGCTCCGCCCGTGTTCTTCCCCGACGCGCCCGCGCCAGGGTGTCGATGTGGAAGAGGAGATGGAGCGCCTCGTCGCGCAGGAAGACGTCGCACAGCGAGCGCAGCAGCGACGACCCGGTCCCGGCGCGAAGCGCGCTGTAGTAGGCGTAGCCGATGATCTCGGCGGTCATCAGAACCACCAGTGACCCCTCCAGCCCACCCGTCAGATGGCGAAGCACACGGAACGCCGTATCGGCCGTGTTGCGCCGCTCGATTCCCTGACCATTGATCAGCAGGAACCGTTCGAGCTCCGCCGCGTGACGCTGCTCCTCGGCGACGAACAGAGCTATCGCCTCAGGGAGGCTCTCGTCGCCTGCCCGGGCCGCCCACCGGTCCGCGGCACACAGGAGCTGACTGCCGTCCGAGCTCTCGCCGATCTGGAACTCCCGGAGGGACGGGACGACGATATGGACCTCCTCGGCGGGCAGGTCGGCACCGATCTCCCAGGGGATGTCCCGGACGGCCCGGGCGTTGAACGAGAAGTAGCGCAACCAGAGGTTCGTCCGCACCGCGGCCTCCCTTCACCCATGTGGGGCACCATGGCCCGGTGCCGCCATCTGCGGATCGAGGGTACGTCCACGCCGCGCAAAAGACATGAGCATCCGGTGAGCCGTCGATGAGATGCGGGTGATCTTCAAGGTCACCCCGCGGCGAAAAAGATCGAATCCCGCCTGAGGGAAACTGCGCCCGCAGACGTCATATCAACCGATGCACGGGGTAACTTCGGGCAGGGGGGTCGCCTCGTGCTGCAGAGCGACCAGGGAGCGGGTGCTCGCTGTTCCCCCCCGCAAGAACGCGGTGGAGAGCCCGCTCCCTGGTCATCTCGTCTGACACAAGCGATTGACGGGACGTGGTGGTTAGGGTCGACTCTCCGCATGGGCAGGGCGGCGCGAGGGCGCTTGTCCTCGATGTCGCAGCCCACGGGCTGCGGAGAGTCGGCCCTATCCTCCGCGTCTCTCGTCGCGGGCGCGGGCCGCCCTGAACACGAAGTAGCCGAACCCGCCGGCCGCGAGGATCGGCAGCCATACCATCGGGCTTCCGGCGCCTCCTGCGGGGCCCGGGGCGCGCGGCAGACGGACCCTCCCGTCTCCCAGAACCACGATCCCCGCCCAGGCTTCGGTGGGGGCGCCCGCGCGGACGAACGTCCGCTGGGCGTGCCCGACCGCGGCGGCGAGGGGCTCGCCGTCGGCCAGGTTCTCGTACACCTCGCCGAACAGCCTCCCGGCCTCGTCGTCACGCGCCGGCCACAGGTTTCCCACAACCGCCGTGGACCCGGCCGAAAAGAACGAGCGGGCGAGGCTCAGCAGGCCCTCACCCTCGATCGCCATGCCCGTGGCGCTCTGACAACCCGAGAGAGCGACGATCGACCCTTCAAGCGGCAGCTCGGCAATCTCGGGAGGCTGCAGCAGCCCGTCCTCGTCATCCCCACCCGGGGCGAGCACGATGGCCGAGCGCCGCGGCGACCGCTCGTCCACGACCGCGTGGGCGGCGAAGAGCAGGAGCCCGACGTTTTCAGGGTCGGCCCGTTTCAGGGCCGCCTCGCTCGCTGCGGAGCCCTCGAAAAGCCAGCCGAGGCCGCGATAGCTTCGTATCAGCCGGCTCGACTCCCTGCGCGCCCAGGGCAGCGCGCCCAGCTCGGGGATCCCCAGGGAGCGCCGGCCGGCCCGTTCCGCGGCGCCCAGGGCCGGGTCCGCGAAGGCCATCACCTCGGATCGTCGCGCCGGTCTCCCGACCCGGGTCAGCTCGGCCCAGATCGTGGCCGACGGGACGTAGCTGAACCGGAACCGGTCGATCAGCGGGGGGGCTGACGGGTCCGGCCGCAGGGCCGCGAAAGGCAGGCCGTGTATTGCGCCTTGGGGGACGACGATCAGGTGCTCGACCGACGGGGGCAGCGCCGACATGATGCCGCGGAACAGATCGTCGTACAGTGCGACGGCGGCCGGGGCGTCCGTGCCGTCCCGACGGCGAAGCGAGCCGACCAGCGCGTCGCGTTTCAGGCGGATCGTCCGATCCTCCGGGAGCGGCAGCACGATGGCGCTATCGGAGGTCACGACGAACACCCATGAGCCGCCGTCGTACGCGCCGTAGTGGTCCGTCCGGCTGCCGGTCTGGAAGACGAGAAGCGCTTCGGAGGGAGACAGCATCCGCTCCAGGTCGGGAAGCTCCACGAACTTTACGGGGCCGGTGTCACAACGGATCTCGCGATGGATCGACTCCTCGTCGAGCATGAGATTCTCGATCTCCCGGCCGACCGTCTCGCGGTCCACGGACGGGTCGCTCAGGAGGGCCTTCTGCCGGCCGGAGATTCGATGGCGCAGCTCGAGGAGCTTTCGTTCCGCTTCGGGGCTGGCGCACGCCGGGTCGACCCCGGTCCCGTCTCGCAGGTCCTCGACCAGCAGGCGGGCGCGCATCCTCTCCGAGAGGCGGAAGGCGAGCGCCAGGGTGTCCGGGGATCCCTTGCTCTCGCGCAGGAGAAGACCGATGACACGCCGGTAAGCCCGGACCCAGACCGAGAAGAAACCCATGCTCCCCGCTCCGCGCTCCTCCTGCTCGCGGCGCATCGACTCGATCCTGTCGAGGAGCTCCAGGGAGTACCTCATCGCCTCCTCGGGCGGCCGTGCAGCCCACACCACTTCCAGCCGCGCCTCCCAGCCGTAGATCGACCAGGGCTCGCCGGCCTCCTGCCAGTCATGCAGCGCCGACTGCAGGAGCGCGTAGCCGGCCTGCGGGTCGGTCCGCGCGCGGCGGCGTGCGAGCTCGGCCCTGATGTAAAACAGATAGTCGTCCCTCCCCAGGCCGATCGCCATGCGGCGGGCCTGGTCCAGATAGACCAGCGCCGGTCCGTCGGCCGTGACCAGCTTTCCGAGCGCGAGCAACGCGAGGAGCTTGAGAAGCTGGCTGTCCGGACCCGCGCGGGCCACGATCGTCTTCATGTCGGCGATCGCCCGATCCTTCGGAGCGAACCGGTGCGGATCGGCGAGGGCTCCCGAGGCTCGGTAGTAGAGTGCCTGCAAGGCGGCCGGGCTGTCGGGCGGTGTGTCCGGCTGGCTCAGCATGCGTTCGGCGGCGGTGTCCAGCTCGTCGTAGCGGCCGAGCTCGTACGTGATCCGGCCGACCGCCCACCAGTACCGTGACAGCCATCCGGGCGACTCGCGCTCGAGCGCATCCGGGTCGATCCTGTGCAGGATGCGATACGCCTCGAAGAGGTTCCGCCCGCTCGTGACGATGGTGACGGCCTGCTCGAGCCGGGCGGAGAGGGACGACGGGGAAGCGGGAGCGGGCGGCTCGCCCGATGCCGCCGCCACTGCGAACATCAGACAGACCACCACACTCCACGCAACCCGGTGGATACAATCACGCGACGTCGCCGGCGGCATCATCCTTGACGGCTCGAGCCGGGCCGGGCTGACGGTGACGCCGGGCGCGACCTAGCCTCCTCCACCAGGAGGCGGAGGCGGCGGAGGCGGGAGCAGCCGCCCGGTGCCGAGACTGTCGCCGGCGGCGAGGTGGACGTTCCAGTGCCGATGCCCCTGCATGTCGACCTCGACGCGCATGTAGGACGTGCCGGCCTCGCCGGCAGACAGGCTGCTGAACTCGAGCGAGTCGCCGCCGAACAGATAGACGTAGATGTTTCGACCGTGCTCTCCCACCGCGGAGATCGATGAATGGACCTGCTTGTTGTTCCCGTCCTGCTCGACAGGCGCTTCGTAATCGTTCGTGTCCAGTTGCTGGACTGACTGCGGTCGTGTCACCGGATACCCCCTTTCATTAGGCTACCCCACTAATAACGGCGGTGACGTCAGTTTCCCTCAGGCGCCGCCCTCCCTCCCGGCCCCGCGATCCTCGCCCTGAAGGTCTCCGAGAGCACGCTCGAGCCGTCGGGGAGGACGGCCTCGACCTGCCAGAGGACCTCTCCGCCATCCGGGATGCCGCCCAGGACGTCCGTGGGGATGGTGAACACCGGGGAGGTCAACCCATCCTCCACGAGGAGGATGCGGTACTCCGTGTCGAACAGGCGCAGGTTGTAACGTCGCGCGCCCGCCGCCGGCTCCCAGCGCAGGACCGCGGCGTCCCTGGGAAGGCTCGCATCGGCCGGCAGGAGAGACTCGATGCCGCTCTCGCCGCCCCGATACACCGGCCTGCCCGGCGCGCGCAGGACGAGCCAGGCCGCGGCGAGGCCGGCGGCGAGGATGACGACCGCGGCGGCGCGCCAGACCATCCGCCACGAGCCTGCGGGACGGGAGGCCGGGCGAGGCTCGGCGTGATCGACTTCCTCGCACTCCGCGACGAGACGCCGGGCGATCGCCCAGGACTCGGCCGAGGCGGGGTCGGCGATGACCTCGTCGAGGACCCGCCGCAGCTCCTCGGGAGGCAGTCGCCCCGCGGCGGCCTCCCAGATCCTGTCGGCGGAGGGACCCGCGGCCCCAGGCGGCGTCTGCCGCGACCCCTCCAGGAAGGCTCTCCGGAGCCGCTCGAGCTCTTCGTCCCTTTCCACGGACATCAGCCTCGGTATCCTTTCGTGCCCAGACAGGCCCTCAGGTCGGCCCGACCGCGCGTCACGTGGTTCTCGGCCTGCTTCGCGCCCCATCCCGCGAGCCGGGCGATCTCGCTGTTCCTGTATCCGAAGAGCATGAGGGTGACCGCGTGCTGCCGGTTGCGGTTCAGCCGCTGGATGCACTCCCAGATGGCCTTCCTCAGCTCGCTCAGGCTGCAATCTCCTTCCGGATCCGTATCAGGCGACGGCAGCTCGCCACGCGCGTTCTCGTGAAGCTCCAGCGGGATGACGGCTCGTCGCCGGCGGATCTCGTCGACGATGTGCGTGTAGGCCACCCGGCATAGATACGGCCTGGTGAAGCCTCCTTCGGCCCGATCCTTTCGCGACAGCTTCATCAGACGCAGAAGCGCGTGGTGGGTCACCTCCTCCACGTCGTCCGGGCTCCAGCCCGGACAGGCGCGGATCACGGCGCCCTTTATATAACGGCGAATCTGCTCGAAATCCTCAAGAGGTTCAGAAGGCTGGCCGGACATGGAACCTTTCGTGCGAGAGTCGTAATGGGCGTAGCGGGCGGGCATCCGCCGGCAACCGTGACACGCTCGACTGATATCATACCCTGACTTTCGCCGGTCGGATGGCACGATGATCGAGCCGGCAACGCCGCCGGACCCGGAAGCCCCGCGCACAAAGACGCACCAGGAGGTCGGTCGATGACCGGGAGAACACTCAGGTTCGCTGCCGTGGTCGCAGCCCTCGTGCTTGTCTGCTCCTCCGCCGGGGCGCGGGAGGAACCCGAGCGACCGGCTCCTCCCCACAGACCTCGTATCGGCCTGGCGCTGGCGGGAGGGGGGGCGCGTGGCGCCGCGCACATCGGCGTTCTCGAGGTGATGGAGGAGTTGAAGATACCGGTGGACTGCGTCGCCGGGACGAGCATGGGCGCCATCGTGGGGGGCCTCTACAGCGCCGGCATGTCGCCTGCGCAGATGCGCGCGGCGATGGACAGGATCGACTGGGAGGATCTGCTGAGCGCGAGGTTGAAACGCAAGCAGGTCGCGTTCCGGCGCAAGGAGGACGACAACCTGGATCTCCTGCCGTTCGAGCTGGGCGTGGGCCGTAACGGGATCTCGGGCAAGGCCGGAATCCTCGGTGGGGGCAAGATCGATTTCGTCCTTCAGAGTCTCACCCTCAACACGGCCGGTACGCGGGACTTCGACCAGCTCCGGATCCCGTTCCGGGCGGTGGCGGCGGACCTCGCGACCGGCGAGCCCGTCATTCTCGATCACGGGAACCTCGCCGACGCCATGCGGGCCAGCATGTCTATCCCCGGGGTGTTCACGCCCATGAGACTGGATGGGCGCGTTCTCGTCGATGGAGGCATCTCGATGAACCTGCCCGTCGACGTGGCCTTCGACATGTGTGCCGACAGGGTCATCGTGATCGACGTCGGCACGCCGCCCAGGTCCGATGTTTCGGACCTCGGGACGCTGGGCGTCCTGTCGCAGGTGCTCAGCGTGCTGTCCGAGCAGAGCGTGGTGGAGCAGCGAGGCCACATCCCGCCGGGTAGCCTTCTCATCACGCCGGATCTCTCCGGAGTGACGGTCAAGGACTTCGCCAAGATCGACGAGGCGATCGAGATCGGGGTCAAGGCGGCGCGCCAGCACGAGGCGGAGCTTCGCGCCTTCGCCGTTTCCGAGCCGGAGTTCCAGGCGTATCTCCAACGACAGCGTCGCGGCGGAGAAGGCGGGATTATCCCGCAGACCAGGGTGGACGAGATCGAGGTGCAGGTGCAGGCGCGCGACGGCTCGGTACGACAATCGCCGCGACTCGCCAGCAGGATCCGGACGAAAGCGGGCGAACCGATCGATCCGGCCGTTTTGTACAGGGACCTGATCAGGATCTCCCAGTCCGGCGAGTACGAGGCCGTCAATTTCAGCGTGATCCCCCGGGAGGGGCGCAACGATCTGGTGATCGCCGCGCGGGAGAAGTCATGGGGGCCCGGCTACGCCTCCGTCGGTCTCAGCGCCGAGAGCGACTTCCAGGGGGACTCGTCCTTCAGGGCGCTCGTCGAGTACCGGCGACCGAAGCTGAACCGGCTCAACGCCGAGCTGAAGAGCTTCGTCCTCGCCGGTGACGAATCGGGCTTCAACGCGGAGTTCTACCAGCCCCTCGGCTACTCGGGGTTCTGGTTCGTCGCCCCGCGCGCAGGCATGATCTGGAAGACCGATGCGACCTACCTCGACAACGGCGATCTCGAGGTGGTCAGGACGCGGGAAAGACAGGTCGGGCTCGATATGGGGATCCAGCTCGGCAACTACGGGGAGGTGCGAGCCGGTGTCCTGCGCGGACATCTGGACGTCGGCCCGGTTACCGAGACGACCTTCGGCCCATTGGACCGATCCATCGGGGGGATGCGCTTCAAGGCGACGCTGGATCAGATAGACAGCGTCTTCTTCCCCACCCACGGAAACTACAGCGAGCTTCGGATGTTCTTCTCGCGAGAGGGCCTGGGGGCCGATGACGAGTACGAGACCGCGGATTTCCGCACCGTCCAGGCCTGGACCGCGTGGCGCGGCACCGTCGTGGGGGCGCTCCAGCTCGGCACCGACCTGGGCTCCGATGTGCCGATCTACGACGAGTACCGTCTCGGTGGGTTCCTGAGGCTCTCGGGCCTGCGTCGGGGGAAACTGCAGGGCGACGTGGTGGGGCTGGCGACTCTGGTGAACTACTGGAGAATCGGAAGCCTCGCGAGCTTCGCGCGGCGTTACATCGGGGTCAGTGTCGAGGCGGGGAACACCTGGGACAGCGTGTCGGACGCAAGCTGGGGCGACCTGAACTACGGAGGCTCGCTGTTCTTCGGCCTCGACACGAAGTTCCTGCCTATCTACATCGGCGGCGGGCTCGCGGAGGGCGGCCACGGGTCGTTGTTTCTGTTCATCGGACGACCCTTCTGATTCACCCCGCGGGCGGCCTTCGACACGAGTGAGGAACACTCTCCGGGGCCGAGCAGGCCGCCCTCGACCAGCCTGTGGCACTCCCGCGCGACGCAGGAGACGAACCGCCCGCGGTTCTTCCAGGCGGCGTCCGGGTCGCATATCGGCACACCGTCGCAGTTCTGATCGATCCGATCGCCGGGCAGGTCCACCGCGAGAGGATTGACCGCGGGGTCCGTGTCGTCACAGTCGCCCTGGCAGGTCGTGAATCCGTCGCCGTCCTCGTCGGGTGATTGATCGAGGCCGTAGCGGCCGCCGCTGTACTCGACCCCTCCCCAGATCAGCATCTGGGTTCCCGTCCAGACAGCATTGTGGCCGCTTCGCTCGGAGGGAGCGCCGATCAACGACGTCGGAGTCCAGGACTCCGCGACAGGATCGTAGCGCCCTCCCGTGCGCTGACCCGAGCCGCCCCAGACGACCATCACCTTGCCCGTCCAGACGGCACTGTGGCTCTCCCGCACCGAAGGGGCGTCCACCATGGAGATCGCGGTCCAGGAATCGGCGACCGGATCGTACAAAGCTCCGCTGCCGGTGACGCCCGTTGCCGTCCGGCCCCCCCAGACCGCCATCCCGGTGTCCGTCCAGATGGCGGTGTGGCCGTATCGTGCCGAGGGTGCGTCGACGGTGGAGATCGGCGTCCAGGTGTCGGAGCCCGGATCGTACCGGCCTCCCGTGGAGGCGAGCGTGGTGTAGCCGGTGCGGCCGCCCCAGACGAGCATCTCTGTGCCGGTCCACACGGTCTCGTGATCGGCTCTCGCCTGCGGCGCGCCGAGCGCGGACATCGGCGCCCATGTGTCCGTCATCGGATCGTACAGGCCTCCGGTGTCGGTTCGGCCGGACGCGTCTGCGCCGCCCCAGACGATCATCCGGCTCCCGGTCCAGATTGCGGTGTGACCGGCGCGCGGTGTCGGCGCTCCGGCGTCCGTGATCGGAGCCCAGGTGTCGGCCACGGGGTCGTAGCGCCGGCCGTCTCCCAGGTAGTCGAATTGGGCCCCGCCCCAGACGATCATCTCGTCACCGGTCCATACGGCCGTGTGGCGGGTCCGTGACGACGGGGCGCCGAGGCTCGAGGTCGGGGTCCACAGGTCCAGCGCGGGATCGTACCGGCCGCCCGGGCCGATGCTTGCGTTGGATCGCTGCGCACCGCCCCAGTCGATCATCAGGCTGCCGGTCCAGATAGTGGTGTGGCCAGCGCCGCCCGGCGGCGCATTCAAGGTCGACGTGGGCGTCCACGTATCGGTGACCGGGTCGTACCGCGCTCCGGTCGCCAGCGGGGTTCTTGTCGTCCCGTTGAGGACGCTGACGACCGTCAGCTCCCCGCCCCAGACGACCATCCGGTCGCCCGTCCAGACGGCGATGTGATGATCGCGCGGGTAGGGCGCTCCCGTCGAGGAGGTGGGTGTCCACGAGTCGGTGTCCGGATCGTAGAGGCCGCCCGAGTCGCGCGGCTCGCTGCGGTCGCAGCAGGGGAGGTTGACTCCGCCCCAGACGATCATCCTGGCGCCGGTCCAGACGGCGGTATGATCCTGTCTCGGGTCGGGGGCGCCAAGCGTGGTCACGGCCGTCCAGGCGTCGCTTGCCGGGTCGTATCGCGCGCCGTCGTTCAGTCCGCCGAATGCGCCCCGGCTGCCTCCCCAGACAATCATCTCGGTTCCGGTCCAGACGGAGGTGTGCGCGTATCGCGCCGAGGGCGCGCCGGTGGATCCCACGGGGAGCCACGTGTCGGTGAGAGGATCGTACCGGGCTCCGTCGCCGTACACCGCCTGCGAGCCGTCGCTGGCGATCCCGCCCCAGACGATCATCTCCGAGCCGGTCCAGACCGCCGTGTGGAGGATGCGTGAGCCCGGCAGGGGAGCCGGGGCGACCGCGCGCCAGCTGTCGCTCACCGGGTCGTACCGGCCGCCGCTGTCGTATCCCCAGACGATCATCTCGTCACCCGTCCAGATCGCGGTGTGGCCGGAGCGGGGCGACGGGGCATCCGTCGTGGTCGTGGGGGCCCAGCTGTCCGTGGCCGGGTCGTATCGGCCGCCCGTGTTCGCGCTCCCGCCCCACACGATCGCCACGGATCCCGTCCAGACGATCGTATGACCCTCGCGCGCCGCGGGGGCGTCGACACTCGAGACCCGGCGCCAGGTGTCGAGGTCCGCATCGTAGCGGCTCCCGTCGCCGAGCGCGCCCGACGCGCCGGACCCTCCCCACAGGAACAGCTCCGTGCCGGTCCAGACTCCCGGGACCACCCTGGCCGCCGGGTAGGCGTCGAGGATCCCGTTGTCCCAGGTGTCGTCCCGCACGCACTCCTGTGCCGCGGCGCCGGGCCTAGGCGCGGCGTACGGGTGCGCCGGGGTGGCGACGGCCGGGACAGGCAGGTCATCCAGCGATCGGGAGGCCCTCTCCCAAGCGGCCTCGTTCGAGCCGGCGAGGAAGCTCCTCGTGAGACGGTCGGCGAGCGATGCTCGGACGAGCGTCTCCTGGATGAGGAAGGCATCGTTGCCCAGCGCGGCGTACAGCTCCGTCAGCCGTTCCGGCATCCGGGTGCCGGCCTCGATCCGCGCCATCTCGCGACGCAGCGCCTCGGCCGTGATCGGCGAGCTCCAGATCCGATCCAGTGCAGCGGATTCTCTCAGATAGGTCCGGACCTTCTTTTCGAGCAGCCGGCGCGGGACCGCCTCGGCGAAGGAGCGGTGCGCGCCGATCCGGTGTGAGTAATAGACTCGCTCGATGGCGCGTTGCGCCTCGACACGCTGCTCGAAGGTCAGACCAGCGGCGGAGGAGGGAGTCGATACGGCGGACAGCGCGGCGAGGAACGACAACAAGACCATGGCACGCATCAGAAGTGCCTCCCCGGGAACCCGATAGATCCTTCATACGCGATAAAGTCCGGCGAGTCAAATCCATTCTGCTATTGTCCGGTGAAAGGGAAAAGGGCCGGGTCTCACCGGGAGCGGGGTTCGAACCCTCGTGAGGCCAGACCCCGGGGGATTTTGAGTCAAGGCAAGGGGGAGAATCGGGATCGCTCAGGGGTGCTCGGTCCAATCGGGATGCACACTTGGCGGTCCCGATCCTCTACCGTCTTGGCCGTCACGGACGGCGTTCCGCCACAGACCGCCACAGCCCGGACGCCTACATTCCCGGTCGGTGTCTCGTGGCAGCCAGGGGAGCACCGGGCGCGGGGGAAGGCGATCCACCGCGACATGGCCCGGGAGGAGGTCTACCTGGACCCGGAGCGGCTCCGCGCCTTGAAGGAGGAGTTGCCGGAGACGGAGCTCGCCCGCCGCTCTGAGGAGTGGGAGGAGCAGGCCGGATGAAGGTTCGGTGACTGGCTCGAAAGCACATTCGGCACCCGGTCCGGCATCGAATGGGAGTTTCGGCGGCGCGGCAAACGCCCTTCACTTCGGCGTCGTGCCGCGCCGATCAGCCCCACCCTTGCCGTCGTGCGCAAGCGTCTACCCGTCTGCTCGCACTGTCCGCAGGACCTCCAGCAGCCGCTTCCCGAGAACCGCGGCCGACTGGGGGTTCTGCCCGGTGACCAGGTTTCGGTCCTCCACCATGTACGGCTTCCAGATCTCGCCGCGGCTGAAGTTGACGCCGACCTTCTCCTTGAGCTCGGTTTCCAGCAGCCACGTCGCCCTGGAAGCCAGCCCGACGGCCTCCTCCTCCTCGTTGGTGAAGCACGTGATCCGGTAGCCCTTGAACGGCGACACGCCGCGGATTCGGGTGGCCAGCATCGAGGCGGGACCGTGGCACACGATGAATAGTGGTCTGCCCGAGGCGAGCTGCGCGGTCAGCAGCCGTCCCACGTCGGCGTCGAACGCCAGGTCCGCCATCGGGCCGTGACCGCCCGGCAGGTAGACCGCGTCGTAGTCCTCGAGGCGCACGTCCGACAGCTCGAGCGGCCGCCGCATCTCCTCCGCGGACCGGATGATGGCCTCCAGATCGAGGGCTCCCTGCTCCCCGCCCGCCATCGCGGGGCGCAGGCTCATCATGTCGACGTTCGGGGTCACGCCGTTCGGCGTCGCGACCACGACCTCGTGGCCGGCGTCGGTGACGATCTTGTACGGGTTCGCGAACTCCTCGGCCCAGTAACCGGTCGCGTACCTCGTGCCGTCCTTCAGCACCCAGTAGGTGGCTCCGCTGACGATGAAGAGTACCTTCGCCATATCTCTGAAACCTCCTGATCTCTCCTTGTGATGAATGTGCAGGCCCGCCGCTGGCAGTGGACAGGGCCCCGCGGAGGGCCTCCAGGCAGCGTCCCGGACCATCCGGGACGTACCCACCAGTATTCACCGGCCCCGCAATCCGATCAAGCTACGCCCGCAACCCCTCTCCCGGTTCGCGAGGGCGCCTTGACGGGGTCGTGGGCCAGGAGGACAATCGGTGTGTGATCCCGGGTGGTCCGGGACGCCGATGGAAGTCCCGATCCGTTCAGATGGCCGGGTTGGTCCATGCAGAGAAACCGGAAGACTGCGATTGTGACGGGGGCGTCGCAAGGTATCGGCGCGGGCATTGCCCAGGCCTTTCTCGCGCGCGGCTACGATGTGGTGGCGACCGCACGGAGCGCGACGAAATCGAAGGAGCTTTCAGCATCCGACCATCTCGCATTGGTCGATGGCGATATCGGCCAATTTGAGACGGCGAAAGAAGTGGTCGAGGTCGCGACCAGAAGGTTCGGCTCGATCGATGCCGTGGTTGCGAACGCCGGTGTCTTCATCGCCAAGCCCTTTACGGAGTATACGGCGGAGGAATTTCGCGTCCTCATCTCGACCAACCTCGCTGGCTTTGTTTACATTACGCAATTGGCGGTCAGGCAAATGCTGGCGCAGAAGAGCGGCGGCAGCATCGTGAGCATCACCGCCGCACTGGCCGACAATCCAATTGCGAGCTCTCCGGCTTCCGTTTCCATGCTCACGAAAGGCGGCCTGAACGCGGTGGTGAGAAGTTTGGCTTTGGAGTTCGCCAAAGAGCGCATTCGATTCAACGCCGTCGCGCCCGGCGTCGTCGACACCCCGCTGCATGCCGATGTGCCGAAGGACTCGCTGAAACGCGCTTCGCCGATGGGCTCGGTGACGACTGTAGAAGACATCGTCAGCGCGGTTGTTTACCTTACGGAAGCTCGTCAAATCACAGGGGAGGTGTTGCACGTCGACGGTGGCTCGCACATTGGAAAATGGTAGGGCCTTCCGCCCGCGGGGTCGATCGATGAACGCGGGGAGAGAAGGAGATGGCGCGATTGCTTTCTGTGAACGTGGGACTTCCACGCGACGTCGAGTGGAAGGGGCGCACGATTCACACCGGCATATGGAAGGCTCCGGTGCATGGCCGGTGTCGCGTCCGCAGGGCGAACCTCGCGGGCGACGGCCAAGGCCCCCTGCTCGCGCCCGTGTGCCCAGCGGCCCTGCCCTGCCGGGCGCCCCCACAGGCCGCCGCTGCCGAGGAGCCGCCGGAACCGGACTGGCCGGACGGGGCATCGAGCCGCGTTCTTCCATCCAGTCAGCGAGTTAGGCCTGGTGCCGGAGGCGGGATTCGAACCCGCGCGGGGCCAGGCCCCGGGGGATTTTGAGTCGCGGCATCGTGTCGAACCGGTGTGACTCGGTGAGTCTCCATCCAATCGCGGCGCAGGTTTGCGGGCCGAGGATTGTCCCGACTCACCCCTCCCTGATGGTCTTCCGCCACAAAACCGCCACAGTCCCTTCGGTGGATTGGCTTCGCGCCACGAGGGGTCCCTCGAGTGAATCGGTGGGTGTTGGAAGGGGATATTGAATCCAGTGCGTCGTTGTAGGTTGCGAGAGCAGATGGACTTTAAGAGCCTGTGGCTGAACTGTGGCTGCGAGGAGGTCGCTCATGACTGAGCGCCGTTCCTACTCACGCCACGGCCTCAACGCGCTGAAGGCCCGGGTGAAGCTGCGAGGGCTCGGTGCCATCGACCAGCGGACGGCTGCCGCACGGGCCCTCGTCGGCTTCAGGAACGCTCTCGTACGCCACCTGGGCGGCCCTGACGAGCTGTCGGCCCAGCAGGAGGCCTTGGCCCGGGGGTGGCGGCCCGCACGAAGCTGCTGCTGGACGCTGTGGACGCCTGGCTGCTCGAGCAGGACACGGTGGTCAACAAGCGGTGGAGGTCGGTGCTGCCGGTCCTGCGGGAGCGGATGTAGATGGCGGAGGCCCTGTCGCGCCACCTTGGCCAGCTCGGGTTAAGCTCGAGGGCGTACCTCTTGGATGAGGATGAGGAGGAGGGGGACGAAGAAGCCGACCCGGGTGACTACCTGGGTGAGCCTCAGGGGGAGTAGACCGGTGGAACTCACCCGTGGAATGTCGTGGTAGGATAGACGGGTCGCTCGCTCAGGACAGGAGCATAGAGGCGTCGGTAGGAGGCCCGATGACGGTTCCCGACCAGAAGTGGATGAACAACCTCGTGATTGTCCGGGCACGGGGAGTCGGTCAACAACGTCCAGAAGGCCAAGGCAGATGCTCGCGGTGAGCATGAGTTCGGCAGCGGCGTGCGGGAGCCCGATGTTGTCCTCACCGACGCCGGTGAGCGACAGGCGAGAGCGACCGGCGCATACCTTCGAGAGCACTTCGTCTTCGACGTGGTCTACGCCTCGCCCTATCTGCGGACGGTGCAGACAACCGAGTTCCTGCTCAAAAGCTACCTTCACCCCCCTGAGGTCATCGAGGAGCGCGTGCGGGAGAAGGAGTTCGGCATCTTCGATGGTCTGACCAAGGCTGGCATGATGGAGAAGTACCCTGAGGAGGTTCTTCGGAAGGAGCAACAGGGCAAGTACTACTACCGCCCGCCGGGGGAAGAACCACCCCTATGTCAACCTCCGGCTCCACAGCTTCCTCGGTACACTGACCCGGGACTGGCGGCAGAAGTCGGTGCTGGTTGTGTGTCACTCGGTCATCGTACTGGCGTTTCGCCGGCTCCTCGAACGGCTATCCGAGACGGAGCTTCTCGCCATCGATGGCGACCCGGATCAGGAAGTCCGGAACTGCTCGGTCACCGGGTCGTCGACCCGGGTGCCCGAGCGAAGGGGGGCCTCGTCCTTCGCAAGTTTAACGGCGTGCACTACTAGTCGCCGATCGAGGACCGGGTCCCGTCGGCGTCTCGGTCCGGAGCCTGCCGCCACTGCCCCCACTGCCGCGTCGGGCACCGAGAAGGCGAGCCACCTCGTTGTGGTCTTCTTAGCCATCCTTGCCGCTGAAGCTGAAGATGATGGCGGCGGGGTCGATAGCGAGGATGTCCTTGATGACCTCCAGGCCGTCCTTCTCCAGCATGACGATATCAACCAGTACCAGGTGGCGGCGTCGTTCGCGATACGCGTTCACGCCTTCGACGCCGTCACCAGCTTCCTCCACGCGATAGCCTTCCGTGACCAACGCCTCTCATCATGGCACGAACACTGGGGGGAGTCGTCGATGACAAGGATGGTCATTGGCATGATGGCGCTTCCTCCACGCTTCTCAGTTACACCCGTCAGCGCAGCCGGGTTTCGGCCTTGCAGGACTCCGTTTACCGACTGCCTTCCGGCCCG
Organism: uncultured Acidobacteriota bacterium; assembly: GCA_963806495.1. Lineage (GTDB taxonomy): Bacteria > Acidobacteriota > Polarisedimenticolia > JACPZX01 > DASXTC01 > CAWDYA01. Next base: position 431,055 of record CAWDYA010000011.1, on the reverse strand, counting down.
CCGCTGGGCCTGGTAGCTGACCTCGGTGACGAAGTACCGCCCCTGGCCGGGCTGAGGGACGGGAGTCGTGTCGGTCACCGTCAGATGCTCGCCAGGCACGGGCGGTCTGCCAGTCGGCACCGAGCACTCCATCGGCGTGGCCTGCGAGAGGTCGGATGCGGTCGCCAAGTCGCCTGTGTAGACGTCGAAGGTGTCGGCTCCACGCAGCGCTTCCGGGTACTTGGGGACCTGCCACGAGACTGCGGGGGCATTTGGATCGTAGGTCAACATGACATCAAACAGACTTGCAGACTGGATATTCGAACGATGCCTCTTTCGAATACTGTAGGCCAAGGGCAGTCTCGACGACCCGAACGCCTTCGCGATACCGGGTGAGGTCGCCAACCTCGACTTCTCTCACGACGTCGGGACCGGAGTGACCATCCTGAGCTGGGATGCCCCCGCGGTTCTGGGGTCGGCCGCGGCCGGCTACGACACGCTCCGATTGACCACGGGCGGGTGCTTCTCCGGGCGACCTGCGTGGAGACGCGGGACTCCGACCTTCAGGCCGACATCACCGAGGCGCCCGTGGCCGGCCAGGTGTTCTACTACCTGGTGCGCGCCGCCAACTCCTGCGGCACGGGCCCCGCGGGAGCCGGCTCCGCCGGGTCGCCCGGGCGGCCCGCACCTGCCCCTGATTGCCTCCGGCTGCGCTGTGCGGCGGCGGCTCCCCGCTTTACCTGTTCTGCCGCCGGCTGGATGTAACCGATCGAACTCGATCAGCGCGAAATCTACTGCGTCACGGCCGAATCCATCGCGCCTGCCGCCCGTGGTATGCCCCGCGCATTTGGAGAAACGCCTAGTGAGCCGGAGGATTGAGGACGCGTTGGGAAACAGGATGCTGGAAGAGCGTAGAGGATGAACCCGCGAGACTGAAGTTCAAACAAGGTCACCGACCGCTCAGCCCTTCCTGACATCCGCAGTGTCCGCCGGGCTGCTCGCTCACTCTCCTCTGTGTTGGCCAGCGCCGTCGTCGAGGATGGTCACGAACCGTTTGTCATCATGTAGCGATTCGAAGTCGGCCTCTTCGAGGATCGTCGGATTCTTCGGCTCCAGCTTGATGGATAGACGCAAGAAGCGAAGGGCCGCGGACTTCTCGCCGGCGAGGGCCCACAGTTTTGCGAGGTGCCAGGCGGACAGGGCCGTTTGCTCCTGTGTGCTCCCGGGCGGAGCAGCCGCCTGCGCGCTCGCCAGCGCCTCGGCCCTGTCTCCGGCTTTGAGCAGGTAGTAGGCGTGCAAAGCGCAGACCTCGGCAGCGCCTGAAGCCCCGCAGAGGGGTTTCATGACAGCCGCCGCTTCCCGCCAGTTCGCCGTGCCCGCGAGCGCCAGGGCCAGGCCGTATTGGGATCCGGTATCCCCCGGCGCCAGGGCGACCGACTGGCGATAGGAGACGAGGGAAGCATCCAGGTCACCTGCTTCCCGGAAAATGGCCCCGAGGACCTTGTAGTTGTAATGATTGGTCGGATCGAGTGCAGTAGCTTCCTTTATGTCGGCGAGAGCCCCCTCCACGTCTCCCAGGCGAAACTTCGCAACCGAGCGATCCCTCATCGGCCAGCCGCGCGCGGCCGGAGTCAGGTCGTCGCGTGCCAGGAGATCATCGGCGCACTTGATGGCCTCCTGCCACATATGATCATAGTTCATGACCTCACATCGGATATTCGGGGCCGTAGGGTTCCGCGGGTCAACACTGTCGAGCGCGGCGAGCGTCTCTGTCAGCTGGTCCCGGCTGGTCAAGTTCCCAACGCCGTAAAAGACGGCGCACGCCCGCAGGGCGTGTGCATCCGGCTCCTGAGGAAACCTCATTACGAGGCGCTCTGTGGCATCGAGGGCTCTCTGAATCTCGAAGCGGCGGAGTGCCCCGAGAGCCTCGGCAGTGTCCGGGGACCGGGCCATGAGGGGACTGCCGGAGAGGTTCAGGACGAAGTCGTACTGAGGCCGTCTCGTACCTTTCATCTCCACCTCGATGTCCCGGGCCAAAGAGGCGGCCAGTAGGGGCCGGCGAGAGAGCCATCATGATTGGCCCGCTGCGTACCCCAGAGGATCCGGCCGGTGTGTGTGTCCACGAGGCTGAGACTCGCCAGGATTGTCTTCCCATCCCGGGTCAGGGAGCCGGAAAGGAGCCGACCTGCGCCCATGGCGGCTGCAGTCTGGTATCTCAGCGGTCCCCCCGGTCAGTTCGTTTCTTCGCGGAACCGCCAGAACATTGAGATTCTCTTGCTTGCGCCAGGTTCACGGCGAGCGATTCGGCGAAAGCGTGGCCCAGGTACTCTGCTCCGTCCGTCTGCCCGTGTACTTCCATGGGCAGCGTCAGTATGGTGCGCGCTGCCGCCGGATTTCTCGCCACCAACCGGAGCCCCACATCCACACTGCCGTCACGAGGAGAAGGAGCGCAGCTCCGGCGGCGGCCCTCCATGGGAGCTTCCGGCGATGCCCCCCGACCAGTGTCCCGGCATAGGAGGGGGAGGAGCCCGAACTCGACGTCCCGGGCGAGCCTCCTGAGATTGACCGCCAGGTCATCCATTGTCTGGTACCGATCCCCTCGTCTGGCCGAGAGCGCCTTGTGAATGGTCCTCTCCAGGTCAATCGGCACCTCAGGAACCAGCTCGTGCACCGGGGAAGGCCGCCCATCCTGGATTTTCTTTGCCACCTCGGATGAACTTGCCCCGGTGAACGGCCGTCGCCCCGTGGTCATCTCATACAGCACGGCCCCCAGAGAGAAGATGTCGCTGCGTGCGTCGAGCGGTTCGGATCGGAGCTGCTCCGGCGACATGTAAGGCAACGTGCCGACGATGCTGCCCCTTGCAGCGTTCTCACCAGGGTGTTGCCGGCCCAAGGAGTCGGGCAGGCTCTCGGTCGTGGCGACGGAAAACCGGCTCGTCTCCTGGCGCTCGAACAGCGTGGCAAGACCGAAGTCGACCACCTTGGCTTCCTCTTCCAGCGTGATGAGGATGTTGCTCGGCTTGAGGTCCCGGTGCAGAAGCCCCTTGCGATGGGCCCGGGAGAGAGCCTTCGCCACCTGGCAGCCCAGTTCCGCCACCCTCGCCGGGGGCGGCAGGGGGCGGGCGTGGAGTACTTGGCTGAAGAGGTTCTCCACGTACTCCATCACGATGAAGTCGAGATCACCCTGGCGCCCGAGTTCGTGGACCTGAACGATGTGCATCGCTCACGGAGGAGGCCAACCGCGCCTCGTGGAGGAACATCCTGCGGCGGCTCTCGTCGTCGGCGACATCGGCGGGAAGGACCTTGATTGCCACGGTCCGGTTCAGGGATTCGAATCCCGGGCCTTCCAGACGACACCCATGCCTCCCTCGCCGATCTTCTCGATCAGCCGATAGTGGGAAAGCGCGTGACCGGGTTCTATCGACAAGGATGCTCCTCCCGAAGTCCGGGTTCAGGACTGGCTCACGATGATACCTGCAAACGGATTCCCGGTGAAGCCCCGGGCCGCTGGGGAGCTTGGCGACACCGCGCTAGTCAAGATGGGGCCGGCGCCGTCGAGTAGATTGCTCGGATGGTGCCGGAGGAGGGATTCGAACCCTCGTGAGGCCGAGCCTCGGGGGATTTTGAGTCCCCTGCGTCTACCAGTTCCGCCACTCCGGCACGAGGCGGATTATACAGTCAGGTCAGGGACTTGTGGGCGGGGAGTGATGCAGCGCCTGAGGCGGCGGGTGGGCCGTCCCGTCTGCCTCCTGAGTCGGGCTCCGCGAGGCACCCGGTCAGATCGCGTGCGGCCGGCGGGCCCTCTTGGCGGGTATGATGTGAGAGTCCGCTGATTCACAGGGAAGATGAGCGAGGGGTCGTCTCCGGGGGGAAGCCATGCTTCGTGGCGCGGGTGGGCTGGGTCGTTCGTTTCTGTCCGCTTCTGTTCTCACGCTCGTCTTGTCCAGCCCGATTGGAGCCGCACCTCCTCTTTTCCCGGATCCTGTCATCACTGCCGGAGAGTTGGCTTTTGGCTCGGCGAGCAGTGACCTGAACGCCGACGGCCATCCCGATGTGGTCCTGCCCGACGTGAGTGGCTTCGTTTCGGTGCTACTCGCGACCGGAGGTGGGGGCTTTATGCCGGAGTCTCGGATCGCTGTCGGGGGCACACCCTACTGGATCGACATTGATGACATGAACGGCGACGGGGCCCCGGATATCGCCGTGGCGAGTCTCGGCGGCAACGTTTCCATCCTGCTCGGTCGGGGCGACGGAACTTTCTCGGTAGCGCCTAACGTGGGGCCGGGGGGGCGGCTGACGTGTGTAGCGATCGCCGACTTCAGCGGGGACACACTACCGGATCTCGCAGCACTAGACAACAACGCTGGCACGGTCTCGATCTATCGTGGCAAGGGCGACGGGACGTTTGCGTTTCTCTCGATGATCGCCATCCCCGGTGGTGCCTACGGGATGACGGCGGCGGATTTCAACGGTGACGGACGTTCGGATCTGGCCATCGTCAGCTACGTATCCACGAGTCTCACGGTTCTCTTGGCAAAGTCCAACGGGTCTTTCTCCACAATCGGACCGTTTCCGACCGGGGACGATCCGGAGTTCATCAGCTCGGACGACTTCGACAGCGACGGAAGACCAGATCTGGTCATCGCCAACGGAACGGCAAACTCGGTCGAGGTGAGACTCGGTCACGGCAATGGCAGGTTCTCCGCACCTACCACAGCTCGCGTTGGCACACGGCCGTACAACCTCGTCACGGGAGACTTCAACGAAGACGGACGGCCCGATATTGTTACGCTCAATGCCGGCCAATATGGCCAGGTCCGGAATACCTGGAGACATCTCGGTTCTGCTCGGAGACGGCCAGGGTGGATTCGCAACCGAGCGGCGCATGAAAGGTTTCGTTCTGCCGTCACCGTTCAGCATTGTCACTGCTGATATGGATGAGGACGGTCACCTCGACGTCGCGGTCAGTGTCTCGGGGTCCAACCCCCCCTTCTACGTCTATTTCGGAGATGGCGCCGGCAATCTGGGGTCCCGGCGCCGGACAGTGCCGACAGGTCAGGAGTCGGCGCAGCCGGCCGTCGGCGATATCAATGACGACGGCGTTCCGGATCTTCTCGTGCCGCTCACAGGGGCACCTCCGGCATCCCTGGACCGCGTGGCCTTGTTTCTCGCAACGCCAGGTGGGACGTACACTCCCGCAGGCGAGATTCTGGTGGCACATCCCGTCTCGGTCTTCGTGGAGGATCTGGACGGCAACGGGCACAACGACCTGCTGGTTTGCACCACACCGACCAGCGGCGGGAGTACGCCCGAGATACAGACCTACCTCGGGGACGGCAATGGGGGGTTCTCGTTTCTCGCGACCGTTGCATCGGGCAACGGCCCGGCTATCGTTGCCGATTTCGACCGTGACGGCAAGACCGACATCGCCCGCACCTTCGGTTCGCTCTATCAGCCCTCTACTCCGGGATCCGTGAGAGTCCATCGGGGGCTTGGCGGCGGGTTCTTCAGCGAGGGGGTGGACCAAGCCGTTGCGCCCGCTCCCTCCGGACTGACCACGGGTGATTTTAACGGCGACGGCATCCCGGATATCGCCGTCGCTGCCGTGTGGGGCGATTGGTATGCGTCTACGGGTGATGTATCGGTGCTGCTCGGCAATGGAGACGCGACATTCCAAGCGTTCCTCTCCTTCGGGTCTGCGGGTGGTGCCAGCTTCATCGCGACCGGCGAGTTTACCGGAGACGGGATTCCCGATCTGGCCGTCTCGTATGATGACTACATCGACCGATCGCCGATCCCGGGAGCTGCACAGATATTCGCGGGCGACGGCCAGGGTCACTTTGCGCCGGGGATCTCACTGGCGACGACCAGCCACGGCTTCGGCATCATAGCGGCCGACCTGGATGGCGACGGGAACGATGATCTGGCGCTCGCGGCACAGCCCCCCTTCACAACCCTCTCCGGCCCGGCAGTGCTCGTCGCTCGCGGGAAGGGTGATGGCACGTTCCAGCCAGAAGAGCTCTTCTACCAGCACGAATACTCTCCCTTCCTGACATCCGCCGATGTCAATCGGGACGGTCGCACCGACCTGGTCGTCGGCGGCCAGACGCTGGTGGAAGTGTTGCCGAACCAGGGGGCGCAGGCGGGGGGGCCGCTCAAGGCGGTGGCGGCCGCCATGACCCCGGCCGAATGCACCTCGCCGGCCGGCGCCTTGGTCACGCTCAACGGGACGGGCTCGAATGGCCCTGGCTATCCGGCCGGGACGCTGGACGGCATCGTCGCGTTCGACTGGTACGAGGACTTCGGCAGATCGACCCAGTCGGACCTCGGCTCCGGACCGATGCTCGACGTGTCCCTGGCGATCGGCAGCCATACGATCACGCTCCGCGTTACCGATTGGAGCGGCGCCTCGGATACCGACACCATCGGGGTGGAGGTGGTCGACACCACACCGCCGGTCCTCGGTCCGGTCGTGGAACCCTCCCTGCTCTGGCCGCCCAATCACCGGATGGTTCCCGTACAAGTGGAAGGACGGGCCGCCGACGCATGCGATCCCTCGCCGACACTCGCCTACCTTCGCGTTGCCCGCAGCGAGCCCGATGACGCGCCCGGTGGCTCGGACGGCCACACGTCCGATGACGTGCAGGTGGTGTCGGTGAACGGGTTGGACGTGAGTCTGATGCTGCGGGCCGAGCGTGACGCGAACGGTCCGGGTCGTGCCTACACGGTCGTCTACCTCGCCATGGATGGCGCGGGCAACTCCGCCGAGGTCGGCGCCGTGATCCCGGTGCCGCACGATCTCGGCGGGAACACGGACCCGGTCTTCCTCGATGTGACGCGCCCCGCTGCGGCGAGCACCTCAGGCACGGTGCTGGGCTGGACTGCTCCATTGGACGCAATGTCGTACGATATCCTCCGAGGTCCGGTCGGCGGCATCGTGGGTGTGGGGTCATACACGACCCTTGCCAACACTGTTTGCGTAGATCGTGCCGTTTCGGTCGCCTCGCTTTCCGGGGGAAAGGTGGACGAAGATCCGACGGTAGGCGCGGCCTTCTTCTATCTGGTGGAGTACTTCGACGGCCGATACAGCGGATACGGCACCGCGTCGTCGGGGGGGAACTGGTGGTCGTGAGCGGCGACTGGTGCCGCTGAGCAGGAGCCTCGGGATCGGTCGCTCCGGGCCAACGACGGGGCGCGACCTGGGGCCGAGTTGGGGCCAGTGCCCACCGAGAACGTCGCCTTTGACGCCTTCCTCGCCTTCGATGCCGAAAGCGAAATAGAAGGCCCGGCGGCAACTTGGCGATGGTCAACCAGTTACCGCCGAGCCTTCGACCCGCTTTTGAGTCCCCTGCGTCTACCAGTTCCGCCACTCCGGCACGGGGCGCAGTATATCGCCAACGGGGCGCTTCGGGCCCCCGCGTGCCCCCGCCTATGTCTGCTTCCCCCCCGCCAGCCGGTCCAGGATCCGGTCGGGGATGTCGAGCGTCCTCATCGGGAACGGGATGACGATCCCTTCCTCGCGGTACCGCGCGTGCAGCCGCTTGACGAGCTCGTGCTGCACGAGGAAGTGCTGCGTGTACGCCTGCACGTGCATGATGACGATGAAGTTGATGCTCGAGTCGCCGAACTCCTTGTACCGGATGTACGGGTCGAACCCGCGGACCGCGCCTTCGACCTCGGCCACCACCTGACGCGCCACCTCGATGGTGACCCGCTCGACGTGCTCCAGGTCGCTGTCGTAGTGGACCCCCACCGGCACGCGCAGCGCCGTCTCCTCCTCGGGCAGGCCGTAATTGGTGATAGTGCTGTCGACCAGCTTCGAGTTCGGCACCACGAGCATCACGTTGGACAGCATCCGGAACCGGGTGCTGCGCCACCCGATCGCATCGACCCAGCCTTCCTCGCCCGACTCGAGCCGGATGAACTGTCCGGGCTGGATCGCCTTGTCCGCCAGCAGGTACACGCCGGAGAACAGGTTCGCGAGCGAGGATTGCAGCGCCAGTGCCACCGCGAGGCTGCCCACGCCGAGCGAGGCGAGCAGGGGACTGATGGAGATCCCCATCGAGTCGAGCACGATCAGGATGCCGAGCCCCGCCAGCAGGCCGCGTATCAGCCCCTGGATGACGCTGCGGGCCTGCCCGATGAACGACACGCTGGTGGAGTAAGAGTCGAGCAGCGAGCCCACGAGCCGGTCGGTGAACCAGACAAGCGCCCCCACGATGCATGCGGTATAGCCCAGGTTGATGGCGGGGTCGGCGGCGTCGGCCAGCGGCAGGATCCGGCTCAACAGGAGCAGGCCGCTCGCGATGATGACCAGGTTGAGCGGGCGGTTCATGGCCGACAGCAGAACGTCGTCCATCTGCGTGGTGGTGCGGGCGGCCAGTCTGTCGACCAGCTTGAAGACCCACCGCTTGAGGAAGAACAGCGCCGCCACGGCGGCAAGGCTCACGATCGGCCCGTATATCCACGGCAGCAGCAGCATCTGGGTCGAGCTCATCCGGAATCTCCTCCCGCGACACGCGGCGGAAAGATGTATAATACGCCGTCCTGCTCAGCGAGGTCACGATGCCAGAGAACCGAATCGAAGAGATTCTCAGAACCGATTCGATCCGCTCGATGAATATCACCCCCGTGCCCTCGATCCCCGCCGCCACCAAGCTGCGTGACGTCATCCGTATCATGCAGAAGCGCCGGGTGGCCGCCGTGGTCATCACCGACGGCGGACAGGTGGTGGGGATCTTCACCGAGCGGGACGTGATGAACCGTATCGTCGGGCTCGCGCTCAACGAGAACCTGCCGATCGCCGACGTCATGACGCGCGAGCCGCGCACCCTCTCACCCGACGAGCCGATAGCCGACGCGATCCGCCTGATGACCGACCACGGCTACCGCCACATCCCGCTCGTGGACAAGGACGGCAAGGACGTCGGGATGATCTCCGCCCGGGACATCGTCGAGTTCATCGCCGAGCACTATCCCCAGGAGATCTTCAACCTGCCGCACGACCTCGACCGCGTGGCGAAACGACCCGAGGGAGGCTAGCCGTGCTCTGTCCGGGTTGCGGCTGGGACAACATCCAGGGGATGTTCGCCTGCGAGGATTGCGGGATGGATCTCGCGGGGCTCGATCTGCCCGATACGCTCCCGATGAAGGGGCTCAAGCGGCACATCATGCGCGACCCGATCCGGCGCGTCGGGCCGCTCAAGCCGCTCGTCGCCACGCCGAAGACCACCATCTTCGCCGCCATCCGCATCATGCGCGAGGGGCGGCACGGCAGCGTGCTGGTGGTGGACCGCGCCGAGGGCGAGAAACTGGTGGGCATCTTCACCGAACGTGACGTCCTTCTCCGCGTGTGGGGCTCCGGCCTCGATATCAACACCACGCCGATCAGCGAGGTCATGACCAGCGATCCGGTGGTGCTCAAAGAGGACGACATCCTCGCCTACGCCATCCACCTGATGGCGGTGCGCAGCTTCAGGCACATCCCGATCGTCCGCGACGGCAGTCCGATCGGGTTCGTGTCCGTCCGGGGCATCCTCCGCTACATCGCGGAGCAGGTGCTCACGGAGGAGTAGCGGTGCCTGCGCGCCCGCGCACGGCGCTCCCGCTGCTCGCCCTCCTCGTATTGCTTGCCCCCGCGGCCACGCTCGCCGGCGGCGATCCGCAGACACAGCCCGCCGGGGCTCACTCTCATCATGATCATCAGGGCCACGACGCGACGGTCTCGCACCCGTTCGACGATGTCGAGCGGTGGGAGACGGTGTTCGACGATCCCACGCGCGCTCAATGGCAGAAGCCGGGAGAGATCCCGGCGGCGATCGGCCTGAAGGAAGGGATGGTGGTGGCCGACATCGGAGCGGGGACCGGCTACTTCGAGCGGTTCTTCTCGAAAGCCGTGGGCCCGAAGGGCCGCGTCTACGCCGTGGACATCGAGCCGAAGATGGTGGCCCACATCGAGAGCCGGGCGGCCGAAGAGAAGACGCCCAATGTCGTGGCCGTGCTCGCAGAGCCCGACGACCCGAAGCTGCCGGCGGCCGGCGTCGATGTGATCTTCGTCTGCGACACCTGGCATCACATCAACGACCGGCTCGACTACCTGAAGCGCCTCGCCGCATCGCTCGCACCGGGTGGTCGTCTCGCGATCGTGGACTTCCGCAAGAAGCCGCTTCCGGTGGGGCCGCCTCCCGAGCACAAGCTGGCCCGCGAGGTCGTCATGGACGAGCTCGCCCAGGCGGGCTGGTCCACGGCGGGTGAGAGCGATCTGCTGCCCTATCAGTACCTGCTGATCTTCACCCCTCCCGCAGCGCCGAGATAATCGGCATCCGGGCGGCGCGCCAGGCAGGAAAGAATCCGCCGAACAGCCCCATCACCGCCGCGAACATCAGTCCCTCCACCAGGATCGCCGGCGAAGCGCGGAACTGCCAGGTCACGTCGGTGAAGCTGGCGAAGTTCACCGTAGAGAAGGTGAGCTGCTGCACGAAGAGGGCCGGGATGCATGCCAGCACCCCGCCGGCCAGGGCCAGCAGGACCGACTCCACCAGAAAGCTGGCCAGGATCGAGCGTCTCGGAAAGCCGAGCGCCCTCAACGTGCCGATCTCCTTCGTGCGGGAGCCCACGAAGGCGAACATCGTCACCATCGCGCCCATCACCGCCCCGAAAAAGAAGAGAATCACCAGGATGCCGCCCATGATCGAAATGAAGACCGTGAGCGTCTTCGAGGAGGCCTCGTAGTAGGCGCGCTCGCTCTGGATCTGCACGTTGAGCCTCGGGTCGGCGTCGAGCCGCGTCTGCACCGAGGCGAGATCCAGCCTCGGGTCCTGCATCCGGAACGTGACCGACGAGAAGCCGCCCTCCCGCCCGAAGGCCTTCATGAGAAGATCGGCGTCGCCCCACAGCTCCGACTCGAAGGCGGTCCCGTCGGCCTCGAAAACGCCCACCACGCGCCAGTCCAGCCCTCCCATCCGGATCGTGCCGCCCACGTCGCACCCCTGGTAGCTGCGCGCCGCGTTGCGCCCCACCGCGATCTCGGCGGTGCCGGGGGTCGGCGCGCGCCCTTCGACGATCTCCACCTGCGGTCTGAGCGCGAACGACTCGGGGGTGATGCCACGCACGGTGACGTTGGTGCCCGAACGGGCGCCGACCTGCCCGCGACGCAGCAGGTTCACCCCCACGACGGCCTCCGCCGTCACGAGCGGCCGGCCGGACGCGTCGCGCGCGATCTCCGGCATCGCCTTGAGCACGGCCGCGGTATCGCGTCCGATCCCGCTCATCGTCTCGGACGAGGCGCTCTTGCGAAGGATGATGGCGTTGCCGGGCGAGCCGCTCTGGATCAGGGCGTACCGCAGGCCGTGCACCAGCATCAGCACCACCAGGAGCACGCCCACGGCCAGGGCGATCCCTCCCAGCGTGAGCAGGGTGCTCACCTTGCGCACCCACAGATTGCGGATGTTGTAGATGATCGGGATCGCCATCAGCCGATCCTCCTCAGCGCCTCGGAGATCGGAAGCTGGATCGCCCGCACGATCGGCACGAGACAGGCGAGAAAGCCCGCCGTCATCGCCAGTCCTATCGACTGTGCGATCGTCGCGGGCGTCAGCTCGAAGACCGGGAACATCTGCCCCAGCGACATCTCGATTTGGTGGCCCACGAAGGCCACGACCAGATAGGCGAGGGCGCAGCCGACCGCCGCGCCGACGAACGAGACCAGCAGCGCCTCGCCGCCGATGAGAGAGGCCAGGTGCGTCGCGCGGAAGCCGATCGTCTTGAGCACGCCGTACTCGGTGGTGCGCTCTCGCGCCGCCATGCTCATGGTGTTGGCCATCACCAGCAGGATGATCCCGATGACGATCCAGGACGCCGTCCTGAGGATGCTGATGATGGTGCCCATCATCGCGACGAACGAGAGCTGGAAGTCCTTTTCGGTCTCGGTCAGCGTGGGGGACGAGGAGTTGAGGAACAACGCGTCGATGGCGTCGCTGACCCGTCCCGTCTCGGACGGATCGTTCAGCCCGATGAGCCACCATCCCACCTGCGAGCCGCGGCCGAGCTGCTGGAGCCGCTCGTCCACGCGCTTCCAGCGGATGAACATGGCGGTCTCGTCGGTCGTCCGGTCACGGCCGTGATAGATGCCGCGGATGACGAAATCCCAGTCGCCGAAGAAGATGGTTCCCGTCAGGGTCACCCGGTCGCCCACCTTCCAGCCGAAGCGGTCGGCCAGCTTCCTCCCGACGATGGCCGCCTGGAGATCGCCGGCGAACGCCTCCTTCACCTCGGGGGTCATGACGAACTCGGGGTACAGATCGATGTAGCCCGGGTCGACCGCATATTGAGCGAAGAAGTTCTGCGGGTCGCGGTAGTAGGCGCCGAACCAGACGCCGTACGAGACGGCCGAGACACCCGGCACTTGCAGGATCTTCTCGCGCTGCGACAGCGGCAGAAAGTTGAACAGCGACACACGATGGCGCGTGACCAGCCTGTTCGGGCTGGAGGTCTCGGCGCCGATGTAATACGCGGTCAGCACCGTCTGCAGGAAGCTGAAGGCGATGACGCCCACGGCGATCCCCGCCACGGTGAGCAGCGTCCGCAGCTTGTTGCGGGCGGAGTTCCTCAGGATGAGGGACAGGATCTGCCGCATCAGGACAGCACTCCCTTGTCCAGATGGCGTACGGTGTGGGCCTTCTGGGCGGCGCGCGGGTCGTGCGTCACCATCACGATCGTCTTGCGGTATTCCTTGTTGAGCCGGTCGAGCAGGGTGAGGATCTCCTCGGCCGACACCGCGTCGAGGTCGCCGGTCGGCTCGTCGGCCAGCAGCAACGTCGGATCGGTGACCACCGCCCGCGCGATCGCCACGCGCTGCTCCTGCCCGCCGGAGAGCTGGCGGGGAAAGTGGTCCAACCGGTCCGAAAGACCGACGATCGAGAGGGCGGTGCGCACGTGCGTGTCGCGTTCCTTCTTCGACAGCTTCGTGAGTGTGAGTGGCAGCTCGACATTCTGGTAGGCCGTCAGCACCGGGATGAGATGGTAGAACTGGAAGATGAATCCGACGTGGCGCGCCCTCCATCGCGCCAGGTCGCTCTCCCCGAGACGTGTGATGTCGGTGCCCGAAACGTGAATGCTGCCTGCGCTGGGCCGATCGATGCCCGCGATCAGGTTCAGCAGGGTGGTCTTGCCCGACCCGGACGGTCCCATCAGCGCGACGAAGTCGGCCTCGCCGATCGACAGGTCGATCCCCTCCAGGACGGGAATCTTCAGGCTGTCCCGGTAGTACACCTTCGTGACGCCGGACACGCGGACGACCTCGCGCGTGGCAACGCTCGGCTCGGAACTCATGCGATAGGGCTCCTTAGTGGGAAGCGGCCCAGGCGAGGATCCGGTCGCGCAGAAGCGCGACCGGCACCGGCCCGGCGGCCAGCAGCTGTTCGCGAAACGCGGCCGGGTCGAACGCCTTCCCGCGGATATCCATGACCCTGCTCCTCAGGTCCAGGAGGGCGTCCCGGCCGAGCGCAGCGGCCACGGCCCGGGTCGGCCATTTCGAGCACAGATACACCTCGCGCCGGGCCTCCAGGCACACGGCCCTGGCTGCGGCATCATACTCCCGGTGCCCGCAGGCGCCGGGATAAAATCCGACCACCGCCGAGTACTCCTCCACGGCCGCGTCGTACGCGAGCCGGCCGGTGTGCAGGCCCGCGTCGATGCGGACCTTCTCGTCCGACGCCAGCCGGCCGCGAAGCTGAAACAGCCTCTCGGAGGGGGAGTAGACCGGCCCGGACGATCCGGCCCCGCCGCTTCCCGCGGGCTCCGCCACGAAGAGGGCCCAGCCGTCCGTCATCTCGACCTGCTGCCACATCGCCGACGAGTCCTCAACCGACCCGGCGGGCAGCCACCGGACCAGCCCGTGCCTCGACGCGCCGGCGTGAGCAAATCGGAAGTACCGGTCGAGCCCCGGATACACCTCGCGTGCGCACCGGAAGGCGATGGCCGCCCGCGGGTGCCGGCGCAGCAACGACGCATCACCGTCCGCCGGCGTGACGAACAGCCGTCCTCCGACGGCAGCCTGACCCACCGGGGGCGGATCGTAACCCACCTCGAAGTCGGCGCTCAACAGCCCGGGGGTCGGCACCACCTCGACCGGCGGCTCCCCGTCGGGCACGGCGCAACCGCTGCGGTACCAGGACAGCAGCATGGGATCGTCGGCCGGGTGGTCCTCCTCGAGCCGCTCGAGCACCGCGCGTGTCGAGGCGGCCGCCTCCTCCGGGGTGTCCCAGGCGAGGTCCTGCCCCGAGGTCCCGGCGAGCTGCCGGGCCGAGGTCATGAAGCGGGTGCGGGTCTCGGCGACGCTGCCCGCGGCGGCCTCGTAGAGGTCCCTGGCTGTCCGGCCGTCGCGCAGGTTGTTCGACAGCGCCCAGTCATACTCCTCCTCGCCGATGGCGTAGCGGTCCGCGCTCCACGGCTGCTTGAGCACCGGCTCGCCGTCGGCCGACTCGAAGTATGTCTCGATCAGGAACGACCGATAGTCGCGAAACGCGGTCGCGGCCGAGGAGGCGGCGGCGTCGACACGCCGGAGGATCTCCCGTGGACCAGGGGCGATCGCGCGTGGCCTCGCGAGCGATCCTCGGGATCTCCTCGCCGACCCAGACGGCGGCGCTCCGGGCCGCCTCCAGGCCATCGCGCCGTATCATCCGGTGGTCGGGCCCCTCATCGTCGATCACTCCGGTCACGAGGTTGCCGCGTGCGACCTCCAGGTAGTGCGGGATGGCCTCGAGGCGGGACGCCACCAGGGACCACTCCTGCTGTGTGCCGCGTCCGCCGCCTGCCGTCGCGGACATCGCGCGTATCTGCCAGTCCAGCCCCCGGTACGGTTCGGCAACATAGGTGTCGAGACAGCGGTAGCGCTGCAGTCGCGTCCCCGACTCGCGCAGCAGGAACAGGAGCTGCGCGCGCATCACGTCGGCGTCGATCGCCTGCTCGGGGGAGAGCATGTCCTCGGGGATCGCCTCGAGGTCGGCGAGGAGCCCGCGGTAGGTGCGCTGCTCGTCGGCGATCCCCGCACCCGTGTAATCGCGCAGTCCGCCGTCGAGGCCCGGCAGCTCCGGCAGCAGGCCCGCGGCTCCGAGGTAGGACGCCGCGGCCGGGTTGCGCGTCAGGAACGCGGCGACGTAGCGCTCCTCGAGGTCGTCGAACGGGTCGGGCCGGCCCCGGCTGCAGGCCGTGACCGCAGCCGCGAGTGCCAGGCACACGAACAGGGCGTGCCGGCGGAACCGTCTGGGGATTGCATCACCTCCGTGGGATCGGCGTCGAGGCGTACTTTATCCCTGCGCGGCCGGGACCGGCAAGCGCCCGACCTTACCGCACAGGCAGGAGCCGATCAGGAGGACTTGCGCTCGAGGCGGCGGCTTCCCCCGCGATGGCTCTCCCGCGGGATGCCGGCCGCGGCGGCCACGCCGTCGCGGTAGGCGAGCCAGAGCTCGAGGCTGCGCTCGAGGGCGTCCACGCACAGCATGCGATCGCCGCCGTCCTTCGCGTGGTCGAGGACGATCCGCCATGCGGCTCGCCGGTGGCCGGGCTCGACGCGCGCGTGGGCCCGTTTCAGCTTGAGATATCGCGGGTCCAGACCGTGGTATCGCACCAGCGGGTTGTTCCTCAGCTGCTCCCACTCGTCGTCGTGCGGCTCGGAAGGGCGCATCGGGTGCTCGGAGATCTCCCGGCGATCGTGCACGCTTCCCTCGACGAAGATCGTCACGACGGCGGCGGCGGCCACCCAGGGCAGCTCCGTGGTCGCCTCGTCGAGCCAGTCGCGATACCGCTGGCTCTCGGGCAGCAGCTTCACGGAGCGGAACTCGCGCTTCTCGAAGCCGAGCCCCTGCATCATGTAGAGGAACAGGTCGGGATGCGGACCGGTGCCCGACAGCCCTCCCGTCTCCTCCTCATAGAGGTTCTCGACAAGATCGCGGCGCACCTCGGGAACCGGGCATCGTGAGTGCACGCGGCTGAGCAGTACCGGGAAATCCCGCACGTAGACGGCGAATTCCTGCTGGAAATGCACCCGCAGCTGATCGAGCGTGGCCGTCGGCCCGCCGAATACCGGCCATGCCCAGTGGTTCTTGTGGTCCATCACCCTGAGGAGGGAAGCTCTGAGATCCGTCACGGCGCTCAAGATATCCCCGGATCGAATAACCGTCAAGTTCTCAACCGTTTAGGCTGCAACCGCCGTATATTCAGTCATATGGAGTTGGATGCGTCCGGAGTGAGCGATACCGCGCAGAGTCTGCCGATATGAGCGATTTCGTTGACATTTCAAGCATTATGGATTATACTAACCTCTTGCTTGTCAATGGAATGGCGTACGGGAGGGGGATCCCGGCGCCCGAAGGAGGGCCCGCTGTGAGTTTCAAGGTCGGAGACAAAGTTGTGTACCCGAACCACGGTGTCGGGGTGATCGAGGGGATCCTCGAGCACACGAACTCGGGTGTGGACAACACATTCTACCGGCTCCGAATACTATCGAACGATAGCACGGTCCTCGTGCCGACCACCAATACGGTCCATGTCGGCATGCGGAAGGTGCTTTCGCGCAAGGACGTGGAGAAGGTCTTCAAGGTCCTGCGCAGCGCCAAGATAGAGATCACCAACGACTGGAAGGGGCGGTTCCAGGAGAACTCCGACAAGATGCGTACGGGCGACATCTTCGAGGTCGCCACCGTGCTCAAGAACCTCTCCTATCTCAGCAAGAGCAAGAACCTGTCCTACCGCGAGCGCAAGATGCTCGACAAGTCGCGTTACCTGGTGGTCAGCGAGATCGCCGAGGTGGCGAAGGTCCCCGAGGACCAGATCGAGGCCAAGGTGGACAAGGCGGTCGCCGTCTCGATGAGGGGCGCGGGCAACCACTGAGGCGAGCGCGTCACGAAAGTCATCCGGAGGCCGGGAGCGCATCCCGGCCTTTTTTTTTGGTGGGCCGGACGCAAGGCCGGACGCAAATAGGCCCGGCGCGGGTGGATGGTCCCGCAGCCGGGCCCGGAGGAAGAAAAACCCGACAGACTTCGGAGAGCCCTTCCCTCTTGACGGTCCATCCCCATAATGGAGCCGCCAAGAACCCTCCGATGTCTGTCTGCCGTCTTCATACGTTGAGTTCGCCGGGTTGTCAAGCGGAAAGCCAGACCCAGCAAGGCTTCTGTGGGGATCGAGATGGACCAGATCGTGCTCGAGAGGGTGGTCGGCGAGCTGATCCCGCTCCTGACCGGCCGCCCGTTCGGTGATGCCGTTCAGCTCGACGCCCACCGTTTCCTGCTCCGGTTCGAGGAGCCGCCCTTCCCCCGCCTCCACGTCGGCCTGCACCCCTCCCTGTCGACCCTGCATCTGATCCGCTCGGAGAGGGCCCCGGCGGTGCCCACCGATTTGGCGGTCTCGCTCAGCCGCGAGCTGTCGGGCCTCAGGGTCACGGCGGTGGAGAAGCCGCCGGGGGAGCGGATGGCCCGGCTGTGTTTCGGAGACGACCGGGTGCTCGTGATCGAGCTGATGGGACGTGCCTCCAACCTGCTCCTGCTCGACGGGCGGGGGCGCATCCTGAGATTCGCCCGGACGCACAAGGGCGCGTTCCGCCATCCGGTCGAGGGGGAGCCATATCAGGCGCCGCCGGCGCCCGGCGGCTCCTTCGACCGGCGCCGGTTCGAGGAGCTGATCGCCTCCGGGCCCGGCGTCCCGCTGTCGGGCCTGCTGGCGGAGAGACTGCCGGGTCTGAGCCTGCATCTCGCCCGGGAGGTCGAGCACCGGGTGGAGGCGGGGGAGGACGCATTCGAGGTGTTCTCCTCGCTCATGCGTCGCGCCGCGGTCGGGCCGTGGGAGCCGATCCTGTACGCGCCGGCGGCGCCCGGAGATTCTCGAGGAGGCGACGCCGCTGGGCCCCCGCAACCTGTTCGCCTTCGTGTTCCCCCTGAGTCACGCCGCCGGGCTGACCGCCACCAGGGCGGGCAGCGCGAACGAGGCGGAGGCCGCCGCCACGGCGGCGCTCGTGCGGCACCTCGCATACACCTCGCTCAGACAATCCCTGTCGGCGCTCCTCAACGAGGAGCGACGGCGGAGCGCCTCGCTGGTGAAGGTGCTCGAGAGGGAGCAGGCCGAGGCGGCCGAAGCGGCGCCGCGGGAACGGCGCCGCGGCGAGCTGATCCTGGCGGGCCTGTCGAACGCGCGCAAGGACGGTGACGTGGTACGCGTGATCGACCACTACGACCCGGAGGCGAAGGAGGTGGCCATCCCGATCGACGGGCGGCTCGGCCTGAAGGAGAACGCCGACCGCTGCTTCCACTCGGCGCGGCGTGCCGAGCGCGCGATGGAGATCATCCCCGATCGGCTCGCCCGCCAGCGCGAGCGGCTCGCCGCCGTGCTCGCCGCTCTGCCTCGGCTGGAGGGGGCTCGCGACCGGGCGGCGCTGGAGGCGGTCGAAGTCGAGCTGCAGCGCGACGGGCTGATCCGGGCGCTGCGGCCGAAACAGCGCGCGGAGGTGGGGACCCGGCCCGAGTACGTGAAGGTGCGCGAGTATCACAGCAGCGACGGCTTCGCGATCCTGGTGGGCCGGACGGGCGCCGAGAACGACACACTGACGTTCAAGGTGGCGGCCGCGCACGATCTGTGGCTGCATGCGGCGGGATACCCGGGAGCCCACGTGGTCATCCGCAATCCGCGGCGTCTCGCCAGCCTGCCCGAGTCGACGGTTCTCGAGGCGGCCGCGCTCGCCGCCTGGTTCAGCCGCGGGCGATCCGAGAGCCATCTCGACGTGCACGTCGCCTGGCGGCGGCACGTGCGCAAGGGCAGGGGGATGTCGCCCGGCATGGTGATGCTCAAGCGCCACCGGACCGTGCGTGTCGCGCCGGTGGCGCCGCGTGCCGCGCATTGACCGTATCGGCGGCACTGTAGTAGGTTACCCGCCTGAATGATGACGCGAGGATTCTTCGCACATAGAGCGCATTCCGGGTTCCGCCGATGATGAAACGAGGCCTGAGGATCGCTCTCAGCTTCCTCCTGGCAGCCGTCTTCCTGTTCCTGTTTTTCCGCAACCTGGACCTCGGTCAGATACTGGTGTACGTGCGGCAGGCCCGGCCCGAATGGCTGGCGCTCGCGGTGGTGATGCAGCTCGTCCACCTGACGCTGCGCTGCTTCCGCTGGCGGATCCTGCTGGACCCGATGAAGGCGAGGATCGGTTTCTACAACCTGTTCTCCACCACGTCGATCGGCTATCTGGTCACGATGGTGCTGCCGCTGAGGCTGGGCGAGATCCTGCGGCCGATCATGCTGGCCCAGCGCGAGCGGATCAGCAAGTCGGGCACGGTGGCCACGTGCGTGCTCGAACGGCTGATGGACGCGCTCAGCGTGGCCCTCCTGCTCGGCACCTACCTGGTTTTCTTCCTGCACATCCCTGAAGGCGGCGCCGAGGCGCTCCAGATGGGACAGGTCCGCAAGGCCGGCCTCGTCCTCGGTTTCGGCACGCTGGCGATCTTCCCCGTGCTCTACCTGCTGGTGCACCACCGGCAGCGCATCTACGAGATCTTCAGCCGGCGCGCCGGCGGAGAGGAGGCGATGCTGCCGCGGCTGCTGCACGCGTTTCTGGGCGGATTCGACGCGGTGAAGGGCGGCTGGATCTTCACGGTGGCCTGGATCGAGTCGATTGCCATCTGGCTGGTGATCACCGCGTCGGTCTGGGCGTCGCTCAAGGCCTTCGACATCGGCCTCGGGTTCGCCGACAGCATGCTGATGATGGCGCTCCTGACGATCGGCATCGCCGTGCCGACGCAGGGCGGCGTGGGGACGTATGAGTATGCCGGCAAGCTCGGCCTGGTCGTCTTCTTCGGCGTCGAGGCGAACCGGGCCGCCGCCACCATCCTGGTGACGCATCTGTTCGCCGTCGGCCCGGTGATTCTCATCGGCGCCGGACTCCTCTGGAAGGAGGGTCTTTCCTTCCGGAGCCTGTCGCGGTTCACGGGTGAGGCCGATGCGGCCGCCCCGGCCGCTGGAGCCTCGAAGTGAAGTGTCCGTTCTGTGGCCATCTCCAGGACAAGGTCGTCGACTCGCGCGAGGGCAAGGACGGCGCGGTGATCCGCCGCCGCCGCGAGTGCCTCTCCTGCAAGAAACGGTTCACATCCTATGAAAGAATCGACGAGATCACCTACCGTCTGATCAAGAAGGACGGGAGGCGGGAGCCGTTCAACCGGCCCAAGCTGATGACGGGGCTCCTCAAGGCCTGCCAGAAGCGGCCCGTGCCGCTGAGCGCCCTCGACCAGATCGCCGACGAGGTCGAGACGCTGCTGCAGGAGAGCCCGGACAAGGAGCTCACCACCGACCGGGTGGGCGCACATGTGATGCTCAGGTTGCGCGAGCTGGACAAGGTCGCATACGTCCGGTTCGCTTCCGTCTACAGGCGGTTCGAGGAGCCCGGGGACTTCCTCGAGGAGCTCAAGGGGCTGCTCGATCAGAAGAAGGCCGAGGAGAGCCGATAGGCCGGCGCCGCGCCTTGCGCGGCCCCCGGTGACCCACCATATTCAGCCCCGCGCACGCCGACCCAGGAGGACCCGATGGACCAGAATTTCGGCCCGTATCTGGAGATCGCCCGCATCCAGAGCGAGATGAACAAGCTTTTCGACGTGCTGCTGGAGCTGCGCGACGAGGGGAGCGGATCGAACGTCAATTCGTGGATACCCAGCGTCGATGTGTGCCAGACCGAGAAGGGTCTGGTCCTGAGGGCCGAGATCCCCGGCGTGCCGGCCGAGACACTGCGCCTCAGCGCGCTCGGCGGGGCGCTCATCATCACCGGCGAGCGCACGCGCAACGAGCCGAAGAATCAGGCCAAGTTCCACTGCATGGAGCGCGTGGCCGGCAAGTTCCGCCGCGTGATCCCCCTTGCGACACCGATCAACACCCGTGACGCGACGGCCGTCCTCAAGGCGGGAGTGCTGGAGGTCTTTTTCCCCAAGGTGCCGAACCGGCGCGGTGAGGAAGTCGTCATCCCGGTCAAGACGCTGGAGGAGAACCCGTGACATCCGAACCCACCCGCGGCGACGACCAGCTCAGGATACCGGACAAGCTGCCCGTCCTCCCCCTTCGGGACCTGGTGGTCTATCCGTTCATCATCGTGCCGCTCTCGGTGAGCCGCGAGCGGTCGATCGCCGCCGTGGATCACGCGCTCGCCGGCAACAGGATGATCCTGCTGTGCGCCCAGAAGGAGAAGGACAACGACAATCCCGGCGGCAAGGACCTCTACCGGGTAGGCACCGTGGCCGTGATCATGAGGATGCTCAAGCTGCCCGACAGCCGCGTCCGCGTGCTCGTGCAGGGCGTGGCACGCGCCCGGGTGAAAGAGCTCAACGACGGCAAGGAGTTCCTGCACGCCGCCATCGAGCGCATCCACGAGCCGCCCGTGGAGAGCAACCTCGAGCAGGAGGCGCTCATGCGCGCCACCAAGAAGACGCTCGAGCGCAGCGTCTCGCTCGGCAAGACGATCTCGTCCGAGGTGATGGTCGTGGCGTCGAACCTCGAGTCGCCCGGGCGGCTCGCCGACCTGGCCGCGTCAAACCTCGAGATGCGGATCGAGGATGCGCAGGACGTGCTGGAGAGCATCGACCCGCTCGCGCGCCTCAAGAAGGTGCACGACCTGCTCAACAAGGAGATCGACCTGCTCACGATGCAGCAGGAGATCAACACTCACGCACGCGAGGAGATCGACCGGTCGCAGCGCGAGTTCTTCCTGCGCCAGCAGATGAAGGCGATCCAGCAGGAGCTCGGTGAGGGCAACGAGCTGGCCGAGGAGATCCAGCAGATCCGCGAGAAGATCGTCCGCGCCCGCATGCCCAAGAAGGTGCTCGAGGAGGTCGAGCGGCAGATCATCAAGCTCGAGCGGATGCAGCCGGACGGCGCCGAGACCGCCACCGTGCGCAACTACCTCGACTGGATGGTGGAGATCCCCTGGAGCAAGCACACGCGCGACAACCTCGACATCCGCAAGGCGCGCGAGATCCTCGAGGAGGATCACTTCGGTCTGGAGAAGATCAAGGACCGGATCCTCGAATACCTGTCGGTGCGCAAGCTCAACAAGAGCATGAAGGGGCCGATCCTCTGCTTCGTGGGCCCCCCGGGCGTGGGCAAGACGTCGCTCGGACGGTCGATCGCGCGCGCGCTCGGGCGCAAGTTCGTCAGGATCTCGCTCGGCGGCGTGCGCGACGAGGCCGAGATCCGCGGGCACCGCCGGACCTACGTCGGCTCGATGCCGGGACGGATCATCCAGGGAATGCATCAGGCCGGCTCGGTCAATCCGGTGTTCATGCTCGACGAGGTCGACAAGCTCGGCGCCGACTACCGCGGCGATCCGTCCTCCGCGCTTCTCGAGGTGCTCGACCCCGAGCAGAACAACACCTTCAGGGACCATTACCTCGGTGTGCCGTACGACCTGTCGCGCGTGCTGTTCATCGCGACGGCAAACATGCTCGAGCCGATCCAGCCGGCGTTCCTCGACCGGATGGAGGTGATCCGGCTGAGCGGATACACCGAGGAGGAGAAGACCATCATCGCGAAGCGCCACCTGATACCGAAGCAGATCGCCGAGAACGGCCTGACGGAGGATCAGATCCGTTTCGAGGACAGCGGGATCGCGCGCGTCATCGCCTCCTACACGCGTGAAGCGGGGCTGCGCAACCTCGAGCGGGAGCTGGCCACCGTCTGCCGCAAGGTGGCGCGCAAGGTGGCCGAGGGAGAGGCTTCGGGCTGCACGAAGATCACGCCCGCGGCGGTGGAGAAGCATCTCGGCGCCCCGCGGATCCTCCCCGAGGAATCGCTCAAGACCGACCGGGTCGGCGTGGCCACCGGTCTGGCCTGGACGGCGAGCGGGGGCGACATCCTCTTCGTCGAGGCCACCGCGATGCGCGGCCGCGGGCTGCTCACGCTCACCGGGCAGCTCGGCGACGTGATGAAGGAATCGGCGCAGGCGGCCCTGTCGTACGCGCGCACCCGCGCCGCCACGCTCGGCATCTCGGAGAAGTTCTTCTCCACGCACGACATCCACGTCCACGTCCCGGAGGGCGCGATCCCCAAGGACGGCCCCTCGGCAGGCATCACGATGGCGGTCGCCATGTTCTCCGCCGTCTCGGGCCGGCCCGTGCGTCGCGACATCGCCATGACCGGCGAGATCACGCTTCGGGGGCAGGTGCTCCCGGTGGGTGGCATCAAGGAGAAGATCCTGGCCGCGCGGCGCGCCGGCATCACGACGGTGATCATGCCGGAGCTGTGCCGCCGGCACCTCGAGGACATCCCCGCGTACATGCGCAAGCACATGGAGTTCGTCTTCGTCACCGAGGTGGACGACGTGTTCCGCACGGCGCTGGGGCAGGCGAAGCGCCGGACCTCCCGGGCGCGCAAGCCCGGCCGGGTCGCCGTCATCCACGCTTCCGACCGGCCGTGATACTCTCCGCCGTGTGAAACGGCGGCATCGCGACGAAAACGATTTCATCGAGACGGTCCGGCGGCGTTTCTCCGGATCCGCCCCTCCGGCACCGCGCGGCATCGGCGACGACGCGGCGGTGCTGCCCGCCTCCGGCCGGACGGTCGTCTCTGTCGACTGCCTGATCGAGTCGATCCACTTCCGGCGCGAGGAGCCCGCGTTCCTCCTCGGCCGGAAGGCCCTCGCGGTCAACTTGAGCGATATTGCCGCCATGGGTGCCGTGCCCACGGCCTGTCTGCTGGTGCTCGGCATCCCGGCCGATCTCGACGACGCGTTCCTCGACGACCTGATCGACGGTCTCGCCTCCTCGGCCCGCGAGCACGGTGTCGACCTCGTGGGGGGCGATACGGCGGGCTCGCCCGGCGGGCTGTTCCTGTCGATCACGATCCTCGGCGACCTCGGCGCGGGGCGCAGGCCGCCGCTGACGCGCTCCGGCGCGCGCGTCGGTGATGCCGTCTTCGTGAGCGGCCCGCTCGGGGGTTCGTCGGCGGGGCGGTGGCTGCTCGAGAACCGGTGGCGGCCGCGGCTCGGTGCCGGCCGGCGCACCGTGACCGGCGTGACACCGCCCGGCCGCGGCCGCGCGAGGGCCGCGTTGCGCCGGCTGCCGCCCGTGCGTCTCGCCGAAGCGCTGCGGCTGCACCTCGACCCGCGCCCCCGCCTCGGGCTGGGACGGCGTCTGCGGCAGCGGGGGATTGCCACCGCCGCCATCGATCTCTCCGACGGGCTGTCGACCGACCTGCACCGGCTCGCCGCCGCGTCCGGCGTGGGGGCGCGGATTCTCGCGCCCGCCGTACCGATCGGCGACCCGGCGCGCGCCATCGCGGCGGCAGCCGGCATCGACCCGCTGAAGCTCGCGCTCGATGGCGGTGAGGACTACGAGCTGCTTTTCACCGTCCCCCCCTCGCGGGAGCGCCTGGCGGTGGCGCTCGGGTGCCTGTCGATCGGACGGATCACCTCCCGCCGGGCCGGGGTGATCCTGACGGCCCCTTCCGGCCGCTCCACCCGCCTGCCGGCCGGCGGCTTCGACCATCTGGCGAAGGGTCGCCGGGGCTGATCCGGGTGGGCGCGCGGCCCGACCGCTCCTCGTTGACGCCTCGCAAGTGATTGACTACATTGTGGCTTTCATTTTCCAGGCTCGCCGGCGGCGGAATCCTCTAGACACGGCCCACCCCGTCTTCGTAATGGGGATGGACTTCATCCGTGCCGAAGCCGGTGATCCTCTGGCCCGACGGCGGGGGCACGGCTGATGGTCGACGAACGGACGCTGATCAGGATGTCGCTGCAGGGCGATCAGCGGGCGTTCGAGCAGCTCGTCGGGCTGAAGCGGGAGAGGGCTTTCCGGGTCGCCTTCAACATCGTGGGCGACGAGGACGACGCAAAGGACATCGCGCAGCAGGCCTTCATCAGGCTCTGGTCGACGTTGTCCCGGTTCGACGAGAACTCCAGGTTCGACCCGTGGTTCTTCCGTATCGTGGTCAATCTGGCGATCGATTTCTACCGGAGGCGGAAGCGGACGCCGCCGGGGGAGCCGGTGCAGGACGAGGGAACCGAGGCCGACGCGTTGCCCGGCGAGGCGCTGCCGGGAGCGGATGCCGACGTGATGCGGGCGGAGTTGAGGCGGATCTTCAACCATCTGGCCGCAGGATTGACGCCGCAGCAGCGAGCGGCCTTCACCCTGAGGGAGATCGAGGGCGTGCCGACCGAGGAGATCGCGCGGATCATGGATGTCAAGGCCTCCACCGTGCGCAACCACCTCCTTCAGGCGCGCCGCGTCCTGCAGGACGGGCTGAGACGCCGCTATCCCGAGTACTTCCGCGGGCCGAAGCCATGAGCCGCGTGCCGACCGATCTGTTCGACTGCGACCGGGTCGGGGCGTACCTCGAATCGTACCTGCTGGACCAGGTGCCGCCCCCCGAGCGCCGCGGGATGCGCCTGCACATCCATCAGTGCCCCGCATGCTTCGAGAAGGTCACGAGCCGCGACCCGCTGCAGCTCTTCGCACCGCTGGCCGACGAGTGCGTCCCTCCCGCGACGTGGGAGGGCTTCTGGCCCGCGATTGCGGATGAGATCGCGCGGCGTCCGGCCGGGGCCCGTGTCCCGGGCTTCCTGCGCTGGCTGGCCCCTTCGGCCTGGACCCCGCTTCGCGCGGCCGCCGTCGTCGGCGCCGCGGCGCTCCTGTTCGCCGTCCCGCTCGTCATGCGTGCGCTGCTCGTCGATCGGCCCGCCGCGGTGGAGCCGCCCGTGGTGGCGGCCCTGGTCCCCCAGTCCGAAGGCGCGGCGGCCGAGCCGCTGCCGCAGACGGTCGAGCAGGTGCGCACGCCCGACTCACGCACGGTGCAGGTGTTCAGCATGAAATACGAGCAGGGGGCGTCGCCCGCCACGGGCTCCGGCGGGCAGGCCCCCGTCACCGAGCTCGTGCTCATCGTCGACTCGGGGATCGATCTGTGAGGCGGCATGATGGGCCGCTCGCCGCGGCTTCGCGCGCGGCCGGCCGGCTGGCCGCGGTGCTCGCGCTCGCCCTGCTCACGGGCCTGCCGGGAGCGGTTCCGGCCGACGACGGACTCGTCACGAAGACCTTCACCGCCCGGTACCGCGGTATCGACGAGATCGTGGCGTTGATCCAGCCGGTGGTGAGCGAGCGGGGGTCCTACGCCGTGCAGCCGAGGATTCGCTCGGTCACGGTGACCGACACGGCCCAGGCGGTGGCACGGATCGGGGAGCTGATCGCCGGCTTCGATCTCCCGCCGCGCGGCGTGCAGCTCGTGATCCAGCTCATGCGGGCCGAGGAGGGGACTCCACAGCAGACGACCCCGCCGCACCCGCGCCGGATGGGTCTGCCACCGGCCGTGATCCAGGATCTGACCAAATGGGGAGTCATCACGGAGATCGGCGGCGCGTCGATCACCACGGCGGAAGGAGAGCCGGGTACGGTCGTCCTCGGCGCCGCGCCCGACGACTACCGCGTGCGGTTCGAGATGGGAGCCGTCACCCCCCGCATCGGCGTCATCCGGCTGGAGCGCTTCCTGCTGGAGAGGCCGCGCCGGCCGGCCGGCGCCGGCGACGGCACCGAGCCGAAGTACGTCCCCATGATCGATCTCGTGCTCAATCTGAAGGACCACCAGACCACGGTGCTGGGCGCGACGAGCAGCCAGGATTCCAAGCAGGCGCTGTTCGTCTCGATCACCGCGACGACGCAGGAGCCCTGAGCGATGGCCGAGTTCGTCTGCAAGCTGGGAACCTCAACGGGCCAGATCATCGAGCGGACCTACACCGCCGACTCCGAGCAGGAGCTGCGGCAGGAGTTCGATGCCAAGGACTTCCTCGTCTTCTCCATCCGGAAGAAGGCGGCCGCGGCGGCCCTGCTGGACTTTTCGGCGTTCAAGCGCAAGCGGATCGGCGCCAAGGAGTTCCTGATCTTCAACCAGGAGCTCGCCTCGCTGATCAAGGCCGGGTTGCCGATCATCTCCAGCCTCGACATCCTGCTCGAGCGACGGAAGAATCCGGTGTTCCGCGAGGCCCTGGCCGACATCCGCGACCAGGTCAAGAGCGGCGCGTCGCTGTCCGAGGCGTTCGAGTCGCACGGCGACCTGTTCCCGCGTCTCTATGCCTCGTCGCTCGCCTCGGGCGAGCGTTCCGGCGAGATCGCCGCGGTGATCCGCCGGTACATCACGTACAGCAAGACCATCATCGGCCTTCGCAAGAAGGTGGTGTCGGCGATGATCTATCCGGCCATCCTGGCCACCATGGCGATCGGCCTGGTGGTCCTGCTGGTGCTCTTCATCCTCCCGAAGTTCCAGGAGTTCTTCCACGATCTCGGGGCCGACATGCCCCCCGTCACCCGGGCGGTGCTTTTCGCCGCCGGTCTTGTGGAGAACTACATCTATATCTTCATCCCGGCGATCATCGTCGCGGTGATCGCGGGGGTGATGTACAAGCGCTCGGATGCGGGGGCCATGGCGTGGGACCGGCGGAAGATGAAGCTGCCGATCCTCGGCAGGATATTCTCCAAGTACGCCATATCCCGCTTCTGCAGGACCCTCGGAACGCTGGTGCAGGGGGGTATCCCGCTCGTCACGTCGATCGAGATTTCCGCGCATGTCGTGGGCAACCGAGTCTTCGAGACCGAGATGCTGGTGGTCGCGCGCAAGGTGCGCGAAGGCCAGCCGATGTGGGAATCGCTGGAAAAGACAGGACTGATGACCGACATGGCGGTCGAGATGATCAAGGTCGGTGAGTCGACCGGCGCGCTCGAGGAGATGCTGAGCGCCGTCGCGGGGTTCTACGAGGAGGAGATCGACACCGATCTGACGACGCTGGTGTCGCTGATGGAGCCGGCGATGCTGGTGTTCATGGGTGTCGTGGTCGCGACCATGATCCTGGCGATCTATCTGCCTCTCATCAAGTCGTCCGCCATGTCGAGTTCGTAGGAGCAGCCAATGAGTCGCATCGAGCCGGAAGAAACGCCAGAGACGGTGCAGCCGATCGAGGAGGACGCCCCCGAGACGACCGCGGGCGGGGGGGCCGAGGTCCTCTCGGAGGAGCTGCACGCCCAGAGGCTGTCGGCGCGGCTGGGGCTGGAGTTCGTCGACGTC
This sequence comes from uncultured Acidobacteriota bacterium, assembly GCA_963806495.1. Lineage (GTDB taxonomy): Bacteria > Acidobacteriota > Polarisedimenticolia > JACPZX01 > DASXTC01 > CAWDYA01. The sequence goes on along the minus strand of CAWDYA010000011.1, from coordinate 403,011 downwards.
ACGCAGTTCACCATCGATCACGAGCTCTTCCGGTCGATCCCGGTGGACCTGATGTTCCGGTACAACTTCGTCCCCTACAAGTACCGAGGCAACACGCTGATCTGCGTGGTCTCCGACCCGGCCGATGTCCTGATGATCGACGAGCTCGAGCTGCTGCTGGGCCACCCGATCGAGATGATGGTGGGCACGCGGACCGCCATCCAGGAGATCCTCAAGAAATCCGAATCGAGCCAGCGCGTGCTGGACGAGGCCACCGAGGAGTTCAAGGTCCAGCTCATCCGCGAGGACGAGGACGGCGAGGAGCAGCTCACCATCGAGAAGCTCACCTCGGACGCCTCGCCGATCATCAAGCTGATCGATTCGACCATCTTCAACGCGTTGCAGCGCCGGGCCTCGGATATCCACATCGAGACGCGTGAGCGCGAGGTCGCCATCAAGTACCGGATCGACGGGGTCCTCTATCAGGCGATGGATCCGATCGACAAGCAGTTCCACTCGGCGATCATCTCGCGTATCAAGGTCATGTCCGAGCTGGACATCGCCGAGAAGCGGATTCCGCAGGACGGCCGCTTCAAGATGAAGCTGAAAGGGCGCGCGATCGACTTCCGCGTCTCCATCATGCCTTCGGTGCACGGCGAGGACTCGGTCATCCGGATCCTGGACAAGGAATCCGCCAACGAGGAGTTCCGCGAGCTGCGTCTGGATGTGCTGGGGTTCGAGGCGCGCGAGCTGAAGACCCTGCGCCGGCAGATCACCGAGCCGTACGGGATGTTCCTCGTCACCGGGCCGACCGGTTCGGGCAAGACCACCACGCTGTACGCGGCGCTTTCCGAGATCCGGTCCGAGGAGGACAAGATCATCACCATCGAGGACCCGGTCGAGTACCAGCTCCCGGGGATCACGCAAATCCCGGTCAACGAGAAGAAAGGGCTGACCTTCGCCCGGGGGCTGCGGTCGATCCTGCGCCACGATCCCGACAAGATCATGGTGGGTGAGATCCGCGACGAGGAGACGGCCCAGATCGCCGTCCAGTCGGCGCTCACCGGACACCTCGTCTTCACCACCGTCCACGCAAACAACGTGGTCGACGTGCTCGGCCGGTTCCTCAACATGAAGGTCGAGGTGTACAACTTCGTCTCGGCGCTCAACTGCGTGCTGGCTCAGCGGCTGGTGAGGATGGTGTGCAAGGGGTGCAGGCACCCGGTCAAGGTGGACGCGAAGACCCTCGAGGAGTCCGGCTTCGACCCGAAGGAGTACAAGGACCATGTGTTCTACGAGGGGCGGGGCTGCATCGACTGCAACGGCACCGGGTTCAAGGGGCGCACGGCGATCGCCGAGATCCTGGATCTGTCCGACAACATCCGGGAGCTGATCCTGGCGCGCAAGTCGGCCGGCGAGATCAAGCGGGCCGCCAAGGAGGAAGGGATGCTCTTCCTGCGCGAGTCCGCTGTCGAGAAGGTCCTCGCGGGGCTCACCACGCTCAAAGAGATAAACAAGGTGACTTTTGTCCAGTAGCTTCCTTAACCTCGACCTCAAGAACCTGAAGCTGCCGTCGTGGCTCACCATCGGCACGTCCGCCGGGGGCTCGACGGGCCTCAAGGCCCACTACCCGCCGGTCGCCCTGGACATGGGGATCAACCAGGTGGCCCTCGCCCGCCTCGCGAAGGACAAGGAAGCGAAGAAGTGGTCGCTCACCTCCTACGACCTGGTGGAGCTGCCCGACGACCTGCTCGACAGCGACTTCTTCCGGATGCGCGTCCGGTCTGCCGATCGCTTCCGCGAGCTGGTGGCGAGCGCCATGCGCAAGGAAGGCGTCGAGACCGACAGGATCTCGATGGTGATCCCCGACCATCTCGCCCGCGTGGCTCTGCTTGCGTTCGACGAGCTGCCGCGCACGCGCCGCGAGGTGATCGAGATGGTGCGCTGGAAGATGAAGAAGGCGGTGCCGTTCAAGGTGGAGGAGTCGACCGTCGACTATCAGGTGCTCCCGCGGCCCGCCGGCGGCTTCACGCTGCTCGCCGTTCTCATCCCCACCACCATCCTGGAGGAGCACGAATCGCTCCTCGCGGGGCAGAACATCCGCGTCGGGCTGATCGACCTGAGCACCTTCAGCCTCGTGCACCTGTACCGGGGTGTCATCGACGCCGAGGTCCCGGCCGACGGCGAGTTCATGCTCCTGAACGCCACGGGCACCTTCTTCACGGTGATGATCTTCCGGGCCGGGCTGCCGATCTTCTACCGGTGCAAGACCTTCGCTTTCGGCGGCGACAACGACCCCGAGTCGAACCACCGGCTGATCCATCGCGAGGTGCAGGCGTCGCTGCTGTACTACCAGGAGCGGCTCGGCGGCACCGTGCTCTCACGCGTCTACATGCGTCTCACGGGTCACGACCCGGATCGCGTGGCCTCTCTGTTCTCCGATGCGCCGGTGCAGTCGCGCCCGGACCTCATCGACGTGCGGCGTGTGGTGGGGCTCACCGGCCGGATCGCCGCGGCGGGCGCCGATCGCGCCGACGAGCTCCTGCAGCGGCTCGCCCCGTCCGTCGGCGCGGCGCTCGGACGCGACAGCCAGGGGGCCGCATGATCAGACCGCCCTCGATAAACCTCGCGCGCCGGCCGTTCCGCAACAACACGGTGTACTACGCGGTGTTCGGCACCTGCTTCGCGGTGCTGCTCACGGCCAGCGTCTACAACGTGTACGACTTCACGAGCAGGGGAGAGGATCTCGCGCGGCTCGAGGCCGATCTGGCGGAACGAACCAAGGTCTACATGGCGTTGCGCGACGACGTGGAGAAGATGAAGAAGGACATCTCCGGTCTGAACCTCAAGACCCTCGACAGCAAGTCGAGCTTCGCCAACGGGCTGATCCTCAGCCGCCTGTTCTCCTGGTCGACTCTCTTCGATCGGATGGAGGACCTGATACCTCCCGACGTCAAGATCCGGTCGATCCGCCCGTCGATCTCCGCCACGGGTATCGAGATCCAGATCGACGGTCTCTCCAAGACAGCCGAGGCGATGTACGACTTCGAGTCGAATCTGACCAGTTCCGACTTCTTCATGCGGGTCTACCCGGTCAGCGAGAACACGAGGGAATCGAAAACGGAGATCAACTTCGACCTGACGATGGACTACATCCCTGCCGGCAAGCCGGGCTCGCAGGCTGCCTCCTCGCCGCCGAGCCCCGTCGCGGGTCTGCCCGAGGCTCCACCGGAAGGGGAATCGGGCGAGCAGGCCGATGCCGACGCGGCCGGCGCCGACACTGCGCCCGCCCGGGGAGGACCCGGGGACGAACAGGCCGCGCCGCCCGACCAGACTCAGGTCACCGCCTCCGCCGCCGGGCAGGCTGCAGGTCCGGAGCAACCTCCCGCCGGGTCCGTGGGGACGCCGGCGCAGCCCCCGCAGCAGGCCGCGGCCCCGCCGCGGGCCGGGCAGCCAGTGTCACAGCCGGTGCCACAGCCGGCGCCCGCCGCGGCTCAGCCGAAGCCCCAGGCGCAGCAGCCCCCCGTCAGGAGCATGCCATCGGGTCCGGTGCCGCCTCTCGTGGGTCAGGGGGTGGTCCTGGGCGCCGAGGCCGCGGCGAGGCCGAGCAAGCCGCTCACGCAGTACACCAACAAGGAGTTCATCGACACCTACGGGGAGACGAAGTTCCTGAGGCTGCGCGGCGACTGGCTCCCGAGGGAGAACGACCTTGACCCGAAGGTCACCAACGACCAGTACATCCAGAAGTACGGGCTCGAGAAGTTCCTGACCGATCGGGGCGACCTGGACCGCAGCAAGCAGATCCCGGGAGGCAGACGATGAAGGGAAGGCTCCAGGATCTGCTGAAGACCCTGCGGCGGGCTTTCGCCGACTTCGACGTACGCGAGCGGGCGGGCGTCCTCACGGCCGTGATCCTGGTGTGGCTGGCGCTCAATCTGGTGTTCGCGTTCGTGGTGAACGTGCCGCGGGCGAGCCGTGTCGCCTCGCTGGACGAGCAGGTGGCGCAGATCGCGGCCCAGACGGCCAGCAAGGCGCGCGACGTCGACAAGCTCCGGCCGCAGCACCTGCGTGTCGTGGAGGGCAACACGAGCCTCGATCACTTCTATGACGACGTGCTCGCCACGAAGGAGAAGCGGCTCATCAGCTTCCAGCGCGAGATCCGCCAGATCGCGAAGAAGTACAACATCAACCTCGAGTCGATCTCGTATCCGCGCGAGAGCTACCCGAAGGACAAGGTCACCAAACTGAGCGCCGTGATGCCGCTGACCGGCTCGTACGAGAACCTCCGGTCATTCATCGACACGATCGAGAAGTCGGAGAACTTCATCGTGATCGAGGCGATACAGCTCACGAACGCCCGCGAGGGAGGCGTGATCCTGAGCCTCAACATCATGCTCTCGACCTACTTCGTCGACGAGGACATCCCGGAGAAGGCGACCGTGAGAGCGAAGAGGGGATGACGCGATGGCCATGAACCCCGAGACGAAGCGCCAGGCGATCCTGCTCGGCGTTCTGGGTGTCTGCGTCGTGTCCTACGTCTGGTTCGGCGGATACGTCAGCTTCGGCGGACCGGAAGCCTCCGTGGAGGCGCTGCCGTCCATCGATGCCGCGACGCTGGAGAGGAACCTCAAGGCCATCAGCACGGTCGACCCGAGCCTGATCCTGGTGGAAAAGGGGGACTCGGTGCCCGATCGGAACCTGTTCCAGTACGGGGTGCCCAAGCCGCCGCCCGTGGATCCGGCCGAGCTGGAGCGCCGGCGTCTGGCCGAGCAGAAGCGGCTCGAGGCACAGGAGGCGGCGCTGCGCGCCCAGAAGGCACGCGAGCAACAGCAGCAGCAACAGCAACAGCAGCAGCCGCCGAAGATCGCCGAGAACCGGCCGCCCCAGCCGCCGCCGAAGCCTGCGGCGCCGCCGAAGCCGACGCCTCCTCCGATCACCTTCCGGCTCATGGGTGTCTTCGGCCCCGAGACGGCGAAGATCGGAGTGTTCCTCGAAGGCGACAATCCTCCGCTGCTGGCCAAGAAGGGGGAGATCGTGCAGCAGAAGTTCAGGATCCTCGACATCGGCGTTGAGTGGGCGGACGTGGGGTACGTGGATCCGCAGTTTCAGAACCTGAAGAAGCGCATCGACCTAGGAAGCTAGTCGGGAGGGGGTACAGGTGCCGTCAATCGGTGGAACGCGTCGGGGCCTCATGGTGCTCGCGGCGGTTGTCATGTTGTCAGGCATCGCCGGATGTGCGGTGCACAAGCTGAGCGTCATGGCCGAGCGGGACGAGGCGACCGGCAACTACGACCAGGCGGTTCTCAAGTATGCGAAGCTCGCCACGCTGGAGCCGACCTCGGCCCGGTGGACGATTGCGCTGAGCCGGACGAAGCTGAAGGCCTCGCAGATCCACTTCGAGAAGGCCAAGAAGTACCAGCAGAACAAGCAGCTCGATCTTGCCATCGGCGAGCTCCAGCAGGTGGTGACCCTCGACCCGGCCAACTCGTACGCGCAGACCGAGCTCGAGGTCGCGATGCTGGAGTACCAGAAGGAGCACAACCGCCAGGAAAAAACCGAGTTCGAGAAGATGCAGGAGGCCGCCCGCAAGTCGAGCGGCGTCCCGTTGCTCGACCCGCGCTCCAACATCCCCGTCATACTCCAGTTCCGCGACGAGGAGGTGGGCAAGATCTACGACGTCCTGTCGAAGGCCACCGGGATCAACTTCCTGTACGACCCCAAGCTCGACCTCAAGAAAAAGATCACCATCGAGCTGACGAACGTCCCGTTCGAGAAGGCGATGGACACCCTCATGCTCACCAACAAGCACTTCTTCAAGGTGATGGATGAGAACACCATCCTGATCGCGGACGACAATCAGCAGAAGCGGCGCGAGTACGAGGACGAGGTGATCAAGACCTTCTTCCTGTCCAACGCGGACGTGAAGGATGTCCAGTCGCTGCTGCGCACGATGCTCGACGCGCGCAAGGTCGTGCAGAACAATCAGCTCAACGCCATCACCATCCGGGACACGCCCAACAAGGTCGCCATCGCCCAGAAGATCATCGAGGCCAACGACAAAGCCAAGGCCGAGCTGGTGGTGGACGTCGAGCTTCTGGAGATCAGCCGCAACGTGAGCAAGACGCTGGGGATCAATCTGACCCCGCGCCAGTTCGACATCCAGTTCGAGGGGCCGGATCGGCTGCCGCTCAACAACCTGGGCCTGCTGAACCAGGCGGGGCTGTACAGCCTCGGGCCGATCCCCCGTGTCACGCTCGACTTCCTGAAGGCCGACAGCGGCACGAGGACGATCGCCAAGCCGCAGCTCAGGGTGACCGAGGGCGAGAAGGCGAACCTGCACATCGGCGACTCCGTCCCGATCCCGACCACCACCTTCAACACCACGGGCACCGTGGGCGGATCGGTGGTGCCTATCACCTCCTTCACCTACCAGGAGGTCGGTATCGTCATCGAGATCGAGCCGCGCGTCCACCACAACAAGGAGGTGACGCTGAAGCTCAACGTCGAGGTCAGCCAGCTCGGTGACCGGATCGACGCGGGGCAGGGGGTGAGCCAGCCCTCGATCAACACCCGCCAGATCAACACGGTGATCCGGCTCAAGGACGGCGAGTCGAACCTCCTGGCCGGGCTGATCCGCGACGACGGCCAGAGCGCGAGATCGGGCTTCCCCGGATTGATGGACATGCCGGGGATCGGGAAGATCTTCTCCAGCACGCTCGAGACCCGCCGGGAGACCGACCTGGTGCTGACCCTGACGCCCCACATCATCCGCATCCCCGACATCCGGCAGGAGGATCTCGAGGCGCTGTGGATCGGCAACGAGTCGAACCCGAGGCTGCGGGGCGATGCGGGCAGCGTCTTCGCGACGCCGTTCACCGCGTACCCGGAGGAGCCGGAAGACGAGGAGGACGGGGAGGAGGCGGACGCCGGCGCGGGCGACGAGACCCCCGCTCAGACACCTCCGGCCGACGACGCGTCGCAGCCCCCGGCCGGGGCCGACGCCCAGCCTGCCGCCGGGCAGAATCCCGGCGGTCCGGCGAACCAGGTGCCACCGGCTCCGTCCGGGCAGAACCAGAAGGCGCCCGGCGTCGAGGCGGTGCCTCTCGATCAGGGCACCACCGAGCCGATAGAGGAGCCGCTCGGGGGCGGGACCGAGTCACCGCCGCCCGGGTCCGAGCCCGCTCCGCCCGAGCCGGGCGCGATCCCGAACCAGGCGACGACGCCTCCCGGCATCATGAATCTGACGATCGCGCCGGCACGGCTCACCGTGGCGGCCGGGGGCTCGTTCTCCGTCAACCTTCTCGTGAACAACGTGACGGATCTGCAGAAGGTCTCCTTCACGGTCACCTATGACCCGAGGACGATCGATTTCGACTCGGGACTCGAGGGCATTATCATGAAACAGGACGGCACCCAGACCATGTTCTCGGCCAGCAAGACGAGTGACGGGCAGGCGGTCGTCGAGGTCTCCAGGCTGGGCGGATCCCAGGGGATCTCGCGAGGCGGCGCCCTGGCGGCGCTGCGCTTCCGGACTCTCGCCGGCGGGCGGTCGCCGATCAGCATCATGGCGGTGCACGCGGAGACGTTCGACGGCACCCCGATCCAGGTCAACCCGGGGCAGGCGGAGATCACGGTAGCGAACTGATGACGATGACGACGATACGGCGCGGCAGACAGGCGGGTCTCACCTACCTCGAGGTGATGATCACCATCGCCATCCTGCTGATCCTGGCGGCGGCCGCGCTGCCGATGGTGCGCACCGCCGTCAAGAGACAGAAGGAGCTGGAGCTGCGCTCGGCGCTGCGAGACATGCGCAACGCCATCGACAACTACAAGAAGTACGCCGATCAGGGGCTCATCCCGGTGGAGGGGCTCCAGAACGAGGGATACCCCCCGGATCTCGAGACGCTGGTGGATGGTGTGAGCCAGGTGGGGGCGGTGGACAAGAAGATCCGTTTTCTGCGGCGGATCCCCAAGGACCCCATGACGAACTCGGTCGAATGGGGCCTGCGGTCGCTGCAGGACGACCCCAACTCGCTGTCATGGGGCCGGGAGAACGTCTACGATGTCTATACGACCAGCGAGGCGACGGGCCTGGACGGCACGCCGTACAACACGTGGTAGGGGTGGGACCATGAAGCGGGGCCAGGACGGCTTCACTCTCATCGAGCTGATCATCGTCATCGCCATCATCGGGATCCTGGCGGCCGTGGCGGTGCCGCAGTTCCGTGACGCACCGAAGCGCGCGCGCGAGGCGGTGCTCAAGAGCGACCTGCACACGATTCGTGAGTCGATCGACCAGTACTTCGCGGACAAGGGGCAGTACCCCGACAGCCTGCAGACGCTGGTGGAGGAGGGGTACATGCGCAAGCTGCCCGTCGACCCGTTCACCCAGTCGAGCAGCACCTGGGTATACGTGTACGCCGAGCAGGGCGAGGACGACCTGGCGGGCGAGGATGGGCTGGCGGGGCCGGGGATCTTCGACATCAAGAGCGGCTCGGACAAGCAGGCTCTCGACGGGTCGTACGTTGCCGAGTGGTGACCACATGGGCGAGGGGAGAGGAGAGGCAGTGGCCATGAACACTGACACGCACGGGATGAGCAGGCGAGGCCGCATCGTTCTCGGCGCCTGTCTTGCGGTGGGCGCGGGGCTCTTTCTGCTCGCGTGCGACAACAACAGCGACCCGGTGGCGCCGGCGGACTCGACCATCACCGTCTCGGCCAACCCGCAGACGGTCGTGGTGCCGAGCGGTGGCGGGGCGGGAGCGGCCGAGATCGTGGCCACGCTGCGCTCGAGCAACGGCACGCGTCTGCCCGACCAGGAGATCACTTTTTCCAGCACCGCCGGGTTCCTCGATCCGCCGGCCGAGACGCCGATCAAGAGCGACAGCAACGGGCAGGCGACCTGCATCCTCACGACCACCAGCTCGGCCACGGTGATGGCGCGATCCGGGTCGATCACGGGGTCGACGCAGATCCAGACAGCCTCGGGGAACATTTCGGCAATTCAATTGTCCGTGACGCCCCAGACCCTCGACGACCTGCAACGACGATCTGTCGGTGGTGGCCACGGTTCTCGACAATACAGGAGGCGGGATACAGGGAATCTTGGTGCGTTTCACGACACCCTCGAGTACTTTGGATGGCAGTTTCTTCCCCGGCTCCCAGGTTGTGTCCGATTCGAGCGGCGAGGCGAGCGCGACATGGACGCCCAACCTGGTGAGCTGCCAGATGACATGCCAGCAATCAACAGCGGATCCGAACGCCAACTGCACGCTCAACATCGGCGCCGAGGACACCACGGGCTCGTTTCAGGCGGTGCCCGTTCCGATATCCCCGAATATCCCCTGAGGTGATTCCAGCGGCAAGGCGATGACGACGAGGAAGCGACGCGGAAACGGGACACGGGGCCAGCGGGGTCACCTGCTGATCGGGCTGATGGTGTTCGTCGCCGTCATGCTGATCCTGCTGACCGTGGCCGCCCAGAGCTGGACCACGATCATGCGCCGCGATGCCGAGGCGGAGCTGATCTTCCGCGGCGAGCAGTACGCCAAGGCGATCGAGTTCTACCGCGCGGAGAACAACACCTACCCGCTCGATCTGAAGCTCCTGGCCCAGAAAGGCCCCCATCGCCACCGATACATCCGCAAGCTGTACAAGGACCCTCTGTCCAAGGACGGCAAGTGGGGTCTGCTGTACCTGTCACCCAACGGCAAGGGATTCATCAACCCCTACGCAACGCGTCCCACCGGAGACCAGTTCCTCGCCGGCGGCATGCCGGGCCAGGGGGGCTTCCCCGGACAGGGAGGGCTGCCGGGGCAGGGCGGCTTCGGGGCGAACCCGGGCGGTGCCTTCGGCAACATGACGGGCGGCTCGTTCGGCCGCGGCAGCAACCGGCGGGGTCTGGGCGCCGACCACTCCCCTCAGCAGACCACGGCGGGGTACTCGGAGCAGACCGCCGGGGTCTTCGGCCAGCCCGGGCAGGAGCAGAAGATGAACCTGCCGATCGTCGGCGTGGTTCACAAGACGAACGAGTCGGGGTTCAAAGTCTACAAGAACATGGTGAACCTCAACGACTGGGCGTTCACCCTGATGGCCGAGGGGCAGGAGCTGAACCAGGGAGGCGGCATGAGGACGGCGCCGCCGCCGCAGCGGCCGCTGCAGATCGGCATCGGCGATCACACGAATCCGATCATCCGGGGCGGCGGCGAAGACCAGGAGCCGGCCCGCAATCCGATCAAGCAGATGCAGCAGCAGCTCGAAGAGCAGCGCCAGCGTGAGGAGCAGGAGGCCGAGGAGCGCCGCCAGCAGGAGGAGGACGACCGCCGCCGCCGCGAGCAGGAGCAGCAGGAGCAGGCCGACCAGGACGACCAGTCGCAGGACCAGGGCGACGAAGAGGCCGACGTGCCGCCGGACGAGCAGGAGGACCCCAACGCCGAGGACGACTCCGGCGAGGAGCAGGACCCGAACGCCGTCGCCGATCCGAACGCCCCGGCGGACCCCAACGCGCCGGCCGATCCGAACGCACCGGGTGGAGGCAACGGCGCCCCGCTGCCTTGAAGCGAACGCCCGGCTGGTGGTATAGTCAGCTTTCTTTCAGGGGTCGACCCGACCCCGGTGACGGCAGGCAGGACGCCGCCACCCTCCCCCCGAAGGCGCCCGGACAACGATGCATCGCAAGGAGATTCTTCCCAACGGCCTGACCATCCTCACCGAGGAGATGCCGAACATCCGCTCGGTTTCCCTCGGGGTCTGGCTCAAGCAGGGCTCCCGCCACGAGCAGCCCGACGAGAACGGCATCTCCCATTTCATCGAGCACCTGCTGTTCAAGGGCACCGAGAGACGCACCGCCTCCGACATCGCGCGCACCATCGATCGGATCGGGGGCCAGTGCGACGCCTTCACCACCAAGGAGTACACCTGCTTTTACGCGCGCGTGCTCGACGAGCACCTGCCGATCGCGCTCGATCTCCTCTCCGACATCGTGCTCCATCCTCGTTTCGACCCGGAGAACGTCGAGAAGGAGCGCAAGGTGATCTTCGAGGAGATCAAGATGGTGGAGGACAGCCCCGATGAGCTGGTCTACGACCTGTTCTCCGGAACGCTCTGGGGGAGCCATCCGCTCGGCCGGCCGATCCAGGGCACGGTCGAGTCGGTCTCGGCCCTGCACCAGGACGCCCTGCTGAAGTACTTCCGCGAGTCGTACCATCCCGGCAACGTCCTGATCGCCGCCGCCGGCCACCTCGACCAGCAGCAGTTCATCGACGAGGCGTCCCGCGCGTTCGGTGAGATACCGGCGGGAGGGCTCGCCCGGCCGGTGGGGCCGCCGAGCGCGCATCCCGGTATCGTCACCCGTGACAAGCGCGATCTCGAGCAGATGCACCTGTGTCTCGGGGTCGAGGCGTACCCGCAGGGGCACGACGACCGTTACGCCGGCTACGTGCTCAATACGCTGCTCGGCGGCACGATGTCCTCGAGGCTCTTCCAGGGGATCCGGGAGGAGCGCGGTCTCGCCTACAGCGTCTTCTCCTCGATCAACTCGTTCGCCGACGCCGGTTACCTCATGGTGTACGCGGCCACGCGGCCCGGCGGGGGGGCCGAGGTGCTCGAGGCGATCTGCACCGAGCTGTCGCGGCTCAAGACCGTGCCGATCCAGGAGCCGGAGCTGCGGGGTGCCAAGGATCACCTCAAGGGGAGCCTGATGCTGTCGCTGGAGTCGTCCTCCAGCCGCATGAGCAACCTGGCGAGACAGCAGCTCTATTACGGCAGGCAGTACACGCTCGACGAGATCATCGACGGCGTGGAGAAGGTCACGACCACGGAGGTCCAGAGGCTCGCGAACGTCCTGCTCGGGCAGGGCGAGGGGACGCTGGCGGTCCTGGGCAACCTGGCCCATCTCAACCTGGATCCGAAGAGCATCCGTTTCTGAGCCGCGCGCGGGGCGATATGCGGGGGGAGTGGCTGGTGCCGGACGAGCTGCAGATCCCGATCATGAGGCTTCCCGGCAACGATCTGCCTCTGCCGCGCCGGGCCACCCCGGGCAGCGCCGGCGTCGACCTGCCGGCCTGCGTGGAGTCGGACGTGACGATCGCGCCGGGCGAGCGACGCCTCGTCCCGACAGGCTTTGCGATCGCCCTGCCCGAAGGGTACGAGGCGCAGGTGCGGCCGCGCAGCGGGCTGGCGATCGATGCCGGCATCACGATGCTCAACACGCCGGGGACGATCGACGCCGACTACCGCGGCGAGATACGCGTGATCGCGGTGAATCTGGGCTCCGAGCCGGTCACCATCCGGCGCGGCGATCGCATCGCGCAGATGGTCATCCAGAAGCTCCCCGCGACCGGCCTGGTCGAGGTGGATCGTCTGCCGGCCACGGGACGCGGTGAGGCCGGGTTCGGATCGAGCGGCGTGGGAAGCGGCGGCTGAGAAGGAGGGCGATCATCGGACTTCGCGTGGTGGTCCTGGGCAGCGGCAGCGGGGGCAACTGCACCCTGGTCGAGGGGGCGCGCGGCCGTCTGCTGGTCGACTGCGGCCTGTCGGCGCGCGAGACGGCGAGGCGGCTGGCCAGGGTCGGCTGCGATCCGGTGTCGATCGACGCGGTGCTGATCTCCCACGAGCACTCCGATCACGTCCGGGGCGCGGCGATGTTCTCGCGCCGGTTCGGCGTGCCGCTGTACGTGACGGCATGCACGGCGCAGGCCGCGGGGATGTCGCCGGACGACGTGGCGGGGCTGGTCCACACCGAGGCGGGCCGGTCGTTCTCCGTGGGAGGTCTCGACGTGCATCCGTTCTCGGTGCCGCACGACGCGGTCGACAACGTGGGGCTGATCGTGGAATGCGAAGGGACCCGGCTCGGATATGCCACCGACCTGGGGCATCCGTCGAAGCTGGTGATGGAGAGGCTGAAGGACTGCGACGTACTGGTGGCCGAGGCCAATCACGATCCGGGGATGCTGCGCGACGGGCCGTATCCCTGGAGCGTCAAGCAGCGGATCCTGGGGCGGCACGGCCACCTGTCTAACGACGAGATGGCGAACGTGGTGGCGGCGGTCGCGACGGCGCGGACGCGTCATCTGTTCCTGGCGCACATGAGCGAGACCAACAACACACCGGGCCTGGCGCTGGCCGCCGGGCGGCGCGCCCTCGAAGAGGCGGGCCGCTCCGGCGTGTGGGTGCACGTGGCGCGGCAGAACAGCGTGAGCGAGGTGGCCGAGGCATGATAGAGCGATACACCCTTCCGCAGATGGGCTCGATCTGGGCGGAGGAGAACAAGCTTCGATGCTGGCTTCAGGTGGAGATCGCCGTGTGCGAGGTGCTCGCCGAGGAGGGGGAGATACCCGCTTCGGCGCTCGACACCATACGCAGCAAGGCGGACTTCGACCTGGCGCGCGTGCAGGAGATCGAGGCGAAGGTCCGGCACGACGTCATCGCGTTTCTCACCGCGGTGGGTGAGAAGGTCGGCCCCGACGCGCGATACATCCACCTCGGGCTCACCTCGTCGGACATGCTCGACACAGCCACCGCGCTGCAGATGACCCAGGCGTCGGATCTGATCCTGGACAAGGCGGGCGATCTGAGGGAGGCGATCAAGCGGCGCGCGTTCGAGTTCCGTGCGACGCCGATGATCGGGCGCACCCACGGCATCCACGCCGAGCCCACCACCTTCGGGCTCAAGCTGGCGTTGTGGCACGACGAGATGTCGCGCAACATCGAGCGGCTCGAGCGGGCGCGCGAGTCGGCGCGTGTGGGGAAGATCTCCGGAGCGGTCGGCACCTTCGCGCACCTTTCCCCCGCGATCGAGCAGCGCGTATGCGCGAAGCTGGGGCTGAGGCCCGCCCCGATCTCGACCCAGGTGGTGCAGCGGGACATCCACGCCGAGTGGCTGGCGGCGCTCGCCCTGACCGGGGCCTCCCTCGAGCGGTTCGCCGTCGAGATCCGGCACCTGCAGCGCACCGAGGTGCGCGAGGCGGAAGAGCCGTTCGCGAAGGGGCAGAAAGGCTCCTCGGCGATGCCGCACAAGCGCAACCCGGTGAACTGCGAGCAGATCACGGGCCTCTCGCGCCTCCTCAGAACCAACCTGCTGGCCGGTCTCGAAAACGTCGCGTTGTGGCACGAGCGGGACATCTCGCATTCCTCGGTCGAGCGGGTGATCCTGCCCGACAGTGCGATCCTCACGCATTACATGCTCGACCGCTTCACCGGCATCGTGGACGGGATGCGGGTCTACCCCGAGAGGATGCTCGCGAACCTGGAAAGCTCCAACGGTCTCGTCTATTCGGGCACGCTGCTGCTGGCCATCACGCGCAAGGGGTCGTCGCGCGAGGACGCCTACGCCGCCGTGCAGGAGGCGGCCATGAAGTGCTGGGAGACCGGGCGGCCCTTCAAGGACCTGGTCCTCGAGGAGCCGCGCATCACGGGGCTCCTGAGCCGGTCCGAGATCGACGAGGCGTTCGATCTGGATCACCACCTGCGGCATGTTGACGCGATCTTCGAGAGGGTGTTCGCATGAAGGCGAGAATCTACGTGACCTTGAAGCCGTCGGTGCTCGATCCTCAGGGAAAGGCCGTGAGGGGAGCGCTGCACTCGCTCGGCTACACCGAAGCCGAGGACGTCCGCGTGGGCAAGTTCATCGAGGTGGCGCTTCAGGGGCTGTCGAAGGCCGAGGCCGAGACGCGCGTGCGGCAGATGTGCGAGACGCTGCTCGCGAACACGGTGATCGAGCAGTACCGGTTCGAGATCGCCGAGGAGCAGGGCTGATGAAGAGCGCGGTGGTGATCTTCCCCGGATCCAACTGCGATCACGACGCGTATCACGTCCTCAAGCACGTCCTCGGCCAGCCCACCGAGTTCGTCTGGCACAAGCAGACGACGCTCGATGGATACGATACCGTGATCCTGCCGGGAGGCTTCTCGTACGGCGACTACCTGCGAAGCGGCGCCATCGCCCGGTTCTCCCCGATCATGAGTGCCGTGGTCGAGCACGCGAAGCGCGGCGGCACCGTCGTGGGGATCTGCAACGGGTTCCAGGTGCTCACCGAGGCCGGGCTCCTGCCGGGCGCCCTGATGCGCAACCGCACGGTCTCGTTCCTCTGCCGCGACGTCTGGCTGCGGGTCGAGCGCGCCGGCACGAGGCTGACCTCGGCCTGCAGGCAGGGCGACGTGCTGCAGATGCCGATCGGCCATGGCGAGGGGAACTATCACGCCGAGCCCGAAGTCCTGGACAGGCTCGAGGGGGAAGGGCGCGTGCTGTTCCGTTATGTGGCGCCGCCTCAGCCCCGCCCCGGCGGGCCGGATGACGCGGCGGTGTTCAACGTGAACGGCTCGGCACGGGCCATCGCGGGGATCATGAACGAGGCGGGCAATGTCTTCGGGATGATGCCCCACCCCGAGCGCAACGCCGAGGAGATCCTGGGCAACGCGCAGGGCCGGGTCCTCTTCGAGTCGCTGGTCGAGTCGGCGGCGCAGGCGGTGGCGTGATGGCGGATCCGGCGATCACCCCCGACCTCGTACGGCAACACGGCCTGTCGGACGAGGAGTACGCGCGGTGCCGGGAGATCCTGGGGCGCGAGCCGAACTACACCGAGCTGGGGATCTTCTCGGCCATGTGGTCGGAGCACTGCTCCTACAAGTCGAGCAAGATCCATCTGCGCAAGCTGCCCGTCACCGGCGCCCGGGTGATCCAGGGGCCGGGGGAGAACGCGGGCGTGGTGGACATCGGCGACGGGGACGTCGCCGTCTTCAAGATGGAGAGCCACAACCACCCGTCCTTCATCGAGCCGGTGCAGGGCGCGGCCACCGGGGTGGGTGGGATCCTCAGGGACATCTTCACGATGGGAGCGCGGCCTATCGCGTCGCTCGACTCTCTGCGCTTCGGCGCCGCCGACGCGCCACGGATGCGGTATCTCGTCTCGGGCGTCGTGCACGGGATCTCATCGTACGGCAACTCGATGGGTGTGCCCACCGTGGGCGGCGAGGTGACGTTCCACGACAGCTACAACGGCAACATCCTGGTGAACGCCTTCACGCTGGGTGTGGCGAAGCGGGAGCGGATCTCCTCGGCAAGGCGGAGGGCCCCGGCAACCCGGTGATCTACTTCGGCTCGAAGACGGGCCGGGACGGCATCCACGGCGCCACCATGGCGTCCGACGTCTTCGACTCGGAGAAGGAGGCCCGCCGCCCCACGGTGCAGGTGGGCGACCCGTTCACCGAGAAGCTGCTGCTCGAGGCCTGTCTCGAGCTGATGAAGACCGACTTCCTCGTCGGGATCCAGGACATGGGCGCGGCGGGGCTCACCTGCTCGACTCTCGAGATGGCCGGCCGGGCGGGCACGGGCGTCATGATCGACCTGGCCCGGGTGCCCCGGCGCGAGGAGGGGATGACGCCGTACGAGGTGATGCTCTCCGAGTCCCAGGAGCGGATGCTCATGGTGGTCAAGCGCGGCCACGAGGACCGCGCGCTGGAGATCATCCAGAAGTGGGATCTCGATGCCGAGGTGATCGGCGAGGTGACCTCGGACGGGCTGGCGAAGGTGACCCAGGCGGGCGCCGCCGTGGCCTCGGTGCCGGCAGCCCCTCTGTCGGAGGCGTCGCCTGTTTACGAGCGTCCGATGCGGGAGCCGGCGGGGTTCAGGGCCCGCCGCAGACTGGACATGTCGAGCGTGCCGGTGCCGTCCGACCTCGGGGCGGTTCTCGACCGGATGATCTCCTCGGAGAACCTCTGCTCGCGCGAGTGGGTGTACCGCCAGTACGATCACACCGTGCGTGCCAGCACCGTGGTGCGACCCGGCTCGGATGCGGCCGTCGTGCGGCTCTTCGGCCCCACGAGGAAGGCGCTCGCCATGTCGTCCGACTGCAACCCGCGCTACTGCTCGCTCGATCCGTATCTCGGCGGCGCGCACGCGGTGGCCGAGGCGGCGCGAAACGTCGCCTGCTCGGGTGCCCGCCCGCTCGCCGCCACCGACTGTCTCAACTTCGGCAACCCGGAGAACCCCGAGATCATGTGGCAGTTCGCGCGCGCGGTGGAGGGGATCTCGGAAGCGTGCCGGTATCTCGGCACGCCGATCGTCTCGGGCAACGTGTCGCTTTACAACGAGACCGACGGCCAGGCGATCCTCCCGACCCCCACCATCGCCATGGTGGGCCTGATGAGCGACGTTGGACATGCCACCCGCTCGTTCTTCTCCCACGACGGCGACCTGATCGTCCTGCTTGGCCGTACCCTCGAGGAGATCGGCGGAAGCGAGTACCTTGCCCTGATCCACGGGCGGGAGGAGGGCACGCCGCCGGGTCTCGACCTGGCACTCGAAGCGGCGGTGCAGAGCGCGGCCCTGGCGGGGATCGACGCCGGGATCGTCCATTCGGCGCACGACTGCTCGGAAGGCGGCCTGGCGGTCGCGCTGGCGGAGTGCTGTATCAGCGGTACGGACGCGCTCGGGGCGGGCGAGCCGCCGCGCGGCGCGACGGTGGATCTCCCCTCGGGGATCCGCGAGGACGCGCTCCTGTTCGGCGAGTCGGCCTCGCGCATCCTGCTCACGCTCGCCGAGAAGGACCTGCCGGCGTTCGAGGCGGCCGTGAAAGCGCTGCCGGGCAAGAAGCCTGCGATCCGTGTGATCGGCCGCGTGGGCGGCGCGGCGCTGGAGATCCGGTCCGGCGGCGGCCGGCTCCTGTCCCGCCCGGTGGAAGCGTTGCACCGCCTGTGGCACAGTACCTTCCCGGAGCTGATGAGACCATGAAGGAAGACGGCTTCAAGGACGAGTGCGGCGTTTTCGGGATCCAGGGGCATCCCGAAGCGGCGAACCTGATCTATCTCGGCCTCCACGCGCTGCAGCACCGCGGGCAGGAGTCGGCCGGCATCGCGACGAGCGACGGCGACCGGCTTCACGTGGAGATCGGCATGGGACAGGTGGGCGACATCTTCATGGAGGAGCGGCTGTCCCGGCTCCCGGGCGGGGCCGGCGTGGGCCACGTCCGCTACTCCACCGCGGGAACCAGCGATCTGAAGAACGCCCAGCCGATGCGGGTGCGGTGCCACAAGGGGGAGATCGCCGTCGCGCACAACGGCAACCTGGTGAACGCCGACCGGCTGCGCTCCAACCTGGAATGCGACGGATCGATCTTCACCTCCAGCTCCGACACGGAGGTCATCCTCCACCTGATCGCGCGCAGCCATCAGCGCGAGATCGAGGACGCGGTGGTGGACGCGCTGGCGCAGGTGCGCGGAGCCTACTCGCTCGCCTTCCTCACAAACGACCGGATGATCGGCGTGCGCGACCCGATGGGCTTCAGGCCACTCTCGCTGGGCAGGCTCAACGGAGCCTGGGTGCTGACCTCGGAGACCACGGCGTTCGACCTGGTCGGCGCGAGCTTCGTGCGTGACGTCGAGCCGGGCGAGGTGGTGGTCGCCCAGGGCGAGAACCTGAGATCGTACAAGCCCTTCCCGCCGGCCGAGCCGCACGCCTGCGTGTTCGAGTACGTCTACTTCGCGCGGCCCGACTCGCTGCTGTGGGGGCGCAATGTCTCGCGGGTGCGCCGCCGCCTCGGCATCGAGCTGGCCACCGAGGCCCCGGTGGACGCCGACATCGTGGTACCCATTCCTGACTCGGGCGTCTACGCGGCGATGGGCTATGCCGCCAAGTCCGGGATCCCGTACGACCACGGGCTGGTGCGAAGCCACTACATCGGCAGGACCTTCATCGAGCCGAGCCAGAGCATCCGCCACTTCGGCGTGAGGCTCAAGCTCAACCCGGTGCGTGAGGTGCTGGCCGGCAAGCGCGTCGTCCTCGTGGACGATTCGATCGTCCGCGGCACGACCTCGCGCAAGCTGGTGACCCTTGTCCGCGAGGCCGGCGCGAAGGAGGTCCACATGAGGATCTCCTGCCCGCCCACCATCGGCCCCTGTTACTACGGCGTG
This sequence comes from uncultured Acidobacteriota bacterium, assembly GCA_963806495.1. Lineage (GTDB taxonomy): Bacteria > Acidobacteriota > Polarisedimenticolia > JACPZX01 > DASXTC01 > CAWDYA01. The sequence goes on along the minus strand of CAWDYA010000011.1, from coordinate 384,124 downwards.
GACACCCCGCTGCGCGCGGAGTTGATCGCCTCCACCCACACGGTGGAGGAGATCCGCAAGCACATCCGGGCCGATTCGCTGGCCTACCTGTCGCTCGACGGGATGCTCAAGGCGGTCGGTGAGGGGAACGGTTTTTGCACCGCCTGCTACACCAACCGGTACCCGATCGATTTCCCCCGCGAGCGTGTGAATCAGTTGGGTTTGTTCGAGAAAGACCGCAGCTAGCCGCCGGGGCGCCCGCCCGGACCTTGCGAAACACCCTGTTTTATCGTACATATCCGGGACCTGCTTCCCACCGGAAGGCGTATCGGTGCGTCGACTCCGCTATCTTCAATGTCTGGCCTTTCTGTGTCTTGCCATCCCGGCCGGCCCCCGAGCCGCCGACGGCTGGGCCGCGAGTGCGTCCGCCCGGATCCGCCGCATGGAGTACGAGTTGTCCCCCGCGATGGGTGGCTGGCAGGCCGCGAACCGGGCGCAGGATCTCAGGGCGCAGTTCCTCCCGGGTGGCGTGGACCTGGTCCGCCGCACGTCGCCGCAGCCCGCCTGGCGCCTCTTCCTCTCGCTGCATGCAAGCGGGCCTGCGGGGAGCACCCGGCCCGCCGGGTCGGCGCCGCCACAGGCCTCGGGGCGCACCGTCCGGTACGAGCGACCAGGGGTCGTCGAGACCTGGGAGAACACCGAGGGGGGGCTCCGCCTGAGGGTCGAGGTCGACTCGTCGGCGGCAGGCCCGGCAACGGTCGAGTACGGGCTCGCCACGGGCCTGGAGGCGCAGGCTTCCACCGACGGTGGCGAGATCTCCTTCTATGAGGCCGGCGCGCGGGTGATGCGGCTGCGCCTGACGGGGGCCCATGACGGGAGGGGGGGGCCCCTGCCCGCGCGCATGGCGCCGGGGCCCGGTGGGCTGACGCTGTCACAGGAGGGAGACCCTGCAGCCTCGAGCGTGACGTTCGAGCTGATGCTGACCGGCCCGGGCGGCACGCCACTCGGCCCGGGTCTGTCGCGCACACCCGACTGGACCATGGACGGAGACCAGGACACGGGACGGCTCGGCTGGTCGGTCTCCTCGGCCGGTGACGTCGACGGCGACGGCTACAGCGACCTGCTGATCGCGGCCAGCGAGTACGACGACGGCCAGACGGACGAGGGCAAGGTCTACCTTTACATGGGATCCCCCTCGGGCCCCTCGATGACACCGGCCTGGACCGCCGAGAGCAACCAGGCGTTCGCCTACTTCGGCTCGTCGGTGGCGACGGCGGGTGACGTCAACGGCGACGGCTACGACGACGTGATCATCGGGGCACAGGAGTACTCCAACGTCCAGAGTCGCGAAGGCCGGGCCTATCTGTATCTCGGGTCGGCTTCGGGGCTTTCCACGACCCCGGTCTGGACCGGCGAGAGCAACCAGGACAACGCCCTGTACGGCGACGTCGTCTCGACCGCCGGTGACGTCAACGGCGACGGCTATGACGACGTGCTCGTCGGAGCCTACAGGTACCAGAACGGCGAGTTTCACGAAGGTCGCGTCTATGTCTATCTGGGCAACTCCTCGGGGCTGGATACGAGCCCCGCCTGGATCGGGGAGAGCAACCAGATCAACGCCGAGTTCGGCCAGGCCGCGCAGGCGGCGGGCGACGTCAACGGCGACGGTTACGCCGACATCATCGTTGGCGCGGTGCAGTACGGAAACGGCCAGACGAACGAGGGACGCGCCTATGTCTTCTTCGGGTCGGCCTCCGGGCTGTCCGCGACTCCCGACTGGATCTACGAAAGCAACCAGGCGAGCGCGTTTCTGGGGTTTTCGGTCGGTACGGCGGGTGACGTCAATGGCGACGGCTACGCCGACGTGATCGTGGGCGCGGACCAGTACGACAACGGCCAGTCGAACGAAGGGAGAGCCTACCTCTTCTTCGGTTCCCCTTCGGGACCGTCGCTCGCGCCCGACTGGTTCGTCGAGAGCAACCAGGCCAACGCGCTGATGGGCAAGCAGGTCACCACGGCAGGAGACGTCAACGGCGACGGCTACGGCGACATCGTGGTTGGGGTGCGGCAGTATACCAACGGCGAGACGAACGAGGGACGGCTCTACGTGTACCTCGGCTCGGCGACGGGTCCGTCGACCACACCCTACTGGATGGCCGAGAGCGATCAGGCGGGGGCCCGCTACGGCGCCGCCGCCATCACCGCCGGCGACGTCAACGGGGACGGGTTCGGTGATCTCGTCGTGGGCGCCGATCTGTACGACACGACGCAGACCGACGGCGGACGGGTCTACCTGTATCTCGGCGCCGCCGACCAGCCGGCGGGCACTGCGGGGTGGACCGCCGCGGGCGGGCAGCCCGGCGCGGAGCTGGGTGTCTCGGTGGGGACGGCCCTCGACGTTAACGGCGACGGGTACAGCGACCTGCTCGTCGGCGCCGATCGGTACGACAACGGAGAGGTGGACGAAGGACGGGCGTTCCTGTACCTGGGCTCGGCCACCGGTCCCGCAATCACGCCCGACTGGACCGCTGAGATCGATCAGGCCGGAGCACGATTCGGCGCCTCGGTTGCCGGCGCGGGCGATGTCGACGGCGACGGATACGACGACATCATCATCGGCGCGCCGGACCTGGGCAACGGCGAGGCGGGCGAAGGGGCCGCCTTCGTGTATCTCGGCTCCCCCGCGGGGCCGTCATCCACCCCTGTCTGGATGGCCGAGGGAAACCAGGCGGGGGCGCACTTCGGCGCGTCGGTGAGCGGCGCCGGGGATGTCGACGGCGACGGCCGCGCCGAAATCGTGGTGGGTGCGCCAGGATATACCGACGGCGAGACGGGCGAGGGCGCCGCCATCCTCTACCGTGGCTCGGCCTCCGGCCCGGGCGTCGCCCCCGCGTGGATCGCCGAAGGGAATCAGGCACAGGCGGGCTTCGGGTCGTCCGTGGCGACGGCGGGGGACGTGAATCGCGACGGCTTCAGCGACGTGATCGTGGGCGCGCCGAAGGAATCAGACGGCACGGCGGACGAAGGAGCCGCACACGTCTATCTCGGATCGCCCGCAGGACTGGCCACGTCGCCTGTCTGGACGGCGACCTCCGGCCACGAGGGCTCGCGCTTCGGGAGCGCGGTGGCAGGCGCCGGTGACGTCGACGGAGACGGCTACTCCGATGTCGTGGTCGGCGCTCCCAACTTCACCGGCTCCTACCTGAACGAGGGCGCTGTATTCCTGTTCCTCGGCTCGGCCTCCGGCCCGGAGCAGACCGCCGTGTGGGATGTGCAGGGAGGCCAGGCGGGGGCGTACCTCGGCTCGTCCGTGGCGAGCGCGGGCGACGTGAACGGGGACGGGTACAGCGATCTGATAGCCGGTGCCCCCGGGTTCGACGGGAGCCTGGCCGACCAGGGCCGGGTGATCCTGTACCTGGGTTCCAGCACGGCCGGCAGCCTGCTGTATGACTGGGAGGCGCGCGGGGCAACGGCCGGCGCGATGGCGGGTGCCTCGGTCTCCTCGGCGGGGGATGTCGGCGGCGACGGGTTTTCCGATCTCATTGTCGGGGCCCCCGGCGGGGGTGCGGGCGGCGAGGGGATTGCACCGCTGTACGCGGGCAACCGTGCCTTCGGGCTCGCCCGCGCACCGCAGCAGCTTCTCTTCGCCGGCACCTCGCCGATTGCGCTGCTCGGTGTGTCGGACTCGGAGACGGGACTGAGGCTGGCCGCCGACGGACGCAGCCCGTTCGGGAGGTCGCGTGTTCACCTGGAGTGGGAGATCAAGCCGTCGGACACGGCGTTCGACGGGATCGGATTGTCGAACGGAGCGACATCCGACACCGGTTCGCCCGGCCCTTCGGGCAGCGTCATCCCTCTGGAGGAGGCGGTCACAGGCCTCGATGCGAGCACCCCCCTGCACTGGCGGCTCCGTGTCGCGACCCGCTCACCCTTCTTCCCCCACGGTCCCTGGCTCTCCCCTCCCGGAAACGCCCCTTCAGAGACCGATGTCCGCACGGCCGGCTGCATCGACATGGATGGTGATGGATTCGGAGCGGTGGGTGGCCCGGGCTGTCCAGGTGGCAGCGTGAGTGACTGCGACGATGCGTCGCCCGATGTGTACCCCGGCGCACCCCAGGTGTGTGACGGGGTGAACAATGACTGCTCGGCGCCCGGCTGGCCGGCGCTGACCGGCACAAACGAGGCCGACGCCGACGGCGACACCTTCACGACGTGCAGCGGCGACTGTGACGACAGCGCCGCGGCAATCTATCCGGGCGCGCCCCAGGTCTGTGACGGCGTCAACAACGACTGCTCGGCGCCCGGCTGGCCGGCCCTGACCGGCACAAACGAGGCCGACGCCGACGGCGACACGTTCACGACATGCAGCGGCGACTGTGACGACAGTGCGGCGGCGATCTATCCGGGCGCGCCCCAGGTCTGTGACGGCGTCAACAACGACTGCTCGGCGCCCGGCTGGCCGGCCCTGATCGGCACAAACGAAGCCGACGCCGACGGCGACACGTTCACCACCTGCAGCGGCGACTGTGACGACAGCGCGGCGGCGATCTATCCGGGCGCGCCCCAGGTCTGTGACGGTGTGAACAACGACTGCTCGGCTCCCGGCTGGCCGGCCCTGACCGGCACAAACGAAGCTGACGCCGACGGCGACACCTTCGCACATGCAGCGGTGACTGTGACGACAGTGCCGCGGCGATCTATCCGGGCGCGCCCCAGGTCTGTGACGGCGTCAACAACGACTGCTCGGCTCCAGGCTGGCCGGCGCTGACCGGCACAAACGAGGCCGACGCCGACGGCGACACCTTCAGCACATGCAGCGGCGACTGTGACGACAGTGCCGCGGCGATCTATCCCGGCGCGCCCCAGGTCTGTGACGGCGTCAACAACGACTGCTCGGCTCCCGGCTGGCCGGCCCTGACCGGCACAAACGAGGCCGACGCCGACGGCGACACCTTCACGACCTGTGGCGGCGACTGTGACGACAGCGCCGCGGCGATCTATCCCGGTGCGCCACAGGTCTGTGACGGGGTGAACAACGACTGCTCAGCTCCAGGCTGGCCGGCGCTGACCGGCACAAACGAGGCCGACGCCGACGGCGACACGTTCACACCTGCGGCGGCGACTGTGACGACAGTGCGGCGGCGATCTATCCGGGCGCGCCCCAGGTCTGTGACGGCGTGAACAACGACTGCTCGGCTCCCGGCTGGCCGGCCCTGACCGGCACAAACGAAGCCGACGCCGACGGCGACACCTTCACGACCTGTGGCGGTGACTGTGACGACAGTGCCGCGGCGATCTATCCGGGTGCGCCCCAGGTCTGTGACGGCGTCAACAACGACTGCTCGGCGCCCGGCTGGCCGGCCCTGACCGGCACAAACGAGGCCGACGCCGACGGCGACACCTTCAGCACATGCAGCGGTGACTGTGACGACAGTGCCGCGGCGATCTATCCCGGGCGCACCCCAGGTCTGTGACGGCGTCAACAACGACTGCTCGGCTCCCGGCTGGCCGGCCCTGACCGGCACAAACGAGGCCGACGCCGACGGCGACACCTTCACAACCTGTGGCGGCGACTGTGACGACAGCGCCGCGGCGATCTATCCCGGCGCACCGCAGGTCTGTGACGGCGTCAACAACGACTGCTCGGCTCCCGGCTGGCCGGCCCTGACCGGCACAAACGAGGCCGACGCCGACGGCGACACCTTCACGCACCTGCAGCGGCGACTGCGACGACAGTGCCGCGGCGATCTATCCGGGCGCGCCCCAGGTCTGTGACGGCGTGAACAACGACTGCTCGGCTCCGGGCTGGCCGGCCCTGACCGGCACAAACGAGGCCGACGCCGACGGCGACACCTTCACGACCTGTGGCGGCGACTGTGACGACAGTGCCGCGGCGATCTATCCGGGCGCGCCCCAGGTCTGTGACGGCGTGAACAACGACTGCTCGGCTCCCGGCTGGCCGGCCCTGACCGGCACAAACGAGGCCGACGCCGACGGCGACACCTTCAGCACATGCAGCGGCGACTGTGACGACAGTGCCGCGGCGATCTATCCGGGCGCGCCCCAGGTCTGTGACGGCGTCAACAACGACTGCTCGGCTCCCGGCTGGCCGGCCCTGACCGGCACAAACGAAGCCGACGCCGACGGCGACACCTTCACGACATGCAGCGGCGACTGTGACGACAGTGCCGCGGCGATCTATCCGGGCGCGCCCCAGGTCTGTGACGGCGTCAACAACGACTGCTCGGCTCCCGGCTGGCCGGCCCTGACCGGCACAAACGAAGCCGACGCCGACGGCGACACCTTCACGCACATGCAGCGGCGACTGCGACGACAGCGCCGCGGCAATCTATCCGGGCGCGCCCCAGGTCTGTGACGGCGTCAACAACGACTGCTCGGCTCCCGGCTGGCCGGCCCTGACCGGCACAAACGAGGCCGACGCCGACGGCGACACCTTCACAACCTGTGGCGGTGACTGTGACGACAGCGCCGCGGCGATCTATCCCGGCGCGCCCCAGGTCTGTGACGGCGTCAACAACGACTGCTCGGCGCCCGGCTGGCCGGCCCTGACCGGCACAAACGAAGCTGACGCCGACGGCGACACCTTCAGCACATGCAGCGGCGACTGTGACGACAGTGCCGCGGCGATCTATCCGGGCGCGCCCCAGGTCTGTGACGGCGTCAACAATGACTGCTCGGCTCCGGGCTGGCCGGCGCTGACCGGCACAAACGAAGCCGACGCCGACGGCGACACCTTCACGACCTGTGGCGGCGACTGCGACGACAGTGCCGCGGCGATCTATCCGGGCGCGCCCCAGGTCTGTGACGGGGTGAACAACGACTGCTCGGCTCCCGGCTGGCCGGCCCTGACCGGCACAAACGAAGCCGACGCCGACGGCGACACCTTCACGACCTGTGGCGGCGACTGTGACGACAGTGCCGCGGCGATCTATCCGGGCGCGCCCCAGGTCTGTGACGGCGTCAACAACGACTGCTCGGCTCCCGGCTGGCCGGCCCTGACCGGCACAAACGAGGCCGACGCCGACGGCGACACCTTCAGCACCTGCAGCGGCGACTGTGACGACAGCGCCGCGGCTATCTATCCCGGCGCGCCCCAGGTCTGTGACGGCGTCAACAACGACTGCTCGGCTCCCGGCTGGCCGGCCCTGACCGGCACAAACGAGGCCGACGCCGACGGCGACACGTTCACCATCTGCAGCGGCGACTGTAATGATGCCGATGGGACCTCGTGGGCCACTCCGGGCGAGGTGACCGACCTGACCCTCGTGCTCGATCTCTTGACCGACACCACCACCTTCTCCTGGACCGGGCCCTCCCCGTCCGGGGGGACGACCCCGGCATACGATGCGATCCGATCCAGTCTTGCCACCGACTTCGATGGGGGTGGCGTCTGCGCCGACACGGGCGAAACGGCCACGCAGTTCGACGAGTCGACCGATCCGGCGCCGGGGGAGATCTACTACTACGTCGTGCGCGCCGTGAACGGCTGTCCGGGCTCGTCCGGGTTCGGCCCCGCGGGTTTCACGAGCCTGGGCCAGCCGCGCACGACGCGAACCTGCCCCTGAAGGGAACTGCCTCAGAATGTGATCCGGGCGCGATAGGTCACCTCGACCTTGCCGTTCGCGGGCACCGTCACCTCGTAGCGAAGCGTGTGGGCCTCGGTCTTCTCCCACGTGTGGCTCGACTGCAGGATGGTCCAGTCGCCCGGGATCGGCTCGATGACGGACACCCGTACCGCCTCGTCCTTGTGGTTGCGCAGCGTGATCCGCCATGCCGTCTCGAAGGTCGAGCCCCCCAGCGCCCTGTAGTCGGTCTGCAGCCGCTCTCCCACGACGTCGAACGCGTCGCCCATCCTGATTCGCAGCGTCTCGTCCTTCGGTGTGTGATCGATCGCATCCTCACCGACGAACTGAAGGCTCCCAGCGGAGTCGGCCTTGTAGACACGCATCACTCCCTTCGGAAGCGGTATCCCGAGATGGTCGCCCGCCGTGTTGGCGACCTCGAGGAAGACGCCGACCTTCTGGTCGGTCATGGGGCTTCCATACTGGCCCCGGTAGTATGAGGCGGCGCCGTAGTAGACGAAGCTCTTTGCCACCGGGACGCCGCTTGCGGAGAGCAGGCTGATCTGCTTCGTCTGATTGTCCTTCACCGTGGTGCGCCCGTCGAGGGTGTACAGGTGGTACTCGAAGAACCCCTCCTCCTGGAACGCGGTCTCACGCACGGCGTCGGCGGCCGCCATCTTCATCATGGCCCCGCGAAGCCGCGCGTCCGGGCGTGCGCGGTTGATGTCTCCCGCCACGAGCTTGAGTGAGGCATCCCGGTAGGTGGCCCCGCTCCTGTTGTCGAGCGTGACCCATCCGGAAAGATCCGCCCGGTCCTCGTCCGGGCCGAGGGCGAGCACGTAGTCGGCCTTCCAGCTCATCCCGGAGGTGAGATAGGAAGCCTCCAGTCTCCGCCGGGAGGCACCGGCGTTGTCCAGACGCCACACGAGAGTGGGCCGGGAGATGAGATTCGCCGGGGATGCCGGGCAGAACGACCTGTCCGGGCTGTCCCATGTGGACCTCGCCATCAATCTCGTAGATCGGCCCGCCGTTCGTGGAGAGCAGACGCGCCTTCACCGGCGCCGCGCCGTTGACGCGCAGGGTGACCATCTTCCCGACGTACTTGTCGAGCAGCTTCTGAGGATTCAGCAGGTCGTACTCGTAGTTCTGTTCGATCACCCTCAGTCGGGATGGATCATCGAGAGCCCGGACGAGGACCGTGGTCGGATCGATCCGGGCCGCCACGTCGGCGAACTCGAGTGTGGTCGGGCCACCGGGCAGGTCGACCCGGCGAACCTCGCGCACCAGCCCGAGGTCGCTGTTGTAGATCGTCAGCGCGACATCCTCGCGCCCGGCGTCGTCCGAGACGAGCGGGACCGAACGCTCCGGGGCAGGCGCCGGGGCGCCCCGCTCCACCGGGGAATACCCTGCACCCACGGCCGCCACGGTCATCAGCACCATCAATACCAGGAACGGTTTTCTCATCGGGACCTCCCTTTCGTCTGGTGCCGTTGACAGCGCCCGCGGCGAAAAGTTCCCGGTGGCGGGGGACTCGGGACCCCCGGTATACTCCTGAAGCTGCCCGACGACAGTGCGCCCGGGCCTGCGCACGCTGCCGGCCAGGTCGTTGCAACTATTGGGTTTGTGGTCATGAGGCCCCCGCCCGGCGTCCCTCGGGGCCCGCGGAGGGGCCGGATGCTCGGATGAGCCCGGCGACAGAGGGGGTTCGCCACCCAGGCGCACTGTCGTCGGGCAGTTTCAGGGGGCTTACCGTGCAGAGGCGATTCGAAGTCGGCGCGAAGGTCTACTCCTCCCAGTTCGGCGTGGGCGAGGTGACCGCGGTGGAAGGGTTCGGAGAGTCGGAGGCACTCACCGTGCGGTTCGACACCGCGGGGGAGCGGCGGATCATGACCTCGACGCACGTGCTCGAGCCGGCCGAGCCGCCGCCCGCGGTCGCGATCGCTCCGGCGGTCGACGTGACCGAGGATGCGGCCGGGGCGGGAGCGCTCGAGGAGACGCTGAGGCGGGTGCTGCGCGAGGAACTGGGTCTGCCCGAGATCGGGATGATGGAGCGGTGGAAGGGGGGCACGGTCGTCATCCGTCCGGGTCGCGATGGGCAGAAGCCGAAGGAGATCCCGATCGACGATCTGTTCCACAAGATCGTGATGCTGCGCGATCGGCTGCGCGTGCTCGAGCAGAAGATCAACGCCCACACGGTGCTGTCCGATGCCGACAAGGTCGAGCTGCAGCAGTACATCACGCGGATCTACGGCACCCTCACCACATTCAACGTCCTGTTCGCGGATCGGGACGACTGGTTCGTGGGGCAGAAGGGAAGCTGATTGACGCTGCCGGTCGGCCGTGAGATAATCCGGCTCCCTGACACCGTTTGTGCCTGCTCGGCCCGACCTCCCGCACGGCAGCACACCTGAACGGGATACCATGAGCGACAAGGACAAGGGCCTTTCGTACCGCGAGGCGGGCGTCGACATCGACGCGCAGGACGAGGCGATCCGCCGGCTGCGCCCTCATGCGAAATCCACTCACACGGGCGAGGTGCTGGCCGACATCGGCACCTTCGGCGGGCTTTTTCATCTCGCGCCGCGGGGCTATCGCGACCCTGTGCTGGTCGCGAGCACGGACGGCGTGGGGACCAAGCTCAAGGTCGCCATCCTGTCGGGCATCCACGACACGGTCGGATACGATCTGGTGTCGCACTGTGTCAACGACATCCTGGTGCAGGGGGCCTCGCCGCTCTTCTTCCTCGACTACTTCTCCACGGGCCGGCTCGACCCGGCGGTGGTCGAGCCGGTGATCTCCGGCATGGCACGTGCCTGCCGCGAGGCCGGCTGTGCTCTGATTGGCGGCGAGCTGGCCGAGATGGGCGACCTGTACCGTCCGGGGGACTACGACATCGCGGGGTTCATCGTGGGCGCGGTGGAGCGCGACCGCGTCATCACCGGCGCCTCGATCGCGCCGGGCGATCTGCTGCTGGGGATGCCGTCGGTCGGGCTGCACACCAACGGGTACTCCCTCGCGCGCAGGATCTTCTTCGACCGGCTCGGCATGAAGCACGACACGCGCGTGGCCGATCTGGGGGCGACGGTGGCCGAGGTGCTGCTGGCGCCACACAAGTGCTATCTGCCCGCGCTGCGGGATCTGCTGTCGGGCCCTGCGGCCGGGCCGATCAAGGGCATGGCGCACATCACCGGAGGCGGGCTCACCGACAACGTGCCGCGCATCCTCCCCGAAGGGTGTACCGCCGTCTTCTCGCGCCGTGCCATCGAGGTCCTGCCGGTGTTCCGCTTCCTGCAGCGCGAGGGGGGCGTGCCCGACGACGACATGTGGCGCACCTTCAACATGGGGGTCGGGATGGTGCTCGCGGTCGCCCCGGGCGACGCCCAGGCCGTCGAAGCGCACCTGAAATCCCTTGGCGAGACGGTGACGCGGATCGGTTCGGTGGAGTCCGGCTCGCGGCGCGTGGTCTACAGGGACTGAGATGGCCGGTCTGCTGGGGGTCCTCATCAGCGGCCGCGGCTCCAACATGCTGTCGATTGCCGACGCGTGCGACAGCGGGCGGATCGCGGCGACCGTTGCGCTCGTGATCAGCAACGACCCCGCGGCGCCCGGGCTCGAGGCGGCCGCGGCCCGACGCATTCCGACATGGGTGGTCGACCATCGGGAGAGCCGCAGCCGGGCCGAGCACGACGCGAAGATGGCCGAGGCGCTCGAGGAGCGCGGCGTCGAGCTGGTCTGCCTGGCCGGCTACATGAGGCTGCTGAGCCCCGGGTTCATCCGCCGGTTTGCCGGCCGCATCATGAACATCCATCCCTCTCTGCTGCCCGCCTTCCCCGGGCTGCACGCGCAGAGACAGGCCGTCGACTACGGAGCCCGGGTCTCCGGGGTGACGGTGCATTTCGTGGACGAGGGGCTCGACACGGGTCCCGTCATCCTGCAGGCGGCGGTGCCCGTCGAGCAGGAGGACACCGAGGAGACGCTCTCGGCGCGCATTCTCGAACAGGAGCACAGGCTCTATCCGGAGGCGATCGGCCTCTTTTTCGACAACAGGCTGCGGATCGAGGGGAGAAGAGTTCGCGTGACGGGCCGATAGACGGGGGGCCGCTCGCGGACGGGAGCGATCGGAATGCCTGGTTCCACCGAAGACGGAATGGCGGTACGTGTGTCCGATCTGCCCCGGGGTCTGCAGCCGAGAGAGAAGCTGCAGAAGCACGGGGAGCGGGCGATGAGCAACTCGGAGCTGATGGCGGTCGTGCTCGGGTCGGGGACCCGCACGCAGAACGTGCTGAGGATCGCCGACGGCCTGCTGCGCCGGTACGGCTTCGACGCCCTGCCGAACCTCAGCCTCAGGGAGTGGCGCACCAACCGCGGGATCGGCCTCGTCAAGGCCTGCCAGCTCAAGGCGTCCTTCGAGCTGGGGCGGCGCGCCTTCTCGCCGAAGGACGACGAGCGTCCCGCCCTGTCCAGTCCGCGTGAGGCGTACGCGCAGATTCGCGACCTGAAGCGCGCCCGCAAGGAGCATCTCGTGGCGCTGTACCTCGATGCGCAGAACCACCTGATCTCCCGCGAGACGATCTCCATCGGCAGCCTCAACACGACCCGCACGCACCCGCGGGAGATCCTCCAGCCGGCGATCGCCGTCTCGGCCCTGGGGTTCATCCTCGCCCACAACCACCCGAGCGGGAGCCTGACACCCAGCCAGGATGACGTCGATTTCACCCGGGCCATCAAGCGCGCCTCCGAGATCATCGGAATAGGGCTCTATGACCACCTGATCGTCTCCGGCAAGGGGTTTGTCAGCCTGAAGGAGAAAGGGTTGCTATAATCGGCGGCCATGGGCCCACGCATGCCTCAACCCGCAGAGCAGCTCGAGTACCTGAAGAAGGGGATCGTGCAGGTCGAGTCCGAGACCGAGCTGCTCGACAAGCTGAAACGCTCCGCCGGGTCGGGTCGCCCGCTCACCGTCAAGGTCGGGTTCGACCCGTCGGCGCCCGACATCCATCTCGGGCACACGGTGCTCATCCGCAAGATGAAGCACTTCCAGGACATGGGGCACCGCGTGGTGTTCGTCATCGGGGACTTCACGGGGATGATCGGCGACCCGACGGGGCGCAACAAGACCCGCCCCCAGCTCACGCGGGAAGAGGTCGAGGCGAACGCCGAGACCTACAAGAAGCAGGTGTTCACCATCCTCCACCCCGAGAAGACGGTGGTACGGTTCAACTCCGAGTGGCTGTCCACCCTGGGCGCGGAGGGCTTCATCCGCCTGGCGGGCAAGTACACCGTCGCACGGATGCTCGAGCGGGACGACTTCGCCCGCCGGTACCGCAACAACGAGGCGATCGGCATCCACGAGTTCCTCTACCCGCTCGCGCAGGCGTACGACTCGGTGGCGCTCGAGGCCGACGTCGAGCTGGGGGGCACCGACCAGACGTTCAACCTGCTCGTGGGGCGGCGCATCATGGGCGCCTACGGGCTCGAGCCGCAGGTGATCATGACCACGCCGCTGCTCGAGGGCACCGACGGCGTGGAGAAGATGTCCAAGTCGCTCGGAAACTACATCGGGATCACCGAGTCGCCGAAGGAGATCTTCGGCAAGACGATGTCGATCTCCGACGATCTGATGTGGCGCTACTACGAGCTGTGCACCGACCTGAGCCTCGCGGACATCGGCAGGATGAAACAGGATGTCGCGGCGGGAAGCCTGCATCCGATGCAGGCCAAGAAAGACCTGGCGCGGAGGATCGTGGCCGACTTCCACGGCGAGGAGGCCGGCGCGGCCGCCGTGCAGGAGTTCGAGAAGCTCTTCTCGCAGCGCGAGGTGCCGGAGGAGATCCCGCTCAAGGTGATCGACCGGCAGGGCGCGCCGATGCCGCTGTGGGAAGGGCTGCACGTCTCGGGGGTCACCTCGTCCAACAGCGAGGGGCGCAGGATGATCACCTCCGGCGCGGTCACGGTCGACGGAGAGCGGGTCACCGACATCGACCGCAGACTCGAGCCGGCTCCCGAGCCGTACACGATCAAGGTCGGCAAGAGACGCTGGGTGAGGATACGGATCACATGACGACCCTCGCACATCTGGAGTGCTCCGCCTGCGGCGCGCGACACGACGCGGACAGGCTGCTCAACCTGTGCGGTGCCTGCGGGATGCCGCTGCTCGCGCGCTACGATCTGGCGGCCGCGGCCCGGGTCATGACACGCGAGGCGGTCGCCGCGCGTGGGCCGGACATGTGGCGTTACAGCGAGGTGATGCCGGATCCGGGCGGCTACCGGCCGCTCGGCGAGGGGTATACGCCGATGCTGCGCGCGGCCCGGCTCGGTGCCCGTTACGGCATGGAGCACCTGTACATCAAGGACGAGTCGGTGAACCCGACCGGGTCGTTCAAGGCGCGTGGTCTGGCCGCGGCCGTGGCGCAGGCCCGTCGCCTCGGTGCGCGCAGGCTCTGCCTCCCCTCGGCCGGCAACGCCGCTTCGGCGGCCGCCGCATACGGCGCCTGGGTGGGGCTGCCGGTGCATGTCTTCCTGCCCGAGACGACTCCCGCGCCGTTCTTCAAGGAGATCGCCGCCTACGGCGCCGTACTGCACCAGGTGAAGGGGCACATCGGCGACGCGGGGCGCGCCATGAAGGAGATGATGGCCGCCGAGCCGGACGGCGGCTGGTTCGACCTGTCGACCCTCAAAGAGCCGTACCGTCTGGAAGGCAAGAAGACGATGGGGTACGAGCTGGCCGAGCAGATGGAGGGCGGCCTGCCCGACGTGGTCGTCTATCCGACCGGTGGCGGCACGGGGCTGATCGGCATGTGGAAAGCCTTCTCCGAGATGGAGTGCATGGGCTGGATCGGCCCCGAGCGGCCGAGGATGGTGTCGGTGCAGTCGACGGGGTGCGCTCCGATCGTCAAGGCCTTCGAGGAGGGGCGCGAGAAGGCCGAGCCGTGGCCCGATCCGGCCACCGTGGCCTCGGGACTGCGCGTGCCGGCCGCGATCGGCGATTTCCTGATCCTGCGGGCACTGCGCGAGAGCGGCGGGTGCGCGGTGGCGGTCGAGGAGGCGCAGCTCATCCCCGCGGTGAAACGGATCGGGAGCCTCGAGGGGATCTTCACCGCGCCGGAGGGGGCCGCGACGCTTCTGGCGCTCGAGAGGCTGCTCGACGAGAAACGGGTCGGCGCCGGCGAGAGGATCGTGCTGTTCAACACCGGCACGGGTCTCAAGTACCTGGACGCGCTCGGAGCCTGACGCCGCACGGGAGCGTGATCAGTTGTTGTACTCGAAGTGGAAGTGGACCTCCACCGACGTGCGCGGATAGCTCTTCGGCAGGGGATCGAACGGCGCGGCGCTCTTCACCGCGTCCAGTGCCGAGGCGTCCCAGGCTTGCGAGCCGCTCTTGAGGTGGAGCTTCGCCTCGAACAGGCTGCCGTCGCGCAGGATGGTCACGATCACCACCGTCTTGCTTCCGGGCTTCGGCGTCTCGGCAGGCCGTTTCCAGGCGAGGCCGACCTTCTTGTGGGTCTTTGCCTGGTACGCCTGGTCCTTGAAGTCGGAGCCGAAGTAGGTCTTCAGATCGGGCGTGCCTGCCGCGGCGGAAGCGGCGCCCATGAGCAGGGCGAGGAGCAAGGCGACCGTTCGGCCCGGCGTGATGTGCGGTTTCATCCTGCCTCCTTCCGGTCGTGACGCGGCGAAAGCCGCTCGGGAGATTTACGGGAATCGACCCCCACCTGCAAACGCCGGGCACATGTTGTAGCATTCAGGCGAGTTCCGTCCGACCACCCCGAGGAGGCACCGTGAATCGATCGTCCCGTTCCGTATGGTCCGTCGGGTTCGTCGTCATCCTGTCGTCGCTGCTGCTGGTCGCCGCATCCTCCCTGCCCGCGGCCCCGGAGTCGCCGCTGTCGGGTCTGATGCTCAAGGGCCTCGACGGTGGCAAGGTGAAGTTCGACTACGGCGCGAACCGGCTCACACTCGTCAACTTCTGGGCGACCTGGTGCATGCCGTGCCGCGAGGAGATGCCGCAGATCTCGAAGCTGGTCGACACCTACGGAAACAAGGGCTTCAGGGCCATCGGGATCGCCATGGAGTCGGGAGGCGCGAAGGACGTGAAGGGCTTTCTGGAGGAGAACCCCACGCTGGGCGCCAACTACCCGATCTTCGTGGGGGACCAGGAGACCGCCGACCGCTTCGGAGACATCGAGGCCGTGCCCACGTCGATCCTGATCGACTCCGAGGGGAAGGTGGTCAGGATGTTCGTGGGCGTGAATCCCGACTTCCTGGGCAAGGTCGGCGCCGAGATCGCGAAGCATCTCGAGAGGCCGGCCGGGACCGATCCGCCATCGAAGCCCTGAACCGGCGGCAGGTGCCCGCCCCGGCCCCGCCGGCGAGCGCCGGCGCACGGTATCCCGAGTCGCTCGGCCGCGACAGGCGGCGTCTTCTGGGCTGTTTCTACACACCCCGACTTCTCGTCGAGCATCTGGTGCAACGTGTGCTGGATCCGGTCCTGCCGCCGCTCGTGCGCGCGGCGGCCGCCGGCAGGATGGACGAGGCGCTCTCCATCCGGCTGCTCGACCCGGCCATGGGGGACGGCGCGTTTCTCGCCGCAGCCGCCGATCGGATCGCCGCGGCGCTCGCGCCCGCTGCCGGCCGCCCGCGTTCGGCAGTCCGCCGGATGGTGCTCGCAAGATGCGTGCACGGGGTCGACATCGACCCGGCGGCCGTCGAACTGTCGCGGCGCGCCCTGGGGGCGGGGTCCGGCGCCGCCCGGCTGGCGCTCGGCGACGCCCTCGACCCGGATGGTCCCCTGGGCCGGACCGGCGCCTACGACCTGATCCTCGGCAACCCGCCCTGGGGTGGCTGGAACCGGACCCTGACGCCCGAGGTGAAGCGCGTCTACCGGGAGCGGTTCTCGACGGCGCGCGGCCTGCTCGACCCGAGCGTGCTGTTCGTGGAGCGGTGCGGCTCGCTGCTCGCCCCCGGTGGTCGCCTCGGTCTCGTGCTGCCCGACTACCTCCTGCTCAAGAACTACCCGGCGCTGCGCCGGCATCTGCTCGAACGATATCGCCTCGATGAGATGATCCACTGGGGGCGGGTCTTCGAGGGCGTGAATCTCGACGCCTTCACCCTCGTGGCCGTCCGGGCCGCGGACCGGCCCCCCGGACACAGGGTGAGCTGCCTGCCCGAGGGCCCGTCGGGCAGGGTGGTCCGGATCCCCCAGACGCGGTTTCAGAGGAACGATGGCCACCGATTCAACCTGTCTCTCGACGGGCCGACGAGCGGGCTGCTGTCGCGTCTGCGGAAGACCGGCGCGCCGCTCGGTGACTGGCTCGAGATGCACGAGGGGATCCACTCCGGCAACATCCGCCGGAAGCTGTTTATCCCGCCGGGAGCGCGGGCGCCGCGCGGGGCGAAGCCGCTGATACTGGGAAGAGGAGAGCTGCGGCCGTTCCGGCTGTGGTGGGCCGGCGGGCACGTGGTGCCCGACCCGGCACGGATCCGGCGCGCCCGGGGCGAGTACGCCAACCTGGGCGAGAGACGATGGTTCCGCGCGGACAAGATCCTGATCCGGCGGACGGGCGACCGGGTGCTCGCCGCCGTCGACCCACGCGGGCTTTATGCCAGCAACAACCTGTTCGTGGCGCTCAGAAAGCCCGGCTGCCCGGTGCCTCTGGCCTTCCTCGAGGGCTATCTCAACTCGATCCTCGCGACCTGGTGCTTCCGCGCCATCCAGCCGCGGGCGGGGCGGTTGTTCGCCGAGCTGAAGCTGAACCATCTGAGACGGCTTCCCGTGCCCCGGCCCTCGAGCCGGCAGCAGGTGGCCCGGGTGGTCCGTCTGGTCCGAAGGCTGCGGCGCGAGGCGGCTTCGGGGGGCGGCCCCTCGGCCGTGGGGCTGGCGGAGCTGGACGGGATCTTCTCCGAGATGGGCGGACTGACGCGGGCTGAGCGGCGGCGGGTCGAATCCCGTTTGCCTCGCGGCCCGGTTTCTCTATAATTCGGCTTTTCAACGCAGGGCGATCGGAGGAAGCCACCACAATGGAGAAGTTCGGCATCGAGGATGTCATGACCCTCTACGGGATCGATTCGTGGGGGGCCGGCTACTTCCATGTCAACGAAGAGGGGCACCTCACCGTCACGCCGACAAACGACGAGTCGCGGTTCGTGGATCTGTCCCGCGAGGTCGAGCTGCTTGCGCGCAAGGGCGTGACCACGCCGCTGCTGCTGCGTTTCCCGCAGCTTCTCGAATCGCAGGTCCGGGTGCTGTGCAGCTCCTTCAGGAAGGCGATCAGCGAGTTCGGCTACTCGCGCGAGTACAAGCCGGTTTTCCCGATCAAGGTGAACCAGAGCCGCGTCGTGGTGAGCGAGCTTCTCGAGGCCGGCTGGAAGTACAACCTCGGCATCGAGGTCGGGAGCAAGCCGGAGCTGCTCGGGGCCCTCGCGCTGGAGACGCCCCCCGAATCGCTGCTCATCTGCAACGGCTTCAAGGACATGGCCTATCTCTCCAATGCGATCCTGGCCCAGAAGATCGGCCGCAACGTCGTGGTGGTGGTCGAAAAGCCGCACGAGCTCGAGCACCTGATCCACATCATCAAGGATCGCGGGGTCAAGCCGATGATCGGGTTCCGTGTCCGCCTGCACAGCAAGGGCTCGGGCAAGTGGGAGAAATCGGGTGGCGTGACGAGCAAGTTCGGCCTCTCCACCGCGCAGCTCCTCGAGGGCATTCAGGAGCTGAGGAAGGCCCGGCTCACCGACTGCCTCAAGATGTTCCACTTCCACATCGGCTCGCAGATCACCGAGATCCGCCGTCTCAAGAACGCGATCAAGGAGGCCGCGCGGGTGTACGCGAAGGCGCGCAAGATGGGCGTGGAGATCGAGTATCTCAACGTGGGCGGCGGGCTCGGGGTCGACTACGACGGTTCCAAGACCTCCTCGGACGCCAGCGTCAACTACTCCGTTCAGGAGTACGCCAACGACGTCGTCTACACCATCAAGGACGTATGCGAGAACGAGAACGTCCCCGAGCCGGACATCGTCTCCGAGTCGGGCCGCGCGATGGTGGCGTACCATTCGCTGCTGATCGTGGACGTGCGCGCCGAGATCAGCGCCCGGACCAGCCAGAAGATCAAGCCGCTGGCGAAGGACCCGCAGGTGATCGGCGAACTGTTCTTCATCCTCAAGAACATGACGGTGAAGAACCACAGGGAGTACTATCACGACGCCGTCGAGCATCGCGACGAGATGTACTCGTTGTTCAACCTCGGGCTGCTGTCGCTCGCCGAGCGGGCCAAGGGGGAGGCGTGCTTCTGGGAGATCGCCGCCAAGGCGGTCCGGTATGCCAAGACGCAGAAGTTCGTCGCCGACGAGTTCGTGGATCTGGAGAAGCAGCTCCATGAGAAGGTTGTATGCAACTTCTCCGTCTTCCAGTCGATCCCCGATCACTGGGCGCTCGACCAGCTCTTCCCCGTGATCCCGATACACCGCCTGCGCGAGAGGCCGGAGCGGCGCGCCACCCTGGTCGACATCACATGCGACTCGGACGGCGAGATCGACAAGTTCGTCGACCTGAAGGACATCAAGGAGGCGCTCGAGCTGCACGCGCTCATCGACGGCGAGCCGTACTACCTCGCGATCGTCCTGATCGGCGCCTACCAGGACACCATGGGCGACCTGCACAACCTGTTCGGATCGGTCAACGAGGCGCATCTCGTGGTCGACGACGACGGCAAGGTCCACGTCAAACGGATCCGGCGGGGCAACTCGGTGCGCGAGACGCTCGCGGCGTTCGGCTACGAGGCCAAGGACCTTGCCGCGAGGCTGCAGGCGATCCTCGAGGACAAGCAGAACAAAGAGAGTATCACTCCGAGAGAGGCCCGCCAGCTCCTGTCGGAGTACCGCGGTCAGTTCGACGCCTACACCTATCTGACCTGATGGCCTCGCGCGCGCGCTTCTACGGCCTCACACCTGCGGAGTCCGCCTACGCGTCCTCGCGCGTGGTGATCCTCCCGGTCCCCTACGGCGGCACCGTGACGTACGGCTCCGGCACCCAGAAGGGACCCGAGGCGATCCGCGCCGCCTCCCAGCAGGTGGAGCTGTTCGACGAGGAGACCCGGCGTGAGGCCTACCGTGCCGGTATCCACTCCGCGCCTCCGGTGCCGTGCGCCCGGGTGCGCCCCGAGACCGTGGTCGCGCGGGTGGCCGAGCGGGTCGAGCGCTATCTCGACGACGGGAAGTTCGTGGTGACGCTCGGCGGCGAGCACTCGATCTCGGCCGGGGCCACGGGGCCGTACGCCCGCCGCTTCCCGGGGCTGACGATCGTCCACTTCGACGCGCACTCCGACCTGCGCGAGTCGTACCAGGGGACCGCGAACAACCATGCCTGCGCCGGGGCGCGGATGCGCGAGCACGCGCGACTCGTGCAGATCGGCATCCGCTCCCAGTGCCCCGAGGAGCGGGAGATCATCGACCGCGGCGAGGTGGACACGCTGTTCGCCTACCAGATGCAGGGTGTGGACTGGGCCCCGGGCGTCCTGGCGAAGATCGAGGCCGGCTCGCCGGTTTACGTCACGATCGACCTCGACTACTTCGATCCGTCCATCATGCCGGCCACGGGCACGCCGGAGCCGGGGGGCGGGGAGTGGTACCCGACGCTGCGCTTCCTGAGGAAGCTCTCGGAGAAGACCCGGATCGTGGGGTTCGACCTGATGGAGCTGGCGCCGATCCGGGGGCTGCACGCGCCCGACTTCCTCGCGGCGCGTCTCGCCTACAAGCTGCTCGGCTACAGCCTGCCCTCGATCGAGCAGGGGACGGTCAGTCCCGCATCCTTCTGATCTCGGCCCTCACGGCCATCTGGGCGCTCAGCAGCCCGGCCAGAAGGCCCTCCTCGTAGTTGAACCGGGGATCCTCCGCCAGCTCGGGGAAATCCTGCGGGCTGAGGACGTCGTCGGCGGTCGTGCGGGGCGCGATCGACCGGGCGACCGCGAGCACCTTCACCCGCTGCTGCGTGATCATCTGTTCGAACAGACTCTCGATCGCGTCGATCATGCGAGAGGATCCTCCTGGTCGGGCGTCTCCTCGTTCATCTGATCCCACTCGACGAGACGGATGAGGAAATAGGCCGCCACGAGGATCAGCGCACCGGCGATGGCCAGCGCGACGGGCGAGGACCGGATTCGATCGTCGGAGCCCGCCGGAGCGCCCGCCTGCGCGGCGATCCATGCGGCGAGGAGCGGAATGCTCATGAACGGGATTGTCGCCCGCGGGCACCTCCGTGTCAATCCGCCACGACACGGCCGGTGGTATGCTGAGTCGGGATGAAGGTCACCGAGATCACCTGCCGGTCGATCGCGAACCGCACGGGCGGGTTCCTGTCCGGCTTCACGCACACCATCAACCCGTATCACGGCTGTGCCTACGGACGCACCCTGTGCGGGCTGCCCGACTACGCGCCGGCGATCATCGGGTCGTGGGGAGAGCGGCGGCCCGGCATCAGGACCGTCGGAGTCGTCTCGCCGCTGTGGCCGGTGGAGGATGCCGCCGCTTTCGCCGCGCGGCTCGACAGGGCGTGCGACCGCGTCCTCGGAGAGGGTCGCGTGGGGGTGTCGAAACGCGGATTCCTCGATGCTACCATGGTTTTCGAGGGAGAGGGGGATGACAGGAGGACCCAGCTATTGTGATGTCTGCCTCGGCACGTCCTTCGAGCCGTTTCTCGAGGGAGCCCGGGCCGGCCGTGACCTGATCCGTTGCCGCGCCTGCGGGCTGGTGGCCGCGAGCGGTGCCGGACCAGCCTCCCGCGCCGCGCTGCCGGTACGTGACGAACGCAGCGACGCGCGGCGGGCCACCGCCGTGATGAAGCTGCTCCCCGCGGGACGGGTCCTGGAGATTGGCTGCTCGGGTGGGAACTTCCTCGCCGATCTCGACCCACGGCGATACGAAGTGGTCGGGGTCGAGCCCGACGCGGATACGGCCGCGCGAGCGGATCAACGGCTCAGACACGCCGGAGCGAAGGGGGAGGTGCTCTCGACTCCGAGCGGCGCGCCGCTGGTCTCCGACAGCTTCGATCTGATCGCCATGTTCGGAACGCTGGGCCGCTGCTCGTCGCCACGCGCGACGCTGATGGAGCTGTGCCGTCTGCTGCGCAACGGAGGCTACGCGGTGATCGAGACGCCGAGTCTTTCCTCCCTGACGGCGCGCCTGCTCGGCTCCCGATGGCGGCCATTGAGAGAGCCGGGCGCAGGCTACTTCTTCACGCCGGCGATCCTCGACCGGCTCACCTCCACCTGCGGCTTCATGCCCGGCTCGATCCGGCTTCCGATGTTCTCCGGGTGGCCTTCGCCCGGGACCATCGTCTACATCGCGCGCAAGTCATGCGAGCCGAGGAAGGTCTCGCCGCTGACCGATCTGGTCGGCTCGGTCGCGTCCATCGATCCGCTCGGCGCCACTCACTGACAAGCCCCTGTCCCGTGCCCCGCCTTTGCGACGGGCGATTCCGCGCCCTATGTTTTCCGTGTCACGACGATTTACACACCGAGGATCCGTATGTTCCTGTTCTCGAGAAAGGCGGCATCCATCATCGTCCTCTGTGTCGCCGCGGCCGGGCTGCCCGCCTCCGGTCCGCCTCACGCCTCGTCCATCCCGGCGGCAGGGGCGCAGTCGAAGGCCCGCGACATCATCGAGAGGGCGGTGGCCGTCCATGGCGGCCTGCGAAACTGGCTCGGCAAGAAGGACGCGGCGTTCACCACCACATGGATCCGCTATGACAACGGCCGTGTGGTCTCCACCTCGCGATACCTGGTCAAGTTCCCGCTCGAGCCGGGCCCGGTGCGCACGCTGGTCGAGGGGCAGGAAGACGGCAAGCCAGTGCGGATGGGCGTCTCGGGAAACCGCTCCTGGTTCATCGTGGGCGACACCCGGTACGATGATCTCGAATCGCTCAAGGCCAATCGCGCGTTCGTGAGAAAGGTGTACGACCTGCTGGCCCTGCCATTCCGCCTCGACGATCCTTCCTGCCGGATCACCTACGACGGCGAGGAGGTCCGGGCGGGAGCGGTGGTCGACCGGGTGAAGGTGCAGCAGGGCCTCGAGCCGCCCCGCCTCTACCTGTTTGATCGCGCCACCGGCAGGCTCGCCGGGATCGGCAGCCCGGTTGCGGATCCGCCGACATCGATCATCGGTGAGTACCACGAGTTCAGCGTGACGGACGGCATCCTGATTCCGACCCTGCAGGTGTTCGAGCGTGTCGACGCCCGAACGGGCGAGCGTTCGCATGCCTTCACCGTGGCGGTGAACCGGGTCACCTTCGACAACGGATTCGGCCCCGACACCTTCGAGCCGCCCCCCGTTCCCTGACCCGCCCGCCGGCGTTCCGCTCCCACGTCGTTTTTGGCTACAATACACGGACACGTCCCGCCCCGCGGGAGATGGAGGTGAGCGATGTCCCCCGAAAGCCATACACGGGCATGGCGCTGCGGTCCCGGTCCGTTCCACGCCGCGCTCGAGGAGCTGCGCGGGCTCGGCGGCCGCGTGGAGGGAAGCGAGAGCGAGGGGAGTCTGGCCGCCGACACGCCCGCGGGCAGGCTGGAGGGGCGGTACCGATTCGACGGCGACACGCTGACCGTCACGGTGACACGCAAGCCGGCGCTGGTGCCGGTCGAGATGATCTGGAGCCGCATCGAGCGCGTCTGCGGGCCCCCCGTCGCCGGCGCGTGAAGAACGCTCTTCTGCCCGTCCTGCTGACAGCCGCGCTCCTGACCGGATGTGTCTCGATGCCGTTCGACGCACCGGCGGGTGCGGGCGCAGGAGAAGGAGCCCTCATCGTGGAGCCGGCTTCGCTTCCCGCCTCCACCGACGCCCACCTGCGCTTCGTGTTCACGGCGGGCCCGACGGGTCTCGTGGATGGCGGCGGGTTCCGTGTCCAGCTGCCTGTCAATCCGGTGCATCCGTTCCTCGGGTTCACGCCGCCGCAGGCGGAGAGCCGGATCACGAGAGGGTACGTCCGGTGCCTGACACGACGCGGCGGCCGCGAGAGCGGTGGGGCGGTGGCCCTGTCGGGGCCGGGCGGCGTCGCCGGCTGCGCGCTCGCGGGTGGAACGCTCACCACAGGCGACGCACTGGTGATGGAGTACTGGGGGCTGATGCCGCGGGTGGCCCGCCGATGGCGCATCCCCGCCGAATCGCGTGTGTCGGGCGGTGAAGGTGGACGGTCGCTCGCCCGCCCTGCGACGTTCGAGGTGACATCACGGCCCGCGCGCGCGCTCGCCGCGGTGACGTCGAGCGTCGCCGTCGAGGGCGCGCCGCTGATCCTCACGCTCGCGGCGCTCGACGAGTTCGGCAATCTGGACCGGGGCTACGGGGGATCGGTCGACATCGCGCTCGGCGAGACCGGCACCCGGAGGCGGTTCATGCCGGCCGACAAGGGAATGATCCGGTGGGAGACGGCCGCGCCGACTTCGCCCGGATTCGCGAGATTCACCGTGCGCGAGACGGGGGGCGACCCGGATCTCGCCCTGCGCTCGACCTCCAACCCGGCGCGGGTCTTCCCCGCGGCCGCTCCCGGGCGGGTTCTGTGGGGCGACCTGCACTTCCACACCGGGGACGGCGCGGGAGGGGCGGCGTTTCTCCCGCCGCACGAACGCGCGGGAGACCGGCGCGGCAACGACACCACCGAACGGGAGGCGTACGCATGGGCCCGCGACATCGCGCGGCTCGATTTCGCGGCGGCCACCGAGTACGCGACGGGGCGGCTCACCGACGAGGCGTGGAGCCGCTGTCTCGACACGACCGCTGCGTTCGACGATCCCCCGAGGTTCACGACCTTCGCCGGCTACGAGTGGCGCGATCGTCTGGTGCTCCTGCCGGGAGGACGCGGCCCGCTGGTCCGATCGGACGACAGACGCGGCGACGAGCCGCTCGAGCTGTCCACGGCGCTCGCGTCGCTGGGCGACCCGGGGGCGTTTCTCGTGCGGCTGCCCGGGGTTCGGGGTGGCACGGAGCCGCGGGCGGATGCGGTCGAGATCTACTCGTGGCTCAACCGGGGCTCCGGGTACGTGGATAAGCCGGACCGGTTCGCGCCCGAGCGGCTCGATCCCGCGCCGGCCGGCGCCGTGATCGCCGGCTCGGCCGACCACTGGGGCCGCCCCGGAACGGTGGATCGCACGGGGCTGGAACCGGGGGCGGGAGGGCTCACCGCGGTCGCTGCGACGGCCAACGATCGCGCCTCCATACTGGACGCCTTGCGCCGGGGCGACGCGTGGGCGACGACGGGCCCGCGGATCTATCTGCGGGTCGGCCCCGTCCCGGGGGGCCTGAGGATCGAGGCGGCCGGAGCCGGGCCTCTGGCGAGCGTCGACCTGGTGGTGGTGAGCCGCAAAGGGCGGCGCGAGAGGGCGCTCCTGCCGGAAGGCGCCGGCGAGATGCTGGCGACCGTGGCGCCGCCGGACGAGACGGCACCGGGATTCTGGTACGTGCGCGCCCGGCAGGCGGACGGCGGGACCGCCTGGTCGGCGCCGAAGCCGCTTGCCGGGGAGGGGCCCGATGAGGCGCGTGACGTACCTGTCGTGCCTTCTGTGCGTGGCGATGTCGGGCACCGGCCCGGCCGGCGCCTGGGGATTCGTCGCGCACCGGATCGTCGCGGAAAACGCCGTCACCCTGCTCCCCGCCGGGCTGGCGGCCGTCTACGAGTCTTCCGCTTCCCGCATCTCGGATGCCAGCATCGAGCCCGACACGATCCTGCGGGCGCGCGACAAGGACGTCGAGAGCCGGCGGCACTTCATCGATCTGGATCGTCTCGACCGGCCGCCCTTCGACCGGATCCCCCGCGACGAGGGGGCCGCCCGTGCCCTGTACGGCGACCGCAAGCTCGAACGGGCGGGTCTTCTGCCGTGGCGTGTTCTCCAGGTGCGCGACGCGCTGCGTGACGCCTTCCGTGCGGGCGATCTTCCGCGGGCTCTGACCCTGTCGGGATGGCTGTCGCACTACGTCGCCGACGCCTGCCAGCCGCTGCACACCACCTCGAACTACGACGGGCAGAAGACCGGCAATACCGGGGTGCACGCGGCGTTCGAGACCGATCTGATCGACAGACGCAAGGCCGCCTACCGTCTCGAAACGGTGCCGGAGCGGCCGCCGGCGTTCGGGCCGATCTCCGATCCCCGGGCGCTGATCTTCGAGGCGATCCTCGAGAGCAGTCGCCAGGTCGCCCCGCTGCTGGAGGCCGACACCCGCGCCGTGCTCGCCGTGAAGAAGCAGCGCGCCGATTACTACGAACTGATGGAGGAACGGGCTGGCCCGATCGCCCGCGAGCGCCTCACGCGCGCCGTCGAGCTGACGGCGCGGTTCTGGTACGACGCCTGGCAGGAGGCGGGCCGGCCCTCATTCAAGGAAGCGCGACCTTGACGATCGCCTCCGGCTTCTCGTCGCCCTGCAGGATCCCGTGGATCACCGTGGCGAGGGGAAGCCGCAGGTTGTGCCGGGTCGCCAGGGCGTGAGCGCACACCGCGGCGTCGACACCCTCGGTGACGGAGACCATCCCATGGGCGGCGTCGGCCACCTTGTGACCGCGGCCGAGATGCTCCCCGAGGCTGCGATTCCGGCTGTGCGCGCTGTAGCTCGTGACGAGGAGATCACCCAGGCCGGACAGGCCGTAGAGCGTCGACGCCTTGCCGCCGAGCGCCCGGGCGCAGGCCACCATCTCGGAGATGGCGCGTGACAGCAGCGCGGCCTTGGCATTGTCACCGGCTCCGATGCCGTCGCAGA
Source organism: uncultured Acidobacteriota bacterium (assembly GCA_963806495.1). Classification (GTDB taxonomy): domain Bacteria; phylum Acidobacteriota; class Polarisedimenticolia; order JACPZX01; family DASXTC01; genus CAWDYA01. The sequence goes on along the minus strand of CAWDYA010000011.1, from coordinate 357,833 downwards.
TGCCGGCCCCGATCGCGTACAGGTTCTTGAACGTGCCCCCGGCCTCGACCCCGGCGAGGTCGCGGCGGAGCTTGAAGCGGAACCTCTTCATCACGAGGGCGGCCTTCACGGTGCGCGCCACCTCGAGATCCTCGCTGGCGATGTCCACCCCGGCCGCCATCTCCTGACCCACCTCGGTGGCGAGCGACGGGCCCGCCATGGCGGCCACCCGCCCCTTGACGGCGTCCGGCATCTCCTCGGCGATCACCTGCGACATCCTCAGCAGGGAGTCCTTCTCGAGGCCCTTCGATGCGGAGACCACCACCGCCGTGGACGGCGCGAGAGGCGCCACCCGCCTGGCCACCTCACGCACCACGTTGGAGGGAACGGCGAAAAGGATGATCCCGGCCCCGTCGAGTGCTTCCTCGAGACTGGTTGTGACGTCGACCTCACGCGGCACCTTCAGACCGGGCAGGTATTTCACGTTCTCGCGGTACGTGAGGAGAGATTCCGCCACGTCCTCCTCGACGGTCCACAGCCTGAACTTCCGCCCGTTGCGCCACATGCCGATCGAGACGGCCGTTCCCAGGCTGCCGGCCCCGAGGATCGCCATGGGGGCCGTCCTGGACGGCGTCGCGCCCGCGGCGCTCATGCCGGCACCTCGCGGAGCCTGTCCGGATAGTCGGTGAAGACACCGTTCACACCCATCTGCGTCAGCTTGCGCATCATCCCTCTCTCGTTCACGGTGAAGGCGAATACCTTCATGTTATGGCGGTGGCAGACATCCACCAGCTCGGCGTCGACGAGACTCGCATTCGGATCGACCGCGCAGCAACCCACGAGGGCCGCGCGCCGCGCCGCGTCGGTGGGAACCTTGACGCCCCGGAACAGCAGCAGGGCCGTCCTGCATCCCGGCGCCAGTCTCTGCAGATCGGTGAGCGTCTCCTCGTGGGGCGAGGAGAAGATGACCCGCGACAGGCCTCCCTGCCGGTCGAGGGTTCCGATCAGGCGCCGAAGGTGGTCCTCGCTTACCGGCTCGTAGTCCTTGACCTCGACGTGCATCTCGATGTCCACCGGGACCAGACGCGCCACGTCGTCGAGCGCCGGGATCCTCTGTCCCCGGTACTCGGGGCCGTGGCGGAAACCGACGTCGAACCCCTGCAGAGCCGATTCGACATAGTCGCGGACGCGGACCCGCACGCCCGCCATGCGTTCGAGAGTCTCGTCGTGCAGCACCACGGGGTAGCCGTCCGCCGTGAACTGGACATCCATCTCGACGGCGTCCACCCCCGCGGCGAGCGCGGCGGAGAACGAGGCCAGGGTGTTCTCGGGCGCGAGTCCGGCGGCCCCCCGGTGTCCGATGATGATCGGACGCCCTGCAGCGCTCTCCATGACTGTCCTCTCCGATTGACAGGCCCCGCCCGGACCTCCGCCCGGCAGGGCCCATGCGTGCCTATTTTCGCCTGTCGGGGCCCCCGGGTGCAAGAAAAGACAATTTCGGAACCACCTGACGGATTCCCTTGACGCCTCGCGGGGATCTGTCCATAATTCCGCATCATTCACCTTCCCTGCCGAGAGACGATCGGGGGATATCTTTACCCTGCACCGGATTCAACGGTAAACATGGCCTTTTTCAGGAAACTCTACGAGTATTGGCTTGCATTCGGGATGGCCATCGGGGTGGTGGTGACCCCGATCCAGCTCTTCCTGGTCTATCAGATCGTGTTCGGGCCGGCGCGGCTTTTCACCATGGTGACCGGCAAGGACCTTCTGGACCGGAAGTTCGACAGGAAGGCCTCGTTCTGGCGGGAGAAACGGCCCGTCGCCCACACCGTCGAGGAAGCCCGGCATCAGTTCTAGCCCGGACCCGGAGCCCGCGAGACCTCATGAACATACTCGGAATCTCAGCCTTCTATCACGACTCGGCCGCATGCCTGCTGCGCGATGGCCGGATCATCGCCGCGGCGTCGGAGGAGCGATTCACCCGCAAGAAGCACGACAGCGGCTTTCCCGGCAACGCCATCCGGTACGTGCTGGGGGAAGGCCGGGTCGCCGTCGGCGACATCGACTACATCGGCTTCTACGACAAGCCGCTGGTGAAGTTCGAGCGGATCCTCAGCACCTACATCGCCACCTTCCCGCGATCCTTCCCGTCGTTTCTCAAGGCGGTGCCCCTGTGGCTGAAGGAGAAGCTCTGGGTCCCGAACACGATCCGCCACGAGCTGGACTACGACGGCGAGATCCTTTTCGGCGACCATCACATGTCGCATGCGGCCAGCACCTTCCTGGTCTCTCCCTATCGTGAAGCGGCCATCATGACGCTCGACGGCGTGGGGGAGTGGGCGACGGCGACCCAGGGCGTGGGCAAGGATCGCGAGATCACCCTGCTGAACCAGATCCGGTTCCCGCACTCGCTCGGCCTGCTTTACTCCGCCTTTACCTACTACCTCGGCTTCAAGGTCAACTCGGCGGAGTACAAGGTGATGGGTCTGGCCCCGTACGGCGAGCCCCGCTTCTACGACCAGATCATGGAGAACCTGATCCAGGTGGCCGAGGACGGCTCCTTCAAGATGAACATGGACTATTTCGCCTACGACTACGGGCTGACGATGACGAACGGCAAGTTCAGCCGCCTGTTCAACCTGCCCGTGCGGGAGGGGGAGTCCAAGCTGGAGCAGGTGCACAAGGACCTGGCGGCCTCGGTGCAGAAGGTCACCGAGGAGATCATGCTCAGGCAGGCGCGGGACCTGAACAAGCGCACCGGGCTGACCAAGCTCTGCATGGCCGGTGGCGTCGCGCTCAACTGCGTCGCGAACGGGCGTGTGGTGCGCGAGACGCCCTTCAAGGAGATTTTCGTCCAGCCCGCAGCCGGCGATGCCGGCGGCGCGGTGGGTGTGGCCGCCTACATCTATCACACGGTGATGGGCAAGGACCGGGTCAACGTCTGGAAGCACGCGTACCTCGGGCCGGCGTTCTCTCCGGAGGAGATTCGCACTTACCTGGACAAGCAGGGCCAGCCCTATCGCGAGCTGTCGCGTGAGGAGCTGCTGACCGAGACGGCGCGGCTGATCGACGAGCAGCATGTCATCGGCTGGTTCCAGGGGAGGATGGAGTTCGGGCCGCGTGCCCTGGGCAACCGCTCCATCCTGGCCGATGCGCGCAACCCGGCCAACAAGGACGTCGTCAACCTCAAGATCAAGTTCCGCGAATCGTTCCGGCCGTTCGCGCCCAGCGTGCTGGCCGAGCGCGCCTCCGAGTACTTCGAGCTGGATTGCGAGAGCCCCTACATGCTGCTCGTGGCGCAGGTGCGGCCCGACAGGAGGCACGTCCCGTCGGTCACGCACGTGGACGGCTCGGCCCGCATCCAGACCGTGACGCGGGAGCAGAACGAGCTGTACTACGACCTGATCAAGGAGTTCGAGAAGAGGACCGGTTGCCCGGTCATCATCAACACGTCATTCAACGTTCGCGGCGAGCCGATTGTTTGCACCCCGCACGATGCCTATCTATGTTTCATGCGGACCAACATGGACTATCTGGTCCTGGACCGCTTCGTGCTGGACAAGCAGCAGATGCAACCGCTGCGGGACGACATCGACTGGCAGCGGGAGTTCGAACTCGACTGAGGAGGTGGACGCGATGGCCAACAGGCCGAGCCGCTCCAAGTTCGGATTGATCTCCGAGCTCTGGAGCTTCATGAAGGTCCGCAAGAAGTGGTGGCTGGCTCCGATCCTGATCATTCTCGGGATGCTGAGTCTGCTCATCGTCTTCACCGAAGGATCGGCGCTCGCACCATTCATCTACGCGCTGTTCTAGGGGGATGTGCCGGGGAGAGCGGACTGCCGCCTCCCCGGCCGGTTCGCCGCCCTCGAGGTCTTCGTGTGTCGATTCCACCGCGTCAACGCGGCGCGGCGTAGAAGTCGATGACCCGCTGCAGCGCCCGCTGGCAGACCGGGTCGAACGGCTGGTCTCCCTTGGAGAACATCTGGCAGTCGAGTGAGGGGCGATACAGCCCCTTCGCCGCGTAGCCGGCCCCCTCGAACGCCCCCACGGCCCCCCGGTAGCGTGGATCCCCGGCCGGCGTGGGGATCGGTGTCCCCGGCGTGACCAGGTCGTCCCACTTCGGACGGCCGCCGGGCACGAGCGCCGTGATGTTCGGCTCCCACGGCTCCACGCCCGCAGGGTAGAACTCGTTGTAGGCCACCTCCGAGGTGTAGTACTCGTCGCCGAGGCCGGCGAAGCTGTGGCCGAACTCGTGTACCGCGACATAGTCGGAATACTCGTTGTCCGAGGTGAAGATCGCGAACAGGTCCTGGATCCCGCCGCCACCGTACCGCGACGAATTGACCATCACGTAGATCCGGTCGTACGGTGCGGCCGAGGCCAGATCGCGTATCGCACGGTTCGACAGGCTCGTGAGGTAGCGCTCGGTGTCGAACGTGTTGAAGCTCGTGCCGAGAGGGTTGTCGTGCCAGATCCCCTTGCGGGGCTCGTCGGGGCCGCTCTCGGGAGAGTCGAGAGCCACCGCGCGGACGTTGAATCGCTCGCGGCTCTCCGAAAAGGGTGAGAAGGAGAACAGCCGGTCGGCGAACCGCTTCACGTCGCGCGCGAACTTTTCACGCTCGCTTCGGGAGTACCCGTCACCCAGGAACAGCAGATCGACCGCATCCGGCGCCGGGGCATGGATCTCCACGTCCAGGACCCGCGCGCCGGGAGGCGGGCCGGTACGCTCGACCAGATGCGACCTCGGGTCGAGTCGGGCACTGAAGATCTCTTCGAAGCTGTTGTCGGCGCGGCGCGAGGCGATCGAGACCCGGACGGGTTTCTTCGGAGCCGGAAAGATTGCCGACTCGTGGAAGGTGCGTCGCACGCCGTCGGCCGCCTCCCCGGTGGTCTGCCATTCGCCGAACAGGCTCGAGTACACGCGCGTGAAGATCGTCTCCCCCGACACCTCGTCTACGAGGCTGACCCGGTACTTCCCCCAGGAGAGCGTGTCGATCAGGTTGACCCTGGAGCCGGGCCACGCACCGGGCTCGAGACGGAAGGCGTCCAGGCTGATGGTCTCCCCGGCCCGGGTGCCCGAGTGGTAGTAGTCCATCCGCATCACACGGTCGTCGAAGCGATCCGAGAAGCCGGACGTACCGGCGGCGAGCGCGGCTGCTAGAATGAGCGCGATGATCATCGCCGGCTATCTTAGCATCGTCCTGACGGCCGTCATGGGAGGGACGGGCGCGGACCCTTTGGGACCGTTGCCCGCCGGGCAGGCCGCGGAGCAGCTCGCGGGCCGCGTCTACGACGTCGCGGCCGCGGGCGGGCACGACGTCCTCGCGGCAACGAGCGGTGGGCTCGCCGTGTACGACATCCGGGAGCGCGCCACGCCCCGACTCGCGGCCACGCTGCTGTTCCCCGGCTCGGGCAATGCCGTCGCCGTCGCGGGCACGCTGGCCTTCCTCTCGCTCGGCCCGGACGGACTGCGGATCATCGACGTCTCGGCCCCGGAGCGGCCCCGCTTTGTCTCGGGTCTCGACACCGACGGGTCGGTGAACGCGGCCGCGGCATCCGGATTCCGATCGGCTCGTCCTGGCCGACGGCACGATGGGGCTGAAGCTCGTGGACATCTCCAATCCCGGCCGGCCGGGTGTCATCCACACGCTCGATACCGGAGCGTACGCGCGCCACCTCGTGGTGGCGGACGGCCTGGTGGCCGTGGCACAGGAGTCCGGGGGGCTTCTGCTCGCCCGGGTGACGGGCCGGGAGCTGAGGCTGCTGTCGACGATCCCCCTCGACGGCTCGGCCCGCGGCGTGGCGCTGGGGCCGGAAGGGCGCTGCTACGTCGCCACGGGGCCGGGCGGTCTCGCCGTGGTGGATGTCTCCGAGCCGGCCGCGCCCCGCGTCGTCTTCACCGTGCCGGCCCTGTCGTACGCGCGGGGGGTCGCACTGTCGGGCGGCCGTGTCTACCTCGCGGAGAGCGAGGCCGGCGTGCGCGTCTTCGATGTCTCGGACCCGTCGGCCGCACCCGTCCCGCTGGGCGCGATCACGACCGAGCGAGCGGCGAACCGGATCGCGGTGAAGGGTGATGTCGTGATGGTGGCGGAAGACTCCGCCGGAGTCCGGCTCCTCGATGTATCGGATCCGAAGAACCCGAGGAGCTTCGGCGGTCAGCGCTTCTGACCGACCAGGTACTCGCACCCTTCAGGACCCGCCTCCGCTTCGTGTTGCGAGCCACGCGGCAGCATCAGGCGATTGCCGGCTGCGAGCTCGTAGGACTTGCCGGAGACCTCGAACGTCATCGATCCGCGGATGATCCAGATGCTCTCGTCGTGCTCGTGCGCATGGGGAGCGTATCTCCTGCCGGGCTCGTCCACCCAGGCGAACGGATCGTACCCTTCCTCGAGCAGGGTTTCCTCGAGCTGGTGCCGTACCGGCTCACCCTCCCCGGTCCACGGGATCCTCTCGAGCGAGAAGCGACGCATGGGTTGTTCCCTCCCGTACGGCGGTCAGCCGAAGCGTAAAGGAGAGGGCCTGCCGTGGTCAAGAGGTTCGCGCATCATCCTCCCGGCTCCTCGTCGATGCGCACCGTCCGGATGCCGTCCCCCTGCGCCATCCGGTCGACCACGTCCTGCCCCGAGGTCACCTGTCCGAACACGGTGTAGCCGCCGTCGAGATGGGGTTGCGGCGACTGGGTGATGAAATACTGGCTGCCGCCCGTGTCCTTGCCCGACAACGCCATGCCGAGCGCGCCGGTGCCGTAACGCCTGAGGTTGATCTCGCACCGGATCTGCCAGGGGGGGCCGCCGCTGCCGTCGCCGCGCGGGTCGCCGTCCTGGATGACGAAGTTGGGCACCACCCGGTGGAAGACGAGCCCGTCGTACCTGTTCTCCTTCGCCAGCCTGATGAAGTTGTCCACCGTGAGAGGCGCGTCGGCGGGGTAGAGCTCAGCGACGATCCGGCCCGAATCGGTGTCGAAGGTGGCGGTGACGTGCCGGCCGGCGCGGCGGACGGCCGCCAGGTACCCCGCGGCGTCGCGCGACGGCTCCGGCCCGGGCACGTCGGCCACGTGGTCCTCGTCGAAGTGGTCGCGCAGCAGCTCGGCCGCCCGGCGACGCACCAGGTAATCGGGATCCTCGAGCGAGGCCTCGAGGGCCTCCTTCGCGCGGTCGCCCCCCAGGCGGGACAGCGCGTCGAGAGCGGAGAGACGGGCGTCGTTGTGATCATCATCGGCTGCGCGCCGGTAACCCGCCACCAGGAGGTCGGTCGTCGCGTCCGCATCGGGCCGTCCGGGTGCGGTGGCGTCGCCCAGCGCGTCGAGCGCGGCGGCCCTGACGAAATGTGTCGTCATCGTCGAGCGCATCGAGCACGATTGGGCTGCCCCAGCCGGCCTTGACGGCCCCCGCCGCGGCCACGGCCGGCGCGCGCACGCGCGGGTCGTCGTCGCCGGCCAGACGGGCGACGATCGCACCCACGCGATCGTCTTCGATGGGGGCCAGCGCCTCGGACGTGCGGGCGCGCACCGACCAGACCGGATCCGATGCCAGCGGGGCGAGCAGAGGCAGCGCCGTCTTGCCATCCCGGGCCGCCAGCGCCCGCAGCGCCACCTCGCGGAGCCGCGGCCTTCCGGCCCCGAGGTTCTCCTCGAGCGCCCGTCGTGCCGCCGCATCCCTGCAGGTCGCGAGCGAAGCGAGCGCGGCGAGCCTCACGCCGGTGTCGGCGTCGGCCAGACCGGCCGCATACGTCGGCCAGCCCGACTCGACGGGGCGGGTGCCGAGTCCATTGAACGCGTTGACCCGCACCCGCCAGTCGGGATTGCCCGCCAGCTTCAGCAGCGCCGCGGTGGCCGCGGGGGTCTTCGACGCTCCGAGGCCGCGCGCCACGAAGGAGCGCAGCAACGGGTCGTCGTCGCCGGCCGCCCCGAGCAGCGCGGTCTCGAGCCCGGCGTCGTCCGGGTGCCCCATCATGGAACGCATGAGGAAGTAGGCGGCCCGCCTGCGAAGCTCGCCCCGGGCCGTCGATTGCAGGCGGGCGGCCGCCTCGACCTGACGCGACAGCGTGTCGCCCGGGTCGACCTTCCACAGGGCCAGCAGGGTCATCCCTGCCACCTCGGGGTCGGGGTCGTCCAGGAGAGGCAGCATCGCGTGCACCGCGCCGGCGGCCTTGAGCTTTCCGAGCGCCTCGACCGCGAGGGCGCGCGTCTGCACGTCGCTGTCGTCGAGCGCGTCGACCAGGAAGGGCACCGCCGCCGGATCGTCCATCTCGCCGAGCGAGAAAGCGGCCATGCGCCGCAGCTCCTCGGCATGATCCACCAGCGACCGGGCCAGCAGCGCCGGCCGTGCCACCGGCGAACCGATTCTGCCCAGCGCCAGCACCGCCCGGACGCGCAGCGCGAGAGGCATGTCCGGGTCCAGATAGGCCGTGAGCGCCCCGTCGCCGAGTGTGCGGCGATCCTCCAGCTCCAGGATGCGGGCCATGTCCGCGGATGAGTCCCGTCCGGCAGCGCCGCCGCAGGCGACCAGCAGGGAGACGACGATGAGCGACAGCGCGAGGAGGCCTGCCGGAAGTCGGAGACGGGTCATAGGGCCCGGGTATTGTACACTGTTTCCCGGGGGCCGCGTTTGACATGTCATGTCGCCATTTGCTCTAATCGGGCGCTGCACTCCTGCGAAAGGGATCCGATGATGCCACAGCCCCCCTCGGGCACGCGGCTGTTCCTCCGGCAGGCGAGACGCGATTTCCTGCACACCGGAGCGATCGCGCCGAGCTCTCGCTTCCTCGCGCGCGCGGTCACCTCGGTGATCGGCTCGATGCGACGCCCGATCGTCGCCCTCGAGGCCGGTGCCGGCACGGGGGCGCTCACCGGGGAGATCCTGCAGCGCATGCCGCGCGGCTCCCACCTGGATGTGTACGAGATCAATCCGATCTTCAGCAGACACCTCGAGTCGCGGTTCGGCAACGGGGATCGGCTCACCGTGATCAACCGCAGGGTGGAGGAGATCCCTCAGGGCCGCCGTTACGACGCGATCATCTCGGGTCTGCCCCTGAACAACTTCGAGCCGGCGCAGGTCAGGCTGATCCTCAAGGGGCTGTTCGACGCTCTCGAGCCGGGCGGGGTGCTGACGTACTTCGAGTACCTGCTGATCCGGGAGCTCAAGTCGCTGACGACCGGGCGTCAGGAGCGGCGACGTCTCCGCAGGGTGGGGCGTGTGACCGGCGGCTATCTGCAGAAGTACGAGTTCAGGCGTGACGCGGTCTTCCTGAACATTCCCCCGGCCGTGGTGCATCACCTCAGAAAGCCGCACTGACCTCAGCGCGCCGCTGACCGCGCCACCGCCACCGGGCCGTCCTGGGTGATCTCGATGGTCCGACGCGCCTCCACACCATCGACGTGCTGCGTGCCGCCGCCCGGCCAGACCACGTCCACGCTGTCGGCTCGCGGCGCGTCGCCGAGGCCGAACGTGGCGACCATCTCCGACGCGGAGCAGTAGCTCGAGCCGGCCTTGAGCATCAGCGATCGTGTGCGCCCGCCCGCCGTGACGGTCACGTGCGCCCCGACACCGTCCCGGTTCGACCGGGTGCCGGTCAGCTTGACCCTCAGCCACCCGTTGGCATTGCCGCCGTCGTTGCGCCACAGCAGGGCGGGCCCGTTGTTGGTCGTCAGGACGATGTCGAGGTCGCCGTCGCCGTCGTAGTCGAGGTAAGCCGCGCCCCGCGCGACGATCTTCTCCTGGAGCGGGCCGCCGGCGGCCGCCGCTTCCTGGCCGGCCGGAGAGAAGGTCCCGTCACCGTTGTTGCGGAAGAGGTGCGGCTTCTGAGCGTGTGTGATGTCCTTCTGCACCCTGTTGATGTCGTCCTCGACGTGGCCGTTGGCGGCGAAGATGTCGAGGTTTCCGTCGAGGTCGTAGTCGAAGAAGAACGTTCCGAAGGCGAGGGTCAGCAGGCTGGGCAGCCCGACACCCGCCCGCGGGGCGTCGTCGATGAAGATCCCGGACCCCTCGTTGTGATACAGGCCGATCATCTCGTTGGAGAAGTTACCGATGACGAGACTCTCGCGACCCGACCCGTCATAGTCGCCCGAGTCGATGCCCATGGCGCCCCGGGCGATCCCGGACTCGGAGTAGGCGATGCCTGCCTCCACGCCGAGATCCGTGAAGGTCCCGTCGTGGTTGTTGCGGTACAGGTAGTTCGGCTGGGTGTCGTTGGCCACCACGATGTCCTCCCAGCCGTCGGCGTCGAAGTCGATCGTCGTGACGCCGAGCGACTTGCCGGCCGGGTTGAGCACGCCCGCGGCGGCGCTGACGTCGGTGAACCGGTCGTGACCGTCGTTGCGGAAGAGCCGGCTGCTCTGCCCCTTGTACGACTCGGGCGTGCAGTACGACTTGTCCTGGCCGTCGAGGCTGCAGAAGATGTCGCTCGCGATGGTCCACTCGACGTAGTTGCAGACGAACAGATCGAGATCACCATCGTGATCGTAGTCGAGGAAGGTGGCGCTGCTGCCGAAGCCGGGGTCGTCCACTCCGGCCGCGGCGCCGATCTCGCTGAAGGTCCCGCCGTCGTTGCGATACAGGCGATCGCGCCCGAGCGCGGTCACGAACAGGTCGGTGTCCCCGTCGTTGTCGTAGTCGGCTGCGGTGGCGCCCATGCCGTACATGGTCCCGTCCAGCCCCGCGCGCTTCGTCGTGTCCTCGAATGTCCCGTCCCCCTTGTTGCGGTACAGGGACGAGCGGGGCGGGTCGCCCGAGGCGAGCGGCCTTCGCGGGTCGTCGGGCCAGTAGGTGCCGTTGACGAAGAAGAGATCCGGCAGCCCGTCGCCGTCGTAGTCGAGCACCGCGACGCCGGAGCCCATCGTTTCTGGAAGGTACTTCTTCCCGTACGCTCCGCTGACGTGCCGGAAGGAGATGCCGGCCTGCGCGGTCACGTCCGTGAAGGTCACTTCGTGTCTGGCGGCCGGGGCGGGGACCGGCTTCTCCGGGGGGGCCTCGGCTCCACCGCAGGACCAGGCCGACACCGCCAGCAGCCCGGCGCAGGCCAGCGGCAGACCGATGGCGCGACGGCCCCTCATTGGCCCGAATACCCGGGGTCGACGCTCGCGGGCCCCCGCCACGTGGAGCGATGCTCGTGCACCAGCAGCCGCTCGTTGTTGTCCTCCGCGTGGGCGAGTCTGTACGGCCCCGTCAGTTCCTGGGAGGATTCGTCCGCCTTGAACCGCATGTAGAGCGTCTCCTCGATCCCGGCCTTGCCGGTATCTCCCTTGCCCCGGTAGCAGAGCATCAGATTGTAGTGCGCCTGGAGATCTTCGGGGTCCACGGCGAGCGTCTGCTCGAAGGCGGCGATCGCCTCGTCGTATCGCCGCTGCAGGAACAGGATCCGTCCGAGCTGATTCAGCACGACCCGATCGCGCGGATAGCTCCCGAGCGCCCGCCTGAGATGGTCGATCGCCTCGTCGTATCGGCCCACCGTCTTGAGGGTGAGCGCATAGAGATAGTGACTCCTGGCGAGCGACGGATCGATCGAGAGCGCCTTCTCCAGGTTGCCGGCCGCCTCGCGATGGCTTCCCTCCTGGATCTGCGCCCGGGCCAGATTGACGTAGCCGTCAGGGTAACCCGGGTCGATCTCGATCACCTTGCGGAAAGCCGCGGCGGCTCCCTTCAGATCCTTCTGCAGCAGCAGCCCGATCCCGTAATCGTTGTACCGCTCGCGCGTGTCGGCCCGCTGCAGCGCCCCGGGCAGCGGATCGGCAACCGCTGGTGTCTTCCCCCGCGGCGAGACGGGAAACGACCTGACGCTTTGCGCCAGCTCGGTGATAGGCAGGTCGGGGACGTGCTTCATCGGGCCCGAGACCCCGGCGGTGTCGCCGGTGAAGACCCATCGCCCGTCGTCGTAACCCGGCGAGACGGCCGGGGCGGGCTGCGACGGATCGCGTACTCCGGAATACGCCCACTGCGTATTCCACCAGGCGAACTTCCTGTGGTTGACCTTCGCCGTAAACGTCACGCGCGGGCCGCAGTCGTCGGGCAGCCGTACCCGGAAGTGGACCGTGTCGGCCGCGCCCGGGGGGATCATGCGTGCGTAGAGCAGCGCGCGGGCTGCCCAGGCGTTCCGCTTGTTGATCGGGTTGCCGTGCGCGTCGAGCAGGAACGACCGGTAGAAGTGCGCTTCGGGGTCGACCGGCCCGCTCGCGGGCCTGCCGTCGCGCTGTTCCGGCTCGGTCCATCCGTTCCAGAAGACGATCCGCCCCGCGTCATCCACCCCCTCGAGCTCCACCCAGACATCGAAGGCGTCCACGGTGCCGCCGGGGAACATGTGTCCCACGCCGCGGGTCCTGACCACGACCTCCATGATGTAGTCGCGCCCGCGCTCGAGCGTCACCCCGTCGCCGTTGTCCGGCAGCGGTGCGAGGAGCCGTCCCGTGGCGGTGACGGATCCGCCCGGGCCCGTCGCGCCGGCGACTCCTTCCTCGCCCGCGAACATGGTGGCGACGACCGGTGTCCGGTCCGGCTCCGAGCCGGGCGGTGCCGGAGCGGGCGGGCCGCCCGGGCTCGCGGAGGCGTGATCGGGGATCCGGATCACCCCGAAGATGTCCACCGTGACACTGTTGCGCTTCAGGAAGGTCTCGGTCGCCTCGAGCTGCTTCTCGTCGCCGTTGACGTACGGCAGGGCCGTGTTGGCCCCGGGGAAGCGGTGTGAGTGCACCATCCCGTCGATGTTGCCGGCGTCGTCGGAGGCCACAAGCGGCATGTGGCAGTTGGCGCAGTTTCGCGGCTCGGGCGGGTAGTAGAACGACCGGGCGCCCTGACCGGACACGCCGCTCTGCTGCCACGCATCGTACTCGTCGAATCCGCGCAGCCAGCGGTAGCTGTTGACCGGCACGTCGAGATGCACCTTGTGACAGGCCGAGCAGAACTCCGGCGTGCTCTCGCGATGGAACGGCTTGAGCATGGTCTTGCGATGCGGCGCCGGGTCCAGGCGCGTCATGTAATCGTGCAGGGTCTTGATCAACGGCGCCTTGCTCGATGCGAGCCGGTGCATCTCGGGATATTCGATGACGTAGCCGCCCTGGCCCATCGTGTCCTTCACGTGGACGATCGCGTGACAGGCCAGACATCCGATCCCCGCCTGCGCCTCCGGCGTGCCGATCTGCTCACGGATAGGCGTGTCCATCCGGCCCGTCAGCAGGATCGCCATGTCGTGGCAGCCTCCGCACCACTTCGACGGCCGGGTGCCGACCGTGTCCTGCATGTACTCGACGGCCTTGCGGTACCACTGGTTGTTGAACGACGAGAAATGATGCATCGAGCCTTCCCACTGCGCGGTGATATCGGGATGGCAGCCCCTGTTGCCGCAGGCGCCGCGCGAGTCGAGGAAGAAGTCCGGCGGGACGAAACGGGCGCCCACCGTTTCGTTCGACGAGGGGAAGAACGGGTTGTGCGGCCCGCCTCCTTCGTCCATCGCCGTCAGGGGCGGCAACGGCGGATTGACGATCGTCGAGACATGCGGCGGGTAGACCGCGCGGTATCCGTGCATCAGGAGAGGCAGCGCGAGCGCGGCGCCGAGGACGCCGAAGTTCCAGCGGAAGACGGCCCGGCTCTTCGCGTCGGCGCCCGGCCGCCGGGACCAGGCCCACACGAGCGCCAGCAGCATGATGCCGCCTGCGATGGCGGAGGCGACGTGAAGCCTCAGCAGGGCGTAGTACGGGCGGGCGGTCCCGGTCCAGGAGAGGATCAGCCCCGAGCCGACGAACACGAGAGCGACCACGGCGAGGATTCTCAGCAGCAGTCCCTGCGGGCCGCCCGAGCGCCGAGCCCCCTTGAGCAGCGCGGGCACGCTCATCAGAAGGAGCGCGAGCGCGAGGGGCACCCCGAGCACGACGTGCAGGAGCACGTTCGCGTGGTAGAAGATGCTCGGTGTGTCGAAAGCGGCGAGATAGGAGCCGTTGAGGATCTCTGCGACCGCTATCGCCAGGAGAATCCGCAGCGTCGTCGAGTGTCCGTGCTTGGAAGGCAATAGGTTGTCCCCGCGTGACGGCGCGCCGGTGTCATCGGCGGTGCCCCCAGCTTGGTCTTGGAGTATAGGCATGCCGATCCGGGCGTTCAAGGCCGCGCGCGTGCTAGTCTTCGCTCATGTCTGACGCCGGGATCGGCGACCGTTATCTCGCCCGCCTCATGTCGCGACCCGCCTGGGCGCACACGCTCTACACCCTGTTCGCGCTCACTGCTCTCGCGGCCCTCCTGTCCCGCGTCGGGCTGGGACGGACGGGACAGGTTCTGCCCTGGTACCTGGCGCTGGGTGGAGCTTACGGCTTCATCATGGCCGCGCTCTCGCGCGGCGGTGCGGCGCGCCTCGTCTGGTCGGCGTTCGGCTTGCTCGTCGCGGCGAGCTTCCCGGGTCCGGTCCTGATGTCGCATCCCCGGTTGGTGGGCGCTGTCCAGGCGATCTCGGCCATCGTGATCCTGGCGGGGCTGCGGGCGGTCGCGGGAACCGCTGTGTTAGAATCCGGAACATCCGAAACAGGAGCCGACCCCGGCCCGCAAGAGCGCGACGGCACGGGGCATCGGGAACAGGAACGATCGGAGGGAGTCTCATGAAGCGAGGTATCCTGGTCGCCGCCGTCGCGGCGGTGATCGTGTTTGCTCCGGCCGGAGCGAAGGACAAGGGGGAGAAGAAGGCCGCCAAGGAGTCCCCCGTTGTGGCCACCGTCAACGGCGAGCCCGTGACGAAGGCGGAGTGGGCCGCGATATGGAAGGTGGACCAGTGGCACGCCGAAGACCTCAAGCACGAGGCCGGGTTCACGACCAAACTGTCCGGCCGGCCGTACGAGGACTTCTTCTTCCGTGAAGAGGTCGTCAAGATCAGGGCGATGGCCCAGAAGTACAGCAGCGACCTTCCCCAGATGAAGCACGCCATCGACGCCATCTACGACCAGGTGAAGTCGGGCGGCGACTTCGCCGCACTGGCGAAGCAATACTCGCAGGATCCCGTCACGGCCGTCCAGGGGGGCAGCATGGGCCATCCCCAGGAGTTCCACGAGCTGGTGTTCCCGTTCAACCGGGTCGCCTTCAGTCTGAAGGTAGGGGAGATCAGCGAGCCGTTCCTCTCCATCTTCGGCTACCACATCCTCAGGGTTGACCGTATCTTGCCCCCGACGCCCACCGAAGGGAAAGGCAAGCGCGTCGAGGTGAGCCACATCCTCATCCGGTTCCCCTCCGCTGCCAACCCGCGCGACGAGGCCGAGACGCTGGCCAACGAGGCCAAGGTCGAGGTGCTGGACAAGGGGATGTGCAAGAAGCTGGTCAGCTACTGCCCCAAGGAGGGATGAGCTTGAGGATTCGCCGCTGGCTGCCGATCGCGTTTCTTCTCCTCGCGGCGGGAGCCTCCCGGCAGGCGACCGCCGCCGGACAGTCGATGGTCTTCAAGGTTCCCTCGCTCTCCGGCGGCAACATCAGCAACGAGGATCTCAAGGGAAAGATCGTCATCCTCGATGTGTGGGCCACCTGGTGCGGCCCCTGCAGGATGGTGATCCCGCATCTGGTCGATCTTCACCAGAAGTTCGCCGGCAAGGGCGTGACCGTCCTGGGCCTCAACGCCGACGGCGAGCCCGGGGCGCCGGTCGACCTCGAGACGATCCGGTCGTTTCTGGATGACTACCAGGTCACCTATCCGATCGGCCTCATGAACCCGGCCGCGTACATCGAGGTGGCCCGGGTCATGGGAAGCGATCCGGTCGAGGGGATGTCGATCCCGACCACCATCATCCTGGGACGCAACGGGCGTGTCCTGAAGCGGTACCCGGGATACTACCCGGGCCAGGAGAAGGATATCGAGCAGATCATCGACAAGGTCATCGGCGCGGAGTCCGGGGAGAAGAAGAAGCCCTGAATGAAGAAGAGGGCGGCCAACCTCCTCGCCGTGGCCATCGGGACGCTGATTGCGCTGCTCGCGGCCGAGGCGGGCGTGCGGATCTTCTGGGCCGGTGCTCCGGCGACGTTCGGCCGGGCGGAGTCCCTCCCCCTGCAGCAGGTTCGCGACCCGGCGATCATCTACCGTCTGGTGCCCGGCTCCACCGGCTTCTACAACGGCACCGAGTTCAGCGTCAACTCGCTCGGTCTGCGGGACCGCGACTACGCGATCCCGGCCCCCTCCGGCACGCACCGGATCCTCGTGCTGGGCGACTCGCTCGTGTTCGGCATCGGCCTGCCGCCAGGCCAGACCCTGCCCGCACAGCTCGAGCGCCGGCTGGACGGCGTGGAGGTCATCAACGCCGGCGTGTTCGGCTATAACCTCCAGCAGGAGATCAGCCTTCTGAGCGATGTCGGGCTTCGCTACCATCCCGACGTCGTCGTCGCCTGCTTCTGCCACAACGACATCGAAAACTGGGGGCTCGGAGAAGGCGGAGCCGTTCCGACGATCAGGAGCAGCCGGTTCGACCCGCCGCCGCCCGATGCCTGGTCGACACGCCTTGCCGGCATGCTGCTGCCGGGCGGATTCGACGCCGATCGCCTGAATCTGCTTCCCGAAGCGGGCACCGGGCTCCGCCACTGGCTGGCGACGCACAGCCGGCTCTATCTGTTCGTCTATCTGCGGCTCCGGCTGCACTCCTGGAACATGACGACGGGCGAGCGGCCCGACCCGCTCGTGCGTATGCCGACCTGCGAGGCGGAGCGGGCGGTCTGGGAGCCGCTGCGTCTCGAGTACCGGAGGCTGCGCAGCATCACGACCGGCTCGGGGGCGACCCTCGCGGTGGTGATCCACAACGCGCTGATCTGGCAGGGATGGCCGCTGCAGAAGCTCGAGCGGATCCTCTCGCAGGAGTCGATACCGTTTCTGGACATGACCCCCGTGTGGCAGAGCCCTGCCCACTATGCGAGCGAGTATTCCCTCGGATGGGATCCGCACCCGAACGCCCGGGCCAACGAGGTCGCGGCGCAACGGGTGGCGGCGTTTCTCGCCACTCAGGGGATGGTCCCGGGAGGAGCGTCCCCGGCCGCCGGACCGGAGGCCGATCCGCCCGAAGGGTTGGCGAGCCGGCAGATGCAGCAGGTGCGGGAGGACGAGCGGAGATGGGCGGAGATGGTGGCCGGCCTGTTGCCTGCCGTGAGTCTGCCGGGGACCGGGGCCGCGCGGGGGCAGATCCTCTACGGCTTCTGGGATCACGAGCCGGGGCGCCCGCTGCCGCAGCCGGCCGACGGTCTCGGGCATCCGCTTTCGGGGGCCTGGATGTCGGGCGAAGGCTCGGTGCTGCTGGGACGCCCTCCGGGCGCAAGCCGGCTGGTCGTCGATCTCGTTGCCGGGTCATGGAGACCCGGCGCCGGCGGGGAACCGCCGCGCTCGCTGCATGTCACCCTCTCGGCTCCGCCGGACCGCTGCGGGATCGGGGAGGAGGACATCTCCCTGACGGAAGGCACCGCGGCCGGAAAGGAGCTGCGGCTCGTGGCCGATCTTCCCGAGGGGCTGCCGGACAGTCGCGTGCTCGAAGTGAGTCTGTCGGTTGACCGGCCGCTGCAGGCGACGTATCTAGCACCTGACGGAGAGGGCGGGGCGCCGTCGCGTGATCCGCGTCTCGTGTCGTTCTTCGTGCGCCGGGTCGCTCTGGAGTGAGCGGTCCCGCAAGGGAAGGGTGGATGCCGGCGAAGGGTGGAGCCGAATCGGGGTCGAAACGCGGTGTGGCGTTTCTCGTCTGTCCCTCCGAATCGCTGATCGAGGGGTTCGTGCACCGGGCGCACGAGATGGAGCCATCCCTGGTGCGGTCGCTGTCCAGCCACCTGGCGCGGTGCGGTGTCTGCCGCCAGGAGGCCGACCAGCGGCGCCGGGGGATCGAGGCCTCCGTGACCTTGAGACCCTGGATCTGGGCGCTCGTCGTGATGGCCGCGCTCGGGTCCGCGGCGACGATCTTCCTGTACCGCGAGCTGGCAGGCATCTTCCCCCCCGGGGCGCCCCACGAGGCGGCCCGCCCGCTTCCGCGCCTTGCGGCGCTGGCCTCCTTCGAGGCGCCGGACGCTTCCATCTACGCCTCGATCACAGGGGATCGGGCCGGCGGGCTGACGGCGATGTCGGCGGAGGACCGGCGTGAGCTGTCGGCCGCACGGGAGAGCCTCGATGAGGGGCGCGCGGGAGACGCGGTGCGTCTGCTGGAGGATCTCGCGACACGTCACCCGAAGCGCGTCGGCCTGAGGCTGCTGCTGGGGTACGCCGCTGCGCGGTTCGGCGACTTCGTGAAGGCGCGCCGTGAGTACTCGCTCGCGGAAAGCCTGGGGGCCGGCCGCGCGGCCTGCTGGGGTCTGGCCAACGCGAGCCTCAGGCTGGGAGACATCGCGGTCGCGCGACACGAGCTCACCGCCCATATCCTGGCGCGCGATCCCGAGGATGCGGCCGCGCTGTCCCTGCTGCATCGGCTCGACGCGCGCGCCGCTCCCGCACCCCGCTGACCGCCCAGGCACATCGGTCGATGCTGCTGGGGCATTCCCCGGAAACGCCGACGCAGCGTGCGTTTGGGGTACATTCCTGTTGACAGAAAATCGTCACATATCGTACGATAAGGCACCTACAAAAACGGAGAGTGGCACCGGGCCCCGCTCTCGGCGCAGGCCATGCCGAGGCCGAGCTTCTTCTCCGGTACAAGCCCTAGGGCACACACTAACGAGAGGCGGCTCGCCGTCTCGGAAGACACGCAGCCATGACGTCCAGGACTGAAGGTGCCAAGGCGTTCGGCGGGCAGCCTGTCGAACGCATTCCCAGGGATACGGAGCTTCTCGCTCGAATCGCTTCGGTTCTCGCCGAGGCGATTCCCGCCGAGGAGGTGCTCCGACGTCTGCTCCACGGTCTGACGCGGGAGCTCGGAATCGACCGGGCCGAGGCGTACCTGCTCGAGGCGGGCGGTGGCACGCTCGCGGGCCGCGAGGCGGTGATCCGCCGGCCGGAAGACGGCGGCCTCGACGTGGTCTCCCTCGAGGGAGTGCGCGTGCCGGTCGCCGATACACGGAGCCTGCTCTCGGCCACTGCGGTGACCGGCAGGGCCCGGATCCCCGGCGACGTGGCGGACTCCGAGCCCGTCCTCGAGCCGGCGGTGGCATCGCGCCTGGGTGAGGGGACATTCGCCTGCCTGCCGCTTGCCGCGCGGAGCGGCGTCATCGGCGTGGTCCTCCTGCAGGATGTCCGTGGCGGAGCGATGCTGCCGCAGCGGCTGAGCCTGCTCGATGCGGTGATGGCCCAGGCGGGGACGGCCTTGGAGCGGGCGGGGCAGCACGAGGACAGGGAGCGCGCGCTGAAGGAGATCACCGGGCTGCAGATGATCGGCGCACGGCTCCAGGCCAGCCTCCCGCTGCGGGAGATCCTCGATCGGCTCGTGGAAGGGATCACGGAAGGGCTCGAAGTGGAGCGGGCGGTCCTCTTTCTGTACGACGAGCGTGAGGCCGTCCTGCGCGGAGCGGCGCACGCCACCCGCAGCGGCCCCGCCCTTCCCCTGACTCCCGCTGCGGTGGAGGCGCTGTCGGTGCCCGTCGCGGACCCGTTCGAGATTCTCTCGGCGGCGGTGATGACCAAGCGTCCGTACGTCCATGGTGGAGCGCCCGGGGGACGCGAGGGGCTGCGTCTCGCATCCGGTGTCGGCGCGCTGCTGGGCGTCGAGCACCTCGCGGCGGTTCCGCTGCTGGCGGGGGATCGGGCCATGGGCGTCATCACCCTCGACAACGCGTTCCGCAACATGCCGGTCACCGTGGACATGGACCTGATGTCGGCATACGGAGCCCAGGCCGGGCTGGCGATTGAACGCACGCTGCTCGAAGAGCGGCTGCGGGCTTCCGAGCGGAGGTACCGCGAGTTCGTCGAGCGGTCGCCCGACGGCATCGTGGAGACGTCGCTCGACGGATCCATCCTCGCCTGCAACGACGGTCTCGCGCGGCTGCTCGGCTACACGCGTGAGGAACTGCTGTCGATGCGGGCCGAGGAACTTTACGCCGACCCGCTCCGGCGCGAGGCGTTCATCCGGGTGAACCTCGAGAAGGGGAGCGCGGAGGGGATGGAGATCTGCGTACGCCGCAAGGACGGCCGTCTCGCGTACGTGAGCGTCTCCAGCCGTCTGCGTCGCGAGGAAGGCGGGCCGGTTATCGAGAGCATCATCCGAGACGTGACGGAGCGTTACGAGATGGAGCGGCGCGCGCGGGTTCTCGCCGACGCGGTCACCTACTCGGCCGACGCCATCCTGAGCCTCGACGCGGCCGCCAGGGTCACCTCCTGGAACAACGGGGCGGAGAAGATCTTCGGCTACACAGCCGGGGAGATGGTCGGCAGGCCGTACCAGATCCTCGTGCCGCCCGATTGGGTCGACGAGCTGTGCGATGTGATACGCGTCCGTGTCGAGAAGGAGGGGTACCTGCAGGGGTACGAGACGGAGCGCCTCCACAAGGACGGTCACCGTATCCCCGTCAGCGTCACGGTGAGCCGGCTGGGCAGCAGCAGCGGCCCGGACCTCGGCTGGTCCGCGGTCGTGCGCGACATCACCGACCGCCGGCGGGAGGAGAGTCGGCAACGGCTGCTCTCGAGCATCACCGAGCAGTCGCCGGATGCGATCCTGAGCGTGGACGCGAGCGGGCGGATCACCTCGTGGAACCGCGGCGCCGAGAAGATGTTCGGGTACGAGTCGTCGGAGGTGATCGGCGAGCCCTGGCTCCGGCTGGCTCCGCCGGAGCGCGAGGCCGACTACGGCTCCCTGGTCAGCACGAGGCCGGAGCCTGACGCGCCCGGCGATGCGTCCGGGGTCCGGGTGGCCGACACTCTCTCTCGCGCGCGCGATGGGCGCCTCATCCCCGTGCGGGTCTCCTCCTCGGTGCTGCGGGGCGCGCACGGCGCGGAGACCGGCTTCTCGATCATCCTGCGGGATCTCACCGAGCAGCGGACTCTGGCGGAGATGTCCGAGCGCCTGCAGGAAGAGCTCTACAGCCGCAACCGCCTCGAAGGGATCGTCGGCGTATCACGCGCAATGGACCAGGTACGGGAGCGCATCCGCCGCGTGGCGCGGTTCAACTCCTCGGTGCTGCTCGTCGGCGACAGCGGAACCGGCAAGGAGATCGTGGCAAGCGCCATCCACTACAATTCGCCGCGGCGCAGCCGGCCCCTCATCAAGGTGAACTGCGCCGCGATCCCGGAGCACCTGCTCGAGAGCGAGCTGTTCGGCATCGAGCGCAACGTGGCGACGGGGGTGGACGGACGGATGGGCCGTTTCGAGATGGCGGACGGCGGGACGCTGTTTCTCGATGAGATCGGCGACATGGCCCTGTCCACGCAGGCGAAGATCCTGCGGGTGCTGCAGGAGCGCGAGTTCGAGAAGGTGGGGGGCAAGAAGACCATCAAGGTGGACGTGCGCATCGTTGCCGCCACCAACAAGGACCTCGAGGAGGAGATCAAGGCGCGCCGCTTCCGCGACGACCTCTACTACCGGCTCAACGTCATCGTCATCAAGCTGCCCCCGCTGGCGAGCCGCCGCGAGGACATCGACCCGCTCATCGACCACTTCGTCGAGAAGTTCGCCCGCGAGAACGCCCTGCCGCGCAAACGGCTGGCGACGCAGGCCCGCATCCTGCTCAACGAGTACGTGTGGCCCGGCAATGTCCGTGAGCTGGAGCACTCCATCGAGCGTGCCATGGTGATGAGCGAAGGCAGCGAAATCACCGAGGCCGATCTTCCCCCGGGGATCCTGATCTGGAAGGAACTGGGGGGAGCCCCGTCGCCCGCCGGGGAGACGAGTGGCGGTCTGTCGAAGGTCATGAAGGAGGTCGAGCGCCGCACGGTGCTCGAGGCCCTCGAACGGACCGGCTGGGTCCAGGCCCGCGCGGCGAAGCTGTTGGGCATCTCGGAGCGCAGCATGTGGTACCGTGTCAAGAAACTGGGGCTGCGCCCCCCGTCACGGTAGCTTTCGCAGGGCAGGCTCGATGGCCGCATACAGCTTCACCGACTACAGCGACGTCATCCTCGACCATTTCGAGAACCCTCGCAACGTGGGGGTCGTCGAACAGGCCGACGCCGTGGGAGAGGCGGGCAACCCCGCCTGCGGCGACCGGATGGAGCTCACGCTGAGGATCCGCGACGGCCGTGTGGCCGAGGCGCGTTTCAGGGCGACCGGCTGCGGCGCCGCGATCGCGAGCGCTTCGATGACGACGGTGCTGCTCACGGGCAGGACCGTGGCGGAAGCCGGGACGCTGACCAACGAAGATGTGGCGCGGGCGCTCGGAGGCCTCCCGCCCGTCAAGCTGCACTGCTCCGTCCTCGCCGAGGACGCCATCCGGTCGGCACTGACCGACTACCGCCGCTTAGCCAGGTGACGGACTACGGTCGTATCACCCCGAGTCTCCTCGAGGAGCTGAGAGCGATCGCCGGCGCCGGTCAGGTGCTCGACGACGCAGAGACGATCGCGCTGTGCTCGCGGGACGAGACCGAGGACCTGTCCTTTCCGCCGGAGGTGGTGGTCAAGCCGGTGACCACCGAGCAGGTCTCGGGGATCATGAAGCTCGCGTCCCGCGAGCGGATCCCGGTGACGCCGCGCGGCGCGGGTACAGGGCTTTCCGGCGGCGCCCTCCCTGTGCGCGGCGGCATCTGCCTTTCCCTGGAGAAGATGAACCGCATCGTCGAGATCGACCGCGAGAACCTGATGGCGGTGGTCGAGCCGGGGGTCGTGACCGAGGTGCTGCAGAACGAGGTGGAGAAGCTCGGCCTGTACTACCCGCCGGATCCGGCCAGCCGCGGCTCGTGCATGATAGGCGGCAACATCGCCGAGAACGCGGGCGGACCCCATGCGGTCAAGTACGGCGTGACCAAGGACTGGGTGACCGGACTGGAGGCGGTGCTGCCCGACGGCACCGTGTTCACGACGGGCGGCAAGCTGCGCAAGGACGTCTCCGGCTACAACCTCACGCAGCTTCTCGTCGGATCGGAGGGAACGCTGGCGATCGTCACACGTATCGTACTGCGTCTCATCCCGATGCCGGCGCATCGCCGGACGATGGTGGCCTGCTTCGACGAGGTGGAGGCCGCGGCGAAGGCAGTTGTCGCGGTGTTCGATCACAAGGTGATCCCGGCCGCGGCCGAGTTCATGGAGGGGGCCGCGTGGAGGGCGGGGGCGGACCGGATCGACAAGCATCTCGTGCCGCCCGGCCACGCCGCCTATCTACTGCTCGAGGTGGACGGGTCGAGCGAGCCGCTCGTGGAGGACGAAGCGCTGAGGGTGGGGGAAGCCTGCCTCGAGCTGGGCGCCGTCGACGTGCTCGTCGCCGACACGCCGGCCAAGCAGAAGGAGATCTGGTCGGTGAGACGGGCGATCGGCGAGGCGGTGAAGAAGATCGCTCCGTACAAGGAGGAAGACACCGTGGTGCCCCGCCGACAGGTGCCGCAGCTCGTCGAGTCTGTGCGGTCGATCATCGACCGCTATGGCCTGCGCGCGATCTGTTACGGCCATGCCGGTGACGGCAATGTTCACGTCAACATCCTGAAGGACGAGACCGGCGAAGCCTGGGACCGGAACCTCGATGCCGCGATCCGCGAGATCTTCGCCCGTGTCGCCGAGCTGGGCGGCAAGATCTCCGGCGAGCACGGCATAGGCTGGGTGCAGCGCGACTACATGCCGATCGCCCACGCCCCGGGCGAGCTCAATCTGATGCGGGCCATCAAGAAGACCTTCGACCCGCACGAGATACTCAACCCCGGAAAGATCTTTCCGGACCAACGCTAGTCAGAGCCTGCGATCGTTGCGATACCATGTGCAGCCGTCGCCGGCGCGACCGAGCCGCCACATCATCTCCAGCGGCGCGCTGCCCCGGCAATGCGCCAGATCCCCATGCTCTCCCTGCAGATGGTGGAACGTGCACACGAGGCACTTGTTCCACGCCGCCTCGCCCCCTCCGCGCGACCGGTGCCTGTTGTGGTGAACCTGCAGCCGCGACCGTGATGTGCAGCCGGGGGCGATACAGCGAAAGCCGTCCCGGATGTGGATCTCGCGATCGGGACGTCTCGGGTGCGACCGCGGGTCATCCCAGGTCTCGACAAAGTCCTCGAGCATCGCCAGCAGGCCGACCCATGCGGGAACCCTCCGGCATCGGTCATCGAAAGCCCACGCCGCCAGGGACGAGGGCCGGCCGGGCGGATCCGACCCCGCCCTCCGGGCCAGCCGGCGGCGTGCCGACTCGACGCAGGCCATGAAGGCCGCCGCGAGATTGGCCGGCAGCCGCATCCGGTGGAAAGTGTCCGGCATGGGGGAGGCGACGGCTCTCAGCCCGAGCCTGTGGATGCGCGAGCGCGACCGGCCCGGTTCGCGCCGCAGCGACTCCCGCCAGCTGGCATCGTCACACGGTTCGGGTGCCGGCGCTTTCGACCCCCCCGGCGCATCGGGAGGCTCGAGCGCCGCACGGGAGATCAACACCCGCGCCTCGTCGCGCATCCTGCGCGCGGTCACATCCGAGGCGTGCTCCACCCAGCGCCGTTGCAGCGCATCGCTCGCAGCCCGGCCGCGCACGATCCTGAGGATCCTCCCGGCCGCCTCCAGCCGCAGCCGGCCCTGCTCGTAGGCTCTGCGCAGGACCGGATAGGCCGACAGAGCGCGCCAGATGCGCAGCCGCTCCTCGGCCATCCCCCGGGAGAGGCCGAGGCGCCGCTCGGCGTAGTGTCCCGCGCCGGCGAACCGCAGGCGCGACCAGCCGCCCATCGATCCGATCTCGGCGAGCAGCCGTCCCAGCCGCCGCTTGATCTCGTCCTCGAGCGAGACGAGCGTGCAAAGAGAGCCGTGCAGCTCGGCCGCCCCTCCCGCCCCGGCTCGCGTCTCGATCTCGATGAGGCGCTCGAGAGTGACTCCCGACAGCGCCAGGGCCCACGAGCCCTCGCTCCTCTTTGGCAGGTGCTCCCAGCAACGTGTCGAGCGGGCCAAAGCCGCCTCCACCCGCGCCCGCTTCTCTCCCGCCTCGAGCGCCGCCCGGTCGGCATCCGGATCCTGAGCCAGGTCGGGCGGATGGGCGCCCGACAGCGACTCGCCCACCAGCGCCTCCACGAAGGAAGTCACCGTCGCCTCGCTTCCCACCACGGCCCGGTACAAGATCCACGGCCTCGTCGAAGGCGGCCGCCACCGGCCGCGGGACCATGTATCGCACGAGCTGCCGCGGTTCCTCACCCCGGTCGGGATCGTCCGCCCCGCCGGTCGCTCCCCCGGACCCTGCATCTTCGATGTGCGGCTCGTCATCCGGTGGCTCGCTCGAGCCAGCCCGCCTCGCCGCGCGGATCGCTTCTCGCAGACCTTCCGCGCCGACCTGCCGCGCCCGATCGATCCAGGCGGCCACCGAGGCCGCCGTCGCGATGCGTGCGATGCCAACCGCCTCGACCTGCCCCAGGGGCGTGCCGCCGTCCGTGCCGGTCATGGCCTCCTCCAGCCCGGGCAGATCGTCGAGAGCGCGGCCCAGCGTGGCCAGGTCGCGCATCCACCGGCCGGAGCGATCCAGCCGCTCGCGCATGTAGTCGTCCAGTCGCGCGTAGCCCAGCTCGAACCAGATCTTCTTCTGCACGGCGGCTGCGGCCGACCGGGCCAGCGCCGGCGCAACCCGGTTGAGCCCGGCCGCGAGCGACAATGCCAGCCCGTCGGCCTGCCGGAGCATCCGCTCCCTCGGGTAGGCGGCGCGCCGCGGCGCCGCCTCGGCGCATGCCACGCGCAGCTTCCCGGCGACCCGGTGAGGGTCAGGTGCTGCATACGCGATGCGCCGGGCCGGTGCCGGCGTGGGAGAGAAAGGCATGACCCCGGCATGATAGCGAATACGAAACGAATGTCGGAATGTAAATCGGCAAATTCATGTGAAAAAAGAAGATAGCGACATTCGAGAATCCGGCCCGAGGTGTGCTCGCGCCAGCCGGAGACGAGGCGGGTATCCGCCGACCACGCCCCGCATTTTTTCTTATCGCCAAAATTACCTCATGGTAGGATGAATTCTATTGTGCTCCGCGCACGGTGCGCGGGCTCCCGGGTGCCTGACACTCTCTCGAATCCGCGCACGCACGCCTGATACCGGCGGCACTGTCCCTGTCCTGTGTCCTTCTCGTCACTTCGTCCATCGCGGCCCCGACGCGCCTCACGTGCTCCCAACGCCTCGCCGCGCAGGAGGCGCTCGAACGGGTCTACTGGAAGCACCGCACCTGGCCGGCAGGAGACGCGTCGAAGCGGCCGGGCTTCGAGCAGGCGGTTCCCGAGGCGGTGATCCGGGCGCGCGTGGAGGACTACCTGCGCAAGTCCGAGGCGCTCGAACGAATCTTGAAGCGGCTCGATCACGGCCGTGCAGCTGCAGGCGGAGATCGACCGGATGGCGGCGAAGACCCTGGCGCCCGAATTGCTTCGCGAGCTGTTCGATGCGCTGGACAACTACCACGAGCTGATCGCCGAGTGCTCTGGCACGGCCGCTATCTCGCGGACCGTCTGATCCACGACTGGTACGCGTACGACGGCAGGTTCCACGCCGAGGCGCGGGCGAAGGCGGAGGAAGGCCTCGAGGCGCTCGAGCACGGGGTCGACATCCATCAAATCGATGCCGTGGTCGCGAGCATCGAAAAAAATCCCCTCGAGGAGCGCGCGAGCGAGGGGCCTCCGCCCCGCGCGAGGGGATAAGAGAAGATCGCGATGCGTTCTCCATCCGTGTGTCACGACAGGGCCCGGGGCAAACGCGACACGCATGGGTGGCCTTCCTGGCCCAAGCGGCCGTTCGACGACTGGTGGAAGGAGCAGGTACGAGGCGATCGAGCCGAGAGAGCCCGGCGCATCGGGAGACTGGACCGTGCCGCGGGCACTGACCGGATCCCCCTGCACCGATGACACCTGGTCGTCCCTGGGTTCGGACGTGCCGTCGCCGAGGATGAAGCCGAGCGCGGTCTGGACCGGCAGCGAGATGATCGTCTGGGGTGGTTACAACTACCAGAGTTTCCTCAATACGGGTGGGCGCTACGATCCGGCGACGGACACCTGGACGCTGTTTCATTCGGATCAGAATCTGCTCCCGGGTAGATACGACCACGCCGCTGTCTGGACGGGCACCGAGATGATCATCTGGGGCGGCTTCGACGGCAGCCTTCGCAACGATGGCGCGCGCTACAACCCCGTGACCGGCGTCTGGACGCCGATGACCATCACACCCTCGACACCGGCCGGCCGTACGGAAGGGACCGTGGTCTGGACCGGTACGGAGATGATCGTCTGGGGTGGCTACGCCGGCGGCACGTACTTCCAATCCGGAGGTCGGTACGACCCCGCGACGGACACCTGGTCGCCCACGAGCGAGGGAGCCAACCTGCCGGCGGCGAGGAGCGGCCACGTGGCGGTCTGGACGGGAACCGAGATGATCATCTGGGGAGGCCATATCCTCACCTCAATCCACCAGTCGGGCGGCCGCTACAATCCGTCGACCGATACCTGGACCCCGACGCGTCTCGACGCCTCGACACCGGAGGGACACAATCTCGCGGCCGCGTTCTGGACCGGCACCGAGATGCTCGTCTGGGGAGGATCCGGGTACTCCGGGTACGTGAACACGGGTGCCCGCTACAATCCCGCGACCGACACCTGGACCTACATGCAGGCCGATTACAGCACGCCGGTTGCCCGGTATCAGTTCGCCGCGGTCTGGACCGGCACGGAGATGATCGTGTGGGGTGGAAGGAGCAGCGGCGTCAACACGGTCCTCTCGTCGGGCGGCAGATACGATCCCGTGTCCGACACATGGATGCCCACACGCGACGACGCCACGACCCCGAGCCAGCGGTCGTCCATGGCAGCCGTCTGGACCGGAAGCGAGATGATCGTTTTTGGAGGAGAACTGCCGTCCCAATACGTGACGTACAACACCGGAGGGCGTTACGACCCCTCGACCGACACCTGGGTTCCCCTGGTTCCCTCCGCACTGAACCCGGAAGCGCGCACCGAGCAGACGGCCGTCTGGACCGGCAACGAGATGCTCATCTGGGGAGGGCGCAGGCGGGACGGCACGCGCTTGCAGTCGGGCGGCGCGTACGAGCCGGCCACGGGGTCCTGGCGTGCTCTGCCGATCGACGCAGCCACGCCGAGCGCCCGCAGGGGCCACACCGCGGTCTGGACCGGCACCGAGATGATCATCTGGGGCGGTGGGTCGGCGGGGGGAGGCCGTTATGATCCTGCGATTGACTCCTGGTCGTCCGTGAACGCCGGTGCCACATCACCGCCCAGCCTCACCTATTCCACTGCTGTCTGGACCGGCCGCGAGATGATCGTCTCGGGGTGGAGCCACGAGCGGCTCCACGGGGATGGGGGCCCGGTTGAATCCTCTGACCGATGCCTGGACGCCTGTCAGCTCGGGGCCGGGAGCGCCCGGAGCGAGGCAAAACCACACCGCGGTCTGGACGGGCACCGCAGATGATGGTCTGGGGTGGCTTCAAGAGCGACTTCCTGGGTGACAGCGCCAGATACGATCCCGTTTCCGACGCCTGGTTTCCGATGTCGGGGGGCGGCGCGCCTTCGCCGCGGATTTGGCACGCGGCCGTGTGGTCGGGTACGGAGATGATCGTCTGGGGCGGCTACCAGGACGTCGATCTGGACGACGGCGCACGATACGACCCGGCGCTCGACTCCTGGACCCCGGTCGCCTACGACCTGTCAGCTCTCCCGCCCGATCCGCGCCGGCGTCCGTCTGGACAGGCAACGAGATGATCGTCTGGGGAGGGGCCTTCGGCAACGCGGGCGCGCGCTACGATCCGGTCGGGGACACCTGGACGGCGACGACCCAGGACTGGGCTGCGCCCACCGGGCGTTCCTGGCCGTCGGCGGTGTGGGATGGCAGCCGGATGCTGGTCTGGGGAGGGGAGAACTACACCACGGTGCTGGGCGACGGAGAGGGGTATTGCTCCTGCACGGGCGATCCGCTCGCCGTCTACTACCTCGACCGCGACGGAGACGGGAGGGGTGATCCGGCGACGGGTACGGTGCACGCCTGCGGCCAGCCGCCCGGATGGTCGAAGAACGCCACCGACTGCGCTGACGATGACAACACCGATCTTCGGGGGAGCCCTCCAGCGTTGCGACGGGATCAACAACGACTGCGACGATCCGGGCTGGCCGGCGATGCCGGCCGACGAGGCGGACGACGATCTCGACGGGCAGCGTATCTGCGGGGGTGACTGCGACGACGCGGCTCCGTCGATCTACGTGGGCGCGCCGCAACTGTGCGACGGGACCAACAATGACTGCAACGATCCGGGCTGGCCGTCACTGGCGGGAACCAACGAAGTCGACGACGATGGGGATACGCTCTCCGAGTGTGCCGGCGACTGTGACGACACCCGGGCATCTGTGTTACCCCGGCGCTCCCCAGATATGCGACGGGACCAAGCAATCGTTTTGCAACGATCCGGGCTGGCCGTCACTGGCGGGAACCAACGAAGTCGACGACGATGGGGATACGCTCTCCGAGTGTGCCGGCGACTGCGATGACGTCCACGCGGTCGTCTACCCGGGGGCGCCGCAGAATCTGTGACGGCTCAACAGACGGACTGCAACGACCCCTCGTGGCCGGCCAGCGCCCCGGGCGAGGTGGACGCCGATCTCGACGGCTGGCAGATCTGCGCCGGTGACTGCGACGATGCGCATGCGGCCGTGTATCCCGGCGCAACGCAGATCTGCGACGGCCTGGACGACGATTGCTCGGCTCCGGGCTGGCCCTCTGTGCCGGCCGACGAGGCCGACGCCGACGGGGACGGTCGCCGCATCTGCGATAACGACTGCGACGACGGCGACGATCAGGTCTGCGGCGGTGCCCGGCTACGTCACCGATCTGGCGATGAGCGTCACCCCGCAGCAGTACGTAGGTCTTGCCTGGAGCCGGCCCGCCAATCCGGGCGCCGCCAGCGTGACGTACGACGTCATCCAATCATCGGACAATGGCAACTACACGACCGCGGGGGCCTGCGTGGAGACGGACGACGGCTCCGACACGACGGCGGTGGACTCCACGCCGCTGCCGGGGCAGGTGTACTACTTCCTGGTCCGAGTGCGCAACGGCTGCCCGGGAGGATCGGCCGTGGCGCCCGACTCGTCGGGCCAGTCCCGTGCGGTGAGAACGTGTCCCTAGCGGAGGCGACGCAGGGGCTCAATCCGTCTCGGCCGGCCCGCCGCGCTCGGGCTCGAGCGGCACGCCCAGCGCGCTGGCGATCCGGTTGACGTAGGCGTAGTAGGCGACCACCTGCACCAGGTCCAGGATCGCCCGGTCGTCGAGACCCGCCTCGCGCAACGGCTCGAGGTGCTCGCGCCGCGAGCCGCCCGGGTCGCGCGCCAGCCGGTCGGCGAACTCGCAGATGGCGCGCGCCCGAGGGCTCAGCGGCGCCGAGCGCCAGTCGGCCCGGATCGCCTCGGCGATCTTCTCGCCGAGCCCCTCCTCCCGTCGTGCCGCCCTGCGGAGCCCCTCCGCATGATGCACGATTCAGTAGTGGCAGTCGTTGGCGATCGAGACGACCACGGCCGCCATCTCCCGCTCGGCGCGGCTGAGCGGGCCGGGACCGAACATGATGTCGCGGTAGACCGCCAGGTGGGCTTCGAGCGACTCCGGGTGCAGGCCGTGGATCTTCAGGATGTTGTCGACGCGGCCGTTGACGGCGCAGCGGTCGTACACCTCCTTCAGCCGCCCCTCGGCCTCCTTCTCGCCGATGACGCGGATCCAGGCCATCGGCTCAGCCCACCGCGACAGGGTCGGCGGCCAGATTCTCGAAGAACCGCTCGAACTCCTCGAAGAACGACTCGATCGAGGTGAGCGACTGGATCTTCTGGCGGAGCACCTTGCCGTTTCTCAGGCCGTGCGTGTACCAGCCGGTGAACTTGCGCATCTTGTGCAGGGCGGCCTTGCCGTCCTCCTCGTCGCGCATCAGCTCGAAGTGGAAGCGGATCAGATTGCGCCGGTCGGCGAGCGTCGGCCGGTACGGCTCCTCGCCTGCCATCAGTGCGGCGGCCTGCCGGAAGATCCAGGGGTTGGTCATCGAGCCCCGCCCCACCATCACCGCGTCGCAGCCGGTCGCCCTCATCATCTCGAGCGCCTGCTCGGGGGCCGTGACGTCGCCGTTGCCCACCACCGGAATCGAGACCGCCTCCTTGAGACGCGCGATGCGATCCCAGTCGGCCCGGCCCGTGTAGAACTGCTTCGCCGTCCGCGGATGCAGCGTCACCGCCTGCACCCCGTTCGCCTCGCAGATCTTCCCCAGCTCGATGTAGTTCAGCCGGTCCTCGGAGAGCCCGGCGCGGAACTTGACGGTCAGCGGGATGGTGAGCACCGCGTCGCGCCTCGGCGATGATCCTCTCCGCGAGCCTCAGGTCGCCCATCAGCGCCGCGCCGGCGCACCCCTTGAGAATCTTGTTGGCGGGGCACCCCATGTTGATGTCGCAGATGTCGGCGCCGATCTCCTGCACCACGCTCGCGGCCTCGGCCATCCGGTCCGCCTTCGAGCCGTAGATCTGGATTGCCAGCGGCCGCTCCTCGCGCGCGAACGCCATCATGTTGAGGGTGCGCGTGTTGCGGCGGGTGATCCCCTCGCTGCTGATGAACTCCATCGACACGAGACCCACGCCGCCGACCCGCTTGAGCAGCTTGCGGAAGTGGCGGTCGGTGATCCCGGCCATCGGCGCGAGGATCAACGGCGGGTCGATCGGGATCGGGCCGTAGCGCAGCATCAGGCGACGTCCGGTGCGGTTTCCTTCGCCAGCGCCATCAGCTCCTCGTCGGTGAGCAGCCGGTTGCTCTGCTTGGCGGCGGCGAACAGGCGGTCGACCAGGTCGCCGTTGGGCTGGAAGCCGTGCTGCTCGAGCCAGAAGATCACGTTCGACCGGCCCGACATGTGCCCCACCCGAATCCGCTGCTTCAGCCCGAAATCGGACGCGGGCACGCCCGAGTACACGCGGTCGGCCAGCCAGGCGTCCTGCTTCTTGAGCGCCTTGATCACGGCGGCGGCGTGAACGCCGGTGCCCGTCTCGAACGCGTCGCTCCCCACGACCGGGTAGTTGCTCGGGATCGGAAAGCTGCACCCCTCGGAGACGAGACGGCAGTATTCGTACAGGCCGGTGAGGTCCCTCTCGATCCAGCCCAGCAACTTGAGATTCACCAGCAGCAGGTCCATCGGCGTGTTGCCCGCCCGCTCGCCGATGCCGAGCGCGCATCCGTGCACCCGGTCGGCGCCGGCCTCGATCGCCGCCAGCGGGTTGATCAGCCCCATGCCGCGGTCACGGTGCCCGTGCCAGTCGATCTTCACGTCGGCGCCGAGCTCCTGCACCAGCTCGGAGATGAAGGTGACCAGGTTCCGGGTCCCCTGGGGCGTGGCATGCCCTACCGTGTCGGTGAGACACACCCGTCTCGCCCCGCAGCGGATCGCGGTGCTGTACAGACGGCGGATCGTCTCGGGGCGCGCGCGGATCGTGTCCTCGGTGACGTACATCACCGGCAGCCCTTCCTTGACCGCGAAGGTGAGCGATTCTTCCGTGTGGCGCAGCAGCGTCTCCACCGTCCAGTCCTCGGTGAACTGCCGGATGGCGGACGAGCCGATGAACAGGCACGCCTCGATCGGGATGCCGACCTCCTGCGAGATCCGCGCGATCGGCTCCACGTCGCGCACCATGGTGCGCGCGGCGCAGTTGGGCCGGATCTTCATCTTCGCCCTGACGATCTCGCGGCACAGGGCGGTGACGTCCTCCACGGCTCGCGGGCCGGCCCCGGGCAGCCCGACGTCGGCCGTATCGATTCCGAGCGCGTCCATCGCGTGCAGGATCTTTACCTTCATGTCGATGGGCGGATCGGTCACCGACGGACCCTGCAGGCCGTCTCTGAGCGTCTCGTCGTCCAGCTCGATCCGGCGGGTGGGTCGGAAGGGGTTGCCGACCGCGTTCCAGTCGTATACCAGGTCGGAGTGGTTTCCGGGGGCTTTGTTCATGGGTCGATTCTCAGGGATCCCCCGCCGGGCGTGTCAACGCAGGAGGGCCGGAATTCCGTTATCATGCGGGCATGTCCGGCCGACACCCCGCACCGCCCGCGCTTTTACGTCGCCCGGCCGCCCCCCGCGGCCCCGCCGCAGCCCTTCTGCGGTGGTACGCGGCCACCGCGCGAGACCTCCCGTGGCGCCGTGACCCGACGCCGTACAGGGTCTGGATCTCCGAAGTGATGCTCCAGCAGACCACGGTGGCGACGGCGGGGCCGTACTTCGAGCGGTTCGTGGCGCGCTATCCGACCGTGCGGTCGCTGGCGCGCGCGCGGGAGGAGAACGTCCTGGCGCTCTGGTCGGGGCTCGGCTACTACCACCGGGCCCGCAACCTGCTCGAGGCGGCGCGCCGCATCGAGCTGGAGCACGGCGGGGAGGTGCCGGCCGACCGGAGGGCGCTCCTGGCCCTGCCCGGCATCGGCGACTACACCGCGGGTGCCGTCCTCAGCATAGGGTTCGGCATCCCGGCCCCCGCGATCGACGGCAACATCATGAGGGTGGTGACGCGGCTCGGCGGGATCGAAGGCGACACGGCGCGGGCGGCCACCCGGGCCGCCGTGCAGGAGCGTCTGATGCGGATGATGCCCGCCGGCCGCACGTCGGCCTTCGTGCAGTCGTTGATGGATCTCGGGGCGACGATCTGCACACCGCGCGCGCCGCGATGCGGTGTATGCCCCGTGCGGCGCCACTGCACCGCGCGTAGGGGCGGGCGGCAGGAGTCGATCCCGGGGCGCCCCGCCAAGAAGGATACGGTGCGAGTGGCGCTCACGGCGGTGGCCGTGGTGCGCCGGGCGGCACGAAGCAGACGCTGTCTGCTGTTGCGCCGCGGCGAGGGGACGCTGATGCCGGGCATGTGGGAGTTTCCGATGATGGGCGGCGCCGACGGCCCGAGGCTCGCCGAGGCGATGGCGGACCAGCTCGGCGGGGTGGTGAAGGGCGAGGTGGGGCGCGTGCGTCACACGATCACGCGCCACCGGATGGAGATCTCCGTCTACGAGGCGGCGGTCTCGCGCGGGGCGCGGCGCGCCGGCCCTGCGCCGGCCGTGTCCGAGCCGCGCGGGCCGGGATACCGGCTCGCAGCGCCGATACCGCCGCCGGCCGAGCGGGTCGCACGGTGGGTGGATCTTCAGTCGATCGTCTCGGGGGCGGAAGGCATGGCGATGACGGCGACGGCCCGTAAGATTGCGCGGCTGCTTTCGAGGAGTCCGGCATGAGCGCAAGGACGAAACCGGCGCGAGACAAGGGCGCCCCGACCTTCGCGGAGATCGAGGATGCACGCAGGACGCTGGCGCCGCTGATGCCACCGACGCCGCTGCTGCAGGTGCCCGTCATTCGGACGGGCCGCGCACGGGTGCGCGCATCGATAGCCGCCGGCAGAAAGCTCTGGCTCAAGGCCGAGAACCTGCAGGCGACCGGGTCGTTCAAGATCCGCGGCGCCTACAATCGCATCTCGCGTCTCGAGGGCTGTCCCGGCGTCATCGCGGCGTCGGCCGGCAATCACGCTCAGGGGGTCGCGATGGCCGCCGGGCTCGCGGGCCTGCCGTCGACGATCGTCATGCCGGAGGAGACGCCGCTCATCAAGGTGGAGCGGACCCGCGCCCTCAAGGCGGAGGTCATCCTCCACGGCGCCTCGTTCGAGGACGCGTTCGAGAAGGCGCGCGACCTCGGGACGAAGCGCGGCCTCACCCTGGTGCACGCCTACGAAGACCGTCACGTGATCGCCGGGCAGGGGACGATCGGCCTGGAGATCCTCGACCAGCGCCCGGATCTGCA
Organism: uncultured Acidobacteriota bacterium; assembly: GCA_963806495.1. Classification (GTDB taxonomy): domain Bacteria; phylum Acidobacteriota; class Polarisedimenticolia; order JACPZX01; family DASXTC01; genus CAWDYA01. The sequence continues at coordinate 323,108 of CAWDYA010000011.1, read as the reverse complement.
GGCGGTGATCGTGCCGGTGGGAGGCGGCGGCCTGATCTCCGGGATCGCGCTGGCTCTCAAGGCGCTCGCCCCGTCTATCGTCGTGATCGGTGTGCAGGCGCGTACGGCAGCGCCCGCCGTCGCGGCCTTCAACGCGCCGAAGGGAAGCCGGCCCCCGCGTCTCAAGGCGGCCGAGACCATCGCCGACGCGATCCGCTTCAAGAGCGCCAGCTCGGTCACGATGCCGATCATCCGCGGCTACGTCGACGAGATGGTGGACGTAACCGAGGAGGAGATCGCCGAGGCGATCGTGCGTCTGATGGAGGAGACGAAGCTGGTAGCCGAAGGGGCCGGCGCGGTCGGTGTGGCGGCGCTGCTGTCCGGGCGCATCCCGGCGAAGCTCACCAGGGTCTGCGCGGTGATCTCGGGCGGCAACATCGATCTCAACATGATGGCCCGGGTCGTCGACCAGGGGCTGTCCCGCGCGGGCCGGTACCTCGTGCTGCGATGCCAGATCCCCGACAAGCCGGGCCGGCTGTTCGGTATCCTCCACCACCTCGCCGAGCGGCGGATCAACGTGCTGGACGTGAGGCACAACCGCGCGGGCTGGCGCGTGCCGATGGGCAAGGTCGAGGTCGAGCTGCTCGTCGAGACGCGCAACGCCGCGCACGCGGCGGAGATCGTCAGGTCGCTCGAAGGAGAAGGCTACCGCGTGGCGCGGTAGGAGGTCTCAGGCCGGGTCGGGCAGGTTGAGGAAGGTCTTCATCTCCCGATCGAGCATCTCCTGGCTCTTCGGGTTTCCGAGGCTCAGCCGGTACTCGTTGATGATCTTCGTCTGCATGTCCCGCCATTCGGCCCAGCAGTCGGCGCAGACGCTGTCGTGAATCCGCTGCCCGAGCGCACCGCGAAACGGCGGCGCGTCCATCGCCGCCTTCGACTGGCTGCAGCGGCAGCATGTCAGTGTGGGCATCGGTTCTCGTCTCCCGGTGGAATTTATGGTGCCGAAGGCGGGATTCGAACCCGCATGCCTCGCGGCGCCACCCCCTCAAGATGGTGTGTCTGCCAATTCCACCACTTCGGCACTGCCTGACGCCCGGCTCCTACTGCTGGGGATCCGGGGGAGGTGTCTGATCGGCCGGCGGCTGCGCCGGAGCCGGAGCCGGCGCCGCGGGAGCCGACTGCTGGACCGGCTCGTCGGACACGACGGAGCTCGAGCCGCGGTTCGCCATCAGCGCCAGCGTGAAGGACGTGAGCATGAAGAGGATGGCGGATCCGGTGGTCAGCTTCTGCAGCAGCGTCGTGGCGCCACGGGCGCCGAAAGCCGTCTGGCTGCTGCCGCCGAACGCGCCGGCGAGATCCGCGCCCTTTCCCGTCTGAAGCAGCACGACGAGGATCAGAAAGACGCAGACGAGAAGGTGCAGAACGGTCAGCAGGACGATCATCGGGACTCTCCAAGTGTCATTTGAGGGGCCGAATATAGCACAGCCCCCCGTGATCCCGCCATAAGGGCCCGGGGGCCCCGGCGGCGGTCAGACGCCCCCTCTGCCCTGGGGCCCCGAGCGGCGCGCGTGCTCGACGATCGGCACGAAGCTCGACGCCTCGAGACTGGCCCCGCCCACGAGGACACCGTCCACGACGTCCAGCGCCATCATCGGCCCGATGTTGGACGGCTTGATGCTCCCTCCATACAGAATCGGGAGATCGCCGCCCTTCGCCTGGCCATAGATCCCCTCCAGCTCGGCGCGGATCACGCGGTGCACCGACCGTACCTCCTGCGGTGAAGGGGTGTGGCCCGACCCGATCGCCCAGACCGGCTCGTATGCCATCGCGAGACGCTGCTTCGGGTCGAGGGTCAGTTCGTCGAGGCACCGCTGCACCTGCCGGCGCACCACCTCCTCGGCGCGCCCCGAGTCGCGCTCGTCGCGCTTCTCTCCGACGCAGATGATCGGGGTGAGCCCCCAGAACAGCGCCAGCTTCGCCTTGAGGTTCACCCGGTGGTTCGTCTCGCCGAAATGCTCGCGCCGCTCGGAATGGCCCAGGATCACGAACCGGCAGCCGATCTCGGCCAGCATCCGCGGCGAGATCTCCCCGGTGAACGGCCCCTCCTCGCTCCAGTGGCAGTCCTGTGCCGACAGCGCCACCCCCGTGCCGGACAGCATCCGCGCGGCCATCGGCAGCGACGTGAAGGGCGGCGCGAGCACCACCTCCACCCTGCCGCCCTGGGCCACCTGCTCGCGCAGCGGCGCCACCAGCTCGGACAGCAGCGCCTCGGTCTCCGACGGGGTCTTGAACATCTTCCAGTTGCCGACGACGACGGGGTCGATCACGCCAGCACGTCCGTCAGAACGGCCACGCCGGGAAGCGTCTTGCCGGAAAGAAACTCGAGGGAGGCGCCGCCGCCCGTGGAGATGTGGGAGAACGCCGACTCCATTCCTATCTTCTTTATGGCTGCCGAGGAGTCCCCGCCGCCGACGACCGAGAAGGCCCCCGAGTGGGCGATGGCCCGCGCGACCGCCTCGGTGCCCGCCGAGAAGCCCGGCTCCTCGAACTTGCCCATCGGGCCGTTCCAGAGCACCGTGCGTGCCTCCTTGATCTGCGCCGAGAACGCGGCCACCGTCCTCGGGCCGATGTCGAGCCCCTGATATCCCGGCGACACCGCGGGGCCCGAGGTGGGGCGTCCCTTCTCGCCGCTGCCGGTCTTCGCCTCCATGTGGTCCTCCGGCAGCAGCAGCGAGACCCCCTTCACCGCGGCCAGGGTCATCAGATCGCGCGCCTCCATCTCCCGGTCCGGGTCCACGAGCGAGTCGCCCACCTCGTGGCCGAGCGCCTTGAGGAAGGTGAAGGCCATGGCGCCGCCGATGACCAGCGCGTTGCACCGCTCGATGAGATGCTCCATCAGATCCAGCTTGTCGCCGATCTTCGCGCCGCCCACGACCACCACGAACGGGCGGCCGGGGGAGGTGAGCAGCCGTGAGAGCTGCCCGATCTCCTTGTCCATCAGAAGGCCGGCGGCGGCGCGATCGAAGCATCTGGCGATCGCGTGGACCGAGGCGTGCGCCCGATGGGCCGACCCGAAGGCGTCGTTCACATACCGGTCGGCAAGCTTCGCGAGCTGCCCGGCGAAACCGGCGTCGTCCTCGGTCTCCTCCTTGTGAAACCGGAGATTCTCCAGCAGCAGCACCCCGCCCGTGGGAAGCGCCTTCGCCTTCGATTCGGCGGCCTCGCCGACGCAGTCCTCCGCAAAGGCGACCTGCCGGCCGAGCAGCTCGGACAGCCTGCGGGCCACCGGCCGCAACGATTGCGACGGATCGTTCTTGCCTTTGGGGCGGCCGAGGTGGGAGGCGGCCACCACCGAGCCGCCTCCGTCGAGGATCGTCTTCAGCGTCGGAAGGCTCTCGGTGATCCTCCGGTCGTCGGTCACCCGGACCGCCGAGCCGCCCTTCGAAAGCGGGACGTTGTAGTCCACCCGGACGAACACGCGCCTGCCCGAGACATCGAGGTCCTTCACGGAGAGTTTTTTCATGGGTTATCCGAACGACGGGGCCGGCGCTGCGCCACCGGCGGGCTGCTCCCGCCAGCGGGCTGCTCCGGCTGTTCCAGGATGTCTTGCAGCAGGCCCATCCGCGCCGCGTCGAGCCGGTCGAAGATCGGGTCGTCGGCGCGCACCCGGGCCTTCTTCATGATGCGGCGGAACGACTCCCGGATCCGCTGGCGCATCCACCCCTCCTCGCGGGCATAGTGGTCCAGCAGGTCGATGAGCTCCTCACGGCCTCCGATCTCCTCGGCCGCCAGCAGGATCTCGCCGATCAGCCGCCCATCGGAGCGGGCCAGCGCCGCCTTCAGGCTGTCGAACGCCACACGGCTTCCCGCGCGCGCGAGGTAGTAGTGCGCCTTCGCAACGATCATCTCGCGGGCCAGGCGCCGCGCGCCGTCGGCGGCGGCCGGCAGCTCGTCGCCACCCGCGGTCGCCTCCATCCGGTCGATCACCCCTTTGAGATGATAGAGCGCCGTCCGATCGCGTGACTCGCCGATGATGTCCACCAGCAGACCCAGCGGGACCGTGTCGTCCACGTCGTCCAGGTACCGGGCCACGGACCGCTCCCGGCCCCGGGCGATCTCGCGCAGCACCGAGGCGACCCGGGAGCAGGCCGCCGCATCGGCCGCGCGGGTCTTGAGCGCCGCGATCAGGATCGGAACGGCGGGCTCGCCGAGCGAGGCCAGCAGGCTGGCCGCCCGGCGATACGTGAAATAGTCGGGCGAGTCGAGCTCGGCCAGCGCCTCCTCGGCACCGCGCCGGTCGCTTCCGGCGCCGGGGCCGGCGAGGCGGGAGGCGGCCTGCGCCACGCGCGGGTCGGCATCCTCTGTCAGGCCGGACGCGATCGCGCGCGCCTCGCTCGGAGGCAGCGAGGAGAGCACCTTGAGCGCCTCGGTGCGGACCCGCCGGTCCTCCTTGCCGTCCTGCAGCAGTCCCAGCAGGGGATCCAGCGCCTCGACCGTGCCGCACAGGAACATGTCCACGAGGGTCGAGCAGGCCCGGCCCCTCACCTCGACCTCGGATTCGCGCACCAGCATCGCCGCCAGCCGGGTGACCGTCTCCTCGGAGGGATACGCCGAGAGGGCGGTCGCCGCGGCCGCCCGCACCACGGCGCTGCGGTCGGCAAGCGCCAGCATGATCGTGCGGCGCGACCGGGGGTCGCCTATCCTCCCCAGGGCGCTGATGGCGGCCGACCGTCTCCGACCCTCCTGGGAGGACGCGGCGACGAGCAGCGCCTCGACCGCCTTGCGTCCGTGAATGGCCAGCAGGGCGAGCACCTGCTCGTCCTCGGCGGCGTCGCCCGAACCGAGCAGATCAACGAGACGCGAGATATCGTCCATGGTCAGGATTTTTCCGGGGTTTGAGGGCTGTCCGGCCAACCCTCCGGGGCATAGTATCCCGGCCGCAAAAGGGGTGTCAACGCGGGCGGTGGCCCGCGCCGGCGTCCGATCCGCTAGAATCGGGGGGATGAACGACGAACGGGAGCCCGGCTCCATGACGAATCAGGCACGCGGGCTGGCGGCGGTCCTGGCAATCCTCGCCGCGGCGGCCCTGCCGGCTCAGGCGGCCCACGCGGTGCGAAGGGGAACCGTCGTCCTCCCCTCGGGCCGGGTCCTCCAGGTCGAGATCGCCGACACACCCGAGGCCAGGGCGCGCGGCTACATGTACCGCGACGACGTGCCCGAAGGCGAGGGGATGCTCTTTTTCATGCAGACCCTCGATTTCCATCCCTTCTGGATGAAGAACTGCAAGGTCGGTCTCGACATCCTGTGGCTCGACGAGAAGTGGCAGGTGGTCCACATAGAGAGGGAGGTCCCTCCTTGCAAGGCCGACCCCTGCCCCGACTACCAGCCGCTGCAGGCGAGCCTCTACGTGCTCGAGATGCGGTCCGGGTCCTCCGCGAAGGAGGGGATCAAGATCGGAGATCGCATCCAGTACTACCCTCCGCACCCGGCCAGGTGAGGCTCTCGAAGACGAAACAACCGGATCTATCCTCAGAACCGTTCTGAGCCGCGAGGCGCCGGTCAAGCAGCGTACCAGGATCGGGAATCCCTGTATCCACGAGTGGTTCGCCGGCGGTGACGGGGGTACGAGGGGCCCGGTTGCCATTAATCCGCTTGACCGTTCCCGGGGTGTTTGCCTATCATCCCGGGAAACCGAAAGGGGGTCTTTACCATGACGGGTCTCAAGGGTGTAGGTGGACGAGTACTCAGGCGGCTGCGGCCGGCCGTGAGTCTCGCCCTGCTTGCCGTCACCTCGGTGGTGGCGAGCCTGGTCGGTACGCCGGCCTGGGCCCCGGAGGATCCGTGGCGCGTGGCGGCCTGGACACCCGTGCCGGCAGGCGTGGAGCCGGGAGAGGCGGCCGACGTCGCCTCCTTCCTCGAGGAGCAGGGCGTGACGCTGCCGCCCGACCTGATGTTCACGGTGGCGCAGTCGGTCGCCGCGGCGAGCGACGAGCACGGGCTCGACTCGAGGCTGCTGCTGTCGGTCATCATCACCGAGAGCCGGTTCCGCACCGACGCCGTCTCCAACAAGGGAGCGGTGGGTCTCATGCAGCTGCTGCCCTCGACGGCCGAGGCGGTGGCCCGCCGTCTGGACATGGGATGGGACGGCGACTCGTACCTGCGCGACCCGCACACGAACATCGCGCTCGGGACCTACTACCTTCGGTATCTGCTCGACGTGTTCGGCAACGACGTGAACCTCGCCCTGACCGCCTACAACCGCGGCCCGGGATACGTCCGCAGCATGCTCGCCGGCGGCGCAGAGGAGGCCTCCGACGACCTGAGCTCCTCGTACGCCAGCCAGATCGTGGGCCGGATCGCGCCGGTCCAGGATGCGCACGGCGACTGGCATATCGTGTCCCGCAAGTCGCGGCCATCGCTCGCCGGACGGGCCCTGTAGCCCCCCGCACTCGTCCGCTCCCCGATTTCTTGACGCTCGATCAGCGCCCGTGGTAGCTTAGCTAGCCAGCTCCAAAGAGCGTTCGGCGCGGGCTATCGCAATTTTCCCCCGGAAACGGCGCGGCATGACGACAGGGCTTCCCCTGTGCGTCGTGTCCTCGGGGAAGAGGGCCTGAAAACGATGTCGAATTACCTGCCCATCGCATTGTTCATGCTCGTGGCCGCGGCCTTCCCGCTCGTGACCCTGCTGCTGGCGAGGCTCGTGCGGCCGTCGAACGCGACCCCCGTGAAGGGGGCGGCGTACGAGTGCGGAGTCGAGGCGATGGGGGAGGCGCGCGGCAGGTACTCCATCCACTACTACATCATCGCCGTGCTGTTCGTCGTCTTCGACGTCGAAGTGATCTTCCTTTTCCCCTGGGCGGTGAAGTTCAACGCCCTGGGGCTCTTCGGATTCGTCGAGATGGTGATTTTCATCGCGATCCTGGTCCTGGGCTACTTCTACGCGTGGAAGAAGGGCGCCCTGGAGTGGGTGTAGCGGAGCGCCTGCACGATGCCTGACAGCCCCGAGAACGAAAAGGAAGCCCGCAAGCCCGCTCCGCCCGCCAAGCCCCGGATGGATCCGGTCGAGGAGGCGCTGCGCCGGGACGTGCCGTCCGCCGCGCTCGACGCGCTCAAGGCCGCGTTCCCGGATGCCGTGCTCGACGTGGGGTATTACGCCGCCGAGGTGACCGTCCTGGTCCCGAAGGACCGGATCGTCGAGCTGACCCGCTTCCTGCACGACGACGAGGCGACCGCCTTCGATCTGCTGGCCGACCTGACGGCCGCCGACTATCCCGACCGGGAGAAGCGGTTCGACGTCATCTACCATCTGTATTCCATCCCGCGCAACCACCGGCTCCGGCTCAAGGCCCACGTCGGCGAGGGAGAGTCGATCCCCTCCATCGATTCGATCTACAAGGCGGCCGGCTGGCACGAGCGCGAGGTGTACGATCTGTTCGGTGTGACCTTCACCGGACATCCCGACCTGAGACGCATCCTCCTGCCGGACGAATGGCGGGGTCACCCGCTGCGCAAGGACTACCCGCTCGAGGGGTTCCCTGACCAGCACATGCGGCTGCGGTAGGAGATCCACGGCATGTTCCGCACTGAGATGATGGAAGTGAACATGGGCCCGCAGCACCCCTCCACTCATGGAGTGCTGCGTCTCGCCCTGACCCTCGACGGCGAGCGGATCGTCGAGGTGACGCCGATCATCGGCTACCTGCACCGCGGGGTCGAGAAGCTGGCCGAGCACAAGATCTATGTCATGGTGCCGCCGCTGTGCGACCGGCTCGACTACGTCGGCTCCGCCTCGCAGAACCTCGGGTACATCCAGGCGGTGGAGAAGCTCTCCGGCATCGAGGTGCCGGAGCGGGCACGCTACATACGCACCATCCTGGCCGAGCTGAACCGGATCTCCAGCCACCTCGTCTGGCTCGGAACGCACGCTCTGGACATCGGCGCCATGACCGTCTTCTTCTACTGCTTCCGCGAGAGGGAGATGATCCTCGACCTGTTCGAGGCGTTCTGCGGGGCGCGGCTGACCACCAACATGTTCCGCGTGGGCGGGCTGATCGACGATCTGCCGCCGGGATGGGTCGAGGGGTGCCGCCGGTTCTGCGAGATCTTCCCGTCACGCATCCTGGAGTACGAAGGCCTGCTGTCGAAGAACCGGATCTGGCTCGATCGCACGAAAGGAGTCGGCTACATCTCGGCCGAGGACGCGATCAACTGGGGGCTCACAGGCCCGATGCTGCGCGCGTCCGGCGTCGGCTACGACATCCGCAAGACCGAGCCGTACGCGGCCTACGACCAGGTGGAGTTCGACGTCCCGACGGAGAAGGAGGGCGACACCTACGCGCGCTACCTGGTGCGTCTCGAGGAGATGCGTCAGGCGAACCGGATCGTGCTGCAGGGGCTCGACAAGCTCCCGGCGGGCGACATCCGGGCCCCCAAGCTGAGAACCCGTATGAAGCCGCCTGCCGGCGAGGTCTACCACGAAGTGGAGGGGCCGCGCGGCGTGCAGGGGTTCTATCTCGTCAGCGACGGCGGCGAGATGCCCTACCGGTGCCACTTCCGCGCCCCGTCGTTCGTGAATCTGGGCGCGACGGCCACCATGTCACGCGGCGGCCTGGTGGCGGATCTGGTGGCCGTCATCGGCACCCTCGACATCGTCCTCGGAGACTGCGACCGATGAACATGGCGGAGATCATCGCCAACGTCGTGATCCCGGCGGTCAAGATCGCCGTCGTGCTGGGGGTCGTCATGGGCGTTGTGGCCTATCTGACCCTGCTCGAGCGCAAGGTGCTCGGCTTCATGCAGCGCCGGCTCGCGCCGCGCCGCGTCGGGCCGCACGGTCTGCTGCAGCCGATCGCCGACGGTCTCAAGCTGTTCATCAAGGAGGACGTCCGCCCCGACGGAGCCGACCGGGCGCTGTTCCTGCTCGCTCCCGTGCTGTCGATCATCCCGGCCTTCGCGGCCCTCGCGGTGCTGCCGTTCGCGGCGGCGCCGTTCGAGATCTTCGGCTACGAGGTGACGCCGTTCATCACCGACGTGAATATCGGCGTCCTGTACATCCTGGCCGTCACCTCGCTGGGCGTCTACGGCATCATCCTCGGCGGCTGGTCCTCCAACAGCAAGTACTCGCTGCTCGGCGCGCTGCGGAGCGCCGCGCAGATGGTCTCCTACGAGGTGCCGCTCGGCCTGTCGATCATCGGCGTGCTGATGCTGTCGGGCACCGCCAGCATGGTCGGCATCGTCGAGGCGCAGAGGCAGTCCGGATGGTGGTTCTGCCTGCCGCAGATCGTCGGCATGTTCTGCTTCTTCATCGCGGCCGTGGCCGAGACCAACCGGATACCGTTCGACCTGCCCGAGGCGGAGGCCGAGCTGGTGGCCGGGTACCAGACCGAGTACGCCGGCATGAAGTTCGCCTTCTTCATGATGGCCGAGTACACCAGCATGATCGTGGTGGCGTCGCTCACCACGACGCTGTGGCTGGGCGGATGGCTGAGGCCGTTCCCCAACGTCGAATGGCTCTGGTGGCTCGATTTCCTCAACTGGGCGCATCCGGCGCTTTCGGGCATCTTCTGGTTCTCGCTCAAGGTGTTCCTGATCCTGTACATTTATATATGGCTGCGGGGAACCTTCCCGCGTTACAGATACGACCAGCTCATGCGGCTTGGATGGAAATGGCTTCTGCCGCTGACGCTGGCCAACATCCTCCTGACGGGGCTGACGCTGCTACTGCTCCGGCCGGCCGCGGGTTGAGCCGGCGGCGGACGGATCCGCCCGTCAGTGGGAATGAACCGAACGAGGAGTCGAAATGAGCCGAATCGCCGGCGTGATCAGGCAGTTCGTCCCCTGGGAGCTGTTCCAGGGGATGATGATCACCCTGAAGAACCAGTTCCGGGGGCACATCACGCTCGAGTACCCGAAGGAGACGCCCGAGCTGGCGCCGAGGTTCCGGGGCGTGCCGCGTCTGCGGCGCGATCCGGAAAGCGGCGAGGAGCTGTGCGTCGGGTGCCTGCTGTGCGAGCAGATCTGCCCGGACAACTGCATCAGCATCGTGGTGGACAAGCGCCCCACAGGCAAGGGAAAGTACCCGAAATCGTTCCTGATCGACTACGAGCGGTGCTGCTTCTGCGGGCTGTGCGTCGACCCCTGTCCGACCAAGCCGATCACGGCCATCTACATGAGCCATGACTACGAGCTGTCCGACTACTCGCGGGTCGAGTTCATCACGGGCAAGGAACGGCTGTACGAAGGCCATCCGTTGAAGAAGTACGACAAGTAGGGGGGACCGTTGGCTCCGGCCGCGATCGCGTTTTACCTGCTCGCGTCATTGTGTGTCGTGTCGGCCGTCATGGTCGTCACGCGCCGCAGCCCCGTCCACGCCGCCATGTTCCTCGTGCTGACGTTCTTCGGGGTAGCCGGCATCTACGTGGTGCTCTCGGCGGAGTTCCTCGCGGCCGTGCAGGTACTGGTGTACGCGGGCGGCATCATGGTGCTGTTCCTGTTCGTCATCATGCTGGTGCCCCTCGACGCGCGCCGGCACGCCCCGCCCGTGTCGCAGGTGGCGGGGGCCCTGCTGCTCGCCCTGCTGCTCGGCGGGAGCCTGCTCTCCTATCTGTGGCAGACCGGCACGCAGATCGCCCTCGGGCGCACCGAGGTCCCCGAGGCCGCCGTCGGCACCATCGAGAACGTCGGGATGGAGCTGTATCGGCGCTATCTGCTGCCGTTCGAGATCGCCTCCATCCTGCTGCTGGTCGCGATGATCGGCGCGGTCGTCCTGACGCGAAAGAGGGCCTGAGCCATGGTGCCGACCTCCCATCTGCTGGTGTTCTCCGCGACGATGTTCCTCATCGGCATGGTCGGCGTGCTCACGCGTCGAAACGCCATCATCATCCTGATGAGCATCGAGCTGATGATGAACTCCGCGAACATCAACTTCATCGCCTTCGCGCACGAGCTGGGCGACCTCGCGGGTCAGATCTTCGCCGTCTTCACCATCGTGGTGGCGGCGGGGGAGGTGGCCGTGGGGCTGGCCATCATCATCGCGCTGTACCGCAACAAGGACACGATCAACATCGACGAAATCCGGATCATGAGGGGCTGACGGACACGTGGGCAAATACCTCTGGCTCATTCCGCTGTTTCCGGCGCTCGGTTTCCTGATCAACGGGTTCCTGGGCAGCCGTCTGTCCAAGCGGACCGTCTCCGCGGTGGCCTGCGGCGTGGTGGCGGTCTCGCTCGTGCTCTCGGCGGCCGCCGTGATCCAGCTCGGCGGGATGCCCGAGGGGCAGCGTCTGATGGAGAACCGTCTCGCCTCCTGGATCCCGGCCGTGGGTGCCGGCGGCGGCGCGCCCGGCCTGACGCTCGACTGGCTGTTCGTGCTCGACCCCCTGTCGGCCGTGATGATCCTGGTGGTCGCCGGCGTCGGCTTCCTGATCCACATCTACTCGATCGGGTACATGTGGGCGGAGGAAGGGTACTGGCGGTACTTCAGCTACCTGAACCTCTTCATGGCGATGATGCTCACGCTGGTGCTCGGCGGGTCGTTCGCCGTGATGTTCGTCGGGTGGGAGGGGGTGGGGCTCTGCTCCTATCTCCTGATTGGCTATTTCTACTGGAAGACCGACTGCGCGGACGCCGGACGCAAGGCGTTCATCACCAACCGTATCGGCGACCTCGCCTTCGTCATCGGAACGCTGACCCTGTTCTCGTACTTTGGCACGCTGGAGTTCCGGCCGATCCTCTCGGCGGTGGCCTCGGGGCAGGGCCCCTACTGGATGCTGACGACGGTGGCCATCTGCCTGTTCGCGGGCGCCTGCGGCAAGTCGGCCCAGATTCCGCTGTATGTCTGGCTGCCCGACGCGATGGCCGGACCGACTCCGGTCTCCGCCCTCATCCACGCCGCCACGATGGTCACGGCCGGCGTGTACATGGTGTGTCGCCTCGCGCCGCTGTATCTCGCCGCTCCCATCGCGCTGGGCGTGATCGCGATCATCGGCACGGCCACGGCGCTGTTCTCGGCCACCATCGGCCTCGCGCAGAACGACATCAAGAAGGTGCTGGCCTATTCCACCGTCTCGCAGCTCGGCTACATGTTCATGGCGGCCGGGGTAGGGGCCTTCGGCGCCGCCATCTTCCATCTCGTCACGCACGCCTTCTTCAAGGCGCTGCTGTTCCTCGGGTCGGGCGCCGTCATCCACGCGCTGCACCACGAGCAGGACATGACGAAGATGGGAGGCCTGCGCAAGCATCTGCCGACCACCTACATGGTGTTCATCGCGGGGTGGGTCGCGATCTCCGGCGTGCCGTTCACCTCGGGGTTCTTCAGCAAGGACGAGATCCTCTGGCAGTCCTTCCGGTGGAGCCCGCTGGTCTGGGGCGTGGGCGCCTTCACCGCCGTGCTCACCGCCTTCTACATGACCCGTCTGATGGGGCTCACCTTCTGGGGCAAGTCGCGGATGGATCCTCATACCGAGGAGCACGTGCACGAGGTGCCCGGCGTGATGAAGTGGCCGCTCGTGATCCTCGCGGTGCTGGCCCTGGTGGGCGGCTTGCTGAGTGTGCCGCCGGCGCTCGGCGGCAACTTCATGCCGTTTTCCCTCGACCACTGGCTCGAAGGGGTCTTCGCGCCGGCTTCGTACCTCGCGGCGCACGCCGGAGCGGCCGAGACGATGGCCCACGAGACGGCCGGCGAGCACGGCGCGCACAACGTCGCCCTCGAGTACGGCCTGATGTTCCTCTCGTCCGCCCTCGCCGTCCTCACCCTGTGGTACGGCTACCGGCTGTACGACAAGCACCCGGAGAAGGCCACGGCCTTCAAGGAACGCTTCGCGGGCGCGTACAACGTGCTGAAGAACAAGTACTGGGTCGACGAGATCTACGACGCATCCGTCATACAGAACTTCTACCGCCTCTGCCGCGGCGCGCTGTCGTTCGACACGCGCGTGGTCGACGGGGCGGTCCACCTGGTGCGAAACGTCACCGTCGGCACGTCCTACCTCTCGGTGTTCTGGGACACCTGGGTGGTGGACGGCCTGGTGAACCTGACCGGCAGGACCATCCGGGGTGCCTCGGGGGTGCTGCGCCACCTGCAGACGGGTCTGGCGCAGTTCTACGCCTCCGTGATGGTTTTCGGCCTATTCGTGCTGATCTGCTTCTACATGTACCTGTCCTGAGGAGCGTTCGGAATGTTCCAAGGTCTCCTGTCACTCATCTGTTACGTGCCGCTGGCCGGAGCGCTGATCCTCCTTTTCTTCCCGAAGGAGTCCAAGAAGGCGATCATGTACTTCGCCACGTTCGTGGCGGCGGTCGACTTCCTGATCTCGCTCCCGCTCTTCTTCCAGTGGGACACGAGCCTGGCCGGGTTCGACGAGCGGACGCTCGAGCGTCTGAGCTGGATACCGTCCATCGGCGTGCAGTACATCTTCGGGCTGGACGGCATCTCGGTGCTGTTCGTCCTGCTGACCACGCTTCTCGGGCTGATCGCGGTGCTGTCCTCCTGGGCGGCGATCAAGGACAGGGTGAAGGAGTACTACGTCTTCCTGCTGGTGCTCCAGACCGGCATGCTCGGCGTCTTCATGGCCCTGGACTTCTTCCTGTTCTACGTGTTCTGGGAGGTCATGCTGGTGCCGATGTATTTCCTCATCGGCATCTGGGGCGGGTCCAACAAGCTGTACGCGGCCATCAAGTTCTTCCTGTACACGCTGTTCGGCTCGGTGCTGATGCTGCTGGGGATCCTGGCCGTCTACTTCTACTACGGCGCGAGCACGGGCGTGTACACCTTCGACATCACGCTGCTGCACGGGCTGGGCGCCGACCCGCAGTTCTTCGAGCTGAGCAAGTGGGTCTTCTGGGCCTTCTTCATCGGCTTCGCCATCAAGGTGCCGATGTTCCCGTTCCACACGTGGCTGCCCGACGCCCACACCGAGGCGCCCACCGCGGGCTCCGTCATCCTGGCCGGCGTCCTGCTGAAGATGGGGACCTACGGCTTCGTCCGGTTCAATCTCCCGATGCTCCCGGACGCCACGCGCCTGTACGCACCCTACGTGCTGGCGCTGGCGGTGATCGGCATCATCTACGGCGCGCTGGTGGCGATGGTGCAGCGTGACTGGAAGAAGCTGGTGGCCTACTCCTCGGTGAGCCACCTGGGGTTCTGCATGCTCGGGGTGTTCGCGCTCAACGTCAACGGCCTCAACGGCGGCATTCTGCAGATGATCAACCACGGGCTGTCCACGGGCGCGCTGTTCCTCATCGTCGGGATCGTGTACGAGCGGCGCCATACGCGTCTGATCTCCGAGTACGGCGGGTTGTCCAAGCAGATGCCGGTGTTCGCCACCATCTTCATGGTCATCACGATGTCCTCGATCGGCCTGCCGGCGCTCAACGGCTTCATCGGCGAGTTCACAATCCTGGCGGGCGCGTTCCAGATCCCGGCGAGCGTCAAGATCACGGTGCTGGGCTGGTCGCTGGGCGGCAAGTTCTGGGCCGTGTGCGGCGTGTCGGGCATCGTGCTCGGCGCCGCGTACATGCTCTGGCTGTACCAGCGCACCATGTTCGGCGGGCTCGACAACCCGGAGAACCAGAAGCTGCATGACTGCAACGCGCGCGAGATGCTGTACCTCGCGCCACTGGTCGCGATGTGCGTCTGGATCGGGCTCTACCCCCGGCCCTTCTTCGAGATCCTCGACAAGCCGGTCGCCCGCCTGGTCGGGCAGCTCAATCACGGGACCGAAGGGTACGCCGCCCTGCCGCCGCTGCCGGAGACCGCCGGCACGCCGGTCGCCGAGGCGGCTCCGCCGGTGAAATGATGACCTTCGACGCCGCCAGGCTCCTGAGCGACAGCATCGCGATCCTGCCCGAGCTGCTGCTGTGCGGGTTCGCCTGCCTGATCCTGATCGTGTCGGCGATCCTCCCGCGGGAGGATCGCCGCTGGATCGCCTGGCTCTCGCTGCTTGGCACGTCGCTGGTGCTCCTGCCGTGGTTCCGTTACGCAAACCAGCTCGTCGGGTCGGCGGGCGACCCGGTCTTCTTCGGGGACGTGGCTGTCGACGCGCAGGGTTTCTTCTTCAAGCTGATCTTCCTCGCCGGCGCGATCCTGACCATCCTGCTCTCCATGAAGTACCTCGACATCGAGAAGGCGCAGGCCGGGGAGTACTACGCCCTGATCATGTTCGCCACGGCGGCCATGATGTTCATGGCGAGCGCGCTGAGCCTGCTGATGATCTTCATCACGCTGGAGACGATGGCGCTGTCGAGCTACATCCTCGTGGGGTTCCTGAAGGAAAACCGCAAGTCGAACGAGGCGGCACTGAAGTACTTCGTGCTGGGTGCCTTCTCCTCGGCGATCTTCGTCTACGGCGCGTCGCTCGTGTACGGCTCGACCCACTCGATCCAGCTCAAGGAGATCGCCGCCGCGGCGGTCCCGGGCGCGCCGGGCGTCAACCTCACCATGATGGGGCTCATCCTGATCATCGTGTCGCTCGGCTTCAAGGTGGCCGCGGTGCCGTTCCACATGTACATCCCGGACGTGTACGAGGGGGCGCCGACCGCCATCACCGCCTTCATCTCGACCGCCTCGAAGGCCGCGGCGTTCGCGGTGCTGGTGCGTGTGCTGCTGACGGGCTTCCCGGGACTGTTCGAGTCCTGGGCGCCGCTGGTGGCGCTGCTCGCGGCCGCGAGCATGACCCTGGGCAACATCACGGCCATCCTGCAGGACAACATGAAGCGGATGCTGGCCTACTCGAGCATCGCCCACGCCGGCTACACCCTGATGGGGGTGCTGGTGGCGGGGATGCCGGGCGAGACCGGCCTGTTCGGGCTCAAGGCGGTCGCCATCTACCTGCTGGTCTACACCTTCATGAACATCGGGGCCTTTGGCCTCGTGATCATGCTGCGGCGCGAGAACCTCGTGGGCGACCTGGTGGTCGACTTCTCCGGGCTTTCCAGGCGCGCGCCGCTGGCGGCCTTCACGATGCTGCTGTTCCTGCTTTCTCTCGCCGGGATTCCGCCTCTCGCGGGCTTCGTGGGAAAATGGTACCTGTTCGGCGCCGCCATCAAGGGGCACTACGCGTGGCTCGCGGTACTCGCGGTCATCAACAGCGCGATCTCCCTGTTCTACTACCTGCGGGTGGTCGTCTGCATGTACATCAAGCCACCGCTCAACGACGTGCCGTACGCCACGTCACCGGCGCTCAAAGCCGCGCTGACGATCGCGGCGGCGATGACGCTGCTGCTCGGCATATGGCCCGAGAAGCTCCTCGAGTTCGCGTCATTCACGTATTCCATGATGGCGGCCGCCTCGGCCGGCTGATGAATGAAAAGGACGAGCGCCGAGAGATACTCAGGAAGGCCGGCCCCTATCTCGGGCTCGGGACGATGTTCGCCGCCTCGATCGGCCTCGGCATCCTGGCCGGCTGGTGGGCCGACGCCTGGCTCGGGACGAGCCCGTGGCTGACGCTGGCCGGGGCGCTGTCGGGGATGGCGCTGGGTTTCTACAACTTCATCGTGGTGGTGACGCGACGCCCGCCGGAGTGAGGGGGATCATGATCGGCAGGCTGTTTCCGGCCGTGGCCGCCGCGGTCGTCCTGCTCACCGGGGCCGTGGCCGCGACCATCGCCCCGGGGCGGTGGGACGTGATCGGGGGGGCCGCGCTGGGCACCGCCGTGGCGGGGCTTTTCGCGGGCGCGGCGCTGTACGTTTTCGGCCGGATCCGGGCGGCCGGCGGGGAAAACACCGGCCAGAGAATGGTGAACAGTTTCGTTGGCCTGATGCTGGCCCGCATGATAGGCTACCTGACCTTTCTGGGGGGGGTGGTCCTGCTGGGGGTCGGCGACGCCATGAGCGTCTGTCTCGGCCTGGTGGCGGGCACCGTCATCTTCCAGTTCGTGGAAATTCTCTATCTGAGGAAAGCGGCGTGATCCAGGAAGCGGGACATCAGGCGCACGAGGCGGCGGGCGCGGTGGCGGCGGGCGCGGAGCACGCGGCCGGCCACACCGACGATCTCGGCTCGACCATCATGCACCACATCACCGATGGCAGCACGCTGGACCTGGGTTTCACGACGGTCAATCTGCCGCAGATCCACCTCTTCGGCCTCGATCTCTCGATCACGAAGCACGTCGTGATGATGTGGACCGCGGCGGTCATCCTCATCCTGCTGTTCACGCTGGCCTTCCGGGGGCGCCGGATGGTCCCGAAGGGGATCGCCAACCTGCTCGAGATGATGGTCGTGTTCGTGCGCGACGAGATCTGCATCAAGACGCTGGGCGAGCACGTGGGCAACAGGCTCGCCCCGTACATCCTGACCGTTTTCTTCTTCATCCTGACCTGCAACCTGCTGGGGCTGGTGCCCCTGGGGGCGACCGCCACCGGCAACCTGAATGTCACGGGGGGGCTGGCCATCCTGTCGTTTCTCATGATCCAGTTCGAGGGGATGCGCGAGCACGGGTTCTTCAAGCACTGGAAGAACCTGGTGCCCCACGGCCTGCCCCTGTTCGTGCTGCCGGTCATGATCGTCGTCGAGATCCTCGGCATGTTCGTCAAGCCGTTCGCGCTCTGCATGCGTCTTTTCGCCAACATGACCGCGGGGCACGTGGCGATCCTCGCCTTCATCGGCATGATCTTCATCTTCAAGAGCGCGCTGGCCTCGGTGGTGGCGGTGCCGCTCGCGCTCGGAATCATGCTGCTCGAGATCTTCGTGGCGCTCCTGCAGGCCTACATCTTCACGATGCTGACGGCTCTTTTCATAGGACTATCGGTTCACCCATCCCACTGAGATCGACACTCGTCGTTCAACAAGGAGGACACGAATGGAAGGCCAGATGATGAACTATCAGCTGCCGTACGTTGCCGCCGCCATCGGCATGGGCATGGCGGTCATCGGAGGCGGGTATGGCATCGGCCGGCTCGCCGCGGCGGCCCTGGACGGCATCGCCCGGCAGCCCCAGGCCGGCGGCGCCATCGGCACCAACATGATCATCAGCGCGGCTCTCATCGAGGGGGCGACCCTCATCGCGGAGATCCTCTGCTTCATGATCGTCATCCTCAAGTAAGGGTGTCCGCATGGATCTGGTAGCCATACACCCGGGTCTCATCATCTGGACGATGATTACCTTCGTCGCCCTGCTGATCGTGCTGCGCGCCGTGGCCTGGAAGCCCCTGCTGGGCATGCTCGAGGAGCGGGAGAAGAGCATCCGCGACTCTCTCGAGCAGGCGAAGCAGGCGCGCAGCGAGGCCGAGACCCTCATGGCGCAGCACAAGGAGATGATCGGCAAGGCCCGGCAGGAGATGGCGTCCATCATCGAGAAGGCCCAGCGTGACGCCGAGCAGCGGCGCGCCGACATCCTGGCTCGCGCCCACCGCGAGGCCGAGGAGAAGGCGAAGCAGTTCTCCGCCGACCTCGAGCGCCAGAAGCGGACCGTCATCCGCGAGATCAAGGCCGAGACCGCCGACCTGGTGGTGGCGGTTGCCGAGCGCGTCATGAAGGCCGAGCTGAACGCGGAGAAGCACCACGCGCTCATCACCGGCGCCCTCGACGAGATGGAGGCTCTGCCTCCGGAACAGTGACACCGGACGGGTCGCGCCCGGAGTGTGACCGCGGCACCGAGAACGATCGGCGGCGCCGTGTTATCCTCCGGGCATGACCCAGCCGGATTCCCCCGGTCAGCCGCCTGCCGTCATCGAGGTCGCCACCCGCCCACCCTATTCGATCCGGGTGGCCTCCGGTCTGCTCGACGGCCTGCCCGCCACCCTCGCCGGCCGATTCCCGGCATCCCGATTCGCGCTCGTCACCGACTCCAACGTGATGACGCTGCACGCGGCGCCGCTCGCAGCCCGCTTCGAGAGGGCGGGGCTGCCGATCGAGACGTTCGTCTTCGAGGCGGGAGAGGCCTCCAAGACACGCGCGACCAAGGAGCGGCTCGAGGACGCCCTGCTGGCGGCCGGCCTGGGGCGCGACAGCGTCGTGATCGCGGCCGGCGGCGGTGTGGCGACCGACCTGGCCGGGTTCGTGGCGGCCACCTACATGCGCGGCGTCCCGTTCGTGGCCGTGCCCACGTCGCTGCTCGCCATGGTCGATGCCTCCATCGGCGGAAAGACCGGTGTGGACCATCCTCTCGGCAAGAACCTGATCGGCGCCTTCCACCAGCCCGCGGGAGTCTTCATCGACGTCGCGTGCCTGGCGACGCTCCCGGAACGGGAGTATGGAAACGGCCTGGCCGAGATGGTGAAGGCCGGCGTGGTCAGGGACGCCGGGCTCTTCGAGAGCCTGTCGCAACAGCCCGACCGGGTGCTCGCGCGCGACCCGCAGACGATGACGTCCCTCATCGTGCGTTCCTGCGCGGTGAAGGCGGCCGTGGTGGGGGCCGACGAGCGGGAAGGGGATCTGCGCAAGATCCTGAACTTCGGCCACACGATCGGCCACGCCATCGAGACGGTGACCGGCTGGTCGATCCCGCACGGCGAGGCGGTCTCGATCGGGATGGTGGCCGAGGCGCGGCTCGCGGCCGGTCTGGGGCTGGCGGCGCCGGACACCGCCGGGATCGTCGAGCGGACCCTCGCGGCGCTGGGCCTTCCCGTGGCTCTGCCCGAGGGAGCCGCCACCGCCGCGATCCTGGGTGCGGCGCGGCGGGACAAGAAGACGCGAGGCGGAGCCACCACCTACGTGCTTCCGTCCCGGCTCGGGGAGATGGCCCGCGGGCCGGACGGCTATGGCATCGCGGTGGATGACGCCGAGGCCGCCCGGGTGCTCGACGGCATGCGGGCCGCGGCCGGCGGATCGTGACTCTCCGGCCCGGTCGAACCGCGGTGGCCATGGCGGCGGCGGTGGTCGCGCTGCTGGCGATCGGGCTGCATCTTCCCGTCTTCACGCGCGGCGCGCTCATCACACCCGCGGGGATGCACCACGCCCAGTGGCCGTGGCGGGCCACCCCGCCGCCGCAGGCGACCGGTGGAGGGCCCGCGCTGCTGGGCGAGAACCCGACGCTGAGCGATCTGCTCTTCCAGGTCTACCCATGGCAGCTTCACATGTCGCGATCGCTTGCGGCCGGCTCTGTGCCGTTGTGGAACCCGTATTCCTACTGCGGGGTGCCGTTCGTCGCCAATGCGCAATCGGCCGTGTTCTATCCGCTGCACTGGCCCGTCTGGATCCTCCCCTCGATGCGCGTCTTCACCTTCGCGCTGCTGGCCAAGATCCTGCTTGCGGGAGTGTTCATGGCGGTCTTCCTGGTCTCGCTGGGCGCTCGCGGCCCTGCATGCGTCGTCGGTTCGGTCTCGTTCGCGCTGTGCAGCTTCATGACCTCGTGGCTGGGCTACGCGCACACCAACGCCGCGGTGCTGCTTCCGCTGCTGATGCTCGCGGCGCGGATGCTCGCGCGCGCCCCGAACGCGGCCGGGTTCCTCCTGCTCGTGTTCGCGGGGGCGGCGCAGTATCTCGGGGGGCACCCGGAGACATCGGTGCACATCATCGGCGCCGCGACGCTTTACTTCCTGTGGAACCTGCCGGCCTCTCCACGCCCGCGGCTGGCCGTGTGGCTGTTCGCGGCCGCGGGTCTGCTCGGCTTCCTGATGGCGGCGGTGCAGATGTTTCCGTTCCTCGACTATCTCGCGTCGAGCGCCGCGCTGGCCCAGCGGCAGGCGTCCACCGGGATGGACCCCACGCTGCCGGCGCGCGCCCTCGCGGCCAACCTGCTGCCCGGGATGTACGGCTGGCCCTGGCGGTTCACTTTCCACGGCCCGGCCGCCTGGCAGGCGCTCGTCTGCTACACCGGGGCGGGCACGCTTCTGCTGGCCCTGGTGTCGCTGCGCTGGCCGCGGGGCGTGGTGTTCTTCCAGGTCCTGGCGGCGGTGTCGGCCGTCGTGGTGTACGGTCCCGGGTGGATCCGCGCGATCATCAGGCACGTCCCGGTCGTGGGGATCGGCTCGAACAACCGGCTCACGCTGCTGATCTCGTTCTGTATCGCGGTGCTGGCGGCGCATGCGCTCGAACGCGTATCGCAGGTGTCGGCCGGCGCCCCGCGGCCGGAGCGGCTGAAGACGGTGGGCGCGCTGGCGGTCGCGGCCGTGCCGCTGCTGGCCGTCATCGTCCTGCTGCGTGGCAGCGACCCGGACGGCGCGCGGCTCGCGTTGTCGATCGTCGCCGGCACGGCGCTGCTCACGGTCGTCGCGCTGCTGTTCCGGCCCGGCCGGCGCGCCTTGTATCTCGGCGGGATCGCCGCGCTGGTGTGCATCGATCTGTTCGTGTTCGCCTGGAGGTTCAACCCCCACGCCGACCCGGACGCCCTGTTTCCCGCCACACCGCTCACCGACTACCTGCGTCAGGACGCCGCAGGCGACATGGTGCGCGGCGGCCGGATGATGACGGTGGGATGGGTCATGCGGCCGGAGACCCAGATGGTGTACCGGCTCAGCTCGATCGAGGGGTACGATGCCATGGAGCTGGCGCGCTACCGGCGGCTCATCGACCGGGCCTCGGTGGCCTCGATCCACGAGACGGGGGCCGTGCCGCCGGGATCGAGGCCGCTGCTGGATCTGGCCGGTCTGCGCTACATCGTCACCCCGCCCGGCGGCGTGGTCTCCGGAGAGAAGATGACGCTCGGCTACGACGGGCCCGACGGCAGGGTCTTCATCAACGAGCAGGCCCTGCCGCGTTTCTGGTTCGTGGAGACGGCCCGGGCGGTCCACCGGGCGGATGGTGCCGGCACGCTGGAACGGCTCGCGTCGGGCCGCTTCGACCCGCGCACCCAGGTCCTGATCGAGGACCCGGATGCGGCGATCCCGGCCGGCTCGGGCTCCGCGGATGCTCCCGCGCCGGCGACGGCGCGGATCACGCTGGAGCGGAACACCGCCGGCGCGATCGCGCTGACGGTCGCCGCACGCGGCCGCCCGGGGTACCTCGTGGTCTCGGACGCCTGGGACGGCGGGTGGCGGGCTCTGGTCAACGGACGGCCCGCCCGCGTCCTGCGCGCGGACTACGCCTTCCGGGCCGTGCCGATACCCGCCGGGGAGGCGAAGGTCACGATGAGCTACCGGCCCGGCTGGTTCCGGGCGGGCGCATGGACCTCGGTGCTGACACTGATGTTCGCCATAACGGTGGTACTGGTGCAGTGGGGGCGCGAGACGTCCCGGTGAGGTGAGGCGATGGCCGAAGCGACGGTGATCATCCACGGTTGGAGCGACTGCTCCGAGTCGTTCGTCGACATGAAGAGCTTTCTGGTGCACTCGGGCGTCGGACGCGTCGAGACCGTCTACTACGGCGACTACGAGTCGCGCGAGGACAGCATGACCTTCGAGGACGTGGCCGACGGCCTCAACGACGAGTTCATCCGTCTCGGCTTCATCGACGCTGCAGGCAAGCGCCAGACCGACCTCAACGTCATCGTCCACTCCACCGGCGGTCTCGTCATCCGGCACTGGCTCTGGCGATACTACCTGAGGGACGGCTACCGGCTCGCCGATTGCCCGGTGCGCCGTCTGGTGATGCTCGCCCCCGCGAATTTCGGCTCGCCGCTCGCCCACCGCGGCAAGTCGTTTCTCGGGACGCTGGTGAAGGGGCGATGGAAGGTGGGCGACCTGCTCGAGGTCGGCCGCAACCTGCTCGAAGGCCTCGAGCTGGCCAGCCCCTATCAGTGGAGGCTCGCGCATCACGACCTGCTCGTGCGACGGGAGCTGTACGGCGCCTCGAAGGTGCAGACGACGATCCTGGTGGGAGGCGATGACTACTCGGGTCTGCGCCGCTGGGTGAACAAGCCCGGAACCGACGGCACGGTGGTAATCTCCGGCACCTCGCTCGACTCGGTGAAGCTGATCCTGGACTGCTGCGGACCGGCCGTGAAGCGGTCGGGGTTCGCGCCGTACTCCTGGAGCGAGACGAGGCCGGTGACCGACGTGGCGTTCGGCGTGCTGCGCGGGCTGAATCACGGCAGCATCGTGTCGGCGACCACCGAGCCGGACGGCGGCATCGTGGGGCCGTGGCTCCTGCGCGCGCTGCGGACCACGGGCGCGGCCGACTTCCGCAGGCTCAGACGCGACCTGACGGCCGAGACGGGCCGAACCTACCGCCACGAAGGGCGCAAGCCGTACCAGCAGTTCCTCGTGCACGCGGTGGACGACCAGGGGCAGAGCATCCGCGACTTCACCCTCGACTTCTTCGTCGCGCGCGCCGGCGGCGGCCGCGGCCGGTCGGCCGCCGAGGAGGAGCTGTCGGTCAAGGCCGCCCGGCTGATGACGGCCCAGTTCCATACCCACTCGGTCGACCCGAGCTACCGGCGGTTCCTCGTCTGCCGCGCCGACGTGGAGGATCTGCTCAAGCTGGCCGCGCGCGAGATTGGGCCGAAGGCGGTGCTCGGCATGCGCGTCTTCGTGCCGAAGATTGACGCCGGGATCCAGTACGACACCGCGAAGCTGCAGAACATCGCGCTGGTGGGCGGAACCGCCGGACAGGAGGGCGCCCCGGCCTTCCTGTACGACAACACCACGACCCTGCTCGAGCTGCGCGTCGACAGGACGAACCGTTACGTGAAGGTCGGCCTCAAGCCCCGCAAGCACTGACCCGCCGGGGCGCGGGCCGCTGCGCCGGGGAAGGAGGCCTGCAACCCTGCCGGGGAGGTCTGCGTAGGGAGCGGGGAAGGAGGGACCGTGATGGACGGGTTACGACGGGGTCGCATGCGCATCGCCGCCCTGCTGCTTCTCGCCGGTGTCGTTTCGGCGGGGGCCGCGCCACCACCCGGGGACGCGCTCGATGAGAAGATCGATCGGATACCTTCGTCCGCTCGAGAGCTCGGGCGATTTCAACGGTGTGGTCCTGATAGCCCGCGGCGGAAAAATCCTCTGCGAGAAGGCGTCCGGCAAGGCGGACTGGGATCTCGATGTCCCCCTGACGGTTGATTCGCGCTTCCGCGTGGCGTCGATCACAAAGACTTTCACCGCGGCGGCCGTGGAGATGCTCGCCGAGAAGCGGCGGCTCGCGTTCACGGACCCGCTCTCGAAGCACCTGCCGGGGTTCCCGCGTGCGGACGGGATCACCCTTCGCCAGCTTCTCCTGCATTCCTCCGGCGTGCCGAACCCGGACGCGACCGAGTGCGGCGAGGCCACGCTCGACGATCCGATCGGCCAGCTCGCCCGCAAACCACTGGACTTCCCGCCCGGCTCGACGAGCCGCTACAGCAACGGTGGCTATGTCCTACTCGCGGGGGTCATCGAGAAGGCCTCGGGCCTGCGGTGGGACGAGCTCCTCGGGCGCTCGGTCTTCGAGCCGCTCGAGCTGCGCGCCACGTCGGTGGACGTGCGTGGCCGGGTCGTCCCCGGTCTCGCCCGGGGCTTCGTGCCCGGTCCCGGGCCGGCGGGAGTCGAGCACGCCCGCTGCGAGGGGGCATGGGCGGCGCCGGGAAGCGGGGCCGTCGTATCGAGCGCTCCCGATCTGTACCGGTGGGGACGCGCCGTGCGCGACGAGACTCTCGTCAAGCGCACCACGCTGGAGTATCCCTACGGGTGGGGCGTGCGAAAGTACTTCGACAGGGACGTCATCGAGCAGTCGGGGATCGTCAGCGGCTACGCGCTCGTACCTGGCCGTCTATCTCGACGAGGACCTTTACGTCGTCGTGCTGTCGAACCTGCAGACGGGTGCGCTCAACGATATCGGCAAGGGGCTCGCGGCGCTCGCGCTCGGCGAGGAGCCGCCACGGCTGACACCGTCACCCCCCACCGTCGGCTGGACAACTGCCGAGCGGGCGCGGTGGGCCGGGCGCTTCGTCAACGAGCACATCGCGACGGTCGAACTCATCGATCGCGGGGACCGCGTCGTCCTGCGGTGGGCCGACTCGCCGGACACCGTCCTGGTCGTCAGTGTCGGCCCGGGGCGGGCCTACGACAGGCAGGACACCATCGCGCTGACGCTGGGCGACGACGGCGGCATCCTCTCCATGCGATGGGGTGAGGGCGAGCCGCAGGAGTTCAAGCGCCTGCCGTGACGTGTCGCGGTCCACGCGGCACCCGCGGGCCATCTACCTTTCCACCGCGTCTCATGGTATTTTCGATCCCATGAAGACGATTGCCCTCGGTGACATACACGGCAATCTCCCGGCGCTCGAGGCCTGCTTCGAGCAGGCGCAGGCGGAAGGGTACGACTGGATTGTGCATACCGGCGACGTGGTCGGCTACGGGCCGTTCCCCGGCGAGTGCGTCGAGTTCCTGCATCACCGCAACATCCCGGGTGCGCGCGGCAACTTCGACGAGAACGTGGGCCTGGACGGTGACGAGAGCGGCGCGGCCGACACCGACCCGGCGGAGAAGTCGCTGGCCGACGCGACGTTCCGCTGGACGCGCGAGACCCTGGACCTGTGGTGCCGGCGGTGGCTGTCCGACCTGCCCTTCGAGGTGAGGCTCGAGGGCGACGGGAAGGTCCTGGCCGTGTATCACGCCGGCCCGGTCGATCTCCTGACCCATCTCGGGCAGGACACGTCCGAATCGCGGTTCATCGAGACCGGCCAGGAGGCGCGTGCCGACGTCATCGTCGTCGGCCACGGGGATCGGCCGTTCCATCGCGGGGCGGGCCGGTACGAGTTCGTCAATCCGGGCAGCGTGGGCCGGCCCCGGGACGGCAGCCCGCAGACCGGATATGCGGTGATCGAGACCGATTCGGGCTCCAGCACCCGCGTGACCCTCAAACGGTTTCCGTACGACGTGGACCGCACCCTGAAAGCCATCGAGGAGCGGGGCCTTCCGAAGACCCTCGCCAATCGGCTCGCCAGCGGCTCCTGAACCGGCTTCTCCCCGTCGTCATCGGATTGACTCCACCCCACCCCGTCATTAACATTCGCCAGGGCGGCAGGACGAGCCGCACCTTGTCTTTTCCCGCATCCGTCGAGGCATACCGCTGAAAAGCCCGAGATGAGCGTTCCGAAGACCATAGGCCGCTACCAGATCGTCGAGGAGATCGGACGGGGGGCGATGGGCCGGATCTACCTCGCCCACGACCCGATGATCGATCGCCGCGTCGCGATCAAGACCATCCACACGTTCGAGAACCTCTCGCCGGCCGAGGCGGACGAGATGCGCCAGCGGTTCGCCCGCGAAGCGCAGGCGGCCGGCCGGCTCCAGCACCCCGGTGTGGTCACCATCTTCGACGTCGGCGAGCACGAGGGCCAGTTCTTCATCGCGATGGAGTACATCGAGGGGGAGACGTTCGAGCCGTACACCCGGCCCGGGAAGCTGCTGCCCGTCGGCGAGGTCGTGGAGCTGATCACCCAGGCCTGCCAGGCGCTCGATTACGCGCACCACAACCACGTGGTGCATCGGGACATCAAGCCGGCCAACCTGATGCTGCTTCGAAACGGCCGCGTCAAGATCACCGACTTCGGCCTCGCCAAGAATCCCACGGCCAACCTCACGCAGGAAGGGATCCTGATCGGGACCCCGAACTACATGTCGCCCGAGCAGGTGATGGGCAAGCCGCTCGACGGTCGCACCGATTCTGTTCTCCATCGCCGCGGTGACCTACGAGATGCTCACGGGGCTCAAGCCGTTCTCCGGCGACAGCGTCACCACCATCATTTACAGGATCCTCAACGAGTACCCCAAGCAGCCGCAGTTCGTCAACGAGGCGATCCCGGCGGAGCTCGGCGCCGTGCTGATGCGGGCCCTGGAGAAGGAGCCCTCCCGCCGCTACCAGACCGGGCTGCAGTTCGCCCATGCGCTGCAGGCGAACTCCGAGGCCGTGGTGAACGCCTCGATGGCGATGGCGGCCACGATGCCGGTGCCGATCATCCGGCCCGGCGCGTTCGTCCCGGCCGCCGAGCCCGGAGGCAGCACCACCGCGAAGACACACCGGCCGGCCACGTCCGAGGAGCGGCCGCGGCCCGGGGCGGCCCCTGCCGTCGAGCCGGCCGTGGAGGCCGCCTCCGCGAAGCCGCAACGCAACGCGCGCCCGGCCGTCGCCACCGCCGCGCAGCAGCGGGTTGCCGGCCGGCGGTTTCCCACCGCCTTCATCTTCCTCGGGCTGATCGCCCTCGTGCTGTTCTTCCCGGTCACGGGCAACAAGTCGGACGGCTGGGGCGCCGGTGGCGCCGACGGCCTCCCGCCGTTTCAACAGACCGCCTCGATCGTCGCCGGGATGCCGGCCGGCCCGGGTTCGGGGGCCGCGGGCGGTCCGGGCGCGGGCGCGGCGAACCGCAACGGCACCGCCGAGGCGGCAGCGGGACTTCCCCCGATCGCGGTGCCGGGTGGCGTGGAGACGGTGACCCGCACGATCAGGAGCGATCCCCCCGGCGCGCGGATCTATGTCGACGACGTGGAGGTGCCCGGCGGAGAGGTGACGATCCCGGCCACCGACACGGCCGTGCACACCGTGGTGGCCGAGAACGACTGCTTCATCGAGAAGAAGGAGGTCCGCCTCGACAAGGACAAGCCGATTGTCATCGCGCTCGAGACACCCAAGGTGACGCAGGTGCCGGTCGACTCCGAGCCGGCCGGAGCGACCATCCTCCTCGACGGCAAGCCCTCGGGCCGCGTCACCCCGGCCGAGCTCACACTCGACGCGTGCGGCGCGCACGAAGTGAAGCTGAGCCTCGACGGCTACAAGAGCGCCAGCTCGGCGCTCTCCGGCAAGGACGGATCGCTGACCCTCAGGCTGGCCCCGATCCCGAAGGGGTTCGTCAAGGTCACCGCCTCGTACCCGGTCGAGGTGTACGAGAAGGGCCGCAAGGTCGGCCTGGGCGGCCAGCCGATCCGGCTGACCTCCGGCAGACACGAGCTGATCGTGCGCAACGACGGGCTGTTCGTCGACAAGAAGATCACGGTGAACGTGCCCGAGGACAGGACGATTACCACCGACGCCGCCCTTCCGGCCGTGGGCAGGCTCACGGTGCTGACCTCTCCGGGCAACTGCACCATCTCGCTCAACGGCCGCGACATCGGGGCGCCGCCAATCAACGATTTGCAGGTCGCCGCGGGGGTGTACAAGGTGCGCGCCGTCTACGTGCCCACGGGCGAGTCGAAGGAAGCCACGATCACGGTTCCGGCGGACGGCTCCGCCCGCGTTCCTTTCAAGTTCACGCCATGACGCGCCGCCGCCATCGCGCGCCGCTGCGCCTCGCCGTGTCGTTGCTCGCCGCCGTCCTCCTGTCCGGCGCCGCACGGGCCCGCGCGGCGGACGACGATTCTCGCGCGGCGCACGCTGGTCAACGCCGAGCAGCTCATCAAGGAGGGCAAGCTCGAGCAGGGGCTGCGCGAGCTCGCGCAGATCCCTCGCGCCTACCCGGCCAGCGGCGTGGCCGACGACGCCCTGTACCAGCTCGGCTCCTACTACTATCCGGCCGATACGGTCGACGCGCTCGGCCGTGCCGCCGCCGACGCGCTGGTGCGGGCGAAGGAAGCGTTCGCCACGATCAACGCCAAGTACCCCCGCGAGGACATGGCGCCGAGAGCGCTTTACAAGCTCGGCCTGATCGCGCTCGACCCGGTGAACCCGAAGCGCAGCCTCGACGAGGCGTACGCGAGCTTCACCAGCGTGGTGAACATCTACCCGGGCAGCGACACCGTGGCGCCGGCCCTGTTCGGCATGGGTTTCGCGGATTTCGAAGCCGGGCGCTACGACAAGGCGATCACCGCCTTCGAGCAGGTGGTCGACCGGTACGCGGGCAGCGAGGCCGCAGGCGAGGCGCTCTACATGATGGGGATGGCCTTCGCCCGAGAGGGAGCCTGGACCCGGTCGCTCGAGACGCTGGAGTCGGTGAGGACGCGGCATCCCGACGGGCATCTCGCCGAACGGGCGCTCGACCGGATGACGCTGATCTACAGGATGAAGGTGCAGCCGGGCGTCTCGTCCGCGCCGCTGTTCCGTCTCGACAAGTCCTACACTCCGACGCTGGCGGGCGAGGGTCCCCGCGGCGACGTGTCGATCGCCCTGGACGCCGACAGCGCGGTGCATCTGCTCGACGTGCGCGCCGGCACGATCTCGAAACTGGACGAGTCGGGCAGCGCCCGCTCGGTGGCCCCGCCGCTCGAGGACGCGGTGTCGATCGCGATCGACGAATCGGGCGCCGAGATCGTAGCGGCCGGTGACAAGGTGCGCGTGGGCGTCGAGGTGATCCGCCCGATGGTCACGGACCGCGGCACGCTCAAGCCGCTGTCACGGATCGAGGGGGCGGTCAGGCAGGTGCCCGGCCGGCTCGCGCTGCTGGACACCGATCGCAACGAGATCTATCTGTACGAGGGCGACCCGGCGCGTCTCGACCTGCTGTACCGGGATCCGGCCGGCCGGGCGCGGCTGACCGGGCTGGCGGCCGGGGCCGAAGGGCGGATCTACACCATCGACCGGCGGAGCCGATCGGTCATCGAGATCGCACCCGACCGCAAGGTGAGGACCATCGACCTGGCCGCCGTCTCGCCGCAGGCGGCACAGGACCCGATCGCCGTGGCGGCCGACGATCTCGGCGATCTGTTCGTCCTCGACCGGCGCAGCGACACGGTGACGGTGCTGACCGTCGAGGGAAGGCTTCTGCAGGTGATCGCATCCGGGGAGGGGAGCGGAGAATTCAGCTACCCCTCGGCGATCGCGTTCGGACCCCGGGCGGAGATCTACATCTACGATGCGAAACGCAAGACGATCCTCAGGTTCCGGTAGGAGGCTCCTCCTTCCGGCGCTGTGCCTGCTGCTCGTCGCCCTGGCGGCGGGCCGGGCCGTGGCGCAGGAAGTGGAGGACATCACCGGCGCGCTGGAGAAGTACCGCGGGATACTCGCCGTGGCCAACCAGAAGCTCGAGGACCTGGAGCTTCCCGAGGCGCTGGCGAGGTTCACCGAGGTGATCGACGGGTACCTCTCCGGGCAGCTTCCCTCCTCGACGCCGCTCACACGCCAGATCGTGGGGCAGGCATACGAGGGGCGGGCGCGCACCTACGCCAACCTGGGACGCGAGGCGGAGGCGGCCGCCGACTTCGAGGCGCTCATCCGGTTCGACCCGACCTGGCCCATCGACCGCGAGACCACGTCGCCCAAGATCGTCGCGCTGTACGACAAGGTCCGGAAGCGGGTGGTGGGCGTGTTCGCCCTCAAGACCGAGCCGCCCGGCGCGCTGGTCTCTCTCAACGGCGAGTCGATCGGGCGCAGCCCCGTGTTCGACCGGGAGCTCCCCTCGGGCACCTACAAGCTGGAGGTGACCGCCGAGGGGTACGATCCGACGACCGAGTCGTTCACACTCGAGGGCGGTGATCGCGTCGACCGTGCGATCCGGCTGGTCCCCAACGCGCGCGACATCCTGGTCGCCACCTCGCCGGCCGGCGCCACGGTCCTCGTCGACGACGAGCCACGCGGCAGCACCTTCGGCACGGCGGGGCCCGAGTACGCCACGGTCGCGCAGCAGCTCGGTGTCGAGCTGACCGACATCTCGGCGCCGCTTCTCGTCGGGCACCTCTCGCCGGGAGGGCATCATCTCAAAGTGACGAAGGAATGCTTCGCACCGCAGGTGCTCAGCATCGACATCAGCGTGGACCCGAACGACAACCAGCCGGTGCGCTTCGAGCCGATCCGGCTGAACCGCAGCCTCGGCTCGCTCACCATCGACTCGGTCCCCACGGGTGCCGAGGTGAGCGTGGACGGCCAGCGCGCCGGCATCGCCCCGGTGCGGCTCGACTCGCTGTGCAGCGGCCCGCACCATGTGGTGATGCGCAGCGCGGGCCTGGGGCAGTGGATCGGCGAGGTGAACGTCCCGCGCGGCGAGAAGGTCGACCTGAAACAGGGCCTGCGGCTGACCCTCGCGTACGCCGGGATGACCGAGCCCGGCCCGGCCGGCCAGGCGCCCGAAGGCGAAGAGGCGATAGGCCGCGCGCTCGGGTCGCTCGAGACCTGGAACGTCGTCGGCCCGGACAGCGGGCTTCCCGAGAACCTCCTGGCCAGGAACAACACCGGCGCCGGCTCCAGGGCCGCCTGGCTCGCGTCGGTGCGCAAGGCGACCGGTGCCGACCTGGTGGTGTCCGCCAGCCCCTCCGAAGGCGCGTTCGAGCGCAAGGCGGACCTGATCTTCAACCTGCCCGATTATCCGGGCGTCACCGACACCCTGACCCTGTCGCTGTCGGGTGATGAGCCGTTCGGGGACCTCGTCGCCCGCCTCGACCGGCCCGAGACCCTGTCGCGTCCCTGGCTCGGCCTGCACATCATCGAGCTTCTGCGCTCGACCAACCCGGTGGCGATCCGCGTCGAGCCGGGCAGCCCCGCGGCCGAGGCGGGCGCCGTGGTGGGCGAGGGCGTGGTCTCGCTCGGCGGGCGCGCCATCAGGAACCCCTCAGACCTTGCCGAAGCCCTCGCCGGGCTCAGGGAGGGCGCGCGCGCCTCGCTCACGCTGCAGGCGCCCGGCCAGCAGCCCCGGCAGGTCAACGTGACCATCGGCTCCACGCCGGTCATCGCGCCGCCCGAGGTGCCCGGCAGGCTCGACACCGTCACCGCGGCCCGGCTCGCCTTCAAGGCCCGGATGGAGGCCGCCACGGGGCATCCCGGCAGCGCCGGCAGGACGGCCGCGCTGCTGGGGCTGGCGTCGATCCTGATGCAGCACCGGGAGTACGAGGCGGCCCTCACCGACGCGCTGAGCAAGGCCAGCCTGCCGCCGGGCCCGGGGATCTCCGGGGGCACCGTCAGCTACATGCGGGCCCAGTGCCTGAAGGCCCTCGGCCGGCCCGCCGAGGCTCGCCGTGAGCTGGAAACGGCCGCCGGACAAAGCGATTCGACGCTCTGGACCAACGACGGCCCCCCCGTCGCCGACCGGGCCCGCAGGGCCCTGCAAGCCCTCTGAGGACCGGCGTTTTTTTCTCTTGACACCCCGGTTGCGCCTCTGTATATTCCGATTCGTAAGAAACGGAACTTACGGAAAAATCGTTCCGATAAACGTCACAGCCAGACGAGGCAGAGGACATGAGCGATACCCACAGAGAAGCGTCGCACGGTTCGTCACGGCTCCTGACCACCGGCGAGATCGCCCGGTACTGCGACGTGTCCACCAACGCGGTGAAGAAATGGATCCGGAGCAGCCGGCTCAAGGCGTTCAGGACGCCCGGCGGCCACTTCCGGGTCGACAGCCGGGACTTCAAGGAGTTCCTGGTCCAGCACCAGATGCCCGTCTACGACAGTTTCTTCGAGATGGAGCCGAAGAGGATTCTGATCGTCGACGACGAGCAGGAAGTCCGGCAGGCCCTCAAGGACGTCGTCCAGGAGGTGGAGGCGTCGCTCGAGGTGGACCTTGCCGAGGACGGGTACGAAGCACTGCTGAAGGTCGGGGATCTCAAGCCCGACCTGCTGATCCTCGACCTGCGGATGCCGAGGATGGACGGGTACGAAGCGTGTCGCCGCATCAAGTCGAACCCCGAGACGGCGGGCACGAGGATCCTGGCGATCTCGGGGTTCATCGACAACGGCGCCGAGCAGGAGATCCTTCAGTGCGGCGCCACGGATTGGATGCGCAAGCCGGTCCAGATCGAAGAGTTCAAGAAAAAGATCGAGAAACTTCTGCGGTCCTAGGGGGGCTCATTGAAAATGAGATTCGACGACACGGAGGGGGAGATGCCAGGAGGTTCGTGCTCCATGGATGACAGAGTCGCAACCGGCCAGTTTCAAGCAGCCGAGGTCCCTCAGCTCGTCCGATATCCGCACGCTGGTGGAAGACATCGCCGAGGAACTGGCACAAGCGCTCCTTCAACCCGGCAACGGGCAGCACGATCCGGGCTTTGCCTTGGCCCAGGCATTTCCCGTCGACAACCGCAAGTTCATCTCTCTGATGTCCTCGCATATCCGCATGAACTGAACCCGGGAAGGGGGCGGTGCGGCCGGACCGCACCGTCCCCGCCGGATGCCTCGTGCAAGTCGTTTCCCGCCAAGAACATGCACTGCCACGCGCGTCTCCGCACGCTCGGGAATCCGCTTGACAAAGCCAGTGCCCCGGGTAGAATTCATCGACAAGTTCCGATATTCTGCACGAAGTCAATCCTGGCACGCGCCTGTAGGGACGGGGAGGCACTGCATGTCACGTAGGGGATCACTGGACCGAGTTGTCGCCGGACTTCTCACATTGGCTATCGCCGCATACTGGGTCCCCGCAACGGCCCTTGCAGGCACGAACCAACCCGCACACGCTGAGATCCGCGGCAACATCGTTTCGGCCGACGGTCTGACCGGCGTCTCCGGCGTCAGCGTCTGGGCCGCCAACATGGAGACCAGCGAGATCTACACCAGCACCGCCACCGCGGCCGACGGAAGCTACACGCTGTCGGACCTTCCTCCCGGCGAGTACGACCTGGCCGTGGAGACGACCGACGGACTGCTTCCCACCGACGCGTTCGTGCAGACCGCTCCCGGCAAGAGCACCATGGTTTCGATCGCGCTGAAGGCGACCGCCCAGAACGACGACGAGAAGAAGCCGGGTGAGGGCGAGCAGGGCGAGGAGCCCAAGGCGGACGAAGGCCAGGGCGAGCAGAAGCCCGAGACGCCGGAGCAGCCCGAGCCGGATCAGAAGAAGAAAAAGAAGAAGGGCGGCGGGTTCTGGCGCAGCCCGGCCGGTGCGACGATCCTGATCGTGGCCGGTGCCGGCGCCGTCGCCGCGGCGGCCTCCAGCGCCACAGACAACAACAACGAGCCGCCGATGACCGGCAGCGGCAACTGATATCGCAAACGGGCCATCACCCTCGAGGGGGAGCATGCGAAAGATCATCTCGTTGACCGTCGTCTCCGCACTGATCCTGACGCTTGCTCCCGGCCTGGCTCTCGCGCAGGAGCCGGCGCCGGCCGCCCCCGCCGCCGGGGCCCAGCCCGGCATGATCCGGGGCACCCTCGTGGACGCCAACGGCCAGCCGCTGGCCGGCTACAAGCTCAAGGTGACCGACGCCTCGGGCAAGAGTTATGAGAGCGAGGTGACGGGGGCCGACGGCAAGTACGAGATCAGCGACCTGCCGGCCGGCTCGTACACCTACGAGATCATCGACCCTGACGGGAAGATCGTGGCCGTGCGGATGCCCCCGGTGAACCTCGAGGCCGGGACGGTGCTGACCCAGCCGCTCGCCATCGTGCCCAAGCAGGGGGGCAACAAGAAGGTGCTCGCCTGGACGCTCGGCGGTGCCGGCGCGGTGCTCGCCGCCATCCTCATCGCGAACAACAACAACGACGAGCCGAACAAGACCAAGAAGATGACCCCGTCGGGGACCTAGACGGCGGCCTCCCGCACGATCCCGCCACAGCATTCCGGGCCCTGCCGTCCGGACGCTGGGTGACCTTGGCCTTGCGCGACGGGCGCCTTCTCCGGGATGTGCCCCCAACTCGCAAATCTCCCATGCCGTATGGCTCAGGAGAGCAGGACCTCCAGGTCCTCGCGGCTGAGATCGCGGATCATGTTGCTGTCCGCCCGGACAATCGCCTCGGCCAGCTCCCGCTTGCTCTGCTGCATGTCCAGGATCTTCTCCTCGACCGTTTCCCTCGCGATGAGCCGGTAGGCGAACACCTGCCGCGGTCTGCCCGATCCGGTGCGCCCGGTCGATCGCCTGGGCCTCGACGGCCGGGTTCCACCATGGGTCGAGCAGGAAGACGTACTCAGCGGCGGTGAGGTTGAGTCCCAGGCCGCCCGCCTTCAGGCTGATCAGGAACAGCGGGCAGCCGGGTCGTCCTGGAACCGCTCCACCTGTTCCTGCCGCTCGCGGGTCGGCCGTCGAGTAGCGTAGGCGATCGCCATCACGTCGAGCCGCCGGCGCACGAGCGCCAGGAAGCTCGTGAACTGCGAGAAGACCAGGGCCTTGTGACCCTCCTCGACCACCTCGGACAGCCGCGGCATCAGCACGTCGAGCTTGGCGCTCGGCTCTCGCCGCGTCCGCCTGGTCGATCAACGCCGGGTGACAGGCGGCCTGCCGCAGCCGCAGCAGGGCCTCCAGGACCTGGATCTTCGACTCGGCCAGACCCTCGCGCTCGACGCGGCGCGAGCAGCGATCGCCGGTAGTGGTCGCGCAGCTCCTCGTACAGCGCCCGCTGCGGGGGCTCCAGCTCACAATAGATCGTCTGCTCGGTTCGCGAGGCAGCTCCGTCGCCACCTGCGCCTTGGTGCGTCGCAGGATGAACGGGCGCAGGGCCCGGGCCAGCAGCGTCGCGGGTCTCCGGTCGGGTTCGGCGTCGCGGCTCCGCCGGCGCCGAGCAGCCGCGGCGTGCCGAGCATGCCCGGGTTGAGGAACTCGAACAGGCTCCACAGCTCGCCCGAGGTGGTTCTCCACCGGCGTGCCGGAGAGTGCGAGCGGTGGCGTCCCCGCAGGCAGCCGCGCCGCCTTGGCCGCCTGGGTGCCCGCGTTCTTGATCGCCTGGGCCTCGTCGAGGATCACGTAGTCGAACTCGTACGTCCTTGAGCAGCGCCGCGTCGCGCCGCAGCGTGCCGTAGGTCGTCAGCACGAGGTCGTGTCGCCGAAGGAGCGCGTCCGGATCCGCCGCCCGCTCGGTGCCCGTGTGGTCCAGGATCGCAGACTTCGGCGTGAAGCGCGCGGCCTCCTGCTTCCAGTTGAAGACGAGCGACCGCGGGCACCACGACCAGCGACGGCCCCGGAGCAGAAGCGGCGCCGGCCTCGCTCTGCCGCCCGGCCAGCAGCGCCAGGACCTGGACGGTCTTGCCCAGCCCCATGTCGTCCGCGAGGCAGCCGCCGAAGCCGAATTGCTCCAGGAACCGCATCCAGCCCAGCCCCTCGAGCTGGTAGCCCCTCAGCGTTCCGCGAAACGCCGCCGGCCGGCGCGCCGGCCGCACGCCCTCGAACGTCCTGAGGAGTCCGCGGGCCTTGTCGAACTGCTCGTCCACCGAAACATCCGGCCGTGAGGACAACAAAGCGTCGAGCAGGCCGACCTGCGAGCGGCGGAACCTGAGGTGGTCGTTAGCCGCTTCGCCCGCGGCCGCCAGACGGCCGTACTCGCGCAGCCACTCCTCGGGAAGCACGCCGAACGTACCGTCACCGAGCCGGACGACGCTCTCACCGCGTGCGACGGCGGCCAGGAGCTCGGGCAGAGTGGCCGACTGATCGCCGAATTCGGCAGCGCCGCGAAGCTCGAACCAGTCGACGCCCGAGGTCACCTGCGAGCCGGAAGCCACTCGACCGCCGGTAGAGCTTCCCATCCGCTTCCACCTGCCAGCCTTCCCGCAGCAGGGCCGCGACCGTCTGCGGCAGACGCCGGGGTGGAAGGGTGAAGATGCCCGTGACGTTCCGCGAATCCGGATGCCTCCTCAGCCCGAGCTGTCTGAGGCGTCCGGCTGCGGCCTCCTCCGCCTCATGGTCCCGAGCGAGGATCCGCCGGTGCTTCGGCTCGTACAGCTCGGTGCGGGCATCGCTTGCCTCAGCCACCTGTCCCTCGTAGTCGAACGACAGGGCGGCCTGCAGCCAGGCATGGGCCCGCCGGGACGACCGGGGAGCGGCCACGCGCAGGCGCGGATTCGGCGTCACACGCACCTGCTCGAGATGCACGTCGTCCGGGAGGATGAGACGCGGCCGGCGCGGCAGGCGGTACAGGTCGGTGAGGAACCGATCCAGCTCGCGAGGCGTCACCGTGATCCGGGGCCAGTGCCTCAGCAGCGGCACCCATTCGAACGCGCCGTGGTCGTTCAAGCGGGCCACGCGGTTCTCATGGAAGACGAGCCCCCCCTCGAAGAGCAGGGCGGCGGATTCCAGCGCAAGCTTCTCCCCGCCGCGCATGAGCCAACCGGTCAGCAGATAGGGCCGCGTCGGGCCGGCGCGGCTCAGATCGAGCGCCAGCTCGAACGGTGGGCCGTCGTCCCAGGCGAGAGGAGGCGGATCCGGCTCTTCCGCCATGGTGCGGATCAGGCACCGGCCGGTGGCACAGGCCATCGGCAGGAGGGTCGCGGCCTGGTGAAGGCTCAGGTGACATTGCGTGGGCGCCTGGTCGTAATAGCCATACCTGGCGTAGTACGTGTAGCCGATCGGGGCTTCGGCGCCGCACAGCAGCGCCATGATCCGGCGGTCCTCCGCGTCGGGCAGGTGCGGGATCTCGCTCTTTGGGATCCTGATCCCCTTCGGCTTGCCCCAGGCGCCGCTCACGAGGCGCTGACGCTTCAGGACCTGCATGGCGACCTGCTGAACCTCCAGCGTCGTGGGCAGGTCGACGAGATAGATCAGCTCGTCACCCCTGGCCACGGCCGTGGCGTGCGTCGTCTGGAACTCCGTCTGTCCGAGGCGCAGGCTGGCGATGGCGCGCCCCCACGGGAGCATCCCGTTGTCCGTGTTCTTGCGCCCGGTGTTCTTCGATCTCGAGGATGTAGTCCGGCCGCGAAGGGTGGAGCGGGCCTCCCGGCCCCTGATCCGGCCGAGCCCCTCGAACGGATCGAACGCCACCGGCTCGGCCTCCTCGAACGGGTCGTCCCAAAGCGGATCGATAGCGACCTCGAGCCGATCGATGCGCGGGCCGGCCGCCCCAGGGAAGCGCCCGTCCTCCCGGGCGGCGAGCAAGACCGCCCACATATGCGGGCAGGGCCTGGCGAGTTCGTTGGCGTCCTCGCAGGAGCACGACGCGATCAACGCCCTGCCCTCCCTGCTGAGGAGCACCTCGTGCACCGGACGGCTGCCTACGACGGCCTCGATGCTGGAGCTGTCTGCCTCCAGGATCGTGACCTGACCGCCGCGGAAGTAGCCGTCTCCCGTGTGGCGGGAATGCTGCTTGACCTGGCCGGAGAGACGCTCGATCACGATGTTCGTTGCCCGTTCGGGGATGCCTGGCGGCGACGCGTGTCAGTGCAGACGTGAAGCTCTGAGTCTAGCCGCACGGGGCGGGCTTGACAACTTGAAACGGCGGGATCGCGCGGGCCGCGTCAGCGGCGACCTGCGGTGTGCCCCTCGTACCACTCGATCGTCCTGCGCAGCCCCTCGGCCAGGGGTGTGCGCGCCTGCCAGCCCAGCTCGGAATTCGCGCGGGAGGTGTCGAGGCAACGGCGCGGCTGCCCGTCGGGCTTCGAAGCGTCCCACTCGATCCGCCCCTTGAACCCGGACAGCTCGGCGATCATCGTCACCAGGTCCCGGATCGAGATCTCGCTGCCCGAGCCGATGTTCATCGGCTCAATGCTGTCGTACCGTTCGGCGGCCAGCACCAGCGCCTCGGCGCAGTCCTCGACGTAGAGGAACTCCCGCGTCGCGGCTCCCGTGCCCCAGCAGGTGATGGAGTCGGCGCCGGCACGTTTCGCCTCGACGCACTTGCGGATGAGTGCCGGGATGACGTGGGATGCCTCGAGATCGAAGTTGTCGTGCGGGCCATACAGGTTGACAGGCATCAGGAAGATGCCGTCCATGCCGAACTCCTGCCGATAGGCCTGCAGCATCACCAGCAGGGCCTTCTTGGCGATCCCGTACGGAGCGTTGGTTTCCTCGGGGTAGCCGTTCCACAGCTCGTCTTCCTTGAAGGGGACGGGTGTGAACTTCGGGTAGGAGCAGATCGTGCCTGCCACCACCGTTCGCGGCACCTTGTGCAGTCGGGCGGACTCGATGACGTTGACCCCCATGACCAGATTGTCATGGAAGAACGTGCCCGGGTGCTGCCGGTTGGCCCCGATGCCACCGACGCGGGCCGCGAGGTGGATGATCATGTCCGGCCTCGCCTCGGAGATCAGCCGGTCGGTGGCAAAGCGATCGCGCAGATCGGTCTCGGCTGAGCGGGGGACGATCACCTGCCGGGCCCCCTCGGTGCGCAGGCGCTCGACGACGAAGCGGCCGAGGAAGCCGGCGCCGCCGGTGACGAGGATCTTCCCTGAGGTCAAGCCTCTTGTCATCGGGCCCTCGAGTTTGTACCGACCATCTGTTGATGAATCAACGGGGTCCACGGTGAGTGACCGCATGAGGGCAGCCCCGTCCTTTGCCGCGATGATGTTCACTAGTTCAGTCGCGATGGTGCTTGGTTGGCACAGGGTGATGGACCTATGCATCCCATATCGGTACAGATTATAACCATGGAGTGGAGTAAGGCCGCGATCTGGTCTCCGTGGTAGCCGAACCTGGCGTAGTTCTCCGCAGAGTACTCGAAAATGATGACGGGAGCATGTTCGACCGGACGAGAAAGGAGATTCGCGGCGCCTTGGAGCACAAGCAACTCCGCGCCTTCAACATCGATCTTGATCAAATCCACGGGGCCGCGGCGCGATTCTGTGTAATCGTCGAGCGTTATGGCCTCGACTTCGATGGCAGTCAGCTTGTTTCGACTGTCGATCCGTCCCCTCGAGAACCGCGCAGCGAAGACACAGAAGGCTCGGCGCAGATATCGAAGGTCACCCAACCACGGCGGTCCGAAACAGCCAATGCGTTCAATAAAACATTCTCGTGACGGTTACGCAGGACGTTGCACTCTAGAATCGAGAATATATCCGGACTCGGCTCAAACGCGTGCACGATTCCATCAGGCCCGATCCGCCCGGCGGCCAGCAGAACGTACTCCCCGATGTGAGCACCGACATCCAGGAAGGTCATCCCGGGCTGCAGGTACCGGAGAATAAAATCGGCCGTTTCTGGCTCCGAGCACCCCTGGTAGTAGATGAGGGCACCACTCCCGCCGTGCGGGGCGGCGATGGACTGCTTCTTGCCAAGTGGCAGTACCCAGGGTGCCCGGCTGAACCTCCACCTTGTCCGCCACCAGGCACGACGCCAAACAGCACGCAGCGGGTTGCGCTTGAAATCCGGGCGCGCCAGAAGGCGCCGTGCCGCGTTCATTGCGCTCTCCGTGCAAAGAGGCGGAACCCGACCAGAGTGGAACGCTGGACGGGCAGGTCCGAGGCAGCGATGAAAGCTCGCTCGATCTCACGTGGCTGAACTAGGTGGTGTTCCCGGCTTACCGCCAACCCGGCGGATAAAATGGCACCGGGTGCTTCGAAGTCGAGAAACTCGAGATGGTGATTGCCGGGAAGCCTCTCCATGTAGTATTCAAGTGGGTCCACCATGTAACCGGGCGCGACCGCAACCGAGTCACCGTTGCCCAGGTGGCCGACGAACCAGTCAGCTGCTGAGCGAGAATCCTCCTTCCAGTATCGGGATACCATGAACCACTGGGCATCCGCTGCAATGAAGAGGGCGAGTGTGGCTGCCAGCAGGTAGCGGGCTATCCGGGGCACGCCCCGGCGAGC
Source organism: uncultured Acidobacteriota bacterium (assembly GCA_963806495.1). Classification (GTDB taxonomy): domain Bacteria; phylum Acidobacteriota; class Polarisedimenticolia; order JACPZX01; family DASXTC01; genus CAWDYA01. Next base: position 283,044 of record CAWDYA010000011.1, on the reverse strand, counting down.
CATCAGGGCAACGAGTCCGAGAGCGCCGACCATGGAAGGTAGGGTATATCGGACGTTGAACGGGAACGCCGTAAGGCGTGACGCTATGGCCACCACAATGAGCGGCACCACGCAAAGAATGGCCAGCTGCATCCAGGAGTTTCTAAACGACCAGACGACTGTCAGGGTCATCGCTAGCAGCAGACCGAGCGTGAGCCCAGCCTCGGCCCGATTCGCTCTCAGCGCCGTTAGGGCGCCGTCGTTCTGGATCTCGCGTGTCGAGGGTCCGAACGAGTAGCCGGCGAGGTACGTATACACCGCGTAGGGGAGTTCGAGTAGCGAGGCACGGGCGGGAGGATGCGAAAGCTCGTCTCTCTGACTGAGGGCAATCAGGAATGGTGCCGCGACGGTGAGAAATCCAAGCGTTACGGCGATCAAGCCGGGCCATGGGACAGGTCGTGCGAGCAGGGCCCAGAGCCAGACGATGACGAGCAGCATCGCGGCAAAGGTATGGGTTAGGAACCCGAGGCAGAGGCAGAGGCAACATCCAGCCCAGGCCACCGGGCGGTTAGTTTTGATGGCCCGGGCCGCAAAGCAAAGGGCAGCGCACTCGAAGAAAGTCAGGAGTACATAGGGCCTGGCTTCCTGGGAAAACCACAGGTGAAGCGGATTTAAAGCCAGGAGGCCTGCGGCAACGATACCAACCTGGCGGCTGAAATCCAACTCACGCATGAGGACATACATCAGCGGGGGAGTCAGAGCCCCGGCCACCGCGGATACCAGCCTGAGTGAGGCCTCGGAGCTTCCGAAACCGATTGACACCAGATGGACCAGCCAGAAGTACAGTGGGGGCACACTGTTCTGCTGGAAGGCCTCAGTGATGATGCCGGTCCAATCAAGGCTAGCCGCCCTGGCGGTCAGAATCTCGTCCACCCAGAGGGAGTTCGAGCCCAGGTGATACATGCGCAGGAGAAGACCTGCAAGCGTCATACTCGAAAGCCAGAGCCGGGCTGTAAACCGGCTCACGGCCTGCTGGCCCCCTCGAAGTCCGCCGCCCTGCGCTCCGCCTCCGCGATCTTCAGATCCGCGTCAATCATCAAACGCACGAGGGCAGGAAATGTCGTCCTGGGCTCCCAGCCGAGCCGGGACTTCGCCCTCGCAGGGCTTCCGACCAGGGTGTCCACTTCGGCCGGCCTGAGGTAGCGCGGATCCAGCTCGACGTGCTTTGACCAGTCGAGGCCGAGATAGCCGAACGCTTCATCGAGGAACTCACGCACGGTGTGTGACTCGCCGGTAGCGATGACATAGTCATCCGGCTCGTCTGCCTGAAGCATGAGCCACATCGCCTCGACGAATTCGGGTGCGTATCCCCAATCCCGCCTGGCGTCGAGGTTTCCCAGAAACAGCCTGTCCTGCAGCCCCATCTTGATGCGCGTAGCGGCCCGAGTGATCTTGCGGGTCACGAAGGTCTCGCCGCGTCTGGGGGATTCGTGGTTGAACAGGATCCCGTTGCAGGCGAACAGCCCGTAGGCCTCACGATAGTTGCGGGTGATCCAGAAGGCGTATGCCTTGGCGCAGCCGTAGGGGCTGCGCGGATAGAACGCTGTCGTCTCGGTCTGGGGTACCTCCTGAACCTTGCCGTACAGCTCCGAGCTGGATGCCTGGTAGAACCGGGGTTTGATCCCGATCTCCCGGATCGCTTCGAGCAGTCTCACGGTGCCGACGGCGTCGATCTCGGCCGTGTATTCGGGGATATCGAAGGAGACTCGTACATGGCTCTGTGCGCCGAGGTTGTAGATCTCGTCGGGCTGGACGGTCCGGATCACGGTGTTGAGCGAGCTGGCGTCGTTGAGATCTCCAAAGGCGAGCCGTAGCCTCACGCCCTTCTCGTGGGGATCCTGATAGACATGGTCGATCCGGGCCGTGTTGAAGGAGCTGGAGCGACGCACGAGGCCCCAGACCTCGTACCCCTTCGAGAGCAGCAACTCGGTGAGGTACGACCCATCCTGCCCCGTGATGCCGGTGATCAAGGCCCGTTTCATGCGTACACCTGGTCTGGATAATCGACTGAAGAGGATACACCGTTTCCGGCTGGATGGGTCATGGGGCGGCCCCCGGCACGAATACGGCCATGCCCATCAAGGAATTCTTGGTCGATTCGCGCACAACCGCATGATAAGCGGGCCGGAATTCGGCAACCCACTCTGCAAAGGCCGTGTTGCTTTCGATGTCGTCGGCTATGACAATCGACCTGTCCGCGAGACACGGGCGCACAGCATGCAACTCGGCCAGGATGTTGCCCCGGGTGTGCAGGCTGTCATGGATGAACAGGTCGATCGGATCTATTTCCGGCAAGAGTCCTGGCAGTATCCGGCGGCTGGTTCCCCTGTGCAGTCTCCATCGCTGTTTCAGGGCGTGAGGGACCATTGCTCCCAGATACTGCTCGCCGTGGCGGCTCAGTGGTGGGAGATCGATGCTGTGCAGAACACCGTTCTTGTTCGCCTCCAGCGCTGCGAGGATATACCTGGATGTAACCCCGTACGCGACACCAGTCTCCAGAACGGTGGCCGGCCTCAACGCCCGGACCACGGCCCAGGCAACACGGGCAAGGCGCTGGTCGGCGTTGTGCGCCGGGCGGAACGGAGCACCCAGCGTGAGGAGCTCACTCGAGGTGGCGGTTACTTGAACTCCGAGGCGATCGAGAGCGGGATCCCCTAGATGCTCGTCCACCCTGCATGCCAGCGTAGCTTGGATTCCCTCCAGCATCTCCTGGTAGGGCGTGCATCGATAGTGGGCTCGAGAAGGCATGAACTTCTCGGAGCGGACCTCGATGATAGCGCGCACGCGATCGGCGAATTCGAACGGGCGGGTAGGCAGGAGGGACAGCAATTGGAGCGCTTTGCCGGCTCCACTGGTGGCGTCGCCTGCATTCATACGTTCCCTCCAGAAGCGCCCCGCCGGCGCCACAGCTCGATCAGGGCAAAGCGAAGGAAGACGACATTGCCGACGAGATAACGCCGCCACAGACGATGGGGCTCGGTGGCGAATCGAAAGAGCCACTCCAGCCCGAGGCGCTGCATCCACCGAGGGGCGCGGGCCTTGCTCCCGCTGAGGAAGTCGACCGCAGCGCCGACGCCAGCCATGAGAGGCACATGCAGCCGATCGCGCATCCGGGCCATCCACTTCTCCTGGCGTGATGTTCCCAGGCAAACCCACAGAATGTGAGGTTGAAGGCGCGTCAGCCGATCGGCGAACTCCTGCTCCTCGTCGGGGGTAGGTTCGCGAAACGGGGGCGAGTAGGTACCGATGATCCGCTTCGGGCCGGGTATCCCGGCTCGGTTGTAACGGAATTCGAGGCGGTCGAGAGCATCCTGGCTCCCGCCGTAGACGAAATGCCGCAGGTCCGAGCAGGCGGGGTCGGTCAGCATGCGGTGCATCAGGTCCGGACCACTCAGCCGCTCGACATGCCTTCGGGCCAGCACCCGGCCCAGCCACGCGACCGGGGCGCCGTCGGCCACCGAGAATCCGAGTCGTTGATGGCTCTTGCGAACGAGGTGTCCCTGGCAGCCGAGACGATGCTGAAGGCGTTGACGAAGCAGATTGTCCGCGCCCGCGAGCCGGGGTGTCTGCACCACTCGACTGCCTGTCCGGAATACCCATCAGCCAGGGTGGCGTCCAGGCGGATGCCAGCGACGTGGAATGGCGTAAAGCCGTTCATGCGGGCGTGGCCTCCCGCAGACGGGAGCGTGCAGACATGGCTGCCTGATAAATCTCCCGGAGGCGCTCGTAGCCGTGCTGAGGAGAATACCGGTCTCGAACGCCTGCGATGCATTGGGCTGAGCCGCAGCCGCAGGGGAGAGATCCTGGTGAACCTGGCGTATCCCGGCCGCCAGCTGCTCTGCGTTGTTCGGCTCCACGAGGAACCCCTCCTGGTTGTGGGTCACGATCTCGGCCATGGCCCCAAGCCGCGAGGCGACGACCGGCACCCCTGCAGCATACGCCTCAGCGATGGTCATCGGGAATCCCTCGTACCAGACTGAGGGAAAGACCAGGACGCTGGCGCCACGAATGTGCTCCAGGGTCTCGGCGTGGGGCCGCTGCCCGAGGTACTCAACGCGCGGTGCGAGATCCCTCACCGCCTGCCTCACCTGTCTCTCAAGCGGGCCAGCCCCCACGATTCTCAGGGGGACGTTTTCGAGGAGTCGGGCCGCCTCGAGCAGCGTAGCGACTCCTTTTCCTCGGAAAGTCTGCCCACGAAAAGGGCGTAATCACCGTTGTCTAGAGGATCTGCCGAAGCAGGCTGAGCAAAATTCGGACGTACATGATGCGGTTGGAAGGAAGGCCACCCTGTACCAGTTTGCCGCGCATGAATTCGGTGAGGGCCACGATCGCATCGAGACGCCGGCTCCACGTTCCTATGCTACGGTGGACAACCAGCATCGTCGCCAAGACTCCCGTCTGCAGTCGGGATTCGCGGTAGCAGGCGTGAAGAACGCTGTTGATGAGTGAGCCGTCCATGCAGTCTTCGCACACCCTCCCGTTGCGTCGAAGAGTCGCGACAGGGCAGAGCAATCTGTAATTGTGCGCGGTCATGACGACCGCCGCGGGCGAGAAACTGGCGGCATGGATGATGGAGGGGCTGAGGATCGGTAGTGTGTTGTGGATGTGGACGACATCTGGACGTTTCTGCTCCAGCAGGCGGCGCATATGCGCATGAGACTGACGGGACCACACGGTCCTCCAGGCCAGGGCGGCGCGCTTGGGCACCGGCCATGCTGCGATGGGCTCGTTGGTCTCCTCCCAGAGATGAACGTCATGGCCCGCGTCACGCAGGAGGTGGAGATCGGCTTGGACAGCCTCATCCTCTCCCCCATGGTTGGCGTAGCGTTCATGGATGATCAGGATTCGCAAGTGTCCGCCGCCGTCCGCTGATTATTTGGCACCTCAAGAGATCGGCGCTGAAGACGCCCCCGATCAGAATCGTCGATTCGTAACGTGGTGCGCCGCCATAGCCGGCTGTGAACATCCCGTCGATCGTGAAGAGCAGCAGGAAGGCGAGCATCGTGAGGCTGGCGATTTGGGGAAACTCCGTTGAACCGCGGTTACCGTCGCGGAGGAGGCGGACATAGACAATAGCGGGGGAAATCAGGCTTCCGAGAAGAGCGAGCGTCCCCACAAAACCAAGATCCAGCATAATCTCCAGGATCGCATTATGGGCATGTGGAGCCGCCCAATAACGGAATGAAGAGAGCAGAGCGATTCGGCTGCCGGATACATAGCCCCAGCCAAACAGTGGCTTCATGGCGATTAACTCGATGGCCGTCTCCCAGAGGTCGACCCGGCCTGTGAGGCTCAGGATCTGCGGTTCGGTCTGTCGGCGGGTAATCATTTCAACGGAAAAATCGAAGAAACCCGGAACGATGAGAAAAATGATGGCAAGGCCCACAAGGATAACTGCGGCTGTTCGGAGTCTGCGGAAGTAATAGAGCACCATGAGCACCGTCGCCGCAGTCGCGATCATTCCGGCACGACCGAGCGAACCAAGCAACAGGGCGGCGGATACAGTGAGAATGGTCTTCCAGTACCTGGGGTAATGCCCGGAAAGGACGTTTATCAGGATGAGCACGCACACCAGGCCGGCGATGGGTGAGAGTTGTGTCGAGGGGAGCACGAATCCCCCAAGTCGCCAGATCCCAGAATCGAGTCCGCGGTAGACTGCATCCTGGGGAGCGAGTGCAGCAAGGAGAAGAAACTGAAGGAGCATCAGCAACAGGCCCCAATACGTCGCACGCAGGAATCTCCGCACGGAGCCGAGAGAATCGTCAGGTGTTACAAGCACACACGCCACCACGATGATCGTCGCCAGCTTGACGCACCAGGCGAAAGTGATGGCCGGGCCGACGGAATAACCTATGGAGGCGATCGCGAGCAGCAGGAGGAGGGTTACGTAGCGCGCGGATATCCCTCGCAGCGCTCTTAATCGGCCCAAATTGTGTGAGAGTCGGATCAGTCCGTACAGCAGACAAAGACACCAGATTGAGAACTCCACGATTATCCCTGCCGTGACGCTCCTCTCCTCGGCGAGGAGCCGGGCATCCCTGACACGGGAAACGAATACGGTATGTGAAATAAGGACCGCCCAGACGAATTGGTCAACCATGAGCAACGTGAATCGCTCGCTTCGTGCAAGCTGCCAAACAAGGACGATCGCAACAGTACCGAGACCGAGTGCCACCCAGACCCGCATCGGAACTCAGAATGTTCCCGAAGACTATCAGGGCGGAGGTGAGGATGCGAGGTAAAGCCGAGACAGACGAGTTGGTTGCGTTTGAATACGCTACGAAGCCAGAGAGCTACTCAGTTAACCATGCGCTCCGCAGCCTGAGTAGGCGTCACCGCGACCGCTTAAGGAGAAGTACGCAGCGCCCGTTCGTGGCAGCGGCAATTCCAAGAGTCTTGACCGCATGCCGATCCTCTGCGAGGCGAGAGATCAGCGAGGCCAGGGTCTCGAAGTCGCTTTCAGGGTATATCCATCCGCCGCCATCCACTATCTCTGGGATGGCCCCGACGTTGACCCGATAACAGGTACCCGCACACATCGCCTCCGTAGCGACCAGCCCGAACTGCTCCTCGCCGCCTGGAGTTTCTTCGTGGGGAGAACGAGGAGATCGAGGGCCTTCATGAATTCGGCAACGCCATCCCGGTTCCGCGGTGCCAGCAGCTGAAGCCATGGTCTCGATTTCGCACGGATCGCGGAGCTCATGCTGAAGGGGTCCACTACCTAAATGAGCAATTGAGCCTGTTGGATCTGCCTATCGACGATGTCCATCGCTCCGACAAGGTCTAAGACCCCCTTTTCGTTGGGAACCGCCCTGTATATCCGACCAATAAGATGTTGGGCTCGGGTACGGAGTCCTGCTCTTAGAATCGCTCTTTGTTGCAGTCAGTGGACTGCCGGCTGAAAAGGTCCGGCTCGACGCCGATGCCGTGAACCCAAAACGGTCTTCGTGCTGTTCAATCGCACTCCGTTCTGCCGTACTAGCTATCGCGGTCTCCAGGCCAGAGATAGTCGGCACGCGCCAGGGCCCTACGATACAGCGACTGTCGTGACTACGCACTGCCAGGGGTCCTCCCTGCTCCAGGCTTTGTCTCGCCCGGCCGCACCCCGAACCGCCGTCGCTGCTTCCATGCCCCGCATGGCTGCGCGCACCTGGAGGCAGGTGAGCGCCCAAGGTTCGAACTCACAGTGGATGACATCCGGTCGCTCGTCCCGGATCAGCCGGCGCACACCTTTCATCAGGATGTGGGTGCCGTTTTCGTGCAGGTACCATGTGTCGAGTTTCACGAGGCGCACGCCCGGGGTAGGCCATGGCGTGTCGGGAACCTCGGCCGGGGCGAACGGGTGCTTGATGCGGCGCGGCATCGCGAGGATCACCTCGTGACCGCGGGCCGCGATGTGGTCGAACAGCTTGCGTGTGTGTGGGTCCGCATAGGTGGCTGCGGCCAGCACCAGGATCTTCATGACTCGATCACCACCGGATCCGGGCCCGCGGTTCTCGCCGCCGTCACGCCGCCCCGATGCGACAGCGGAGCGCGCGTGGCCACCGTGAGCGCGGCCAGCAGCACCAGCGACGAGATCGGGGCTGCGGCCGCGGCTCCGGCGATGCCCCAGGCCGGCGCCAGGGTCACGAGGGCCACGATGCCGGCTCCGGCCGCCCAGGCATAGGCCACGAAGATGCGGCGTGTCTCGCCGGCCACCTTCAGCCCCAGCACCGGCGCCCGGCTCATCCCCGACAGGAAGGCATCGGCGAGCAGAATGGCCACGATCAGCGTGTAGCCGCTGTAGCGTCCCTTGTACACGACGTCCATCACCTTCGAGGCGAACGGAAGCAGGGCCAGTGCGTACAGGACGACCGCGCCGCCCGCCGCGAGAGCGAACAGCCTGAGGAACCGGCGCAGCGCCGGTTCCCCGCGCGATGATCGGATGCGCGAGGCTCTCGGCGCCAGCACCCCGTCCAGCCCGTTGAACGCCATGTTGAGCGGGGCCACGAGATACTGGCACGCCTTGATGACGGCCGCCGCCACCGGTGTCAGGATGCTCGAGGCGAAAAGAACGGGTGCCTGCCCCGAGCACCAGTAGGCGCCTGCCGTGGCCAGCAGCCACCGGCCGAACCGCCAGTGCTCGATCCATGTCGTCTTCAGGTCGCGCGCTTCGACACGGAACAGATCCCCGCACAGGGCCGCCCCGGCGGCCGCGGCCGCGAGCGCAGCCAGGCCGGCCGTCACGAACACCCAGAAGGCCGACAGCCAGCCGGCAAGATACAGCACGCCCAGCCCGGCCAGCCTCAGCGTCGAGAACAGGAGATCGTTGCCCAGCACCGCGCCGGTGTGCAGCCGTGAGAAGAACACCGCCCGGAAGAAGGTCTGAAGCTGCAGTGCCGGCAGCGCCAGCGCGACACCGGCCAGCGCGAGCGGCACCCCGGAGCCGCCGCCCCACGCGGCCCGCATCGCCAGCGCCACGAGGCCGACCGCCGCGGCCGCCGCCAGTGAGACCAGCGTCTGCACGTTCAGCGCCCCTCTGTAATAGCTCGACTGCGCGGCACCCGAACGCGGCGAACCGAGGATCACCAGCGGGTCGGTCACCAGGGCGATCTGCACCGACAGGCCGATCAGCGACACGGCGAACGCCACGACATAGACGCCGAAGCTGCTGGGGTCCAGCTCGCGGGCCAGCACCAGCCCCACGCCCAGGTTGGCGATCGACAGCAGGATCTGGTCGGCGATGCCGACCGCCCCCGCGCCGAGCCCGCCGCCGCGCGCCATCTCAGTAGGCCCCCCGGCCCCGCAGCACCGCCGGCAGCGTCAGCACGAGGATCCGGATGTCCTGCCGGATCGACCAGGTGCGGGCGTACGCCACGTCGTGGCGGATCATGTCGTCGAAGTCGAGCTCGGCGCGGCCACGCACCTGCCACAGACCGGTGATGCCCGGCAGCACGCGGGTGCGCTCCCGGGCCCAGAAGACGTGCTCGCTGCTCATCCCGTCCGGGTCGAGGTCGGCGGCGGGAAGCGGACGGGGCCCCACGAGACTCATGTCCCCCTTCAGCACGTTGAGGAGCTGCGGCAGCTCGTCGATGCTGTAGCGTCTCATGAAGCGGCCCACGCGCGTCAGCCGTGGGTCGTCCTTGATCTTGAACAGGTGGCCGCGCTTCTCGTTGCGTGTCCCCAGCTCGGCCCGCCTGGCGTCGGCGCCCACCACCATCGAGCGGAACTTGTAGAAGGGGAAGTGCCGCCCCCCCTTGCCCACGCGCGGCGCCACGTACAGCACCGGGCCGCGCGACGTGACCTTCACCAGGAGCGACAGCACGGCCAGAAGCGGCGACAGCGTGATCAGAAGCGAGGCGCCCACGACGAGGTCGAAGGCCCGCTTGGCCCTCTCCTGCCCGGGGGAGAACTGGATCCCGTGAACCTCCAGCAGGCTCAGGTCGCCCATCTGGTGCACCTTGAGCCGGGTGGCCAGGATCTCCGAGTGCGCCGGCAGGCGGTGCAGCGCCACGCCCATCCGGGCGCAGGTGGCGGCCAGTGTCTGCAGATCCATCCTGTCGATCTCGCTGTCCACCGCGATCACCCGGTCCAGACGATGGGTGTTGATCAGGGCGCCCGCCTCGGCGATCGTGCCGAGCACCGGCACCGGGTTGCCCAGCACGCCGGCGCCCACGCCCGGGCCGGTCGTCACCACGCCGCACAGCTCCACGCCCAGGTGCGCCGTGGCCTCGAGATGCTCGGCGAGCTTCTTGGTGGACAGGCCCTCACCGGCGATGGCGATCCGCTCCTGAGCGAAGCCGCGGCTCTGGGCGATCGACAGCCCGATGCGCAGCAGGATTCTCGCGGCCGTCAGGCCGATGAAGCTGTAGGCGGAGAAGAACAGCACGAAGCTGCGGGAGAACCCCTCGCCGAGGTGCCGCACGAAGAAGGTCACCACGATCGTCAGCACCGCGAGCGAGACCACCGACTCGACCACCTGCCTGACCGCCCCGAGCAGACGCCCCCGGCGAGGCCGGTACAGCTCGAGCCAGCCGCTCATCGGGATCCACAGCAGCAGGATCAGCCCCATCGGCGGCACGAGATAGAGCGCCATCTGGCGTGTCATGGCGAACCCGTAGAACCGGTTCAGCCCGACACGCGTCTCGACGGCGAGCTGGAACGCCGCCATCAGCACGCACAGATCCATCAGAAGCAGCAGGAGCCTGAAGATCCGTCTGTCCGGGTACTGCATCAGATCCCCATCCGGGCGTATGCCCGGGTGATGTCATCGGCCGACGGGTCGATCTCGTGGGCCCGCCGCACCGACTCCGCGATGAACCGCTGCTGCTCTTCGTTCGCGTCGTTGTAGAAGGGGGCCATCATGCGGGCGATCTTGGTCTGCGACACCGCCCGCCACGGCTGCAGCTTCATCACCTGCGCGAACGACGCGCGCGCGAGGTCGAAGTCGTCGCTCGCCTGCGGCGGCAGCCCCACCAGCACGAACCGGCCGAAGTGCAGCAGGCCGGCCTCCATGTGCCCGCGGCTGCTGGCCGGCGCGCGCGACAGGCCCCGCCCGACGATCGCCAGCGCCTCGTCCACCCGCCCGGCCAGGTATCGCTTGACAGCCGGGTCGGGAAGCTCGCCCGCAGCCTGCGATCGTACCACCGCCTCGATGTCGGCGAGCACTCTCTTGCGAAGAAGCGACGCCGCCTCGATATCGCGCGCCCCGTTGAACGGCTCGAGCAGGCAGGCCGCGCACGAGGGGGCCGTCAGCCCCGGGCCGGGCGGCGGCGCGGCCATATCGGCATCCTCCACGTCGACCGCTGGATCCGGGCCGGTCTGGGTCGAGGCGATCCGGGCGGCGGCCGGGGAGACGGCGGTCAGGCACAGAACGACGAGCGCCGCCGAGGTGACCGCCCAGGAGGCCGGCGGGCGGGCTGTCGCCCGGCGCCCGCCCTCGGCTGCCGGGGAGGTGGTCGCCGCGGGCCCGATGCGCCGCAGGTACAGCCCCAGCAGGACGACCACGATCAGGGCGTCGGCAGGGATCGACAGGTGGAAGTCGGTGAGGCTGTGCAGGCCGATCGCCACCAGCCCCGCGCCGGCCGCCACGGCGATCTCGTCGAGCGGCATACTTGCCGCCGCGCGTCCCTGCTTGTGCCGGCGCAGCGTGACCACGGTGCCGGCGGCCAGGATCAGCACGCCGGCGAGGCCGGCCTCGGCGACGAACTCCAGGTAGTCGTTGTGCGCGTAGTCGACCCGGACCTGCGCGGTGTCGTGGCGGAACGGGGAGAAAGCGTCCTCCCATGTGCCCATGCCGCTGCCGAAGAGTGGGTAGGCGGCCAGCATCGGCAGGGTCTCCTTCCAGACTTCCAGGCGTCCGTAACCGCCCCCGAATTCCCAGCGCAGCGCGCGGAACCGGCTGGCCACGGGCAGGATATCGATCTGCGACGCGAACACCGCCACCAGCAGCACCACGCCGACCGAGGCGACGGCGAATCGCCGCACGCGGGAGCGCACCCCCATCGCCACGCCGCCGGCCACGAGCGCCGAGGCGGTCGCGATGATCCCCATCCGCGAGCGCGACATCAGGATCGCCGTGGCCATGAGAAACGCCCCCATGATCAGCAGCAGCGCGTGGAAGCTCTCCCTGCCCGTGGCCGCCGCGAGGCGCCGGCGCAGGTTCGGCGCGATCCCGTGGCTGCGCCCGAGGCTGAGGATCGCCAGCGCGAGGGCGAGTGGTATCGCCATCTCCAGGTAGCCGGCGTAGTTGTTGCGGCTGACAAAGGTTCCGGTGGCCACGTCGGTGAAGAACTCCTTCCTGTAGCCGAGGATCCGCTGGCGCCCGCTGATGAACTCGAACAGGCCGTATCCGGCCTGGAAGAGACCGCCCGCCACCACGCCGCCCGCGACGATCAGACGTCCCTTCAGGTCCACCGCGTTGTGCCGCACCATCAGCGCGGCCAGCGTCCAGCAGGCGATGAGCAGACAGGACCGCCAGGTGGCGTACGGCTCGATCGATATCGCCGCCCAGGCGACCGGCACCGGGGCGTAGGTCTGCCACACGGCCGCGCTCGACGGGGCCACGGCCCGGAGCAACCCCACCGGCATCGGCATCATCTGCACGAGGCCGAAGATGAACAGCACGCCGCCCGTCAGCAGCAGCGGGTCGGTCCAGGGCAGCGGCGTCAGGCCTTCACGCCGTCTCAGCGTGATCCAGACCAGCGCGAGCGCCAGCAGGCAGAGCTGCAGCGCGGCGAGCGGGATCGGACGCACGGAGCCGAACGGCAGCGGGGCCAGGGCGGCCAGGGCCGCCATGACCCAGCAGATGAAGTAGCACCCCAGTCCCATCAGCGTCTCTCGACGGCCCCCGCGGGCGGTACCTCCACCTCCTGCGCGTCCGGTTCACTGCGCTGGCGCCGGTCGAACGTCCCGTAATAGGCGCGGTCGTAGTCGCGCAGCGCCGTGGTGTCGACCATGTTGAGCAGCCCGCCCAGCACGCGCGCCTTGACGGTGCCGAGCTTGGCCGCGCACCGGGCGACGAAGTCGCGCGGCGTGGCGCCGCCGTGCACCACCACGATCACGCCGTCCATCCGGGCCGACAGGATCGCGGCGTCGGCCACGGCGAGGCAGGGAGGCGAGTCGAAGATGATGTGGTCGAAGGTGTCGTCGCTCTCGAGCTGCTCGACGATCGCCCCGAACTCCTCCGAGTCGAGAAGCTCGGCCGGGTTCGGCGGCGGGGGCCCGCTCGGCAGCAGCCACACGTTCGGCACGCCGGCCGGCAGGATGAGCGGGGTCACGTCGTCGCCGCTCAGCGCGTTGGACAGTCCGGCGTTGTTCGAGAGCTCCAGCGCCACGTGCAGGCGGGGCCGCCGCAGGTCGGCGTCCACGAGCAGCACGCGCTTGTTGAGCTGGGCGAGCGAGATGGCGAAGTTGAGCGCGCACGAGGTCTTGCCCTCCCGCGGCTGCGAGCTGGTGAACAGCAGCTTGCGCGGCGGCCTGCCGGGCGACGACACCAGCACGGTGGTGCGCATCTCGCGGAACGCCTCGGCCACCTCGGAGCGGGTGTCGCGCAGGGTTGCGAGATCGATCTCGGGTCGCGAGACCTGCTCGGCCACGCGCTTCGAGCGCACCACCCGCAGCCGGCGTCCCGGCAGGTCGTGCAGCGGCACGATGCCGAGGCAGGCCATCCCGGTGGCCCGTGACAGGTCCTCGCCGCTGTTGATCGAGTCGTCCATGTAGTCGAAGAAGAAGGCCAGCCCCACGCCGAGGCCCAGCCCCGCCACGAGGCTCAGCAGAAAGTTGAGCCCCTTGCGCGGAGAAGACGGGCGCCGGGGCGTCTCGGCGGCGTCCACCACGCGGATGTTGCTCAGCGGGGTATCCATCATGCCGGCCGTGGTGTCGGTCTCGGTCTGCCGCTTGACCAGCGCCTCGAGGGTGGAGCGGCGGTTCTCGATCTCGCTCTTGAGGTTCTTGTACTCGATGGCGCGCAGGCCGGCCTCCTGGGCCAGGTTCTTCTGCTTGTCGAGGGCGTCGCCGAGCGACTGCTCCTCCTTGAGGGCGGCGAGATACGCCTCGCGGGCCGCGCCCACGAGGCGCTGATGCAGGTCGGACTTCTCCTGCTCGAGCCGCTCCTTGGTCCGATCCAGCTCGCTCTTGGTGCGCACCATCGCCGGCCAGTCGGCCTTGAACCGGCTCGACATCTGGGCGTACTGACGCTCCAGCTCGGCGTGCTTCGCGGTCAGGGTCTGAAGCAGGTCGTTGGTCATCAGCTCCGGGATCGCCTCGGCCGGCGTCTCCTTCACCGCGGCGTACCGCGCCTCCTTCTCGATGCGCACGGTCTGCGCCTTCGTGTAGGCGGTGTTCAGGTCGTTGAGCTTCTGCGTGGTGACGTTCTGCTTCTCGTCGAGCGGGATGATCTCCTGCTCGCGCGCGTACTGCTGCAGCGCCCGCTCCTTGGTGTCGACCTCCCTGCGCAGCGTGTCGATCTGCCGGGACATCGACTCGGTGGCCTTCTCGGTCGTGTTATAGGCGTTGCGGGCGTTGAAATCGATGTAGGCGTCGGCCAGCGCGTTGGCCACCGCGGCCGAGGTGGCCGCATCGGGGGATGTGAACGAGATATTGGCCAGGCGGCTGTTGCGGATCAGATCCACCCGTGTGCCTGCGCGCACCTTCTCGGCCACGAGCCTCTGGACCTCCTCGGGGCTCAGACCGTCGTCCGCCCGCCCCGGCGGCAGCGAGAAGTGCGGGTTGTTCACGAGGTCGAGCTTCTGCACCACGGCGCGCGCCACGCTGCGGCTCTGGATGAGCCGCGACTGGGTCTCGTAGAAGTCGTCGCGCCAGTCGGTGTAGCTGGTCATCACCTCCTGGAAGGGGAGGACGTTCGGGCTGTACTTCTCGATTTGCAGCTGCACCGTGGCCGTGTACATCGGGCGGACGAGAAACGACCCGAGCGTCACCAGCCCCGTGACGAGCAGCAGGGCCGAGTAGATGATCCAGCGTCGCTTGACCAGCACCTGCCAGTAATCGAGCAGGTGCACCTGGCGTTCGTTCATCCCATCCATCGGTATCGGCCTTCCTCTAGAAGAACGTCTCGGGCACGACGACCACGTCGCCGTCCTCGAGCACGATATCGTCCGACTTTCCCTTGCGGATGTCGCGCAGGTTCACGGGCAGGCGGGTCTGCGCCCCGTCCGGCCCCTTGCGCAGCACGTGGACTCCCCGCTGGCTGGCCCGCTCGGTCAGCCCCCCGGCGCGCGCAATCGCCTGGAGGAGCGTGATCGGCCGGCTCATCTTTCCCTCGATCTGGCCGGGGGCGGCCACCGCGCCGTCGACATAGACGTAGATCGGGCGGTCCACCGGCACGTTGATGACGTCGCCCGGCTGCAGCGGGAGGTTCAGCTCCGGATTGCCGTGGATCACGAGGTCGTCGAGATCGAGCGACAGCCTGTCGGCGACGCCGGAGTCGGTCTTCCTCAGGATGATGATCTGGTCGCCCGCCTCCTTGGTGAGGCCACCCGCCTCGGAGATCATCTGCAGCACGGTGCGCGGCCCGATCATCTGGTAGGTGCCGGGGCTGGTCACGGCACCGATGACCGACACCTGCTTGCTGCGGAACTCGGTCACCGAGATCGTGACCTGCGGGTCGAGCAGGAACCGCTGCTCGAGCAGGTCGCGCACCCGGGCCTCGAACCCGGTCTTGGTGAGGCCGGCCGCCTGCACCACGCCGAGCAGCGGCAGGCTGACGGTGCCGTCGCCGAGCACCCGTGTGGTGGTCTTCAGCTCGGGAAGCTCGAACACGTTCACTTCGAGCAGGTCCTCGGGGCCGATGACATAGTCGCCCGAGCTCCCGCCCGTGGCGATGCCTCCCTGGTCCGGGGCCGGTGGCGATGCCGCCGCGCTCCGCGGTGCGCGCGAGGCGGTCAGCAGCACCGGCTCGGGCGTCATCTCGATGGTGATGGTGGCGCCGTCGCCGGCGACCCTGGCCGAGGTGTGCGGCGGCAGGGGGATCGTGATGCGCAGCGGCCCGTCCCCGTCGGGGGCGGCGATCGTCATCCCCTGGTCCGCCGCGGCGGTCACCGTCTCCGGCGAGGCCGCCGCGCCGCGCGCCTCGATGACGATGCGGGGCGGCGTGGTGGACAGGGTCTGGGAGAAAACCGCCGGCGCGTCGAAGGTCAGCGTGATGCGGCCGTCGTCGGCGGACTTCTGGACCGAGGTGAGCAGGATCAGCGAGAGCAGGATCGATTTCACGGAGTGTACTCCAGCAACGTGGTGATGGTGTTTCTCGTGGTGTCGTAGGTATCGAAGGACGAATCGCGAACCCAGCGCCCGACCGTGAGCCCCACCAGCATACCCCGTCGCACCCGGTACCGGAGTGTCACCGTATCGTAGACGATATCGTCGGTGCGGTCGGTCGGATCGTACGTGCCGGTGGCCTGGTTGTACAGGGGGATCGGCTCGGGGTAGTCCAGATTCGAATAGCGGCGCCCGGCCTCCAGGCTCAGGCGGCTGCTGAGAAAGTGCTCGTAGGCCAGGCCGCGGCTGGTGTCCAGGTAATACAGGTTGTCGCCGTAGATGGAAAAGACGATGTCGCGCAGCCAGGTCGTCTTGATCGCGCCGCGTCCTCCCACCCGCAGGCTCAGGGCCGCGTCGGCGACGATCCCTGAAAAGCCGGCCACGTGGCTGCGATCCGGGGAGAGGTGCCGCGGGCCGAGCTTGAGGAACCCCCTCAGCGGGCCCGACGGGTCGAACTCCACGCCGGCCAGCACCGCGGAGCTGCTGGAGTCGTGATCCGGGGTGAACTGGAAGTCGATCCGGCCGGTGCGCAGCTCCACGAGGGCGCTGGTCCGGGGTCTGACCCGGATGCGCCCCTCCACCCCCACGTTCGTCTCGTGCCGCTCGAGCGACAGGGCGATGTTCTCGCCGGCCTGCTGGGTGGCCGCGGGGTCCCCCCCGGGCGGGACGTCGGCCTGCCCCGGGTCGTAGTGGTAGTCGGTCCGCTCGGTGAACAGGTCGATCCGGCCCCGGCGGAAGGGGGAGTAGAGGAACCCGAACCGGCCGGCCGTGACAATGTTACGAATCCTGAAGTCGATCTCGTTGCTGGGCCGGTCGCGGTAGTTGCGCTGCTCGCCGTGGGCGTAGGCGGTCACGTCCCGCAGGTACAGGTGCAGCTTCGTCTTCAGCTCGTTGTTGAAGCTGTTGAGGTCTTTGTCGCCGGCGTAGAGGGCGTAGTCGACCTCGTCGCGGAGCATCCAGGTGGCCAGGCGGCCGAGCGGCGTGACCGCGCGGATGCCGGGGCCGATGGTCATCGTGTAGTCGCCGGTACGGTGCTCGGCGTCCAGGCGGACGTTGTCGTCGTAGCCGAAGTCCTTGATGACCAGAAACGGCGCTACGTGGAAGGGGCCGGCCTGGATGGTGTCATCGAGGGAGAAGTCCGGGTCTGTCTCCTCGGCGGCATGGCATGGCGGCACGACGGCCAGCAGGGCGAGCGGAACGACGCCCCAGATCCATGAAAGTCGCCGTCTGACGCGGAACATCCGCGCAAGCCTCCTCGTAGGGCGCCCCCGGGAAGCTCGCGCACATCGGGGGGCAGGTGTGGCTTCGGAGAATGAGGCGTCTTGTAACACATAAGTACTGAGGAGTCAAGAAAATGACCCCTGTGCGGGCGTGCCGCGCGGGTGGGTTTCCCGGGGGGTGGATGAGCGACGAAGGGAGGGCTCTGAAGCCGCTCTCAGTGCACCGTGTCTCCGGCAGGGCCTTCGTCGTCATCCTCCTCCGTGAGGGAGGGGGAAGGGTTGTCCGGCGAGATCCGGACCAGCAGGATCCTCTTGGGCTTCTTTCCGGTGGCGGCGCCGACCTGCATGCCGTTTCTTGCGAGCGTGTCGAGGTGGGACAGGTTCTTGAGGATCTCCTCCACGCCCGAGAGGATCTTCTTGCGCCCGTCCTCGATGTGGGTCACGTGATCGCCGATGTCGCGCAACCCCTGGATCATCTCGTGGCAGCTCGCGCTGATGTCGGCGTAGTCGCGCAACACCTCCTCGAGCGTCTGCAGCATGCTGGTGAGGGTTCCGGGCTTCATGCCATCCGACTTCAGGCTGTCGATCAGCATCCTGAGCCGGGCCTGGAACTGGTCAACGGACTGCCTCTTGGTCTCGATCGACGAGAGACAGGAATCGATACGCTCCTTGATCTGCATGCCCTCATCCCCCCCAGGCCGCGCCGGGCCGATCCGATCCGAATTGACGGGTCGCCTAAATGTACGGGAGGGTCTTTGACTGTCAAGGTTTTTCGGGCGATGGGTTCACAGCGGCGGAGACCGGCATCGTACCTTCCGCAACCGCTGGACGCCGCTCCGTCTCGACTCTCCGGACAACGAGGACGGTGCGGTCGTCGGACTGCGGCGCGCCGAGCGTGAAGGCGTCGAGATCGTCGAAGAGCCCCCGGACCATCTCCTTCGCCGATCTGCCGGCGTGACGCTTGCACGAGGCCTTCAACCGCGCCACGCCGTACTCCTTCTCGTCGGGGGTCATCGCCTCGGAGATGCCGTCGGTGTACATCAGCACGTAGTCGCCCGGGGAGAGGATGGCGAACCCGCGCTCGTAGCGGGCGTTGGGGTTCGGCCCGAGCACGAGACCGCCGAGCGTCAGCTCCGTGAAGCTGCCGTTGTGCAGCACCAGCGCCGGGGGGTGGCCGGCGTTGCAGTAGATGAAGTTGCCGTTCGATTCCACCTCGCCGTAGAAGAGGGAGATGAACCGCGAGCTCAGGCTGCTGCGGTTGATGACACGGTTGAGGCGCTCGATGGCCGAGACGATCTTGAGCTTCTCGTCCATGCCCATCCGCATGCCGGTGATCACGTCGCGCGCCTGCAGGGCGGCCGGAAGACCGTGCCCCGAGGCGTCCGCGATCGTCACTCCGAGCAGCCGGCTCGACTGCGGGATGTAGTCGAACAGATCGCCGCCCACCACGTCGGCCGGGCGGGACTCGCCGTGGATCTCGAAGCCGGGAAAGGTCGGAGGCGCCTTGGGCAGCATGCTCATCTGGATCTGGCGGGCCTGCTGGATCAGATCGCGCAGCCGGTCCTGACGCAGCTTCATGTTGATGATGTGACGCACGCCGTTGAGGGCGTAGGCCGTGTGCTCCTCGTCGATCGGCCCCTTGATCGTCACCGAGATGATGTGAAGAGCGTCCTCGCCCACGGTGATGGCGGCGAACTTGGACACGCCGATCGCCCCTTCGATCGTCTCGTCGAATCCCGGGTCGGTGCGGCGCATGATGAGCAGGCCGTCCTGCAGCAGGGTCTGGATCGCCTTGTAGCTGACCGGCACGCGATACCCGATCGGCGCGCGGCGCGATCGGCCGTGGCGCATCTTCAGGACGTAGGCGTTTCCTTCGCGCTCGTAGATCCGCCCGCCCACGAACCCGAGCTCCTGCTCGAACTCGTCCACGAGCAGCCTGAGACACGACGACAGCGCGGTGGACGTGTCCTCGAGATGCTCGATCCTGTTGATCGTGCGCTCGAACTTGCGGTACAGGGCCTTGTAGTTGCTGCCCGGGCGCTGCTGGTATCTCTGTCTCACGGCGATGCCTCGGTATTCAGGGAGAAGCTGAAGGGTATCATCGGCGAGATCGCCAGTTCAACGCGGCCTGGGGGGCCGTCCGGCGAGTCGCTGCATGCCGTATAATGACGCTGCGACCGTGGCCGGCTGAACCATTCGGTCGGCGGGGACGTATCAGGTTGCCGGGCCCCCTCCGGCCCCTGGAGAAAGGGATCATGACGAGAAGACTGCTCGGCTCCATGGCCATCCTGTGCGCGGCGCTCGTGCTCGGCTCGTGCGGCATGCGCGGCATCCTTCCGGAGGGGGCCGAGCTGATACCCGCGGACGCCACCTTCGCCGTCTCGGTGGACGTCAAGGCGATCCTCGAGAGCCAGCTCTACAAGATGTACGAGAACAACGAGTCGGTGTTCGGCCGCAACCGGATGAACTTCTACCGGTTCGCCGAAGCGACCGGGCTGAACCCCTCCACGGACATCAAGCGGCTGCTGTTCATGGCCCGCGCGGACGACGAGGGCCTCGCGGACATGTCGGGCCTCGCGATTGGCAGCTTCGACGGGCGCAAGGTGCACGACTACCTGGTGAACTCGGGGCTCCCCAGCCACAAGGTCGAGGGGATGGACATCTTCGAGTTCATCGTGATCGGGGACAAGTGCCGGTTCTGCCTCGCGGTAGTGGACGCCTCCACGGCGGCCTTCGGCGACGGCGAGACGCTGGAGAAGATCGCCCGGATCCACGCCGGGCAGGCCCCGACCCTGGCCGACGAGGAGCGGCCCGGCCGTCTCATCCGCAGGGTGGGCCGCGGAGCGGAAGCGTGGGGCATCGTCCGGGCCGCCGACTTCAAGGACGCGCTCACCAACGGGCTCAGGCAGGTCAGCGCCGATACGAGCGCTCTGTCGGCCCTCGGGCCGATCCAGGAAGTCGCCTTCAGCTTCGACACCGAGGAGCCGATGCGCGTGCTCGTCGAGGCGACGACCAGCTCGGACGAGGATGCGCTGATGGTGGCGGACGTGCTCAAGGGCGCCGAGTCGATGGCGCGTCTGACACTGCGGGAGACGAAGCCCGACGTGGCGATGCTGATGTCGGATCTTCAGATCCAGGCGGACACCGGCGTTGTGAGGGTGGCCGGGTCGCTGCCGGCCTCGGATGTCCAGACGCTCACGCGGCTGGCGGGCGTGCCCTGGCTGAGGGGGGACGCGCAGCCTACTTCGCCATCTCCTTGAGCTTCTGGAACTTCACGATCAGCTCCGCCAGCCTCTCCGCCTCGCCGCTTATCACCTCGAGCGGCTTGTAGCTCGGATCGTCGGGCCTGGCCTTGCTCAGCAGCAGCTGCGAGCGGGCCATGATGGTGGTGAGCGGCTGGGCCAGGTCGTGAGCCGTCGTCCGGGCGAAGCTCACCGCGTCGCGCAGGCGGGCGTTCTCCTCCAGTGCATCCTCGGGCCCACCCGACGCGCCGCCTGCGGCATCGATCAGCACCAGATCGGGCGGCGCCTCCTTCATGCGGGCGGCCAGATCGGCGGCGTCGGCCGTCAGGACCACGTCATGCCCCGAGGCCTCGAGGGCGGCGGCGACCGCGGCGGCTCCTTTCCGGTCGGCTCGCAGGAGGATCCGCAGGCGGCCTCCCCCTGTCATGCCGTCTCCCCGGGGGGGCGCAGGTCGATCAGCTCGATACCGGCGGCGCCGGCGAGCTGGAGGCTGCGCTCGTCGCGGTAGAACTCCCCGTAGTAGATCCGGCGGATGCCGCTGTTGGCGATCAGCTTGAAGCAGTTCCAGCAGGGGCTCGCCGTGGTGTACATCTCGGCGCCGTTGATGTTGACACCGTTACGCGCGGCCTGGATGATGGCGTTCGCCTCGGCGTGGATGGTGGCGACGCAGTGGCCGGCTTCCATCGTGTGGCCCGCGTCGTCGCAGTGCGGCATGCCCCGGACGCTGCCGTTGTAGCCGGTCGAGAGGATCGTCTTGTCGCGCACGATGACGGCGCCGACGTGCTTGCGGTCGCAGGTCGAGCGCGTGGATGCCACGCGGGCGATGTTCATGAAGTAGGTGTTCCAGTCGACCCGTCGATTGTCCGTCACGCGCGGAGTGTACCAGAACGGCGCTGCCCGGTTCAACGAAATGTGGGCGTGGGCAAGCGTCCACCCCGTGTCAGGAGCACCCGGCGGACGAACCCCTCTCGGGTCGGCGTTGCGCACCGCCCGTGCGGCGCGCCCGGCGCGCGCTCCCTCGCCGCCGGAGATTGTCGAGGCGGGTCGTTTCCCGGGCGCGTACCTCGATCCGATTCCGTCGTTTGGCCGTCAGGGGCCCGTCGGGAAGCTGCGCAAGGTGCGGGATTGGGCGCGCTCGGGAGGCGAGGCGCTGATTCGTCCCGATTCCACATCATTGTGGTCCAATTAGTCGCCGCATTGTAAAAGAATTGTCTTTACGCTTGAATCCACTTGACCGCGATGCCGGTTGGTCGTGCATCCTGCATGTCTGCACTCGCTCTGTCCGCAATCCCGAACGTGGACATCGGAGCCTCTCATGCCAGCTCTTGCGCCAGCCTTCGTTCAGGAGGGTCCGGGCCGTTCGTCCTCGCCGGGCGCGTACCTCGATCCCTATCTGTCCCATGGCCGTGCGCGGCCGCGTGGAGACCTGCGAGAGGCCCGGGATCGATGCTGCCCGCGCGATGAGGCGCTGTGGCGCGAGCGGGCGCGCGAGGTGACGGCGCCGCAGCGCGTCCCTGACGGATGTCTTCCGGGGGATCGCGAGGCGCTCGTCTCCGAGCTGGGGCGCTGGGCGGATCTGCCCTGGGACCTGCCGTCGGTCATCTTCGAAGGCGCGCCGGGCGCCGACGCGGAGCCGCACGAGCGTGTGGTGTTCTGGTCGGCGGTGCAGGGCAGGCTCGACGCGGTGCGGGGCGGCGGTCTGACGACCCGGCGAACGGAGCCTCCCGAGGGCGTCGCGGACCGAGCCGGCCGCCGCGCCGGGCGCGGCGGCGAGGGAGCGCGAGGTGGGCGCGCCGCACGGGCGGCGCGCAACGCCGACCCGAGGGAGGGTCGCGATCGCCGGGGAGTTCGGCTGCTCCGAGGTCGCACCGACCGGGTGGCGCGCGTCGGGCGGCCTACCCCCGCAGAACGTGACGTATCCGGCCGCGGTGCGTGCGTGTTCGTTTTTTGGGGAGACGGACCGGGCCGCAGCGGGGCCAGGCGCAGTGGGCGTCGCGACGGTGTGATGGTCCGCATCCGGCTCCCGTTCGACGTGGAACCAGGTCCCGCTGTGCGCGCCGCATCACCGCTAGGTCAAGCACGAGGTGGGCAGTCTGAGGCATCTGCGGATTCGCCCCACTCGACGTGCAGGTCACGATGGGCGACAGGGTGTACCGCAACGACGCGATCATGGTGCCCTGGTTCAGGGAAGAGACGCTCGACGAGGATCCCTGGGAGCAGTCGGGGGCCGCGCCTAGGCTTCGTCGCCGAACATGACGCCCTCGCCGCCGCGGGGAGGCACGATAGCCTCGAACCAGAGTCCGCGCTCCTCGATCGAGCGGGTGAGGCGGGCGGCCGCGCAGGCGCCGCAAAGGCTCTCGGCAGCAAAGAGGTCGCCGCGCGCGGCAGAGGCCAGCCAGTCTTCGGGCCACAGGCAGGCATCCGCCTCGACCGGGACCCAGACGAACCGGGCGGCGGAGGCGCAGGCGTCGCAGGCGGGCTTCATCGCGTCGAGCATCATCCGGGCGGCCTCGCGATGCTCCGCGGGCCAGGCGAGGGCGCGGTCGCCGTCCAGGGCATGAAACAGATACGCATCGGGGCCGAGGGCCGGCTCGAACATCAGGGCGCGACCGGTGAAGGCGGCCAGGTCCTGTCGGAGACGCTCTGCGAGACATCCGCTGCACAGGGGCGTGCCGGTCGGCTCCGCCGCCGGCTCCGGGTCGTACACGTGCGTCGGGCCCAGGCGGCAGACGCTGCAGATCCGGTGATCCTTTCTGAGGATCTCGGCCACCCAGGCCATCAGGACATTCTCTCCGCGGCTCGTTCCATATCGGCCACCGGCGCGGGATCGCGGTCGTTGGTGCGGGCGGGCTTGCGGGCCGCGGCCCTCCACGACAGCGCCACGTGCGTGGCGAAAGCGGCGAGATAGACGCCGCCGGTGGCCAGGTGAACGATGACGCAGGCCAGCCGCGCCGTCTCGCCGGTGAAGACCTGGACAAGATACCCCGTGGCGATCATGGGGAGCAAGCAGATTACGGCGAACAGGCCGGTGGTTCGCCCGGGGCGCGCGCCGCCGGAGCGCAGCTTGGTGATGATGTGGTCGCGGGCGATCATCCCGATGGCGAACACCAGCAGCGGAGCCGCGAGGACATGCAGGTCGAGCATCCAGGGCTGCAGCGGGTGATTGACGACGGAGTACGGGTCGTCGCTGGTCATCAGGTACTTCATCCACGCGTACACCACGCCCGAGACGCCGACGATCAGGGTCGAGAGGTTGGTGAGCCGGCGCTGGAAGCTCGTCATGGCGCCTTCTCCGAAGCGAGGATCACCTCGCGAAGCGCGAGGGCGCGCCGCGCGGCGGCGACGATCGCCCGTCCCGAAAGGGTGGCCCCGCTGATCGGGCGGATGCCCTTCCTGACGGACAGGTCGTCGTCGAGCACGCGGCCGTCGAACTGGTCGAACCAGCGTGCCCGCGGCTTGTAGTCCTCCGGCTCGCTGAACGAGAGGATGTCGATACGCTCGATCGCGCCGTTCGGGTCGGCGACGATCATCACGGTCTCGGGCAGCGTCCTCACGACGTGCGTGTCGAACCATGCGGTGCGGCCGCCGCGCGAGTACCAGGTGATCACCTTCGAGGGGATCGGCTCGCCCGACGCGTCGTGCGCCGCCCTCTCCTGCGCGTCGGTGAGGAAGGTCGTATGGCGCTCGACCTTCCCGTCGCCGGGAAAGGCCAGAGAGAGCGCCTCGTCCTGGGTCATGAACACCTTCGCCTCCGCGGTGGAGACGAAGATGGCCAGGGCGCCCATCAGGACGAAGGCCGTCAGAGCCGCCCCGGCGCGCGGGCGCGGCTCAGAACAGGTAGCCGAGCGCCGCATTGATCTGATCCGTCCCGGAGCCGTCGCCCCGGTCATAGTTCTGGTAGTCGACCTTGATCGCGATGTTGTCGATCGGCTTGTAGGAGACGCCGAAGGTCAGCAGCTTCACGTCGTTCGCCCCGGTGGTCGTGAATCCCGCGGGGACGCGATCCTGCGTGTCGTACCGCTCGTACCTGACGAACGGGATGAGCTGCTGGCGCGACCGCTCGCCGAGAAACGACAGGACGTCGTAGCCCGCCTCCCCGTACCATCCGCGGATCCGGCTTCCCACGCCGAACGGGGCGTCGTTGGGATCCGACGGGTCGAGGCCGAGCAGGTCCCGGCTGATACGCCCGGCGTCCTCCACGTTGACCGCGCTGTAGAGCGCCCTGACCTGCAGCCCGCGGAAGTTGTACTGCGCGTGCAGGTCGTACAGGGTGACGGCGCCGTCGATCACGTTGCCGGCGGCGTCCTCGGCCCCCTGGCCGGAGTCTCCCTGGTAGAAGGACGCTCCGGCGACCAGCCCCGGGACGCCGTGATAGTCGGCGCGGGCGGTGAAGGCGAAGTTACGCGCCTTCGCCTCGGCGCCGCCCTGCCGGCCTTCGCGCAGGCCCTCGTCGGCGCTGAACCCTTCCGCGTCGAGACCGTCGACCACGAACGCCCGGTAGCTGAACGGTCCCAGGTCGCCGAACACTCCGACCCCGTCCTCGTGCCAGGTCGCGGGCAGCACCAGACGCTCGACATCGGGCCGCCGGGCGCTGAAGAAGGTGGGAGGCTCGTGCATCTCGTTGATGAAGCCGACAGGCATCAGCACCATCCCGGCACGGATGTTGGCCGCCTTGTCGAGCAGAAAGTCGATTGTTGCGAACTCGACCGACACCTCGCCGCCGTCCTCGGTGGAGGCGTGCTCGAACTCGACCTCCGAGTTGAACACGATTGTATCGTTGAACTTGTACCCGAAGTACAGCACCGCCCGGAGGAGATCGATCGTGCTGGTCTCACCGGATCGCGTGCCGTCATCCCGCTCGGCGGCGAAGTCCTGGTAGAGCATCTCTCCGTAGCCGCCGATCGAGACTCCCTTGCCGACGCCGTACACTTTCGAGGCCGCCGGCCCGAGCCCGTACGCGGAGCTGGGCTCGCCGCTGCCGGCCGCTTCGCCCATCTTCGATCGCTCCAGCTCCTTCGTAAGCATGTCTATCCTGCGCTGCAGATCGGCGGTGTCGCCCAGCGAGCCGGAGTCGAGCGCCTGCTTCAGAAGCGCCTCCAGCTCCGCCACGCGTTTCTCCAGCTCGGCGATCCGTTCCTCGTCCGACCTGCCCGTGGCCGTGGAATCCTGTGCCGCGGACGATCCCCCGGCGGCCACTGCCGCCGTCATGCCGGCCAGCCCGGCCAGAACCGCCACGGCCAGGATTCCCCCTCTCCCGCGCCCACTCCGCGAGACCATCATCGACCTCCTTGCTCATCACCGGGCGCCGGAGCTCCGGCTCCCGGCATCAGGTTGTAGTGGAGTCCCCGTGTCGTGCGGGCATGCAGGTGACCCTGCCCGTCGACCTCCAGGAACATGGCGTTGAGACCGGATTGGTCTCCGGCCCAGCGCAGCCCTTCATCCGGCCCCATCACCAGCAGGGCCGTGGAGAATGCGTCGGCCTCGGAGGCGGACGCCGCGATCGCACTGGCGGTGCGCCGCGTGGAGACGGGCTCGCCGGTACGTGGATCGAGAATGTGACCCAGATCGCGTCCATTCACGTCGATCCCCCGCTCGGCGTTTCCCGACGTCGCGATCGAGGCATTGCGAAGCAGCAGCGTCGCCGCTTCCTCGTCACGCCGCAGCGGGTGGGCGATGCCCACAAGCCATCCTTTCTTGCCCGGCGGGGCGCCGAGGGCGAGCACCTGCCCGCCGAAGTCGAGCAGCGCGGCGCGGATGCCGCGGGCGCGCAGCACCCGGGCCGCGGCGTCCAGTGCGTATCCCTTGCCGATTCCGCCCGGGTCGAGCGCCATGCCGCCAACGCCGAAACGGACCGTGCGGTTGTCGTCGTCGAGCTGCAGCCGGCTCGAGCCGACCTGTCCGAGCGCATGCCGGACCTGCTCCGGCGTGGCGATGCGGCCGGCGCCGCGCAGATCCCAGACCGCCGTCAGCGGAGCGATCGTGATGTCGAAGGCCCCACCGGTGCGTGCCGTGCAGGCGGCCGAAACCCGGATGAAGTCGAACAGATCGGGAGAGCAGGCGAACGGGGAGGCGAAGGCCGCGTGGTTCAGACGGCTCAGCTCGCTGCCGGGGCGATAGTCGCTGAGGATCGCCTCGAGCCGCGCGATCTCGTCGAAGGCGGCCTCGATGGCGGCGGCCGCGTCGCCTGGCGACGCTGCCCAGGCCGTGCCCTGACAGCGTGTCCCCATCAGATAGCGCGAGCGGGAGGCGCTCACGGGCGCCCGATCCGGGGCCGGAACCGCCGGAGGGGCGAGCACGATGGCAGCGATCATTGAACTTAGACTCAGTCTCAGAATTATCGTAAAGCGTTCCAATAGCATGTGTTGTCCGATCGAATGAGACTCAGTTCAGGGGGTGGCCTGCTCTTCGCCGAGGCGGCGGACATACACCTCGTCGGCGATCGGCCGATCCAGCGCGACGGTGGTGTGGCCGATATCGAGCACCACCGTGGGCCGTTTCTGGGAGAGCTTGACCGTGGCGCCGGGCACGAGACCGAGCGAGCCGACCCGGTCGAGCCGGCCGTGCCGTGCCGACTTGATGAACACCACGCGGCACGACTCGCCCACCCGCAGGTCGAGCAGGCGCGACACCAGGGGGCGGATCTCCGTGGTGAAGACCTTGCAGCATCGTCCCGGCGGGATCGGCTTACCGTGGGGGCACAGCGGCGGGTGGCCGAGGAACGCGCAGACCGATTCGGTCACGCCGTTGGTCAGAATGTGCTCCACCTGGCAGGCCGTCGTCTCCGTGACATCCTCCTCGAGCGAGAGAACCTGCGAGAAGAGCATCTCGGCAAGCCGGTGGCGCCGGATGATGGAGCGGGCGACCTCGCTGCCCTCGGGCGTGAGCGTGACCAGCGCTTCGCCGTCACCGGCCATGCGCACCAGTCCGCGACGGCTCATCTCGTCGAGGATCCCGCCGGCGCCGGCGATCTTCGACCCGCTCACCACGCGCTCGTGCGTGTTGCGTCCGGTCTCGGCGAGAGCCCAGAATCTCCTCGGCCAGCTCCTCGAGCTTCTGATCGATGGTGACGTGCATGTCGTCAGCCTCGTCTCGCGGGCGCCATCACCCGGCTGAAGAAACGGCCCGCGCGCCGTGTGGCCCGGCGCAGCCAGTCGACCGTGGCGGAACGGTCCACGAACTCATAGCCGCACCGCGGGCAGCAGACCGTCCCGCACTTCTGGTTCAGGGGGCAGCCGCCGCAGTGGGCGGCCCCTTCGTCGAAGCTGTATCCGCACAGCGGGCAGTCGTGATCCGGCATGGGCGGCCCCGGGCGCGCGAGCGCGCCGGCTTCCTGGGGGGCGCTCACAGCGCCACCCCGAACGAGCGCAGCACGAAGTTGAGCGAGCCGCCCACGAGCACCGCGAACGGAAAGATGATCGCGGCGATCAGCAGCGCGACCTTCATCCCGCGCTCCTTGACGATCATGAAGAAGTTGGCGATGCAGGGGATGAACAGGGTCACCGTCACCAGCGATACGACCACCTGGATCGGGTCGAGCAGACCCTGCTCGGCCAGCCGGTACAACCCGGCCGACCCGAAGTCACGTCTCAGAAAGCCGATCACGAACGCCTCGGTGGCTCGGCCCGGCAGGTCGAGCACGCCGGTGATGAGCGGCGAGAGTGCGTGTTCGAGCATCGTGAGAAGGTGAACCCTGTCCGCCACGAACAGGATCAGCGTGCCGAGCAGGAACAGCGGCACCGCTTCCTTGAGGTACCACTCGATGCGGGCCATCGTCTTGGTGGCGATGTTGGCCAGTGCGGGAACGCGGATCGGCGGGATCTCCATGATGAAGTCGGAGCTGTCGCCGGGGATGATGATCGAGGACAGCCAGCCCACCAGCACGATGACGCCGGCGACCACGCCGGTCCAGACCAGCGCCGCCTTCCATGAGAGCCCTGCGAGCATCCCGAGGATCACGCCGAGCTGCGCCGAGCAGGGGACGCCGAGCGCCAGCAGCATGATCACGATGGTCCGCTCCTTGCGCGTCTCGAGGATGCGCGTGGTCAGCGTCGCCATGGTGTCGCAGCCGAGGCCCAGCACCATCGGCAGCACCGCCTTTCCGTTGAGCCCGATGACCCGGAAGATCCGGTTGAGCATGATGGCGAGCCGGGGCAGGTATCCCGAGTCCTCCAGGATGCTGAAGGCGAAGAAGAAGGTCGTCACGATCGGCAGCACGATGGCGATGGCGTACGTCACGCCCATCGTCATCAGCCCGTACGGGCCCACGATGGCGTCACGCACCAGCGCGAACGGGATGAACGCCATGAAGAACGAGTAGAGCGCGGGATTGATCCAGCCGCTCCACAGGTCGGCCTCCAGCTTTGCCGATCCGGTGCCGGCCGGGTGGTAGGTCGTCTCGTAGCGGCCCTGCCCGAGATCGCTGACGGCCGAGACCTCGCCCGAGCCCTGCGGCACGTAGAAGCGCGGCGCCAGGGCGGTCTCGGGCTCCCAGCCCGAATCGCCGCGGCTCTCGGCCTGCACGCGCACGCGCACATCGCCGTCGTCCAGCCGTGTCACGTCCTCCAGCGTCAGCCGCTGGTCGTGACCCGGCGGTGCGGCGAGCGGCGTGACCGCGCCGTCCGGCGCGACGCTCATGGAGAGCGTGGCGAGATTCTTGCCGAAGACGCCCGTTTCGAGCCAGTCCACCGCCGTGCCGGCGCCGAAGACGCCGACGAACAGGTACATGATGTAGAGCACGCCGGCCAGGATGCCGAAGCCGAGCACCGGATGCATCGACAGCGAGCCGACGGTGTTCATGACGCGCCGGACCGTCCCGTCCGCCGCGCTCACACGGTGGCCCTTCATCACCGCGGCGGCCATCGAGGACGCTATCTTCATACGCTGCTGGTTGATGACGTAGGCGACCGAGCGGCTGAACGCCTCGCGCAGGCGGCGGCACGAAGCCTCGATGGCGGCCAGGGCCTCCGGCGCCACGCGTGAGGAGAGCCACTCCGTAAGGGTGGCATCGCCGGCGAGGACCATGAGCGCGAGGGATCGGCGGGAGATGCCGGTTTCCGGCATCAGGGAAAGGATGGCGGCCACCTCCTCCTCGATGCGTGGGTCGTAGCGGACGCAGTCGACGCCGAGTGACGAGGGGACGGCGGCCAGGACCCCCTGACGGAGCTGTTCGAGGCCCTCACGCCGGGTGGCGACCGTCGGGAAGACGGGAACGCCGAGCCGTGAGGACAGCGAGTCGAAGTCGATCGTGATCCCGCGGCTGTTCGCCTCGTCGTGCATGTTGAGGCACAGGACGAACGGCACCCCCATCTCGGCGAGCTGCAACGTCAGCAGCAGCGCGCGGGGGAGGTTCTTGGCGTCTCCCACCTGGACGAGGCTGGCGCCCTGCTGCTCGTCGCGCTCCAGCACGATGTCGCGCGTGACCCGCTCGTCCTCGGACTGGGGCAGCAGGGTGTTGATGCCGGGGGTGTCTATCACCCGGACGGTGCGGCCGTCGGACGCGAGGCCGGATGCGGTGCCGCGAGTGACCTCGACGGTTGTCCCGGGATAGTTGGAGACCGTGACGTAGCGGCCGGTCAGCAGGCCGAAGATGACGCTCTTGCCGACGTTGGGGTTGCCGACCAGGATGAGCGAAGCCGGCGCATGAACGCCCGTCTCTGCACGAGCCGCTGTCGAACGCATCGTCGCCTCAGTGGCAGTCAGAACACAGTCCCACGATCCTCAGGGCGTGCCGCATCGGCTTGAAACCGAGGTCGCGGCAGACTCTGTCCTGCCGCTGCTCCAGCGGATCGTCCGAGAACTCGATGACCTTGCCGCACGAGAGGCAGATCATGTGCTCGTGGTGCTTGCGCCCGTGAACGTGCTCGAAGAAAGCCTTCTTCTGGTCGAGATAGACGCGGCGGACCAGCCCGCTCTTCACCAGGTGATCCAGGGTCCGGTAAATGGTGGCTCGCGAGACGGGGATCTTGCGGCTGACGAACCTCAGGTGAAGCTCGTCGGCCCCGAAGTGCTCGGGGGAGCGGAAGACCTCCTCGAGGATGAGGCGCCGTTCGCCGGTCATCTTCAGGTTGCGGCTGGCCAGATAGCTGCGGAAGAGATCGGCACCCTCGGCGAACCGCGCCGAGAGGCTCTCCTCGCTGGTCGTCTTGGCCTGGATGTCCATCGGGTATCTTGCCTCGTGAGCCTGATTTGAATTGCGACTCAGTCGCAATATAAGCACCTTCAGAGGGCCGAGTCAAGCACTGAATCGGTGTCCGCGTGACGCGCCCCCTGCTCAGCTCAGGGTGTCGTCGGGGGAGAAAACGGGCGCCTTGCCGGTGAAGTCGGGCATGGGTGGCGGGGATCCGGGACGGGCGAACAGGTACCCCTGTGCGAACCGGATGCCGATCTCCTTCAGGGTCTCCAGCTCGCCGGGCTGCTCGACCCCTTCGGCGACCACCTCGATTCCTGCGCGCTGGGAGAACCGGGTGATGGTGTCCACGAGCTCCCGCTTCATCGAACGCAGGTGGATCTCGCGTATGAGGCTCATGTCTATCTTGAGGAAATCGGGCTGGATCTCGGCCACCGAGATGAGCGCCGAATAGCCGGATCCCATGTCGTCGATGGCCAGGCGGAAGCCCAGGCTGCGGAAGTAGGTCAGGGTCTGGCGGAATGCGGTGAAGTCCCGCACCGCGGAGTGCTCTGTCATCTCCAGCACGACCCGATCGGGTGTCAACGAGGCCCGCTGCAGCAGCTCGATGGTGCGGTCGCTGCGGAACTGCGGGTCGTAGATCGAGTCGGGCTCGATGTTGAGGAACAGCAGCTCGCCGATGCCGAGTGCGGGGAGGCTCTCCATCGCGCGCTGCCGGCACAGCCGCTCCAGCGCCCAGATCGATTCGGCCTCGTAGGCGGCCTTGAACAGCTGCTCGACGTTGTCGAACGTCCCCGCCGCGGGCCGGCTGAGCGCTTCGTATCCGATCAGCCTGTTGTGCACGATGTCGACCACCGGCTGGTATACCGCCTGGATCAGACGCGCGGTGAGCACCTCCCGCAGTGTCAGCAGGTGGCGCTGCGCGGCGCGCTGTCTCTCGGAGATCGAGTCGGCCTGCGCCTCGTCGAGGGCGCGGTAGATGAGCCGCTCGGTGCGCATGGCGGGGTCGTTCTTCACGAAGCTGACCCCGATGTAGCAGGTGAAGCGCTCGGAGATGTCGGCCGGGAGCCTGCGGGCGAGGAAGCGCCGCAGCTTGCCGTGCAGCCGGTCCCGCACCTGGCAGATATCGGGCACCTCGATTGACTTGCGCCCGCGCGGGGGAGACAGGAGGATGATGAAGGCGTTGCCGCTGATCATCACCTCGGAGATGAAGTCTTCCCGCCGCAGGTGCGTGGTCCGGGTGGAGGCGAGAAAACGGCCGACGTCGCGAACGATCCGGTCGAACGACTGCCATCCGGTGACCTTCTCGAGATTGCTGTTCTGGAGGATGTTGACCGACAGCAGGCCGAGAAATCCATGCTGCTCGAGCTCCTGGCGCATCCGGTCGAACAGCAGGGGAACCGTGGGCAGGTCGGTGACCTGATCGATCAGCGGCGCCGCGCTCTGCGGCTCGCTCTCGGGGTCCATCCGGGGCGAGGCCTCCATGGATCCGCCCATCGCGTCGCGCGGCTTCGTGGTCACGTCAGATCCCCTGTTTGTCGGTCGCCGGGATCTCCAGCGACGTCCCGGTTGCGTCCTCTCCGAAGTGAATCGGCTCGAAGGGGAGCACCCGGTTCCTGCCGGCATGCTTGCCTTCGTACAGAGCCTTGTCGGCGCACCGAATCAGGTCCGACCCGGAGGCGGCATCGTACGGGTAGTTCGCGACGCCGCCGCTGATCGTGAGGTTGCCGAGCGGCTGCTTCTCCTGATGGGGGAACACGTGCGCCTCGATCCGCGAGCGCAGCTTCTCCGCGACGGCCAGGGCCCCCGCCTTGTCGGTCCGGGGGAGCAGCACCACGAACTCCTCGCCGCCGTACCGCGCCGCGAGGTCGTCCGGCCGGATCGAGGACTGAATCAGACGGCTCATCAGTCTCAGCGCCTCGTCCCCCGCCACGTGGCCGTTGGTGTCGTTGTAGTTCTTGAAGTGGTCGATATCGAACAGGAACAGCGAGAGCTGCGTGTTCTCGTTCTTGGCGCGGAGCATCTCGTCGGCGAGACGAGCCTGGAAGTTGCGCTTGTTCTTCAGGCCGGTGAGCCCGTCGCTGTCGGCGCTGTCCTGCAGCTGCCTCAGCAGCATCTCGTTCTGCATGGCGATGGAGCCGAGGTCGGCGACCATCTTGAGCATGTTCTTCTCGTTCTTGGGGCGGCGCAACAGTCCGCCGATGCTGATCACGCCGAACGTCTGGTTCTCGACGGCCATCGGCGCGCACAGCTCGACGCGGAAGAAGGGGTGCACCGAGGCGCTGAGGGCGGTCGGCTCGAGACGGGCCTGCGTGAGGAAGTCGTTCTCGTCCATCACGCGCTTCTGCACGGCCACCCATCCGAGACGGCCCTTCCCGAAGGGTATAGGCTCGCAGCGCTGCCCGGTCTCCGCCAGCCCCCTGCCGTCCGCCAGGATGAGCTCACCGCCGGCGGAGGAGGTCAGGAATACCGCGATCTGCTCGGCCTCGAAGAGCTGCTGGATGAACCCGATCAGCAGCTCGGGGATCTTCCGTTTCTCGATCCGGGAGTTGAGCCGCCGTGCCAGATCGGGCATGGTCATCAGGAACGTGGAGAGGTTCCGGTTCTCGTTCTGCAGGATGTAGACGGTTTTCCGCAGGTCGCGCGCGTCGTTGGCCAGCTCGGTGTCCACCTGCATCTCGATCGCCTTGCTGCCGCGGCGGCCGGACATCCTGCCCAGCGTCAGGCCGGCGGCGAGACCCGCCAGCAGTGTGAGACCCGGCAGGAGCATGTTCGGCGTCGAGAGCAGGTGGATGAGCGCTTCCCTGTCCATCGCGTCCTTCGGCTTTGCGGCCGCCCGGATCGGGACAATCCCGAAAATCACGATTCCGGTGCACATCGGTCCGGATTGCCCGGGGGCGCGGCGACGAGAAGATAGGGTCGCGGGGAGCGAGGGGCCAGTCAGGCGCGGCTGGAGCGCTTCTTTCTTCGGATGAGCATGAGGTTGCGGACGTAGACGAAGGCGCCGACCGACTGGCCGGCGATGAAGACCGGGTCCTCCTGCTTGATCGCGTATGCGAGCAGGATCAGGCCGCCCGCGATGCTCAGGTACCAGAAGGCCGTGGGGACGACCGACTCCCCGCGTCGCTCCGCGGCCACCCACTGCACGACGAACCTGCTGAAGAAGAACGCCTGCCCGGTGAACCCCAGAACCACCCACGGATCGATCACACGAGCCCTCCCGGAAGCCTCATTCTTTCTCGGTCACCCTGTAGTGCAGCATGCGCCGCTTCATCCACCTCACGGCGAGCAGGTCGACGAACGACCGGAAAACGCGATTGCGGATGTTGTACTTCGAGTCCCCGGACAGCCGGGGCCTGTGGTGGACCTCCACCTGGCAGACGTCGTACCCCTCCATGCGGAGCAGCGTCGGGAGGAAGCGGTGCATGCCGTTGTAGAGCTTGATCCGGGCCAGCGCTTCGCGCCGGTACGCCTTCAGCGAGCAGCCGGTGTCGATGATGTCGTCTTCGGAGAGGGCGTTGCGGACGCCGTTGGCGATCCGGCTCGACACGCGGCGTACCCAGGTGTCGGCGCGGTTGCCCCGCCAGCCCACCGCCGCGTCGTGGCCTTGCATCCTCTCCAGGAGCAGGGGGATGTCGTGCGGGTCGTTCTGCAGGTCGGCGTCGAGGGTGACGACGATATCGCCCCGCGCGGCCTCGAAGCCCGCCGCCATCGCCGCAGTCTGGCCGGCGTTGCGCTCGAAGCTCAGGACGCGCACGTGGGGATGGTCCGCCTTCAGGCGGGCGAGGGCGGCGGCGGATCCGTCGGTGCTGCCGTCGTCCACGAAGATCACCTCGTAGCGCCGGCCTGCCGTCTCCATCACCGGCAGGATCTCCGCGAGAAGGGGGCCGAGATTGTCCCGCTCGTTGTAGACGGGCACGACCACGGACACCTCGGGAGCGGTGGACATGCTAACCTTTATGACCTCCTGAGTGACGGAGATGGACCGGGCGCGCCGACGGAGTGGCGAAGTGAGATTATTACATAACACGATCCTGGGTGGTCCCTCGCGGTGGCGGAGGTGGATTGCCCCGGCGCTCGCGCTCGCCCTGTGCGGCGGCCTGACGGCCGGGTGCGGAGGGAGCGGGCAGGAGCGTCCGAACGTGCTGCTGGTGGTCATCTCCAATCTCCGGGCGGACCATGTCTCATCGCTCGGCTACGCCCGGGCGACGACTCCCTCCCTCGACGCGCTCGCGGCATCGGGAACGCTGTACGAGACGGCGGTTTCGCCCTCGCCCTGGTCGATGGCCGCGCAGGCGTCCCTGCTGACGGGTCTTTTCCCCGCCGAGCACGCCGTGGCGTTCGAGCATCCGGTGCTCGATCCGTCGATTGACACCCTCGCGGAGAAGCTCGCCGCGGCGGGTTACGCCACCGTGGGCGTCTCGACCGACTCGATGATCGGCAAGGAGAGCGGGTTCGACCAGGGGTTCGGGACGTTCGTCGAGATCCACCCCGAGGAGGAGGGCTCGCCCGACGACGGCGCGGCCCGTGCGGAGGCGGCGCTCACCGACTGGGTCAAGAAGCACGCGGGGACGTTCCGCGAGAAGCCGTTCTTCGCCTACCTGGTGCTCTCGAATCCGACCCTGCCGTTCAGCCCGCCGGGCGAGTACCGCCAGAAGTTCCTCGACGTGCCCGTCCCGCTGCCCCAGCTCGACAGGCTCGCGCAGCTCTGGATCCCGTGGGCGCGGCAGTTCTCGCTCGGGCTGGTCAATCCGGGAGCGCCCGAGATCGGGGCGCTGATCTCGCTGTACGACGGCGAGGTGGGCTATGCCGATTATCGCGTGGGACGCCTCCTGGAAAGTCTGAAGGATATGGGGCTCACCGGTGACACGCTCGTCCTGGTCACCTCCGACCACGGAGAGGATCTGGGGGACCATGGGCTGCTTTCGGACACGTCGAACCTGTACGACACGATGGTCCGGGTACCGTTGCTGATGAGCCTGCCCGGCCGGATCGCCGAGGGCAGCCGGGTGACCGAACAGGTGGAGACGGTCGATATCATGGGGGCGATCGAGGCCCTGACGGCGCGCGACGCGCCGGTCCCCGGCCCGGGCGTGGGGCCGATCGCTCCGCGCGAGGCGGCGTTTCTCGAGGCCCGCTACGACCCGGCGGCGATCCGGTACTACCGGTCTCTGCTGCCGGGAGGCGACGTGGCGATCTACGAACGCCACCTCGCCGGCGTGCGCACCTCCGGGTACAAGTACATCATGACCTCCCGCAACACCGAGACGCTGTTCGACCTGAAGGCCGACCCGGGAGAGCAGAAACCGGTCATCGGCGCCCACCCCGACGTGGCGGAGCGGCTTCGGGCGCGCATCGGCGCATGGGTCGCCTCGCTGCACAAGCCTCCCGTCACGCTGCCCGAGCGGGAGCCGGAAGGGGCGGGCGGGTCGTGAGCCACACGCTGGTCCTGTTCGATGTCGACGGGACACTGGTGGACGCCGGCGGCAGCGGCCGGTGGGCGATGACGCGGGCGTTCGAGGAGGTGTTCGGTATCCCCGACGCCGAGCCGTTCAGCCGGGCGGTGCGGTTCGACGGCATGACCGACCCGCTCATCCTCAAGGCGATCGCGCGCAACGCGTCGATCCAGGAGTCCGATCTGGTGAGCGGTGGCGAGGCGCTGCGCCGGTCGTTTCTCGGGCATCTGGAGCAGCGGCTCGCCGACACGCAGGCCAAGCGCGCCCTGCCGGGCGTGTTCGAGCTTCTCGATCGGCTCGCGGGCGTGCATCGGGCCGCGGTGGCCCTGGCGACGGGCAATATCGAGCCCGGCGCCCGCCTCAAGCTCGGCTCGGTCGGCCTGTCCGACTACTTCGACCTGGGCGGCTACGGCGACGACAGCGAGGACCGCGCCGGCATCGGGCGGGTGGCGAGGCAACGCGTGGAGGAACGGATTGGCGCGCCGATCGATCCTTCCCGTGTCGTGCTGGTGGGCGACTCGACGGAGGATATCAAGTCGGCGCGCGCCAACGGGTACCGCTGTCTGGCCGTGGGGACGGGCTGGGTCGGGCACGAGTCTCTCATCGCGCTCTCGCCGGATCTGTTCGCCGCGGACCTGAGCGATTTCGGCGCCATCATGCAGTTCATCTTCGGCACGCGCGGCTGACGGCGGCGGACACCGGCCCCCGGGCCCGCGCGGCCATGCAAAGGAGAAGCCATGAGCGGGAGCTACGATCCGGCAACTGCGCTCGACGAGGCGCGCAGGATGCGTTCCTTCATCGTGGACCTGACCCTCAGGATCTGCCGGGAGCGCACGGTCGACTACTTCGTCGACGACTACCCGAACGGCGGCCCGGACGGCATGGCGTCGCCCGGCGAGGAGGGCAAGGTGGTCGCGATCCTCGCGAAGGAGCTCGACCGGCTCGGTATCCCGTACACGACGCATGCGAAGGTCCCGGGCCGCGAGAATCTCCTGGCGCGCGTCGGGCGGGGCGAGCCGGGGTACCGGACGCTGATGGCCCTGCTGCACACCGACGTGGTCCCGAGCGGGTCGCCCTCGGACTGGAAGTTCGCCCCCTTCGAGCCGTTCGAGAAGGACGGCAAGCTCTACGGCCGCGGCGTGCTCGACGACAAGGGGCCGCTGGCGTCGGCGTTCGCCACGCTCGCGATTCTCAAGAAACACGAGCAGGATCTTCCGGGGGCGTTCATCTTCGGCGCGGTGGCCGACGAGGAAGTGGACGTCGGCGTGGGGGTCGATTACCTGCTCGAGGAGGGGTTGATCCGGTGCACCGATGCGGTGATCCCCGACATCGCCGGCGACATGAAGGAGATCAACGTCGCCGAGAAGGGGCGCGTGCTGCTCAAGGTCAGGGCGCGCGGCCGTCAGGCCCACGCGATGAACCCGGAGAAGGGGGTCAACGCCATCCACGGGATGGCGCGCTTCCTCCTGGCTCTGGAGGGGCACGAGCTCGCCCACACGGTTCATCCGGTGCTGGGCGGGCCGACGGTCAACACCGGACTGATACGCGGCGGGGTCGCGCCCAACTCCGTCCCGGCCGACTGCGAGGCGACGCTCGACATCCGGTACGTGCCGTCACAGACGGCTGAGAGCGTCCGCGCCGAGGTGGAGGCGCTGACCGGCTCGGTGAAGATGCCCGGCGTGACGTTCGCGGTCGAGATCTACCAGAACGCCCTGCCGTGCGAGGTGTCGGCCGAGGCGGGGATCGTCAAGGCGATCCTCAGGCAGGCGCCCGACGCGCGCGTGATCGGAAGCGGGGGCGGCACGTTCGCCAAGCCTCTGGTGCTGGCAGGTATCGAGGCGGTCGGGTGGGCGCCAGGCAACGAGGCCACGTACCACGAGCCGAACGAGGAGATCGAGATCGATCAGCTCACCGAGTACGCGGGCCGGCTGGCCAACCTGGTGATGGACGTCTGCTCGCGCAAGGCGGACAAGGGGTAGCGATCCGGCGAACGGAATCCCTGCGGGTCGTCACGGTGAGCGTGGCTGATGGTCCGCGGTGCCGGGCGGGGCTCAGTAAGCGGCGGGGCGGAGCCCGGCGATGACCGCGCGGATCTTGGCGGGCCGCCAGCCGAGGCGCGACAGCTCGGCCACCACGTCCTCGCGGATCATCCCGATGCAGAGACGCCGGTCCAGCTCCTTCAGCTCGTATGCCTCGAGGCTCTCGTAGTCGCGCGCGACCACGAACAGCCCGAACGAGCGCGCGACGCAGCCGACCGTCAATGCACCGAGCATCCACATGGCGATCGTCTCGCGCGGTGACGCGGCGGGATGATCGGGGCCGAGTGCGGCCAGGCCGAGCGCCATCGCCGCGAGCAGCATTCCCGAGAGGCTGCCGTAGATCAGGTAGCGCAGCGCACGCCGCCTGCCCTCCGCGGCGGGGTCGTAGCGGCGAAAGCGCGTCCGGCACCGGGTGCATTCGAGCGTCTCGCGCGCGAAGGCTCCCTCGCGGGCCGCCGTGAAAGGCAGAACACCCCGACAGCGGGAACAGTAGGCCGGCGAAACGGCCTGTTCTGGTGATGCAATCAGCGTCTCCATGGCTCCCAGGAAGGTACGACCGGATCCGCGACGAGGCAACGCATTCCGGGCCGCGTAACGCGCCGTTCAGCGGGCCCGCAGGCGGCGGGTGTCGGCATCCGCGCGCAGCGAGAGGCGGTGGCCGGGGCCGAGCGCCGCGTGCAGCGTGCCGGCGGCCTGAGTCAGCATGCCGCGTGCCTCCTCGGACTTGCCTTCGTCGATCAGACAGGCGGCGAGCGCCTCGGCCGCCTCCGCTTCGAGCCAGCTTCCGGCGCCGAAGCGATCGGTGCGGATCGCCACCGCCTCTCGAAGCAGCGCCTCCGCCTCAGCGGCGCGGTCGGACGCCATCAGCGTGCGCGCCAGCGCCATCTCGGCCGACGCCACCTCGGGATGTCCCTGCGGATACGCCGCCCGCAGGATCTCGAGCCCGTGGCGCTGCAGCGGCTCGGAGGCCGCGGCGTCGCCCAGTTCGAGCCGCGCCGTGCCTGCGGCCACCTCGCTGGCTCCCACCGAAGGATGATCCGCAGGCAGCAGCTTGCGCCGCATCGCGAGGGCGGCGTCGTGCAGATGCTCGGCGTCGGAGGGCCGCCCGCGGTCGAGCGCCAGCATCCCCTGCTGGTAGAGAGTCGTCGCGACGTCGGGATGCTCCTCGCCGAGCACCTTGCGGCGGATCGTCAGCGCCTCGTCGAAGCCCTTCTGCGCCTCGTCGTAGCGCCCCTCGAGACGCAGCACGTTGGCCAGGTGCCCGAGCGCGACGGCGGTGTACGGATGCTCCGGCCCGAGCTGTTTGCGGAAGAACGCCTCCAGCTCGCGGAACATCGCCTCCGCCTCCTTCAGGTCTCCCTTCGCCTCGAGCACCGCGCCAAGGTTGTTGCGCGTGACGACGGCGTTGGGATGGTCGGCCGCCTCGGTCTTCGTCCAGAAACCCAGCACCTGCCGGAACAGATCCTCGGCCTCCTGGTAGCGCGCCTCCTTGAGCAGCACCGTGGCGAGGTTGTTGCGGCTGCGTGCCGTGGCCGGATGGTCGTCGCCATAGAGGCGGATGCACAACCCGAGCGCCTCGCGATTCAGGTCGATCGCCTCGGTGGTCCGGCCCTGCTGAGCCACCAGCGCTGCGAGGTTGTTGATCGCCAGCAGCACTCCCGGGTGGAAGTCGCCCAGCACCGGGCGCCTCTTGTCGAGGACCTCCCGATAGAGCTCCTCGGCGTGCGCGTAGTCACCCTTCTCGCGAAGCATCACCGCCAGGTTGTTGAGCGAATCGGTCACCGCCGGATCCGCGTCGCCGAGGGTGGAGCGGCGGATCGCGAGCGACTCGCGCGCCAGCGACTCCGCCTCGTCGAGCTTGCCGCGTGCCCTCAGGAGGATGGCGAGTGTGTCGAGATCCTCGGCCACCTCGGGGTCCTGAGGGCCGAGCGTCTGGCGATGCATCGCCAGGGCGTCCCGCAGAGGCGGCTCCGCCTCCTCGTAGGATCCCTTGTCGAACAGGATCGCTCCTTCCTGCCTGAGGCTGGAGGCGACCCCGGGGTCCGTGGGGCCGTGCAGCGTCCGTCGCGTCTCGAGCGCGCCCTGCGCGAGCGGCAGCGCCTGGTCGTACAGCCCGATCTGCCGGTAGACATCGGCCAGAAGGGACATCATCTCCGCCTGAAGCTCCGGCTGGCCCGAAAGCTCCGACTCGACTCGTCGCGCGCCGTGGTCGAGCAGCTCGCGCGCGGTCAGCTTCTCGCCGCGTGTCTGGGTCGGGTCGGCGAGGCGGAAGATATCGACCAGGAAGTCCTTGACCTCCTGCGCCCGCCGTGCCTCACGGGCGGCACGGCGCGCCTGCCAGGCCGTGCCTGCCAGCCCGGCGAGCAGCGCGAGGAACACCAGGGTGGCCGCCGCCACACCGAGACGGTGACGCCTGACGAAGGTGCCGACCCGGTATCCCATCCCTTCTCCGCGTGCCTCCACCGGCATGCCGGCGAGGTGACGCGCGAGATCCTGGGACAGCGCCTCGGCTGTCGCGTAGCGCCGCTCCGGCTCGCGCCGCAGGGCGGTCATCACGATCGCGTCGAGGTCTCCCCGGAGCCGGCGCTGCAACCGCGCGGGCTTGGCGACGCGCGAGGGACGCGTGATCCGCGATTCCAGGACCGCCCTCTCCAGGGACGCCGGATCCGTGGGATCGGCGCGGTACGGCCGTGCGCCGGAGAGCAGCTCGTACAGCACGACCCCCAGCGCGTACACGTCGGTCGCCGTCGTGGCCGTCTCGCCGCGCACCTGCTCGGGGGCGGCGTACTCGGGCGTCATCACGCGCAGGTCGGCCCGGGTGCGGGGCCGATCCACGCCCGGCTCGTCGGCCAGCAGCTTGGCTATCCCGAAGTCGAGCAGCTTCACCTGGCCGTCGCGCGTCACGAGGATGTTTGACGGCTTGAGATCGCGATGAATCACCAGATTGCGATGCGCGTACTGCACGGCGGCGCACACCTGGCGGAACAGCCGCAGCCGTTGCTCCACGCCGGCGCCGCGCTGCGCGCACCAGGCGGTGATCGTCTCCCCTTCGACGAACTCCATCGCGAACCAGGGACGGCCGTCCTCGGTGACGCCGCCGTCGAGCAGGCCGGCGATGCGCGGGTCCTGCAGTCGGGCGAGGATCCGCCTCTCCTGAAGGAACCGCTCCAGGATCTCGTCCGAGTCGAGGCCGCGCCGCAGCAGCTTGACCGCCACCTGCTGCTCGAACTGCGCATCGACCCGTGCGGCCAGGTACACCACGCCCATGCCGCCGCGCCCGATCTCCCGCTCCAGACGCCAGACGCCGATGCGCCGCCCCGCCTCCCTTCCGGGGCCGCCGGAAGTCTCCGGGCCGTCCTCCTCTCCGGCCAGGCCCGACAGCAGGGTCTGCAGCGCGGCGCCGGCGGGTTTTTCCAGGATGCCGGACCGGTCGGCTGCAGCCAGCAGCTCCCGCACCTGTGATGCGAGCCGCTCATCGTCTCCGCACGCGCTCGCCAGCAGCGCCTCGCGGGAGGCGGGCGGCTCGTCCAGGAGCCGGTCGAGCAGGGTGGAGATCCGCTCCCAGCGCTCGGGCGACATCTCCTTCATGACGCCTCCGGCTCGGAGAGCTGCACGTAGAGGAAGGCCCGGGCCTTCTGCCAGTCGCGCTTGACCGTGCGGGGCGAGACCTCCATCGCCTCGGCCGTCTCCTCCACCGAGAGGCCGCCGAAGAACCGCATCTCGACGATCCGCACGAGCCGGGGGTCGACCTGCTCGAGTCTGAGCAGCGCCTCGTTGACATCGAGCAGGTCCTCGAGCCTCACCTCGCCGGCCGCCGCAGGGGCGGGGGAGGCCTCATCGGCCGGCCGCCGCTTGGCCGCACCCTGCCGGCGCGCTTCGTCCACCAGGATGTGCCTCATGACGGTCGCGGCGACCGCGAAGAAATGGCCCCGATCCTTGTAATCGGCGCTGGTCTGGTCGACGAGCCGCAGATACGCCTCGTGGAGAAGCGCGGTGGTGTCGAGCGTGCGGCCCGGCTGGAGCCGCCGCAGCTGGATCCGGGCCATGACGCGGAGCTGTTCGTACAGGAGCTGGAACAGGTGGCGCGGGGCCTCGTCGCTCCCCTCGCGCCAGGCGACCAGTTGCCGGGTGATTTCCTCGGCCTCTTCCATCCGGGGTCTGCTACTTTCTCATGGCGTCGGAGCCGGCCGCTATTCTCACGATCTCGTCGCACTGCCAGGAAGTGAGATCTCCGGCCTGCACGAGTGAATCACAGGTGCGGGCCACGCAGGCCATGAACCGGCCGTGGCCCGGCCACGAAGCGGCCGGGTCGCACGCGGCGATCCCGTCACAGTCTTCGTCGACGCTGTTGGCGGGGATGTCGACGGCGCCCGGGTGGATCCGGGCGTTGGCGTCGTTGCAGTCGCGGCCGGCGGCGTACCCGTCCTGGTCGGCGTCGACGTACTCGACCGCCCCGATGTCGGAGACGGCCGTCCCGTCGCCGTCCCCGTCCAGCGGCCGCGAGGTGCCGAAGAAGTCGGCCGTGGGAGGCGCGCTCACCGTGACCGCCGTATCGATGCAGGGGCTGCCGGCGAGCAGGCTGACGTCGCCCGCGGCCGGGTCGGCCAGCAGGGGATCCAGGGAGATGTTGCCGTCGACTCCCGTCGGATCGTTGATGTCGCCCGAGTAGTCGGCCTGGGTGTGGCCGAAGACGTCGTTGCCCGACACGGCGAGATGCAGGTCGCTGGTTCCGTCGATGGCGATGCCTGTGGCGCCGCTCACCAGGATGTTGTCGGCGATCTCGGTGACGAGCGGGTCGCGACCCGGGACGTGGGGCGTCGTGGTCACCCGCACGCCGGTCGTGGACCCAGAGAAAGTGTTGTTCAGGATGGTCGTCCGGATGCTGGTCTGCGCGAAGGGCTGAATCGCGTCGCCCAGGCCGTAGTCGATGCTGATGCCGCCCGGTGCGCCGAGGAAGATGCTGTTGGTCACCCGCAGGTCCGCCCCCCCGGCATTGCCGGTGTCGAGACCGTCCGCGACCGCGGCGCTGACGCCCCCTCGCTCGAACAGGCATGAGTCGATGGTCTGCGAGACGCTCACCGGGTAACCCCAGAGGCCGCCGCCGAGCTGGGTGTAGAGCTGGATGCCGTCTCCCTGGAACCGGCTGCGCAGGATGGATACATCGGTCGAGTTGCCGCCGTCCGGGTCGCGGTAGGCGCTGGCGAAGACGCCGCCGTCCCGGAAGGTCGAGTCCGTGACGCGCAGAGAGTGGCCGGACTC
Organism: uncultured Acidobacteriota bacterium; assembly: GCA_963806495.1. Taxonomy (GTDB): domain Bacteria; phylum Acidobacteriota; class Polarisedimenticolia; order JACPZX01; family DASXTC01; genus CAWDYA01. The sequence goes on along the minus strand of CAWDYA010000011.1, from coordinate 239,910 downwards.
GGAGGTGTTGAGGTGAATGCCGGCGCCTGTGAAGGTGACCCCCTCCACGTTGAGCGACATGCCGTACGACCCATCCGCCTGGATGCCTCCGATCATGCCGCCGGAGACCGTGGTCTGACCGTATCCGCCGGCAAGCCCGGAGTACTGCATCATGCTGCCCGGGGCATCCGCAGCATCGAGAGAAGCGTCGAGAAAGCTCCCGGCGGAGACGACGCTGATCGTACCCATGAGAAGTCTCACATCGTCGCCGTGGAACCCGACATATCCGCCCGACGCGAAGTAGCCGAGATCCCCGGTGACGAGCGTCACCCGGTCGACCGCGACGATCGTCTGGACGTTCCAGTCGTAGCTGTCGGTGGCGATATCGATCCCCGGTCCCGTCAGGCTGAAGTCGCTCAGGGAGATCTCGGGCGGCTCGGGGAGGCCCCAGGCGTCGACATAGGTGTGGACGCCGGTGTCCGAGTCGATGAGTGTGGCCGCGGCGCCCGCCCCGATGAGCCGGCAGTGGGCGGGCAGCGAGTCGAGCGACCCGGTGTAGGCGCCGGGTGCCACCCGGATTTCGATGTAGTCCGGCAGGGCGCCGAGCGCTTCGTTGATCGTGTCGTACGGATGGGCCGCGGTGCCGTCCTCGAGCGGGTCGCTCACCGACGGGTCGTTCGGACCCGGGTCGCCCGGCGCGTCGTCGTCGACGTGGACGGTTTGCCAGATCGCGGCCCCGGCGTCCGCCGCGACGAACGGGGACACCGCGAACAAGGCGATCAGAGCGAACCTGAGACCGGTACGGATCGGCTGGGGCGTCGTCAAGCGGGACCTCCGTGTCCAGCGGGACACGTTGACGGCAGGGACCCTGATTATACCGCGAGTCGGTCCGGAGGGACAGTGCCGCGAGCGCGTCAGCGCAAGGCGTACTCTACGATGACCGTCAGGTAGACCCGGACGGGCCTCCCGTCCCGCGAAGCCGGCCTGTAGCGCCACTGAGAGGTGGCGCGGAAGGCCGACACCACGAATGCGTCCGGGGCTCCTTGAAGAAGACGCATGTCGCGGACCAGCCCGTCCTCGTCAACCACGATTTCCATGATGACCCTGGCGGTGGCGTGACGCTGCCGCTCGCTCTCCGGGTAATCCGGCTTGACGAACCGTATGCGCGTCGGCGGCTTCACCGGCTCCCGGGAGTCCCACGCTACGGCTCCTGCTTCCCAGGCAGGTGGCTCCTCCTCGAAGGCGGCGAGGGTCTCGGGCCGCAGTACAAGAATGAGCATCTCGTACACCGACGGGTCGGGGACCCTGCCTGAAGGGGCGACCGAGAGCGCGAACAGATCCGTCATCGCCTCGCGGCATGAGGGGTCTTCAGGCATGAGCCAGAGGATGAGATTCGTGGGACGCCCGAGCCGATCGTATTTGATCTTGGTCTCGGCCAGAAGCGGCCGCTCGGAAAGCTGGCAGCCTCGAGCCTCGAGTGTATCCCGGACGAGCCCCGGCGGGAAGCCACTGGCAGTCTGGACATGCAGGAAGTCATCGGGCCTGTGGAGGGCTGCGCTTTGCACAGCCTTCTCCTTCTCCGTCAGGGGCTGAGGCAGGCGGCGGTCGGGGAACAGCTTCCGCTCCCGCTTCCGCAACGCCCGGTACTCCTTGCGGGTGAGCAGTGACAGCAGGGAGCGCGCGGGGTTGATCAGGTCCAGCCGGATGCGGTCGGCCATTCCCAGACGTTCGATCCAGGGCACGCTCTCCCGTGGCTCGCGCCCGAGCGCTCTCGCCAGCAGCTCGAACCCGAGCAGATCGTCCGGGTCCCCGCCGCGCGCAAGCGATTCGGCGGCCTCCAGCGCCGCCAGCAGCACGGTCTTGTCAGCAGGAGGCTCGAGCACGAGGCGGGGCGCGAGCTGCCAGGCGGTTCCCACGGCGATCGCCGTCGAGGGGTTCCGCAGCGCCGAGACGAACAGTGGCGTGCCGGGATCCACACGGTCCTCGGCGGCGACGGAGACGAGGGCGAGCCACGTATCGGCTTCGCCTGCGTCGAGCACTACCGCGCCGGCCCGGCCCAGGCGCTCGGCGTCGTATCCTGAGGCCATCAGGATGCATGACGCGCGGCGCCGGGGCGAAATGGGGAGCTCGAGCACGGTGGAGACGTACTCGGCGAGTCCCGCGTCATCGATCACGCGCGCCGCGATCATGGCCATGACGCCGGGCATGCCGCCACCGAGCCGCCCGCCGGCTTCCAGGATCGCGCCCACCGCCAGCGCTCCCTCCGCGTAGACGAGCGCGTCGGCCTCCTCCCGGGCCGCCACCGGGTCGACCTCGGTCGAGAGCGCCTCCCGAAGGGTCTCGGCAGGCAGTTTCGCGCCGCTCGCGTGGATGACGCGCGCCGCGGCGGCGCGGACCTCCGGCCGGTCGTCACTCAGGGCGTGTTGCAGCGTCTCGATGTCTTCCGGACGGGTCGCGTGGCGGACGAGAATGGCCAGCCGGCCGGCGCTGATGGCGGGGTCACGCGTCCGGGCCGGAGAGTCGGCGTTGGCTTCGGCCGCCGGCGCCAGCAGGGCGCAGGCGAGCAGGGTGCCGGCGAGCCGGCGCAGTGGGGACGTGCCCCGCGAGCGGACGCGCGGCATCATCCGAATGACATCCGAAAGGGCCGCATCACGACCATGATACACGACGAACGCTGTCGAACAGCATGCAGGATGATGCCCCCCGAGCCAACCCTTCCGCCGGGACGGTTTCGCATGTCACCTGGGGTCGGCGTGGTGCGTCTATCGTGTTCATGACGGTCGGCCCGTTTCCGTCTCCATTCGGGCGCTTTCTTCCACTCTCGTCGTGGCATGCAACCTGCGCTGCCACTGATGGATTGCGGCAGGAGACGGGCACGCTCGGGCTCTTTTTTCTGGAGCATCGGGAGCCTGACCGCGGTAGATTAAGGACGGCACCGCGGGCAGGATCGGCCTCCTGGCCTGCGGTGCCCCGTTCGGGGGGAAGTGACAATGAGATCCGCGACGATCCGGCTCGCCTTCGGCATGCTGCTGATCGGCTTCGCGGCGGTCGCATCAGCGCGTGCGGATCCGCCGGCAGGTGAGAAGCCCAACCTCGACGGCGCCCGGGTGACACAGCAGCAGCTCGAGGCCGGCGAGCTGGGCCTGCGGGCGATACGCGAGGCCGGTCTGCGGATGTTCACCACGCCGTTCAACAAGCTGGACGGGTACGGTGACGGCCCGATGGATCTCAACGACACGGTGTCGCCCGGCGGAAGGCCCACCCTGCAGGGAAACGGCACACTGCTGCGGGTCAACGGCCTCGACGGGCAGACCTGCCTGGAGTGCCACTCGCTGCTGAGCGCGGCGACGCGGCCGCCGCGGCTGGGTATCGGTGGCGTGGGCGGTTCGGTGACCAACGCGATGATCATGCCGACGGCGATCGACCCGGCGGATCTCGTCGACTTCGACCAGGCGGCCGGGTTCAACGGACGCTTCGTCAATCCGCCGTTCGTGTTCGGGTCCGGTGGTGTGGAGCTCCTGGGCCTCGAGATGACCGATGACCTGCAGGCGCTGCGCGCTCAGGCGCTGGCCCACCCCGGAACCGTCGTCGCGCTGACCACGCACGGCGTGAGCTTCGGCACGATCGTGGCCGACACGGGCGGGCACCTCGACACATCGAGCGTCGAGGGGGTGGACCCCGATCTGGTGGTCAAGCCGTTCGGCCGGAAGGGGGAGTTCGCCACCGTGAGGGACTTCGACATCGGAGCGATGCAGTTTCATTTCGGCATGCAGCCTTCCGAGGCCGTGGGCGCCGGAAACGACGCCGACGGGGACGGCATCGCCGACGAGATCCGCCCCGGCGATCTCTCGGTGCTGCAGGTGTTCGAGGTGACCCTCGAGCGGCCGCAGGTTGTCCAGGGCGGCGATGCCGCGCGCCGTGGGGCGGAGCAGTTCGACCGGATCGGCTGTGCGAGCTGCCACCGCCCCGAGATACAGACCCGCGGCAGGGCGCTGCCCCTGCGATACCCGCCTGACCCGGTCGACCACACCACCGGGGTGTATCTGCGGGTCGACCTGACGCGTCCCCCGGTGAAGTTCGACGCCAACCGGGATGGCGGGATCACCGTGCCGCTGTTCGCGGACCTGAAGCGTCACGACATGGGGCCGGCGCTCGCAGAGACCTTCGCGCTGGCCGACGCGCGGCGCAATCGCGAGTTCACGACGGCCCGCCTGTGGGGCGTCGCCGACACCGCGCCCTACCTGCACGACGGCCGGGCCACGACGCTCACCGACGCGATCCTGCTGCACGGCGGCGAGGCGCAGGCCGCGCGTGATGCCTTCGCGGCGCTGCCCGAGGCCGACCGGGTCGACCTCATCGTCTTTCTGCGCACCCTGCGCACGCCCGAGAGCCCGGCGAAGGACCTGCTCGACGGACAGTAGCCGCAGGGAAACGAGCCCGGTTGTTCGATCCCCGGGATCGGCGTATTCTTGAATAACCCCTCCCCGGAACAACCCGAACGCGTGATGTCCGCGCGCCAAGGAGGCCGACATGCGCCGATCCCCCATGACCCTCCTCCTCATTATTGTCTCCCTGTCCGCGCTGACGGAGACCGCCGTGGCCCAGCCGGCCACGCCGCCGGCGGACTGGAGCTTCGAGCCGAACGTGGTCGGCGAGAGGCTCGGCGGGTGGGTCACCGGCGCCGGTGATGTCAACGGCGACGGTTACGACGACATCCTCGTAAGCGCCCCCGAGAGCAGTGGGAGCTGGGTGCGCGAGGGGAAGGTGTATCTGTTCCTCGGCTCACCCTCGGGCCCGGGAGCGATCCCCGACCGGACATGGACCGGCTCGGAGCCATACGCCGCGCTGGCCGCCTATGCCGCGGCCGGGGACCTGGACGGTGACGGGTTCGACGAGGTTCTGCTGTCCGACGGACGATTGTACAGGGGCTCGGCCGGCGGTCCGGTCTCCGCGCCGGTGCCGACCGCGATCCGCGGCCGCCTCGTCGCCGGCGACATCAACGCCGACGGCTACGGCGACCTGGTCGCCGCGTCCCCGGGGCGCCTCGATGTGTTCCTCGGGTCACCGGCGGGTCCCCCCGTCACACCCTCGCAGTCCATCGTCATGGATTGACTGAACTGGGACGTGGGGCGCGGCCCGGTCCTCGGGGACGTGACCGGCGACGGGTACGACGACCTCGTACTGGCATCGTTCGACCTGCCGAAGAGAGCGTCCGACCCGAGCGTGGGCAGCTCCTCGCTCCATTTCATCGAGGGCGGGCCGCTCGGTCTGGCCGCTCGTGAGTCGCGGGCGCCGAACCTGCCGCGCGGGGAGCTGCGGGTCGCGCTCGGTGACGCGGGCGACGTGAACGCCGACGGCTACGCGGACATCATCCTGGGTCTGCAGGTGGACGGCGCGGGAAGCTACTTCGGGCCCCTGCCGGTACTCGAGTCCGACGGATGGAAATCGGGGCCGCGCAACGGACGCGTGATCCTCCCCGACGGCACGGTCGTGGCGAAGATGATCGCGGGCGCGGGCGACGTTGACGGGGACGGCTACGATGATGCCCTGGTCGGCCTCTACGATCCGGCGGTGCCCGGACAGACACTGCTTTTTCTCTTCCACGGCTCGACCGACGGGCTCGCGGGCGTGCCCGAAGTGCTCTGGGCCGAGATGACGTTCGGATCCCTGAACGATTACTACTCCGAGTCGGCGTGCGGCGCGGGGGACGTCAACGGCGACGGGTACGCCGACGTCCTGGTCGGCTCGCCACGGTTCGGCGCGGGGGAGGCGGGCGAAGGCCACGTGGTCATCTATCTCGGCGGGCCCGGTCTCTAGCCTGCAGCGTCGCTGGCGGAAGCGTGTGGGAATCGAACCCACCGCGGCATGCTCTCGCATACCGCCGACGGATTTGAAGTCCGTGCGAGACACCAGCCCCGATTCGCTTCCGTGATCCGCAGTTCATCCGATCGCCGCTGCGGTGTCAAGATCGATGCGTGACGATCTCGATCCGGAGTCGTCAGGACGCTCGTTCGTCGATCGAGGGGTGCGAATCGCGCCGCGATCGATCGCCAACCCGGACCTGATCGACCAAGATCGGTTGCTGAAATGTTGACACTTGACAAAATCCGATGCTATATTCCGCGGCGTGATGTTTCTCGATCGATTTGCCTCGAGTTCGGGCATCATCGCGATGCAGGATCGCGCGATAGTGTTCGGCATGCATCTCGATCGGGTTCCCGCCTCAGGCGGAGAAGCCCGGCGAACGCCGGGCTGTTTTGTAGCGGGGTCATCTCGCATCATCGCTGGCCGCGACGATGAAGATGACGCGCGGCGGAACGTACTCCGATCTGATGGCCTGTCCAACCAGCCGTTCGAGGTTGCGGCCGCACTTCGGCGGCGCCGGTCGTCCCGGGGTTGAAAGAGGAGACCCGGGGTGGCCTTAGCCACACACTGAAGGAGGTGGATCAGCCTTGGCGATGAAGAGGAAGGCCGCGAAGAAGAGCACGCGCAAGCCGGCCAAGAAGACCGCGAAGAAGACGACGACGCGGAAAAAGGCCACCAGGAGGAAGAAGTAACCTCCAGTTGAGCAACACCGCGTGACCTTCTCCGGAGAAGGTTGAACTGCAGGCTTCGACAACAACCTGAGTTCGTGGGGCTGTAGCGCAGCTGGGAGCGCGCGTGACTGGCAGTCACGAGGTCACGGGTTCGATCCCCGTCAGCTCCACCAGGTTGTTGTCTTTTTTTTTGCGCGCGGCCGCCCGGGCCGTGCCGGTCAGCTCAGACGCGCCGCGAGCTGTCCCGTCACCCTGTTGAGCACGTGGTTGCGGGGCAGGAACCGGAAGAGCGGCTTGCGCCGCAGCCCCATCCTGCGGATCTCGGATAGCAGCCCCGTGTGCCGGCGCTCGATCCGGAGCCCCTGGCAGAGCGCCTTGTGCGCGCGGCGGCGCTGGCCGGCCGCCAGATACACCTTGGCCAGGTTCAGGTAGAGATCGGGGTTGTAGAACTCGACGGTCAGCGCGTGCTCGCACATCTCGATCGCTTCCTGGGTCCGCCCGGCCGCCTGGGACAGTGACACCCCGTAGAACGACAGGTACTTCATCCGTCGAGCGGGGTTGCCCGACTTCTCTTCGAGGTTCAGGGCCGATTCGAAATAGGCGAGTCCTTCGAGATAGCGCCTCTGCTCGAGTGCCTGCAGCCCTTTTCTGAAACTCATCTCGGCGGATCGTGCGCTCATGGGCGGTCGGTCTCCCATCGTGGTAGGAGGAGGATGTGTCCGGCCCAAATATAGGTTCGGCCGCGGGGGAGTCAAAACGAAACCGGGCGTGCCGACAGAGCGGAATAAGCCGATGGAAAGGGCAGCCGTTGCGGTGTTGCGGGAGCCGCGCTACCTGGAGGCGCGCTTGCCCAACTCGTCGATCAACGCCGGGTTGACCTCGGGCGGTGTGGCGGTCTGCAGCTTCTGCAGCAGGGCGAGGAAGGCGTCGTCGCGGCGCTGCTGGAGCAGCTTGTCGCGGAGCTGCTGCTTGGTCTGGGCGATCGCCTCGTCGGAGTCGGGTCCGCGCTTGACGAGACGCACCACGACCACCCCTTCGGAGGTGTCGAACGGACCGATTACCTCGCCCGCAGGGTGCGAGAAGATCGCGTCCTTGACCGCATCGTTGAAAACGGCCGGGGCGCTCGAGCGCCGGAACTCGTCGGTGCTCTGCACCTGCACCTTCTTCCTGTCGGCGGCGCTCTTGAACTCCGCCGGGCTGGCTTCGGCCACGGTGCGGGCGGCCTCGCGCGCCCTCTCGATCGCGCGCGACTTCACGTAGTCGGCCTTCACCTTGTCCTTCACGGTGTCGAACGGGGCGGGCTCGGGCGGCTGAACATCCGTCACATGCACGAAGACCGTACCCTTTGTCGCCGCGATCGGCCCCGAGGTCTCGGTCGGCTTGAGGCTGAACACCTGGTCGGCGACCTGCGGCGCGGGACCCAGCTCCGGGATCGGCTCGTTCTTCGCGAACATCCCGGTGTCGTGGACCGTGTATCCGAGCTCGGTGGCCGTCGTCTCGAAAGACGAGGTCTGCTGCGAGAGCTTGTCCTGGAACTGCTTCGCCTTCGTCTCGAGCATCTCCTGCGCCTTGCGGAAGGCGATCTGCTGCCGGATCTGATCGCGCACCTCGTCGAGCGGCCGCTCGCCTGCGGGCCGTGACCCGGTACGCTTGATGATGTGGAACCCGAACTGGCTCTTGACCAGGTCGCTCACCTCGCCGTCCGACAGCGCGAGCGTCGCCTGCTCGAACTCGGGCACCATGCGGCCGCGGCCGAACCAGCCCAGATCGCCGCCGTTGGAGGCGGAGGAGTCCTCGGAGTACTGCTTCGCCAGCTCGGCGAAATCGCCGCCCGCCTTCACCTGGGCCAGCACGTCCTCGGCCTTCTTGCGGATCGCCTCGACGTCGGCCGGCGACGCGTCGGCCGGCACCTTGAAGAGGATGTGGCTCGCGCGCCACTGCTCGGGCGTGGTGTAGAGGGTCTCCTTGCTCTGGTCATACGCCTGCTGGATCTCGGCGTCGGTCACCTCGACCGAACCCAGCAGCGGCTGGCGCTCGATCAGCACGTAGACGGCGCTGCGCTTCTCGGGGGTCACATAGTCGGAGCGGTGCTCCCGGAACCACTTCTCGACCTCGGCGGTCGTCGGCTCCTTGGAGCTGGCATAGTCGGACTCCCTGAAAAGGACGTAGTCGACCTCGGCGGTCTGACCCTCCTGGCGGAACGCCTCCTCCACGTCGGCGTCGGTCACCTGCACCATGCTGCCGACGATCTCGCGCAGCTTGTCCACCGTCAGATCCCGGCCGACCTGCTCCTCGTATTCGGCGACATCGTAGCCGCGGCCCCTCAGCTCGTTGATGTACTGCTCGCGGCCGATGAACCGCCCGCCGCGCTGGAACAGCGGCGAGGTCCGGATCGCGCGGCTCACCTCGGCGTCCGTCGCCGAGAGACCGAGGCGCACCGCCTCGTTGTAGGCGAGCGTCTGCCCGATGAGCTGGCTGAGCGCGATCTGGTCGAAGTTCAGGTTGAGCTGGGAGGTGATCGAGTCGAACTGGTCGCCGAGCTGGTTGCGGTACTGGCTCTCGACCTGCTGGCGGTGTCGCTGGAAGTCGCTCGTCGGGATGACGGTGTCGCCCACACGGGCGGCCCATCGCAGATCGCCCTCGGCCGCGTTGCGGGTCGCTGCGCCGCCCCAGATGGCGAACACGGCGATCACGAACGAGACGACGACGAACATGATCACGAGCCACACGAACCACTTGTTGCGGTTCGCCGCACGCATCAGATCGAGCATGTCAGGAAGCCCCTCGAAAGAGGCGCATTTTACGACGGCCGGAGCCGGTTGGCAAGATCGGTCGAAAGCGGCTGCAGGGCAAAGGCTTTCAGGGCTGACTGCGCTGGTCCATTTCTCTTCGCTTCATTGCACGTGCGATTTTTATATGTTATATTCTCCCGCGCTCTATAGAGTCTAGTTAATTATTTGAAAACAAGCGACTTAGCGGTCGGAGCTCTGGAGTGCACCTCTCCTTCTGCCCCCCTGGCAGGCCCCTTTGGGGGATGGCCCGCGGCCGGTAACAACTGTGGGGCGGCATGGCCACCACGCGCAGACCCGAGAAGCCCACCGTCATTCTCGACTGGTTCAACGTCAGTTACAGGACCCTCTTCACGACCATCTTCGCGCTGCTGATCGTGGCGGGAGGCGGGTCCTATTACGCCTGGCTGAAGCTGGTCTACGAGGGCTCGCCCAAGGCGGAGGCCCGTCTCGCCATCGACCAGGCGGAGGAGAGCCTGCAGAAGGCGGGGCCCGTCGCCCAGGAGGACGAGACAACCCAGATGAAGCTCTCGGCCCAGCGGCTGCTCGCCGAGGCGAGGCGGCAGTACGACGCGTCCAACTACGAGGACTCCCGCAAGGCCGCCGTCGAGTCGAAGCTCAACTCCGAAAAGGCGCTGGCGCTGTCGCGCGGCGAGTCGGCCCGCGAAGTCCAGTTCTACCGGATCGAGGGTGACGTCAAGGTCAAGCGGGTGCGGGAGCTGATCTGGGTCGACGCCGAACGGGGCATGTCGCTGTCAGTGGGCGACCAGGTCAAGACGTCCTCGCGGGCGAGCGCCCAGATCATCTATTTCAACGGGACGATCACCACCATCAAGCCCGGCTCGCTTCTCGAGATCAAGGCCCTGTACGACAACCCCGCGACGCGGGTGCAGCAGGTGCGAGAGCGGCTGAGGGAGGGGCGGATCACCGCCTCCACGCAGAAGGCCGGCGCCGAAGGGTCCTACCACGAGATCGCCACGCAGAACACGGTGGCCAAGTCCGAGGAACGCACGGATCTCGAGGTGGCCTTCGACAAGGACAAGGAGCAGACCGAGGTCGAGGTGCACACCGGCAAGGCGGTGCTGACGGCGGGAGACTCCAAGCCGGTCGAGCTGGGAGCCGCCGAGCGGGTCGACGTGGACAAGTCGTCGCGGGTGTCGGCGGTGGCCAAGGTCCCCTCCGCTCCCGCGATGCTCTCTCCCGTGGACCAGAAGATATTCCTCGCGCGCGAGAACGATCCCCCGTCGGTCGAGCTCTCCTGGCAGCCTCTCCCCGACGCCACCGGCTACAGGCTCCAGATCGCCTCGCAGCCGCTGTTCGCGGACACGATGGTGGATCTGGACAACCTGAAGACGACCGCCGCCACGCTGCCCGACGTGCGGGAGGGGAACTATTACTGGCGTGTCGCCGCCACCTTCGCCGATGGCACCTCCAGCCCGTTCGCCCCTTCGCGCAAATTCAAGGTCGTGTCGGGCAAGGTCGCCCAGGCCGGCGACAAGGACCCTCCGCGCCTGCAGATTGATGATTTCCTGGTGTTCGCCAGCCAGGTGATCATCCGCGGCCGGACGGAGCCGGGGGCGCTGCTGAGCGTGGGTGGCAACAGAGTGGACGTGTACGACGATGGCTCCTTCACGACGGTCGTGGCGTTGACGCACGAAGGCGTCAACACGGTCACCTTCGTCGCGCAGGACATGGCGGGCAACGAGACACGGGTCGACCGGACAGCCACCGTCGACCCCTATTAGAGAGCCGTATGGGTGTCCCCCGGATCCTTCTGGTGACCGAAGATCGCAGAGCGCTGGCAGCGGTGCTGGCGGGCGGCGCCACCGTTTTCGATGTCCGTTCGCCCGCCGAGGCCGCCGAGGCTCTGACCGAGCCGGGGCGCGATTACCTCGGCGTGGTCTGGCACCTGGCGCGGGGCGGGCGCCGCGGGCGGCTCCTCGAGGATGCGGTGCGGTTGCGTCTCGACCTGCCGTTTCTGGGGCTGGGCACCGGACGCAGGAACGGCGGCCCGCTGCGGGGGATGGTCCAGCTTCCGATCAGTTCCGCCGGGCTGGCCTCGCTCGTGAAGGCCGAGGCGCGTCTGATGGAGGTGGAGGGACGTCTGGCCGATGCGCGGGCCACGGCCCGGGCGCACGCCCGCCGGCTCTCGGTCCTGTCGGACATCGCCCAGGCGGCCAACTCTGTGCTCGAGCCTCGCAAGGTGATGGAGATCGTCATGAGCCGGGCGCAGGAGCTGATCCGCACCGAGGCCTGGTCGCTGCTGCTGCTCGACGAGAAGGAGCACACTCTCACCTTCGAGATGGTGATGGGCAACCGGATCGACCAGATGCGGAACTACCGGGTCAAGATCGGGCAGGGGGTGCCGGGCTGGGTGGTTCAGTACCGCAAGCCGCTCATCATCAACGACGTCCGGGCCGACCGCCGCTTCGACGCGCGGCTCGACATGCTCACCGGCTTCAGGACAAAATCGATCCTGTGCGCTCCGCTCATCAGCCGGGGGCGGATTATCGGCGCGGTCGAGCTGATCAACAAGCGAAAGGGCCCCTTCACCCGCGAGGACCTGGCGATGGTGAAGACGCTTGTCGAGCCGGGCGCCATCGCCATCGAGAACGCCATCCTCTACCAGCGATCGGCCGAGCTGACCGTCACCGACGATCTCACCAAGCTGTTCAACTCCCGCTACCTGAACGTGCACCTGAGACGGGAGATCAAGCGGTCCCGCCGTTACGGGGTTCCGGTCTCGCTCATCTTCCTCGACCTGGATGGGTTCAAGAACGTGAACGACAACCACGGGCACCTGGCGGGCAGCCGGGCGCTCTTCGAGGTGGGCCAGGTGCTCCAGCGGACGGTGCGCGAGATCGACGTGGTCTCCCGCTACGGGGGAGACGAGTTCACGATTATCCTGCCCCAGACGGCGGCCACCGGCGCTATGATCATAGCCGACAGGACACGGGCCGCCGTCGAGGATCAGGTGTTTCTCTCCGGCCAGGGTCTTGCCGTCAGGTTGACGGCGTCGTTCGGCATCTCCACATTCCCCGATCATGGCCAGTCGCGGGAGGATTTGATCCAGAAGGCGGATCAGGCCATGTACCTGGTCAAGGAGAGGGGCAAGAACGGCGTCGCCCTCGCCCTGCAGGATACCCAAGTCAAGAAAGGAAAAATCTGAACCATGGCAATGCATTGGCGGTCGCTCCTCAGCATGTTCAGCAACGACCTGGCGATCGATCTGGGGACGGCCAACACGCTGGTCTTCGCCAAGGGCAAGGGGATCGTGGTGTGCGAGCCTTCCATCGTGGCGGTGAACCAGAAGACCGGCAAGGTGGAGGCGGTGGGGCGGGAGGCCAAGGAGATGCTGGGCCGGACGCCCGGCACGATCGTGGCCATCAAGCCGATGAAGGACGGGGTCATCGCCGACTTCGAGCACACGGAGAAGATGCTCGACTACTTCATACGCAAGGCCCACAACAGGAATCTGGGCGTCCGCCCGCGCATCGTGATCGGCGTACCGTCTGAGATCACGCAGGTCGAGAAACGCGCGGTGAAGGACTCGGCCGTCAAGGCCAAGGCCACCGAGGTTTACCTGGTGGAGGAGGCGATGGCGGCGGCCATCGGCGCGGGGCTGCCGATCACCGAGCCGATGGGCAACATGATCATCGACATCGGGGGCGGCACGACCGACGTCGCCGTCATCTCAATGGCGGGCATCGTCTACAGTCGCACCGTCCGGGTGGCCGGAAACGAGATGGACGAGGCGATCATCCAGTACATCAAGAGGAAGTACAACCTTCTGATCGGTGAGCGCACCGCGGAAGAGATAAAGATGAGAATCGGCTCGGCCTACCCGCTCGATGAAGAGCTCACGATGGAGATCAAGGGGCGGGACCTGGTCGACGGCATCCCCAAGACGATCACCATCTCGGACGAGGAGATCCGCGAAGCCCTCGCCGAGACCGTGAGCACGATCATCGATGCCGTCAGGGTGGCGCTCGAGCAGACGCCGCCCGAGCTGTCCGCCGACATCGTCGACAAGGGCATCGTCCTGACGGGCGGCGGCGCGCTGCTGAAGAATCTGGATCGCAGGCTCAGGGAGGAGACCGGACTGCCCGTCTCGATGGCGGACGACCCCCTTTCCTCGGTTGTTCTCGGCACCGGCCGGATGCTGACAGACTTCAACCTCCTGCGCAAAGTCTCGCTCGACTAGGTCCGGCCGGAAAGTTTCGGTAACCGATGCTCCATTTCCTTCGCGACAGGAGGACGGCGTTCCTCCTCGTCGCCGTCGTCGCCTCGCTTTTCGTGCTGATGGCCGTCCAGGTCCGGCAGGGAAAGGGAACGGCGGCCGACGGTCTGCTGCTGCGCGCCGCCTCGCCGGTCCTGCGCGTATTCTCCTCGGTGTCCGACGGCGTGGGCGGGATGTGGAGCGACTACGTCGACCTGAGGGGCACCCGCCACCACAACGCCGAGCTCGAGGACGAGGTCACGCGCCTGCGGATGGAGCTGCAGAAGCTGCAGGAGTCCGGCCTCCAGAACGACCGTCTGCGCTCGCTGCTGGATCTCAAGGACGGGATGGGGGTTCCCAGCCGCGCCGCCTCGGTCATCGGCAACAACTCGCGGGGCATCTCGCGCACGCTCCTGCTCGACCGCGGCTCCAATGACGGCATCGCCCCGAACATGCCGGTTGTGTCGGCGCAGGGGGTGGTGGGGCGTGTGTGGACCGTCACCCCGATGGTCTCCAAGATCCAGCTCATCACCGACGTGGATGCGGGGACGGCCGTGCTGGTCCAGCGCACGCGCGTGCAGGGGATTCTGATCGGTCGTGGCTCGGAGCTGTGCACACTCGAGTACGTTTCCATGCATGACGAGGTGGGGGTGGGAGACCTGCTCGTAACCTCGGGCCTCGACGGGATCTACCCGCGCGGGCTGCCGGTGGGGCGTGTCGTGACGGTCGAGCCGGGGCGGGGGATCTCTCCGCAGCATCACGGTCGAGCCGCGTGTGGAGTTCAACCGGCTCGAGGAGGTGCTGGTGCTGCTGCGCAGCGACATCCCTCTGCCCGAAGTTCCCGCCGCCGGGGGGGGGACCCCGTGAGCCTGCTGCTGGCCGTTGCGGCCATCGTGCTCTCTACGGCGCTGCAGGCGCTGGCGACCGGATTCTGGCCTCGTGCCGTCACCTTCTTTGACCTGCCGCTCATCGTCGTCCTATACTACGGCATCATGAAGGGGCCGACCGGGGCCCTGATGGTTGGGCTCGGCGCCGGCCTCCTGCAGGATGCCCTGGGAGGGACGCTTCTCGGCGTCAACGCCCTGTCCAAATCGCTTGTCGGGTACCTGGTGGGCGTCGTCGGGCTCCGGTTCGCGCTCGCGCCGCTGGTCTCACGCGTACTCGTTCTCGCCGCGGCCACGGTTCTCTCCCGTTTCATCGAGGTCGGAACCCTGGCCATCATGGGAAGAAAGCTCGCCTACGCACCCTACCCTCACCTGATCGGAATGGTCCTTGGCAACTGTCTCATCGGCTCGATCGTGATCGGCGCGCTCAGGCCCGAGAGCGACGAATGACACCAGACTTCAGGCACAGGATCGAGTACAAGGAGTACGTCGAGGCGACGCAGTTCTCCGCCCGCATCACGGTCCTGTCGGTGTTTTGCAGCGCGGTCCTGGTCGGCTATCTTCTGGCCTTCTATTACCTGCAGGTAGTCCAGTTCGACCATTACGAAGAGCTTGCCGAGGCGAACCGCACGCGGCGCGTGCTGGAGGCGGCGCCGCGCGGGGCGATCCTCGACCGTTTCGACCGCGTGCTGGCGCGCAACCGCCCGTCGTTCGACGTCACGCTCAACCGCGAGCAGGCGAAGCACGTGGACGAGACGCTGCGGACGCTGGCTCCGGTGCTGGGCGTGGAGACCGAAGAGCTTCGAGCCCGCATCCAGAGCGGAGCCGCCCGCCCGCGCTACGAGCCGATCGTGATCGGCTCGGACGTCTCGCTCGCCGCGGCCTCGTTCATCGAGTCACGCCGGGCGGATCTGCCCGGTATCGCCATCAGCGTGAGCATGCGCCGCTCCTACGAGGAGGGCGACAGGGCGTCGCACGCCCTCGGGTACGTGGGCGAAATCACCAGGACGATGCTCGAGCGCGTTGATTTCAGCGACGCGCTGCCCGGCGATATCGTGGGCAAGGCCGGCGTGGAGCGGTCCTACGACAAGCAGCTCACCGGCAAGCGCGGGGTGCGTCAGGTGGTGGTCAACAGCAGCGGCCGGGTCATGGGGGAGCTGGCCGGCGGTGTGGACCCGGTGCCCGGCCACGACATCCGGCTCACGCTCAATCTCGACATGCAGCGGGAGCTCGAGTCGGCTTTCGGCGATCAGGTGGGTGCGGCCGTGTTCATGGATCCGCGAAATGGCGAGATCCTCGCGATGGTGAGCCGGCCCGGCTTCGACCCGAACTTCTTCGCGCGGCGTTTCACGAGCCAGATCTGGCGGGGTCTGGTCGAGGACCCGCGCCACCCGCTGCAGAACCGGGCGGTCCAGAGCGCCTATTCGCCCGGCTCCACCTTCAAGCCGATCATGGCGGCCGCCGCGCTCGAGGAAGGGGTGGCCACTCCGCAGACCACCTTCTTCTGCGGTGGCTCGGCGGTGTTCTACGGGCGCCGGTTCCTCTGTCACCAGAGAGGCGGTCACGGGGTGGTGGACATGAAGCGCGCGATCCAGGTGTCGTGCAATGTCTACTTCTACAACCTGGGCAGCCGGCTGGGCATCGACGCCATCGACAGGTACGCGAAGCATCTCGGCCTGGGCGCCCTCACCGGCATCGACATCGGGCAGGAGAACCCGGGGCTCGTCCCGACACCCGAATGGAAGGAGCAGGTGTACAAGGACCGCTGGTACCCGAGTGAGACGATCTCGGTGTCCATCGGCCAGGGGCCGCTGTTGATCACTCCGCTGCAGATGGCGATGGTTCAGGGGTTCATCGGCACCAACGGACACCGGATCCGGCCGCATCTGCTGCTGTCGGGGGCCCCGGTCGCTGTGGGGGCCGCGCAGCCTGAGGATGACGACGTGATCAGCGACCGCAACCTCGCGGTGGTGCGTGACGCCGAGTGGGCGGTCGTGAACGACTGGGGCACCGGGACGGCGGCCCGCATCCCCGGGCGGGACGTCTGCGGGAAGACCGGTACCGCCCAGGTGTTCGCCGGCTCGGCGGGGGTCAAGGACGAGGACCTGCCGCCCGAGATGCGCGACCATGCCTGGTTCGTCGGTTTCGCGCCGAAGGACGACCCGCACATCTCGTTCGCCGTCATCGTCGAGCACGGCGGGCACGGCGGCTCGGCCGCGGCACCGATCGCGAAGAGAGTTCTGGAGAAATTCTTCGAATCCGAAGACAATCCGGTCCCCGAGGCGATGCCTAAGGGCCAGGTGGCTCATGCTTCCAAGACGACCGCTGGAGTCCTTTGACTGGATGCTGGCGGCCGCCATGCTGGCCGCCACGTCGCTGGGGCTCCTCATGCTCTACAGCGCGACCTACCTCCAGGCGGCGGGTCTGTTCTACCGCCAGCTCGCCTGGCTGGGAATCGCCGTGGCGGCGATGCTGGTCGTGGTGGTGGTCGACTATCGTTTCTGGGCCGGGCTCGCCCTGCCGGCCTATGTGGCCTCGTGCGCCGCGCTCGTGATCGTGCTGGTGCAGGCGCGGGCGATCTCCGGCGCCCGCTCGTGGTTCGAGTTCGGCTTCTTCAACTTCCAGCCTGCCGAGATGGCCAAGCTCGCCACGATCCTCATGCTGGCGAAGTACGTCGAGGAGAAGAAGGGCTTCGGGCTGTCGGGCTGGAGCCTGCTCAACCTGGGCGCGATCGTGGGTGTGCCCGTCCTGCTGATCGCGGCGCAGCCCGACCTGGGCTCCACGCTTCCGTTTCTTCCATTGCTGTTCGTCGTCGTCGTGCTGTCCGGCATCCGCTGGAAGGCGCTGATGGTGATGGGGCTCATCGGCATCGTAATGGTGCCGATCGCTTTCTTCACCTTCCTCAAGCCGTACCAGCAGGAGAGGGTGTACACCTTCATCTCGCCGCTCAACGACCCGCAGGGCTCCGGCTGGCAGGTGCTGCAATCGCGCATCGCCATCGGCTCGGGGGGACTGTGGGGCAAGGGGCTGTTCGGCGGCTGGCAGGGTCAGCTTTCTTTTCTCCCGGAGAGCCATACCGACTTCATCATGTCGGTGCTCGCCGAGGAACTCGGTTTTGCGGGGGCCGCATCGGCCCTCATTGTCTATTTCGTGCTCCTGGGCCGTATCGTCGGCGCCGCGCGCAGCGCGCGGGACCGCCTCGGCGCGTTCATCGCGATGGGGGTGGGCGCGATCATCGGCTCGCAGATTCTGGTCAATATCGGGGTCATTCTGGGGTTGATGCCCACAACGGGCATCCCCCTTCCCCTGATGTCTTATGGAGGATTGTCCCTCGTGACGACCTACGTCGCTCTGGGACTGGTCCTCAATGTGAGGATGAGATGCCTGGTGAACTGAAACCCCGCCGCCGCCGGCGCGGCGGGCGGGGAAGGGGACGCCGCCGCGGCGGCGTCCGCAAGACGCAAACGGAAAACGGACAGACGACCGCCGAGGAGGGCGGCGCTTCCGAGCAGGAGGAGGCACGGCAAACGGCCACCGCCGAAGAAGCCGCCGCCGGGGCGGAGTACTGGCCCGGCGAGGAAGACGCGCCGCCGCCCGGTGACGACGGCGCCTCCGAGGGGTGGGACGATGCTCCCGCTGAAGCTCCTGCGGAAGCGGCCGGTGCGGCGGAAGCCGCCGAGGAGCCGGCCTCCGGGCCGGCGGCCCCGCCGCCCGCCCGGCCCCGAGGGCGCCGCACGCGCGGGGCTCGTGGCAGGCGAGGCGCCCGTACCGAGGGGCGCGGCCGCAGGACACGCTCCCGATTGGCGTCCGCGGAGGGAAACGGCGGACCGGACGAGGAGAGCGCCGGGGTCGTCGAAGCCGAGAGTGACAACGCCGCCACGGCGGTGACCGAGGCTCCCGCCGCCGGGACCGAGACGCAAGCGGAGGTCCCGGCCGAGAGGCCGCATCGCCGCGCGCACCATGGCGTGGAGAAGACACTGGTCATCAACAGCACGCCCCACGAGACCCGTCTCGCGATCATGGAGAAGGGGCTGCTCGCGGAGATATTCATCGAGCGGGAGTCGAGCCGGACGGTCGTGGGCAACATCTACAAGGGCCGTGTGACCAAGGTGCTTCCGGGGATGCAGTCGGCGTTCGTGGCGATCGGACTCGAGCGGGACGCGTTCCTCTATGTGTCGGACATCTCCCCGGGGTACGACGCCTATGAGGGGCTGCTCGACCTCGACGAGGTGGAGGGAGGAGAAGCGATCCGGGATGCCGCGCCCCGCGTGGCGCGTGAGGCCAAGATCGAGCAGCTCATCAAGGAGGGCCAGGAGCTGCTCGTCCAGGTCACCAAGGAGCCGATCGGTACCAAGGGGGCCCGGATTACGTCGTACGTGACGCTCCCGGGGCGTTTCCTCGTGCTCATGCCCCAGGTGGATCACGTGGGCGTGTCGCGCAAGATTGGCGACGCCCGGGAGCGGTCCAGACTGCGCCGGATCCTCGACAAGGTTCGCGTGGAGGGAATGGGATTCATCGTGCGAACCGCCGCCGACGGGTGCGAGGCGCAGGAGCTCGAGGCGGACGCCCGCTATCTCATGTCGCTGTGGGAGGACATCCGCCGGAAGGCCGAGAAGACGTCGGCCCCCGCGGAGCTCCAGCGGGAGCTGTCGGTGGTCCCGAAGATCATGAGGGATCTGCTCAACGCCAGCGTCTCGAAGGTCCACATCGACGACGACCAGGCATACAGCACGGCCGTGGACCTGGTTCGCCGTCTCCAGCCGGACCTCGTCAGCCGGATCATCCGCTATCGGGAGAGCTTCCCGATCTTCGAGAAGTTCGGGGTGCAGACCGAGCTCGACAAGGCCCTGCGCAGCCGGGTGTGGCTCAAGTCGGGCGGCTACCTCGTCATCAACCAGACCGAGGCCCTCGTGGCGATCGACGTCAACACGGGCAAGTACGTGGGCCGGCGCAGCCTGGAGGAGACCGTCCTCAAGACGAACCTCGAGGCGGCGATCGAGATCGTGCGCCAGCTCCGGCTGCGCGACCTGGGCGGGATCATCGTGGTCGACTTCATCGACATGGAGGAGCGCAAGAGCAAGAAGAAGCTGTTCGAGACGTTCGAGAAGGAGCTGCTCAAGGACAGGGCCAGGACGAAGGTCCTGCAGATCAACGACTTCGGCCTCGTCGAGATCACCCGCCAGCGCACCAAGAAGAGCCTCGAGCGGCTGCTGTGCCGCCCGTGTCCCTATTGCTCCGGTGCGGGGAAGATCAAGTCGTCGCCGACGATCCTGTTCGAGATCCAGCGCGAGCTGCGCAAGCTCGCGCCGAATCTCGACCGCCGGCGGGTCATCATCCGGGCGAACCCGGAAGTGGCCCAGCAGATCGAGACCGACCGGCGCCAGCTCACCGAGGGGGTCGAGGGGTTGTCGGGGATCGATGTCGCGGTCCGGGCCGACGCGACGCTGCACCACGAGCAGTTCGACATCATGAGCCTGTGAGACAACGGCCGTCCGGCAAGGGTATAATGCCGTAAACCGGCATCCATACCCATTGGCTCAATGCTCTTCGAACGGAGGAGACGACCGTGTCTGACAAGTCTCTCGATCAGCTGCTCGATACCTGGCGCGGGATCATCGAGATCGGCCCGTCCGGTGATGTGACCGTCAAGGACAAGGCTCGGCTGCGCAGCGAGGTGATCGATTCGCTGGTGCGCCAGGCCGTTTTCGCCTCTTCGGCGGACGACAAACGCAGGGCCCGCTCCATGATCCGGGAAGCCGCGCGGCAGACCGGCGTCCTGCCCGCCTCGATCCAGCCCCTCTACGACGCCCTCGGCCGGCAGGAGGTGAAGGGCTTCACGACGCCGGCGATCAACGTCCGGGGCATGGCCTACGACATGGCCCGCGCGGTCATCTCCACGGTCCGGCGCAACGAGGTCGGCGCGTTCATCCTCGAGCTGGCCCGGTCCGAAGGCGGCTATACGGGGCAGCCCCCCGGGGAATACGCGACGGTGATGATGGCGGCCGCCGTGCGAGAGGGGTTCGAGGGGCCGCTGTTCATCCAGGGGGACCACTACCAGGTCAATGCGAAGAAGTTCGCCCAGGGCGGAGAGACCCGCGCCGCGGAGATCCAGTCGATCAAGGACCTGATCGCCGAGGCGCTCGCGGCCGGCTACGGGAACATCGACATCGACGCCTCCACCGTGGTGGACCTGTCGAAGACGACGGTGAGGGAGCAGCAGCGCGACAACTTCACCACTTCGGCGGAGCTGGCGGCGCATGTCCGGGCGCTCGAGCCGCAGGGGATGACCGTTTCCATAGGCGGCGAGATCGGCGAGGTGGGGGGAAGAAACTCCACGCCCGAGGAGCTGCGGGCCTACATGGACGGCTTCCTGGAGGAGCTGGGCAGGAGGGCCCCGTCGGGCGGAAGTCTGAGGGGGCCGAGCAAGATCAGCATCCAGACGGGCACCACGCATGGTGGCGTGCCTCTGCCCGACGGCACGCTGGCCAAGGTGAAGATCGACTTCGAGGTCATGAAGGAGATCTCGGCCATCGCGCGCAAGGAGTACGGCATGGCCGGGGCGGTGCAGCACGGCGCCTCGACACTGCCTCTGGAAGCCTTCGACCACTTTCCCCAGAACGGGGCGGCCGAGGTGCATCTGGCGACCGACTTCCAGAACATCGTCCTGGAGCACGAGGTGTTCCCGCGCGGCCTGCGCGACGAGATGTACGCCTATCTCGACGAGGCCTGCGCGGCCGAGCGCAAGCCCGACATGACACCCGGGCAGTTCTACTACAAAACCCGCAAGAAGGCATGGGGGAAGTTCAAGGAGCAGGTCTGGGGCCTGCCGGCGGGCGTGCGAGAGGAGCTGCGCGGCGCGCTGGAGAAGCGATTCGACGTCCTGTTCCACAAGCTGAACGTGATCGGCACCGCCTCGACGGTGCGCGGCCTGGTCAGAGGGCTCGACTCGAAGACCACGGTCTGATCACGAGGAGAACCAGTCCGGGGCCGCCTCGACGACCTCCCGGAGGAACGCCATCGCCTCCTCCGGCTCGGTCTTCGCGGCGGCTTCCAGATCCAGCCTCAGGCCCCCCGTCCCACCCGGTGTCTCCCCCTCCCTGATGTGCATGTAGAACGAGGTGTCGATCTCGTGTCGGAGGCGGTGCGCCCGGTCCGGGTCGGCGACGGCCTCCCGGACCGATTCCGGGATGGCCGCCACGGGCAGGGACAGGATCCGGGTCAGCACCGGCGTCAGTCTCTCCACCGTCCGATCCAGCGGCTGCCGGTAGCCGAAGGTCAGACGGTACAGATCGGCCGACCCCGCCGCGCCGACGAACAGCACGCAGACCGAGGCGAAGTTGCCGCCCACGATCGCGCCGTCCAGCCCCGGGATGTGCCAGTTGTCGGCGATCGCCCCCGCCACGAAGGCGCCGTCCGATGTCGACAGGCCCGGCACGAGGTCCTCGGTGCGGTAGACCTTCGCGGGATCGAACCCGGCGGAGCGCAGCGCCTCCTCCTCACCCGGCCCGAAGTCGTATCGTCCGTCCCAGGCCTTGATCTTCGAGGCGCAGAACCGCGCCGTGGAGCGCACGCCGAGATAATGCGCGCCGGCGGCCGAGGCGATCATCTCTGCGGCGCCGCCGATGTTGCCCGCGACACCGTCCAGGGGGCGCAGGTTGTCCGGGTAGACGCCCCACGAGAGCCCGGCGGCGACGACGGGATACGCATCGCCGTCCGAGTCGATCCTCATGTTGGCGCCGGCTGCGAGCATCCGGTCGATCGGATGTCGCGGGCGGTCCAGGGCGAAGAAGTTGACCTCGCGTGTGCGGCGCGTCTCCATCATCGCCTCGACGATCCGCTCGACCGGATCCGCCACCGTGACCGATTCGATGCCGAGAAGCTGGCACTTGTCGAAATAGATGTCGGGCACCGGCAGGATCGGCGACTCCGTCACGAACAGCAGCGTCCCGCACGAGTGCGCGCGCATCGTGCTCTTGGTGGTCCCCTCGACCGTGTCGACCGCCACCGAGTACTGCGTGCCCGCACCCTCCGCGGCGGGCGGACCGATCACCTGGCCCGCGTAGAGCGTCGGGTTCCCCCCGCGCTCGCCCGGCTTCTTGCGCGCTCCTTCGCCGATCGCGATCCTGAGGCTGACCCCGGGCGCGGCGGAGACCAGGGCGTGCAGCGACTCGGTCATGGCCGCCGTCGCGTTGCGGTCGTTGTTCTCCTTGATCTTCAGCTTGACCGCGCTGCGCTGCTCTTGTGGCACGTCGAGCAGATCCCCGCGGCCCGAAGCCGACACCGACAGGGCCCCGAGCGCGCAGGTCAGCAGCAGCCGGTCACGGTGCCCGGTCTGCAGCGGGCCGGGCCGCGCGCTGTCCGGAGCGTCCCGCAGGGGCTGGTGCACGACCGAAGCGATCTCCAGGCCGTACTGGTCCAGAAGAGGGCGGTTCCGCCCGTTCCAGCCGCTCACCTCCTCGGGCGCGAGTCGGCGGGCCCTGTGGGCGAAGTCATGCTTCGAGGAGAGACGTTCGGGAGGGACCTCGACCTCGACGCCGGTGCGGCGGCCGGCAGCAGGCTTATCGGACATGGCATCCTCCAGTGGGCGTGCGTGCGCTCCCGACGCCCGTCGCGGCTATCGCCTCCGGGAGAGTCTGAGCTTGCGGCGCTGTGCGGCCTCCTCGGCGCGGCGCTCCTCCTCCCCGGAACCGAGAAGCAGCGGCGGCGCCTGCCGCGGCCGTCCGTCGCCATCCAGGCAGACCATCGTGAGGAACGCGGAGCAGGTCTTGACGCGCTCCCCGGTGCGCGCGTCCTCGGAATGCACCTCCACCTCCACCTCCATGGAGCTGGAGAAGACCTGCGTCAGGAACGCCGAGAGCCTGACGATGTGTCCGAGCCCCATGGGCGCCAGGAAATCGATGCTGTCCACCGACGCGGTGGCCACCGGCCCGCGGCAGTGCCGCGTCGCGGCCATCGCAGCCGCCTTGTCGATCAGCGACATCACCCAGCCGCCGAAGACGGAGCCGAGAGGGTTGATCTGCTGGGGCATGACCAGCTCGGTCATCTCGACGCGGGACGCGGCGACCGTGGCCGGCCGCGGATCGGCCGGCATTGAGCCCTGTTTCATGCGTCCACTATATCCGATCGTATGGTCCGGCGGGGTCGTGAAGGTTGCGGGGTTTCTGAACCGCGGGATATAATTTGAGGTGCCATGCACGTCTCACGTTCATTCAGAACACGACCATTCAGGAGGGGGATTCCTATGAGTCTCCACCGGTTCGTCACTCTGACTTTCCTCGCGGTTTTCACGGTGCTGCTCGCGGCGGCGCCCGGACCGCTCTTCGCACAGGAAGACGCACAGCGTTGCGAAGGGACGGTCACCGATGAGCAGGGGGCGCCGCTCCAGGGCGTCACCATCACCTTCAGGGACAAGACGACGAACCGGATGGCGCAGCCGGTCAAGACGAACAAGAAGGGGAGGTACGCGCACAACGTCCTGCGCTCCAATACGAGCGACGGGTGGGAGATCCGCGCCGAGCTCGACGGATACAAGATGGTGCAGATCACCGCGCTGAGCGTGAGCTCGGGCGGCGGCAGGGTGACGAACGAGACCTACATGGTGGGGATCGACCAGGCCGTCCGGTCGGTGAGGGTCCCCCCGCAGGCACGCAGCGATGTCTCGTCCAAGGGGAAGTGCGTGGTCGATTTCGTCATGACCGCCGAGGACCATTACAACGAGGTCTTCCGTGAGCTCAATCAGAAAACCGGCGGCGAGGCGGCGGCGCAGCAGGGCGAGGAGCCGGGCGGCAACGAGGCCCCCGGCGCACCCGCGGAGCAGCCGGCCGCGCCGGCGGCCAAGCCGTTCGACATCGGTCTGCAGCACATCCGTGACGGGGACTATGCGGGTGCCGTCGGGCCTTTCCGCGAGGCGGTCGAGGACGACCCCGACGATGCTGCGGCACATTTCCGTCTCGGTGAGGCGCTTCTCAAGACCGACGACGTAGCGGGCGCGGAACCGGAGCTGAAGAAGGCCCTGGCGATGGATCCGACGCTGGTGGGTCTCAATTTCGACATGGGGATGCTGTACATCAAGAAGAGCCGGCTCATGCAGGCGATCCCCTACTTCGAGAAGGAGCGGGAGCTGGTGCCCGACTCGGATGCTCTGCTCCAGAACCTCGCGAAGGCCTACGTCGATACCGAGCAGTACGACAAGGCGGTGCCGATTGACGAGCACCTGATCGAGCTGGACCCCTCCAACATCGAGTTCTATGGCGCGCTGGCGGGAGTCTACAAGGAGCTCGGCGATCCGGCGAAGGAGCTGGAGGTGTACCAGAGGATGGGCGACCAGGACCCGTCCGGCATGGCCTTCTACAACCTAGGCAACCTGATGTTCAACAAGAACGAGATGCAGAAGGCCGCCGACGCCTACACCAAGGCGATCGCGGCGGCCCCCGGCAACGCCGGGGCGCACTACCAGCTCGGCATGGCCTACGTGAACCTTGCCAAGTTCCCGGAGGCGGTGAAGGAGCTCGAGAAGTTCGTCGAGCTCAAGCCGAAGGATTCCGAAGGCGGCCGAGGCGAAGAGCATGGTGGCCGAGCTGAAGAAGATGGGCGGCTAGGCCGTCATCGCGGCCAGCAGCCACATCCTTCCCGCCGAAGCGCCGTCCCGCCTGTACGAGTGAAGCCCGCCGGGAGCGCAGAGG
Organism: uncultured Acidobacteriota bacterium; assembly: GCA_963806495.1. Lineage (GTDB taxonomy): Bacteria > Acidobacteriota > Polarisedimenticolia > JACPZX01 > DASXTC01 > CAWDYA01. The sequence continues at coordinate 214,821 of CAWDYA010000011.1, read as the reverse complement.
GTGCACAGACCCGTCGAGGCGAACCTCTTTGCGCCGACCCCGGCCGCACGTGCCTGCAGCCGGTTGGCCTCCACAAGGTCCAGACGGGTGGTCCCGTCCTCGTCGCGCCGCACGATCCGCGACAGATCGGCGCCCGCGGCTGCGAACGCGTCGATCACCTCGGCGCCCACCCGGTAGCAGCAGGCGCCGGCGCAGGGGCCTGCCGAGACCAGCATCCGTTCCGGGTCGGCCCCGAGCTCGTCCTTGAGCGCGGACAGCGCCGCGAGCAGCACGCCGGCGCGCGTCCCGCGCCAACCGGCATGGACCACCGCGAGAGCTCCGGCCACCGGATCGTACGCCGCGAGCGGCACGCAGTCGGCGACCGCCACGCCGAGGGCGAGCCCTCTGCGGTCTGTCAGCAGGGCGTCGCCCTCGCCGGCGAGGCCGTCCGGATCCAGTGAGTCGGCCGACCTCACGACGATGCACCGGTCGGAGTGGATCTGCCGCGCCCGCGCCAGGCGGGGCTCCGGATGGTCCTCAGGCAAATCCAGCAGGCGAAGAAGGGTCTGCGGCCCGGGCCGGGGGTCGGACAGCCGGCCCACGAAGACACACGAGAGCCCCGGGGCGGCCGAGAGCAGAGGCATGGGGAAGAGACTCACGGCCGAACCGTATCGCCCGGACGCGTCCGGGGTCAACTCTTGACTTTTGCCTCGGGCTGGGGCACTCTTTCCGGTCCCCGATACGAGATCCACGTCTCAAAGGTGGTGTGGAATCAGCATGATGCAGGGTACCGGCACGGCCAGCAGAGCGCTGGCGCTCCTGTTGCAGGGCGCACCGGGCGGCGAGCAGTCGCCGAACGCGTTCATCGGTTTTCTGGTGCCGATGGCGCTCATCCTCGTCATCTTCTACTTCCTGCTCATCCGGCCGGCCAACAAGAAACAGAAAGCGCTCCAGGAAATGATCTCGGGGCTGAAGAACGGCGACAAGGTCATCACCACCGGCGGGATCCACGGTGTGATCGCCGGGATCACTGACGATCTGATTCAGCTCAAGGTCGCGCCCAACGTCAAGATAGAGATTTCGCGCAGCGCGATCGCGGGGCTCCACAAGGATCAGGGGGAGTAGACGTCGTGCAAAAGGATCTGGGCTGGAAGTTCCTCGCCGTCATCGTGGTCACGATCATCTGTGCGTACGGCTTCATCCCTCCCAAGGACAAGATCCGGCTGGGGCTCGACCTGAAGGGAGGCATCCACCTCGCTCTGCGCGTGGAGGCCGAGGATGCGGTCAAGGCGGTGCTCGACAACCGGGCTTCCACACTGCAGGCCGAGCTGAAGAAGCGCAACCTCAAGTTCGACCGGGTGCAGACATCGGCCACGGACAACTCGTTGCGAATCACGAACTACGACACGGTCGCCCGGGACGAGTTCATCAAGGCGATACAGTCGGATCTGCCCGGCTACAACACCACCATCGACGGCAGCGACCTGAAGGTGGCCATGCCGCCCCTGGAGGTCGACCGCACCAAGGAGGACGCCATCGTCGACACGCTGGAGCGGATCCGCAACCGCGTCGACGCCTTCGGCGTCACCGAGTCGGTGGTCCAGCGTCAGGGGCTGTCCAGCGACCGGATCCTGATCCAGCTTCCCGGCGTCGACGACCCGGAGCGGGTCAAGGACCTGGTGGCCAAGCCCGCCTTCCTCGAGATGAAGAAGGTGATCGTTCCGCCCAGCATGGAAGGGCAGCGGTTCTCCGGGGCTCCCTCCCGCGAGCAGCTGCTCCAGGAGTTCGGCGGCGAGCTTCCGCAGGACGCCGCGGTCTACGAGGGGGACCCCAACAGCTTCGGGGGGCGGACCACCTTCTGGGCGTTGAGCATCCAGTCGCCCGTCAGCGGCAACGACCTGATCAACGCCCGCACCGGCCGCGGCGAGCTCGGCTCGGCGGAGGTCGACTTCACGCTCACACCCGACGCCGGCGCCCGGTTCGAGAAGTTCACAGGCGCCAATGTCGGCCAGCCGCTCGCGTCGCTGCTCGACAAGAAGGTGATCCAGGTCGCCACCATCCAGTCCGCCATCCGGGAGAACGGACGCATCACCGGCATCGGCACCCTGCAGGAAGCCGACGACCTCAGCCTCAAGCTCCGGTCGGGCGCGCTGCCCGCCGGCACGGTCGTGCTCGAGGAACGCACGGTCGGCCCATCGCTCGGCGCCGACTCGATCCGTCAGGGGATCACCGCATCGATGGCGGGGCTGATCATCTCGATCCTGTTCATGCTGGTCTATTACAAGGGGGCCGGCATCAACGCCGTGGTCGCCCTGATCCTCAACGTGATCATCCTGCTGGGCGTCATGTCCTGGATCGGCGCCACGCTCACGCTGCCGGGCATCGCCGGTGTCATCCTGACCTTCGGCATGGCGCTCGACGCCAACGTGCTGATCTTCGAGCGTATCCGCGAGGAGCTGCATCTCGGCAAGACGGTGCGGTCGGCGGTCGACGCCGGGTTCCAGAAGGCGTTCTGGACCATCTTCGATTCGAACCTGACGACCGTCATCGCCGCCGTCCTGCTGTTCCAGTTCGGCACGGGGCCGGTGAAGGGCTTCGCCTTCACCCTGATCATCGGACTGGCCGCCAGCATGTTCACGGCCATCTTCGTGTCCCGCCTCCTGTTCAGGGCCATCATGGGAGAGGGTCGGCGGGTCGAGAAACTGAGCATCTGAGGAGAGCCTGCGGTGGAGCTTTTCCGTAACACCAACATCGATTTCCTGGGCAAGCAGGTCTACTTCGTGGCTCTCTCGGTCATCCTGGTGGGGGCGAGCCTCTTCCTGCTCGCCACCCGGGGCCTCGTTTACGGCATCGACTTCCGGGGTGGGGCCGACGTGGAGCTCCGGTTCGTTCAGGAGCCTCGCATCGACGAGATCCGCAGCGCGCTGGCCTCGCAGGGGTTCAGCGGCGCGCAGATCCAGCGCGTGCATCTGCCGGAGGCCCCCGAGGCCCATGACGTCCTGATCCGGGTGCCGCCGCAGGAGTCGGGCTCGGAGGAGACCCCCGCCGAGGAGGCCGACGTCTCCGGGCTGGTCCTCAAGGCGCTGCGTTCCGGTCTCGAGGGCTCGCAGACCAACGGCAAGGTGGACCTGAACGTCGCCGGTATCCGGGAGCTCGAGCGGGTCCTCTCGCTGGCCTTCCCGAACCAGACTTCCATGGCCACCGCCGCCGCCCAGGCGCTCGTCAACTACAGGGAATCCCACTCGGGTCTGTTCAAGGACATGGAGGAAGCCCGCAACGTGCCGGGCGTGAACCCCGACATCGCGTCCTGGATCCGTGACAACGCCATCGTGGGGATGTTCGCGATCCGCAGCGCCGACTATGTCGGGCCGAGCGTGGGCCGCGAGCTGAAGACGCGGGCCACCTACGCCGTGATCGGCTCGCTCGTCGCGATGCTGATCTACATCTGGTTCCGGTTCGAGAAGCTGGCATTCGGCATCGCCGCCATCGTCACGCTGGCCCACGATGCCATCGTGTCGCTGGGCGCCATGAGCCTCACCGGCAAGGAGTTCGATCTGACCGTGCTGGCCGCCGTGCTCACGGTGGTCGGTTACTCCATCAACGATACGATCGTCATCTTCGACCGGGTGAGGGAGAATGTCCGCCACCAGCGGGGGACGAAGCTCACGAAGCTGTTCAACGACAGCATCAACCAGACCCTGAGCCGTACCGTGCTGACCGTCTTCCTGGTGCTGCTCGTCGTGGTAACGTTGTGGCTGTTCGGCGGCAGCCGCCTCAACCCCTTCTCCTTCACGCTGCTCGTCGGGGTCCTCTCGGGCACCTACTCGACCATCTACGTGTCGAGCCCGATCGTCATCTGGTGGCGCACCAGGATCGAGAAGAAGTCCTCGGCCTGAGCGCCGGGGTCCTCATCTCGACACGGCGCCCCGCCGCTGGTATATTCGCATCTCCTTGAACCAGCATGAATTCCCCTGCAGCGGGGTATCCTGGCCAGTCCGGGGCGCACGTGAAGATCCGCTTCGAGGACATCACCGATCAGATCGAGTCGTACCATCCCGAGGCCGATTTCGATCTGCTGCGACGGGCTTACATCTTCTCCGCGATGGAGCACCGCGGCCAGCTCCGCGAGTCGGGTGAGCCCTATCTCACGCACCCGCTCGAGGTGGCCTATATCCTCGCCAAGCTGAAGCTCGACGTCACCAGCGTCGCGGTGGGCCTGCTGCACGATGTCATCGAGGACACCCTCACCACCCGGGAGGTGATCGAGAGCTACTTCGGCCGCGAGGTGGCCGGGCTGGTCGAGGGGCTCAGCAAGATCAGCAGGATCCCGTTCACCAGCGAGGCCGAGAAGCAGGCCGAGAACTTCCGCAAGATGCTGCTGGCCATGGTGGACGACATCAGGGTGATCCTGGTGAAGCTGGCCGACCGGCTGCACAACATGCGGACGCTCGGCGCGCTGCCCGCAGGCCGGCGGGAGCGGATCGCGCGCGAGACGCTGGAGATCTACGCGCCACTGGCCAACCGGCTCGGCATGGGCGCCATCAAGCAGGAGCTCGAGGATCTCGCCCTGTCGCATCTCGACCCGGACGGCTACGGCCGGCTCGGCGAGGCGCTCGAGCACAAGCGCCGGATAAGCGAGGACTTCATCCACGAGAAGAAGGAGATCATCGAGCGGATGCTCGCCGAGCAGGGGATTCCCGCCGAGATCACGGGGCGTGTCAAGCACCTGTACAGCATCTACAAGAAGATCCGGGTCCAGAACATCGACGTGGACGAGGTGTACGACTACGTGGCCTTTCGGGTCATCACCGACACCGTGCGCAACTGCTATGGCGCGCTCGGCATCATACACGGGCGGTGGCGCCCCGTGCCCGGCCGCATCAAGGACTTCATCGCGATGCCCAAGCCGAACCTGTACCAGTCGCTGCACACCTCGGTGATGAGCGAGAAGGGGCAGCCGTTCGAGGTCCAGATACGCACCCGCGAGATGCACGAGGTGGCGGAGAAGGGGATCGCGGCGCACTGGAAGTACAAGGAGGGAGGCTCGCTGGACCGGAAGGAGGAGCTCAGCATCCAGTGGCTGCAGAAGATCGTCGAGTGGCACAAGGAGGTGAAGGACCCGCGCGAGTTCCTCGAGGCCGTCAAGATCGACCTGTACCCCGAGGAGGTCTACGCCTTCACCCCGAAAGGCGAGGTCAAGTCGTTCCCCAAGGGTGCGACGGTCGTGGACTTCGCCTATGCGATTCACACGGAGGTCGGTCATCACTGCTCCGGGGCCCGGGTCAACGGGAAGATCGTCCCGCTGAAGACACAGCTCAAGAGCGGCGACGTCGTGGAGATCCTGACCGCAAACTCCCATCATCCGAGCCGGGACTGGCTCTCCTCCGTCCAGACACCCCACGCGCGGCACAAGATCCGTCACTGGCTCAACATGTTCGAGCGGCGGGAGTCGGTCGAGCTGGGTGAGTCGCTGGTGGAGAAGGAGCTGCGGCGCTACCGGGTGGCGCTCAAGTCATTCAAGCCGGAAGCCCTGGCCGCCGCCCTGTCCTCCCTCAAGTGCGAGAACATCGAGGACTTCTACGCGCACGTAGGCTACGGCAGGATGACCCCCGGGCAGCTCCTCAAGGCGCTGGTGCCCGAGGAGCGTCTCGAGCCGCGCGAAGAGTCGTTCATCGCGAAGGCGGTGAAGAAGACCCTCGGTCTCGGCGCGAGCCCCCGGGTGAAGGTGCAGGGGCTCGACAACGCGATGATCTATCTCGCCCGTTGCTGCAATCCGATCCGCGGCGAGGAGATCGTCGGGTACATCACGCGCGGCAAGGGGATCTCCGTGCATCGGGAGGACTGCCCCAACGTCAAGAAGCTGATGTTCGACCCGGAGCGGCGAATCGAGGTAGGCTGGGAGAAGGGGGGCGACAGCATCTACGAGGCGAACCTCCTGCTCGACAGCGAGGACCGGCAGGGGCTCCTGGCGCGCATCACCAACACGATCGCCGACGAAAAGACCAATATCAGGAACGTCGAGGCGCGGACATCCGAGGACCACAAGGGGATGATCAGCATCGTCCTGGACGTCAGGGATCGCGCTCATCTCGAGCGCATCATCGAACGCCTGAAGAAGGTGGATGGTATCAGACGCGTGGAGCGAGTCTCCCGCCGCAGCGGAAGGAGGGACGAATGAAGAAGGAGAAGATCGCCACCAGCAAAGGCCCCGCGGCCATCGGCCCCTACTCCCAGGCGATCGCCGCCGGCGACCTGGTGTTCGTATCCGGTCAGATCCCGCTGGACCCGGAGTCGGGTGCCATGGTCGAGGGGGACATCGCCGCCCAGACCGAGCGCGTGATGCGCAACCTGGCGGCGATCCTGGAGGCGGCGGGCTCGTCGCTGGGGAAGGTCGTCAAGACGACCGTCTATCTCGCGAATCTGGATGACTTCGAGGTGATGAACCGGACGTATGCGGCCTGTTTCGAGGCGGGGGACCCGCCGGCCCGGGCGACGATACAGGCCGGTCGCCTGCCCAAGGGCGCGCGTGTGGAGATCGACGCTATCGCCCTGCGGTAGGGCGGCAGGTCAGGAGGCCGCCTTCTGGATCCGGTTGGAGCGGATGCAGCGGGTGCACACCCTGATGCGCCGCACCGACGAGCCCACTTTCGCACGGACCCGCTGGAGATTCGGGTACCAGACCTTTTTCGTCACGTTGTGGGCGTGACTGACGTTGTTCCCCCGCAGGGGACCCTTCCCGCGAGATCTCGCAAAGCCTGGCCATTACCTGCAACCTCCCACCGGGACAGAACGAAACGACCCTGGCCCCCGCGGAGCCGGGGAGCCTCCGGGACCCCGAAAGCGCCATACCCTAGCACGCACCCTCACGATAGGTCAAGCAAACACGGGCGATTTAGCCACCCTACCCGACTTGCGCGCCGGAAGGGCCGACATATATTAGGCCCCCGCGCCGTGAAATCGGAATAAAGGGAACCTGTGCTCCCGGGAAACCCACGGCGTCAGGGAGTTTATCGCAAACCACTGAAACGAGGGTGATGCCGGTGCTCTTCTCACGTAGCAAGAACCTCGTCGGTCTGGACATCGGGACGAGCTCGGTCAAGGCTGTCGAGCTCAAGGACATGGGAAAAGGCCGGGGGTACCAGCTGGTCAGCATCGGTATGGAACCCCTCTCGCCCGAGGCGATCGTGGATGGCGCGATCATGGACTCCGGGCTGGTCATCGAGGCCATCCAGAACGTCTTCGCCAACAACCGGATCAAGGGATCGGATGTCGCCATCTCCCTGTCCGGCCACTCGGTGATCATCAAGAAGATCAGCCTGCCGGTGATGAACCCGGACGAGCTGGCCGAGTCGATCCAGTGGGAGGCCGAGCAGTACATCCCGTTCGACGTCGATGACGTCAACATCGACTACCAGGTGCTCGACAGCGCGGGCGCCGGCGACGGGAACATGGACGTTCTTCTGGTGGCCGTGAAGAAGGACAAGATCAACGACTACACGAGCGTCATCACACAGGCCGGGAAGAACGCTCTCGTTGCCGACGTGGACGTGTTCGCGCTGCAGAACGCCTACGAGGCGAGCTACGAGGCGCCGACGGATCAACTCGTCGCGCTCGTCAACCTGGGCGCCAGCGTGACCAACATCGCGATCATGCAGAACGGCTCCTCGATCTTCTGGCGTGACATCTCGGTGGGCGGCAATCAGTACACCGACGCCCTGCAGAGGGAGCTCAACATGACCTTCGAGCAGGCCGAGGCCGCCAAGCGGGGCGACCTGGCGGGCGCCTCGCCGGAGCGCGTGACGGCGATCCTCGACGCGGTCAACGAGCAGGTCGGCTCGGAGATCCAGAAGACGCTCGACTTCTTCAAGGCCACGTCGGCCTCCGGTCCGGTGTCGCTCATCCAGGTCACGGGGGGCACGGCCAGAACGCCGAACCTCATGTCGCACCTGAGCCGGCGATTCGAGACACGGGTCGAGATGATGAACCCGTTCCGAGGGATCCAGATAAACGAGCGGGCATTCACGCCCGACAAACTAGAACCGATGACAGCCGCGGCCTCCGTGGCGGTGGGCCTGGCTCTCAGAAAGGTGGGTGACAAATGATCAAGGTCAACCTCCTGACGGGCGCCAAGAGAGAGCCCGCGCGGAAGGCCCCCTCCCTCAAGATCGAGGGGTTCTCGGGCGGCCAGAACATTCTGCTGGTGGTGATTCTCGCGCTCTCGGTGGCCTTTGCCGGCTGGCGCTATTACAGCCTCACGGCCGAGACCGAGAGGCTGGAACAGGATCTGGCCACCGCACACGAGCAGCTCAAGAAGGTCGAGGACGACCGCAAGGCGATCGAGGTGCTCAAGGCCAAGAAGGCGGCCTTCCAGAAGCAGATCGACATCATCACCAACCTGAAGAACAACCAGCAGGTGCCGGTCCGGCTGCTCGACGAGGTCTCACGCAGCCTTCCCGATTTCCTCTGGCTGGTCTCCATGCAGGAGTCGGGCAACCAGCTCACGTTCAGCGGAAGGGCGACCACGCCCAACGCTTATGCGAACTTCTACAACAACCTCGATGCGTCTCCGTTCTTCCAGGACGTGGGCAAGATCAGCTACACGGCCGATCGGGATGACGTGACGTTTTCGCTGTCGGCGAAGTTCGTGCCGGGTGGCAAGCAGTCGAAGCCGCCCGTCGCGGGCCAGCAGGGCCAGTAGGCCGGCGGATCGGAGGAGACAGAGACATGCTCAACAAGCTTCCGTTCTGGGGTCAGCTGGCGCTCTTCATCGGGCTGGGCGTCGGGCTCGTCATGTGCGCCCAGTTCGTCTACCCGAACTTCTCGCAGATCTCCGAGAAGAACGCGGGCCGGCAGGCCGAGCTCGATGACCTGAACCTCAAGATCCAGGAGGGACAGCAGGCGGCGAAGATGCGCGCCGAGCTGCAGGCCGAAACCGATCGTCTCAACATCCAGCTCGCCGCGCTCAGGCGCATCCTGCCCACCGAGCCGGAGGCGGGCGCGCTGATCAAGTGGCTCGAGAGCCAGGCGGGACGCTTCGGTCTGGCGATCCGGACGCTGTCCGAGGCCAGCATCAAGCGCGAGGAATTCTACAAGGAGTACGCCTACACCATGGAGATCGTGGGCAACTACCACGACCTCGGACGGTTCCTCGATGTCATCGGCAAACACGACCGCATCCTGAACGTCCGCGGCATGAGCATCCGGGCCAACACCGGCCCCGATCGACTGCAGCGGTCCATCGGGTCGTCGTTCACCGCGGCCACGTTCGTCTACGTCGAGCAGCCGCTGGAGGGCGGAGCGTCATGAGACAGCCGAAGCGCAAGTCGTTCATGCTCACCGCGGCGGCCCTGGCGGTCGCGCTCGTCCTGCCCGCGATGTCGGCGGCGCAGAGCGGGACCACGGTGGGCCGTACGAAGGACAAGCTGAAGAAAGCCCAGGAGCAGGCGGCCCCGAAGGCCGCTGGCGCTCCGGTCATGAACGCGTCGACGGGCGCCGCCCCCGCGAGCCAGCCTCCCGCGGCGGAGGCCGCTCCCGCGACGCCGCAGCAGGGTCTCAACGTGATCGCCCAGGATCCGAATCACATGTCGGCCGTCAAGGCTCTCGAACAGATCCGGAAGGACGAGGAGGCCTCGTCATCCGGCGCCGGGTTCACCTACGACCCGGACGGGCGCCGCGACCCGTTCCTCTCGCCGCAGGACATCCTGCAGGCGCAGATGTCCGGCCAGATCTGCCAGGGAGAGGGGATGGAGTGCTGGCTCATACAGGATGTCACCGTCATCGGCGTGCTCACGCGTCACGGCAGCAACGTTGCGCTGGTGATCGGACCCGATGGCTATGGAACGACTCTGCACGAAGGCGACAGGTTGTACGACGGGGAGGTCCGCAAGATCGATCCGCAGTCGGGTCTCGTCGTGTTCCGGCAGAAAGTCAACGACCCCACCCGGATCAAACCGTTCCGGGACGTCGAAAAAGGTCTGAATCTGAACAAGGAGGGACGCTCATGAGTTGGGGGAGGATGGTCGGGGCCATGTTCCTGACCCTTTGCGCGCTTGGATGCGCCGCGAATCCGCGCGTCGCCGAGCCGGCGGCGCCGCTGCCCGACGCGGCGGCGGTGCAGCAGGCCGAGCCCGGCCTGAACACCGACGCCGGCAACGATCTCACGACAGCCGCCGTCCGGATCGATTCGATCACGGCGCAGACCGAGGACAACGCCACGGTGGTGGTCATCCAGGGCGACCATCCTCTGAACTACACGTCGTATGACCCCGATCTCTCCACGCTCGTGCTGGAGCTCCCCGGCGTCAGCGTGGGGGATGTCGAGCCGGTCATTCCGGTCGGCACGCCGCAGCTCGCCCGCATCGAGGTGAGCAACCTCGAATCGCGGTCGGGCAGCACGCATGCCCACATCGAGCTCGTGGGGCGGACCTCCGCCGACACGCGGATCGAGCCTGACGGCAACGAACTGAGGATCGTGCTCGAGGGGACCATGACGGCTTCCCTCATGACGGAGCCGGCCGAGGAGACGGATTCTCAGATGAACCCGTCCGAGTCCGCCGACGCCTCCATGATGCCGGTCGAGCCGGCCGAGCCGGTGGCGGCTCCCGCCAAGCCCGCGGCGGCGATGCCCGCGGCCGAGCCGGCGACGACCCTCGAGGGCGTCACGGTCACGGGCGGGGACGATGCCCCGGTGGTGACGCTGGAGGGGGATGGAGCCCTCACCTACAATTCGTTCGAGTTGCAGAATCCGCCGCGCCTGGTCCTGGATGTCTCGGGAGTGACCAACGGCGTCAGCAGCCGCAGCATTCCGGTCGGCTCTGCGGTCCTGCAGCAGATCCGGGTTTCGCAGTTCAGCAACGAGCCGGAGAAGGTGGCTCGCGTGGTGTTCGACCTGACGCACCTGGAAGCCTACGAGATCAGCACCTCCGGTTCGACGGTGCAGGTGGCCTTCGCGGGCCCGACGCAGTCGCCACAGCCGGTGGCGAGCGCCGAGCCGGGAATGGGCGGCGTGGAGGATCTCCCCATGACGCCTCCTGACGCGCTCAGCGAGGTTCAGACGCAGCAGCCCGGGGCCGCGGTCGCGGCGCCCAAGCCCGCCCCGGTCGCCACGCTTACCGAGGTGGAGAAGCCCGCTCCGGCGCCCAGAACGCCGCCGGCGGTCCAGCCCGCCTCGAGCAGCCTGAGAGAGGCCGGCCGCGACGTCGTCCTGTTCGACAACGCATCGCCGAAGTCGTCGCTCGTACCCGCGGCCGCCTCGCGCAGCAAGGACATGCCGAGCATGACCACGCTGCCCCAGAGCATCTTCGAGAGTCGCACCATCGCCGGCGGAAAGCGCCACTATCGCGGAGAGAAGATCTCCGTTGCATTCCGTGATGCGGATCTGCGCGAGGTGATGTTCTTCTTCGCGGACGTCATGAAGATGAACGTCGTGCTCGATCCCGACGTCACGGGCAAGGTGGACATCAGGCTCAACCAGGTCCCGTGGGACCAGGCCTTCCAGGTGATCCTCAAGAACCAGGGTCTCGACGCGATCGAGGAGGACAACGTCATCCGGATCGCGAAGACCACCAAGCTCCGCCAGGAGGCCGCTGATCTCCGCGCCCTCAAGCAGGCCCAGGAGCAGGCGGTGGACCCGGTCACCTTCACGCGCACGCTGTCGTACGCCAAGGTGCAGGACGCGATGACCGTGCTGCAGCAGGTGAAGACGGACCGCGGGAAGATCGTGGCGGACATCCGCACGAACACCTTGATCATCTCGGACATACCGGACAAGAAGGCCGCCTACGACGGGCTGCTCGACGCGCTCGACACCCAGACGCCCCAGGTGATCATCGAGGCCCGGATCGTCGAGGCGCAGCGGTCGTACGAGCGCGACCTCGGCATCAACTGGGCCATCGCCGGCAAGGCGACGCCGGAGCTGGGAACCGCGACGAACCTCCAGTTCCCGCACCGGGTCGAGTTCAACGCGGACGTCAACACGGCTCCGCTGGGCTTCCCGTCCGCCGGCAGCATCGGCCTGATGCTGGGCAACGTGCTCGACTCGTTCACGCTGGACATCGCGCTCGAAGCCTTCGAGGCGGACGGCAAGGTGAGAATCCTCTCGTCGCCGAAGATCGCGACGCAGAACAACCAGCCCGCAACGATCGAGCAGGGCGTGCAGATCCCGGTCGTCACCACTACGGCCACCGAGGTCGACGTCCAGTACGTGCCCGCGTCGTTGAGGCTGATCGTCACCCCGCAGATCACCGCGGAGGACACCGTCATCATGAAGCTGAAGGTCGAGAACAACCAGCCATCCTCGACCATCAGCGTGGCGGACGTCCCCGGCATCGTGACCGAGAGCGTGGACACGCAGATCCTCGTCAGGACCGGCACCACGGCGGTGATCGGCGGCGTCTACAAGCTCCAGGAAACGGAGAATGAGACGGGCATCCCGGGTCTGAGGAAGATTCCGTTCTTCGGGTGGCTCTTCAAGAACAAGACCAACAAGAAGGATTCCCAGGAGCTGCTCGTGTTCATTACACCCAAGATCGTGAAGAACATATGAGGAGGGATGCGCTGATGGCTCGGGCTCGCAAGTCGCTCATCTGCTCCCTGGGGGCCGTGGCGGTCCTGGCGACCTTCTGGGGATGCAACGGTACCAACGTGGACGATCCGAGCAAGTCGGATTCGCTCCTCGTGATCGACTCGGTCTCGCCGGCGTCGATCCAGGCCGATGTCTCGCCGGACATGGATCCCAACGGCGTGCTTCCGCCGACGCCGCCGGCCGACGACACGGTCGAGGTGAACGTGAGGAATCTCAACAGAACGCAGACCCCCAGTGGCATCTTCGGGGACATCCTGATTACCAACGTCGAGCTGTTGTGCGCCCAGGGGAGCCTTCCCTCGAGCACGTCTCCGGTCAGCCTGACGATCCAGGCCGATTCGTCCGCGACGATCTCGGTGCTGCTCGCCTCGGGGCCGTACAAGCAAGCGAACTCTGCCTCGCTGCTCACTATCGGACAGGATACCTGCCAGATCACCTTCAACGGGCAGGACCTCAGCGGCGAGCCGATCCTCAGCACCGTCGCCGTGGTGGGAGTCTCCTACGTCGATACGCCCTGACGGGTGGAAACGGTCATCCCTCCAGCGAAGCCCCTGCCGGCCCGGCCCGGCAGGGGCTTCCTGTTCCTGCCTTGAATTGTCCGGGCCACGCGGATAATATGCCGGCTCTGGACGAGAAACGGGCGTCTGAAACTCTCCTCCTGCAGCGGCCCGACCGTGACGTACGGGCGCGACAGCCTCCGGTAGCGGATGCCAGACGAGAATTCCCCATCGGACGAGAGGATCGCCGAGCTCGAGCGCCGGCTCGCCGCTGAGCCTTCCTCGCGCGTCTTCCTCGACCTTGCCCGCGCCTATCACGATGCCGGGCAGCTCGAGAAGGCCGCGGGAGTCTGCGCGCGCGGCCTCGAGAAGCACCCGGGCTGGCTGAGCGCGCGCGTCATGCTGGGCCGGATCCAGTTCGACATGGGCACCCTCGACGACGCGAGACAGGCGATGCAGGAGGTACTGGACGCCGCGCCGGACAACCTGGTCGCACGGCGCGTTCTGGCCGAGATCAGCCTCGAGCAGGGAGACCGCGAAGGGGCCCTCGACAGGTACCGCGCCCTGCTCGCCTTCAATCCCGCCGACGCCGAGACGCGGCGCAGGATCCGGGAGCTGGAGGATGCGGGTGCCCCGGCGGAGCGGATCCCGCGGAGATGGAGCCGCCGCAGGCCGCTCCACGGCCCGAGCCTCCTCCGGTGGTACAGTCCTCGGAGGCCGTCGAGGTGGAGGTGGAGTCTCGTCGCCGGGCCCGAAGCGGAGCCCGCGCCCGCGCCGGAGCGCGGAACCGGGGTGGAACCGGCGCCGGAGCTCGAGCCGGGCCGGGAGTCCGGAGCGCTGGCCACGCCGACGCTCGCCGAGATCTATCTGCAGCAGGGGCTCACCGACCAGGCAATCGATGTGTACCGGGAGATCCTGCAGGGAGATCCGTCCAACAAGGAAGCGGCAGCGCGTCTCGCCGAGATCGAGGCGTCGCTTCCAAAGCCGCCGGATCCGCTCGCCGCGGCGCGCAAGCGCAAGGTCGACGCCCTGTCCGGATGGCTGCGCGCCATCCAGGGAGAGCCACGTGCCTGATTCCCATACGCGGCCGACCGAGCGGTCCGGGGACAGCCCGCGTGTCTGAGTCCCCGCCCGCCGGCGTGGTCGCCAGAAACACCGCTGACAGAGTGGAACGTGCGCGCCGGCTCCTCGACGAGACGCGTCTCGATGCACTGGTGGTGAGCTGCCCGGAAAACGTCCGCTATCTGTCCGGTTTCACCGGGTCTTCGGGCGCGCTCCTGCTCGCCATCGATCGGCTGGTCCTGGCGACCGACTCGCGCTACGCCGAACAGGCGGCCGGGGAGACGACGGGGTGCGATGTCGAGATCGGCAGCGGCCCTCCCGCGCTCGCCGCCGCCGGGCTCGCCGGCCCGCTCCGTATCGGTTTCGAGCCGGGCTCCGTGACGTACGAGCTGTGGGAGAGGATGGGCGCGGCCGCGGACCCGCGCGCTCGACTGGTGCCCGCCGCGGGACTGATCGAACGCCTGCGGCGCTGCAAGGAGCCTGCGGAGCTGGACCGGATCCGCACCGCGGCCGCCATCGCTTCGAGCAGCTTCGAGGCGATCCTTCCGCTCGTGGTCCCGGGTGCCGTCGAGCGCGATCTCGCGCTGGAGATCGAGATGAGGATGAAGCGGGCGGGCGCCGAGGCCGTCGCGTTCGATCTGATCGTCGCGAGCGGCCCGCGGGCCGCGCTCCCGCATGGGCGGGCGTCCGAAAGAGCGCTCGGGGCGGGCGAATTCATCGTTTTTGACATCGGTGCCCGGTATAAGGGGTATCATAGCGACCTGACGCGGACGCTTTACACCGGAACGCCGGACGCGCGCGCTCGCCGGATCCACGAGACGGTCCTGTGCGCCCAGGAGGCCGCGATCGCGGCGGTCGCCGTCGGCGCCATCGCGCGTGAGGTGGACGGGGCCGCGCGCGAGACGATCGCGTCGGCCGGGTTCGGTGACAGGTTCGGACATGGCACCGGCCACGGCGTGGGGCTCGAGGTCCACGAGGCGCCGCGGCTGGGGCCGCGGTCGACCGAGGTCCTGGAAGAGGGGATGGTCGTCACCGTGGAGCCCGGAATCTACATCCCCGGGGAAACCGGTGTGCGTATCGAGGACATGGTGATCGTGAGAGCCGGCGGCTGCGAGCCGATCACGACGATCGCCAAGGATACCTGGTCTCTGGAGTGATGACGTGAACAACAAGGATCTCAAGGAGCTGATGGAGTTCATCTCCCAGTCCAACTTCGTCGAGTTCGAGCTCGAGAGGGAGAACTTCAAGCTCAAGCTCGTCAAGGACATCGCACGCGCCGTGCCGACCGCCGGCAACGAGAACAGCGGCCCGCACCCGCCGGTGATCGCGGCCGGCCCGACAGTGGCCGTGCCCGCCGCAGCGGCTCAGCCACAATCGTCGTCGGCCGCTCAGGCGGGTGACATCTACCAGGTGACCTCCCCGATGGTCGGGACCTTCTACCGGGCCTCGAACCCCAGCGCCCCACCGTTCGTCCAGGTGGGCGACATCGTCAAGAAGGGGCAGGTGCTCTGCATCATCGAGGCGATGAAGCTCATGAACGAGATCGAGTCGGAGGTCGCGGGGGAGATCATCGAGATCCCCGTGAGCAACGGCCAGCCGGTCGAGTACGGCGAAGTGCTCTTCCGGATCAGGCCGGCCGCCTCCTGATTCGAGAATCCCGGACACCAGGACCATGTTCAAGAAGATCCTCATTGCCAACCGAGGCGAGATCGCCCTGCGTATCATCTGGGCGTGCCGCGAGCTGGGCATCAAGACGGTCGCGGTGCTATTCGGAGGCCGACAAGGACTCGCTGCACGTGCATTTCGCCGACGAGGACGTCTGCATCGGCCCCGCCCGGAGCGAGTGAGTCCTATCTGAACATCGGTGCCGTGATCGCCGCGGCGGAGATCACGGACGCCGAGGCGATCCACCCGGGCTACGGCTTCCTGGCGGAGTCGGCGCCTTTCGCCGAGGTCTGCAAGGCCTGCAAGATCACGTTCATCGGGCCGAAGCCGAACGTGCTGACCCTGATGGGGACCAAATCCAAGGCGCGCGAGACGGTCTCCGAGGGCGGGCGTGCCGATCCTGCCGGGCAGCGAGGGGGCGGTGGCCGACGAGACGGAGGCCGCCGGTCTGGGCAGGGAGATCGGCTACCCGGTGATCGTCAAGGCCTCGGCCGGCGGGGGAGGCCGCGGCATGCGCATCGCCAACGACGAGGATGGAGCTGCGGCGGGTGTTCCCCGTCGCGCCCGCGCGAGGCGCGAGCCGCCTTCGGGGTGCCCGACGTCTACATCGAGAAGTACATGACCGCCCCACGTCACATCGAGTTCCAGATCACTCGGCGACTCGAAGGGCAGCATCGTTCACCTCGGCGAGCGCGAGTGCTCCATCCAGCGGCAAGCACCAGAAGCTGGTCGAGGAGTCGCCGTCCACCGCCCTCACGCCCAAGCTGCGTGAGAAGATGGCGCCAGACCGCGATCGCAGCCGCCGCGTCGGTACAGTACGAGAATGCGGGGACCGTGGAGTTCCTCTACCAGGACGGACACTTCTACTTCATCGAGATGAATACCCGGATCCAGGTCGAGCACCCGGTCACCGAGATGGTGACCGGCATCGATTCGATCAAGGAGCAGATCATGCGTGGCCGCGGGCAACCCGCTCTCCTTCACGCAGGATCAGATCTCCTTTCGCGGGCATTCCATCGAGTGCCGCATCAATGCGGAGGATCCGGTCACCTTCGTGCCGTCGCCGGGTCTCATCACGTCGTATCATCCGCCGGGCGGTCCGGGCGTGCGGGTCGACACGGCGGCGCACTCCGACTGCCGGATCTCGCCCTACTATGATTCGATGGTCGCCAAACTGATCACCTTCGGAAACAACCGGGACGAGGCCATTTCCCGGATGCGCCGGTCCCTCGAGGTCATGGTGGTCGAGGGGATCAAGACGACCATCCCGCTCCAGCTCAAGATCATGAACGACCCCGACTTCCAGAAGGGTGACTTCTCGACACGGTTCCTCGACCGCTACGTGCCGTAGTGCTGCCTCGTCTGTATGCGATCACCGACCGGGGCCTGGCGGGCGGTCGCAGCCACGCGGAGCTGGTGGAGCTGCTTTGCGCCGGCGGGGCGCGTCTCGTCCAGATGCGCGAGAAATCGATGCCCGACGCGGAGCTGCTCGGCGACGCACGGCTGTCCGCCGAGGCCGCACACCGGCATGGCACCCGGCTGATCGTGAACGACCGCGCCGACGTGGCTGCGCTCGCGGCCGCCGACGGCGTCCACGTCGGCGCTGACGACCTGCCGGCCCGCGATGCGCGCCGGATCCTGGGGGAAGGGGCGCTGATCGGCTGCTCGACGCACAGCGTGGAGGAGGCGATCGCCGCCTGCGCGCTTCCGGTCGACTATATCGCTCTCGGCCCGATCTTCGACACGGGGCACGCCTCACGGCGGCGGCCGCCGCTGGGGATCGAGGCGGTCCGGGCCGCGGCGGCGGGCATGACGCTCCCCCTGGTCGTGATCGGCGGGTTCGACCCGGAGCGGGCGCGCGAGGCGCTCGAGGCGGGCGCCGCATCGGTGGCCGTCATGGGCGATCTGATGACCGCACCCGACCTGCCCGGCCGTGTGGCCGCCTACTTGTAGGCGTCCGCCGGCGGACACGCGTTCGATCGCCCTGTTCCATTCCGGCACACGCGGATCGACCTCTCCCCCCGGCCGCGCTGTGGCACGCGGCTTGTAAGGCTCCCACCGAAACCCCGACAGGATGCGCCGAGGGAGTCGAGCATGCCGCTGAGCCGAAGTCGCAAGCTGATCGTGGCGACGCTGATCGCGATCGCCTTCACCGTCTGGCGCGCCGACGCCATCGCGCCTGTCCCCGGCAACGACCACGAGCCGGCCTTCTCCCCGCTGTTCGCGCGCCGTCTCGAAGTGGGGCTGCAGAACATGGACAAGCAACCCGACCGTGTCTATGTGGCCCACCTGCCGATCTACGACCAGGACCCGGTCGCCACGCCCCTGAGCGGCAATCCGGTGAGCGTCTGTCTCGCGTCGGGATGCTATCTGAGTGTCTGTCTCGGCAGCGCCTGCCTCAACTCACGGTGTCTCGGCAGCGCCTGCCTCACGAGCGGCTGCGGCGGCTCGGCCTGCATCACGAGCGGGTGCGGAGGGTCCGCGTGCATCGGCAGCGCGTGCGGCGGCTCGGCCTGCATCGGCTCGATCTGTGCGGGAAGCGCCTGCATCAACTGTCCCCCGCAGGGGAGCGACTCGCGGACCGGCTCACGTGGCTGAAGTGCCGGGCGATTCGGCGCGCTGCCGGCTCGTCCTGCCCGGGGTCTTCGTCGCGGTCTGCGCCGTGTCGGGGGCGCTCGGCCCGCTCGATGCCGCGCCCGCCTTTCTCGCACTGGCGACCGGCATGATCGCCTGGGGGCTCGCCTCGGGGCCGGGTCTGCTCGCAAAGCTGCCCGCGCTGGCGGGCCTGCCCGCCGTCGCCGCGGTCGCGGGCGTGGAGACTCGTCTTGCGCTCATGACGGGGATCGCGATTCTCACACTCTCTCCCGCTCGCGTTGCCGCCTCCGTCTTCGTGTGCGGGGCGCTCGCCTGGCGTCTCGCCGTGACGCGGCTGCCCGCATGCTGGATGGCGGCCAACGGTGTCTCGGCCTGGATGTCGACCGCGGCGTCGGCGGCGTCGGGGCATCCCCTCGATCTGGGGCCGGCCGCTTCGGGGCTCGACCTCATGGTACTGCTGGCGATCGGCCTGGCGGCGGGCCGACCCGGAGGGCTGAGCGGCACGATCCGGCGCAGCCTGGGCGGCGCGGCGGTCGCGGGCCTCTGGCTGGTGTTGTGCGCCTCGGGCGTGCCGGCGCGCGCCGGGCTGCCGTTCGATGCGCCGGCGCTGTTCAACATGGCGCACGAGCATCTCGCGCCGGCTCCTGCCGACGTGGCGCGGGTGATGCTCGGCTGGCTGCCGGTGGCTGCCCTCGCGATGGCCGCACTCCTGGCGGGACGGCCGCGCCGAATCGACGCATGGGGATCCTGGATGCGGGTCGGCGCGGTCACGGCGCTCTCGGCGCTGCTCGCCGCGGCGCTGTGTCTCCCGCTCCACCGGGCGGATCGGCGGCGTCCGGGCGACATCCTTCTGCTCAAGAGCCCGGCGTTCGATCTCGACGTGCCGCGGCCGGATCGATACGGAATCGCGAATGCCGGCATGTTCGGCCTCCTGGGGCGCTATCTGGCCCTCGACGGGCATCGCCTGCGGGTGCACGTGGGACCACTGGCGGCCGCGGACCTGACCGGGGTGAGCGTCATCGTGGCCCCGGTTCCGACCCTCGCGCCGTCGCCGCAGGAGCTTCGCGTCCTGGGCCGTTTCGTCGAGTCCGGGGGATCGCTTCTCGTGCTGACCGACCACACCGACCTGATGGGAACCATGAAGGCCACCAACGCCCTGACCGGCCGATGGGGGATTCCGCGCGCGGTTCGACTCCGCGTACCCGGCCGTGCGCGAATGGACCGGCTGCCTGGATTGGTTCCCCGGGGCACCCCGGGGGCACGCGGGGATCGGCACCGGCGCGTCGCTGGATGTGCGGTGGCCCGCGCGGCCGCTGCTCGTGGGGCGCTACGCCCTGTCCGACCGGGGTGATCGAGGCAACACGGGACGCGGCGCATTCCTGGGCGACTACGCCTACGCGCCCGGAGAACGGCTCGGCGATCTCCCCGTGGCGGCGATCGCCCGGCCCGGCCTCGGGCGGGTGGTCGTCTTCGGCGACACGTCGTCGTTCCAGAACGTGGTCCTCCCGTTCTCGTACCCGTTCGTCGCGGATCTGTTCGACGACCTCGCACGTCCGGCGGGCGCGCACGCCGGATCGGTCGAGACGGCGGCGGGAGTCATGGCGATCGCGCTGTGTCTGCTGGGGATCGCGGGCTGGCGTGCGGCGCCGATCGGGCTCGCGGCCGCCGTGGCCACCGCCGCCCTGGCGACGACGGCCGGCTGCGCGCCCGCCCCCCTGCAGCGACTCACGCCCGGCGCCCCGGTCGCGCTCGTCGACGCGGCGCACATGAACGCCTATGCCACGGCCCTCTGGCACGAACGGTCGATCGGCGGGCTCATCGTGAACCTGCAGCGGAACGGCTATCTGCCCCTGATCGTGAGGCGCCGGCTCCCGGCCCGGATC
The DNA here is from genome assembly GCA_963806495.1 of uncultured Acidobacteriota bacterium. Lineage (GTDB taxonomy): Bacteria > Acidobacteriota > Polarisedimenticolia > JACPZX01 > DASXTC01 > CAWDYA01. The sequence goes on along the minus strand of CAWDYA010000011.1, from coordinate 194,557 downwards.
GATCCCTCGATGCTGCCGGTGATCCTCGCCCCCCGGACACCGCTCACGCGGCGCGAGGTCGCCTCGCTCGCCGCGCATCTCGAGAGCGGAGGGGCGGCGCTCGTCGCGGCGGGCAGCGATCATCGTGACGCCGTAGGAGCGCTTCTGGCCCGCTACGGCCTGTCGATCGGGACCCTTCCGCTGGGACCGGTTCCGATCGTGGCCGACATGGATCGGGCCTCGTTCGAACGTGCGTTGAGGCGGCCGCAGTTCCGGTCCGCGTGGCCGGTGCGCTCGCGCGGTCTCGTCCGGACCAGGGCGCTTTACCGTGGTTTCGGACGGGACATCGTCGTGGAGGCAGCGATCGACGCGAAACATGGCCCCGGCGGAAGACTGCTGCGTGATCGCCGACCCCGACTTCCTCACCGACCGCGTTCTCGAGAACGAGACCGAGGCGTGGGAGGGCAACACGGCGCTGCTCGCCCGGTTGCTGGGCTCCCGAGGTGGATCGTGACACCCCGGTTGCGTGTCGTGGGCGCGCTGTTGATGGCGCTCGCCTGGGGCTTCCTCGACGGCTTCTACGTCGAGCCGCGGCCGGGCCTGTTCTGGGCCTTCACCGTGTCGGGCTTTGCCTGCTTCCTCCTTGCCGGTGGCGAACGACGCACGGCGGGCGGGGCCTCCCGACTCGCCGCCGCCGCGGCCGCGCCCGCGAGCATCGCGGCGCTGCTGGTTGCACTGCAATGCGTGCTCCCGGTGATCGCGTCCCACCTCCACGCGATCCCGGGAGCGGGCCGGGCCGCGGCGGCGGTGCTCTCGGCGGCGGGGCTCGATGCGGGAGTCGACGGGGGTGGCGCGCTGCTCCTGCCCGCCGCGCCGGGAGCGCGCGCCTTCCGGATGACCTGGGAGGCCGCGGCTGGGCCGTCACTCGCCCGGATCCTGCCGGCGTTGCTGGTGGCGGCTCCCGCGAGGTCCTGGCGCCTGATCGCGATCGTGTCGGGCTACGGGGCGTGCCGGCTCGTGGCGATGGCGCTGGTGATCGCGGGCGGCGCGCGGGTTCCGCTGCTGTACGAGCCGGCGGTGACCCTCGTCGGCTTCCTGCCGCTCGCGTCGATGGCGCTCGGCGGGCCCGGATCCGGATACGCGCCGGAGCGGCGCGCCCGCCCGTGGGCGCACGCCGTGGCGATGCTCGCGACCGGCGCCGTGTTGCTGGGCACGGCCTGGGGGTACCGGAATCCCGGACGTCCGGGTGAGGGGAGGGTACTCGTCGACGAGAGCCACAGCGACTGGGAGTGGACCGAGCCGCCGTTCGATCACACCCGCTACGGTCAGCGCAGTCTCTACAACTACGGTCTGTGGAGGACCTGGATCGGCCTGCACTATCCCACGCGGGTGACGTCCCGCACGCCCGGAGAGTCGGATCTCGACGGGACCGACGTGCTGATCATCAAGACGCCGACGTCCCCGTACGACGAGGAGACGATCGCGCGGATAGAGCGGTTCGTGCGTCGCGGCGGCGGGCTGTATCTGATCGGCGACCACACCAATCTGTTCGGGATGAGCACGGTGCTCAACGGTGTCGCGGCTCCGTATGGCATCCGTTTCAACTTCGACGACACCTTCCCGCTCGACCACGAGCGGGACGATGTGTTCAAACCGTCGCCCGCGGCGCCGCACCCGATACTGCGGGGAATCGCCACCTATCCCTTCGAGACCTCATGCACGCTGGACGTTCCCTGGCGCGCCGAGCACGTGATCGTCGGGCGCCGGCTCGGAGCAGAGGAAGTCGACTACGGTCACGTGAACTTCTTCGGCGACATCCACCTCGATCCGGATGAGCGGTTCGGTCTGTTCGTCCAGGCCGCCGTGGTCGCTCATGGCCGGGGCCGCGTGGCGGCGTTCTCCGACAGCACCAACTTCTCGAGCTTCTCGCTGCTCTGGCCGGGGCGCCGCGAGCTCACCCTCAACATGATCGACTGGTTGTCACGCCGGCGCCCGCCCGGATCCGCCTGGGTCCGGCCGGTGCTCGCGTTGCTCGGCCTCCTGCTCGCCGGTGCCGGCGCCCTGCGGCTGGGCCCGCTGGATCGGCCCGCCGCGTCCCTCGCGCTGTGGATCGCGCTCGGGGGCATGCTGACCGCGGCGTGGACCGTCTCCTCGGTAACGCTCCCGTCCCGGGATTCCCCGCCGAACGCTGCATCGCCTCGCGCGGTGATCTTCGACATCGACGTCTCCCGGCCCGGGATCGCACCTCACTCACCGCTGGTCTCGCGCGACGCGCTTCCTTCCTGGCTCGGCTTCAACAGCCTGTTCATCGACGCGGCCCGCAGCGGGTTGTGGCCACGCACAGGCGCGCTCGCGAGGGCGCTCGAGGGGGACGATCCGATCGTCTCGGTCCTGCCCGGGCGCAGGCTGACCGCCGGGGAGATCTCCGCGCTGGACGGATATCTCGGCAGAGGAGGCCGTCTCCTGGTGATCGACTCCATCATGAGCCCGGGGTCGGCCGCGGATGCGATCGTCTCACGGTACGGACTTCGATCGCGCCGCGTGACGGGCGGGTCCGGAGGCGACGAAGGATCCGGCGAGGTCGTGCCGCGTCTCGAGCTCGCCGCCGAAGACGGTGAGCAGGTGACGCTCGCGGGGGGTGTCGGTGTGGTGTGGAGGCAGGTCGGTCGTGGGCGGATCCTGGTCGCGGGGGACGGGGCTCTCTTCAGCGATCGAAGCCTCGGGGGGGTGTACGCCATCCCGGACCGGGCACAGCAAAGCCGGCACCGGGGGCAGCGCGAGCTGATGGATTTGCTGATGGCGGATCCGGCGCCGGTGTCCGCGCCGTGATCGAGGTGGAGCGACTCTGCCGCCGTCTCGGCACGGCCCGCGGCGCCGGCGTGGTCGCGCTCGACGGGGTGACCTTCACCGCTCGCGCGGGAGAGGTGACCGCCCTCTTCGGGCCCAACGGCTCGGGCAAGACGACCTTGCTGCGGGTCCTCGCGGGAATCCTCCGGGCCGACACCGGGCTCGCCCGGGTGGCCGGCTACGACATCGGCGCGAAGCCCATTGCGGCCCGGGCCGGCCTCGGGCTGCTGACGCAGGATCCCGCTCTTCCGGATCGCCTCACTCCCCTCTGGCACGTGGCATTGCACGCGTCGCTGCGAGGTGCGATCCGGCGGACCGCGCTCGAGCAGGCCCGGCGCGCCCTCCGCCTCGTCGGCGCGGCAGCCCACGCGGGCACCCCGATCGGCACCCTGTCCCGAGGCTGGAAGTCCCGGATAGCTCTCGCACGGGCCATCGTGCACGAGCCGAGGGTTCTGCTGCTGGACGAGCCGACCTCGGGCCTCGACATCGTGGCGGCGGCCGCCGTGCGCGGGCTGATCGCCTCGCGAGCCGGCGCCGGTCGGACCGTTCTACTGTCCACTCACGATCCCGGTGAGGTGGTCAGCCTGTGCCGGCGGGTGGTGATCCTGTCGGAAGGACGTGTCGTGGCTCACGGCGCGCCCGCGGACATCATGAACAGCGCAGCCGGCGAGGGGCGGGATCCCGTCCCATTCGAGGAGGCCTGCCGCCGCCTCCTGCGGCGCTCGCCGTGAGAGGCGCGCTCTGGGTGGCGCTCGATCTCGTCGTGGAGGCTCGACAGCGGAAAGGGTTCGTCTGGCTCACGCTGCCGTTTCTGCTGTGGTGGCCCTTCCAGATGGGGTTCATCGATGGCGGCGCGGCGGCAAGCCCTCTGTGGGCGACCGGGTTCGGGTTCAGGCACTCGCTGGTGATGGGCGCTGCCTGGCCGGCGGTGGCCGGTCTGGGGCTGCTGGCGGAAGTGGCGCTGGCGCGGAAGCTCACCGGCGGGATGGAGCCGTGCTCGCGGCGCCGATATCGACGCAGAACCTTGTCGTGGCGCTCGCGCTGCCCACGCTCGCACTGGCGCTCGTATGGCCCCTGGTGGCGTACCCGCTGGCCGAGGCCGGATACCGTCTCGGCGCGGGTCAGTGGGCCGGCGACGGCGCGGGCGCCTTCGTGCGGTTCGTCCTCGCCGCGCAGGTCGCGGGCGTCTGGCTGGCCGCGTCCGGCATCGCCTCGCTCTTCGCGGCCCGCAGCCAGTCGGGGTTCATGCTGGGATTGCTTGCCGGCTACGGTGCGCTGGTGCTGGTCGATTCCGCCCGTGTCGCCCTCCTCCTCATCGGGATGTCCCGGTATCTCGCGCCGCTGCTCCTCGCTTCGCTGGCTGCCGGCCTCGGGGCGCTCCGGGTCGTCGCGGTGCTTGCCGATCGCGAGTCGCTCCTCGGCGGCGGTTGAGCGCGCCGCCGGAGAGGGCGTCCCGGCGTTGATGGAACGGGTGGCGAGGCTGTATTCTCTGGCAATGGACATGAAGCGCCGCGACCGGATCTATCTCGTCGGTTTCATGGGCTCGGGCAAGACCAGCGTCGGCGGGCTCCTCGCGAAGGAACTGGGCCTGCGCTTCGTCGACCTGGATCACGAGATCGAGAAACTGCGCGGTCTGAGCATCGCGGAGATCTTCGAGCAGGGGGGTGAGGCGGAGTTCCGGCGTCTCGAGGCGAACGCCCTGCGGGAGACCGGGACGCAGCGCGGGGTCGTCATCGCCACGGGGGGCGGCACCCTCACCCGGTGGGAGAACCGGGAGTTCATCCATCGCACCGGGGTGAGCGTCTGGCTCGACGCCCCGCTCGAGACGATGCTCGACAGGTGCCGTGGCGGGGAGAGACGGCCTCTGCTCTCCACGCCCGAGAGGATGGCGGAGTTGCTCCGGGAGAGGCTGGCGGGCTACCGCAGCGCCGACATGCGCGCCGACGCGGCGGCCGGCGGCCCGGAAGCCGTGGCGCGGTCGATCGCGTCCCAGCTCGCCGCGCTGCACTGAGGACGGGAGATCATGCGCAGCCTCATCCTGAGCGATCTGCACTCCAACGCCGAGGCCCTCGACAGCGTCCTGGCCGACGCGCGCGGCCAGGGGTTCGACCGGGCGGTGTGCCTCGGCGACATCGTCGGATACGGGGCGAGCCCCAACGAGGTGATCGCGCGTCTGCGCGAGCTCGAGCCGGCAGCCGTCGTTCGCGGCAACCACGACAAGGTGGTGAGCGGGGTCACGGGAGGAGAGACGTTCCACGAGGCGGCGCTCACGGCGGCGATGTGGACGCGCGAAGCGGTCTCGCCGGAGGGGAAAGCCTGGCTGCGCTCCCTGCCGGAGGGGCCGAGGGATGCCGGGGGATTCGTGATTGCGCACGGCAGTCCCCATGACGAGGAGGAGTACATCCTCGGAGATATCGACGCCGCCCTGGCCTTCGGGCGGGACGAGTTCGACGTTGCCCTGTTCGGCCACAGCCACTTCACCTGCATGTTCTCCCTCGCCGGAAGACGCATCGTGTCACGCATGCTCTCGGCCGAGGGGGAGACGCTGCCGCTCGAGCCGGGGATCCGGTATCTGCTCAACCCGGGCTCCATCGGGCAGCCTCGGGACCACAATCCAAGCGCCTCCTACGCGATCCTGGACGACCGGAAGCGGACATTCGAGGTCCGCAGGGTCCCGTACGATGTCGAAGCCGCGCAGCGCCGCATCCTGGATGCCGGGCTGCCCGAGGTCCTGGCGCACCGCCTCGCGCTGGGCGTCTGAGGCCGCGGGTCCGGTCCCGAAAAACCCGCCCCCGGCCCCTCCCGAGGGCCCCAAACCCTGTTGCCCCATGCAGTTGCGGTGTCTTGACAAAAGTGTCACTCGACATAAATTTCGCCCCCGACTTCACCGCGGGTGACCGGACCCCTTGCGTCCGCATGAAACCGGGACCCGGCGGCGACATCACCACAGGGTCTCGGTGCGTGGCGGGAGACTCCCCGCCCGATCCGACACTGCGCGAGGAGCTTCATGGCGGTCAAGCTGGGCGAAATGCTGGTGAAGGCCCACCTGATCACCGAGGACCAGCTCAGCAAAGCCCTCGAACACCAGAAAACCAACGGCGGAAAGCTCGGGTACAACCTCGTCAAGCTGGGGATGGTCAAGGAAGACGACATCACCCAGCTCCTGTCCCAGCAGTACGGCGTCCCCGCCATCAAGCTCGAGTCGATTCGAGATCGATGAGGCGGTCATCAAGCTGATCCCGTCCGAGGTCGCGCAGAAGTACCTGATCATGCCGATCAGCCGGACCGGGGCCACGCTCACCATCGCGATGGTCGACCCGACGAACGTTTTCGCGATGGACGACATCAAGTTCATGACCGGGTACAACGTCGAGCCGGTGGTCGCCTCCGAGATGGCGATCAAGGACGGCATCGACAAGTACTACGGCTCGTCGCATCAGCTCGAGCTGAAGAAGGTCATGGACGAGATGACCGAGACCGACACCGAGAACCTCGAGCTGCTCGAGGAGGAGGAAGAGCTCGACCTGGCCCGTCTCGAGGCGGCCACGGAAGAGGCCCCCGTCGTCAAGCTGGTGAACCTGATCCTGACCGACTCGATCAAGCGGGGCGCCAGCGACATCCACATCGAGCCGTACGAGAAGGACTTCCGTGTCCGGTACCGGATCGACGGCGTTCTGTACGAGATCATGAACCCGCCGATGAAGCTGAGGGACGCCATCACCTCGAGGCTGAAGATCATGGCGAAGCTCGACATCGCCGAGAAACGGCTCCCCCAGGACGGCCGCATCAAGATCAAGATGAAGCTGCAGAACAAGAACAAGGAGATGGATTATCGCGTCTCCGTCCTGCCCACCCTGTTCGGCGAGAAGATCGTGCTGAGGCTCCTCGACAAGGAGAACCTCATGCTCGACATGACGCGTCTCGGCTTCGAGGCGGAGTCGCTCTCCAAGTTCGAGAAGGCGATCTTCAAGCCGTACGGAATGGTGCTGGTCACCGGGCCGACCGGGTCGGGCAAGACCAACACGCTCTACTCCTCGATGGCGCGCGTCAACACGCCCGAGACCAACATCATGACGGCCGAGGATCCGGTCGAGTTCAACCTGCACGGGATCAACCAGGTGCAGATGAAGGAGCAGATCGGGCTGAACTTCGCCAGCACGCTGCGCTCCTTCCTCCGGCAGGACCCCAACATCATCCTGGTCGGTGAGATCCGCGACTTCGAGACGGCCGAGATCGCGGTCAAGGCGGCCCTGACGGGCCACCTGGTGCTCTCCACGCTGCACACCAACGACGCACCCTCCACCATCAACAGGCTCATGAACATGGGGATCGAGCCGTTCCTGGTCGCCACCTCGGTGAACCTGATCTGCGCCCAGCGGCTCATCCGGCGGTGCTGCTCGGGCTGCAAGGAGGAAGTGCACATGCCGGCGAACGCGCTCACCGAGATCGGTTTCACCTCCGACGAGGCGCCCAGGATACGGCTCTACAAGGGCAAGGGTTGCCCCAACTGCAACAACACGGGGTACAAGGGCAGGGTGGGCCTGTACGAGGTCATGGAGATCTCCGACGGGCTCAAGGAGATGATTCTCTGCGGTGCCTCGGCGATGGAGCTGAGGAAGAAGGCGATCGATGAAGGCATGCAGACGCTTCGTGGAAGCGGCCTCCAGAAACTGCGGGACGGCGTGACGACCGTCGAGGAGGTTCTCAGGGAAACGGTCCTCTAGAGGAGTCACATGACGGTCACATTGCATCAGCTCTTGAAAACGCTCGTGGAGCAGGGGGGCACCGACCTCCATGTCACGACCAACTCGCCGCCGCAGATCCGGATCGACGGCAAGCTGATCCCTCTGCAGCTCCCGCCTCTGGCGGCGCCGGAGACGAAGCAGCTCTGCTACTCGATCCTCACCGACAACCAGAAGCACCGTTTCGAGGAGACGTTCGAGCTCGACCTGTCGTTCGGCGTGAAGGGGCTGGCGCGGTTCCGCGCCAACATCTACAGCCAGCGAGGCGCGGTGGCGGGTGCGTTCCGGACAATCCCGTGGGAGATCAAGGGGTTCAAGGATCTGGGGCTGCCGGACGTGGTGACCAAGCTGTGCGAGAAGCCCCGTGGGCTGATCCTCGTGACGGGCCCGACCGGCTCCGGCAAGTCGACCACGCTCGCCGCCATGCTGGACAAGGTCAACTCCGAGCGCCACGAGCACATCGTGACGATCGAGGACCCGGTCGAGTATCTGCACTCGCACAAGAAGTGCATGGTCAACCAGCGCGAGCTGCACGCCGACACCCACTCGTTCCCCAACGCCCTCAGGTCGGTTCTCCGGCAGGACCCGGATGTCGTGCTGATCGGCGAGATGCGCGACCTCGAGACGATCGAGGCGGCGCTGAGGATCTCGGAGACGGGCCACCTGACCTTCGCGACCCTGCACACGAACTCGGCCGTCCAGACCATCAACCGGATCATCGACGTGTTCCCGTCGCACCAGCAGTCGCAGGTGCGTGCCCAGCTCTCGTTCGTGCTCGAAGGGATCCTCTGCCAGTCGCTGCTGCCCAGGGCGAACAACCAGGGCCGTGCGCTCGCGATGGAGATCCTCGTGCCGAACTCGGCCGTCCGAAACCTCATCCGCGAGGACAAGGTCCACCAGATCTACGCGATGATGCAGTCGGGCCAGGCCAAGTACGGGATGCAGACCTTCAATCAGTCGCTGGCGACGCTGTACTTCAAGAAGCAGATCTCGCTGCAGACGGCCCTTGCGAGGTCGAGCAATACGGACGAGCTGCAGGACATGATCAACCGTGGGGCCGGGCTCATCAACCAGCCGGCGCCGGGCGTCACGGCGGGGCGGAAGTCCTGAGCCCCCTGACCGCATAGCACCTGGGAGGAAGCAGTCATGGCGCAATACGCGTGGAAGGGAAAAAGCCGGGGCGGCGGAGTCCAGGAGGGCGTTCTCGTCGCCGAGAACAAGGAAGCCGTCATCTCGACGCTGCGCAAGCAGCAGATCATCGTGACCGCCGTCACCGAAAAAGGCAAGGAGATCGCCCTGCCAAAGTTCGGCGGCGGTGTCAGCCAGAAGGAGATCGCGATATTCACCCGGCAGTTCTCGGTGATGATCGATGCCGGTCTCCCGCTGGTCCAGTGCCTGGAGATCCTCGGCTCCCAGCAGACGAACCGTGCCTTCCAGAAGGTGCTGTTCACGGTCAGGCAGGACGTCGAGTCCGGCGCGACCCTGGCGGACGCCCTGAGGAAGCACCCGAAGGTCTTCGACGAGCTGTTCTGCAACATGGTGGCGGCCGGCGAGGCGGGCGGTATTCTCGACACGATTCTCCAGAGGCTCTCCGAGCACATCGAGAAGGCCGTCAAGCTGAAGGCCTCGGTGAAGAAGGCGATGATCTACCCGGTGGCGGTCGTCACGATCGCCATCGGTGTCATCTGGGTCATTCTTACCTTCGTCATCCCCGTGTTCGCTTCGCTGTTCCAGAATCTCGGCGGCGGCGCGGCGCTGCCCCTGCCGACGCGAGTGGTCATCTCGCTGTCGAACTTCCTGCAGCGGTTTTCGCTGCCGATCATCGCAGCGCTCGCTCTCGGCTACTGGTTCGGGTTCAGGCCCTACTACGCCACGGAGAAGGGCAAACGGCACATCGACAAGCTGATGCTGAAGACGCCGGTCGTCGGGATGCTGCTGCGCAAGATCGCCGTGGCGCGGTTCTGCCGCACCCTCGGCACGATGATCTCCTCCGGCGTTCCGATCCTCGACGCCCTCGAGATCACGGGGAAGACCGCCGGCAACACCATCGTGATGGACGCCATCATGAAGACGCGGTCCAGCATCGAGGCCGGAAAGACGATCTCCGAGCCGCTCAAGGAGACGGAGGTCTTCCCACCCATGGTCGTCCAGATGATTTCGGTCGGCGAGCAGACCGGCGCGCTCGACACCATGCTCGCCAAGATCGCCGACTTCTATGACGAAGAGGTCGACAACGCGGTCGCCGGGCTCCTGACGCTGCTCGAGCCGATCATGATCTCGTTCCTGGGCGTGATGATCGGCGGAATCGTCATAGCGATGTACATGCCGATCTTCAGCCTGATCAGCATCATGCCGTAAACGTCCAACCGGCCGCGACCGGGGCCGTCGGCCGAGGCCACGGCTCCGGGAGCGGCCAGCGGGAGAATCAGGGTGAAGCGCGAACTCCAGCGGCAGATCGCGATGCTGATGATCTGCCGCGCCGTCCTGCTCACCGCCCTGCTCGGTTCGGGGCTGGTCATCGGGCGCCTGTTCCAGCAGCCGCTGCTGGCCTCCAAGCACTTCTATCTGCTGACGGGCGTCGGGTACGCGCTGACGATCATCTACGCGCTGCTGCACCCGATCTGGTCCCGGCACACCGTCGCGGCCTGCGCGCAGCTCGCCGGAGACGTGGTCTTGATCACCGGGATCGTCTACGTGACGGGCGGGGTCGACTCGCCGTTCTCGCTGCTCTACTTCCTGCCCGTGATCGCCGGGGGAATCCTGCTCGGGCGCGCCGGAGCGATGGTCTCCGCCGCGGGCGCCTGGGGGATGTACGCCTTCCTGGTGGTCCTGATCGTCTACGGCGTGGTGCCGAACATGTCGGCGGACCAGTGGCATGCCGGACTGACGCCGGCCGCGATCGACAAGCGGGTGGCCTTTTCCCTGTTCAGCCATTTCCTCGGCTTTTTCGTGGTGGCCTGGCTGTCCTCGTACCTGGCCATCAAGCTCAAGGCGGCGGGCGATCAGCTCGAGGAGAACAGGGAGGTGCTCGCCAAGGTCCAGGCCCTCAACAAGAACATCATCGACAGCATCACCAGCGGCATCATCACGACCGACCTCGACGGGCGGATCACCTTCATGAACCGCGGTGCGGAGGAGATCTCTGGCCGGTCGCTGCCCCAGGTAGAGGGGGTCGGCATCGACGCGTTCCTCACTCGCGAGGAGGGATTCTTCGAGATGATCCGGAGCAGCGTCGGGCGCGAGCGACGCTTCCGGTTCGAGAACCCGATCGTGCGCGGCAACGGGCAGCTCCTGTACCTCGGCATGTCGGCGGCCACGCTGAGGGATCAGCGCGGCGAGCCGCGCGGATACGTCTTCTCCTTCCAGGACCTCACCGAGATCAAGGCGCTCGAGGAGGAGGTGCGGCTCAAGGATCACATGGCGGCGCTGGGCGAGATGGCCGCGGGTATCGCGCACGAGATCCGCAACCCCCTGGCCTCGATGTCGGGGTCGGTGCAGATCCTCAAGAAATCGCTGCAGCCGCAGGGCGAGGAAGGCGAGCTGCTCGACATCGTCCTGCGGGAATCGCGGCGTCTCGACGGGATCATCCGCGACTTCCTCCTGTTCACGAAGCCGGGCCGGTTCTCGGCCGAGCCGGCCGACATCCTTCCCGTGCTGAAGGACGCCCTCACGCTTCTGCGCAACAGCCCCGAGTTCTCGGCCGACCACAGGATCGAGACTCGTTTCGATGACGCGGCCGTGGGCGCGCTCGTCGACCCGAACATGATCAGGCAGGTGTTCTGGAACCTCGCCAAGAACTCGCTCAAGGCGATGCCCTCGGGCGGGACCCTGACGGTGAGCGCGCGTCGCGAGAGCGAGGCCACCGTGGAGGTCTCGTTCGCCGATGAAGGGACCGGAATGACGGAGGAGGAGATCGCGCGTGCGTTCGAGCCGTTCCACGGGAGCTTCCGCGACGGGACGGGGCTCGGGCTCTCGGTGGTGTTCCGGATCGTGCAGGAACACGGCGGCCGCATCCGGGTGAGGAGCCGGGTCGGGCGGGGAACGGAGGTGGTGGTCACCCTGCAGCGCGCGAAGCTGGCGCATGGCCTCGCCGCGCCGGGGATGACCTCGGCGGGGGCTTCGGCATGAAGGTGCTGATCGTGGAATCGTCCCGGCTTCGGGCCGAAGGGTACGCGGCGGCCCTGAGCGCTCCCGGCCTCACGGTGGACGGTGCGTCCGACGAGCGTGCCGCGTTGTGGCAGCTCGCGGGAGGCGAATACGGCGTGGCGGTGATCGATCTGGAGGAAGGCGCCATGCGGACGGAGCTGATCGCGGCGGCGGTCTGGCGGCGCCCGCCGGGACGGGTGATCGCGGTGGCCGCGGCGCCCGCGAGCGCGGAGCTCAGACGCCACGCCTACGGCTCCGGTGTCTGGGAGCTCGTGGAGCTTCCCGAGCGGGGCGCGCGCCGGGTCGCGCCTGCCGTGGTCTCGGCCGTGAAGAGGGCCGCCACCGGCGCCGCGGTCCCCGCAGTGCTGTTCGTCGATGAATGCACCGACATCACCGACGGAATCGGCGGTCTCATCGCCCAGGAGGGGTTCACCGTCGAGACGGCCCGCACCGCGGACGAGGCGCTGGGGATGCTGTCCCGGCGACGCTACGCGCTGATGATCACCGAGACGCGGAAGATAGGAGCCGACGGCTTCAGGCTGATGCAGCAGGCGGCCCGGCTCGCGCCCGATCTGCCGGTTGTCGTGCTGACAGCCCGCTGGGACGATGCGACATTCATGAAAGCCGTCGAGATGGGAGCGCGTGCCTGTCTGTTCAAGCTGTCGGAGCCGGAGGAGATCCTGAAGGAGATCCTGTCTCTGCTCGGCGCCTGGAAGGTCCGGGACGAGCACAGGATCCAGGGAGACTGAGATGCAACGCATTCTCGTGGTGGAGGACGAGCCGGATCTCCGGAAAGTCCTCGCCACGCTGCTGAAACGCGGCGGATACAGGGTGGATCTGGCCGAGACCGGCACCGAGGGGTGCGAGCGGCTCGGTTCGGAGATCTACGACCTGGTGATCACCGATCTGAAGCTGCCCGGCGCCGACGGCCTCGAGGTGCTGCGCGTCAGCAAGAGCCTCTACCCCGGGACGCCGGTCATCATCATCACGGCCTACAGCACCGACGAGGCAGCCGAGAGGGCCCGCGGCCTCGGGGCGTTCAATTACATCCTCAAGCCCTTCGACACCGACAAGATCCTCGCCGACGTCGGCATCGCGCTCGAATGGAAGCGTCTCGGCAGCCTCATGTCGGCGATGGAGGGGCGTTACGGGCTAGACCGCCTCGTGGCGCGCTCCCAGCAGATGCAACGGATCATGGAGGTCATCGCCCAGGTGGCGCCGACCTCCAGCACGGTGCTCCTGACCGGTGAGAGCGGAACCGGCAAGGAAGTGCTCGCGGGGGCGATACACAACGCCAGCCCGCGGCGGGGCAACCCCTTCGTCTCGATCAACTGCGGCGCGCTGCCGGACGAACTGCTCGAGAGTGAGCTGTTCGGGCACACCAAGGGGTCGTTCACCGGCGCGGTGGCGACCAAGAAGGGGTTCTTCGAGGTGGCGGACGGCGGGACCATCTTCCTCGACGAGATCGGCGACACGTCGCAGGCGATGCAAATCAAGCTGTTGAGGGCCCTGCAGGAAAAGGTGATCCGCCGGGTGGGCGGGACCGAGGAGATCGCGGTCGACGTGCGCGTCATCACCGCCACCAACCGGGACCTCGAGGCGCTGGTCAGGGAAAAGCGCTTCCGCGAGGATCTGTTCTACCGGATCAACGTCATCCCGGTGCGGCTGCCCCCGCTCAGGGAGCGCAAGGACGACATCTCCCACCTGGCGTACCATTTCTTCGACCGATACAAGCGGGAGATGGGCAAGCGAATCAGCTCCATCTCCGACACGGCGATGGCAGCCTTGACATCCTATGAGTGGCCCGGCAACATTCGTGAGCTTCAGAACGTGATCGAGCGCGCCGTGGCGCTGGAGAACTCCGACACCATCAAGGTCGAATCGCTGCCGCTGGAGATACGCCAGCGACGCGCCGCCCCGCCGCAGATGACGCTGGAGCTCGGCGAGGAGGGGATCGATCTCGAGTCGATGCTCGAGGAGATCCGTGAGCGTTACATGCGCGAGGCGCTCGAGCGGCGGGGTGGCGTCCAGTCCCAGGCGGCCCGGCTGCTCGGCATGTCTTTCAGGTCGTTCCGCTACTTCGCGAAGAAGTACGACATCGTCGAACGCAACGGTGCCGTCATGGTGGCGACGGCGGGCGGGGAATCGAAGACGGACGACGAGGTGAGGGAGGACTGACACTGTCCCCGCTCGGGGCGAGCCGCAAGGGCGCCGACCTGATGGCCTTCGGCGTGCTCGCCGTCCTGACATGCCTCCTGTTCGCACCGGCCCTGACGGATCCCGGCTCCGTCTTCTACTTCCGCGACGTCAGCCAGAATCATCATCCGTACCGGCAGCTCACCGTCTCGACCATCGCATCCGGCGAGGCGCCTCTCTGGAATCCGTGGCGCGGTTCGGGTCAGCCGCTGCTGGCGAACCCCAACGCGCTGATCCTCCATCCCACCACGCTGCTGTTCCTGATCCTGCCCTTTCCGGCGGCATTCAAGCTCTCCGTGATCGTGCAGTACTTCGTCGCGGCCGCCGGTGTGTGGCTGGTGCTGCGCGACGTGGGGGCCAGCCGCGGCGGCGCCCTGGCGGGCGCGTGCGTCTTCGCCTTCTGCGGATACACCGCCGCGCTGGGCAACCTGATCAACCTGCTCGACTCGGCGGCCTTCATGCCGCTCACCATCTGGCTCGCGGGCCGCGCGCTCACGCGGGGCTTCGCGCCCTGGGGAAGCCTCGCAGCCGTCTCGCTGGCGGTGCAGCTCCTGTCCGGTGAGCCTGCCCTGCTGGCCTGCACGCTGCTCGCGCTCGCGGGCCTGCACTGGAGCTTCCCGCATGTCGCAGGGGACGACGGTGGGGGCGCGCCGGATCTGAGGACGCGATTCGTCGCCCTGGCGGGCATCGGGCTGCTCGCGGCCGCGCTGGCCATGTGCGGGATCCTGCCGACGCTCGAGCTCCTGGTGCGCTCGGAGCGGGCCGCGGGATTCGACGCGGCCGAGGTGCTGAAGTGGTCCCGCCCCCCGGCCACCCTGGTGGAGACGGTGGCTCCCTCCGTCTTCGGAGATCCGACGCGGATCGGGCCGGGAGGCTTCAGGGCCGGCGCCCTGTTCGACACCGGGCTTCCGTTCATCCTTTCGATCTACCTGGGGCCGGCCGCGCTGATCCTGGCCGGTCTCGGCTGGTCGCGCGGCATGAGGAAGGGCGGCCGGCCCCGCGCCGAGGCGCTGGTGGCCGCCGCTCTGACCGCCGCGGGGGCGGCGCTGTCGATCGGCCGGTTCCTGCCGCTGTACCCGATCCTGCTGACGCTGATCCCACCGCTCTCCTCGGTGCGCTATCCGGTCAAGTACTTCGTGCTCGTCGTGTGGGCCGTCTCGCTGATGTCGGCGCGGGGGTATGACGCGGTCTGCAGCCGGGAGCCCGGGAGAGCCGGGCTCACCGGGCGGATCCTCGGTGCGGTCGGCGCGGGCGCGGCGGTGACGGGTGGCGTTGCGCTGTGGCTCCTCGCCTCGGCGCAGGCGGTCGCACCTGCTGGAGGAGCGCTGCTGCACGCGGGGGTCGTCACCGTGCTGGCGCTGCTGCTGGCGGGGGCCGGGACGCAGACCCTGCGACGGTTCGGGCTGGTCGCGCTCGTGGCCGGTGATCTGATCGTCGCCTCGATCCCGCTCAACCCGGTGGCTCCGCCGTCGTTCTACACGACCAGGCCGCCGCTCGAGCGGGAGATCGACGCGGAGACGGGCGGAAGGCTCTGGGCGATGCCGCGGCCCAAGGGGTTCGCGTTCCGCTCCCCGCTCGCGTCCTGGGTCGACCCGGGTTCCCTGGTCTCGGGATTCCTGTGGGACCGCTATACGCTGCGCAATGCGACGTATTTCCCGGAGCGGCTCCGGTTCGCGTACGACCGGGGCAACGAGCGGCTCGATGTGATGCCCGGCGCGGCGCTGGGGAAGCTGCTCTACGAGGAGGCCGGTGGCGCGCTTCCTCCGGAGCGGGCGGCGCGGCTGCTGACCGTCGCCGGCGTCGGCTCCGCCATCACCTACGGTGGGCTGCCGCTTCCGGGATTCGTGCCCGACGGGAAGCTCGAGGGGCTGAGCAGCGTTCCCGTAGTGATGATGAGCGACCCGGCGCCGCTGCCCCGTGCCTACGTCGCAATCCGTGTGGAGATCCGTCCCGAGATGGATCGGGCGCTGGCGAGGCTGCGGGAGCCGTCGTTCGATCCACGGCGCGAGGTGATCCTCGAGGAGGGGAGTGCTCCCGCGGACGAGGACCCCGCCGTGGAGCAGCCTGCCGGCATCCGGCCGGCGACGATCGTGTCCGAGACCGCGAACCGTGTCGGCGTCGAGTGCGAGTCCGACCGTGGGGGCTATCTCGTTCTGACCGATACCTTCTATCCGGGGTGGAAGGCGACCGTGGACGGGCACGAGGCGGCCATCGTGAGGGCCAACACGATGTTCAGGGCGGTGGCGGTGCCGGCGGGACGCCACCGTGTCGAGTTCGAGTATGCTCCCTCCACGGCAAGAAGCGGTCTGATGGTCACCGCCGCGGCGCTCCTCCTCGCGGGGCTTCTCGCCGTCCCGAGGCGCAGGTGAGGCGCGCGGCCGCGCCGCTGCTGCTGGCGGCCGCACTGGCCGCCGCCTTCGTGCAGGCCCGCTCGTACGACCTGTGGTGGCACCTCGAGACGGGGCTCCGGATCCTGCGCCATCACGCCGTCCCCCGGGTCGACGACTACTCGTTCACCTCCGCGGGGACTCCGTGGGTGGATCACTCCTGGCTGTTCGACGCGATCTTCTATCTGCTTCATCTCGCAGGCGGGGCCTGGGCCTTCACACTCGTCAAAGCCGTCTGTGCATGGGGTGTGGTCTGGATCGGCTACCTCACGCTGACGCGTGCTGCCGGCCGTGACGCGCCGCGGGGCGCGCGGGCCTCGGCGATGGCGATGGCAGCGATTGCGCTCGTCGGGCTGCGGCCGCGGCTCGGAGAGCGTCCCGAGTCGGTGACGCTCCTGATGGCGGCGGCGACCGCCGCGCTGCTGGTCAGTCTCGTGCTGCGCCCCGCTTCGC
This sequence comes from uncultured Acidobacteriota bacterium, assembly GCA_963806495.1. Lineage (GTDB taxonomy): Bacteria > Acidobacteriota > Polarisedimenticolia > JACPZX01 > DASXTC01 > CAWDYA01. The sequence goes on along the minus strand of CAWDYA010000011.1, from coordinate 177,807 downwards.
CCGGACGCAGGCTGCTCGCCGTGGCCGGCCTCGCGTTGCTCTGGGCGAACCTGCACGGGGGCGCGCTGCTGGCGCCGGTGCTTTCGGGTGCGACGGCGGCGGCCGTCGCGGCCGCGGTGATCGCGTCACCGCCGGACCAGCGGCCCGACCTTGTCTCCGGCCTGCGCAACGCGATCGGCGCTGCGCTGATCACCGCTACGGCGCTGCTGGTCAATCCCTATGGCTACAGGATATTTCTCGTACCAGGGCGCATCGCCGAGGCCCTCGCGCCGGGTAACCTGTCGAACCCCGAGTGGGCCCGTCCGACGCCGGGAGGGTTCCCGCTGTTCTTCGTCATGGCGGCGGTCGCGGTCATGGCGGCGGTCGCCGGGTTCGCCGCGCGGCGGCCGGGGTCGATGGTGCGGTCCGGCCTGCTGGCCGTGGGCGGGGGCCTGGCCGTGACCTCCGTGCGGCACGTGGGCATCTTCTTCGCGCTCCTGCCTCTGGCGATCGATCCGGCCTGGCTGCCCCGGCCTGCCGGATCGTGGTGGCGCGCGGTCTGCGTCGCCCTCACGCTCGGGGCCGTGGCGTACATGCTGCTCGTTCCTCCTGCGGGAGCGGCCATCGGGACGGGCCTCCAGCCGGAGCGCTTCCCGGTCAAGGCGGCTGATTTCATCGACGAGCGGATGCCACGCGCCCGTCTGTACAACGACGTCGCTTTCGGAGGCTATCTGATCTGGCGCGGGTATCCCGGGCGCCGCGTGTTCATCGACGGACGCAACGAGGTTCACGCCGCCCTGCTGCGCGAGCTGTCCGCGGCCCTGGACGACGGGCGCCGATGGAGCGCCCTTCTCCGGCGCTACGAAGTCGAGGGAGCGGTCGTGGCCTACCGGGATCGTCTGGTGCCGGTGCGTGAGGCCGGCACGGGCGCGGTCGCGAACGCGCCCTTCTCCGAGCTGCATTTCCCGGCCCGTGAGTGGGCGCTGGTCTTCTGGGACGATACGGCGATGGTGTATGTCAGGCGGGACGGGCCATACGGCCCGCTCGCCGATCGGGAGTACCGGCTGTGCCGGCCGGAGGCGTGGCTCCTCGCGGGCATGCACCCCGTCCGGGAGGCGGATCTTCCGGCCCTTCGGGCCGAACTCGCCCGGAAAATCTCGGCGGACCCCCAATGCGGACTGGCCAAAAGGGCCGGGGAAGTGTACGGTTATGGCGGACCGGACGCCGTGCGCCCCGCGCCCTGAGCGATTGTGGCGGTTTCACGCGGCATGTCCCTCCAGGGAGGGTGAGTTTCAATGACGTCGAGAAAACGAACCGGCTTCACTCTGATTGAGCTGCTGATCGTGGTCGCCATCATCGGGATCATCGCGGCCATCGCGATTCCCAACCTGCTCAACGCGATCGATCGCGGCAAGCAGAAGAGGTCGATGGCCGACATCCGCTCGCTCAGCACCGCCATCGAGTCGTACGCCGTCGACGTCAACTTCTACCCGATCGCCACCTCCATGGCCTCCATCGCCTCGATCGGCGCCACGAACATGGGGATCGAGCCGATCTACATCAAGCGCGCCCCCACCAAGGACGGCTGGGGCGGGGCCTACTACTACGGTTCCGACACGGCGGGCGCCGGCTCCGACTACACCCTCATGACCTACGGCAAGGACAAGAAGGCCAGCTCGTCGAGCGCCGGAGCCACCAACGACTTCGATTGCGACATCATCTTCGAGAACGGCACCTTCACGGCGTATCCCGAGGGTATCCAGACCTAGCGGGCGCCGGCGGTCCCCCCGGACCCCCGTCAAACGACCAACGCCGGCCCGGGGCATTCCTTTGTTCTCGAGCACTTGGCCGAAGGGTGCCGCTTTTTGTCAGTCCGGTGTGACACGAAGCGGCTCCATTCCAGAAAACCAGGCGAGCGCTGTCGGGGCGCTCGTGCCTCCCTAAAGCATTGACTTATATGGCTTTGAACTCCTTCCAGGCACCTCGCAGCAGGGCTGGCATCACCCTTGCTCTAACGGGGCCGAGGAAAGGAGGAACCACCCACATGATGAAGTCCAGGAAGCAGACCGGTTTCACCCTGATCGAGCTCCTGATCGTCGTGGCCATCATCGGCATCATCGCGGCGATCGCCATCCCGAACCTGCTGAACGCGATCGACCGCGGCAAGCAGAAGAGGTCCATGGCCGACATGCGTTCGATCGGCACCGCCGTCGAGTCGTACGCCGTCGACACGAACTTCTACCCGATCTCCTCGTCGATGGCCTCGATCACCTCGATCGGCGCCACGAACATGGGTATCGAGCCGATCTACATCAAGCTGGCCCCGACGAAGGACGGCTGGGGCGGCCTGTACTACTACGGCTCGGACGCGGCCGGCGCGGGCTCGGACTACACGATCGTGACCTACGCCAAGGACAAGAAGCAGAGCTCGGCGAGCGCAGGCGCCACCAACGACTTCGACTGCGACATCATCTTCCAGAACGGCACGTTCACGGCCTATCCGGAAGGTATCCAGACCTAGTCACCTCGTGAAACCGGCGGGACCGGCATCCTCACGGGTGCCGGCTCCCGCCGGTTCCGTTTTTCCACCGGTCGATGAAGGAAACCGACGGAGGTAGGACGATGAGAAACAGGACAGCGCGGATGAGCAAGGGCTTCACACTCATCGAGCTGCTCGTCGTCGTGGCGATCATCGGTGTCATCACCGCCATCGCCATACCGGCCCTGCAGACCGCCGTCGACAAGTCGAAGCAGCGGGCCACGATGGCCGACATGCGCGGCCTTGCGACCGGGATCCAGCTTTACCAGATCGATCACAGCATCTTCCCGAGCGACGGAACCCCGGCGACCACGCTGGTCGACCCTGCTGCAGCCCTTCACCAAGATCGAGCTCCCCGTCCCACGATGCCTGGCACCACGACTACGATTACCATTCCGACAGCTTTACTTGGTATTCTATCCAGTCGTTCGGCAAGGACGGGATCGATGGAGTCGACATCACGCAGGCGACCCGACTACCAATTCGAGCTGGACCTGGTTTACGCCACGGGCCGCTTCTCCAACGCCCCCGACTGAGGTCTGCCGGGCGGGAGCTGGACGGCCCGCCGGGGACCGATTCTGGAACGCTCGCTCCGCACACCTATCATTCCCGCGCTGCTGATCGTCCTTTCGGCGGTCGTCCCCCCTCATGTGTATCCGGCTTCCTGGGGGATCTGTCTGGCCCTGGCCGCCCTCATGGGCGCGGCCGCCTCGCCCGCGCGCCGGCCGACCGGGCCCGCCATCCTCCTCGTCGCCGCGGGTGCGGTTCTGATCGCACTCAATCTCGGATGCTCGATCCAGCAGCTGCAATCGATACGGACTCTGGCGGTCTTCGCGGCCTGCGGATTCGTTCTGCTCTTCTGCGCGCGTCTGGCGAGCCGCCGGGGGGAGAGTGGTGTCGCCTGCGGTGGCGGGGATCCTGCCGGGCGCGATGATCGCCTGCGGAGTCGGGCTGGCCCTGCTCGGCGCCTGGCAGAGCCTCTACCGGTTCGGAGCGCTCGCCGGCCGCGCCGACATCGGGGCCTCGGAAGCGATCCGGGCCCGGATCGAGTCGGGCCGGGCGGTGGCGACGCTCGGACTGCCCGCGGCGCTCGCGGGGATCCTGATCATGACGCTGCCACTGACGGCGGCGTGGACCTGGCGTATGAGGCGGCGCGCGGGCCTCGTTGCCGCCGGAGGGATCCTGAGCGTCGTCCAGGCCGCCGGGCTGCTGGCGACACGCTCCGCCGCAGCGATGATCGCGCTCGCGGCCGGCGCGGCCCTCGTTCTCTGGGCGAGCGTCCCGAAAGCCGAAGGGCGCGCGTCCCGCCGGCGCGTCTGGCTGGCCGCGAGTCTCGTGGCCGCGGGCGTGCTGCTCGCCGGAGCGCTGCTCGTCTCGCGCGCCGCGCGTGACGGGACCGGGGGCGACCTGACCGGCCCGCTCGCCTGGAGGGTGGGCAACTGGGAGGTGGCCGCGCGGATCCTGTCCGAGAGCCCCCTGCTGGGGGTCGGGCTCGGCGATTACGGGATCGCCTTTCCCCGGTACCGCGAGTGGGGGATGAACGAGTCACGCTTTGCCCACAACAGCTATCTCCAGATCCTGTCGGAAGGAGGGATCGGCCTGGGGATCCCGGCGCTGGCGCTGGCGGCCATGCTGGCCGTCGCGCTGATCCGACGCGCCCGCGCCGCGCGCGGTCAGGGGGATCTGTCGGTGCCGATCGCCGCGGCAGGGTGTCTTGCTTTCCTCGCGCACAACCTGGTCGATTTCACCGCCTACCTGCCGTCCGTGGCCTTCGTCTTCTGCTGCATCGCCGGAACTCTCATCGGCGGCCGCTGGGGCCGGGGCAGGGCCCCGGTCTCGACGCGGACGGGGCTGGCGCTCGCCTCGCTCGCTCTGGCGGCGGTGGCGCTGGTGGTCACTCGCGCCGATCTCGCGCTGCAGGATGCGCGCGCGCTTGCGCTCGACGGCCGCACGGCCGAGGCGGTGCAGCGGTCACGCGCTGCGGCGGCGATCGACCCGATCGACCCGGAGCCCCACGGGCTGCTCGCGGAGCTGATGCTCCAGCGGGCGGTGGGCGAGCGCGCGCCGGGTCTGCTGGGCGACGCGGAGCGCCAGGCGACCCGCGCCGTGGAGCTCGACCCCGGCACGCCGCACCGCTGGCATCTGCTTGGACGCGTGCGACTCGCGGCCTCCGACCCGCAGGGGGCCTACATCGCACTCTACCGCGCCGCAGCGCTCTACCCGATCCGGATCGAATACCGCGACGATCGCGACGCCGTGGCCGTCACGCTCGAGGGAGAGGGGGGACCGCGATGAGCGCCGCGACGCTGGTGCTCGCGATCCTGCTGGCCGTGCTCCCGTTGATGGATGGCGGCGCCTCCGCCACCGGCCTGTTCGTGACCCATACCGCCGTGTTCACCCTCGTGGCTCTCGCGATCGCCTCGGGCTGGCGTCGCGGCCGGATCGTGCTCGCCGCCGGCTGGGAGGCGGCCGCCGGGCTGCTCCTGGTCGTCTGGATCGCGGCGTCATGGCTCACGGTCGAATATCGTTTCGGCTCCTTCCTGTCGCTGTGGGATGCGGTGGTGGCGGCGCTGTTCGCCGCGGTGATGCTGGCTCCGACCGGGTCCGGCGGAAGACGTGCGGGGCTCGCGGCGGCGGTGGTGGCGGCGGCGAGCGGCGTGGAGGCGCTGTACGCGCTGTTCGTCCCCGCGCCGGCGAACCTGACTCCCAGCGGCACGTTCGCCAACGCGAACCAGCTGGCCGCCTATCTCGACATCGGCGCGCTCGTCGCCGCGACGATGGCGGTGGCGCTGTGGCGGTCGGGGGAGGGCGCGGGCCGGTGGCGTGCGGCGGCGCCTGCGGGCATCGTCGTCGTCAACATCGCGGCGCTCATGCGGATCGGATCGCGCGGGGGCGCGATCGCCCTTCTCGCGGGAGCCGTCGTCTGGATCCTGGTCTCGGTCCCGCGGGGCCGTCCGAGACGGGTGGCGTGGGCGATGGTCGTGGTCCTGGTCCTGATGTCGGCGGCGGCCGTGGGCTGGCGGTTCGAACGGCTCGGGAATCCGTACCGCTTCGATCGTCTGCGTATCTGGGAGGCGTCGCTGCGTGCCGCGGGCGATCATCCCGTCTTCGGGATGGGGCCGGGGATGTTCGAGCGGCTCGGCTACCGCTACAACTTCCCGCTGGATCGGGAGATGTTCCGCTATGCGAAGAACCTCGGCTCGGCGCACAGCGCCTATCTGCAGGCCGCGGCCGAGTGGGGAACCGTCGGGCTCGCTCTCGCGCTGTTCTTTGTCGTGCTCCTGGTCCGGAAGGTGTGGGGCCGACCCGAGGTTCGATCCGGATCGGCCGCCATGGGTCCCGCACTGGCCCTGCTGTCGTGCCTGGTCCTCGGGATCGTCGACACTCCGTTCGGGGTGCCCGCGATCACCATGAGTCTCATCGCCCTGATCGCGCCGCTCGTGGCTCCCCGCACGGTGGCCGCGGCCGATCTCCTCTTTGTGCTCCATGCCGGTCCGAAGCCGCCGGCGCGGGCCGGACGCGCGGCGCGGGGCGCCATGCTCGCCTGCTCGGGATTCCTCCTCGCGGTGGCATGGCTCGGAGCGGTGGGCGATCCCGTATGCGGCGGATCGGATGTTCGTCAACGGGATGACCGAGCGCGCGCTGCGCCTCAACCCGGCGAACCCCCTCTACTGGACCGAACGCGCCGAAGCCCTGCTGGGCCGCGACCGGCCCGTCACGCCCGCGGTGCTCGCGCGGGCCGACCCGGATCTCCGGCACGCCGTGCGTCTCGATCCGGTCGACCCGCTGCCGTTGCTGGATCTGGCCAGGCTGCACGCGCGCGCCTGGTTCGAGATCGGCGCCGAGCCGGCGGCCGCCGCACGCGCGATCGGCTTCTATCGCAAAGCGATCGATCTCGGGATCCGGGACCCACGCCCGCACTTCGAGCTCGGGACCTTCCTGATGGCGGCGGGGGACTCCGGCCAGGCGATGATCGAGTTCGATGCGGCCATCGGGCTCGAGCCCAACTTCCTGGCGGCGCGGCTGGCGCGGGCCCGGGCCCTGCTCGACCGGGGCGAGGAGGAGGCGGCGAGACGGGAGCTCGTCAGGCTGCGGGAGGCGCGGCGGCGGCTCGAGGGGTACGTCCCCCGCAACGGCTACGAGGCCGACCTGTTGCGTTTCGACGCCGAGGCGCTCTCGCGTCTGGAGACGCGGCTGACGTGACGCCCGGCCGTCCGGCTCACTTCAGGGGGCGGCCGATTCTGCCGAGCACCTCGTCGAGCGCGGCCTTCACCGGGTCCTTGCGCTTGGGGCCCTTGCCGTGCCGGTACTTGTGCTCGTTGCCGCAGGTGCCACACACCACGGTGGCGACCTGCTCCCCGAGAAGCGCCTGGATCCTGTGGTTCATCAGGAGCTTGCAGCGGGGGCAGTAGTCGTCAATGATGTCTCCGAGTCTCGGTGCTCGCTCCGTCATGACCATCTCCCCCGGCGGCTTCCATGCCTGCCCCTCATCCTATCGCTTTTCCCGAAAGAGCAGAAGGACTCGACATTACCCGCGAAAAGCCTATGTTATAATGGCCGGCCTGAAGGATGGAAGTGCATATTCCTCAACAGGATAGGAGCAAACGCTTGAAGCCGCAGCCCGCGGACAGGCCCGTCAGACAGGAGTTTCTCGTCTTCGGGAGCCCCGCTCTGCAGGAGGCGGAGATCCAGGAAGTGGTCGAGACCCTGCGTTCCGGCTGGATAGGCACGGGGCCGCGTGTGGCCCGGTTCGAGCAGGACTTCCGGGATTACGTCGGGAGCCGGCACGCCCTGGCGCTCAACTCCTGCACGGCCGCCCTCCACCTGTCGATGATCGCCGCGGGCGTCGGCCCGGGCGACGAGGTGATCACCACCCCGCTTACCTTCGCCGCGACCGCCAACGCCATCGTACACACCGGGGCCACGCCTGTCTTCGTCGACGTCGATCCCGTGACGCAGAACATCGACCCGGCCCGGATCGAGTCGGCGGTCACCGCGCGCACGAAGGCCATCGTGCCCGTGCACTTCGCCGGTCGACCCTGCGACATGGATCCGATCATGGCGCTCGCACGCGCCCGCGGTCTCAAGGTGATCGAGGACGCCGCGCACGCGATCGAGGCGGTCTACCACGGCCGTCACATCGGCACCATCGGCGATGCCGCCTGCTTCTCGTTCTACGTGACCAAGAACGTCGTGACGGGCGAGGGAGGGATGGTGACCACGGGCGACGACGCCTGGGCGGAGAAGATCCAGACATACGGTCTGCACGGGCTGTCGAAGGGAGCGTGGAAGCGTTACAGCGATGAAGGGTTCGTCCACTATCAGGTGCTGTACCCCGGTTTCAAGTACAACATGACCGACATGCAGGCGGCGCTCGGGATCCACCAGCTCGCGCGTGTCGCCGAGTACGCCGAGGTGCGCCGATCGATCTGGCGACAGTACGACGAGGCGTTCGCCGATCTTCCCGTCGAGGTGCCGGCCCCGGTGGAGCCGGACACGACCCATGCCCGCCATCTGTACACGCTGCTCATCGATCGTGAGCGCGTCGGGATCCCCCGCGACGACGTCGTGGAGGCGCTCAAGGCGGAGGGGATCGGCACGGGGATCCACTTCATCTCGCTCCATCTGCACCCCTATTACCGCGACCGGTTCGGCTTCTCCCCGGACGACTTCCCCAACGCCCGGCGTATCTCGGAGCGGACCCTCTCGTTGCCGCTGTCCGCGAGGCTGGGCGCGCAGGACGTCGCCGATGTGATCGCGGCGGTAAGGAAGGTGCTGCTGCGGAATCGCTGATGCCTCAGGCCCGGTCACCGGAGGACCGTCCGCTCACGGCGGCGCTGTATCTCGGGGACCGCTCTCCCTACGGGCTCAGCGTGGCACGCGCCCTGCTTGTCTCCTCGCTGTCCGTCCGGCACGTGATCGTCCCCTCCGAGAGCGCATACGCCCGCGCCGCCGAGCGGGCCGCGCGCAGGACGGCACGGCCGCGGGGGGCCGGTATCGTGCGCGGGGTGATCGACGCGCTCTCGCGTCAGGCAGGATTCAACGAGATCCCCCCGGATCTGGCGGCCGCGGGCGAGCCGATCCGGCCTCCGGCGCTCGACCCCGGTACGACCCTGGACCAGCTCGAGATGGCCTGCGCGTCGCGCGGGATCGTCTGGCAGCGGGTCGACGCGATCGGCCGGATCGGTGTGCCGTCCCTGGAGGGGAAGCCGTTCGACCTGCTGCTGTGCGCCGCGTTCCCTCTGATCTTCGGCCGCTTCCTCCTGGCCGCTCCCGCGATCGGTTGCGTCAACTTCCATCCCTCGCTGCTGCCGCGCTGCCGCGGCTGCCACCCGATCTTCTGGACGCTCGCGAGCGGTGAGACACAGGGCGGTGTGACCGCGCACTTCATGACCGACGAGGTGGATGCGGGAGGGATCATCGCCCAGATTCCGATTCCCCTCACGGAGGAGGACGACTACGGGTCGCTGTACGAAAGGGCCATGAAGGCGTCTCCCGACCTCGTGCGCCTGGTGGAACAGTTCTTCGAGTCGGGGCGCCGCCAGGGGCTGCCACAGGACCCGGCGCGCGCCACGGTATTCCACGAGGACACCGAGGAGGATCACCGGGTCCGGTGGTCGGGCCGGTCGCCGCAGGAGATCGCGGCGCTGGCGCGCACCGGCGAGGCGTTCACCCTGGTGCGCGGAGAGCGGTTGGGGCTGCTCGAGGCGATCGAGCTCAGGCCGGCGCACCGGGAGCGGCGGCTGACGCGTCCCGGCACCGTGATTTCGGTCAATGACGGCATGATGGCCGTGTCGGCGGCGGGCGGCGCGGTCGGTATCCTGTCGATGTCGTGGCGCGGGCGACGGTACCGCGCCGATGAGCTCGCCCACGGGTTGTCCCTGAAGCGAGGGACGGTGCTCGCATGAACGCGCCGCCACCGGATCTGAGACGGGCCGCCGCGGGAGGCGTGTTCTGGACCGCCTCGTCGCAGGCGCTCAGACAGGCCCTCCAGCTCGGGGTGACCGTGGTGCTGGCGCGGTCGCTGCGCCCCGAGGACTTCGGGCTGATCGGCATGGCCGCCGTGACGCTGGCGTTCATCACTCCGCTCAACGAGATGGGGATGGGAGCGGCGCTGGTCCAGAGGAAGGAGATCGAGCCGGGGCACGTCACCTCGGTGTTCTTCAGCCAGGTGGCGTTCGCCTCCGTGGCGGCGATCGTGCTGATGCTGGCCGCTCCCCTGGTCGCCGGCTTCTTCCTGCGGGAGGATCTGGTGCCGTTGCTGCGGCTGATGTGCCTCAACCTCCCGCTCGGCGCGGCGGCATCCGCGCCGCAGGCGCTGCTGCTGAGACGGCTGCGGTTCGGCAGCGTGGCCGTGGTCGAGACGATCGCACTCGGCGGAGCGGGGGGGCTCGCCGCCTTCATGGCCCTGACCGGCTGGGGCGTGTACAGTCTCGTGGCGCAATCGCTGTGCGGCGCCGCGCTGACGGCCTCGCTCATGATCGTCGCGGCACGGTTCAACCCGCTCAACCTGTCGGATCGGCCGCGGCTCTCGCACCTGCGCGAGTTGTCGCGTTTCAGCGCGCCCCTGACCGCCTACCAGATGCTCAACTTCGCCAGCCGGAACGTGGACGACGTGCTGATCGGCCGTTTCCTCGGCGCCGGACCGCTCGGCTATTATTCGATGGCGTACCGGGTGATGATGTACCCTCTGCAGAAGGTGAGCGGCATCGTCGGGAGGGTGTCGTTTCCCACGTTCGCCTTCATGCAGGACGATCTGCCGCGGATCCGCCGCGGGTATCTGAAGGCGGTGCAGTACATCGCGCTGATCACCTTCCCGATGATGGCCACGGTGATGGTGGCCGCACCGGAGCTGACACGGGTCGTGTTCGGGCCGCAATGGGCGCCCGTGGCGCCCCTCATCATGATCCTTTCGCTGGCGGGGATGGCCGGCTCGATCGGAACGACGGTGGGAAGCATCTTCCTGGCACGCGGCCGCTCCGACCTGATGCTCCGGTGGGAGATCGCCGCATCCGCCTGTTTCGTTGCAGCCATCGCCACCGGCCTCTACTGGGGGTTGATCGGCGTGGCGGTCGCCTACACGGGCATGGCACTGGTGCTCTGGCCGATCTCTCATCTTCTGGCCAACAGACTGATCGAGCTGCCGATGCGCGACCTGCTCGGCGCGCTGGCGCCGCCCGCCTCGCTGGCGGCGGCGCTCTCGCTGGCGCTGCTGGCGCTCCGGCTGGTGTGGCGTCCCGCCGAGCCCGCCGCGCAGATCGGGTTTCTCGTCGCCTGTGGCGGCCTGGCGGCGCTCGCGTATGCGATCGCGGCGCTGGCGGGATGGCCCGCCGCGGTGAGAGAGGCCATGAGCCTGGGCAAAGAGACGATCGCGGGGCTTCGGGCACCGCGGGAGGGGGAGGCGCAGAGAGGATGAGCCGGGAGACGGGGACCGCGACGCCCTCGGTGGCGCATATCGTCGAGACCTGGCTGGGGCTCACGGAGACGTTCATCCACGAGTACGTGGCCGCCTTCCGGCGCGTGCGCCCGGTAGTGATCGCGCGCCGTTTCGAGAACCTGGATCATTTCCCGCTGCCGGCGGGCACGTCGCTGCATCTGTCGCCGCCGCGGCGCGGCACACCCGCATGGGCACGCGCCGCGATGAAGCGCCGGCTCAGCGGAGGGGATCCTCACCTTCAGTCGATCCTTGAGCAGGAGGGGGTCCGGCTGATGCACGCGCATTTCGGGCCGACGGCCTGCCGTCTTTTCGAGGTGCGCAGGATCACGCGGCTGCCGCTGGTGGTGAGCTTCTACGGGTACGACGCCTCGATGACCGGGGTGGTGAGCGAGTTTGCCGAGAGCTACCGGCGTCTGTTCGACATCGGCGACGCGTTTCTGGTGGAAGGGCCCGCGATGAAGTCGAAGCTGGAGGCCCTCGGGTGCCCGTCCTCCAAGCTCAGGATCCAGCGCATCGCCGTCGACCCGATGCGATACCGGTTCCGCGCCCGGGAAGGAGGCGGCAACGCGCCGATCACGCTGCTGCAGTGCGGCCGGATGGTCGAGAAGAAGGGATATCCGATCTCGCTGAAGGCGCTGGCCGAGGCGAGACGTCACGACAGGCGGCTGCGCCTGCGGATCGTCGGAGATGGTCCGGGCCGGCCCGCGGTGGAGGCGCTCGTCGCCGAGCTGGATCTGGGCGATGCGGTGACGCTGCTCGGGTCGCGCTCGCGGCGCGAGCTGCTCGACGAGATGGAGCGCGCGGATCTGTATCTCCAGCCCAGTCTGACCGCCGCCGACGGCGACTCGGAAGGCGGGGCCCCGACGACGCTGCTCGAGGCGCAGGCGTGCGGTCTGCCGATTCTCACCACGAGACACGCCGACATCCCGACCGTGGTGCGGGAAGGGGACACGGCGCTGCTGGCAGACGAAGGGGACGTCGGCGGACTGGCCGCGAACATCTCCCTTCTCGCGGGCGCGCCCGAACGATGGGCCTCGATGGGACGGGCCGGCCGGGCGCAGGTCGAGGAGCGTCACGATGTGAAGCGGCTGGCCACCGAGCTCGAGATCCTGTACGCGACCCTTGCCGAGACCGGCCGCCTCGACATGGTCCCCCAGCAGAGATGAGGCACGGAAGACGATGACCAGCCTGACCTCCGAACGGATCGAGAAGCTGCGCTGCCCTCGTTGCGGCGGCGCCCTCAACGGCGTCGCGGACGGCCTCGCCTGCGCCGCCTGCGGGGCCCGCTACCCGCTGGCCGGAGAGGTGCCGGATCTCCTCCCCTGGTCGGGCGGCTCCCCGGGGCCTGAATGGCAGGAATGGAGCGGAAAGCTGGAGAAGCTCCGGGAATGGCGGCGGGCTACGTGGGACGGCAGCGATCGCGCCGGCCGCAGACAGGCGCTGGCGGACGATCTGGCGGCGGAGTTCTTCCGATTCGCCCGCGTGCCGGAGTCGGGGCCGGTGCTGGAGATCGGATGCGGCGACGGCGGGCTGCGCCGTTACATCCCGAGACGCCCGTACTGGGGTGTGGATCCGCTGCTCGACGAGACGGCCGATTCCTCAGAGGGCGCCTTCTTCCTGCGCGCCGTCGGCGAGCGGCTGCCGCTCGCCGATGCCTCCTTCAGGACCGTGCTGCTCTGCGAGACGCTCGACCACACGCTGGATCCGGAGCGGGTGCTGCGCGAGGCGAAGCGTGTGCTGGCGGACGACGGCGTGCTCGCGGTGATGCAGAGCGTCCGGATGGAGATCCCGCCGCCACCACTCACCGCACGCCTGAGGATCGCGGTGGGGCGGCTCAGGGCGCGGATGCGGGGCGCGATCCCCGCGGATGACGCCGGAACCAAGATGCACCCGCTGGAGCAGGAGGCCCTGGCGCGCCTCGTCGGTGCCGAGTTCACATCCGAGGCCGGTATCACGCGCGGCTCGCAGATGTTCATTCGCGCGCTCAAGCAGGACCCCGCGGCGCCGCGCGTGCCCAAGAGGCCGGTGTGAGCGGCTCTTCGATCAGCGTGGTGATCCCCGCGCGCAACGCCGGCGCGTTTCTCGCCGAGGCGCTCGACTCGGTGCTCGCGCAGGGGCTGGAGAATCCCGAGATCCTCGTGGTGGACGACGGCTCCACCGACGACACGGCGGCCGTGGCCTCCGGCTACGGCCGCGGGGTCCGGCTGATACGCCAGCCCGCCGCGGGGTCCGGCCGGGCGCGCAACGCCGGGCTGGCGGCGACGCGCGGAGAGCTCGTGGCGTTTCTCGACGCCGACGACGTCTGGACTCCCGAGAAGTCGTCGCTGCAGCTTCCGGTGCTCGATGCCGACCCGTCGCTCGCGCTCGTCTTCTCGGACATGATCGACTTCACGGGGGAGGATCCCGCCCGACGCACGTACTTCGCCGAGCGCGGCTTCGACCGCCGCTGCCGAGCCTCCTCGATCTTCCTCTACGACATGATCTCCACGCCCACCGTGATCCTGAGACGATCCTGCCTGCGCAGCGCGGGCCTGTTCGACGAGTCGCTTCCGATCGGTCAGGACACCGACCTCTGGTTCAGGATCGCGCTCACGCACCCGTTCGCCGTCGTCGACCGGCCGCTGGTGAGACGGCGGCGCCACGCGGCCAACGTCACGCGGGACACGCGGACGCTGGCGCGGTGCGTGGTGGAGGTCTGGGGGCGCTACCTTGAACGATGCGCGGCCGCCGAGCCCGAGATGCGGGCGGCGCTGGAGGCCGACTATGCCGGCAAGAGATGGAACCATCTGTTCGAGGAGGGATGCTCCCTGTTGCGCGAGGGGCGGCCGAAGGAGGCGCGGCTCATGCTGGGGGAGGCGATCGGCATCGCGCCCCTGAGCCCGCGTCCCTACGCCTTCTATCTGTCCTCCTTCTTCCGTTCCGCCCCGCCCGGCGCGGCGGGGGCGAGCGGTGCCGGGCGGGGATCGCGGTGAGGGTCAGCGTCGTCATCCCCGCGTACAACGCCGAGAACTTCATCGCGCGCACGCTCGAGTCGGCACTGTCGCAGACCCATCGCGACCTCGAGGTGATCGTCGTGGACGACGGCTCCACCGACGGCACGGCGCGGATCGTCTCCGGGTTCGGGCCGCCGGTGACCCTGGTGACCGGATCGCGGCGCGGGGTGTCGATGGCGCGCAACGCCGGGATACGGGCGGCCGGAGGCTCGGGCATCGCGTTCCTGGATCACGACGATCTGTGGGAGCCGGACAAGATCCGACGGCAGGTCGAGGTCCTGCAGGAGGATCCCCGGGCGGGGCTCGTGTTCACCCAGGCCCGCGTCGAGCGCAACGGGGCGGCGGAGGAGGTCTTCCCCGTCATCCCGGATCCGGACGCGTTCCTCGCCGGCGCCTGGGAGAACCTGGTGCACTGGAACTACATCCCGATGTCGGCGGTGATGGCGCGTGCGTCGGCGCTCCGGGCCGTGTCGACGGACGACGGTCCGTTCGACCCGCGCTACGCCCTGTCGGAGGACTGGGACCTGTGGCTGAGGCTGGCGTCGTCGCTCCCGCCGGGCGGCGTGCGGTTCATCGCCGAGCCGCTGACCCGCTACATGATCGTGGCCGGCCGCGCCACCGAGAGGATGGGCGACCTGAGACTCGAGGACATCGCGATCGTGCGTGCCGAGATGGAGCGCCACCCCGAGCTGGAGCGCGACGACCCCGTCCGGCTGCGCGCGACGCTGTACCGCCTGCACGAGGAGGCCGGATACTGGCTCATGAAGGAAGGCCGCAACGCCGAGGCGCGCCGCGCCCTCGCCGCGGCCTGGCGGCTGCGGCCCGGATCGCTCAGGCCCTTGACGAGGATGGTGGCCTCCTGGCTGGGACGCGCCGGATGAGAGCGCCCCGATGAAGGTGATGGAGTACGCCGGCGCCGGTGTCCCGGGCGGCCTGCTCGAGCACCTGAGGATCCTCGCGACCGGTCTGGCCGGGGCAGGCCACGAGGTGGCCGTGGTGATCCCGGAAGCGCCTGCCGTGGATCCGATCGCCTCACGCTGCGCGGCCGCCGGCGCCGTGGTGACACGTCTCACCGTGAGAGGAAAGACCGATCTGCCCGGCATGGCGAAGCTCGCGGCCCTGATCAACCGGGCGCGACCCGACATCTTCCATCTGCACCTGTCCTCGCCGATCGAGGCGGTGCCCGCGCTCATGACCGCGCGATGCAGCGGCGCGGGGCGCCTCGTCACCACCGAGCACGCTCCGGCCTGGTACCCGCTCGAGCGGGTCTACAGCCGGACGGTGAAGAAGGCGGCCACACGTGCGCTCGACGCGGTGATCGCGGTGTGTGAATCGGACGCGTCCTTCCTCGCCGGGGAATTCGGCGTGCCGCGGGATCTGATACGGGTCATCCACAACGGCGTGGAGCCCGTGCGGGATCTGCCGGGTCGCGACACGGCGCGGCGAGCGCTCGGCATCGACCCGCGCGCGGCGCTGGTCGTGGGATTCGCCGGCGCGCTCGAGGAGGGCAAGGGGGTGCGCGATCTGCTCGAGGCGTGCGGCCGATGCGGTGTCGAGGGCCTCGCTCTCGTTCTCGCGGGGGACGGGGGGATGCGCGCGGAGCTCGAGCGTCTTGCGCCCGGGCCTGCCTTCCGGCTGGTGCTTCCCGGCAGGCTGGACGACATCCGGGATCTGCTCGGCGCCCTCGACCTGTTCGTGCTGCCGTCGCACTCCGAGGCGATGCCCCTGTCGCTGCTCGAGGCGATGTCGGCCGGGCTGCCGATCCTGGCGACGCGGGTAGGAGGCATTCCCGAGGCGATCCAGGACTCGGTGAGCGGTCTGCTCGTGCCGCCTCACGTGCCTTCCGCGCTGTCGGACGCCATCGCCCGCATCGCCGCGGATCCCGGGCTCGCGCGCGCGCTCGGGCAGGCGGCAGGCTCGGCGTCCTCACGATTCTCGGCGACGCGCATGGTGGAGGAGACCACGGCACTCTACCGCGGACTCCTGGAGGGCCGGGCGGTGGGGGAGTCGTGATGGAGCCGCTGCGGATCGGGTTCGACATCAGGGCGCTGTCGGGGGCGAGCGGCCGACGCGGCGTCGGGGCGTACATCCGCGGGCTGCTGTCCGGCATCGAGTCGCAGATCGCCGGCTTCGACGGGCAGATGACCCTGTTCGGCAACGGAGCGGAGGAGGCGCAGGGGCTCCCGCCCCGGTTCGAGCGGGTCCGGCTGTCCCGCCCCCGGCGCGCGATCACCTTGTGGGACCAGATCGCCTGGCCGCCGTTGCTCATGCTTCGGCGCGTGCGGGTGTTCCACTCCCCGTTCTATGCCGTGCCCCGGCTGACGCCGCCGCGGTGCCGCGTGGTGCAGACCATCCACGACCTGACCCCGCTCAAGCTGCCGGGGACCGTGTCCCGGCGCAACGCGCGGATCTTCGCCGCCAACTTCCGGCTCGCGCGGGGCGCCGACCGGATCATCGTGCCCTCGGACGCCACCGGCCGCGACGTGGTCGCCCTGCTGCGCGTCCCGGAGGAGAAGGTCGCGACGATCCCCGAGGCGTGCGACATCGACGACGAGGCGATTGCGGCGGCCGACGCCGCCCGGCCGGCGCTCCTGTCGCGTCTGGGCCTCTCGGGGAGAAGATACCTGCTGCACACGGGCGGGCACGATATCGTGAAGAATCTGCCCGGTCTGCTCCAGGCGTTCTCCCTGCTGGCCACCGGACACGACGATCTCGATCTGGTGATCGCGGGCGAGCACGGGCGCGAGACCGGCGCCCTGATAGCCCGGGCCGGCGCGCTGTCTCTCTTCGACCGTGTCAGGCTTCCGGGGTTTCTGCCGCGTGCGGACCTGATAGCCCTCTATCGCGGCGCCGCGGCGCTCGTCTATCCTTCTTTCACGGAGGGGTTCGGGCTGCCCGTGATGGAGGCGATGCGATGCGGCACGCCGGTCGTGGCCTCGACGGCCGACGCCCTCGTCGAGACAGGGGGCGATGCCTGCCTGTACGCGCCCGCCACCGATCCGGAAGCGATCGCCGGCGAGGTTGCGTCGATACTCGATGACGCGTCCCGCGCCGAGGGGCTGTCGCGCTCGGGCCGCGAGCGAGCGTCCGGCTTCACGTGGCGCGAGACGGCGCGGCTCACCCTGTCGGTCTATCGCGAGGTGTCGGCATGACCGCGCCGCGCACGATGACCGTGGGGATCGACGGCCGAAGCATGGTCGTCCAGCCGACCGGCGTGGGCCGGTACGTGAGGAACCTGGTGCGCGCCATGGCGGGCCGGGATCCGTCGATCGTCCTGCGTCTGTATCTGCCGGCCGAGCCGGAGGGTGGGCTGCCCGATCGGGCCGTCGAGTCGGTGATCCTCGCACCGCCGCTCGGCGCGCTGGCGCCCCGTCTCGACAACGTCTTCTCGTGGAATCACCTGCGTCTGCCGGCCCACCTGCTGCGCCGGCGGGTGGATCTGCTGCACAGCCCCTTCTATACGCTTCCGGCGCTGTGCCCCTGCCCGGCGGTGGTCACCATCCACGACATCACCTTCGACCTGCACCCGGAGTGGTTCACCGCCAGGGCGCGGCTCGCCTTCTCCGGCTTCGCCGCCTCCTCGGCGCGAAAGGCAAGACACGTGCTGACGGTGTCCGAGCGCTCGCGCCGCGACATCATCGACCGGTACGGGATCCCGCCCGACCGCGTCACCGCCGTTCCCCTCGCGCCGGATCCGGAGTTCGCGCCGATCGAGGACGCGGAGAGGCTCGCCGCCGTTCGGCAGCAGTACGACCTCGGGGAGGAGTACGTCCTGCACGTCGGCTCGATCACGCCGCGGCGCAACATCGACAGGCTGCTCGACGCGTTCGGGACGGTCCTGGCGCGCGCGCCGCATCTGCGTCTGGCGCTGGTCGGACGCGTGGAAGCGCCGTCCGGCCCGCTCGAGCCGGCGATCGAGTCCCGCGGGCTCTCCGGATCGGTGCGTGCGATCGGATACGTCGCACCGGCCGATCTGCCTGCGCTCTACGCGGGCGCCGCCGCCGTCGCCTACCCGTCGCTGTACGAGGGGTTCGGGCTGCCGGTGCTCGAGGCGATGGCCTCCGGCGTCCCGGTGCTCGCCGCCTCGACGTCGTGCTTCCCCGAGGTGGCGGGCGACGCCGCGCTGCTTGTGGATCCGGAGGACACCGGGGCGATCGCATCGGGGCTCTGGTCGCTGCTGTCGGAGATGCCTCTGCGGGATCGGTTGATCGGCAGGGGACTTTCGCGTGCGGCCGGCTTCACCTGGGAGCGCACCGCCCGCGGGACGCTGGACGTCTACCGGGAAGCCCTCGGCCGCGCGCGGGCGGAGGCGGGCGCGTGAGCGCGCCGCTCGTGTCGGTCATCGTGCTGTCGTGGAACTCGCACGATTTCCTCGAGGGATGTCTGTCGTCCGTGCTGGCCCAGACGCATCCCGAGGTGGAGCTGATCGTGGTGGACAACGCCTCGAGCGACGGTTCGGCGTCGCTGGTACGGGAGCGTTTCCCGTCGACGACGCTGATCGAGAACGGAACCAACACCGGGTACTGCGCGGGCAACAACATCGGGTTGAAAAGGGCCCACGGCGCCTATATCCTTTTTCTCAATGCGGATGCCGTTCTGGAGCCGACATACCTCGAACGGGCGCTCGAGCCGTTCGCATCCCAAGACCGCACGGGCAGCGTCGCGGGCAAGGTGCTTCGCTTCGACAGGCGCACACTCGACACAACAGGGCAGATCCTGACGCGGAGCCGCCGTGTCAAGGAACGGGGCTATGGAGAGCCCGATCGCGGGCAGTACGACGAGCCCGGTGAGGTGTTCTCCGTCTGCGGCGCCGCCGCGCTCTACAGCCGGGAGGCGGTCGAGAGCCTCACGGTGGGAGGCGAGTTCTTCGACGAGGACTTCTTCGCGTTCGGCGAGGACTTCGACGCCGGGTGGCGGGCGCGTCGGATGGGATGGATCTGCAGGTACCAGCCCGCGGCGGTGGCGGCGCACTTCCGGGGCGGCACCCAGTCGGCGCGCCGTGGCCACGGGCGGAAACGGCTTGAAATGGCCCGCCGGCCGCCGCAAATCCAGGCCCACATCATCAAGAACAGGTATCTGGCCATGATCAAGAACGAGACGCCGCGGTCGTTCCTGGTCAACCTGCCGTTCATCCTCGCCTGGGATCTCGCCCTGTGGGGCTGGTTGGCGATTTTCTCACCGGCCACCATATTAATGACGTGGCGCCACCGGGGGATGCTCCGGCGGGCGTTCGCCAAACGGCGCGCCCTGAGCGCCCGCGTCGCGTCACAGACGGTGTCCTGATGCTCGAGATGTCCCCATCGATCCCCACGCCCGTCACGGCGTTGATGTGCTTCGTCACGGCGCTGGCCCTGTCGCTGTACGGAACGCCGGTGGCCGCGCGGGCGGCGGAGCGGTTCGGCATCGTGGATCAGCCGGACGGCTCCCTCAAGAAGCACCGGCGCGCGACCCCGTATCTGGGCGGCCTGGCCGTGTACGTCTCGTTCGTTCTGACCATGGCGCTCGTGTTCGACTTCGACCGGCGGGTCCTGGGTCTGCTGCTGGCCGGCACGATCCTGGTGCTTCTGGGCCTGATCGACGATTTCGGCGTCCTGGGGGTCTGGCCAAAGTTCCTCGGGCAGGGGTTTGCCACGCTCGTGCTGATCAAGAGCGACATCGCGATCCATATAGGCGCGCTGCCCTCCTGGCTCAACCTGATCCTCACGGTGCTGTGGCTCGTGGGAATGACCAACGCCTTCAACATCATCGACATCATGGACGGCCTCGCATCGGGAACGGCGTTCGTCGCGGCGGCGTTCCTGCTGGTGGTGGCGTTCCTCAACGGCCAGACGCCGATCGTCCTGATGACCGCCACCCTGATGGGCAGTCTGCTCGGGTTCCTCAGGTACAATGTGCATCCGGCCAGGATCTTCATGGGCGACACCGGCAGCCTTTTCATCGGGATGATGCTCGGCGCGCTCGCGATGATCGGCAAGTATGATGCGGTGAATCACATCGGCTACCTGAGCCCGCTGCTGATCCTGGCCGTGCCGATCTTCGATACCGTATACGTCATGACGCTGCGGCTCGGCCGACGCGCCAACCCCTTCAAGGGAAGCCCCGATCATTTCGCCATACGCCTGTCGCGTCTCGGGCTCACGGTGCCGGCCGTCACGCGCGTGACCTGGCTCAGCGGGGCCGTGCTGGGCGGCCTGGGGATCCTGAACCTCTATCTCACCGAGACGCCGTCGGCGCTGCTCGTGGTCTCGGTCGGGTCGTTCATGGTGGTCGTCGGGCTCGCGCTGGCGCGCGTGCCCGCGAGCGCGGCGCCGGCACGGCCGCAGGGCGAACGGCTGGAAGCGGCCGAACCCGGGGTGAGCGACGTCCAGGAGCGGGCCGCCGTGATGGCGGCGCGTCAGAACCTCGTCTCCTGGAGGCGTCAGTGATCGTGGTGCTCGGCGCCGGGCTCACGGGCCTGTCGGCCGCCTACCACCTGCAGGATCATGAGTCGGTCACCGTCCTCGAACGCGAGGAGCGGCCCGGTGGGCTCTGCCGCTCGGTGGTCAAGGACGGCTTCACGTTCGACCTGACCGGCCACCTGCTGCATCTGCGCCGGCCGGAGATCCGGGCGCTGGTGAGCGAGCTGATCCCCACCGGGCGGTTCGCGGCGATCGATCGCAAGGCCTGGATCCACTCGCACGGTGTGTTCACGCCGTACCCGTTCCAGGTCAACACGCATGGGCTGCCGCCCGCGGTGGTGGCCGAGTGCCTCGTGGGTTTCGTCGAGGCGATGCGCGGCGGTGAGGTCACCCCCGAGGAGGCCGGGCGGCTTTCCTTCCGGGACTGGGTGCTGCGGACCTTCGGCGACGGCATCGCCCGGCACTTCATGTTCCCCTACAACGAGAAGCTCTGGCTGACCGACCTGGACGAGGTCACCTGCGACTGGGTCTCCTGGTCGATCCCGAGACCGTCGCTGCGCGACGTGGTCGAGGGCGCGCTCGGCGTCTCGACGAAGGCGTTCGGCTACAATCCCTCGTTCCTCTATCCGAAGGAGGGGGGCATCGAGATCCTGCCGGCCGCGCTGGCGAAGCGCGTGCGCGGTCTGAGATGCAACGAGGAGGTCACTTCCGTCGATGCGGTGCGGCGCACCGTCACGCTTCGCTCGGGAGAGACGATCGCCTACGAGAGGCTGATCTCCACGCTGCCTCTGCCGCGCCTGGCCGCGATCACCCGCGGGCTGCCGGCGGACGTGCTCGAGCGCTCGCGCGGGCTCCGGCACGTGGCCGTGATCAACCTGAACCTCGGCGTGGACAGGATCCTCCATCCCGACAAGCACTGGGTCTACTTTCCCGAAAAGGAGTTCCCGTTCTACCGGGCGGGCTTCCCGGCGTCCTTCACGCCGGCCGCCGCCCCCGAAGGCTGCTCGTCGATCTATCTCGAGGTCGCGGCGCGCCCGGGCCAGCCCTGGAACGAGGAGGAGCTTTCCGAGCGGTGCCGCGAGGGGCTCATCCGCGCCGGTATCCTGAACGAGCGCGACCGTATCCTGACGCGCGCCACCTTCTACATCAACCCCGCGTACGTGATCTATGACGCGCACCGACGAGCGGCGCTGCCCGGGATCCACGAGACGCTCGCGGCACACGGGATCCGCTCCGCGGGCCGCTACGGGGCCTGGTACTACAACTCGATGGAGGACTCCCTGGCCGAGGGGCGATCGCTTGCGCTGGATCTGCTGGCCGCGCGCGCCGGTGCGTCCCCGGGGGAGGCGCTCTAGGATGTGCGGCCTCGCCGGAATCTTCGCGGCCGATCAGGCCGGTGCCACGCCGCCCGGTGTCGAGGACGGCGTGTCCCTCATGCTGTCGACCCTGGCCCACCGGGGGCCGGACGGAGAGCGGATCGTCCGCCTGCCCGGCGCCGTGCTCGGGCACCGCAGGCTGGCCGTCATCGATCTGAGCGAGCGGGCGGCGCAGCCGATGCCTCTCCGGTGCGGCGGCCCGGACGGCGAGCCGCCCGTCTGGATCGCGCTCAACGGCGAGATCTACAACTATCTCGAGCTGCGGGCGGGGCTGGTCTCGCGCGGCCACACCTTCCATTCCGACGGCGACACCGAGGTGGCGCTCCACCTGTACGAGGAGGAAGGTGATGCGTTCCTCACGCGCCTGCGCGGCATGTTCGCGCTCGCCCTGTGGGACGTGCGGCGCCGCCGGGCGATCCTGGCGCGTGACCGGATGGGGCAGAAACCTCTGTACTACGGCATCGGCGGCGGCGGGCTGCGGTTCGCCTCCGAGATCAAGGCGCTGACGGCGCTGATGCGCTCGCGCGGGGAGCCGGTCGTGCCGTGCCCCCCGGCGCTGCGCAGCTATCTCGCGCTCAAGTACGTGCCCGGCCCCGGGACGGCGGTGGAGGGGATCATGAAGCTGCCGCCGGGATCGCTGCTCGTGTACGAGCGCGGCCGCGCCTCGATCCGTTCCTGGTGGACACTGCCCGAGGCGGCGGGTGACGGGCCGGCCGATGAGACGGCGCTGTGCGAGGAGCTGGCGGCCACGCTGGACGAGTCGATCGGGCTGCGGCTGCGAAGCGACGTGCCGCTGGGGCTGTTTCTCAGCGGCGGGCTCGACTCTGGGATCATCGCGTCGCGCATGGCACGGCTCGCTCCCGGACGCGTGAAGACCTTCACCGTCGGTTTCGACCGGGCGGACTACGACGAGACCCCGATTGCCGCCGGCGTGGCCCGGGCGCTGGGCGCCGAGCACCACGAGATCCCGGGGCGGCCGACGGCCTCCTGGGCCGTCGACGCGTTGCCGGTGATCGCCTGGCATCTCGACCAGCCGTTCGCCGACTCGTCCGCCGTGGCGGTTTACCATCTGGCGCGCGCCGTGCGGGACCATGTCACGGTGAGCCTGTCCGGCGACGGCGCCGACGAGCTGTTCCTCGGCTACGATCGCTACCGGGCCCACAGGATGGCCGGCACCTTCGCCGCCCGCATGGCCGCGCGACTGGCCGGTCCGATCGTGGGCGCGATCCCGGCGGCGCCCGGAAGGCGCAACCTGCCGGGGCGGGCCCGCAGGTTCGTGGATGCCGCGGCGCTCGGCCCGCGCGCGCGCAACGACGCCTGGATCGCCTGCCTGACCCCGGACACCGCGGCGGCCGTGCTCACGGACGACTTCCTGCGCGCGGCGGGACCCGCGGATCCGCTGGCCGCTCTGCACGCGGCCTGGGACGGCGCGTCCGGCGGAGACGACCCGGTCCTTCCGGCACAGAGGGCGGATCTGCTCGTCTCCCTGCCCGACGACATGCTGCACAAGGTGGATGCGGCGACGATGGCGCACGGGCTGGAGGACCGCTGCCCGTTTCTGGATCACCGCGTGGTGGAGCTGGCGATGCGCGTTCCGGCGCGGATGAAGATCACCGCTCACGGGACGGGCCGGGGCAAGCGGATCCTCCGGCGCGTCTTCGGCGCCGGCCTGCCCGATGCCGTGACACGCGGCCGGAAGGCGGGGTTCGGTCTGCCGCTGGATCACTGGCTGCGCGGCGAGCTGGCGGGCTACTGCAGAGAGCTGCTGCTCGACCCGGCCGCCCGATCGCGGGGGATCCTGCGCCCCGAGGGAGTCCGGGCGCTTCTCGACGAGCACGCGAGCGGGGCGGCCAACCGCGAGGACATGATCTGGTCGCTGGTCATGCTCGAGCACTGGTTCCGCAGCGTGGTCGAGGCACGACCCCGCCCGGCCGAGGCGGTGGCGGACGGAGCAGCCCGATGATCCGTGTGTGCCACATCATCACCAAGCTGGAGCTGGGCGGAGCGCAGCAGAACACCCTTTACACGGTCGGCCATCTCGACCGGCGCCGCTTCGAGCCGAGCCTCGTGACCGGCGCCGAGGGTCTGCTCGTGGACGAGGCCCGCGGTCTGGACGCCCGTGTGCATCTGGTCGACCCGCTGGTCCGGGAGCCGTCCCCGCGACGGGACGCGGCCGCGCTGACGCGTCTGATCGCGCTGTTGAGGCGGGAGCGGCCCGATGTCGTGCACACCCATTCGTCCAAGGCGGGTATCCTGGGACGCTGGGCGGCCACCATCGCCGGCGTGCCGCACATCGTCCACTCGATCCACGGGTACGGATTCCATGATGGCCAGCCGTGGCTGACACGGCATCTGTACCAGGCCGTCGAGCGGGTCACGGGGCGGTTCACCACCACGGCGTTCGTGGCGGTGTCGCGGGCCAACATGGAGACGGGGCTCGCGCTGGACCTGTTCCTCCCGGAGAAGGTCACGCTGATCCGCAGCGGCGTGCCTCTGCCTCGGTTCACCCCGCGCGAGTCGGCGCCGGAAGGGCCGGTCACGGTCGGCATGGTGGGCTGTCTCAAGCCGCAGAAATCGCCGCTCGACTTCGTGCGGGTGGCCGCCCGGGTCCTGAAGGAGCCCGGAATGGACGGCCGCGTCCGGTTCCTCCTCGTCGGCGACGGCGTCATGAGACCGCAGGTCGAGACGCTCATCGACCGCGAGGGACTGACCGGACGGGTCGAGCTGGCCGGATGGCGGCGTGACGTCCCCGAGCTGCTGCGCGGCATCGACATCCTCCTGCACACCTCGCTGTGGGAGGGGCTGCCCCGCGTCTTTCCCGAGGCGATGGCCACCGGGCTGCCGATCGTGGCGACACGCGTCGACGGCGCGCCCGAGGCGGTCGAGGACGGGGTCACGGGATACCTGCTGCCGCCGGGCGACGTGGAAGGGCTGGCGCAGCGGACCATGCTGCTCGTCGCCGACCCCGACAGGCGACGGCGGATGGGCGCCGAGGCGCGGCTTCGCGTCGGACCGTGGGACATCGACGAGATGGTCCGGCGTCAGGAGCGTCTGTACGAGCACATGGTGGCGGGAGAGGCGGAGCGGGCCGTGGAGCTCTCCACGCAGCTCGGGAGCGGATGATGCCGGAGCCGGTCCTCGAGATCGAAGGGTTGCGCAAGACGTACAAAGGGCATCTCTCGCTCACGTCGCGCGAGGTGATCCGGGGGCTCGATCTCACGATCGAGCGCTCCGAGGTGTTCGGCCTGCTCGGGCAGAACGGCGCCGGCAAGACGACGACGATCAAGACCATCCTCTCGCTGATCTTCCCCGATGCCGGCCGCATCAGGATCTTCGGGCAGGAGCACACCCGGGTGGCCCTCCGCCGCCGGATCGGGTTCCTGCCGGAGAACCCGTTCTTCTACGAGTATCTCACCGGCCGCGAATTCCTCGACTTCTACGGCCAGCTCTTCGGGTACGCCAGGGCGGAGCGGCGCGCCCGCTCCGAGGATGTGCTCGAGCGGGTCGGGATGACCGGCCGCGCCGACCTGCCCCTCAGGAAGTACTCCAAGGGGATGCTCCAGCGGATCGGAATGGCGCAGGCGCTGATCAACGACCCGGACTTCGTCATCCTCGACGAGCCGATGAGCGGGCTCGACCCGATCGGCCGCCGGGAGTTCCGCGATATCATTCTCGACCTGAAGGCGCGCGGCCGGACGGTCTTCTTCTCCTCGCACATCCTCTCGGACGCCGAGGCGATCTGCGACCGGGTGGGTATCCTGAAGGAGGGGAGGATCGGCATCTCCGGCCGTCTCTCCGACCTCCTGTCGCCGAGCGTCCGGTCATGGGAGGTCACCTGGGCCGGCCCGGCCTTCGAATCGCTCTGCGGCGACGGGCTGCAGGGCGAGCTTCTCTCCGCGCGCGGCGCGGAGTCGCTGGTGCGGGTCGCCACCGAACCGGATCTGGACCGTCTGCTCTTTGCGATCCGCGGCGGCAGCGGACGTCTCATCTCGGTGGCGGCGCGGCGCGAGACGCTCGAGGATCTGTATCTGCGGGAGGTCTCCGGCCGGTGAAGACGCTCGCCATCGCGCGCAACACCTTCCGGGAGGCGATCCGGGACAGGATCTTCTATCTCCTGCTGGCCTTCGCGATCATCATGATCGCCTCGAGCCGGATCCTGAGCCTGCTCACCGTGGGATCCGAGGAGAAGATCGTCAAGGACATCGGGCTGGCCTCGATCTCGCTGTTCGGGGTGGCCACGGCCATCTTCGTCGGCGTCGGCCTGGTGTTCAAGGAGATCGAGAAGCGCACCGTCTACACGCTGGTCTCCAAGCCGATCCGCCGGTCGCAGTTCATCCTCGGCAAGTACCTGGGTCTGGTCATGGTGCTGGCCGTCAACGTGGCGATCATGACCGCCTTCTTCTATCTGCTGCTGATCGTGAAGGGCTGGATGGATCCGGCTATCACCCGCGCGGTGGTCCTCATCTTCGTCGAGCTGGCCCTCGTCACCGCTATCGCCATCCTGTTCTCCTCGTTCTCCAGCCCGATCCTGGCAAGCCTGTTCACCGTCACGTTCTACGTCATCGGGCATCTCTCGTGGGGGCTTCTCCTCCTGGCGGACAAGATACAGGGGGGCTTCGGGAGAGCCGTCTGCCACGTCCTGTACGCGGTCCTGCCCAACCTCGAGGCGCTGAACGTGAAGGGTCTGGTGGTGCACGGCATCCCGGTCCCAATGAGTCAGGTCGCGTACGCATCGGTGTATGGCGTCTCGTACACGATGCTGGTGCTGCTGCTGGCGGTCCTGGTCTTCCGCAGGCGGGACTTTCTGTGAGGGGGCGCCACGCCCTGGCGGCCCTGGCCGTGCTGGTGCCGGTGGCGGCCGCAGCCTGGTCGGGCGAGAGGCTCGCGAGCACGCGCTCCGAGCGGCCCACCGCCGCGCAGGTGCTGTATCTGCCGTCGGGCCGCTATCTGAAGGTGGTCTCTCTCGGCTACTCGGCGGTGCTCGCCGACGCGATCTACATCTGGTCGATCCAGTATTACAGCAACTACGACGAAGCCGATCGCTTCACCTATCTGGAGCACATCTACGACAACGTGATCACCGAGCTGGACCCGCATTACATCGACCCCTACCTGATCGGCTCGCTCATCATGAGCTTCGAGGCCCACGACAACGAGATGGCGCTGCGGCTTCTGGACAAGGGGATCGCCGCCAACCCCGACGAGTGGATCCTTCCGTTCGAGGCGGGTTACACCTGCTACAACAGCCTGCACGACTACACGCGGGCCGCCGCCTATTTCGAGAAGGCCATGAACGATCCGGGTGCCCCCTCCGCGATCCGGCGGATGCGCGCGGAGATGTACAACAAGATGGGGGACAAGCGGGCGTCGCTCGGGTACTGGAAGGAGGTGCTCGGGCAGGCCGACAACGACTACGTGCGCGATGTGGCCTCACGCCACGTCCACGATCTGACGATCGAGATAGATCTCGAGGAGCTGTCCCGGGCGGTGTCGGCGTACCGCGCCCGCAACGGCGCCAACCCGCCCAGCCTCACAGCGCTGCAGACCGGCGGGTTCATCCGGGGCGCGCCGGTCGATCCGGACGGCAAGCCGTACCATTACGACCCGAAGACGGGCGAGGTGAGCAGCCTGAGCCGGTTCGAGCTCTATCGCAGGTCGTCCCGGTGACGCCGGTACCGCTCGCCGACCCGGTCGGCCTGCTGGGGGTGGCCGTCGTCGTCGCGCTGGGGCTGATCTTCGGCTCGTTCGCCAACGTCTGCATTCATCGCATCCCGGAGGGGCGGTCGGTGGTCTGGCCCGGCTCGGCCTGCCCCGCCTGCGGGGCCGCGATCCGCTGGTACGACAACATCCCGGTGCTGTCGTGGCTGGCCCTCGCGGGCCGGTGCCGCGCGT
Organism: uncultured Acidobacteriota bacterium; assembly: GCA_963806495.1. Taxonomy (GTDB): domain Bacteria; phylum Acidobacteriota; class Polarisedimenticolia; order JACPZX01; family DASXTC01; genus CAWDYA01. The sequence goes on along the minus strand of CAWDYA010000011.1, from coordinate 150,193 downwards.
GCCGCGCGCGGATCGCCGCCGTCTACCCGCTCGTGGAGCTGGTGACCGCGCTTCTGCTTCTGACCCTGTACATGCAGCACGGCCCCACGGTCCGATGGGCCTCGCTCTCCTGGCTGACCGTCTCGATCATCGTCCTCGTGCCGATCGACATGCGGTTCGGGATCCTGCCGGACCGGGTGACCCTTCCGGGGCTGGCGCTCGGTCTGCTGGTGTCTCCATTGGGTGACGATCCCGGACCGGGCGGCGCGCTGGCCGGGGCGCTGGCCGGGGCGCTGGTCCCGCTCGCCATCCGGGCCCTATATATCCTCTACGCCCGCATCCGCCGCGGGGGCCGGGCCACGGGCGAGAAGGACGCGAATACGGACGAGGAGAACGAGCAGGAGCGCCGTGAGGGGATGGGGCTCGGCGACGTGAAGATGCTCGCGATGGTGGGGGCGTTTCTCGGCATGCCGCGCGTGCTGCTGACGATGCTCCTCGGTTCGGTCATCGGGAGCCTGTACGTCCTGCCGATGGTCGCCACGGGCAGGCAGAACATGAAGACGGCGGTCCCGTTCGGCCCGTTTCTCGGTCTGGCCGCTCTCGTGAGCATGTTCTGGGGAAAAGAGATCATCCGCTGGTATCTGGATCTGGTCGTGACCCTCCCGTTCGGAGGCTGAGCCGATGGACATCCGGGTGCAGGGATACGAGAACCAGGTCAAGCTGTTTCTCGTCCTGCTCGTCCTGTTCCTCGTGGCCGCCGGCATGGTCTCGATCAACGCCCTGTACAGCACGAGCGCGTCGCTGGTGGCGGAGGCGGAGGGGCGGATAACGGCCGCGACGCGCGCCGCGCAGCGGGAGCTGGTGTCGGCCGACCCGCGCGATCCCGCCCTGTCCGCAAAGCTGAGGGACGTGGCGCGCGCCTACTCGATCACGTCGCTCGAGGTCGTGGACGGACGGGGCCGCGTGCTCGCCTCGACACAGCCCTGGCGGGTGGGCGTGGTCGACCCGACCGCCTCGAGCGTGGCCCTGACCGATCCGGGCTCGCTCGGCTCGGGGGGCGCCGTGATCCGCCAGCCGGACCGGGGAGACGAGGACGCCGAGTACGGCCCGGACCGGGGGGAGGCGCTGGTCTTCGTGGCGCTCTCGCGCGCCCCGGAAGGGTCGCCGACGATCCTCAAGGCGGGTCACGAGATCCTCGGGGTCCGCACCGTCACCCGCCAGATCCGCGCGCTCGCCTGGATGCAGGCGGTGGCGGGGCTGGTGATGATGGCGATCGTCCTGCTGTTCGTGCGATGGGTGCTGCGCCCCTACCGGGCGCTGAAGGCGGCCGCCATGCGGCTCGCCCCCGACCGCCCCGTCGCGGCCGGGAGCGGTCTCGATGATCCGGAGGATCTCGATCTCCTCGTTCACCGGCGTGATCGAGAAGCTCGAGGAGCAGTCGAGCGAGCTGGACCGGATGCGGGCGGCGGCCTCGCGCGGCGAGCCGGCCGCCGTCACGGAGAAGCTGCTCGAAGGGCTCACGAGCGGCGTCATCATCATCGGATCGGACGGGAAGGTCACGGCGCTGAACCGGGCGGGTGAGGCGATCCTCGACCTGGCGCGTGACGAAGCGGTCGGCCACGATTACCGCACCGTGTTCGCGGGCGCCACGGGGCTGCTGTCGCTGCTCGAGGACGGCGTCGTCGCCGCGCGCCCCCATGCCCGTGAGGTGGTGGCGTACGACCGGGGCGGCGCGACCGCGCATCTGGGTGTGACCGTCTCGACCATCCCCGCCGGTCCCTCGGGCGGCGGCGTGTTCTGCCTGTTCTCCGATCTCACCGAGATCCGTGGTCTGCAGGAGCGGGTCCGGGTCAAGGAGAACCTCGCGGGACTGGGCGTGCTGTCGGCCGGCATCGCCCACGAGTTCCGCAACTCGCTCGGCACGATCCTCGGCTATGCGAGGCTGATCGGCCGCGGGGGTGCGGCCCCGCAGACGCACGAGGAGCACGCGGGCGCGATCGTCCGGGAGGTGCAGGCGATAGGCCGCACCGTGGACGACTTCCTGCGATACGCGCGTCCTGTCAGCCTCGCCGCCTCGCCGTGGGATCCCCGGACGGTGATCGAGGATGCGGCGAGGGAGGTCCTGCTGGGCCTGTCGCGGCCCGACGTCACGATCGTCGTCGAGGGTGAGTGGCCCGGGCGGATCGTGGCGGACGAGCCGCTCGTCAGGCAGGCGATCGGCAATCTGCTTCGCAACGCGGTCGAGGCGACCCCGCCGGGCGGCGGGCGTGTCACGGTCACCGGGGCGCTGGAGGATGGAGGCGAAACGCTCCGGATCGAGATCGCCGACTCGGGGACGGGCATCCCGGAGGACCTCCTGCCTCGTCTGTTCACGCCGTTCGTGACCACCAAGCAGCAGGGGACAGGTCTGGGGCTCGCGCTCGCGCAGAAGGCGATCGTCAGCCACGATGGAGCGATCGCCGCGGGCAACATCCCGGGCAGCGGGGCCTGCTTCACGGTGCGGCTGCCGCGAAAGGCGCCCGCCGCAGCCGCTTCGCCACAGGTGGAAACCGCCGGGTACGAGTGAGGCATTTCGTAACACCTTCTCCGGCATGATCGCCTGGCCCCGTCCCCGCCGATCGCCTGGACGCCCCGAGTAACGCCTCGTAATCCCTTGCGGCAGAAGGTGAATCGCTCATATCCCGACAAGGCGGACGCCCTTGGCAGGCTCCTTGCTCCTGAGGCCTCCCACGGCCGGGCTGACGCCGGCCGGTGAGAGCCGAGGAGCCGACCATGAAGCGAAGCGCACGACGCGAGATGAGTTGCAGAACGGCCGCGCGCCGCGCGGAGGCGGGGTTCACGCTGGCCGAGATGCTGGTGGTCATCGTGATCGTGGGTCTGGCGGCCCTCGTGGCGATCCCGAACGTCGGCTCGTTCTTCCGGGCCTACCGGATCCGCTCGGCGAGCGACCAGCTCGTCAGCCACCTGCGCGTGGCGAGACAGATCTCGGTCACGCAGCATCTTCCCGTCACGTTCACGATCAACCCGTCGCCGGCCAACACATATTCGTTCAGCTACACGATACCCGGCAAGCCCACCACCACGCAGACATTCTCGCTGGTGAAGACCGTGACGGTGACCACCACGCCGTCCGGCGCGCTGACGTACACCATCGCGCAGAACGGCACGGTCTCGAATGCGACCATACCGGACGACCAGAATCCGACGGCGAACTTCGTCACGCTCACATCGCCGATAGGCAGCGGGGTGACCGACCAGTACAAGATCACATTGGTCGCCGCCGGCAAGGTCGGCGTGAAGTTCACACGATGACAGAGTCCAGGAGGAGACCCATGAGATCCCTGCCCCGGGTGCCGGCAATGAGGCCGAAGTCGGAACGAGGATTCAGCCTGATCGAGGTGCTGGTCTCGCTTGGTCTGATGACCGGCGTCATGGTCGCCGTCGCCTCCATGTTCGTTCTCGGGGGCAGCTATGTGAAGTCGGGCAAGACGCTCACAACGGCCACGGCTCTGTCCCAGGACATGATGGAGGACATCAACAAGCAGTCCTACACCGGGCTGTATCTGCTCCTCCAGGCTGGCTCGCCGGACCCGAACGCCACCACCGTGGTGTCCGACACACGCGTCAGCGGCAGCGTCGCCAACAACCTCTGGGGTAACCAGATCCGCTCCAACCTCTTCAAAGGGTACGCCGTCGTCACGATGAAGCCGATCGGCGGCACCGTCACCCCGGCAACGTTCGCGTCGGGCGAGGGTATCCGCATCTCGATCACGATGGGCTGGACCGAGCTGCGGCGCAACCGGACCATCAAGATGGAGAACGTGCGCTGGTAGGGCCGGCGCACTGGCTGAGGAGACAACCGTGAACACGATGACTACCGGGACCAAGAGCATGGCAGGCATGAGGCGCTCCGAGCGGGGGTTCACGCTGGCCGAGGTGCTTGTGGCCGTCACGGTCATGGCCGTCGTGTTCGTGACCGTCTTCATGCTGTACGACAATCTGCAGAAATCGTTCAAGATGAGCGAGAACGCCGCGACGGAGCAGCAGAACACCCGCGTGGCGTTCGACCGGATGGTCAGCGATATCCGCATGGCCGGGTTCAACAGCAACCCCGATGGCGATCCGAACCGTCCCGACGAGCAGATCGAGGGGATGTGGGACGCGGCCGTGACCGTAAGAGGCGACTTCGACTACGAGGACCCCAACGCCCGCACCAACCCCGAGTCGACCCTCGGCGGCCCCGGCGACCCGTTCCGTGTGGTCAGCGTGGGCAACGACGAGATCGTGACCTACGCGCTGGCCAAGCCGGGCAGCACGGGCGGCACCACCATCAGCTTCGTGGCCGACGTGTCGGGTGTGCCGCGCGACGGTACGCAGGAGACGGTTTCCATCAACAATGTCGATCTGGCGCAGACCAGCCCGCCCTACACGCTCTACCGGTACATCGTGTCGCCGAACAGCACGAGTGTCGTGGCCCAGCCCGTGGCCGACAACATCAAGTCGATGTCGCTGGTCTACTACGACCCGGCCGGCGCCGTTCTCACCGCGATCGGGGGCGCCGAGGACGCCAACAGCATCGCCCAGCGGAAACGGATCTCCAAGGTCGGCATCCAGGTGGTCGGCATGACCGAGGACCCGGATCTGGCCTATATCGACCCGACCGATCCGAACGCGGCCACACAGCACTACCGCAAGTTCACGCTGGCCACCGACGTCACGCCGCGAAACCTCGGCTTCTACGGCGTGGTCGACATCGACATCGACGATCCCAACGCGCCGGCGGCGTTCACGGCGTGCCAGGGCCACTGTAACGGGACGTATCTGAAGTGGCAGGCTCCGGGCGATCCGGATATCGCGAGCTACACGGTGAGCTGGGGCACCTCGGTGGCGAACCTGACCAACGTGGTCTCCACGACCGATCTGAACTACTACATCTCGGGGATCACCGGCTCGCACTACTATGCCGCGCGTTCCATCGACCTGGTGGGCAACCAGAGCAACAACGTGATCGTGGGCCCGTCCACGCCGACCGACACCACCGTGCCGGGGCAGGTGACCGGCGTCGGCTGCACCGGTGACAGCGGGGGCACACTCGCCGCCGTGAAGAACCAGGTCAATGTGGCCTGGGCGCCGATCTCGGGCAACGCCACGAACCTGGCCTGCGACGAGTCTCCGTACCCGATACGTGACCTGAAGGGATACCGGGTTTACAAGGGCGCGACGGCCGGTTTCGATCCGAACAACCCGTCGCAGGTGATCCAGAGCTGGGACGCCAACAGCATCGCCTACAACGTCAATGACCTGACCGACGCGGCAGTGGTCAACTGCCGCCAGTACTACTACAAGATCCAGGGCGAGGATCTCTGCGGAGTCAATGGCGCGTTCTCGGCCTCTGCGGACGGGGCGTCCACAACCAATGTCCCACCCGAGGCCCCCACCACCGTCATCGCGACCGACATGGGGCTCGGCATCCACCAGGTCACCTGGAACCGGGTCAGCACCGACACCGACAGCCCCCCCTCGCCGATCACGATCGACAAGTACGGTGTCTACAGGGCGGTGGTGGACACCGGCAACGACCCGAACCTTGCCTCGTACTCGCAGGTCTGGTCGGGGATCATGTCGAATCCGGCCAGCCCGACGTTCCAGGACCCGAACGTCCCGGCGCTGCCCCCGCTTCAGAGCTACTACTACAAGATCACGGCCCTGGACGACTGCCCCGGCAACGCCAGCGACCTGTCGCTGCCGGCCGAGGCGATCCACTGCAACTTCGGCGGGTCGATCGCCATCGGGATCAGCCCGGGCGGCAGCGCCCTCGTCGGTAACCAGACGATCACCCTGACGGCCACCGGCGTGCCGATCCAGTCCACGCAGCTCGTCATCCGATCGGCCGCCACCGGCACGGTGGTGTTCAACCAGACCGACTCGTCGGCGCCGTACCAGTACACCTGGAACGCCAGCTCCGTGCCGGCCGGACAGAGCTACGAGATCGTCGGGATCATGACCAACACGAGCGGTTGCAGCGAGTCGGCCTCGACCACGGTGACGACGATCATGCCGGTGGCCTGCTGCATCTCGCCGACCAACCCGAACCTCTCGCCGACCACGGGCTCGTTGAAGAACAACGAGAGTGTTCTTCGACATCGTCAACAACTGCGGCGACGACGTGCAGATTCAGCAGGCTCGGCATCGATTTCACGAACAATGCAGGACAGGGTGCCCTGTTCGACGAGCTCGACGTACAACGTCCTCAACGCCATCACGACCGGCCGCATCGTTCAATCTGACACCCGACATGACCTCGCCGTTCTCGCTCGACTTCTCCGTGGCGCCGCTCGCCCCGGAGCTGTTCCTCGATCAGAACAACGACGCCTCGAACCCGGTGCGGATGAAGTACAAGTTCACGCAGCCGATGCTCAACAAGGCTGGGGCCGACCTTCATCGGCGAGACGATCCGCACCAGCTTTGGCTTCACGATCGCCGCACAGTCGGGTATCGGGACCTGCAATCATCACCGTGGTCACCAACCCGCTGAGCGTCGTTTCGTGTGACCCGGCCAGCGACCCGAACTGCATGTGACGAGGAGATGACGATGCCCAACCCACGCTCGCAGTACTGGCTCGGCGTTGCTGATCGCCATGATGGTGATGGTGATCCTGACGCTGCTGGGCCTGTCGTATCTCTTCATGGCGGACACGGAGAACCTGATCGCGCAGAACCAGCGCGACTCGGACCAGCTCCTGTTTACGGCGGAGACCGGCGCCAAGATGATCAAGGCCATGTTCGACCGGCCCACCATCGGGATGCCGTCGGACCCCAACTCGGTCCTGTACAAGTTCCTCAACACCTACGACATGCGCAACAGCGCCTACTACGATCTGACCCAGCGGGTGTTCGACCATGACAACGATCCGAACACTGCCGACGTGCTCGCCGACGGGACGAGCTCCAAGCCGTATTTCCGGCAGGGGCTGACGTTCGATCCGAACTCCACGACCTATCAGTTGTTCTTCGACAAGCCGTACCGCGGGAGCCTCGCGGCGGCGTACATGGGGTCCGAGGCGGGACCGGACATGGTGCTGCAGAGCAACAGCCTCGACCCGAACGACGCCGGCACCGTCGACATCCTGGACCAGATCAACGCCACCCTGTTCACCGACCAGCCGAATACGGGGCGCATCCAGCGGATCGACATCTACGCCCCGCCGGTTGTGGTGATCAACGGCACGCCGACACGGTACGGCATCGCCACCGTCAAGGTGACCGCCGCCAAGTTCCGTGGTATGTCCAAGGTCGGCGGAAAGTGGATCACCACGCCCTCGTCGCGGCAGATGGGAGAGCGGGTGGTCAAGCTGGTGCTCAACGAGGCGCCCTATCCGGGCCCCGGCGGCCCGCTGCAGTCGTGCACCGGCCTGAGCACCAACGGCGCATTCGCGGTGCACTGGGGGGCGACCACCGCGGTTCAGGATGCCAGCACGGCGACGAACGTCGTCCAGCTGCAGTCGCGCGCCCCCCAGAGCATTCCCTGGGCCACCAAGAGCAGCATCATCTCGGGCGCCACGCTCACGAATTATGTCACGGCGCGTGCCGGGACCGCCTCGGCGACGATCGCCGACCCCTGGTTCCAGGTGATTACCGGTGGCACGTTCAACCCGCCGCTCGATCCGAACACGTCGCCGGGCAACCTGATCCAGCCGTATGCCTACAACTCGGGTGCACCCACGGCGGACGACAACTCCAACATCTTCCAGCATTCTGTGGTCTCCTGCCCCTCGTTCGATTACGACCTTTGGAAACAGGTGGCGCAGAGCGGCTTCGGCGATGCTCACTACTTCGTCTGGGCCGGTGCGGGCGACAGCTTCCGCGAGAACGGTGTCGGCGTCGCCAAGAGCTTCGCCGCCTGGACGCGCGGGCTCGAAGGGGGGCTGTACTTCTTCGACACCAAGGATGGTCTTTCCCCCGACCCGAACGGAACGAATCTGACGCCACAGGTCTCCCTCACCTCGTCGGACAACTGGCATGGCGGGGGCTTCATCTATCTCAACGCCGTCAACATGAACCAGACCGGTATCGGCCCTGACGGTGTCAACCGTGCCATCGTTCCCCCCGGCGAGCCGTTCGTGGATGCCAATGGCAACCGGCGCTGGGACTCGGGCGAGCAGTACGTCAACCTGACCTACATGACCACGGCCACCGGCAGCGCCGTCATCGACCCGAACGCCGGCGGGCAGACCGCCACCGTGACGCCCGTCACGGGCGAGCCGTTCACCTACACCACCTCCACCGCGCGTGACGACCAGGGGATACCGGTCATCAAGTCGATCAACTGGTACGGGGTCATCTACACCTCGGGAACCTGGGACGCGCAGGGAAACGGCACCTTCTTCGGCAGCATCGTGACCCGCAACGGCGTCATGGGAGGCACCGCGGGAACACCGGACATCTGGTTCGACGAGCGGCTGATCAAGGGACAATGGCCGCCGCCGGACCTCCAGCTTCCCCGCACCATGGTGACCGTCTGGCAGACCGACCTGTAGGCTCCGTACACGGCCGGCGGCGGGCCCCTTGACAGACCCCGCCGCCGGCATAGATTCGCCCCTCATGAGACCCCTCGAGGCGCGTGAGCGCCTGTTTTTCACGATTTTCGTGATCGGCTTCGCCGTATTCCTGTTCGCCTGTGGCGGGGCCGTTCCTTCCGGTCATCAGTCCGAGCAGGCTTCCCTCGCCCCGCCGGAACCGCGGCCTCAGCCCGCTCCGGCCCCGGCACCCGTTGTTGTCGAGCCCCCACCGGCCTCGTCCGCCGCCGAGGACACCGGGTCCGTCGCGCCGCAAGAGGGCGACGAGGCCGTCCCGGCCCCGGTCGAGCCGCCAGAACAGGTGTCCGGGCCCGAACCGGCTCCGGCGCCGCCGGCGCCGGCGGGACCCGAGGGTCCCCATGTGTACACGAACAAGGATCTCAGCCGGTACGCGAAGGTGAAGGAGGAGTTCGGTCTGCGCGACGGCGTGGTCACGGTCGACCTGAGCGGCAAGGCGGCCGCGAAAGAGCCGGCGCAGGACGGCCAGCCACCCTCCGGACTGACCCGCCAGGAACGTGAGAAGCAGATCACCGAAGCGCGCGCGGAGATGACGCAGCTGACCGAGGAGATCGCGTATCTCGAGAAGCGGATCCCCTCGCTGCACAATCCCTTCCTCCCGCGGCCCACTCTGACCGAGGAGGACAAGCTCGCCGAGTCGGGGATGGACAACAGGCAGCGACTCGACCGCGTGACCGACAGGCTCGCCGAGGCCAGCGCCCGGCTCGACGCTACAAAGAAGCGTCTGGCCGAGCTGTACGACACGCCTCCCGTCGATGACCCGCCCGACGCCGCCGCCGGCGACCGCGACTGAGCCGCCCGGAGGCGGCATGCGGGATACGGAGAGCCGCCCGGTGGACACCATTCTCGTCGTGGAGGACAAGGACAGCCTTCGGGCCGTCCTGCGCAAGACCCTCGAGGCGGAGGGGTTTGCCGTGGTCGACGCGGCGGACGCAGCCACCGCGATCCATGCCATTCGCGAGCGCCCGTTCGCGATGGTCCTCTCCGATTCTGAGGCTTCCCGGCGGCAGCGGTCACGACGTGCTGGCCGCGGCGCTCGAAGCGGATCCGAACGTCCCCGTGGTGGTGATGACCGCCTATGGCACCGTCGAGGACGCGGTCCGGGCGATGAAGCAGGGCGCCTTCGACTTTCTCTCCAAGCCGGTCGACACGTCGCATCTGACGGTCCTGGTCGAGCGAGCGCTCTCGCGCCGGCGGCTGCTGACCGAGAACATCCTGCTCAAGGAGGAGTTTTCGCGGCGGTTCGGCGTGCCGCGCATCATCGGCGAGTCGGCCCCGATGGTGGCGCTGACCGAACAGGTCCGCCGCGTGGCGCCCACGATGGCCACCGTGCTGTTGCAGGGCGAGAGCGGCACGGGCAAGGAGCTGTTCGCCAGGGCGCTGCACCAGCTCTCGGCCCGGCACGACGGCCCGTTCGTGGCGATCAACTGCGCCGCGATCCCCGAGACCCTGCTCGAGAACGAGCTGTTCGGGCACGAGAAGGGGGCCTACACGGGAGCCGGCGCCTCGCGCGCCGGAAAGCTGGAGATCGCCGACAAGGGCACCCTTTTCCTCGACGAGATTGGCGAAGCGCCGCCGGCCGTCCAGTCCAAGCTGCTGAGGGTCCTCGAGGAGCGGCGGTTCGAGCGGGTCGGCGGCACCGCCACCATCGAGGTGGACGTGCGGATCGTGGTGGCCACCAACCAGGATCTTCAGGCGGCCGTGGCCGCCCGGACATTCCGCGAGGATCTCTTCTTCAGACTCTCCGTGGTGCCGCTCACCGTTCCGCCGCTGCGCGACCGTCCCGAGGACCTGCCGGCGCTCGTGGAGCACTTCATCGCCCGCTACACCCGCGAGCTCAAGCGCCGCACGCCACCTCGGCTCACCGGCGAGGCACGCGAGAGGCTGCGGGCGCATCCCTGGCCCGGTAACGTCCGGGAGCTGCAGAACTGCATCGAGCGGGCCCTGATTCTCTGCGACGGGGCGGCCATCGGGCCGGACGACCTGAACCTCCCGGCTGCCCGCGGCGACGGGCTGCTCGTCGAGAGGGCCCACGCGGCGGATTCCTCCCCCTCGCTCTCCGAGGTCGCGCAGACCGCCGCCAGGTCGGCCGAGAAGGGCCACATCGAGCGGGCGTTGAAGGAAGCGGGCGGCAACCGGGCGCGCGCGGCCGCACTGCTGCAGGTAACCCCGAGGACGCTGCAGGGGAAGATCCGGGAGCTCGGCATCGAGGTCTGAAGCGACTAAGTCCTTGATGTATATAGCTTTAAGCCCCATTCCCTCCTTGACTCACCGGGTCCCGCGTGTTATCTTGACCTTCCATCCCGGGACACTTGGTTTGCTCGGCAAAAGCAGGCGGCGAGGGCACCGGGGGAGCGTCCGGCTCCCGCACCGGGTTCGCGCGCCACATTCCGAAGAGGTCGAACTCACATGTCTGGAGCGGAGAGGGCACGGCGCAGGATCATCATCATGGGGGCCGCGGGCCGGGACTTTCACAACTTCAACGTGGTGTACCGGGACGACCCGCACACCGAGGTGATCTGCTTCACGGCCACCCAGATCCCGAACATCGCCGATCGCCGCTATCCCGCCGAGCTGGCGGGCGCGCTGTACCCGAAGGGAATCCCGATCCACGAAGAGCGCGACCTGGTCGACCTGATCAGGAGCGAGAAGGCGGACGAAGTGGTGTTCGCCTACAGCGACGTCTCCCACGAGTACGTGATGCATCACGCGTCGGCGGTCAATGCCGCCGGGGCCGATTTCACGCTGCTCGGCGCCGACTCCACCATGCTGAAGGCGCGGGTGCCCGTGGTGTCGATCTGCGCGGTGCGCACCGGCAGCGGCAAGAGCCAGACCACGCGCAAGGTCTGCCAGATTCTCGCGGGGCGGGGCAAGCGGGTCGTGGCGATCCGGCACCCGATGCCGTACGGCGACCTGGTGAAACAGAAGGTCCAGCGGTTCGCCACCCTCGAAGACCTCGATCTCCAGGAGTGCACCATCGAGGAGCGCGAGGAGTACGAGCCGCATATCCGGCGCGGCACGATCGTCTACGCCGGCGTCGACTACGGCGCCATCCTCGAGCGGGCCCAGGAGGAGGCTGACGTGATCGTCTGGGACGGCGGCAACAACGACCTGCCGTTCTATCGTCCCGATCTCGAGATCGTCGTCGTGGATCCACATCGTGCCGGACACGAGATGAGCTACTACCCCGGTGAGACGAACCTGCGCCGCGCGCAGGTGATCGTCATAAACAAGATCGGCACGGCGCCCGCCGAAGGGATCGCCACCGTCAAGAAGAACATCCAGGCGGTCAATCCGAAGGCGACGGTGATCGAGGCGAACTCGCCAATCACCGTCGAGGATCCGGCCGCCATCAAGGGCAGGACCGTCCTCGCGATCGAGGACGGGCCCACGCTCACCCACGGCGAGATGAAATACGGCGCGGCGGTGGTGGCGGCGAAGCAGCACGGCGCCGCGGGACTCGTCGACCCGAGATCGGCGGCCGTGGGCACGATCAAGGCCGCCTTCGCCAAGTACCCGGGGATCGGAACGCTTCTGCCCGCCCTGGGATATGGCGAGCAGCAGGTGGCGGATCTGCAGGCCACGATCGACAAGGTGAAGTGTGATCTGGTCCTCATCGGAACACCGATCGACCTGAGGCGTCTCGTCAAGTTCAAGCAGCCGACCCAGACCGTCAGCTACGACCTGGAGGAGAAGGGCAGCCCGAACCTGACCGATGTCCTCTCCGGGATTGCGTGAGCCGCCGGACGCGCCGCAAACTGATCGTCGTCGCGTTCGGTGGCAACGCCCTCGTCAGGCATGGTGAGGACGGGACGCAGAAGCAGCAGGCCCGCCACGCCGAGAGCCTGGCGCGGTCTCTGGTCCGGATTCTCGCCAGGGGACACGATCTGCTGCTGGTGCACGGCAACGGTCCGCAGGTCGGCAATCTCCTCGTGCAGGTCGAGGAGGCGATCAACAAGGTCCCGCCCGTCTCCCTGGACGTCTGCGTCGCGCAGACCGAGGGCGGGATCGGCTATCTGCTCGAGCGGGCGCTGAGGAACCGCATGATGACCGAAGGTGTCGACCGCGAGGTGGTGTGCGTGCTCACGCCCGTGGTGGTCGACCCGAAGGACCCGGCGCTGCGGGTTCCGAGCAAGCCCGTGGGCCCGTTCTACACGCCTTACCGCGCCGCCTATCTCAAGCGATCCCGACGATGGGAGATCGTGGAGGACTCGGGCCGCGGATACCGCAAGGTGGTCCCCTCGCCGCGGCCGCTCAGGGTCCTCAACATGTCGGTCATTCGAGCCCTGCTCGAGGCGCGCGCCGTCGTGATCGCGGGCGGTGGCGGTGGTATCCCGGTCATCGAGGAGGCGTCGGGGCGGCTGCGCGGCATCGAGGCGGTCATCGACAAGGACCTGACGGCGGCTCTCATCGGCCGCAATCTGCACGCCGACCAGATGGTGGTGCTCACCGACGTCGATCACGTCTTTCTGAACTACGGGAAGAAGAACCAGCGGGCCCTCACACGCATGTCGGTGAACGAGGCGGAGAGGTACCTCAGGCGGGGCCAGTTCCCGCCCGGGAGCATGGGCCCCAAGGTCAGGGCCGCCGTGGAGTTCGTCCGGTCCACCGGGCACGAGGTCATCATCACGTCACTGCGACGCTGCGTCTCCGCCATCTCGGGCAGGGGAGGCACACGCATCACATCGAAACTGGAGCCACGCTCATGACGTTCGCTGGAAGAGACCTGATCACCATCCGTGATTTCACCGTCGAGGAGGTCGCGGCCATCCTCGACAAGGCCGCCGACGTGAAGAAGAACCCCGGCGCATACAGGAAGGCCCTCGACGGCAAGACTCTGGCGATGATCTTCCAGAAGCCGTCGCTGCGCACGCGGGTCACGTTCGAGACAGGGATGACGCAGCTTCATGGTCACGCCATCTACCTGTCTCCGGCGGACGCGGGGCTCGGCAAGCGGGAGAGTGTCGCCGACATCGCCCGCAACCTCGAGCGCTGGGTGGACGGAATCATGGCCCGCGTGTTCGCGCACGAGCTTATCGAGGACCTGGCCGCCCACGCGAAGATCCCGGTGATCAACGGTCTGTCCGACGATTTCCACCCCGCCCAGGTGCTGAGCGATCTCCTGACCATCCGCGAGGCCGCCGGCGGGTTCCAGGGGATGAAGCTCGCCTACGTCGGCGACGGGAACAACATGGCGCACTCGCTGCTCGCCGGCGCCGTGCGCACCGGGCTGTCGATCTCGATCGCCACGCCGCAGGGGTACGAGCCGCGGGCCGACATCGTCGCCTGGGCCACGGGTGAGGGCAAGCGGACCGGCAGCACGGTCGAGGTCGGAAACGATCTGGCGCGGGCCGTCAAGGGAGCACACTTCATCTACACCGATGTCTGGGCCAGCATGGGGCAGGAGTCGGAGGCGCAGCAGCGCAGCGGGATCTTCTCCCCGTACCAGGTCAACGGTGCGGTGATGAAGATGGCCGGCACCGACCCCTGGTTCATGCACTGCCTTCCGGCCCACCGGGGCGACGAGGTCACCGACGAGGTGGCCGATGCGAAACGCTCGCTCATCTTCGATCAGGCCGAGAACCGGCTGCACCTGCAGAAGGCCGTCATGGTGATGCTGATGGGGGGCGACGCCGCTTGAGATCCTCAGCGTTTCCGGGTGCCCACATACAGGGCGGCGATGCCGCGCGCGAAGTCGACGTGGCGCACCGGCTCGAAGCCGGTGTCACGCAGGATCTCCTTCATCCGGGCCTGATCAGGGAAGGCGCGGATCGAGCTCGACAGGTACTGGTAGGCCGAGCGGCGACGCGAGACAATCGCTCCGATCGTCGGCACGCACCAGCGAAGATAGGCCGCATACAGCCTTCGGAAGACGGGCCCGGCGGGCGAGGCGAACTCCAGGATCCCGACGCGTCCCCCGGGGCGCAGGACGCGGTGCATCTCGCGCAGCCCCGCCTCCAGATCCGCCAGGTTGCGGACGCCGAACGCGACGGTCACGAGGTCGAACCGGCCGTCCGGGAAGGGGAGCCTCAGGCAGTCGGCTTCCGCCAGCCGGGAGAGCCCTTTCGCACCGGCGACGGTCAGCATCTCACGGGAGAAATCGGCCGCCACGACCGTGGCGCCCCGGTCCGCCAGCGCCAGGGCGAGGTCGCCGGTCCCGCAGCACAGATCGGCGGCCAGCATGCCGGGCGCGGCGCCCAGCTCGGCGCAGGTGCGGCGGCGCCAGGCACGGTCGGTCCCGAGGCTCAGGATCCGGTTGAGAGTGTCGTAGCGCCCCGCGATGGCGCCGAACATGGACCTTATCTCCGCGGCAGCGGGCATGGGTGGTTCTCCTTCGGCCGGAAATCGGCCATATCGGGCTTGCGGCACGGCAGTGTACACGAAACAGCTTGACATGACAGTGGCCGTGTAGTAGAAAGATGGTTTTGTTCAACCACATTTACGCGACGGCAGCCGGAGTACAGATGCAGACCTATGTGCCCAGGGGGCTCAACCGGGACCCCCAGTGGTTCCTGGTGGACGCGGACGGCGAAACGCTCGGGCGGCTGGCCACGGTGGTGGCCTCACGCCTGCGGGGCAAGCACCCCCACATTCGCCCCCAACTACGATCACGGCGATCACGTCATCGTCGTCAACGCGTCGAAGGTCGTCCTCACGGGGAAGAAGAAGACCGACAAGATGTACCGGAGGCACACGGGGTATCCCGGGGGCCTCAAGGAGATCCCGGCAGGAAAGCTCCTGGCCACGCGCCCGGAGCGGGTCATCGAGCTGGCGGTCGCGGGGATGCTCCCCAAGAACACGATCGGCAGGAAGCTCATCACGCAGCTCAAGGTTTACGCGGGTCCCGAACATCCGCACCAGGCGCAGAAGCCCGAGCCGCTTCAGGTGAAGACGGCGCGCGCTTCCGCGGACTGAGTCGGTCGGGCCGAGGAGGGTGTCGGTTTTGGCGTCGACGATCGAGTATTACGGCACGGGAAAGAGAAAGCACGCGGTGGCCCGGGTGTTCCTGCGGCCGGGCGCGGGCGAGATCAAGATCAACGAGCGCGGGATCGACAACTACTTCCCGAGCGCGGTGCTCCGGACGGTAGTCCGCTCGCCGCTGCTCGTCACCGAGACGGCCGACAAGTTCAACATCATCGTGAACGTCTCGGGCGGCGGGATGGCGGGGCAGGCCGGCGCGGTGCGCCATGGCATTTCGCGTGCGTTGCTCAACTACAATTCCGAGCTGCGTCTGCGGCTCAAAGAGGCGGGGTTCCTCACGAGGGACTCCAGGATGAAAGAACGCAAA
The DNA here is from genome assembly GCA_963806495.1 of uncultured Acidobacteriota bacterium. Taxonomy (GTDB): domain Bacteria; phylum Acidobacteriota; class Polarisedimenticolia; order JACPZX01; family DASXTC01; genus CAWDYA01. The sequence continues at coordinate 134,332 of CAWDYA010000011.1, read as the reverse complement.
AAGTACGGACAGAAGGGTGCCCGAAAGCGCTTCCAGTTCTCCAAGCGGTAGTCGCGAAGGAGACAGCGGGGCGCTGACGGCCGCGCGCGCTTTGCCGCCGGCCCTGGCAGCCTGCTGGCGCCGTCCAGAGCAGGAACCATCAGGAGGATACGCTTGACGTCAGTCTCGATGAAGGAACTGCTGGAAGCCGGAGTCCACTTCGGTCATCAGACCAAGCGCTGGAATCCCAAGATGAAGCCCTTCATCTTCGGCCAGCGCAACGGGATCTACATCATCGATCTCCAGCAGACCGTTCACAGGGCGGCCCGTGCGATGGAGTTCGTCACTCAGACCGTGGGACGCGGCGGTTCGGTTCTCTTCATCGGAACGAAGAGGCAGGCGCAGGAGGCCATCCAGGAAGAGGCCGGCCGCTGCGGCATGCCGCACGTCAACATCCGCTGGCTGGGCGGTACCCTCACCAATTTCGCCACCATCAAGAAGAGGATCGAGCGTCTCCGGTACCTCGAGTCGCTGGAGACCGACGAGCACCGGCGGGAGATGCTGACCAAGAAGGAGCTTGGCAAGCTCGAGAAGGAGCGGGTCAAGCTCGACAAGGTCCTCTCGGGAATCAAGGCGATGGGCGGCCTGCCGGATGCCGTGTTCGTCATCGACCCCAAGAAAGAGCACATCGCGGTGACCGAGGCGCGCAAGCTCGGGATCCCGGTGATCGCGGTCGTGGACACCAACTGCGACCCGGACGAGATCGACTACATCATCCCGGGCAACGACGACGCCATCCGGGCAATCCGGCTGTTCGCATCGCGTATCGCCGACGCCGCGGTCGAGGGCGAGGGGCTCCGTCAGAGGCGCGCCGAGGAACCGGAGGAAGGGGCCGAAAAGGCTCAGGGCGGCGACGGGAAGGCCACGGCCGAGGGCACGGCTCAGGAAGCGAACACCGAGCCGAAGCCGCGGCGGGCAGCGCCGCCCGAAGGCTCCGCGGCAACCGATGGCGCGCCGGCGCCGAAGCGCAAGGTGCCGGCGGAGACCATCTGAAGCGTCCGCATACACGATCGAGATAGAGGACTCACCGGGAGGACCGACCGGTCCGCCCCGGGTCCGGACGGAGGCACTCATGGAGATCACGGCGTCCCAGGTCAAGGAGCTTCGCGACCGGACCGGGACGGGAATGATGGAATGCAAGAGCGCGCTGGTCGAGGCCAAGGGAAATCTCGACGAAGCAATCGCCATCCTGCGCAAGAAGGGCCTTTCAGCGGGAGCCAAGCGCGCGCACCGGGCGACCGAGGAGGGGCAGATCGCCTCGTACATCCATGTCGGCGGCAAGATCGGCGTGATGGTCGAGGTGAACTGCGAGACCGACTTCGTCGCGCGCACGCCGGACTTCCAGCAGCTGACGAAAGACCTGAGCATGCACATCGCCGCGTCGGCGCCACGGTTCGTCTCCCGCGAGGAGGTCAAGCCGGCCGATCTGGAGGCGGAGCGCGTCATCTACCGCGAGCAGGCGGCCAAGACGGGCAAGCCGGCCGCGGTCGTCGACAAGATCGTCGAGGGGAAGCTGGAGAAGTTCTACGCCGAGACCTGTCTGCTCGAGCAGCCGTTCGTCAAGGACCCGGGTATCTCGGTGCAGGACCACATCTCCCAGTTCGTCGCCAAGCTGAAGGAGAACGTCCGGGTGCGCCGGTTCGTCCGCTTCGCGCTCGGCGAGAGCGTCGAGGACCAGAGCTCCTGACATGACACCCAGCCCGCCGGCCGCCGTGTACAAACGGATCCTGCTCAAGCTGAGCGGTGAAGCCCTCATGGGCGAGCAGGGGTTCGGCATCGACGCCGACATGGCCAGCCGGGTCGCCGAGGAGCTCGAGGAGGTCCACGCTCTCGGCGTCGAGGTGGCGGTCGTCATGGGGGGTGGCAACATCTTCCGGGGCCTCTCCGCGCGCACGCGCGGGATGGACCGGGTCGCGGCCGACCACATGGGGATGCTGGCGACGGTCATCAACAGCATCGCCATCCAGGATGCCCTCGAGCAGCGGGGCGTCACGACGCGCGTCATGTCGGCGATCGAGATGCGCGCCGTCGCCGAGCCGTACATCCGGCGGCGCGCCATGCGGCATCTCGAGAAAGGACGCGTCATCCTGCTCGCCGCAGGCACCGGCAACCCCTACTTCACCACCGACTCGGCGGCCGCGCTCCGCGCCATGGAGGTGAAGGCCGAGGTGCTCCTCAAGGCCACGCGCGTCGACGGCGTCTACACGGCGGATCCGCGTCTCGACCCGGCCGCCACAAAGATCGACAGCATCCGCTACCTCGAGGTCCTCGACAAGGGGCTCAAGGTGATGGACACCACGGCCATCTCCCTCTGCATGGACAACAGCCTGCCCATCGTCGTCTTCAACCTCACGCAGCGTGGTAATATCAAACGTGTCGTGACGGGCGAGAGAATCGGCTCCTTCGTCGGGGCGTGACGCCTCCCGAAGGCCGGCCGGGCCCCCAGGATGGTGACTATGCTCAACGATCTCTACGCGCAGACCGAAAAGAAGATGAAGGACCAGGTGGAGCACATCCGCCACACACTGTCGACGATCCGCACGGGCAGGGCGTCCCTCTCCGTCCTCGACGGGGTGAGCGTCGACTACTACGGCACGCCGACGCCCATCAACCAGGTGGCAACCCTCAGCGTGCCCGATCCCACTCTGATCGTCGCCCAGCCCTGGGACACCTCGCTGCTGGCGGCCATCGAGAAGGCGATCCTGAAGGCCGACCTCGGGCTGAACCCGTCCAACGACGGCAAGGTGGTCCGCATCCCGATCCCCCCACTCACGGAGGAGAGGCGCAAGGACCTCGCGAAGAAAGTTCATCAGGTCGCCGAGGAAGGACGCACGCACGTGCGGCAGTCGCGCCGCGACGCCAACGACGAGGCCAAGAAGCTGGAGAAGAGCAAGCAGATCTCCCAGGATGACGAGCGGCGCGCCCTCGATCACATACAGAAGCTGACCGACCAGTACATCAAGCACATCGACGATCTGGCAAAGAAGAAGGAGAAGGAGATCCTCGAGATCTGACCCGCCGACCCCCATGAAGACGACCGCGCTCATCGTCGCGGCGGGGGCGGGCGTCAGGATGGGCTCGCCGTCGCCAAAGGCTTTCATGATCCTCGAGGGCCGGCCACTCGTCGCCTGGAGCCTCGATTCTGTTCCAGCACCACGAGCGGGTCGACGGGATGGTGCTGGTGGTGCCGCCTGGCCGGCTGGCCGGCGCGCAGGGCCTGAAGCGTGACTACTCCGGGCTGGCCGCCGTGACCGAGGGGGGCGCGCGCCGGCAGGACAGCGTGGCCAGGGGGCTCGCGCTGATCGCGGATTCCGGGGAGGACGACCTGGTGCTCGTGCACGACGCGGCGCGCCCGCTCGCCGATCGCGAGCTGGTCGACAGGGTCATCGAGGCGGCCGCGCGCACAGGGGCGGCGATGCCGGGCATCCCGCCGCACGACACCGTGAGGACCTGGCGCCGGGAGGGCGGCACGGGCCCAAGGCTCGCGGGCGGCACGCTCGACCGCTCACGTCTCGTGCTGATTCAGACGCCCCAGGGATTCTCCCTCCGGCTCCTCAGGGAGGCGCACGCGCGAGCGCGCGGCGACGTGACGGACGACGCCTCCCTGGTGGAGGCGATGGGCAGACCGGTCGAGCTGGTGGATGGCTCGCCGGCGAACCTCAAGGTCACGAGACCCGAAGATCTCACCGTCGCCGCGGCGCTGCTGCGGCGGTCGCTCTCGTCCGGGCCGGAGGAGGCATGATGCTCAGGGTGGGACTGGGACACGACACGCACCGGTTCGCCGCACCGGACAGCGGCCGGCCTCTCGTCCTGGGCGGGGTCGAGATCCCTGGAGCGAGGGGCCTCGCGGGGCACTCCGACGCCGACGTCCTGACCCACGCGATCTGCGATGCGGTCCTCGGCGCGCTCGGCCTCGGCGATCTCGGCCGCCATTTCCCGGACAGTGATCCCGGGCTCTCGGGGATATCGAGCCTCGTGCTGCTCGAGCGCGTGGCCGCGATGATGAGCCGGGAGGGCTATCGGCTGGTCAATCTGGACGCGGTGGTGATTGCGCAGGAGCCGCGCATCGGCCCGCACACCGACGCGATGCGCGCCCGCATCGCCCATGCTCTCGGGGCCGACGCCTCCGTCGTCAACGTGAAGGGGACCTCGCCGGAGTCCATGGGCAGCCTCGGACGCCGCGAGGGGCTCGCCAGCGAGGCGGTCGTGCTGCTGGAGACCCTCTGATGCCCCATGGCGTGCGCGTCCGGTTCGCCCCGTCGCCGACCGGGCACCTGCACGTGGGCAACGCCCGGACGGCGCTGTTCAACTGGCTCTTCGCCCGCGGCAAGGGCGGCACCTTCATCCTGCGGATCGAGGACACCGACGTCGAGCGCTCCACCACCGTCTCCGAGGAGGCGATCTTCGAGGATCTGCGCTGGCTCGGCCTCGACTGGGACGAGGGGCCGATGAAGGGCGGCCCGCGTGGGCCCTACCGCCAGTCGGAGCGCACCGAGGCGTACGCCGGCGCGGCGCGGCGCCTGCTCGAGCAGGGCGCGGCGTACTATTGCTTCTGCACCGTGGAGGAGCTCGAGTCGGAGCGCGAGGAGCAGCGGCAGCGGGGGCTGCCCCCGGCGTACGGCGGGCGTTGCCGGATCCTCGACCCGGACGAGTCGGCCCGGCGGGCGGCGAAGGAGCCGCACACCCTGCGGTTCCGCGCCAGCGTCGAGCGAGTCGGGTTCGACGATCTGATCCGCGGGCACGTCGAGTTTCCCGGCGCGCAGATCGGGGACCCGGTCATCGTGAGGCAGGACGGCACGCCGACCTACAACTTCGCCGTGGTGGTGGACGACTCCGACATGCGCATCAGCCACGTGATCCGGGGCGAGGATCACCTCTCCAACACGCCACGGCAGGTCCTGATCTACCGGGCGCTCGGGCTCGAGCCGCCCCTGTTCGCCCACGTCTCGATGGTGCTCGGTCCCGACGGAAGCCCGCTGTCCAAGCGCCACGGCGCGTCCTCGGTGTCCGACTTCCGGCATAACGGGATCCTCCCCGAGGCGATGCTGAACTACCTCGTGCTGCTCGGGTGGGCACACCCCGAAGGCCGCGAGGTGCTCACGGCAGCGGAGATCATCGCTGCGTTCGACATCGGCCGCGTCGGCCACGCCGCCGCCATGTTCGATCTCAGGAAGCTGGGCTGGCTGAACGCCCACTATCTTCGCACCATGCCGGCCGATCAGCTCCTGGCGGCGGGCCGCGCCTCTCTGGCGGAGGCCGGCTATGTCGGCACCGATCCGGGCGATGCGGATCTCGAAATCTGGATCGCCACAGCCTTGCAGACCTTTTCCGGGCAGATGGAGACGCTGACCGACGCCGCACGGGCGACCCGGCCTCTCTTCCGGTTCGAGGAGCACCTCGAGGCGGACCCCACCGCGCGTGAGGCCTTCGGCGGGCTCGCGGCCGAGCCGGCCGCGGTGTCCGTCATCGAGCGGTTCGCTGAGGCCATCGAGCAGCGCGAGCCGCCGCTTCTGTCCGATTGCGACGCGTTCCGCGAGGTGGCCAGACAGGTGGGCCGCGAGGCAGGAGTGAAGGGACGCGGCCTGTACCATCCGATTCGCGTAGCGCTCACGGGCGAGGAGAAGGGACCCGAGCTGGACCGGCTCGTCCCGCTCATCGAGGAGGGGAGCCGCCTTCCGCTGCCCGGGCCGGTACTCTCCTGCGCGAAACGCGCCCGGCTGGCCGCGGCCCGTCTGAAGACCGCATCCTGACCAGGGAGAGTCGGCGCATGGACCACCTGCTGGGCTTCAACGCCGTGGAGGCCGCCCTCGAGTCGGGACGCCGCGCCGTCGACCGGATTTGGGTGGAGAAGGGGAAGGCCCGCGGCCGCCTCGAGCGTCTCAGGGCCCTCGCCAGACGTCATGGCGTCACGGTGGAAGAGGTCGATCGGGCCCGGCTGGACCGGCTCGCGGGCGGCCAGCCCCGTTCCCGCCACCAGGGGGTGATCGCCTCGGTGCCGGCCCTTCCGTACGCCGGGCTGGACGAGGTGCTGGCGGGCTGCGGCGATGAGGCGATCCTGCTCGTGGCCGACGGGGTGGAGGATCCGCGCAATCTCGGGGCGCTGGTCCGGACGGCCGCCGGTGCCGGGGCGCGCAGCGTGCTCATCCCCGAGCGACGGGCCGCCGGGTTGTCCGCCACGGCGGCGCGCGCGGCGGCCGGGGCCGCCGACCGGGTGCCGATCGTTCGCGCCGGCAACATCGCCACCCTGGTCGGCACCCTCAAGGAGGCCGGCTTCTGGGTGATAGGGCTGGACGCCGCCGGATCCCGCCCGTGGGACGCGATCGAGTACCCGCGCCGGATGGCGCTGGTGGTCGGCTCGGAGGGGCAGGGGCTGCGCCGGCTGGTGCGGGAGCGGTGCGACGAAGTGGTCTCGATACCCCTCGAGGCGGGGGTCGAATCGCTGAATGTGTCCGTCGCTGCGGGGATTTGCCTCTACGAGGCGGTCCGGCAGTCGCGGGCCCGGGGGGATCGAGGGGGGGGATAGCCGGAGGATAGAAAATGTTCCCCGGACCCCTTTACACGGAACGGGCGACATTGTATCATCTGCGTTTCGTCAAGCTGGCGTAGCTCAGTTGGCAGAGCAGCTGATTTGTAATCAGCGGGTCGGGGGTTCAAATCCCTTCGCCAGCTCCAAGGCCGGGGCGGCGGCGCGTTGACTTCCACCGAGGGCGATTTCCCGGGTAAATCCTTGCCGGGCGTTGAGTTCCTATAGACGAGTTGGGTCGACAGGCTACCTTTGTCGCGCGCTGCGCATGGTGTGCCTTCGACCTCGCCGCGTCGGGTTGTCTTCGCACGCCAGATACAAAGATACGGGGAGATTCCCGAGCGGTCAAAGGGAGCAGACTGTAAATCTGCCGGCGTAGCCTTCGGAGGTTCGAATCCTCCTCTCCCCACCACGGTCCCGGTTGGTGGGGATGCTGGTGGTTCGTTGAAGATGAAGTTCCGAACTGAGGGCGGGAGTAGCTCAGTGGCTAGAGCATCGGCCTTCCAAGCCGAGGGTCGCGGGTTCGAATCCCGTTTCCCGCTCCAGCCGATACTTGTCGCAGGTCTGGTGGGTTCGGAGCCCACGTGGCTCAGTGGTAGAGCACGTCCTTGGTAAGGACGGGGTCACCGGTTCAATCCCGGTCGTGGGCTCCAAAACGCTGATCGGATTGGGAGCGGAAAATGGCGAAAGCGAAATTCGAAAGAACGAAGCCGCACGTCAACATCGGGACGATCGGTCACGTCGACCACGGGAAGACGACGCTGACGTCGGCGATCACGACGGTGCTTCACGCTCGCAACCCGAACATATCGGTGAGGAGCTTCGACTCGATCGACAACGCGCCGGAGGAGCGGGAGCGCGGAATCACGATCGCGACGGCGCACGTCGAGTACGAGACGGACAAGCGTCACTACGCGCACGTGGACTGTCCGGGCCACGCGGACTACGTGAAGAACATGATCACGGGTGCGGCGCAGATGGACGGTGCGATCCTGGTGGTGTCGGCGGCTGACGGTCCGATGCCGCAGACGCGCGAGCACATTCTGCTGGCGCGTCAGGTGGGCGTGCCGCGGATCGTGGTGTTTCTGAACAAGGTGGACATGGTGGACGACCCGGACCTGCTGGAGCTGGTGGAGCTGGAGGTGCGGGAGCTGCTGAAGAGCTACCAGTTTCCGGGAGACGAGATCCCGATCGTTCGCGGCTCGGCGCTGCAGGCGGGGCAGTGCTCGTGCGGCAAGGCCGATTGCGAGAAGTGCAAGCCGATCGTCGAGCTGATGAACGCGGTGGACGAGTACATTCCGGTGCCGGAGAGGCCGCTGGACAAGCCGTTTTTGATGCCGGTGGAGGACATTTTTTCGATCTCGGGCCGCGGGACGGTGGTGACGGGCCGTGTGGAGCAGGGGAAGGTGAAGGTCGGCGAAGAGATCGAGATCGTGGGGATCCGGGAGACGCAGAAGAAGGTGGTCACCGGGGTGGAGATGTTCAAGAAGCTGCTCGACGAGGGAATGGCGGGGGACAACGTGGGTCTTCTGCTGAGAGGAGTCGAGCGCAAGGACGTGGAGCGCGGCCAGGTGGTGGCGAAGCCGGGCAGCATCACGCCGCACACGAAGTTCAAGGCCGAGGTGTACGTGCTGAAGAAGGAGGAGGGTGGTCGTCACACGCCGTTTTTCAGCGGGTACCGGCCGCAGTTCTACTTCAGGACGACGGACGTGACGGGGGTGGCGACGCTGCCGGACGGAGTGGAGATGGTGATGCCGGGGGACAACCTGGGTCTGTCGATCGCGCTGATCACGCCGATCGCGATGGACAAGGGCCTGCGGTTCGCCATCCGCGAGGGCGGCAGGACGGTCGGCGCGGGAACCGTGACCGAGATCATCGAGTAGGGGCGAGTCGTGAGAGACATCGTTTTCTTCCAGTGCACCGGGTGCAAGCGCAAGAACTATTCTTCGACGAAGAACAAGCGCAAGCACACGGATCGGCTGGAGATCAAGAAGTTCTGCCGGTTCTGCCGGCAGCACACGGCGCACAAAGAGGTGAAGTAGATCGGGCCGGCCGGCGCGTTTGCAGGCCAGTAGCTCAATTGGCTAGAGCACCGGTCTCCAAAACCGGGGGTTGGGGGTTCGAGCCCCTCCTGGCCTGCCAGCAAACAGGTTTCGACCAATGAGGGCATCGCGGTGGAATGGTATCGGAAGATGGTCACCTTCCTTCAGGAAGTCGTGGCCGAGCTGAAGCGTACGACCTGGCCGAAATGGCCCGAGGTGCGTGGCACGACGACCGTTGTGATCATCGCCGTCTTCATCTTTGCGCTGTTTCTCTGGCTGGTGGATCTGGGTCTGGGCCGTCTGTACCTCGAAACGATGAAGATATTCAGATGACGAGTGAGGGTGTCGTGGAAACCCCCGTCAAACAGGAAAAACAGTGGTTCATCATCCACACCTACTCCGGGTTCGAGAGCCGGGTAAAGGAGTCCCTGCGGCAGCGCGCCGACGCGATGGGCATGTCGGAGGCGCTGGGCGACATCCTGATCCCGACGGAGGAGGTCGTCGAGATGAAGGACGGCAAGAAGGTCGTGTCGTCCAAGAAGTTCTTCCCCGGCTACATCCTGGTGAACATGGCGATGTCGGACGACGCCTGGCACATGGTGAAGAACACGCCCAAGGTGACCGGCTTCGTCGGCACGGGGGTCAAGCCCACGCCGCTGCCCCAGGAGGAGGTCGACCGGATCATCAACCAGGTCACCACGTCGGCGGAGAAGCCCAAGCCCAAGTTCGTCTACAAGGAAGGCGAGTCCGTGCGGATCGTGGACGGACCCTTCAGCAACTTCACCGGGACGGTGGAGGATGTCAATCACGATCGCAACACGCTGAAGGTCATGGTCACGATCTTCGGGCGCTCGACCCCGGTCGAGCTGGACTTCCTGCAGGTCGAGAAGATTTGACGCGAGGGTAACCGGCAATGGCGAAGAAGATCACGGGCTATATCAAGCTGCACATACCGGCGGGAAAGGCGACGCCGGCGCCCCCCGTCGGCCCGGCGCTCGGGCAGCACGGGCTGAACATCATGGATTTCTGCAAGGCGTTCAACGCGCGCACGGCGAAGGAAGAGGGGATGATCATCCCCGTGGTGATCACCGTGTTCGCCGATCGAAGCTACACGTTCGTCACCAAGACCCCTCCCGCCTCGATCCTGCTCAAGAAGGCGGCCGGGCTCGCCAAGGGATCGGGCGCGCCCAACAAGGAGAAGGTCGGCAAGATCAACGACAAGCAGCTCGAGGAGATCGCGAGACAGAAGATGCCTGATCTGAACTGCTTCGACGTGGAGCAGGCCAAGCTCATCGTGGCGGGCACGGCGCGGAGCATGGGCATCGAGATCGAAGGCTGAGGGGAGCGAGCATGGCAGTGCACAGCAAGAAATACGATGAGGCGGCGAAGATGGTCGAGGACCGGACCTACACCATCCAGGAAGCCGTGGCGCTCGTCAGGAAGATGAAGTACACGAAGTTCGACGAGACGCTCGAGCTGGCTTTCCTGCTTGGCGTGGACCCGAAGCACGCCGACCAGATGGTGCGCGGGACGGTCGTCCTCCCGCACGGTACCGGCAAGTCCAAGCGGGTCGCCGTGATCGCGTCCGGCGAGAAGATCAAGGAGGCCGAGGCGGCCGGGGCCGAGCACGTCGGCAGCAAGGAGCTGGTGGAGAAGATCGCCGGCGGCTGGCTCGAATTCGAGGCGGTGGTCGCGACGCCCGACATGATGAAGGACGTGGGCCGGCTCGGAAAGGTGCTGGGCCCGAAGGGGCTCATGCCGAACCCGAAGTCGGGGACCGTGACGCAGGACGTGGCGAAAGCGGTTTCCGAGATCAAGGCCGGCAAGCTGGAGTTCCGCGTGGACAAGACGGCCATCATCCACTGCGGCATCGGCAAGCTCTCCTTCGACGACAAGAAGCTGGTCGAGAACGCCAACGCCCTCGTGTCCGCCATCGTCAAGGCGAAGCCGGCCACGGCCAAGGGCAGGTACCTGAAGTCCGTCTACATGTCATCGACGATGAGCCCGAGCGTGAGGATCGACACGGCGGCCGCCGAGAGCCTCAGCCTGGCCGCGGCGAGCTGAGGGGGATGACGCCGTGAATCGCACGGAAAGACAGCAGGAGGTCGAAACGCTGCACGCGGAGTTCAGCGAGGTCAGCAACGCCTACCTCGTGGAATTCTCCGGTCTGAAGGTGCAGGACGTCAACGATCTGCGCCGCAGGATCCGGCAGGCCGACGGAAGCTACCGGGTGGTCAAGAACCGGCTCGCGATCCGCGCGATAGAGGGGACCGCCCTCGGCACGCAGGCGGCCCTGTTCGACGGCCCCACGGCGGTGGCCTGGTCGGCCGATCCGGTCGGGCTCGCCAAGGTGCTGGCCGAGTTTCAGAAGAGCTCCCCCATCAAGGTGAAGGGGCTCGTGATTGAAGGCAAGGCGATGCCGAGCGCGGCTCTCGACGAGATCGTCGCGCTTCCGACGCGGCCGGAGCTGATCTCCAGGTTCGCGGGGATGCTCCGCTCGCCGCTGGTCAAGTTCGTCATGTTGCTCAAGGCGCCGGTCAGGGACTTTGCGTCGATCCTGCATCAGGTTGCCGAGAAGAAGAAGCAGGAAAACCAATAAAACCGCAGGGAGGCCATCGTCATGCCAGCGATTACCAAGGACGACATCAAGCAGTACCTGAAGGAAGCTCCGATGCTGGAGATCGCGGAGCTGGTGAAGGAGATCGAGGACGAGTTCGGAGTCTCCGCCGCAGCGGCGATGCCGGTGATGATGGCCGGCGCGATGCCCGGTGGGGCCCCGGCGGCCGCCGCCGAGGAGCAGACCGAGTTCTCGGTTGTGCTCACCGAGGTCGGCGACAAGAAGATCAACGTCATCAAGGCCGTTCGTGAGGTCACCAGCCTCGGCCTGAAGGAAGCCAAGGATCTCGTCGAGGGCGCGCCCAAGCCGATCAAGGAAGGCGTGACCAAGGACGAGGCCCAGACGATCAAGAAGAAGTTCGAGGAGGCGGGCGCCAAAGTGGAGATCAAGTAACCGTCCACGACAGCATCACGTGGCCGCCCCGACTTTGACCAGGGTAACGACGGAGTCACATAGAAAATGGCAGAGCCCAACGTTCAGGGACAACGGGAACGGATCGACTTCAGCAAGATCAGGACATCCGTCCCGATCCCGAATCTCATCGAAGTGCAGAAGCACTCCTACGAGCGTTTCCTGCAGATGTACGTCGCCCCGTCCGATCGCGAGGACACGGGGCTGCAGGCGGTGTTCAAGTCGCTGTTCCCCATTCACGATTTCCGGGAGACCAGCTCTCTCGAGTTCGTCGAATACTCGATCGGGAACTGGGAGTGCAAGTGCGGCGCGCTCGAGGGGATCGAGCGCCTGAGGTGCACCTGTACCTCGTGCGGCAAGCGGATCATCGTCTCGAATCCGAAGGCTCTCTCCATCACCTGCCCCGAGTGCGGCACGGCCAACAAGAACAACGTCGAGATGTGCGACCACTGCGGCGATCCGGTCGCGCTGAAGTACAAGTACGACGTGCCCGAATGCCAGGAGAGGGGCATGCACTTCACGGTTCCCCTCAAGGTGACCATCCGCCTGGTCGTCTGGGACAAGGACCCGGAGAGCGGCGCCAAGAGCATCAGGGACATCAAGCAGCAGGAAGTGTACTTCGGCGAGATCCCGATGCTGACCGACAACGGCACGTTCATCATCAACGGCACCGAGCGTGTCATCGTCAGCCAGCTCCACCGGTCTCCCGGCGTCTTCTTCCAGGCGGAGGAGAACAAGACGCTCTTCACCGCCAAGCTCATCCCGTACCGGGGCTCCTGGGTGGAGTTCGAGTACGACACCAAGAATCTGCTGTACGTGAGGATCGACCGGAAGCGGAAGTTCCTCGGCACGATCTTCCTGCGTGCCCTGGGCATCAAGAACGACGAGGAGATCCTGCGCACCTTCTACCAGATCCAGCAGGCCCGCTTCGAGGGCAAGAAGTGCTGGTGGAAGGTGGGCCCCGGGATCGTCAATCACAAGGCGAAGGCCGACGTGGCCGCTCCCAGGAGCGACGAGGTGATCGTCCGCAAGGGCAAGAGGATCACCCCGGCGGCGTATCAGAAGCTCGTCAAGGGCAAGATCGCCGAGGTGCTGGTCGACGAGGAAGAGCTCAAGGGGATCTACTCCGTCTCCGAGATCGTCGACAAGTCGACCGGTGAGGTGCTCGTCGAGGTCAACCAGGAGATCACCCCCGAGCTGCTCGAGCGCATCGCCGCCTCGGACTCCGAGCCCTTCGAGTTCGTCGCTCCCGAGTACGACGACATCGGCAACCTGATCGTCGCCACGCTCGAGAAGGACCCGATCAGCCAGGCCCAGCGTGAGAAGGACGACGCGAAGAAGGACAAGCTGCGCGACCCGCAGCAGGAGGCGCTGCTCGAGATCTACAAGAGGATGCGCCCCGGGGATCCACCCACCCGCGAATCGTCCGAATCGCTCTTCAAGGGCATGTTCGAGGACCCGCGGCGGTACGACATCTCCCGCGTGGGACGACTGAAGTTCAACACCAAGCTCGGCATCGACACCAGCCTCGACCAGAAGACCCTGTCACAGGAGGACTTCGTCCTCGTCATCAAGTACCTGCTGGGTCTGCGCAAGGGCGTCGGCGAGCTGGACGACATCGATCACCTGGGCAACCGGCGCGTCCGCTCGGTGGGCGAGCTCCTGGAGAACCAGTTCCGCATCGGCCTGATCCGCATGGAGCGCGCGATCAAGGAGAAGATGTCGGTCTACCAGGAGATGACCACCGCCATGCCGCACGACCTGATCAACGCCAAGCCGGTCATGGCGGCCATCCAGGAGTTCTTCGGGTCGAGCCAGCTCTCGCAGTTCATGGACCAGACCAACCCGCTGTCGGAGGTGACGCACAAGCGCCGTCTGTCGGCCCTGGGCCCGGGCGGTCTGTCCCGCGAGCGGGCCGGGTTCGAGGTCCGCGACGTCCACGCCACGCACTACGGCCGCATATGCCCGATCGAGACCCCCGAGGGGCCGAACATCGGGCTGATCTCGTCGCTCTCGTGCTACGCACGGATCAACGAGTTCGGCTTCATCGAGTCGCCGTATCGGAAGGTGGAGGACGGCTACCTCAAGGACTACGTGCGGATCGTCAACCCGGGCGGTACCACCCTGACCATCGGCGAGATCGTCGAGAGGGATCAGCTCGAGGCCACGAACAAGAAGGCGGCGCGCAAGGGCGAGAAGCCGGCCGAGGCCGAGGCCCACGTCTTCTATCTGTCGGCGTGGGAAGAGGACAAGGTCATCATCGCCCAGGCCAACGCCAGCATCGACGAGAAGGGCAGGCTCACCAACGAGCAGGTTCGTGCCCGCCGCAGCGGCGAGTTCAAGCTGGTCAAGAGGGAAGAGGTCAACTTCATCGATGTCTCTCCCAAGCAGCTCGTCTCGGTGGCGGCGTCCCTGATCCCGTTCCTCGAGAACGACGACGCGAACAGGGCGCTGATGGGCTCCAACATGCAGCGGCAGGCCGTTCCCCTGCTCAAGGCGGAGGCGCCGCTGGTCGGCACGGGGATGGAGGCGATCACGGCCAAGGACTCCGGCGCGGTGGTCGTCTGCCAGAGACCCGGCATCGTCGACCAGGTCGACTCCCAGCGCATCATCGTCCGCGTGACGGGCGATGCGCAGGGCGGCACGGCGGAGGATGGCGAGGCCGAGGACTACGGCGCCGACATCTACACCCTGACGAAGTTCAAGCGCTCGAACCAGAACACCTGCATCAACCAGAAGCCTCTGGTCCACGCCGGCGACCGCGTCCTCAAGGGAGACGTCCTGGGTGACGGGCCCTGCACCGACGAGGGGGAGCTGGCGCTGGGCCGGAACGTGCTGGTCGCGTTCATGCCCTGGCGCGGGTACAACTTCGAGGACGCCATCCTGGTATCCGAGCGGCTCGTCAAGGACGACTACTTCACCTCGATCCACATAGAGGAGTTCGAGATCGAGGCCCGCGACACCAAGCTCGGCGCCGAGGAGATCACCCGGGACATCCCGAACGTCTCCGAGGAGATGCTCAAGGACCTCGACGAGAGCGGCATCATCCGCATCGGGGCGCACGTCAAGCCCGGCAGCATCCTGATCGGGAAGATCACCCCCAAGGGCGAGACCCAGCTCACGCCCGAGGAGAAGCTCCTTCGTGCGATCTTCGGCGAGAAGTCGGGTGACGTGCGTGACGCGTCGCTGACCTGCCCGCCCGGGATCGAGGGGACGGTGGTCGACGTCACGGTCTTCTGCCGCAAGGGGGTCGAGAAGGACTCCCGCGCGCAGTCGATCGAGGACGAGCAGGTGGAGCGGATGCGCAAGAACCTGCGTGACGAGGAGCGGATCCTGAGGGAGGAGAGCCGCAGGCGTCTCGCCTCGCTGCTCGACGGGGAGAAGCTGACCGGCGCGCTGAAGGAATACCGCACCACCCGCGAGAAGCTGGCCAAGGGAACCAAGCTCACCCGTGAGATCCTCAACGAGCTGTCGTACGATGATCTGCGGCGCATCGAGGTGAAGCCGAGGCGCGACGCGGTGCTGGAGGAGATCAAGGGGATCATCCAGCGCACGGAGCGCAAGGAGGCGATCCTCAAGAAGATCTTCGAGGAGAAGCGGGAGCAGCTCAAGAAGGGAGACGAGCTGTCGCCGGGCGTCATCAAGATGGTGAAGGTCTACGTCGCCATGAAGCGCAAGCTCCAGGTGGGCGACAAGATGGCGGGCCGGCACGGCAACAAGGGCGTCATCGCCCGGATCCTGCCCGAGGAGGAGATGCCCTATCTGCCGGACGGCACGCCGGTGGAGATCGTCCTCAATCCGCTCGGCGTCCCCTCCCGTATGAACGTGGGGCAGATTCTCGAGACCCATCTCGGCTGGGCGGCCAAGGCCCTGAACCTCTGGTTCGCCAGCCCGGTGTTCGACGGTGCCGCCGAGGAGGAGATCAAGCGGATGCTCGACAAGGCGGGGCTTCCCCGCTCGGGCAAGACGCGGCTCTTCGACGGGCGCACCGGCGAAGCGTACGACCAGAAGGTGACGGTGGGATATATCTACATGCTGAAGCTGTCCCACCTCGTCGACGACAAGATCCACGCCCGGAGCATCGGGCCCTACTCCCTCATCACGCAGCAGCCTCTCGGCGGCAAGGCGCAGTTCGGCGGCCAGAGGTTCGGAGAGATGGAGGTGTGGGCACTCGAGGCGTACGGCGCGGCCAACATACTTCAGGAGCTGCTGACAGCGAAGTCCGATGACGTCTACGGGCGCACGAAGATCTACGAGGCCCTCGTGAAGGGCGAGACGACGGTGGAGCCGGGGCTCCCCGAGTCGTTCAACGTCCTTGTGAGAGAGCTGCAGAGCCTCTGCCTCGATGTCGAGCTGCGCAGCACCGGAGATGGACAGTGAGATCGCAAACGAACGAGGAGGTACCCCGTTGAACAAGAGTTCGCCGTTTACCGACAAGGCGCGGACCATCAACGATTTTGACAGCATCAGGATCAGCCTGGCGTCTCCGGAGAAGATCCGGTCGTGGTCCTACGGCGAGGTGACCAAGCCGGAGACCATCAACTACCGGACCTTCAAGCCGGAGCGGGACGGCCTGTTCTGCGCGAAGATCTTCGGTCCGGTCGTCGACTGGGAATGCCTCTGCGGCAAGTTCAAGAGGATGAAGCACCGCGGCGTGATCTGCGACAAGTGCGGCGTCGAGGTGACCCAGTCGAAGGTCCGGCGCGAGAGGATGGGGCACATCGAGCTCGCCTCGCCCGTCTCGCACGTCTGGTTCTTCAAGGGGCTGCCCAGCCGTATCGGGCACCTGCTGGACATCACGCTGAGGGACCTCGAGCGAATCCTGTACTTCGAGGCGTACGTCGTCACCGAGGTGAAGGACGAGGAGACCTCGGACCTCAAGGTCGGCGGGATCCTGACCGAGGAGCGGTACCGTCAGCTCATCGACGAGGTGGGCCGGGACGCCTTCACGGCGAAGATGGGCGCCGAGGCGATCAAGGACCTGCTGCGCAGCGTGGACATCATCAAGCAGTCCGAGGAGCTCCGCATCAAGATGAAGACGGAGACCTCGCTGCAGAAGCGGCTCAAGTTCGCCAAGCGGCTCAAGGTGGTCGAGGCGTTCCGCAAGTCGGGCAACAAGCCCGAGTGGATGATCCTGGACGTCATCCCGGTCATTCCGCCTGAGCTGCGCCCGCTCGTCCCGCTCGACGGCGGCCGCTTCGCCACGTCGGATCTCAACGACCTGTACCGGCGCGTCATCAACCGCAACAACAGGCTCAAGAAGCTGCTGGAGCTGCGGGCGCCGGATGTGATCGTGCGCAATGAGAAGCGGATGCTCCAGGAGGCGGTCGACGCGCTGTTCGACAATGGCCGGCGCGGCCGTGTGCTGCGCGGCACGAACAACCGTCCGCTCAAGTCGCTGTCGGACACGCTCAAGGGGAAGCAGGGCCGTTTCCGGCAGAACCTTCTCGGAAAGCGGGTCGACTACTCGGGTCGTTCGGTCATCGTCGTGGGCCCCGAGCTGAAGCTGCATCAGTGCGGCCTGCCCAAGAAGATGGCTCTCGAGCTGTTCAAGCCGTTCATCTACAACAAGCTCGAGCAGGAAGGGTTCGTCTCCACCATCAAGGCCGCCAAGGAGATGGTCGAGCAGCAGAGGCCCGAGGTGTGGGACTTCCTCGAGGAGGTCATCAAGGAGCACCCGGTGCTGCTCAATCGCGCGCCCACCCTGCACCGCCTCGGCATCCAGGCGTTCGAGCCGGTCCTGATCGAGGGCAAGGCGATCAAGATCCACCCGCTGGTCTGCACCGCGTTCAACGCCGATTTCGACGGCGACCAGATGGCCGTGCACATCCCGCTCTCGCCCAAGGCGCAGATCGAAGCGCAGGTGCTGATGCTGTCGACGCAGAACCTGCTGTCTCCGGCGAACGGCGCGCCCGTGGTGGTCCCCACGCAGGACATCGTGCTGGGGTGCTACTACCTCACCAAGGAGAAGCACAGCGCACGCGGCGAGGGACGCGTCTTCGGCAACAGCGACGAGGTGCTCCTGGCGCTGCACGCGGCCCAGATCGAGCTGCTGACGCCGATTCGTCTCCGGTACACAGGCGAGCTGCTCGACCTGACCACGGGCTCCGACGACCAGGATGTCCTGCAGGACCGAGATCGCAGTACGTGGAGAGCCAGCTCATCAACACCACGGCCGGCCGGGTCATCTTCAACGACCACCTGCCCGAGGGGCTCCCGTACGTCAACGGCATCCTCAAGAAGAAGGGGCTCGGCCAGCTCGTGCAGTTCTGCTACCTCAAGTTCGGCAACGAGAAGACCGTGCTCATGGTCGACGAGCTGAAGAACCTCGGGTTCCTGTACGCCACGCTGGGGGGCATCTCGATAGGGATCGACGACATGGTCATTCCGTCGACGAAGCCCAAGCTGGTGGAATCCGCGCAGAAGGAGCAGATCGCCATCCAGCAGCAGTATCTGGACGGCGCCATCACCTCCGGCGAGCGGTACAACAAGGTCGTGGCGATCTGGTCCGAGGTCACAGAGAAGATCTCCGACGAGATGTTCCGAGAGATGAGGCGGGCCGACGCCGAGGGCGGCGAGTTCAACCCCATCTTCATGATGGCCGACTCGGGCGCCAGGGGAAGCAAGCAGCAGATGCGTCAGCTCTCCGGGATGCGAGGTCTGATGGCCAAGCCCTCCGGCGAGATCATCGAGACGCCCATCACGGCCAACTTCCGCGAGGGGCTGACCGTGCTGGAGTACTTCATCTCGACACACGGCGCCCGCAAGGGCCTCGCGGACACGGCCCTCAAGACGGCCGACTCGGGGTACCTCACGCGTCGTCTGGTCGACGTCGCGCAGGATGTCATCATCACCGAGATCGACTGCAAGACACTGGGCGGCATCGACGTGTCGGCCATCGTCGAGGGCGGCGAGGTGATCGAGGAGCTTCGCGACAGGATCGTGGGCCGCGTAGCCCTGCTCGACATTCCCGACACCCTGACGGGCGACATCATCGTGAAGGCCAACGAGGAGATCGACGAGGAGAAGGCCAACCAGATACAGATGGCCGGACACGAGCGGGTGAAGATCCGGTCGGTGCTCAGCTGTGAGAGCAGGCGGGGCGCCTGCGCACGGTGCTACGGCCGCAACCTCGCCACCGGCAGGATGGTCGAGCTGGGCGAGGCGGTGGGCGTCATCTCGGCGCAGTCGATTGGAGAGCCCGGCACGCAGCTCACGATGAGAACCTTCCACGTGGGCGGCGTCGGGCAGGTCGAATCCCAGTCCTCCCTCGAAGCCAAGAACAACGGGATCGTGCGGTTCGTCAACCTGACCACCGTCAAGAACAAGGCGGGCGATCTGGTGGCCATGAACCGGAACGGATCCATCGTCATCCAGGACTCCAAGGGGCGCGAGCTCGAGCGGCAGGCTGTCAAGTATGGCGCCATCATCAAGGTCAACGACGGGCAGGAGGTCGCCCCGGGCGTGATCCTCGTGGAGTTCGACCCGTTCAACTTCGCGATCCTGACCGAGGTGGGCGGCACGGTCTCCTTCAAGGACATCATCGACGCGGTCACGGTCGAGGAGCGCACGGACGACGTCACGAAGTTCTCGAGGCAGTTCATCATCGACTCGCCCGACGAGAAGAAGCAGCCCCAGATCCTCATCAAGGACGAGAAGGGGCACGTGTCCAAGAAGTACCTGCTCCCGTCCGGCTCGATGCTCATGGTGGATGACGGGCAGGAGATCCACCCGGGCGACACCCTGGTCAAGATCCCGCTCCAGACGAGAAAGACCAAGGACATCACCGGGGGCCTCCCGCGCGTCGTCGAGCTGTTCGAGGCGAGGCGTCCGAAGGAGCCGGCACGCATCACCGAGATTGACGGCGTCGTTCACTATGGCGAGGTCGTCAAGGGCAAGCGGAAGATCTACGTCTCGGACGAGAGCGAGAAGAGGGAGTACGAGATCCCGAAGGGGGCGCACATCACCGTTCAGGAGGGCGAGCGGGTGAAGGCCGGCGAGCCGCTCGTCGACGGGCCGATCGATCCTCACGACATCCTCTCCGTCAAGGGTGAGAGCGAGCTGCAGGCCTATCTGGTGCGCGAGATCCAGGAGGTCTACCGTCTGCAGGGCGTGAACATCAACGACAAGCACATCGAGGTGATCGTCCGGCAGATGATGCGCTGGGTGAAGATCGAGGAGGTCGGCGACACCGATTTCATCATCGACGAGCAGGTCGACAAGTTCCGCTTCCAGGAGGAGAACGACCGCGTCCAGACGGCTGAAGGCGAGCCGGCCACCGGCCGTCCACTGCTTCTCGGGATCACCAAGGCGTCGCTGTCGACCGATTCGTTCATCTCGGCCGCCTCGTTCCAGGAGACGACCCGCGTGCTGACCGAGGCCTCCATTCAGGGCCGGGTCGACTATCTGCGCGGGCTGAAGGAAAACGTGATCATGGGCCGTCTGATCCCGGCCGGCACCGGCATGGATATCTATCGCACGATCCAGGTCGCGCCGGACGAGACCGAACGGGTGGAACTGCCTCCGGAGCCCGGTGTGCTCGAAGGGGAGCTGAGCCTGGGCCTCACAGGAGGTCTCCCGGGAGGGGCCCTGCGGGAGGCGAAATCGTAGCGTTTCGAGAAGTTTGGGGGGCCCCGGCGGCCAATGGCCTGAAAAGCCGGGCAGTTCGGGGCTATTGACAGTCGGTCGGGATATTTGCTAATCTCCGGCGGTTTGCTCGGGGTCGGTGACCCCCGCGCGGACACTGTCAACATAATGTGACTTTTCCCAGGCAGATGAGCCCTAGAGGTGTCTTGTGCCGACGGTGAATCAGCTCGTCAGGTCCGGCCGAAGCACGCTGAAGAGCCGGACCAGCAGTCCGGCGCTGCAGTCCTGCCCGCAGAAACGCGGGGTATGCGTAAGGGTGTACACATCGACCCCGAAGAAGCCGAACTCCGCGCTCCGAAAGGTGGCTCGAGTCAGGCTGACGAACGGCGTCGAGGTGACGACCTACATCCCGGGGGTCGGGCATAACCTGCAGGAGCACTCGATCGTGCTCATTCGCGGGGGCCGCGTGAAGGACCTGCCGGGCGTGCGCTACCACGTCGTGAGAGGCACGCTGGACACGGCGGGCGTCGAAGGGCGCAAGCAGAGTCGTTCCAAGTACGGCGCGAAGCGTCCGAAGAGCTAGAGGTCGCGGAAGCAGAGCGAAGACGACGGCTGGATTGCCGGGGATTTCGGAGCAGGCCCGGGGTCAGCCGTTTTCGTTTTCATTTGGAGATCGAAGGGAATGCCGAGACGTCGAGAGGTGGCCAAGCGCCCGGTACCGCCGGACCCCGTGTACCAGTCTCCCCTGGTGACGAAATTCATCAACGCCGTGATGGAGCGCGGCAAGAAGACACGGGCGGAGGAGATCTTCTACGGCGCCATGGACATCGTCCGCGACAAGACCAAGGACGATCCGCTCAAGGTGTTCAAGAAGGCGCTGGACAACGCCAAGCCGATCCTCGAGGTCAAGGCGCGGCGCGTCGGGGGCTCGACCTACCAGATCCCGGTCGAGGTGAGCCAGAACAGGCGGCTCAGTCTCGCGATCCGATGGCTCATCGGGTATGCGTCGGACCGTCCCGGACGCAGCATGAGGGAGAGGCTCGCGAGCGAGATGCTGGATGCCGCCAACAACACCGGCGGTGCAATCAAGAAACGGGAAGACACTCATAAGATGGCGGAGGCGAACAAGGCTTTCGCCCATTACCGGTGGTAAAACAAGTCGCGGTACTTGACAGAGAAAGGCAGTTCACCCCAATGCCCCGCAGAACACCGCTGGAGAGGGTTCGGAATATCGGCATCATGGCCCACATCGATGCCGGTAAGACGACCACCACGGAGCGCATCCTCTATTACACGGGGAAGACGCACAAGCTGGGCGAGGTGCACGAGGGCACGGCCACGATGGACTGGATGGCGCAGGAGCAGGAGCGCGGCATCACGATTACGAGCGCCGCGACGACCGCCTTCTGGCGGGGCCACCGAATCAACATCATCGACACGCCGGGCCACGTGGACTTCACCGCCGAGGTGGAGCGATCGCTGCGCGTGCTCGACGGCGCGGTGGGGGTGTTCTGTGCGGTCGCCGGGGTCGAGCCGCAGTCCGAGACCGTCTGGCGGCAGGCGGACCACTACCGGGTCCCGCGCATCGCGTTCGTCAACAAGATGGACCGGCAGGGAGCCGACTTCGACCGGTGCCTGGGGATGATGGTGACCAAGCTCAACGCGCGCCCGGTGGCGCTGCAGATCCCCTGGTTCGAGAAGGAAGAGTTCCGGGGCATCGTCGACCTGATCCACGAGCGTATCCGGGTCTACCGTGACGAGACACTCGGGGCGGAGCACGAGGACATGGAGATTCCCGACGAGCCTGCGCGAAGAGGTCGAGCCGCCGGCGGGAGAAGCTCTTCGAAGCGGCCGGCGATGCCGACGAGGAGGTCCTGCACAAGTGGCTCGAGCGCCAGCCGCGTCACGGTGGAGGACCTCGTCAGGGGCATCCGCAAGGCCACCATCGCCCGGACGGCGACGCCGGTCCTGTGCGGCGCGGCCTTCAAGAACAAGGGCGTCCAGCTCCTCATCGACGCCGTCGTCGATTTCCTCCCGTCGCCGCTCGACATTCCCGCGGTCGAGGGAACGGTGCCGTCCACGGGCGAGACGCAGCCGCGGCACCCTTCCGACAAGGATCCTTTCTCGGCGCTCGTCTTCAAGATCATGACCGACCCGTTCGTCGGGCAGCTCGCCTTCACGCGGGTCTATTCCGGGAGGCTCGCGGCCGGCAGCTACGTCTACAACGCGATGAAGGCCCGCAAGGAGCGGGTGTCGCGTCTTCTCGAGATGCACGCCAACCGCCGCGAGGAGATCAAGGAGGTCTGCGCCGGCGAGATCTGCGCGGTCGTCGGGTTGAAGAACGCCACCACCGGCGACACGATCTGCGACGAGAAGCACCCGATCATCCTCGAGGCCATGCAGTTCCCCGAGCCGGTGATCGCCGTCGCCATCGAGCCGAAGACGAAGGCGGACCAGGAGAAACTCGGCGGCGCGCTGCAGAAGCTGGCGCAGGAGGACCCGACCTTCCGGGTGCACACCGACCCCGAGACCGCCCAGACGATCATCGCGGGCATGGGCGAGCTTCACCTCGAGATCATCGTCGACCGCCTGGTCAGGGAGTTCGGTGTCGGCGCGAACGTCGGCCGGCCGCAGGTCGCCTACAAGGAGACGATCCGCAAGATCTCCAAGGCCGAGGGCCGCTATGTCAAGCAGACCGGCGGCAAGGGACAGTACGGCCACGTGAAGATCGAGATCGAGCCGCTGCCCCCGGGCACCGGCTACGAGTTCGTCAACAAGATCATCGGGCGGCGCCATCCCGAGGGAGTTCATCGGGCCGTCCGAGGCGGGGATCAAGGAAGCGATGTCGTCCGGCATCCTCGCCGGCTACGAGATGAGGGACATCCGCGTCACGCTGCTCGACGGGACGTTCCACGAAGTCGACTCGTCGGAGATGGCATTCAAGATCGCCGGTTCCATGGCTTTCAAGAACGCCGCGAAGCACGCCGAACCGATCCTCCTCGAGCCGATCATGGATGTCGAGATCGTCACGCCCGACGAGTACATGGGCGACGTGATCGGCAACCTGAACTCGCGGCGAGGCAAGATCGTGAGCATCGATGCTCGCTCCGGCGTGCAGGTCATTGCGGCGCATGTGCCGTTGAGCGAGATGTTCGGGTACGCGACCGATCTGCGGTCTCGTCACGCAGGGACGCGCCAGCTACACGATGCAGTTCCTGCGGTACGAGGAGACGCCGAAGAACATCAGTGAAGAGGTCGTGGCTGGTATCCAGGGAACATCCATCAACTGAAAAGTTCCTGCGGGAGAAGCGTAATCATGGCGAAAGAGAAATTCGAAAGAACGAAGCCGCACGTCAACATCGGGACGATCGGTCACGTCGACCACGGGAAGACGACGCTGACGTCGGCGATCACGACGGTGCTTCACGCTCGCAACCCGAACATATCGGTGAGGAGCTTCGACTCGATCGACAACGCGCCGGAGGAGCGGGAGCGCGGAATCACGATCGCGACGGCGCACGTGGAGTACGAGACGGACAAGCGTCACTACGCGCACGTGGACTGCCCGGGCCACGCGGACTACGTGAAGAACATGATCACGGGTGCGGCGCAGATGGACGGTGCGATCCTGGTGGTGTCGGCGGCGGACGGTCCGATGCCGCAGACGCGCGAGCACATTCTGCTGGCGCGTCAGGTGGGCGTGCCGCGGATCGTGGTGTTTCTGAACAAGGTGGACATGGTGGACGACCCGGACCTGCTGGAGCTGGTGGAGCTGGAGGTGCGGGAGCTGCTGAAGAGCTACCAGTTTCCGGGAGACGAGATCCCGATCGTTCGCGGCTCGGCGCTGCAGGCGGGGCAGTGCTCGTGCGGCAAGGCCGATTGCGAGAAGTGCAAGCCGATCGTCGAGCTGATGAACGCGGTGGACGAGTACATTCCGGTGCCGGAGAGGCCGCTGGACAAGCCGTTTTTGATGCCGGTGGAGGACATTTTTTCGATCTCGGGCCGCGGGACGGTGGTGACGGGCCGTGTGGAGCAGGGGAAGGTGAAGGTCGGCGAAGAGATCGAGATCGTGGGGATCCGGGAGACGCAGAAGAAGGTGGTCACCGGGGTGGAGATGTTCAAGAAGCTGCTCGACGAGGGAATGGCGGGGGACAACGTGGGTCTTCTGCTGCGAGGAGTCGAGCGCAAGGACGTGGAGCGCGGCCAGGTGGTGGCGAAGCCGGGCAGCATCACGCCGCACACGAAGTTCAAGGCCGAGGTGTACGTGCTGAAGAAGGAGGAGGGTGGTCGTCACACGCCGTTTTTCAGCGGGTACCGGCCGCAGTTCTACTTCAGGACGACGGACGTGACGGGGGTGGCGACGCTGCCGGACGGAGTGGAGATGGTGATGCCGGGGGACAACCTGGGTCTGTCGATCGCGCTGATCACGCCGATCGCGATGGACAAGGGCCTGCGGTTCGCCATCCGCGAGGGCGGCAGGACGGTCGGCGCGGGAACCGTGACCGAGATCATCGAGTAAAGGCGGCAGGAGCAAAACCCAGATGCCCGTACGAGAGAAAATCAGGATCAGGCTCAAGGCCTACGATCACCGGATCCTCGATCAGTCGACGTCGGAGATCGTGGACACGGCCAAGAGGACGGGTGCGCGGGTCGCGGGCCCGATTCCCCTTCCCACGGTCCGGAGCATGTACTGCGTTCTGCGATCCCCGCACGTGGACAAGAAGTCGAGGGAGCAGTTCGAGATCCGGACGCACAAGCGGCTGCTCGACATCCTGGAGCCGACGCCCCAGACCGTGGACGCGCTCATGAAGCTGGATCTGCCGGCGGGCGTCGATGTCGAGATCAAGGCATTCGGGCAGTAGGGTTACTGAAGCAGGGTCACTCACAGGAATCGATAGATGCCAGTTGGAGTCGAAGGGCTGATCGGTCGGAAGGTCGGGATGACGCAGATCTTCCGCGAGGACGGCGCCGCCGTGCCGGTGACGGTGCTGCGGGCGGGGCCGTGCGTCGTGGTGAGACGTCAGGACCCGCGAGAAGGACGGGTACGAGGCGGTGCGGCTGGGGCTCGTGGAGCGGTTCTCCAAGTCCAAGATGACCAAGCCGATGCGGGGCCTGTTCGAGAAGAGCAACCTGCCGCCGCTGAAGACCCTCAGAGAGTTCCGGCGCCAGGGTGACGGCGAGGTGAACGTCGGCGATCGCGTTCTGGTCGACCTGTTCAGTGATGCCGCCCAGGTGGACGTCGTGGGAGTCAGCAAGGGCAAAGGGTTCGCCGGCGTGATGAAGCGTCATCACTTCAGTGGCGGCGCCGCGACTCACGGATCGATGTTCCACCGCGCCCCGGGCTCCATCGGCTCCTCGGCATATCCGTCCCGGGTCTTCAAGGGAATGCGGATGGGCGGCCACATGGGCTCCGATCGCGTCACGGTGAAGAATCTCGACGTGGTGCGTGTCGATCTCGAGAACAATCTGCTGCTCGTGAGGGGCGCCGTCCCCGGAGCGCGTGGCACGCTGCTGCTGATCCGCAAGGCGCGGGCGGCGAAGAAACAGAAGGGATGAGGGGGCGCTGATGCCTGCGGCCGAAACGACGACGGTCCGTATGAGGACCTTCGACAACAAGGATCTCCAGGAGCTCTCCCTGCCCGCGGCGGTGTTCGGCGTGGAGCCCAACCGCAGCCTGATCTACGAGGCCGTGCGCGCCTACATGGCCGCCGGCCGGCGGGGCACGCACGACACCAAGACGCGCGCCGAGGTGCGGGGCAGTGGACGGAAGCTCTGGAAGCAGAAGAAGACGGGGCGGGCGCGCATCGGATCGGTGCGATCGCCGCTGTGGCGCCACGGCGGGACGGTCCACGGCCCGACGCCGCGCTCGTACGCCTTCCACTTCCCGAGACGCAAGAGGATCGGAGCGCTGCGAGCCGCCCTTTCGGAGAAGCTGCGCGAAGGCAGGCTCCTGGTGATCGACAGCCTCGAGCTCTCGACGCACAAGACGAAGCCGTTCCTGGGCAGGATCGCGGGCCTCGGCATACAGGGCAGCGCCCTGGTGCTCGACGAGCCGATCGCGCGGAACCTGGAGCTGGCGGCGCGCAACCTGCCGCAGTGCAAGGTGGGCCTCGCTTCGGGAGTCAACATCGTCGATCTGCTGAGGCATGACTGGGTGGTGGTGACCGAGTCGGCGGCGAAAAAGCTCGAAGAGGTGCTCAAGCCATGAAGAACTCGACCCAGGTCATCCTGGCACCCGTCATCACCGAGAAGTCGACGGGCCTCAAGGACTCCTCGCGGACCCTGTGCTTCCGGGTCGCGAGGAAGGCGAACAAGATCGAGATCAAGTCGGCCGTGGAGGGCCTCTTCAAGGTGAAGGTGGCCAGCGTGAGGACCCTCAGGACCCACGGCAAGTGGAAGAGGATGGGCCGGTACGCCGGCCAGCGTCCCGACTGGAAGAAGGCGTACGTGACGCTCGCGGCCGGCGAGAAGATGATCGAGTACTTCGAGGGAACATAGGCCATGGGGATCAGACAGTTCGCTCCGACCTCGCCCGGTCGCCGGTTCATGACCGTGGCGACGTTCGACGAGATCACCGAGACCAAGCCGCTCAAGAGTCTGCTCGAGCCCAAGAAGCGGTGCGGCGGACGGAACAACAAGGGCCACATCACGATCTGGCACCGCGGCGGCGGGCACAAGCGGATGTACCGCGTTGTCGATTTCCGTCGCGACAAGATCGGGATCCCGGCCAAGGTCGCCAGCATCGAGTACGATCCGAACCGCTCGGCCCGGCTGGCGAGGCTTCACTACGTGGACGGCGAAAAGCGATACATCCTGGCGCCGCTCGGCCTGGCCGTGGGGCAGACGGTGGTTGCGGCCGACAACGCGGATATCCAGATCGGTAACGTGCTGCCTCTGAAGCACATCCCGCTCGGCACAATGGTGCACAACGTCGAGCTGAAGGTGGGTCGCGGCGGGCAGATGGCGCGCAGCGCGGGTTCGGCGGCCCAGATGCTCGCCAAGGAGGGAGCATACGCGCAGCTCAAGCTCCCGTCGGGCGAGGTGCGCCGCGTGCACGTCGAGTGCCGCGCTACCATCGGCCAGGTGGGCAACATCGAGCACGAGAACATCTCGATAGGCAAGGCGGGGCGGAAGCGCTGGATGGGGCGGCGCCCGATCAACAGGGGCGTGGTGATGAACCCGGTCGACCACCCGCACGGCGGCGGCGAGGGCAAGACCTCGGGCGGCCGGCACCCGGTCACGCCCTGGGGCAAGCCGACGAAGGGATACAAGACACGCAACAACCAGCGGACGGACAAGTGGATCGTCCGCGATCGGCGGAAACGGTAGGGGCCCGGTGAGCCGGACCCGGAGGAGATAGATGTCCCGTTCAATCAAGAAGGGCCCCTTCGTGGACGCCCATCTGATGAGCAAGATCGAAGACATGAACCGGCGGTTCGAGCGCAAGGTGATCAAGACCTGGTCGCGCCGGTCGGCGATAACCCCCGAGATGGTGGGCCACACGATCGCGGTGCACAACGGGAAGAAGTTCATCCCCGTCTACATCACCGAGAACATGGTGGGGCACAAGCTGGGTGAGTTCTCGTTCACCCGCACCTTCAAGGGACACAGGACCAAGGGCGAGACCACGGCCGAGGCGTAGTCGCGCCAGGACGGGAGAAGCAGAGACCATGACGTCAGTGAGTAGCGGTGCCCGGAATTCGGTGGCCGAGGCGACCCTCAGATACTACCGATGCTCGCCGCAGAAGGCGCGGCTCGTCGTTGACCAGATCCGCGGCAAGAACGTCAACGACGCGCTTGGTCTGCTGAGGTTTTCGCCCAAGGGCTCCTCGCGTGCCATCGAGAAGCTCCTGAGGTCGGCCGTGGCCAACGCGGAGCACACCACCGAGAAGATGGATGTCGACACCCTCTTCGTGGGCGAGGCGTTCGTCGGCCCGGGGCCGACCTACAAGCGGTTCCGGGGGCGTGCGTTCGGGCGGGCCTTCCGTATCCTGCACCGCACCTGCCATATCACGCTCAGGCTGAGCGCGCCGGGGCACGTGGCCGAGGCGAAGGTCGAGCACGTCCCGGAGGAGATTGTGGAAGCGGCGACGGCGCCGGCAAAGCCAGCAGCGAAGAAGAAGTCGACGGGCACGGCCCGCAAGCGCAAGACGCCCGCGAAGAAACCGAGCGCGGCCGGCAGGAAGAAAGGCTAGCCCCGAACGGGGACGCATCAGACGGGGAGGAGATTTTGGGTCAGAAGGTTCACCCTTACGGGTTCAGGCTGGGTTTCAATCGCACCTGGCTGTCGCGCTGGTACGCGGAGAAGAAATACGCCGAGCTGCTGCACGAGGATCTCAAGCTCCGTCGCGACCTCAAGAAGCGGCTGTCGCATGCCGGGATCGCGAACATCGAGATCGAGCGTGCGGCGAACAAGCTGAAGATCAACATTCTGACGTCGCGCCCGGGGATCATCATCGGCAAGCGCGGCGCGGAGATCGACAAGCTGCGCGACGAGGTGCAGAAGCGAACGGGCAGGGAGGTCTTCATCAACATCCAGGAGATCCTCAAGCCCGAGCTCGAGGCGCAGCTCCTGGCGGAGTCGGTGGCGATGCAGCTCGAGAAACGCGTCGCCTTCCGACGTGCCATGAGGAAATCGATCGAGTCGGCGCTCCGGTTCGGTGCGAAGGGCGTCAAGGTTCGCGTCTCGGGGCGGCTCGGCGGCACCGAGATCGCGCGATCGGAGTGGTACCTGGAGGGCCGGCTGCCCCTCCACACACTGCGCAGCGATATCGACTACGGGTTTGCCGAGGCGCGCACGACCTACGGCGTGATCGGCGTGAAGGTCTGGATCTACAAGGGCGAGCTGGCCGAGATCGGCAGCAGGCTGCGCAACGGGCGTCCGGGCCTGGCGGCATAAGAGGAACAAGTCATGTTGATGCCCAGCAAGGTCAAGTACAGAAAGCAGCAGCGGGGCCGGCGCCGCGGCAAAGCGCAACGCGGCTCTTCCGTCGCCTTCGGGGATTACGGTCTCAAGGCCCTCGAGTGCGGCTGGATGTCCGCGCGCGAGATAGAGGCCGGTCGTGTGGCGATGACGCGTTTCATCAAACGTGGCGGAAAGATCTGGGTGCGCGTCTTCCCGTGGAAGCCGATCACGAAGAAACCCGCCGAGACCCGCATGGGCAAGGGCAAGGGTGCGCCCGAAGCGTGGGTGGAAGTCATTCGGCCGGGCAGGATCATCTACGAGATGGAAGGTGTTCCGCAGGCGCTGGCCAAGGAGGCCATGCGGCTCGCGGCGCACAAGCTCTCGATCAAGTGCAAGTTCGTGGAACGGGCCGGGCAGGCCGGCGGCCAGCAGGCCGCAGGATGAGGGCGGCGCGATGAAGGCGGAAAAGCTCAGAGAATTGACGGTCGACGAGCTGCGGCTCCAGGAATCACAGCTCACAGACCAGATCTTCCGGCTCCGGTTCCAGATCGCCGCGGGCCAGTCGGAGAACCCGACGCGGGTTCACCTGCTGCGGAAGGATCTCGCCCGTGTCAAGACGATCCTGAGACAGAAGGGATGATGCATGGCTGAACAGGAGAACGCGGCCGCCGGCAGTTCGGCGGCTCGCAGGACCAGAAATTCGAAGGTCGGCGTGGTCGTCAGCGACCGGATGGCGAAGACCGCCGTCGTGGCGATCGAGCGCATGGTGAGCCATCCGACCTACAAGCGGATCGTGCGGCGCACATCGAAGTTCCTGGCTCACGACGAGAACAACGACGCGCATGTCGGCGACCAGGTTGAGATCGTCGAGACGCGCCCGACCTCCAAGCGGAAGCGCTGGCGGGTGGCCCGGATCATCCGGCGGGCGCCGGGCAAGGTGGCGGCCGGGGAGCTCGAGAGCTCCGACAACGGGGAGGCAGGCGCGTGATCCAGATGCGGACGATTCTCGACGTGGCCGACAACTCCGGGGCCAAGAAGATCTCGTGCATTCATGTGCGGGGCGGATCGGTCGGCAGGTACGGCCGCCTCGGGGACGTGATCACGGCCAACGTCAAGGAGGCCGCCCCGGACGGGACCGTGAAGAAGGGCCAGGTGGTGAAGGCAGTGATCGTCCGCACTCGCAAGGAACAGCGGCGGCGGGACGGCAGCTACATCCGATTCGACCAGAACGCCGCGGTGCTTATCAACGATGCGAACGAGCCGATAGGAACACGCGTTTTCGGCCCGGTGGCCCGCGAGCTGAGGGAGAAGAAGTTCATGAAGATCGTCTCGCTCGCGCCGGAGGTGCTCTGACATGGCGCGCAGCATGCTGGGCAAGGCACGTCGCAGGACGGGCGGACGGATCACAGGCGGTCGTCCGCGGGTACACGTGAAGAAGAACGACACGGTGAAGGTGATCGCGGGCAAGAGCAAGGGCAAGGTGGCCCGCGTGCTCGCCGTCTCCCCCGACCGGGGAACGGCCATCGTGGAAGGGGTGAACTTCGTCAAGCGGCACACGCGACCGAACCCCTCGAAGAACATCAAGGGCGGGATCGTCGAGAAGGAGTCGCCGATCCACGTCTCGAACCTGAAGGTGGTATGCCCCGAGTGCAAGGCCCCCACCCGCATCTCGAGGAAGATCCTCGAGGACGGCTCCAAGATGCGGGTCTGCAAGAAGTGCCAGGGGGCGCTGGACAAGGCAAGCTAGGAGGAGTGAGGCAGGAGATGGCAGCGATAGCCCGGCTCATGGAGCATCACAGGCAGACGGTCGTCCCGGAGCTCATGAAGGAGTTCTCCTACACGAGCGTCATGGCGGTGCCCCGGCTCTCCAAGATCATCATCAACATGGGGGTGGGGGCGGCCAAGGAGGACATCAAGATCCTGGACGCCGCGGCCGAGGAGCTGTCGCTGATCACGGGCCAGAAGGCCGCCGTGACCCGTGCCCGCAAATCGATCGCCAACTTCAAGCTGCGCGAGGGGATGCCGATCGGCTGCCGCGTCACGCTGCGCGGCCGGAGGATGTACGAGTTCTACGACAGGCTGGTGAGCATCGCGCTGCCCCGCGTACGTGACTTCAGGGGCGTCTCGACGCGGTCGTTCGACGGTCGCGGCAACTACACGCTCGGGATCACCGACAGCCTGATCTTCCCCGAGCTCGGCATCGCGAAGATCGAGCGGGTCAGGGGAATGAACATCACAATCGTTACGACGGCTCGAACGGACAACGAGGCCCGGGCGCTGCTTTCCGCTCTGGGAATGCCGTTCAGAAAGGCGGCGTGAGGTAACAATGGCTACGACCGCACAGATGCACAAGTCGACGCAGACACCGAAGTTCAAGGTCCGCCACAGGAACCGCTGTCACATCTGCGGGCGCCCGCGCGCGTTCCTGAGGAGATTCGCCCTCTGCCGCCTCTGCTTCCGCAAGCTGGCGCTGCAGGGCGAGGTCCCCGGCGTGACCAAGTCGAGCTGGTAGTACCAACGGGAGACTGATCGAAACCATGATGACCGACCCGATCGCGGACATGCTCACGCGGATCCGCAACGCCATCAGAGCCAAGCACAAGACGACGCGCCTGCCCGCATCGCGGGTCAAGGCGGAGATCGCCCGGATCCTCAAGGACGAGGGATACATAAACGATTTCAGCCGGGGCGAGACGGAGGGCAAGCCGTTCATCGCGATCGTGCTCAGATACGGCCCCGAGGGCGAGCGGGTCATCACGGGGATCGAGCGTGTCTCCAGGTCTGGTTGCCGGGTATATGTCAAGAAGGACGCCATCCCCACCGTGCTGGGCGGTCTCGGGATCAACATCATCTCCACGCCTCAGGGCCTCATGACCGGCGCCGAATCGCGCCGGCGTGGCCTCGGGGGCGAGGTCATCTGCAACGTCTGGTAGGAGCGGCAATGTCTCGGATCGGCAAGCTGCCGGTGAAGCTCCCGCAGGGAGTCACGCTGACGGTAGGCAAGCAGGAGATCGTGGTGAAGGGGCCCAAGGGGACCCTCGACGACTCCCGTACCGGGGGGCATCACCTGCAAGGTGGACAAGGA
Source organism: uncultured Acidobacteriota bacterium (assembly GCA_963806495.1). Taxonomy (GTDB): domain Bacteria; phylum Acidobacteriota; class Polarisedimenticolia; order JACPZX01; family DASXTC01; genus CAWDYA01. The sequence goes on along the minus strand of CAWDYA010000011.1, from coordinate 102,124 downwards.
CGCGGCGGTGGTCGCGCGGCGCAACGACGAGCGCCAGCAGCGGGCCTTCCACGGCCTGACGCGCGCGCTGCTCGCGAACGCCGTGAAGGGCGTGTCCACGGGCTGGACCCGCAAGCTGGAGATCCAGGGTATCGGCTATCGCGCCGCGGTCCAGGGAAAGAACGTCGAGCTGGCGCTCGGCTACTCCCACCCCGTCGTCTACCCGATTCCCGAGGGGATCAGCGTGGCCGTGGAGAAACAGACCCAGATCTCGATAAGCGGCGCGGACCGGCAGAAGGTCGGCCAGGTCGCGTCGGAGATCAGGGCGCTGAGGCCGCCCGAGCCGTACAAGGGCAAGGGCATCAGGTATGTTGACGAGGTCATCAAGAAGAAGGTCGGCAAGACCGGAGCGTAAATGGAAAGCAGACCAGACAGAAACGGCATTCCGGAAGGGACGCAAGACGCGCTACCGCGCCGCGGTGAGCGGGCTTGCCGCCCGTCCCCGGCTGGCGGTGTATCGCAGCGTGAATCACATCTACGTCCAGGCGATCGACGATGCGACAGGCGCAACCATCGCGTCCGCGTCGAGCATGGACAAGGAGATCCGAAAGACACTCAAGAACGGCGGCAACGTCGCCGCCGCGAAGTCCGTCGGCGAGGCGATCGCGAAACGGCTCGTCGAGAAGGGGCTGCTCGAGGTGGTCTTCGACAGGGGCGGCTACCTGTATCACGGACGGGTGAAGGCGCTGGCCGACGCGGCCCGCGAACATGGACTGAGGTTCTAGATGCCAAGACAGCGAGGCGATCGGAGCGACAGGGCGGGTCAGGAGCTCAAGGACACCGTCGTGCACATCAACCGCGTCACCAAGGTCGTCAAGGGAGGCAAGAACTTCTCCTTCTCGGCTCTGGTGGTGGTCGGTGACGGCAAGGGGCGCGTGGGCTTCGGCCTGGGCAAGGCCAAGGAGGTGCCTTCGGCGATTGCCAAGGGTGTCGAGCGTGCCAAGCGGACACTGATGACCGTCCCGCTGAAGGGGACGACGATCCCCCACACGATCACCGGCCGGTTCGGAGCCGGCAGGGTGCTGCTGCGCCCCGCGAGCCCCGGCACCGGCGTCATCGCGGGCGGGGCCGTCAGGGCGGTGATGGAGTCGGCGGGCGTGGCGGACATCCTCACCAAGTGCATCGGCACCGACAATCCACACAACGTCATCCGGGCCACGTTCGAGGGGCTGAAGAGCCTCAAGGACCCGCGTGTTCTCGCAAGGCTGCGCGGCAAGGAAGTCGAAGAGATGGTGGAGGTCTAGACGGTGGCGAAGAAAGCGGCCGGCGGCCAGAAGCTGCGTGTGAAGCAGATTCGCAGCGGGATCGGCTTCCAGCAGAAGCAGAAAGAAACACTGAGATCGCTCGGGTTGCGCAAGCTCAACCAGGTGGTCGAGCTGCCCGACAACCCGGCGGTGCGCGGCATGGTGTACGCGGTCCGGCATCTGGTAGAGATCGTCGGCTGAGAGCAGACGGGAGAGGATGATGGCAGGCGACAAGAAAGCCCCCGTGGGGCTGCACAACCTGAGACCGGCGAAGGGGGCCACCCGCGACAGGAAGCGGATCGGCCGCGGTCCGGGCTCGGGCAGTGGCAAGACGGCCGGCCGCGGCAACAAGGGGTTCTGGTCCCGTTCCGGGTCGAGCCAGAAGCGCGGCTTCGAGGGCGGCCAGATGCCGCTGCACCGGCGCGTCCCCAAGCGCGGCTTCACCAACATCTTCAGGAAGAAGATCGCCGAGGTGAACGTGGACACGCTCGCGGCACGGTTTCCCGCCGGCGCGACGGTCGGGCCCGATGAGCTCAAGTCGGCCCGCCTGGTCCGCAAGACGCTCGACGGGATCAAGGTGCTCGGCAGAGGCGATATCGGCCACGCGCTGACGGTCCGCGCCCACCGCGTGAGCGCGGAAGCGCGGCGCAAGATCGAAGCAGCGGGCGGGAAGGTCGAGATTCTGTGATCGAGACGTTCAAGAACATCCTCAACGTGCCCGACCTGCGCAAGCGGGTCATCTTCACTTTCGGGCTGCTTGCCGTGTACCGTGTCGGGGCCTGGATCCCGACTCCCGGCATCGACCCGGTGGCGCTCCAGGATTTCTTCAAACAGCAGGGCGGCAGCCTGCTCGGGCTCGTGGATCTGTTCTCCGGCGGCAACCTCAGGAGGCTGACGATCTTCGCCCTGGGCATCATGCCCTATATCTCGGCCTCCATCATCCTGCAGCTCCTGACGGTCATCTGGCCCTATCTCGAGAAGCTGTCCAAGGAAGGCGAGGTCGGCCGCAAGAAGATCACGCAGTACACGCGCTATGGCACGGTCGTCCTCTCCATCATCCAGGGCGCGGGTATCGCCGTCTGGGCGCAGAACGCGGTGCCGACAGGCGGTGCCGCATCCGGGCGGGTGGTTCATCTTCATGACGGTGATCTCGCTCACGACCGGCACGGCGTTCATCATGTGGCTCGGCGAGCAGATCACGGAGCGCGGCATAGGCAACGGCATCTCGCTCATCATCTTCGCGGGGATCGTGGTCGGCCTCATCCCGGCCATCAAGACCACCGCGGCCGACGTGCTCAACGGCAGGCTCGGGCTGATACCGGTCATGCTCCTGCTGGCCATGATGACGGTCGTGATCGGCGTGGTCGTGTTCGTCGAGCGCGCGCAGCGACGTATCCCCGTGCAGTACGCCCGGCGCATCGTCGGCCGCCGCCAGTACGGCGGCATGTCGACGCACCTCCCGCTGAAGGTGAACACCGGCGGGGTCATCCCGGTCATCTTCGCCTCGTCGGTTCTGTCCATCCCCCAGATGCTGGCCAGCTTCGGCGGGGTGGACCAGTACGGGTGGGTGAGGACGGTGCTCCGGCAGCTGGACTTCAACACGCCGCTGCACAATCTGCTGTATTTCGCGATGATCATCTTCTTCTGCTACTTCTACACGTCGATCATCTTCAACCCCGTCGACACGGCGGACAACCTCAAGAAGTACGGCGGGTTCATCCCGGGCATCCGGCCGGGCAAGAGGACGGCGGAGTACATCGACAGGATTCTGTCGCGGATCACGATGGGCGGCGCGATCTATCTGGGTCTGGTGGCCCTGCTGCCCACCTTCCTGATCAGCGGCGTGAGCGTGCAGACCATCCCGTATATCGGGCCGGGAATGCAGCGGGCCCTGCCGGAGTGGATAACCCAGGGGCTGGGGGTGAACTTCTATTTCGGCGGCACCTCCCTGCTGATCGTGGTCGGCGTGGCCATGGATACGGTTCAGCAGGTTGAATCTCAGCTCATTATGCGGCATTATGACGGATTCCTGAAAGGATCGAGGCTCAAGGGTCGCCGGGGATGAGGCTCGTGCTTCTCGGGCCCCCCGGCGCGGGTAAGGGGACCCAGGCGGCGGCCGTCAAGGAACGGCTGGGAATCCCGCACATCTCGACCGGTGAGATGCTGCGGGGTGCGATCGCAGCGGCTTCGGCGGTCGGAGAGCAGGCGAAGTCGATCGTCGAGGCGGGCAATCTGGTGCCCGACGACCTGATGGCGAAACTGGTGGAAGAGCGGCTCGCGGCCCCGGATGCCGCCGCCGGCTTCCTCCTTGACGGGTATCCACGGAATCTGGAGCAGGCGCTGGCGCTCGATGCGATCCTGGCCGGGCTCGCGGCGCATCTGGACAAGGTCATGTACCTGACGGCCGACGACGCCGAGCTGGTCCGGCGGCTGTCGGGCCGTCGTACGTGTGGTAAATGCGGGGCGCCCTACCACCTCGCGAATGCGCCCCCCAGGGTTCCGGGGGAGTGCGATGTCTGTGGCGGGGCGCTGGAGCAACGCGCCGACGATCGGGACGAGATCATCGCCCGGCGTCTGGCGGTTTATCGCGAGAGCACCGCGCCGCTCGTCGAGTATTACAGGAAGCGGGGGCTGCTCCTCGAAGTGGATGCGTCGGGAGAGGTCGCTGAGATCACCGGGCGCATCATCGAGGCGTTGCGAGCGTGATTTACAGCAAGTCATGGTCCGAGTTGCAGACGATGGACCGATGCAATGCCATCGTCCTCGACATCCTGCACCGCCTGTCCGAGAAGGTGGCGCCGGGCGTCACGACGGCGGACCTGGACGGCCTGGCCGAGCAGTGGACGCGGGACGCGAAGGCGCGGCCGGCGTTCAAGGGGTACCGGGGTTTCCCGGCCACCCTGTGCGCGTCCATCAACGAGGAGATCGTCCACGGGATCCCGGGCGACCGGGTTCTCGAGGAAGGAGACATCATCGGAATCGACATGGGAGTGATCCTTGACGGGTACTACGGCGACGCGGCCATGACGGTGCCGGTCGGCGACGATCAGCCCGGAAGCGCGCCGTCTGCTCGAGGTCACGGAGCAGTCGCTGGCGCTGGGCCTGGACAAGGCCGTGGTGGGCAACCGGATATCCGATATCGGGCACGCCGTTTCGAGCTACGTGCTCCCCCATGGGTACACTCTGGTCAAGGAGTTCATCGGGACACGGTATCGGTCGGGCCCTGCACGAGGACCCGCAGGTCCCCAACTATGGCGACCCGGGCCGCGGGCCCCGGATCACCGAAGGGATGGTGCTCGCGATCGAGCCGATGGTCTGCGCGGGGCGCAGCGACGTGGTGATCGCCGGCGATCGCTGGACGGCCTCGACGGCCGACGGCAGCCTGGCGGCGCACTTCGAGCGGTCGGTGGCGGTGACGCCGGACGGCCCCTGGATCCTCGGGGAGTCGGCGCCGCCCGGCCGGAGCCGGGGCTGAGGACTATGGCCAAAGAAGATGCGATACAGGTCGAGGCGGTGGTCGTGGAGCCGCTGCCCAACGCCATGTTCCGGGTGGAGCTCGAGAACAAGCACCGGGTGCTGGCGCACATCTCCGGCAAGATGCGGAAGAACTTCATCCGCATCCTTCCGGGCGACAGGGTTCTGGTGGAGCTGTCACCCTACGATCTGACGCGTGGCCGTATCGTCTATCGATACAAGTGAGGCATCGACATGAAGGTTCGAAGCAGCGTCAAGAAAATGTGCGACAAATGCAAGATCATCCGCCGCAAGCGGGTCGTCCGGGTGATCTGCGAGAACCCAAAACACAAGCAGCGCCAGGGATGAGGAGGTAGCCGGTGGCACGAATCGCGGGAGTCGACCTGCCCCAGAACAAGCGGGTCGAGATCGGTCTCACGTACATCTACGGGATCGGGCGGTCCCGTTCGCAGCGCCTCCTGCATCTGGCCAACGTGGACCAGGGCACGAAGGTCAAGGATCTCTCCGAGGAGGAGGTCACGCGGATCCGCAAGGCCATCCAGGACGAGGGCGGGGTGGAGGGCGATCTGCGCAAGAACATCCAGATGGACGTACGCCGCCTGATGGAGATCGGTTCGTACCGCGGTTACCGGCACCGACGGAACCTGCCCGCACGGGGGCAGAGGACCCATACCAACGCACGCACCCGGCGGGGGCCGCGCGTGGCGATCGCAGGCAAGAAGAAGGCCGTCGGGAAGAAAGGATAACGGAACATGGCAACCGGAAAGAAGAAGGGCGGGGGCAAGAAGAAGGAGAAGCGCATCGTGCCGGCGGGGGTGGCGCACATCCGCGCGACCTTCAACAACACCATCATCACGATCGCCGACATGGAGGGAAACGTTCTGGCCTGGAGCAGCGCGGGCCAGCACGGCTTCAAGGGCTCGCGCAAGGGCACGCCGTTTGCCGCCCAGATCGCGGCCCAGGCCGCGGCCACCGCCGTCAAGGAGTATGGGCTTCGCAGCGTCGAAGTCAGAGTGAAGGGACCCGGCGCCGGCCGAGAGTCCTCGGTCAGGGCCCTCCAGGCCGCGGGTCTGGAGGTCAAGTCGATCAAGGATGTCACGCCGATCCCGCACAACGGCTGCCGCCCGCCGAAGCGCCGCCGGGTCTAGGGACGAGGAGGTCAGATAAGTGGCTCGTTATCGAGGTTCGGTCTGCAGGTTGTGCCGGAGGGAAGGGATGAAGCTCTTCCTGAAGGGGGACAGGTGCTTCAAGCCGTCCTGCGCCATCGAGAAACGCAATTACGCCCCCGGCCAGCACGGCAACCGGCGCACCAAGGTGCAGGCGTACGGAATCCAGCTCCGTGAGAAGCAGAAGACCAAGAGGATCTACGGCATCCTCGAGCGGCAGTTCCGGCGCCATTTCGCGGAGGCCGAGCGCAGCCGCGGCATCACGGGCGAGGCGTTGCTCAGCCTCCTCGAGCGACGCCTCGACAACGTGGTCTACCGGATGGGCTTCGCCTCATCGCGCGCCCAGGCGCGCCAGGTGGTGAGCCACGGCCATATCCTCGTCAACGGCCGGCGCGTCGATATCCCGTCCTTCGACGTTCGGCCCGGCAGCGCCGTTTCCGTCAAGGAAGGGAGCAGGAAGAACCCGCTGATCGTCTCCGCTCTCGAGCAGGCCCGGTCGCGCGGGGTTCCGCGGTGGCTCTCGCTCGAGGTCGAGAAGTTCAGCGGCACCGTGACAACGAATCCGGCACGCGAGGACATCACGCTCCCGATTCAGGAGCAGTTGATCGTCGAACTCTATTCCAAGTAGGCGGAACGGTAAGGAGTGACCCGATGCTCTGGAAAGGCTTTCAGAGGCCCAAAAGGCTCGAATGCAACATTGAGACTCTCAGCCCGACTTATGGGCTGTTCTATGCCCAGCCCTTCGAGAGGGGCTTCGGAACGACCATCGGCAACGCCATGAGGCGCGTGCTGCTGTCGTCGATCGAGGGGGCGGCCGTGACCGCCATCAAGATAGACGGCGTGCTTCACGAGTTCTCGTCTCTTCCCGGCGTGACCGAGGACACGACCGATATCATCCTCAACCTCAAGCAGATACCGATCAAGCTCAATGTGGACCATCCCGAGACCATCACGATCAAGGCCGACGGACCGAAGGAGATTCGCGCCTCGGACATCGTCGCGTCCTCGAACGTCGAGATCCTCGACCCGGACCTGCACATCGCGACCCTCAGCGACGAGGGGAAGCTCCACATGGAGATGCGGGTCAAGCAGGGACGCGGCTATGTCTCCGCCGACCGGAACTTCGATCAGGACCTCGACATCGGCTACATACCGATCGACTCGGTGCACTCGCCGGTGCGCAAAGTGAACTTCACCGTGGAGGACGCCCGTCTCGGACAGACGACCGACTACGAGAAGCTCACCATCGAGGTCTGGACGGACGGGAGCGTCCTGCCCCAGGACGCGGTGGCGCTCGCCTCCAAGCTGATCAAGGACCACCTGAGCATCTTCCTCAACTTCGAGGAGGGGCCGGTCAACGCCGAGGACGAGATGGACCGGGAGGAGGAACGCCTCAACGAGAACCTCTCGCGCAGCGTGGACGAGCTGGAGCTGTCGGTCCGCTCGTACAACTGTCTCAAGAACGCGAACATCCGCACCATCGGCGAGCTCGTCCAGAAGACCGAGGCCGAGATGCTCAAGACGAAGAATTTCGGCCGCAAGTCGCTCAACGAGATCAAGGAGATTCTCGCGAGCATGGGTCTGTCTCTCGGCATGAAGGTCGACGAGAAGCGGCGGCTGCAGACGGCGACCCCACAGTCGTAAGGAGAGATGACCGATGTACCACAACAGGGCGTATCGCAAGCTGGGCCGGACGCACACGCACCGGCTGGCGACCCTGAGGGCGCTTTCCACGGCCCTCTTCGAGCGTGAGCGCATCAGGACCACCCTGATGAAGGCCAAGGAGCTGCGTCCTTTCGCCGAGAAGCTGATCACCAGGTCGAAACGTGACGACCTGCACGCCCGGAGGCTCGTTGCGCGCCACATCAACGACAAGGACGTGGCGAAGAAGCTGTTCGACACCCTCTCGCCGCGCTTCCAGGAGCGCAACGGTGGCTACATGCGGATCCTGAAGCTCGGGCCGCGGCAGGGCGACGGCGCCGAGATGGCGATTGTCGAGCTCATCGGGTCCGAGCCCGTCTTCAAGAAGCACGAGGAAGTGAAGAAGAAGGGGCTGGCCGCGCGACTGCGTGGCGGGCGATCCGCCAGGAAGGCCGCCACCGAAGAGGCTCCGGAGGAGGCCGACGCCGGGGCGCCCGAGGTCGAGGCCGCAGCGGAAGAGGCCCCCACCCGGTCGAAGAAAAAAGCCGCCGGCGGAAAGAAACGCTCCGCCACTGCCAAGCCGAAGGGCAAGTCGCCCCGTGGGGGCAAGAAGAAGTAGCCTCCGGCGAGGGAGCCTGTCCGTTGCCCCGACGAGATGATCTCCGGAGAATCCTGATCATCGGGTCCGGCCCGATCGTCATCGGGCAGGCGTGCGAGTTCGATTACTCGGGCACGCAGGCCTGCAAGTCGCTTCGCGAGGATGGCTACGAAGTCATCCTGATCAACTCCAACCCGGCGACGATCATGACCGATCCGGACCTGGCGGATCGGACCTATATCGAGCCCCTCACGCCGGAGATCCTCACCCGGGTGATCGAGCGGGAGAGGCCCGACGCGATTCTGCCCACCGTGGGCGGCCAGACCGCCCTCAACCTCGCGGTCCGGCTCGGCGAGGAAGGGGTCCTCGACGCGTTCGGCGTGGAGCTGATCGGCGCCAAGGTCCCCTCGATCCAGCTGTGCGAGGACCGGCTCCTCTTCAAGAAGATGATGGGGAAGATCGGTCTCGACGTACCCCGCTCGGGCCTGGCCGACTCCCTGTCCGTGGCGGAGGAGATCGCGGGCACCCTGGGCTTCCCGGCCATCATCCGCCCCTCCTTCACTCTGGGAGGCACCGGCGGCGGTATCGCCTACAACATCGAGGAGTTCCGCGAGATCGTCGGACGCGGGCTCGATCTGTCGCCGATACGGCAGGTCCTCGTCGAGGAGTCGGTTCTCGGCTGGAAGGAGTACGAGCTGGAGGTGATGCGCGACCTGAAGGACAACGTCGTGATCATCTGCTCGATCGAGAACTTCGACCCGATGGGCGTCCACACGGGCGATTCGATCACGGTCGCTCCCGCCCAGACCCTCACCGACAAGGAATACCAGGTCATGCGGGACGCGGCCAAGCGGATCATGAGGGCGGTCGGCGTGGAGACGGGCGGGTCGAACGTGCAGTTCGCGATCGAGCCGCGGTCGGGGAGGATGGTCGTCATCGAGATGAACCCCCGCGTCTCCCGCTCCTCGGCGCTCGCCTCGAAGGCCACGGGATTCCCGATCGCCAAGATCGCCGCAAAGCTCGCCGTCGGATACACGCTGGACGAGATCCCCAACGACATCACCCGCGAGACGCCCTCCTCGTTCGAGCCCACGATCGACTACGTGGTGGTCAAGATCCCCCGGTGGGCCTTCGAGAAGTTCCCGCACGCCGATGCCACGCTCGGTGTCCAGATGAAGTCGGTGGGAGAGGCCATGGCCATCGGGCGCACCTTCAAGGAGGCGCTGCAGAAGGCGATCCGGTCGCTGGAGATCGGGCGTCACGGTCTCGGCGCCGACGGGGCGGGAAAGATCGACCCCGAGCGGCTGCGCGAGCGGCTCACCATGCCCAACTGGGAGCGGATATTCTACATCCGGTACGCGCTCCAGGCCGGCTGGTCGATCGACTCGGTCGCGGAGATGACGTCGATCGACCACTGGTTCATCAAGAATATCGAGCAACTCGTGACGCTGGAAGGGCAGCTCCGCGCGTTCGATCTGTCGACCATCCCCGCCGAGCTGCTGAAGCGCGCCAAGCGATGGGGGTTCTCCGATCGCCAGCTCGCCTACCTGCTGCGCTCCGATGCGGCGGCGGTGCGGGCGGAGCGCGCGCGGCTGGAGATCCGGCCCGTCTACAAGCGCGTCGACACCTGCGGTGCCGAGTTCGAGGCGCACACGCCCTATCTGTATTCGACCTACGAGGACGAGTGCGAGGCCGATCCGACCGACCAGCCCAAGATCATGATCCTCGGCGGCGGACCGAACCGGATCGGCCAGGGGATCGAGTTCGACTACTGCTGCTGTCATGCCTCGTTCGCGCTGCGCGAGGAGGGGTACGAGACGATCATGGTCAACTGCAACCCCGAGACGGTGTCGACCGATTATGACACCTCGTCGCGGCTCTACTTCGAGCCGCTGACGTTCGAGGACGTGATGAACATCGTGGAGCGCGAGCGGCCCGATGGGGTGATCGTCCAGTTCGGCGGCCAGACCCCGCTCAACCTGGCGCTGTCCCTGCAGGCGGCCGGCGTGAAGATCCTCGGCACGTCCCCCGATTCGATCGACCTGGCGGAGGACCGCAAGCGGTTCGGCGATCTGCTCCGGCGTCTGGAGGTCACCCAGCCGGAGTCGGGCACCGCCGTGAGCCTGGAGGAGGCGCTCGAAGAGGCGGACCGGATCGGCTACCCGGTGCTTCTTCGCCCCTCGTATGTCCTGGGCGGCCGGGCCATGGTCATCGCGTACGACAAGGACTCGCTCGTCGATTACATGCGACGGGCGGTCGAGGCCTCGCCCGACCATCCGATCCTGGTGGACCGGTTCCTCGAGGACGCGTTCGAGTTCGACGTCGACGCCATCGGGGACGGCGAGCGGATCGTCATCGGCGGGATCATGCAGCACATCGAGGAGGCGGGGATCCACTCGGGTGATTCGGCCTGCGTGCTGCCCGCCTACAAGATCTCGCAGGAGAACCTGGAGCGTATCAGGCAGATAACCATGCAGCTCGGCATGGCGCTCGGGGTGAAGGGGCTGATGAACGTCCAGTTCGCGATCAAGGACGAGCGGATCTACGTCCTCGAGGTCAACCCGCGCGCGTCCCGCACGGTCCCGTTCGTGTCCAAGTCGATAGGGGTGCCTCTCGCACGGCTGGCGGCCAAGGTGATGGCGGGCAGGACGCTCGAGGAGCTCGGCTTCACCGAGGAGCGGCCGCTCTCGGGATGGTTCGTGAAGGAGGCGGTCCTGCCCTTCATCAAGTTTCCCGGGGAGGACCCGGTCCTCGGGCCGGAGATGCGGTCGACGGGCGAGGTGATGGGGATCGCGGCGACATTCGGTCACGCCTTCGCCAAGGCGCAGAGCGGCAGCGGCTGCCCGCTGCCCGTCTCGGGCACGGCGTTCGTCAGCGTTAACGACTTCGACAAGGAGACGATCGTCCCGATCGCGCGGGATCTGCAGAATCTGGGATTCCGGCTCATCGCGACACGCGGAACGGCGTCACACCTCACGGCGCGCGGCGTCCGCGTGGAGACGGTGGCGAAGGTCGCCGAGGGCCGCCCCAACATCGTGGATCACATCAAGAACGGCGCCGTGGCGATGATCATCAACACGCCCCTCGGGCGGGGCTCCTATTCGGATGAGCATTCGATCCGCAAGTCGGCGACCCAGCACGGGGTCCCCTGTATCACGACCCTGTCGGCCGCATCCGCCGCCGTGGCCGGGATCCGGGCCCTCAAGGAGGAGGCCCTGACCGTCAAGTCGCTGCAGGAATATCACCCGCCACGGCCCCTTCCCACCGCCTGATCGGCTCTCCGCCCCGGCTTTACATTTCCAGCCGTTTCGGCTATTATTCGTAAGTCATTGTCATCAAAGGGGAATTTGTCTCGCCTGCGTTCCCCGTGTATCCCCTGTTCCCCAAGGAGGTTGTCGCTGCCCGCACACAAGCGCGCACCTGTCAGCCCGAAGAAGGCCGCCGTCGCGAGAAGGACCCCTCGCGCCGACGCCCCGCCTCCGTCACGCGTGGTGATCGAGCGGGTGAGGCCCGAGGTCGATGCGGGGCGGTTTCCGGCCAAGTGCACCGTCGGCGAGCGGCTCGAGGTCACCGCCGACATCCACGCCGACGGCCATGATCTGCTGGCCGCCGTTCTGCGGTGGCGTCCCGCGGTTCAGGGAGGCTCGAAGGAGGCAGGCTGGAACGAAGCACCGATGCGGGCGCTGGTGAACGACCGCTGGACGTCCGGTTTCGTGCCCGAGCGGCTGCAGCCGTATGAGTACACGATCGAAGCGTGGGTCGACCGGTTCCGGACCTGGCAGCACGATCTGGCGAAGAGAGTCGATGCGGGGCAGGAGGTGGGCGTCGAGCTGGCGATCGGTGCGGAGCTGATTGCCGCTGCTGCCGCGAGGGCGGCCGACACCGACGCCGCCACCTTGAGGAAGTGGGCCCAGCGGGTGAAGCGCGGCCCGGCCCGGCCTCACGCGTTCGACGAGGCGCTGTCCCTGCTCGTGGACCGGTACCCCGACCGGACCGTCTCGTGCACCTATCCGCGCGCGCTCAAGGTGACGGTGGATCGGGAGCGGGCGCGTTTCGGCGCCTGGTACGAGATGTTCCCCCGTTCGGCGACCACTGTGCCGGGGCGGCACGGCACGTTCAAGGACTGCGAGAAGAGGCTCGCCTATGTGGCCGCGATGGGGTTCGACGTCCTGTATCTGCCCCCCATCCACCCGATCGGCGTCTCGTTCCGCAAAGGGAAGAACAACACCCCCGGCGCCTCGGCGGACGAGGTCGGAAGCCCCTGGGCGATCGGCTCGGCGGAGGGGGGCCACAAGGCGATCCACCCCGCGCTCGGCACCCTTGAGGACTTCAGGAGCCTGGTGGCCCGCGCGAAGGAGCACGGTATCGAGGTGGCCCTGGACATCGCCTTCCAGTGCTCCCCCGACCATCCCTATGTCAGGAGCCACCCCGAGTGGTTCCTCCACCGACCGGACGGTTCCATCCAGTACGCGGAGAACCCCCCGAAGAAGTACGAGGACATCTACCCGCTCAACTTCGAGGGGCCCGACTGGCGCGGCCTGTGGGAGGAGCTTCGTTCCGTCGTGGAGTACTGGATCGATCAGGGCGTGCGGATCTTCCGGGTCGACAATCCGCACACCAAGCCGTACGCGTTCTGGGAATGGCTCATCGGCAGCATCCGGGAGAAGCACCCGGAGACGATCTTCCTTTCCGAGGCGTTCACACGGCCGAAAGTGATGTACCGGCTGGCCAAGCTCGGCTTCACCCAGTCGTACACCTACTTCGCCTGGCGCAACACCGCGTGGGAGCTGCGCGAGTATTTCACCGAGCTGACCCGATCCGAGGTGAAGGACTTCTTCCGCCCGAGCCTGTGGCCCAACACACCCGACATTCTCACCGAATACCTCCAGGCAGGCGGGCGCCCCGCGTTCGCGACCCGGTTCGTGCTTGCCGCCACCCTGGGCGCGACCTACGGGATCTACGGGCCCGGCTTCGAGCTGTGCGACAATCGTCCGCTGGCCCAGGGGCGCGAGGAGTATCTCGATTCGGAGAAGTACCAGATAAGGCACTGGGAGATCGACAGGCCCGACAGCCTCGCGCCGATCATCGGCCGGGTGAACCGCATCCGTCGCGACAACCCCGCCCTGCACTCGGATTCGAGCCTGGTGTTCCTGCCGGTCACGAACGATCAGCTCGTGGCCTGCTGCAAGACGACCGACGACCTGTCCAACATCATCGTCACCGTGGTGAATCTCGACCCCCATCACACGCAGTCCGGCTTCCTCGACCTGCCGCTCGGGGAGATGGGTATCGACCCGGACCAGCCCTTCCAGGTCCACGACCTGCTGGGAGAAGCCCGGTACATCTGGAACGGACCGAGGAACTACGTGGAGCTCAACCCGCACGTGATTCCGGCCCACATCTTCCGCGTGCGCCGGCGGCTGCGCACCGAACGGGACTTCGACTACTACCTTTGAGAAGAACACGTTCGGGCACGCCCCGCAGCCGGGTGGAGCCCATGAAGGTGTCACCCGGCGACCCGCTGTGGTACAAGGACGCCATCATCTACCAGGTCCACGTGCGCGCATTCGCCGACTCGGACGGAGACGGCATCGGGGACTTCCGCGGTCTGGCGTCACGGCTGGACTATCTGCGGGACCTCGGGGTGAACGCGATCTGGATCCTCCCGTTCTATCCGTCGCCGCTGAAGGACGACGGGTATGACATCGCCGACTACACGGCGGTCCACCCGGACTACGGCTCGCTGTCCGATTTCAGGCACTTCCTTCGCGAGGCGCATCGCCGCGGTCTGAAGGTGGTGATCGAGCTGGTGCTGAATCACACCTCCGATCAGCACCCCTGGTTCCAGCGCGCGCGTCGCTCCCCGCGCGGTTCCTCCTGGCGTGACTTCTACGTCTGGAGCGACACGCCCGACCGTTACCAGGAGACGCGGATCATCTTCAAGGACTTCGAGGCGTCCAACTGGACCTGGGACTCGGAGGCGGGAGCCTACTACTGGCACAGGTTCTATCACCATCAGCCCGACCTGAACTACGAGAATCCGGAGGTGGTGAAGGAGGTGTACCAGGCGATGGACTTCTGGCTCGACATGGGAGTGGACGGGCTGAGGCTCGACGCCGTGCCGTACCTCTTCGAGCGGGAGGGGACCAACTGCGAGAACCTGCCCGAGACGCATCAGGCGCTGAAGGACCTCCGCCGCCACGTGGACGAGAAGTACCGCGATCGGATGCTCCTCGCGGAGGCGAACCAGTGGCCCGAGGATGCGGTGGCCTACTTCGGCGAAGGGGACGAGTGCCACATGGCGTTCCACTTCCCGGTCATGCCCCGGATGTTCATGGCCATCCGGATGGAGGACCGGTACCCGATGATCGACATCCTGTCGCAGACGCCGGCCATTCCGTCGAACTGCCAGTGGGCCGTGTTCCTGCGCAATCACGACGAGCTGACGCTCGAGATGGTGACCGACGAGGAGCGGGACTACATGTACCGCGTGTACGCGAACGACCCGCGCGCGCGCATCAACCTGGGCATCCGCCGCCGGCTCGCCCCGCTGCTGGAGAACAACCGCCGCCGGATCGAGCTGATGAACGGGCTGCTCTGCTCGCTGCCCGGCACGCCGGTGATCTACTACGGCGACGAGCTGGGGATGGGAGACAACATCTATCTCGGCGACCGAAACGGCGTGCGCACCCCGATGCAGTGGACTTCCGACCGCAACGCCGGGTTCTCCCGCGCGAGCGCGCAGCGACTGTACCTGCCGGTCATCATCGAGCCGGACTTCCATCACCAGTCGGTCAACGTGGAGGCGCAGCAGAACAATCCCAGCTCGCTGCTGTGGTGGATGCGACGGCTCATCGCCCTGCGAAAGCGCACGAGGGCCTTCGGGCGCGGCACTCTCGAGTTTCTCTATCCCGAGAACCACAAGGTTCTGGCGTTCATCCGGCGCCACGAGGAGGAAGCGATCCTGGTCGTGGCCAACCTGTCCCGATACGCGCAGTACGTGGAGCTCGACATGGCGGAATGGCGCGGGATGACGCCGGTGGAGATGTTCGGCGAGACCCGTTTCCCCCCGATCGGAGAGCTGCCGTACCTGCTCACGCTGGGATCGCACGCCTTCTACTGGTTCTCGCTCGAGCGCCTCGACGACGACGGGGGAGCCCGATCCGAGGAGGCGGGGCTGCCCCCCGCCCTGGCGGTGGCAGGGGAGTGGACGTCGATCTTCGGCCGCGACCATCTCGAGACGCTGAAGGCGGTCCTGCCGCGGCACATGAGGACGAAACGCTGGTTCGCCGGCAAGGCACGCAGGATCCACTCGGTCGACATCCTCGACACCGCCGGTCTCAGGGGAGAGATCGCGGGCGCCGTGATCACCCTCGTGAGGGTCGAGTACACCGAGGGGGATCCCGAGGCGTACATGCTCCCTCTGGCGTTCGCACAGGGGGACCACGCGCGCCAGATCCTGGAGTCGTCGCCCGGAGAGGCGCTGGCGCGGCTGTCCACCATGTCGGGCGACGGCGTGCTGTACAACGCGCTGCTGGAGAGCCGGTTCTGCGACGCACTGCTGGACGCGATTGCGAGGAGGCGGCGGATCCGGGGGGTGCGGGGCGAGCTCGCCGCGAAACACACACGCGCGTTCCGAAAGCTCCGCGGCCCGGAGGAGGATGTGCTGCCGGCCACCCCGATCAAGGCGGAGCAGAGCAACAGCTCGATCCTCTACGGCGATCGTCTCATGCTGAAGCTCTTCCGCCGCGTGGATGTCGGCCTCAACCCGGACCTCGAGGTCGGGTCCTTCCTCACGGAACGCACCTCGTTCTCCCATCTCCCTCCCGTCGCGGGGGCCATCGAGTATCTGCGCCCCCACGAGGAATCCATGACGATCGGGATCCTGCAGGGGTTTGTCAGAAACGAGGGAGATGCCTGGAGGTTCACGCTGGATCTCCTCAAACGATACTTCGAGCGTGTGGCCTCGATGGGAACGGACCCGAAGGAGATCGCGCCGGAATCCCGGTCTCCGGTCGGAATCTCGGAGGCCGAGATGCCCGAGCAGGCGCACGAGGTGATCGGATACGCCCTCGAGGCGGCGCGTCTGCTGGGGAGACGTACGGCCGAGCTGCACGGCGCGCTGGCCTCCGACGCCACGGACCCGGCCTTCGCCCCCGAGCCGTTCACTCCGCTGTACCAGCGCTCACTCTACCAGCTCATGCGAAACGAGGCGGAGCGAGTCCTGGACCTGTTGCGGCGACGGCTTCCCGCGCTGGACGCGGGGACGCTGGTGGACGCGCGGGCGGTCCTGGACAGCGCCGACAGGATCGACGGTATCTTCCAGCAGCTGCGCGGCCGCAAGATAACCGCGCTGCGGACGCGCATCCACGGCGACTATCATCTCGGGCAGGTCCTCTACACGGGCAAGGACTTCATCATCCTCGACTTCGAGGGAGAGCCGGCCCGGACGCTCAGCGCCCGCCGGATCAAGCGGTCACCGCTGCGTGACGTGGCCGGGATGCTGCGCTCGCTCGACTACGCCGGACGCACCGCGATGGTCGACGAGGTGAACGGGGGCACCTCGGCCCCGAGACCGCGGCGCTGCTCGAGCAGTGGGCCGCCGTCTGGATCGGCTGGGTTTCCGGCGAGTTCCTGAGAAGCTATCGGGAGCACGCGGCGCCCGGCGGCTTCCTGCCGTCGGATCGCGTCGAGCTCGGGACGCTGCTCGAAGCCTACCTGCTGGAGAAGGCGGTCTACGAAGTCTCCTACGAGCTCAACAGCCGGCCCGGCTGGCTGTGGCTCCCGCTGCGCGGGATACTGCGGTTGTTGGGAACGTGAGCGGGGGCGGCTGGAGCGAGACCCGCCTGAGCCAGCTCCATGAGCTCGCCCGGCTCTGCGGGCTGCACCTGTCCCATCACGACGGCCTGACCGGCCGGCTCGTGCATCCCCCCCCGGAGACGCTGCTCGCGGCCGCCCGGGCGCTCGGCGCGGCCGTGCAATCCCCGTCGGACGTGCCCGGCGCGCTGCGCGAGCGGCGCCGGGCCGGGTGGAGCCGGCCGATCGCCCCGGTGCTCGTCACGTTCGGCGGAAAGGCACTGCGCGTCGAAATCCGTCTGCCGATAGCGGACTTCCAGGCGCCGACGCGCGTGCGGCTGGACCTCGAGGACGGTGACGTCCGCCGCTGGGTGGTGGATCTCTCCGCGGATCGGCCGGAGGCCGCGGCCACGGTGGACGGACAGCGTCACGGGGCGGGATTCATCGATCTTCCCGGACGGCTGCCGTACGGCTACCACAGGCTGCGCGTGCAGTCGGCCGGGCGGCGTTCCGAGGCACTGGTGATCTCCGCGCCCGAGGGCGCATGGCTGCCCGAGGAGGGGCGTCCGGGGAAGACGTGGGGCGTGTTCCTGCCGCTGTACGCCCTGCGGACCGGCGCCGGCGACGGCGACGGAGGGGACCTTCTCCCGATCTCGCACGACTGATGCGATGGGTCAAGCGCGCCGGGGGCAGCGCCGTGGGGACCCTGCCGCTGCTGGCGTCGTTCCTCGACGAGCCGCTCAGCCCGAGCCCGTACGCACCCGTGTCACGCCTGTTCTGGAACGAGCTCTATCTCGATCCGGCGCGAATCCCCGAATCGAAGCGCTGCCGCCGCGTCGCGGGACTGACGGCCTCCGCCGCGCGGCGCGCGCGACAGAAGGACCTGAGACGGGCCGATCTGATCGACTACCGGGCGACGATGCGGATCCGGCGTGAATTGCTCGAGGAGATGTCACGCTGCTTCTTCGAGCGGCCCGGTCGCGACCGGCGGGACTACGACGAATTCGTGGCGTCCACGCCCGCTCTGCTCGATTATGCCCGTTTTCGCGCGGTCGGCGAGCGCCGGCGGACCTCGTGGCACGGCTGGCCCGAGCGGCTCAGGAACGGCCGGCTGAGGAGCGGCGACTACGACCCGGCGACGGCCCGGTATCACACCTACGTCCAGTGGCGGGCGCACCAGCAGATGGGCAACGCGGCGCGCGCGGCGCGCCGCGGCGCTCTGGGACTCTACCTGGACCTGCCTCTCGGCGTGCACCCGGACGGATACGACGTCTGGCGATGGGGCGAGTGCTTCGCCGCCGGAGTCAGCGGCGGCGCCCCGCCCGACGACTTCTTCACGCGCGGCCAGGACTGGGGGTTCCCGCCCCTGCACCCGGAGCGGATACGGGAGCAGGGGTACGGGTACTGGATCGATTGCCTCAGGCATCATCTGCGCCGGGCCGGCCTGCTGCGCATCGATCACGTGATGGGGCTGCACCGGCTGTACTGGGTCCCTCACGGCATGAGCGCCACCGAGGGAGTCTACGTGCGATACCGCCCGGAGGAGTTCTACGCGATCCTGTGCCTGGAGTCGCACCGCAGCCGCGCGATGGTCGTCGGCGAGGATCTCGGCACGGTGCCCCCCGAGGTGAGGCCGGCGATGGACCGGCACCGCATCCAGCGGATGTACGTGCTCCAGTTCGAGGTGGGCGAGGATTCACGCCGTGCGCTCGCGCAGGCGCCGGAGGCGTCGGTGGCCGGGCTCAACACGCATGACATGCCGACGTTCGCCGGCTTCTGGGAGGGCCTCGACATCGCCGACCGGGTTTCGCTGGGGCTGCTCGACGAGGAGGCCGCAGGCGTCGAGCGGCGGCGGCGTGAGAAGCTGAGGTCATCTCTGATAACCTATCTGCGCCGGGCCGGTCTGCTGCGAGGCGGGCGGGCGCGGCCCCAGGAGGTCCTGAAAGCCGTGCTGGCTTTTCTCGGGAAGAGCCCCGCGCGGTTCGTGATGGTCAATCTCGAGGATCTCTGGCTCGAGCGCGCCCCGCAGAACACGCCGGGCACGACGGTCGAGCGCCCCAACTGGAAGCGCCGTGCCGCACACGGTCGAGCCGAAATCACAACCATGCGCAGCGTCGCCGCCCTGCTGGGCGCGCTGGCGCGATCCAGGAAGAAAGGAGCCGACTCATGACGAAGGCTACGACACGCGACGTCGGCCTCATCTCCGACGACGATCTGTATCTGTTCAACGAGGGGTCTCACTTCCGGCTGTACGACAAGCTCGGCTCGCACATGGGCAGGCGCGACGGCAAGGCCGGCGCGTGGTTCGCCGTCTGGGCGCCCAACGCCGAGCGGGTCAGCGTCGTGGGCGACTTCAACGCCTGGGACCCGGAGAGCCATCCCCTGACCGCCCGCGGCGGCTCGGGCATCTGGGAGGGATTCCTGCCGGGAGTGGGTCGCGGCACGCTTTACAAGTACCACATCGACTCACGCGTGGGCGGATACCGCGTGGACAAGGCAGACCCGTTCGCCACGCGGGCCGAGACGCCGCCGAAGACCGCCTCGGTGGTCTGGGACCTCGACTACGACTGGGGCGACGGCGAATGGATGCGATCCCGGCGCGAGCGCAACTCGCTGCAGGCGCCGATGTCGATCTACGAGGTCCATCTCGGATCGTGGCGCCGCGTTCCGGAAGAAGGGAACCGATCGCTCACCTACCGGGAGATGGCGCC
Source organism: uncultured Acidobacteriota bacterium (assembly GCA_963806495.1). Lineage (GTDB taxonomy): Bacteria > Acidobacteriota > Polarisedimenticolia > JACPZX01 > DASXTC01 > CAWDYA01. The sequence goes on along the minus strand of CAWDYA010000011.1, from coordinate 82,455 downwards.
CCTGCTGGCCGACTACGTGGAGAGACTCGGCTTCACCCACGTGGAGTTCCTGCCGATCATGGAGCATCCGTTCTACGGCTCCTGGGGGTACCAGTGCACCGGATACTTCGCCCCCACCAGCCGTTACGGAAGCCCGCAGGACTTCATGTATCTGATCGACACGCTGCATCAGCGGGGCATCGGGGTGATCCTCGACTGGGTCCCGTCGCACTTCCCGAGCGACGAGCACGGTCTCGGCTTCTTCGACGGCACGCACCTGTACGAGCATTCCGACGCGCGTCAGGGGTTCCATCCCGACTGGAACAGCTTCATCTTCAACTACGGGCGCAAGGAGATCCCGAGCTTCCTGATCAGCAGCGCCTTCAACTGGCTCGACCGTTATCACGCCGACTGTCTCCGGGTGGACGCCGTGGCCTCGATGCTCTATCTCGACTACTCGCGCAAGGCCGGCGAGTGGATCCCGAACGAGTACGGCGGTCGCGAGAACCTCGAGGCGCTGGCCTTCCTGCGGCGCATGAACGAGGCGATCTACGAGAGCTTCCCCGACGTGCAGACGATCGCCGAGGAGTCGACCGCATGGCCGCTCGTCTCACGCCCGACCTATCTCGGCGGGCTGGGGTTCGGTCTGAAATGGGACATGGGCTGGATGCACGACACGCTCCAGTACATGTCGAAGGATCCGATACACCGCAGACATCACCACAACAGCCTCACCTTCAGGATGATCTACGCGTTTCACGAGAACTTCACGCTTCCGCTCTCCCACGACGAGGTGGTGCATGGCAAGGGGTCGCTTCTGGGGAAGATGCCGGGTGACGACTGGCAGAAGTTCGCGAACCTGAGGCTCCTGCTGGCGTACATGTACGCCCAGCCCGCCAAGAAGCTCCTCTTCATGGGCGGCGAGATCGGGCAGTGGAAGGAGTGGAACCACGACGCCGGGCTCGACTGGCACCTGCTCGAGAACGGCCCGCACGCGGGGCTGTCCCATTTCGTGGGAGAGCTCAACAGCCTGTACCGGAGGATGCCGGCGCTCCACCGGCTCGACTGCGACCCGTCCGGCTTCGAGTGGATCGATGCGAGCGATTCGTCGCAGAGCACCCTGTGCTTCCTGCGTCGCTCCGGCGATGAGCGCGAGTCCGTGGTGGTCGCCCTGAACTTCACGCCCCTGCCGCGGCACAACTTCAGGCTGGGCGTCCCCCAGGACGGGTTCTGGCGCGAACTGCTCAACAGCGACGCGAAGGAGTTCGGCGGGAGCGGGCAGGGGAATCTCGGCGGTCTCGATGCGACGCCGATCGGGTTCCACGGGCGGCCCTGCTCGCTCAACCTGACGCTGCCTCCCCTCGGAGCGGTCTTCCTGGCAAGAGAGGAGCCTGCGTGAACGGTCCGCTTCAAGGGGCCACGTGGCTCGGCGAGGGCCGGTGCCGCTTCTCCGTCTGGGCGCCCCGCGCCGGCAAGGTGGAGGTCGTCCCGGACGGCGAGCCGCGCCGCAGCGTCGCGCTGGAGCCGGGACCGCGTGGATATCACGAAGGGGTGGCGGAGAAGATGTCTCCGTCCGCCCGCTACGTCTACCGCCTCGATGGAGGGCCGGATCGACCCGACCCCGCCTCGCGGCACCAGCCCGATGGCGTCCACGGTCCGTCGGCGATCGTGGACACCGGCTCGTTTACCTGGACCGACACGGCGTGGAAGGGCCTGCCGATTCGAACGGTACGCCATCTACGAGCTGCACGTGGGCACCTTCACGAGCGAGGGGACGTTCGAGGCGGTGATCCCGCACCTTCCGCGTCTCGCGGCCCTCGGCATCACGGCAATCGAGCTGATGCCCGTCGCGCAGTTTCCCGGCAGACGCAACTGGGGGTACGACGGCGTCTTCCCGTTCGCGGCACAGGACAGCTACGGCGGGCCTGCCGGGATGCAGCGTCTGGTCGACGCCTGCCACCGGCACGGGCTCGCGGTCGTTCTCGACGTCGTCTACAACCATCTCGGCCCCGAAGGGAACGTCCTGGCCTCGTTCGGGCCCTACTTCTCCTCGCGTTTCAGGACACCGTGGGGCGAGGCGATCAACTTCGACGGTCCGGAGAGCGACGAGGTGCGCCGCTACTTCATCGACAACGCGCTCTACTGGACCGCGGGGATGCACGTGGATGCCCTGCGGCTCGACGCCATCCACGGCATCTTCGACATGTCGGCGCGGCCTTTCCTCGCCCAGCTCGCCGACGAGGTCCATGAGAGCGCGCGGGCACGCGGGCGCGTCGTCCACGTGATCTCGGAGAGCGATCTCAACGACCCGCGCGTCGTGCGGCCGCGCGAACGCGGCGGGTACGGGCACGATGCGCAGTGGAACGATGATTTCCACCACGCGCTGCACGCGGTGCTGACGGGAGAGCGCAACGGCTACTACGCGGACTTCGGGCGGGTCGGGCAGATTCGCAAGGCGCTCACCTCGGGATTCGTCCTGTCGTGGGACTACTCCCGGTTCCGGAGACGCCATCACGGCAGCCCGTCGGCCGACGTGGAGCCGTCGCGCATGGTGGTGTTCTCGCAGAACCACGATCAGGTGGGCAACCGGATGCACGGCGACCGTCTGGGCACGCTCGTGGATTTCGAGGCGCTCAAGCTTGCCGCGGGAGCCGTGGTCCTTTCGCCCTGCGTCCCGCTGCTCTTCATGGGTGAGGAGTACGGCGAGACCGCGCCATTTCAGTACTTCGTCAGCCATACCGACCCGGCCCTGATCGAGGCGGTCCGGCGGGGCCGCCGCGAGGAGTTCGAGGCCTTCGGCTGGTCCGAGGAGGTGCCCGACCCGCAGGACGAGCAGACGTTCGCCCGATCGCGTCTCGACCACGGGCTGAGAGAGGAGGGGCGTCATGCGACGCTCTGCCGTCTGTATGCCGAGCTGTTCCGGCTGAGACGGACGGTCGGCGCGCTCGCGCATGCTTCATGGGGCGAGGTGTGCGCGGACGAGGGGGGCGTGGTGGGTGTCCGGCGCGCGGGCGGCGGGGACGAGGCGATCCTGCTGCTGAACCCGGGCCCCGAGCGGAGCCGGGCCGCGCTTCCTCCGGGCGGGCGAGGCCGGCGCGTGCTGATCTCCTCCGCCGACGAGAGATGGGGCGGCCCCGGCAGCGGTCTGCCGGAGACGCTGCCGGACGATGCGGCCGCGGTGGAGCTGGCGCCCTGGTCCTTCGCGCTGCTGGCGAGCACCGGAGGAGCGTCTTGACGACGAGCCGGTTCCTGTGCGTGCACGGTCACTTCTATCAGCCTCCCCGGGAGAACCCGTGGCTGGAGGCGATAGAGCTGCAGGACTCGGCCTACCCCTATCATGACTGGAACGAGCGCATCACCGCCGAGTGCTACGCGCCCAACGGCGTCTCGCGGATCCTCGCCGACGGGCGGACAGATCGAGAGCATCGTCAACAACTACTCCCGGATCAGCTTCAATTTCGGCCCCACGCTGCTTTCGTGGATGGAGGAGCGGTCGCCGAGGACCTACGAGGCGATCCTGGCGGCGGATCGTGAGAGCAGGCTGACGATTCTCCGGCCATGGCTCCGCCGTCGCGCAGGTGTACAACCACATGATCCTGCCGCTCGCGAACCGCCGCGATCGCTGGACGCAGATCGCCTGGGGCATTCGCGACTTCGAGCACCGGTTCGGCCGGAGGCCCGAGGGGATGTGGCTCGCCGAGACCGCGGCCGATCTCGAGAGCCTCGACATCCTGGCCGAGCAGGGGATCCGGTTCACGATCCTCGCGCCCAACCAGGCGCGCAGGGTACGCCGGGCCGGGGCGCGGGCGTGGCGTGACGTCAGCGGTGGCCGCATCGATCCGACCGTACCCTACGAGGTGCGACTGCCATCGGGCCGCAGCATCGACGTCTTCTTCTACGACGGCCCGGTCTCGCGGGCGGTGGCGTTCGAGAGGCTGCTCAACAACGGGGAGCTGTTCGCCGACCGGCTCATGAGCGGGTTCTCGGATGACCGCACGGGCACCCAGCTCGTCTCGATCGCCACCGACGGGGAGACGTACGGGCATCATCATTCCAACGGCGACATGGCTCTGGGTTACGCGCTGCAGCACATCGAGGCGAAAGGGCTCGCGCGGCTCACCAACTACGCCGAGCACCTGGACCGGAATCCACCCACCCACCGGGCCGAGATCTTCGAGAAGAGCTCGTGGAGCTGCGCCCACGGAGTGGAGCGCTGGTGGCACGACTGCGGCTGCAGCTCGGGGATGAACCCGGGCTGGAGCCAGTCGTGGAGGACACCTCTGCGCGACGCGCTGGACTGGCTTCGCGACACGCTGGCCCCACGGTACGAGGACCGCGCGCGGTCCCTGCTGAAGGACCCCTGGGCTGCGCGAGACGATTACATCGACGTCGTCCTGGATCGGACACAGCCGAGCCGCGCGCGCTTCTGGGATCGGCATGCGGCGAAGGGGCTGGACAACGGCGAGGAAATCCTGGCTCTCAAGCTGCTGGAGCTCCAGCGGCACGCCATGCTGATGTACACGAGCTGCGGCTGGTTCTTCGACGAGCTCTCCGGGATCGAGACCGTCCAGGTCATCCAGTACGCCGGCACGGGCCATACAGCTCGCCCGGGAGACGCTCGACTGCGATCCGGAGCCGGAGTTCCTCGGAAAGCTCTCGCTCGCGAAGAGCAATCTCCCGCAGCACGGCGACGGCGCGTTCATTTACGAGAAGTTCGTCAGGCCGGCGATGGTGGACCTCGAGAAAGTCGGGGCCCACTACGCCATCAGCTCGCTGTTCGAGAGCTACGCTGCGAAGGACAGAATCTTCTGCTACCGGGTCGAACGGACCGATCAGACGCGTGTCGACGCGGGCAAGACGAGGCTCCTGGCCGGGCGGGCCACCGTCACTTCGGAGATCACGCTCGAGTCGTCGGAGCTGAGCTATGGCGTGCTTCATTTCGGGGACCACAACATCCAGGCGGGCAGCCGGCGGTTCCGCGGCGATCAGGCGTACGGACAGTTCGTGCGTGAGGCGAGGGAGGCGTTCGAGAAGGGGGACCACCCGCATACGATCCGCCTGCTCGACAGGCACTTCGACGGCGCGACCGCATCCCTGAGAACGCTGTTCCGCGACGAGCAGAGGCGCGTTCTCTCGATCATCCTCAGCTCGACCCTGGAGGACGCCGAGAGACGGTTCCGCGACATCTACGACAGGAACGCGCCGCTGCTGCGCTTTCTCGCCGACATCGGCGCGCCCGCGCCCGCGGCGCTGCACACGACGGCGGGGTTCGTTCTCAACAGCGCCCTGCGTCGTCTCCTCGCCCAGCCCGAGCCCGACATCGAGAGGATCCGCGAGACACTCGCGTTGTGTCTCCGCGAGGGGGTGTCGGTGGACACCGCAGGAATCGGCTTCGCGCTCGGAGAGGCGCTCGAAAGGGTGATGAAGCGGCTCGCCGCGAATCCGGAGGACCTCGGCCTGCTGGGAAGCCTCGACGATCTGACGGCGCTCGGAGCGTCGGCCTCGCTGAAGGCGAACCTCTGGGGTGTCCAGAACCTCTACTACGAGATGCTCCAGAGGATCTACCCGCAGATGCGTGCCCGAACGGACGCGGAGGCGCGTGCCTGGGTCGAGCGGTTCGCCGCGCTCGGGGGAAGGCTCTCCATCCGCGTCGGCTGATCCACACAGGAGGTCACGACGAAGGTCGACCGCGCCCCACGAGCCACCTACCGGGTCCAGCTCAACGCCCGGTTCCCCTTCGAGCGTGCGCGTGGGCTGATCCCGTACCTCGACGCGCTGGGTGTCTCCGATCTGTACAGCTCCCCGATCGTTGCGGCTCGCGCCGGAAGCGCCCACGGCTACGATGTCACCGACCCGTCGCGCATCAACCCTGAGCTGGGGGACGAGACGGCGTTTATGGCGCTGGTGCGCGATCTTCGGCGCCGGGGTATGAGGCTCCTCCTCGATGTCGTACCGAACCACATGTCGGCGACCGCGGAGAATCCCTGGTGGGCGGACCTGCTGGAGAGCGGACGCCGTTCCAGATACGCGGACTGGTTCGACATCGACTGGTCGCGTTCGTTCGAATCGAAGGGGGGCAAGGTGGTGCTGCCCGTGCTGGGCGGCGAGTACGAATCGATCCTGGAGAGCGGCGAGCTGACGCTTGCATTGGAGGAGGCGGGGCTCGCGATCCGGTACCACGAGCGCGTGTTCCCCGTCGATCCGGCCACCTACGACACCGTGGCGAAGGTGTGCTCCAATGGCCGTGTCCGGACGCTGTTGGAGCGGATCGCCGCGACCGCCCGCCGCCCCGGTGCGGACGTATCCCGCCTGAAGCGGCTCCTGTGGCGGATGAGCCGCACCGATGCCTCGGCGCGTGCCGCCCTGTCGGTCGTCATCCGGCGGCATGCCGGTGACCGTCTCGATGACCTGATCGGGCGGCAGAACTACCGGCTCGTACACTGGCACCGCGCCGCCTCGGAGATCAACTACAGGCGATTCTTCAACATCACCGACCTGGTCTGTCTGAGGATCGAGAAGCCCGCGGTCTTCGCGGCAAGACACGCCTTGCTGCTGCGGCTGGTCTCGAGCAAAGATGTGTCGGGCGTCCGCATCGATCACATCGATGGTCTCGCCGACCCGGCCGGCTATCTGCGACGTCTGCGCCGTCGTCTCGGGCCGGGTGTGTGGCTCCTGGTGGAGAAGATCCTCGATGCCGGCGAGATCCTTCCTCCGGGCTGGCCCTCGGAGGGAACCACCGGCTACGACTTTCTCGACCATGTGACCCGGCTGCAGGTCGACCCGGCCGGCGTGCGCCGGCTGAGGGATCGGGCCGCGCGGGCTCTCGGCCCCGCGGTCACGTTCGAGAAGATCGCGCACGACTGCAAGGTCCGCATCGCGCGCCGGCATTTCATCGGCGAGATGCGTGACATGGCCTCGTGGCTGCGCGCGCTCGATCCCGCCCGCTCCGCCGGGATCTCGTCGGGTGCTCTCAGCGCGGCGATCATCGAGCTGACGGCCGCGCTGCCGGTCTACCGCACGTACACGGCCGCGGGCCCGCCATCGCCGGAGGACGCGCGGATCATCCGGAGCGCATTGCGCCGCGCGCGCCGCAGGGGGCCGGACCTCGGATCCGCCGCGTGGGCGCTGCTTCGGGAGACGCTGGTGCCCCCGCGAAGGGCGCGGCGGTCGCCCGCCCGCGAGCGCGCCCGCCGGGAGTTCGTCAGCCGGTGGCAGCAGTTCACCGGACCGATCATGGCGAAAGGGGTCGAGGACACCGCGCTGTACGCCTGGCCCGGGCTGCTCTCCCTCAACGAGGTGGGCGGGAATCCCTCGGGCGGCGCACTGCCGGTCGCCTCCTTTCATCGGGAGATGAAGGGCCGTCTGCGCAGGACTCCACGGGCGCTCAGCGCCACCGGCACGCATGACACCAAGCGGGGCGAGGACATGCGCGCGCGGATCAGCGTGCTCTCCGAGATCGCGGATGAATGGGATCGGCACGTGGAGACATGGCGGCGGATCAACCGGCGTGCGGCGACGAAGGTGGAAGGCACGCACGTTCCCCGCGAGGACGAGGAGCTCTTCATCTACCAGACGCTCATCGGTTCCTGGCCTGTGGATGGGCGCGGTCTTCCCGGTTATCGCGAGCGGCTCCGGCAATACCTGGTGAAAGCGGCCCGAGAGGCGAAGCGTTACACGAGCTGGATCTCCACCGACACCGAGCACGAGGAGGCCCTGGTCCGGTTCGTGGACCGGATCCTGGACGACCCGCCGTATGCCGGCTTCAGGAGGAGCTTCGACGAGCTGAGGGCACGGATCGGCCCGGCCGGCGCGGTGAACGGGCTGGCGCAGGTGATCCTGCGCAACACCGCTCCCGGCGTGCCCGATCTGTACCAGGGGGCGGAGCTGTGGGACCAGCGTCTCGTCGACCCCGACAACCGCCGTCCCGTCGATTTCGAGAGGCGGCGCCGTATCCTCGATCGCCTGCGCGCGGCGGACGGCGCCGCCGGCCCCTCGCTGGCGGCGTCGCTGCTCGACGCATGGCCCGACGGACGGATCAAGATGTTCGTCACCTGGAAGAGCCTCGCCGCGAGACGGGCCCGCCCCAATCTGTTCGACCGGGGACGGTACGTGCCGATCCGGACCGTCGGCCCGCGCGCCGGGCACCTGTGCTGCTTCGCGAGGTCCCTGGGCCCGGACTGGGCTCTGGTGGTGGCCCCGCTGCGGGTCATGGGGCTGGCCGGCCGCAGCGGATTCCCCCTCGGCCGGGAGGCCTGGGCGGGCACGAATCTGGATCTTCCTCGTGGCGCCCCTCCGGGCTGGGTTGATACACTCGGCGGCGCCACCCGGCGGGCGGTCGCCACGCGCGGCCGGCTCAGCCTCGAGGTGGCCGGTCTGCTCGATACGATACCCGTGGCCCTGCTGCTCGGGAGGAGGACACGCGGATGAGGCGGGAAGAGGGCGGGAACCCTGCGCTCGCCGTCACCGATGTCCGGTATTCCTACGGAACCACGCGGGCGGTGGACGGCATCAGCTTCACGGTCAGCCGCGGGGAGATATTCGGCCTGCTCGGGCCGAACGGCGCGGGCAAGACGACCACCATCTCGATGATCGCCGGTCTGCTGTCTCCCGAGGCGGGCTCGGTGCTGCTGTTCGGGAAGGAGGCCTCCGACGCAACAGGTCGGTCCCGGGCGCGGCTCGGGGTGGTGCCCCAGGACATCGCCCTCTACGAGGAGCTCTCCGTCCGTGAGAACATCAGGTTCTGGGGGGAGATCTACGGCGTCGCCGGAGCGGCGCTGTCGGATGCGTGCGACAACGCCCTCAGGCAGGTGGGGCTCGACGACCGGTCGCGCGATCGCGTGAGCCGGCTCTCGGGAGGGCTGAAGCGGCGTCTCAACCTCGCGGTGGCGATGGTGCACAGTCCCGACCTGCTGCTGCTCGACGAGCCCACCGTGGGGATCGACCCGCAGGCGCGGCTGCGGATCCTCGACGTCGTCCGCGCGCAGGCCGCAGCGGGCCGTGCCGTGCTGTATACCTCGCACTACCTCGAGGAGGCCGAGCAGATCTGCGACCGGATCGCGGTGATCGACCACGGTCGCCTGCTCGCGGCGGGCACCGTCGATGAGCTGCGGCGGCTCGTGGGCGAGGGGCCGGTGGTGCGGCTGCGCGGTGAGCTGGCGCCCGCGCGTCTGTCCGGGATCGCGGAGCGGATCGACGGCGTGACTCTGCTCGGCGCCGACGAAAAGCAGGCCTCGTTCGCGGCGCGCGACCCCGAAGCGTGCGCCACACTGGTGCGCGACCTGTTCGGGAGCGGCAGCAAGGTGGAGGACCTGCGCGTGCAGGAGCCGAGCCTTCAGTCGCTGTTCCTCAAGCTCACCGGAAGGGAGTTGCGCGACTGATGGGGACGATCCCGATCATGGTGATCAAGGACCTGCGCCGCCGTCTGGCCCAGCCGGCGGGCGTGCTTCTCGCCCTGGCGATCCCGGTGTCGCTCGGTGGAATGCTCGCACTGGCCTTCGGCGGCGCGTCGGGCGGCGCCGGTCATCCGGTGATGCACCTGCTGATGCTGGATCTGGATGACACGCCGCTGTCCGGGTTCCTGGCCGGTGCCTCGCAGAACGACGAGGCGCGCGCGCACCTCGAGGTGAAGCAGGTCGGCGACCGGGAGGAAGGACTGCGGCGGCTGCGCGAGGAGGAGGCGTCGGCGCTGCTGGTGGTGCCGGAGGGGTTCACCGAGGCGCTGCTGGGCGGCGGCCGGGCGGAGCTGGAGCTCGTGAAGAACCCGTCGCAGCGGATCATGCCGCTGGTAGCGCAGCAGGGCGCCGAAGTGCTCGCGTTGTATCTCTCCACCGGGGCGAGGGTCCTGGGCGACGATGCCTCCCGGCTCGATCTGCTGTTCGAGGGGGAAGGGTGGAACGATGCGGCCGGCATCGCCGCCCTGCTCACCACCGCCTACGAACGGGTGAAGTCGGCAAAACCGCTGCTCTTCCCGCCGCTCATCGAGGTGGACGAGGGGACGGAGGCGAAGGACAAGGCCGCGGGCGGCTTCGACTTCCTCGGATGGATGTATCCGGGGATGATCGTCATGGGCCTGCTGTTCACCGGCCTCACCCAGATGCAGGATCTGCTGGCGGAGCAGGAGGCGGGAACACTGCGCCGGCAGCTCACGGCGCCCGTCGGGCCGGGCCGGATCCTGCTCGCCAAGATCCTCGGCGTCGGGGCGGTGGTGGCCATCGCCCACGTCATTCTCCTCATCGTGGGTCGGGTGGCGTTCGGCATCCACTGGGGGCCCCTGCTGCCGCTGCTCGCGGTTTCGGCGCTGCTCGTGCTGGCCGTGACCGGATTTGCGGCCCTGCTCTACTCGCTGGTGCGCACGCGCCGGCAGGGAGACGCGTACGGCACGATCCTGGTCATGATCATGTCGCTTGCCGGCGGCGCGTTCTTCCCCCGCCAGATGCTCCCCCCGTGGCTCGCGAGCATGGCGCTGGTCACGGTGAACCACTGGGGAAACGAGGCGCTGCGCGCGCTCGCCTCCGGGGGCTCCTGGTCCTCCCTGGCACCCTATCTCACCGCGCTCGCGGCGATCGGCGCCGTGTCGATCCTCGCGGGGATGCTGACGATGCGGCGGCGCCATCTGCGGGGTGCGGTATGACGGTGTGGCCGATCGCCCGCGAGGATCTGCGTCAGACGCTGCGCGACCGGAGCGGAATCTTCTGGATCTTCGTCGCGCCGCTGATCTGGGTCTGGTTCTTCGGCCTGATAGCGCGCTCACCCGACCCCGGCAGCGTACGCATCGGGCTGACGGTGGTGAGAGAGGATCCCTCGGAGACGGCGGGCCGGCTGATCGGTCTGATCGAGGGTGAAAACCTCGACATCACGCTGAAGGAGCCCGTGGCGCCGGACGGCGGCGAACCCGCTGCGCGCACACTGACGATCCCCGCGGGGTTCGGTGACGCCATCGCCGCGAGACGCAAGGTCACGCTGCCGCTGACGGTCTCCGACGCGGCGAGTGTCGAGGGGACGATGGTGGCGAAGGTCGCGCTGCACCGGGCGGTGGTGCGGATGCTCGCGGCCGAGGCGTTCGGCCCGGCCGACCCGGCCGACGACCGGGTCACGGTGCGATCCTCATGGGCCACACGACGGACGACGCCGTCGGGCTACTACCAGTCGATCCCGGGCAACCTCGTGATGTTCGTGCTGCTGGCCACGATGACCGGCGGTTCGGCGCTGCTCGCGGCGGAGCGCCGCGACGGGACGCTGCGGCGTCTGGCCTCGGCGCCGCTGACCCGCGCGGGCATCATCACGGGCAAGCTGGCGGGCCGCGTCGCGATCGCTCTCGTGCAGACGGCGGTCTTCCTCATCATCGGCCTGACCATCCTCAGGATCGACTGGGGACGCTCTCCGTTCGCCCTGGCGGCGCTGCTCCTCTCGTTCATCCTGTGCGCCGCCGCGCTGAGCCTGCTGGGCGGGTCGCTGTTCTCCTCGCCGGGTGCGGCCTCGGGAGTGGGCGTGGTGATCTCGCTCGTCATGTCGGCGCTGGGAGGATGCTGGTGGCCCGCCGAGGTGATGCCGGGCTGGATGCGTGATCTGTCCTGGGCCGTGCCCACCTCCTGGGCGATGAACGGCCTGCACGAGCTGATCTCCTGGGGAGGGGGGATGGCAGACGTGGCGCTTCACTGCCTGGTGCTGCTCGCCTTCGGGGCCGCCGCGCTGGCGGTCGCCGCGCGCCGGCTCGTGGTCACGGCCTGAGAGGACGCTTCCTGATGTCGGCGATCAGGTCGCGCGTGGCATGGTCCTTCGGGTCGCCCACGATCGCCACACGACCGCCGTACGCCGCCACGGTTTCCCTTTCCGGGACCGTCTCCGCCGTGTAGTCGGTGCCCTTGCAGTGCACGTCGGGCCTGAGTGAGTCCAGCAGCATGTCGCAGGTCGGCTCATCGAAGATCACCACGAGATCCACGCACCCGAGCGCGGCGACGAGTTCGGCCCGCTCGTTCGCGGGCACGATCGGACGCCCCGCACCCTTGAGGGCGCGAGCCGATGCGTCCGAGTTCACCGCCACGATCAGCACGTCGGCCTCGCGGGCGGCCGCCTCGAGGTACCGGACGTGGCCCACGTGCAGCAGGTCGAAGAGGCCGTTGGCGAAGGCGACGCTGCGTCCGCCGCCGTGGTGCCGGCCCACCGCTTCGACGGCTTCGGCGGCCGTCACCACCATGCCGGAGCCCGCGGCACGCCTCACGCTCCCTCCACCGGCGGCTCGGGCAGGCGCTCGATGGCGTCCTTCAGCTCGCCGGGAGTGATCGTGGCCGTCCCGCGCTTCATCACGACGAGACCGGCGGCGACATTGGCCAGCATCGCCGCGAGCCGGAAGGTGGCGCCCGAGGCCAGGGCGAGAGTGAACGCGGCGATGACCGTGTCGCCGGCGCCGGTCACGTCCGCCACCTGGTCGCTGCCGAACACCGGGATGTCGAACGGCTTGACCCCGTCCTCGAGCAGCGTCATCCCGCGGCTGCCCCGGGTGATGAGCACGGCCTGCGATCCGAGCCTGCGCAGCAGCGTGCGGCCCGCATCCTCGAGCCGTGGGCCGGCCTCCTCGAGACGCATCCCGAGCAGCTCCTCGGCCTCCTCGAGATTTGGAGTGACCGCGGTCGCCCCGTGGAAGCCGGACAACCGGTGACGCGAGTCGCACGAGACGGTCACGTTGAGCCCGCGGGCCTCCCGCACGAGGGCGGCGGTCGACTCCGGCGTCACGAGACCGAAGCCGTAGTCCGAGAGCAGCAGACCGCTCGCCGCCTCGCCGTCCGCCCCGGTGAGCAGACGGGCCGCGGTGTCGGCCGCCGCCGAGGCGGTGGCGGCGTCGAGCGACCCCGTTCGGCCACGGTCAATCCGGATCACCTGCTGCGGGCGGGAGTGCGGCAGCCCCGCGAGCACGCGGGACTTGGCCGGAGTCTCGTAGTCCGGCACCTTCAGGATGTGGCTCGTGTCGATCCCCTGCTCCTCGAACAGCGCAAGCAGCCGGCGCCCCGCATCGTCCTCGCCCACGACGCCCACCGGGACGGGGCGTCCGCCGAGCGCGCGCAGGTTGTTCGCGGCGTTGGCGCCGCCGCCGGGCATCGCGTCCACGCGGCGATGCTCGATGATCAGCACGGGCGCCTCACGCGAGACACGGGCGATCTCACCGTAGAGAAACTCGTCGAGGACCAGGTCGGCGAGGACCGCGACCCGTGTCCCGGCCATTCGATCCACGAGCTGCGTCAGATGCCGTTTCACTGTCCGCTCTCCCTCTGCAGGATCCAGTCCACCGCCTCGAGCAGGTCGGCCGCGATGTGGGCCGGCTCGAGGCCCCGCTGCTTCATCCGGAATCTGAGGTCGCCCTTGCCGTAGCCGGTCAGCACCAGGATCCCGGTCGCGCCGGCGTTGCGTGCCGCTGCGATGTCCAGCACGGTGTCGCCAATCATATACGAGCGGGACAGATCCACGCCGTGCTCGGCGGCCGCCTCGAGCAGCATGCCGGGCAAGGGCTTGCGGCAGTCGCACTCCTTCCGCCAGGGCGGCTCCCCCTCGCGCGGATGGTGGGCGCAGTAGTAGATTCCGTCGAGACGCGCTCCCTTCTCGGCCAGCATCCGCTCGAGCTTGGCGTGCACTTCACGGACGAGCGCCTCGTCGAACAGCCCCCGCGCGACGCCCGACTGGTTGGTGACGACGAAGGTGAGCCACCCGGCCTCGTTGAGCCTGCGGATCGCCTCCGCCGATCGTGGCAGCAGCCGGTACCGGTCGATGTGGTTCATGTACCCGACCTCGTCGCTGACCGTGCCGTCCCTGTCCATGAACACCGCCCGCCTGCTCATGCCTCCTCCTGCCGGGCCACCTCGCGTGCAGCGCTCCTGCGCCGCCTGCCGGGCCGTGTCTTCCATCGCTTATGCATCCAGAGCCAGCACTCCGGCCGGGATCGGATCTGCCGCTCGATGATCGCGGTGCACGCCTGCGTGATCGCCCGGACGTCGGCTGCGCGATCCCCCGTCTGAGCCACCTCGACCTCGGGCAGATAGGTGACGCGATACCTCCCCCCGGGCAGCGGCACGCCGAACACCGGCACGATCGGCGCGCCGGTCTTGAGCGCCAGCAGACCCAGGGCCGGGGTGGTGGCCGCGGGCCGTCCAAAGAAGTCCACGAAGATCTGGTCGGCACCGCGCGTGTCCTGATCGATCACGATGGCGATGCACCAGCCGTGTCTCAACGCCTTGAGGATACCGCGTACCGCCTCCGTCTTGTGGATCACCTCGTTTCCGGAGGCGGTGCGACCCCGGCGCAGCAGCCGCTCGAGCATCGGGTTGTCGAGCGGGCGCGTCACCATCGCCATCGGGTAGCCCAGCCAGCCCTGCATCAGCGCGACCATCTCCCAGTTGCCGTAGTGCCCCGAGAAGATGAACACCCCTTTGCCCTTGAGAAACGCCTTCTTCACGTGCTCGACCCCTTCGTACTCCACCAGCCGGTCCAGGTCACGCGGACCCATCGAGGGCATCAGCAGGCAATCGGCTGCCACCATCCCGAAATGTGAGAAGACCCGCCCCACCAGCCGGCGCTTGTCCGCGTCGGAAAGGGCGGATCCGTACGCTTCGGAGAGGTTGACGAACGCCACGCGCCGGTGCTCCGCGTCCAGCAGCCAGGCCAGCCTGCCCGCGGCCCGCCCGATGGCGAGCGCCGCCCGCCGCGGCAGGAGCCGCAGCAGACGTGCGAGCAGCGCGATCGGGGCGTACTCGGCCAGGGCCCGGGCGCGCGTCACGGGACTACCCCGGCGAGGAGCGCGGCGAACAGGTCGGGCTCGTCGAGAGTGGTCTCCATCCGGATCGCGTGCAGCTCGTCGCCCAGCGCGCGCCGCCGGGGCTCGTCCAGGCGGGCGAGGTCCTTCTCGGTCGTGAGGATCACGCGGGCGCCGCCCTCGCGGGCCGCGCGCCGGATCCCTTCGATGTCCGACGGGGTGAAACGATGGTGATTGGGGAAGGGGAGGGTCGCCGCCACGGCGGCACCGGACGCTCGAGCGTCCTCGAAGAACCTTTCCGGTCGCGCGATCCCCGCGAAGCAGACCGAGCGCGCCCCCTGGAGCCGCTCGAGGGGGATCGCGTCGCCTCCCCGCGCGCCCAGCAGGCAGACCGGACGACTCCGGGCGCGGAACACCGGGGCGGCGGGGCAGTGCGCTCGCCTCGCCTCCTCTATCGCGGGATCCTCCTGTCCGGCGCGTCCGGAGTTTCGTGACGACGAGGGCGCCCGCCCGGCGCATCGCGGCGATCGGCTCGCGCAGCGGGCCGGCGGGCAGCAGCCGTCCGTTGCCGAACGGCGCCTCGGCATCGAGAAGCAGCAGGTCGAGGTCCCGCGCCAGCGCGCGGTGCTGGAACCCGTCGTCGAGGACGAGACAGTCGGAGGAGAACCGCGCGAGCGCGAGCGCGCCCCCGTCGACCCGCCGCCGCGCGACCACGACGGGCACGCCGGGATCGAGCCCCGGGGAGGCGGCGAGCTGGACGGCCAGCATCACCGGCTCGTCGCCCGCCTGGGCCGACGACACGAGGGGCCCGCTGCCGTCCGAGACGACCATCGCCGATCCGGCGTAGCCACCGCCGTATCCCCGGCTGACGATGGCGGGCCGTTTCCCGCGGCGTGTCAGTTCCGCTGCGATCAACCGGACCATCGGTGACTTGCCGGTACCGCCCGCCGTGAGATTGCCGACGCTGATCACGGGCACCGGAAGCCGCCGCGACACGATCCAGCCGAGGTCGAACATTCTGCCCCTCAGCGCCACCGCCCCCGCGTAAAGAGGCGTGAGCAGGCTCAGAGGTCCCGGGCTAGCCGATGAGGGGAAGGACATGGTCGATGGTCCTGTCGGTGGCGCCACGATTCTCCTCGACCAGCGCACGGCCCGCGGCTCCGGCACGACCGCGCGCTGCAGTATCGGAGCAGAGCCGCCGCAGCTGCGTCGCAAGATCGGCCGCATCCCGCACGCGGAATCCGGCACCGGCGTCGATCAGGGACCGGGCGATGGCGGTGAAGTTCTCCGTGTGCGGCCCGAACAGCACCGGCACGCCCCAGGCGGCCGGCTCCAGGAGGTTCTGCCCGCCGCGTGGCACCAGGCTGCCGCCCACGAAGGCGACCGTCGCCAGTCCGTACGCCGTCTTCAGCTCGCCCAGCGTGTCCAGCAGTACGGTTGCCGGTCCGGGGCTCCCGGGCGACGGGCGGCTGCGACGGGCGAACCGAATCCCACGCGACGCCAGCAGACCGGCCACCTCCTCGAAACGTTCCGGGTGGCGCGGGGCGAGAACCAGCACCAGGTCCGGCAGGTCCGCAAGACGCACCGCCTCCAGGATCGTCTGCTCCTCACCGGGCGAGGTGCTGCCGGCCACCAGCACAGGCCGGTCCGCGTCCAACGATAGCCCAAACAGGTTCCGTGCGTCCTGTCGGGATCCGGAAGGGCGGGCGGCGTCGAACTTCATGTTGCCGGTCACGACGATCCGCTCGCGCGGCAGCCCCAGCGACTCCAGCCGGTCGGCGTCCTCGGCGGTCTGCATGCAGGCGAGACGGATCGAGAGCAACGGCCGACGCATCAGCCAGGACAGCCTCGCGTAGCGGTCGCGGGAGCGCGGGGAGATCCGCCCGTTGACCACGGCCACCGGGAGCCCCGCCTCACCGCACTCGGTGAGCAGCCCGGGCCACAGCTCGGTCTCGATGCTGATGAAGGCGGCGGGGCGCACCGCGCGCAGCGTTCGCCGCACAATCGGTCTCCAGTCGAGGGGGAAGTGGAAGATGCCGGCCGTCTCGCGTCCGAGGCTCTCCACGGCGAGGCGCCGGCCCGAGGGGGTGGTGCTCGAGACCACGAAGGGGATCGTGCCGCCTGCGCGCCGCAGCCGGTCGATCAACGTGCGCGCCACCATCACTTCGCCCACGGAGACCGCCTGGATCCAGACCGGCGGCCGGGTCAGTCCGCCCAGCGCATCGAGCAGCGCGGAGGGATACCGGCCGAACCGCTCACCCAGATGCGCGCGGTACTCGGGGCGCGCGATCGAGCGGGCGAGATAGTAGGGGGCGGCAGTGACGGCGCCGAGAGGGGCCAGCAGATCGTGAAGCAGGGTCGCGCCGCTCAGCCATCCCTCCACAGAAAGCTCATAACATCAAGAAACACCATACTTTAGCGCGTGAGTATAACGGCCTGCCGGGGGGCTGTCAACGGATCGCCCCGCGTTGCGGCCGATCCGGTCGGAACCCATATTACGACCGATCCGCATCCCTGCGGCCCCTATCCGTCGAGGCGGCTCCTGAAATGGCAAGAAACCCCGAGGATCAATTCGCAGCAGCGCTGGCTCACCAGCTCAAGGGTCCTGTCTCGTCGATGCAGGCCGCCTCGACCAACATCAGGCGGAACCTGAGAGGCATGCTCGAGGATCTCGCCGCGCTCGCGGAGCCGTCGATGCCGGCCGGCGCGATCGCCGCGTTCGTGGCGCGCGCCGTCGACGATCCGGCGCCGCGCCCGATCACCGGTCTTCTGCCGCAGGATCGTATCGAGGTGATCGCCCGGCGTCTGCGTGACGCGGGGGTGGAAGGGGACCTGCAGGGGATCGCGGCGACCCTTCTGCGCGGCGGCTGGGACACCGACATGGACCAGATCGCGCCCCTGCTCGCACGCGAGCCGGCGACGGCGATCGAGATACTCGACTCCGCCGGTCGCCTGCGTTCCAACCTCGGCGCGATCGAGGATTCGCTGCGCCGGGTCAAGGGGCTGGCGTCCACCCTCAGGCTGCTCGGGCTGCCCGGCGTCGGGCCGGCAGTGGATCTGCGACGCGGGATCGAGATGGCCGTGGCGGCGGCCTCACCCCAGACGCCTCCGGGCGTGGCCATAAACACGAGCCTGGAGGGGCTTCCGGCGGCGGCCGGAAGCGGCGAGCTGCTGGGCGAGGTCTGGGCGAACCTCATTCGCAACGCGGTGGAGGCGGTCGGCGACACCGGCACGATCCGGATCGAAGGGGAGGCGCGCGGGCGCGGCAGTGCCCTGCGAAGCGTCGTCCGGTTCGTGGACGACGGGCCCGGCATCCCCATCGTGGCGCTGCCGAGACTGTTCGAGCCGCTGTTCACGACGCATGCCTCGAGCGGCGGAACGGGTCTGGGCCTCGCGATCGCGCGCCGCATCGTGGAAGGGCTCGGCGGCACGATCACAGTGGAGTCGCGTCCCGGCCGGACATGCTTCGAGGTGTCGCTTCCCGCGGCGGCCGTCGCCGAGCGCCAGCGGAGGTAAGGGTGGCCGAGAAGGGGTACATCATCTGCGTCGACGACGATCTCGCTCTGCTGGAGAGTCTCCGCCAGCAGGTCGAGACGCTGCACGGCGCGACGCACGAGGTGATCATCTCGGGCGACGCCGAGGAGGCCCTCAACCTCATCTATGATCTCCAGCGTCAGGGCCGTGCCGTCGAGCTGGTCATCGCCGACCTGGTGATGCCTGGAATGACCGGCGACCGGCTGCTGGAGATCGTCAACTCCCGTTTCCCGCAGATCATGAAGGTGCTGCTGACCGGTCATTCCGCGGTCGACTCCGCCCTCTACACGATCAACAACGCGAAGCTCGACAAGTACGTCTCCAAGCCGTGGCAGACCGAGGATCTCCAGCTCACGCTCGCCTCCCTGCTGGCACAGTACCGTCTCCGTCAGGACAACCAGCGGCTGCTTCAGGATCTCCAGCAGCGCAATGCCGAGCTGCAGGGAACGCTCAAGGACCTGGAGGAGGCCAAGCGGCAGATCGAGGTCAACTACATGGACACCCTGCAGTCGCTTGCCCGGGCGCTCGAGGCGAAGGACGCCTACACGGCCGGACACTCGGAGCGGGTGGCGCGCTGGGCCGTCATGCTGGCCCGGCGCATCGGGCTGAAGGAGAGCGAGGTCGACGACATCCGATCGGTGGCGTTGCTGCACGATATCGGCAAGATCGGCATGCCGGAGAGGATTCTCAACAAGCCGGGAGCCCTCACCGAGTCCGAGTTCGCACTGGTCAAGACACACCCGGTCACCGGCGCCCAGATCCTGCAGCCGCTCAAGTCGTTCCACCGGTACATCCCGATCGTGCGCCACCACCACGAGTGGTTCAACGGATGCGGCTATCCCGACAGGGTCGGGGGCGCCGAGCTGCCTCTGCCGGTCTGGATCGCGGCGGCGGCCGATGCGTTCGACGCCATGACCTCCAATCGCCCCTATCGCCGCATGCAGACGCTCGAGTTCGCCTTCGGGCAGCTCACGGGGGGGATGGGGACGCAGTTCAACCCCGAGTGCGTCAAGGCGTTCATCGACCTGCTCGAGGACCCGGAGGCGACCGCCGACGAGCTCCTCAAGGCCGCAGCCGCGGGCAATGCTGGCTCCTGTGCCCGCAAATGGAACCCCTGACCGCCTTTGACCCTCTCTCCCGCGGACATATAATTGCCGCTGTCCCTCAACCGGGAGGTGGGCGCAAGTGTCTGAGACGAAATTCATTTACATGGATCATAACGCCACGACCCCGCTCGACCCGCGGGCCCTGGCGGCCATGATGCCTTACCTGACGGAGCATTTCGGCAATGCGTCCAGCACGTCGCACGCCTACGGGTTGAGGGCGGCCGCCGCTGTGGACCGGGCGCGCGGCCAGGTGGCGCGACTGATCGGGGCCGGGCAGGCCGAGATCGTCTTCACGAGCGGGGCGACCGAGTCGGACAACACCGCCATCAAGGGGGTCGCCTGGGCTGCCGGGCGGGGGCGGCACATCATCACCACGAGCATCGAGCACCGCGCGGTGCTCGAATCGTGCCGGTTCCTCGAGGGCCAGGGGTTCGAGGTCACACGCCTGCCGGTCGACTCCGAGGCGATGGTGGACCCGGCCGACGTGAAGAAGGCGCTGCGCGAGGACACCATCCTGATAAGCGTCATGCATGCCAACAGCGAGGTCGGGACCATCCAGCCGGTCGAGGAGATCGGTGCCATCGCGCGCGAGGCCGGTGTCCCGTTCCATGTCGACGCCACGCAGACGGTCGGCAGGCTGCCGGTGCCGGTGGACGCGATCGGCGCCGACCTGCTGGCCTGTTCGGCCCACAAGCTCTACGGGCCCAAGGGAATCGGCGCGCTGTACGTCCGCCGCCGGCGCCGGATTGTCCCGCTGCACAGCGGTGGAGGGCAGGAGAAGGGCCGCCGCGCAGGCACCTACAACACCCCGGGGATCGTCGGATTCGGTGAGGCCTGCGACCTGGCGCGTCAGGATCTCGATGCCGAGGCCGGGCGGCTGAAGGCGCTGTCCGCGCGCTTCCTCGAGAGGGTCCGGGGGCGGATCGACGGCGTCACCCTCAACGGGCATCCCGTCAGGCGTCTTCCCAACAACGTGAACCTCTCGTTCGAGCACGTCGAGGCGGAAGGGCTGATCGCCGCGTTGCGGTCGGTGGCCGTCTCGAGCGGCTCGGCCTGCGCCAACGAGTCGCGCGAGCCCTCCTACGTGATGAAAGCGCTCGGCGCCACGGACGAACGGGCGCATTCCGCGGTGCGGTTCGGCTTCGGCCGGATCACCACGGAGGAGGAGATCGACGAGGTGGTCGACCGTCTCGAGGATGCGGTGAGAAGGCAGAGGGCGATGTCGCATGCCGGATGAGCGTCCCGAACCCCGCGATGGCTCCCTGCACGCCGGCTTCCTCAAGGCCGTCCCGCGGCGGGTGGGGCTGCTCTGGACCCTGCTCGCGGTCCTGCTGCTGACGGCGCTCGTCCCGCTGTTCCTGACCGCATACAAGCTGATCGACATCAACCGGGAGAGTCTCGAGTCCACCAGCCGGGAGTACCAGCTCGAGGTCGCCTCGGCGATCGTCCAGGACTTCAATGCGGCCGTCACCGGCGCGCACCACCAGCTCCAGGCCACGGCGCACTACCTGGAGAGCCAGATCGAACGCTCCCACATGAACGATCCGCTGCGCGGCGACGCCCTGCTGGAGCCCTACATGACCGGCGACCTCGCGTTGCTGCGGTACACGTCGCGGGAGGGGACCGTCCTGGAGGTCGGCGACAGGGCCCTGGTGCTGCGAAAGGACCTGTCGACCTCGCTGTTCGAGGCGTTCGCCACGGCGATGGGGGGCGAGCGCTTCGTGGGACGCCCCGTCGGAGCGCCCGAGGGCGGCGCCGACGTGCCCGGGGCCGGGCCGTACGCGGTCATGGCGGTGCCCGTGCGGGCGCGGGGAGAAGTCCGCGGCGTGCTCGCCGCCGTGGTCGGCCTCTCGGGGGCCTGGGATCGCAGCGTCGCCTCGCTCGGTGCGCACTACATCACCTTCGCCCTGGACGACACGGGGGCCCTGTTCGCCTCCGCGGGCATGCCGGATGCGCTGCGGAAGGGAGACGGCTACCGGCGGCTCGAGATCGTCTCGAGGTTCCTCGCCGACGGGGCGGGGGTCATCGAGATCATCCCGTTCGAGGCGCCCCGCGGCATGAAGCTCAAGGAGCTGCTTGGAGCCCGCGCGGCTACCGAGAGGGGATGGGGCATCTTCGTCCTCGTGGATCGCAACCTCGCCTACGCCTCCGTGGCCGAGATGCGCAAGAGCGTCTACCAGTGGGCGCTGTTCGCGGTCGGGCTGGCGGTGATCGCGGCGCTGGTCTTCGCCGGCGCGATCACGCGCCCGCTCAAGGTCCTCGTCGACCGGACCCGGCGCATCGCCGGGGGCGATTTCACAACGCGTGCGGACGTCCGCGCCCGCAACGAGATCGGCGAGCTCGCCGAGACGTTCAACTTCATGACCGAGGAGATCCGCAACCACATCGAGAAGATCAAGCAGGTCGCCGAAGAGAACAACCAGCTCTTCATGGGTACCATCAAAGCCCTCGCCGCGGCCATCGACGAGAAGGACCCCTACACGCGCGGCCACTCGGACCGGGTTCACCGCTACTCGGTGGCGATCGCGAGGCGGCTGGGCCTCTCGCGCCAGGAGCTGCGCAACGTGACGGTCGGGGCCCTGCTGCACGACGTGGGCAAGATAGGCATCGAGGACGCCATCCTGCGCAAGCCCGCCTCCCTGTCGGACAAGGAGTTCGAGATCATGAAGCGGCACCCGCTCAAGGGGGCGCACATTCTGAGCGAGATGCCGCAGATGAAGGACATCGTCCCCGCCATGCGCAACCATCACGAACGGTGGAGCGGCGGCGGCTACCCCGACAACCTGAAGGGGGAGCAGATCCCGATGATCGCGCGGATCGTCCAGGTGGCGGACACGTTCGACGCGATGACGACCAACAGGCCCTACCAGCGGGCGATGAGGATGGACGCCGCCGTGGCGCGGATCAACGAGCTGAGCGGCGTGGTGTTCGATCCGCGCGTTGTGGCGGCCTTCAAGGAAGCCTGGATCGCGGGGGATCTGAGAGGGGAGTCCGAGGCTCCTCCCGGCCCAGCCGAAGCGAGCGACCGCAGCACCTGGTCGTTGAGCGCCAGCTCCAGCACCCCGCAGGCCAGCGCGCCCAATCCGGGCAGCCAGCCGGGAACCGCCATCCGCGAAGCGGAAGCGGCCGCCGAGATGGCGGCGTAACCGAGGCCGCCCAGCACGCACGCGCTCAGCAGGCGATAGGCCGTGAGCGCCGCCAGCCGGCCGGGCGTCCGCGCATGCACCCTGCGCGCGCGTCCGGGCGATGTCGCGATGGTCACCAGTCCGCCGAGCCCTCCCATCAGGTACGCTCCGAGAGGCAGTGCGAGCACCTGCGTGTTCCAGCGGGGCTGCGCGAACAGACAGATCACCGCGGCGACGAAGCAGACGGCGCCGACGCTCGCGAGACAGACCACGTATGGGTCGACGCGAGGTCCATGGTTCCGCTTCCTGCGGAGACGGACCCGGGGCTGGGCACCGGACACGGAGAACCTCCATGTGCCGGGCAGGGGGGGAATTGGTTTTATACCATCAGTGTGACGACCGTCAAGCTTGCAATTCACCTTACTTTCACCTACCATGTTCTCATGGTACTGACCAAACGACAGAAGCAGATTCTCGACTTCATCACCCGGTTTCTCGACGAGAAGGGGTACGCCCCGAGCCTCATGGAGATCGGGGACCACTTCGGCCTGCGATCGCCCGCCACGGTGCACAAGCACGTCGACAATCTGCGACGCAAGGGGCTCGTTCGAAAGTCCTGGAACGCGAACCGATCCCTCGAGCTGACGCCCGCCGCCACCGGCGTCCGGGCGATCCGGCTCCCGCTCGCCGGTTACGTCTCCGCGGGCCGGCCGATCGAGGCTATCGAGCAGCGGGAGATGATCGCCGTGCCGGAGACACTCGTCGGCCGCGGGGGGGAGACCTTCGTCCTTCAGGTGCGGGGCGACTCGATGATTGACGAAGGGATACGCGACGGCGACTTCGTCATCGTGGAGAAGCGCGCGCGCGTGGCCGACGGCGACGTGGTGGTCGCGCTCCTCGAGGGGCAGGAGGCGACGCTGAAGCGCCTCTACCGGCAGGGGGAGAAGGTCCGGCTCCAGCCCTCCAATCCCACGATGAGCCCCATCACCGTGCGCGCGTCGAGCGTCGACGTGCAGGGCGTGGTGGTCGGCCTCCTGAGACGCTACTCCTGACCCTCGGCCGTTTCGTCTCAAACCCACGCCTGGCGTGACTTTTCATGTGGCCGTCGGCGGCTCTGCCGGTATATTCAGGACGCACCTGCCGGACAGTTGCCACAGCGAGACGGGCTCCCGGCACCGGGTGCAAGGGGGGGGAACGGAGGGGGAGGCACGGCGGTAGGTCCGGCCCCCCCTCCCAGGTCCCTCTTCTCCGACAGCCGGTCGAGGATTCCGGAAACCTCCTCCATCCCGGCGATGAGACGCGGCCCCGGGTGCTGTATCGCATCCGAGACGACGTACACCCGTCCCGCCGGCACCGCGGGCACCAGCATCCACTCACGTGACGAGGCAAGCCCTTCGGACCAGGAGCGGTTCGCCTCGGTGGTGAAGATCACCTCCGGGCGCAGATCGATCACCTGCTCCATGTCGATCTGCGACCAACCCGACGACGAGGCTCCGGCCAGGTCCGCACCTGCGAGGGACAGCGCTTCGCCGACGAACGTCGTCGCCCCGGGGACGATCAGCGGCTGGGGCTCGATGACGAACAGGGCCCGCACCCGTGGCCGGCCGGCGGCCGCCTCACGCACCGCATCGATCCGCTTTCGCAATTCGCTCACAAGCGCGGCGGCCCGTTCGCGCCGGTCGACCAGCGTGCCTACCTGCTCGATCGATCGCAGGATGGCTTCCACGGTGGGTGTGTCGATGGCGTACACCGGGGTCCCGATCCTCTCGATCCGCTCGGTGTCGTCGCGATAATTGCCCGAGGTGCTCGCGATCACCAGGTCGGGATGCAGGCTGACGATCCTCTCGAGATCGGGGTTGATGAGGCCGCCGATTCGAGTCCGCGTGCGCGCCTCCGCGGGGTAGTCGCAGTAATCGGTCACACCCACCACGCGGTCCCCGGCGCCGAGAGCAAAGAGGATCTCGGTGACCGACGGGGCCAGGGACACGATCCGCTTCGGGTGCTCCGGAACCCGTACCGTACGGCCCGCGCCGTCGGTCATGGTGCCCGCCAGGATCAATAAACCGGCAACAATCGGAAGCCACATGCCGGTCATCATTGCCTTCCTTGCGCGGTTCTTCAAGCGGAACCTATATTCGCGCCCGCGATGCCCCGTAGAGAAGAGCCCCGGCTCGATCCACGCGCCCGACTCTGCATGCGGATCGAGGTCACGCCCCGCTGGAACGACGGCCAGACCGTCACGATGGAAACGGTCGACATCAGCGCGAGCGGGACCGCGTGCCGAAGCCCGATCAACCTGCCCCTGAAGACGCAGGTGGGCGTCGTGATACGGCTTCCCGCAGCGCCGCCCGAGCCGGCCCGAACCATCGCGTGCGAGGCGGTCGTGGTGAACAGCGAGGAGGTCGGCCGATCGCGAGACCAATGGCGCGCGGGCCTCTACTTCATGCTGATGAAGCTCGAGGACCGGGAGGCCCTGAGACGATTCATCTTCAGGAACCTGGAGATAAGGAGAACGGGATGAAGGCTCCGACAGGAAGGACGACTCGAAGGGTGATCGCGTCGGCGGCAGTGCTGTTCGGCGCGCTGCTGGGTGTCCAGGGCACGGACGCGTACACGGTCATCACACGTGACGGGCATCGCATCGAGGCCGAGGCGAAGCCGGAGGTCAAGGGACTGCAGGCGTTCCTGCGGCTCAGCCCTCATCACCAGCTGGCCGTGATCCAGGAGGATCAGATCGACTGGGCGCGAACCGAGGCGGCCAATCCTGCGCGCCGGCTGCTTGCCGTACCCGCCGATACCAGGCTCGTCGAAGAGAAGAAGCCGGCGCAGTCAACCAAGCCGATCGACGTCCGGATCGTCGGAGGAGCCAGATCCGCCGATCAGGCCCAGCCGGACAAGACGCTGAACCCCGAGGCGAAGAAAGTCCACGATCAGGAAGGCCTGATCAATCTCCAGCGCGAGTATGCCAAGCTGCAGGGGCTGCGGGACCAGAGCGCCGGGGAGAAGGCGTCGCTCGAAAAGCAGCTCGACGAGATGAGATCGAAGCAGACCGGCTACGCCGGCGAGGACAACGCCGAGGCGCGCCGGATCCGGGAGCTCGAGGATCGTCTGCGCGAGCTGAACCTCACGATCGAGAAATACGAGAACCGGATGAATGACATCCGGGGCGAGGCGATTGAGCTGGGCGGATCGATCGACTGATCCGCGCGGCACGGGGCTCGTGGGATAGCATGGGGCGATGCGCGAGCCTCGCCCCATCGAGTACCCCTCCTCGTCGAGGGTCTCGGACGGGGACCCTCTACCCCGGCCCCGGGCCGGGATGCCCGGCCGTCGTCGTGGTGCACGGTCTGCTGGCGCACCGGGGCCTGCCCGAGATCGCCGGGTTCTGTCGTGATCTGTCGCGCCGCTTCGATGTGGTCTCGGCCGACCTTCGCGGTCACGGGAGCGCTCCCGGCCGCTTCACCTGGGGTCGCGAGGAGCCGCGGGACATCGCCGACCTGGTGTCGTTCCTCCACTGCATCCATCCCGCCGTGGGCGTGGTCGGCTTCTCCATCGGGGGCGCGATCGCCATCATGAGCGCCGCCACGGCCCGCACGAAGGAGGACGGGGCGAGACCCGATGCCCTCTGCACGGTGGGGGCTCCGGCGTGTCTCGAGCCCTGGAGCGTCCGTCCCCGCCCCATCCTGGCCGCGAGACATCTCGGGATGCTCCTGAAGGGCGGGGGAGGATGGGCGAGCGTCGGATGGCCCCGCCTTCGCCGGGCACGGGCGATCGACTTCGTGGCCGGCGTGTCCCCGATTCCCCTGCTCGTGATCCACGGGACGAACGACTGGGTGGCCGGCGTTCGACACGCCCGCCTGCTCCACGAACGCGCGGGGCCGCCACGCGAGCTGCTGCTGGTCGAGGGAGGCCTGCACGCGGAATACATGCTCACCCGCGGGCCCGGCAGGCTGTCGGAGCCGATCACCGCCTTCTTCGAGCGCACCCTCGCCGTGGACGCTGTCCGTCCGGGCCCGGCCGGGGAGGTCTCGCTCAGCCGCGATAGACCGTGACGACCGCCGTCCTGTCGTCGCCGCCCATGTTGGCCGCGAGGCCGACCGCGGGCCGGCGCGGAAGCTGGTAATCCCCCGACAGGCCGCGCATCTGGCGGTAGATCTCCAGAGCCTGCTTCACGCCGGTGGCACCCACGGGATGGCCGAAGGCCATCAGGCCGCCGCCGGTATTGACCGGGATCCGACCCGTCAGCGTGGTTGCGCCCTCGCGCACGAGATCGAGACCGTGCCCCTCGGGTGCCAGGCCGAGCGCCTCGTACATCTCCAGCTCGGCGATGCTGAAGCAGTCGTGGACCTCCGCCACCTGCAGGTCGGCGGGCAGGACGCCGGAGTCACGGTACGCCTCGCGCGCCGCGGCCGCGGTCGTCGTCAGCTCCGTGTAGTCCCTCTCGCCGTTGAGCGGCGCCACGGCATGACCGTAGGCCACCAGCTCGACCGCGTCGCTCCGGCTCAGACCGTGGGCGGCCAGCCCCTTCTCGGACATCAGGATCAGCGCGGAGGCGCCATCGCTCACCTGCGAGCAGTCGCTTACCTTGAGCCAGTCCTTGTATTGCGGGTTCTCCAGGAACTTCGGGTTGCGGTCCGATGCGGTTTTCGCTTGGTCGAGCGTCATCCGGAAGGCGCGCATGTGCGCCTTCGGGTTCTTCGACGCGTTGTCATAGGCCTTGACGACGATCGGCGCGAGATCTTCGGGCGTCACGCCGTGCTTCTCGCAGTAGGCCCGCATCCGGCGGGCGAACATGCAGGGGAAGGTGAACGGATCGATCCCCCGCTCGGTGGCGTAGTGAGCGGCGCGGGCGAGCGCGTCGGCGCCGTCCTTGGCCGACAGGGTCGTCTGGACCTCGACGCCGGCCACCAGCACGACGTCGCATCCGGCCGAGATCGCGTCGGTGCCGGCGAGCAGGGCGAGACCGCCCGAAGCGCAGGCTCCCTCGAGACGCGAGAACGGCTTGAGAGCGAAGTCGGGGTGCGCGGCGGCCAGCAGCGCGTTGAGGTGCCCCTGCTGGACGAAGATCTCCCCGGTGAAGTTCCCCACGAACCCCTTCTGGATCGCGCCGGCGGGCACGCGGGTGCTGTCCAGGGCCATCCGGGCCGCCTTGTGCAGCTGCTCGTCGATCGTCGGGTTCTTCTTCTTCCCGAAGTCGGGGTGCCCCTTCCAGATGTAGTCAGGGTGGAACTTGCCGATGAACGGGGTGTGCTCGCCGCCGACGATGTACGTCGCTCGCGCCGGTTTCATGGCTCATCCTCCTATCGATACGGACATCTTAACCCCGGCTCGCCCGGCCCATCAAGCGCGGCGGCCATGATACGATGAACCACCATGACGAACGGAACAGCGGTGGCCGGGGATCCGACCATCCTTGTGGGCGGTGTGATCTACCTCCTCGGCGGGATCTTCCTGCTGCTGCTGCTCTACGTCCTGTGGCAGGCGACCTCGCGGCTGCGCACCCCGACCCGTGTCATCCTGACGGTGGTGGCCGGGCTGGCCGGCTTCACCGGCCTGGGACTGCTCGTGTCCCTGTGGCCGCAGGTACAGCAGGCCGTCGGCGACGTTTCCGCCGAGCTAGCGCGCCGGCTGTCGATCCCGATCGCCACCATAGGCAGCAGCGAGATCACCCTCTGGTCGATCATCAAGGTGGTCCTGTATCTCGGCTTCCTGGGGGGGCTCGCGCATCTGTTCCGGCGCTTTCTCCTCCAGCGTGTCCTTTCCAAGACCAACGTCGACATCGCGCTGCAACGCGCGATCGCCGCCGGCGCGGGGTACGTGGTGGCGGCGCTGGGCCTGCTGGTGGGGCTGCAGGCGGCCGGCTTCGACCTGAGCGTTCTGGCCGTCGCCGCGGGTACGCTCGGAATCGGCGCCGGGTTCGGGCTCCAGGGCGTCGCGGCGAACCTGGCGGCGGGCCTGACCATCCTGTTCGAGAGACCTTTCCGGATCGGCGATCGGATCGAGCTCGACGGCATCAACGGGCAGGTGATCTCCATCGGGATGCGATCCACCACGGTCCTGACCAACGACTACGTGGCGATCATCGTACCGAACGCCAACCTGGTGAACTCGAACGTGGTCAACTGGAGCTACGGGCAGAAGATCCGCCGGTTCGGGGTTCCGGTGGGGGTCGCGTACGAGAGCGACCCAAAGCAGGTCGAGCGGGTCCTGCTGGGCGTGGCCGAGCGGGACGAGAACGTGATGAAGCAGCCGGCGCCCTGGGTCCGATTCAAGGAGTTCGGAGACAGCGCGTTCGAGATGGAGCTGATGGTGTTCACCAGTTCGCTGCTGGACAAGCCGCGACGATTCGTCAGCAACCTGAACTACGCCATCGTGGACGCGTTTCGGGAGGAGGGGATTCAGATACCGTTCCCGCAACGCGACGTGCACCTGTTCCCCGAACGGACTCTTCACACACAAGGAGGCGAGTCGTGAGCCCGTCACAGGATGTTCCCGAGATGTCCCGCGAGGATGTGGTCGCGGCGATCCGGGTGCGGTTGCTCGAGCTGGTCGACGACGAGCATTCGATGTGCCGCGTGGCCGCCGAGAAGGGGATCTATTGCCGCGGCTTCGCACAGTACTCGGACGAGGAGATGAAGAGGCGTTACTCCTGGCTCCTGAAGCGCAACCCCGGGATGGGGCGCGACGAGCTCGAGGATCTCGCCAACCGCTGGCAGCTGGCCAGGCAGATCGTCAATGCCGTGCCGATGTCGTGCGACGCACAGACCGTCGAGCATGACACATGCATGGGGTGGGACGAGTACGACGACAGGGAGCTGGAGCGGTTCCATCGCGAGCTCGTGGGAACCGAGGTGAGGATCGTCGGGTAGCCGGCTCACACGCCGGTGTCCACCGTCCGTTCAGAGCGGCTTGCGCTCGGTGCGGCGTTCGATGATCTGGTAAGTCGCCTCGATCCACTTGCGGATCTCGTCCTCCGCTTCCTCGCGGGTTGCCGCGGAGACGGTGTGGTCGGGGTTCGCGAGGTCGAAGATCATGTCCTCGCTGTCCTCGTCGGGATCGGGCGCCATATAGGCCGGAAAGAACCCCGCGACCCACGCTCCTCCCTCCTCGCGGCAGGCGATGAAGTAGGTTGTGGGTCCGAGACCCTTCTTCTCGACCACGTACTCGACGATCCTGGACATGGGGCAGGCCCTCCTGGAGCGCGAGTATATCACGGGATCCCGCGCCCTCCGGGTGTTGCGACCCCCCCGGGCATCGGATACCATTCGACGCCGGATCGGCCGGTGGCCGGGAGGGAGCCCATGCACGCGCCACGACACATTACATACCTGGCCGCAGCCGCCCTGGCGGTCGCGCCGGCGTGCGGAAACGGGGCACCGGGCGGGCCCGAGAGCCCCCCCGCCGGTTCCGCCCCCGTCACAGCAGGCACGGCGTCCGCGGATCGGGCACCCGCGGCGCCGCGCGATCCGGCCATGGACCGGCAGCTCACCGCCTCCGCGGAGGCGTACGCGGCCTACGAGCAAGGCGTGGCTCTGTCGACGACCCTGCCCGTGCAGGCGGCCGCACGCTTCCGAAGGGCGCTCGGCCTCGACCCCGCGTTCGCCCCGGCCGGATACCGGCTCGCCCTCGTCAGCACCATGCTTTCGCACGAAGCCGAGGCCAGACGCGGCATCGACGCGGCCCTCGCGGCGAAGGAGCATCTTCCCGACCCGTACCGCACTGCCGCCGTGCCGCTCTCCCACTTCATCCAGGGGGCGTTCGATCTGGCCAATGCCTCGCTCGACGATGCGCTGGCCGCGAACCCGTCGGACCCCGACCTGCACTATCTGGCCGGGATGCTCGCCTCATGCTCGTGCGAGTACTTCGACCCCGACGAGACGATCGCGCACCTCGAGCTCGCGATCGACGGCGGGCTCGACACCCCCTTCGTGCGGGATCGGCTGATGGATGCATACGAGCTCAAGGGGATGACCAACTACGCGCTGAACAAGGCCAACGAGCGGCTGGCGACGCACCCCGACATGATCGAGGCGATTTCGGAGGTCGGGCGGGTGCGGATCGCACGTGGGGAGTACGCCGACGCGATTGAAGCGGCCGACGAGGTGGTCCGCCGTGGAGAGGACGTGTTCGTGCAGGGGCTGGCTCCCGCGTTCCTCCTGACCGGGCAGCATGAGCAGATCGCCGCGATGTACGACCCGGATACCCAGCACGACAGCGCCGCCGCCAACCTGATCACACACCTCCACGCCGGGCTCAATGACGTCTACATGGGGAGGTTCTCCTCCGCGGAGCGTCACTTCGAGCGCGGGGCGGAGTTCGCCCCGGCCCCGTGGGAGAGCAACCGCAAGGCGCTGTTCTACCTGCTGGCCGGGAGGGTGCGCGCCGTCCAGGGACGCCATCGGGAGGCTGCCTCCGCCCTGGAGGCGGCGCAGCAGGCCGGGGGAGCCCAGCCGGTGCTGGAATACGCCCTCGGCCTGAATCACCTCCAGTCGGGCGAGCCGGCCCTCGCACAGCGGGTGGTCAACCGTCTGGCCAAGGAGAGCCACCGCTCCCGCCCGGGCTGGACCGAGCCGTGGCGCCGGCTGATGGTCGGAGAGATGGCCCTGGCGTCCGGCCAGGCCACACGGGCGGTGGACGATCTCCGCGATGCGTGGAACCTCGAGCGTCCTCTCGCCGTGGACTGCGTCGTCTCGCACGCCGACGCCTATTTCCTCGACGCGCTGGGGCGTGCCTACCTCGCCGCCCGCCGCCCCGAAGACGCGCTGCAGGCATTCGAGCAGATCCGGGCGCTCGGGATCCGGGGCCTCAATGAGCCCGTCATCACGGTCATGGCGCTGTACTACTCGGGCGCCGCCCTGGACAGCCTCGGGCGGAAGCAGGAGGCGCGGCGCCGGCTGATGCAGTTCGTCTACCTGTGGGGGAAGGCGGATTCCGCCGCCTCCCGAGGTGGAGGACGCGCTCAGCCGCCTCAGAATGCTCTCGGGGGGCTGAGCCGGGGTCCGTGGTCCTTTATGTTATACTGGACCCCGTTCGTGAAATCCTGTTCGTCCTGAATCCAATTCCAGTCGCATGGGGGCAATTCCAGTGGCTCGTGATGCAGCAGTGGTTTACAGAGGAGCCAGGAGATGGGCGGAGAAGTATCCGGCCATCCAGTCGGAGACGGCGGCCGAGCTGCGCGAGTTGATGGCCTCCGCCGAGCCCAAGATCCGTAACATTCATCAGCAGACCCTCGGGATCCGCCTCAGGTACCGCGACAGCGTCGTCGCCACGCTTCCCGACGAGGCGTGGGATGTCTATTTCGTGGACGGGGAGCCCTACAGCGAGAACTGCCATTTCAGCCTCGGATTCCGTCATCACGCGTTCGAGATCGGCCTCGCGGTGCCGAACCACGCGAAGAACCGGCAGTGGGAGCGGTTCAACAGCCTCGCCCGCGACAAGGACAAGTTCCTCGAAATGCTCCGCGCCATCCGGACCGAGGTCCCCGAGCTGTGGGTGCACATGCGCCACCGGCACGACATCGGCGGCCAGAAGGTGGTCGAGGACGGCGAGGGGATGTTCAAGGTGGACACGATCTTCGGTTTCGACGTTCCCGAGGCGGAGAACCGCTATTTCAAGGCGGCATCCTCCTGGTACGTCCTCATGAAGGAGCTGGTCAGCGAGCGGCTCAATCACCGGTTCAACCTCGAGCTGAGGTTCTTCGTGCCGTACTTCACCGAGCTGGACGACCCGAGACGGCAGTATCGTGAGAAGATCCAGCCGTACCAGGCCGCCCCGGACGACCCCAGGTTCTCCGAGGAGGTCATCCGGGTGGTCAGCGCCTTCAGCCCGTTCTACACGTATCTGCTCGGCTGAATCACCTGCCGGAGGCGGGATCTCACCCCTTGACCCGCCACCCATCTGCCCGTATATGACCGAATAACCCTGCGCCCGCGGTGACGGCGCGGGCCAGAGAGGTATTCCCCGGCTCATGTCGATCACACACGCCGCCAAGAAGACGGCGAGGGCACAGGCCCCGGCTCTGAGGGCCGTCATCCTGGCCCTCACGGCCTCGGTGCTGCTGGCCGCTCCGGCCTCCGCGATGGAGGCTCTGTCGATCTATCCGGCCTGGGTCCCGAAGAGCACGGCGCCGGCGTCCGCGGTCTCGACCATCCGGGGGATCGGGTTCGACCCGGCCGTCACGGTCACCTTCGACGGAGTGTCCGCCGCGGTCACATGGGTGAACTCCCGGACGCTGACGGTGCAGGCGCCCACGTCGGCCGCAGGCAAGATCGCACGCGTGGTGGTGACCAATCCGGGAGGCGCGTCCGACGACCTGTACCCGTTCATCTACACCGACACGAAGATCTACGTCTCCTCCATGGGCAGCGATTCCAACAACGGCTCCTCGCCCGCCAACGCCAAGAGGACGATCCGGGCCGGGATCGATCAGGCTTCGGGGTCCCTCACCAACCTGATCCTGGTCACATCCGGACGATTCGGAGACAACATGCTCCCGGTGCCAAACGGCACCGTGCTGGCCGGGGGATACGATCTGACCTTCACGACGCGTAACCCGGATGTCAACGTCAGCGAGGTCGATTCCGGCCAGTTCGGATTCAACCTGCGCAGCTTCGGCCTCGACGCGAAGGTGGTGGTCGACGGGCTGACCTTCATCAACGGCCTGCGTGACGGAAGCAGCGGCGGCTCGATCGAGTTCGTCGGCGATCAGACCGTGCTGAGCAACAGCGTCATCGTCGGTAACGTCACGTCCTCGATGGCCGGCGCCGTCTACATCGGGTTCACCCCGGCGTACGGCGGGCGTGTGGCGATCAACAACAACGTGATCATCGGCAACCGTGCGTTCGGCGGGCCCGGTGGCGGCATCACCATCTATCCGCTGTACACGTCGGGGCAGAGCATCGACGTGGCGATCAGCGACAACTACATCGTGGGAAACCGGACGTTCCGGTCACGCGGCGGCGGTGTGGCGTTCCAGACCAACAGCTTTTACGGCTACAACAACATGAGCCTGCGCATGGCGGGCAACACGGTCGCCGGCAACCGGGCCATGGCCGGGGCCGGGATCGATCTGAACCTCTCCACGCAGACCGACCGGGTGGATCTGCGGGCCGACAACAATCTCGTGTTCGGGAATATCGCCACGGGCAACGGCGGCGGATTCTCGGTCGTGGGGCTGGGGCGTCTGGACGGCACGCTCTCCGGGAGCACCATCGCCTCCAACAGCGCCTTCCAGAACGCAGGCCTGGCATTCGACCCCGGCGTCCTCACCGAGCCGACGTTCAGCGCGACGGACCTGATCGTCTGGGACAACATGTCCGGCGATCGGTTCGGGCCGATCCCGCTGTCGTTCACCGACACCGGCGGCGGCGTGCCGTCCGGCACCGGCAACATCTCCGAGGATCCTCTCTTCAGGAAGGGGCTGCGCGGGCCGTACTACCTGGCGCAGAACGACCCGAACGTTCCGGTGAGCGGCGCCGTGGATGCGGGCAGCGATCAGGTCGCGGCGGCAGGCAACGAGGGGCTGACCACCTCGGCGGACGGCATGGCCGATACCGGGCTCGTGGACATGGGAATGCACTACCCCTGATCCCCCCCGATTCGGCCGACCCGCTGCAGCTCCTGAGGCTCGACCCGAACAGCGGGAACATGGACGGCACCGACTGGGTGCTGCTGCGGGGGACGGGCTTCGACCCCGGCGCACGGGTCAACTTCGGGACGCCCGAAGCCACGACCACGATCTATGTCTCTTCCACGCGGATCCTGGCCCAGCCGCCGCCTCGCGGGGCGATCTCCGTCACCGTCACGGTGACCAACCCGGACAACAGCACCGCCTCGATCCCGAGCGGCTACCGGTACAGGGACAACAGGCCGCCCGTCTGGCTGACCACCGTCGGCGCCCAGTCGGCGCAGAGCCCGCTCGACTGCGTCCGCAGTGTCATCGTCGACTGGAACCCGGCGGCGGACGATCTGACACCGCCGGTCAAGTACGAGGTGTACAAGTTCGGGTGCGATCCGGCCCCGGGGTCTAACCCGCCATGCGTCAACTACGCGGATTTCATCCCGTCGGCCGCCAATCGTGTGGTGACCACGCCCGAGCTGTCGTATATCGACACGGCCTTCACCAGCAGCGGGTCCGACCCGGAGTTTCTCTACATCGTGAGGGCGATCGACTCGCAGACACCCGTCAACCGGGAGCTCAACCTGTCGAAGCGGCTCGCGGTCGCCACCAAGAACACGTCCGACACGACCCCTCCCGCCCCTGTGGGTGACACGCTGAACATGCCGGGAGGCAACCTGATCGACTGGGCGTTCGTGCGGGGCGCCGTTTCCTACCGGGTATACCGCGAGACCGATCCGTCGGGGTTCGCTGCGCCGGGCAGCCTCACGCCGCTGATCACCCTGAACGCGGCCAACAACGACCTGGACCTCGACGGCATCGTCGACAGCCAGTACACTGACACCGGGGTCCCGTTCCCGGGCCAGGTGTACTTCTACAGGATCACCGCCCTGGACCCCTGCGACATCGAGACACAGAACGAGCTCCTACCCTGACTTGATGACAACAGGCTCGCGGGCATTCGAAATCAGCCGGGAGCGGCCTCACTGGCTCATTGCGGCCATCGCCTTCGTCCTGGCCGCGGCCACGATTCTGCTCGGCATCTCCGTCACGATGGTGTTCCTGGCGCTCGTAGTGCTGGGGGCCGCCGTGGGCGCGCTCATCCGCCCCGAGATCGGCCTGCACATCCTGGTCATCAACGCCCTCGTCGGCCTCACCCATGTCGTGGACGTCCCACGTGTCGGCCCCCTCTCCGCGCCGGTGCTCATCGAGGCGCTGGTCCTGGCGGCGATCCTGTTCCAGGCGGCGTTTCTCGGCCGGCCGATCCGTCTGGGGACGCGGCAGCACGCTCTGCTGGCGCTGCTGGCCACCTGGATCCTCCTCTCGGTCCTGACGGGCGTGCAGGTGGGGCCGGACAACTTCCGGCAGTACCGGAACCTGTTTCTCGTCCGCCTGGTGATGTTCGTCATCGTGTGCGCGCTGATGACCACGACGGAGCAGCTCAAGAGGCTCGTCGTCACCTTCATGATCGCAAACGTGGGATTGCTCGCGGTCTCGACCGCCGTGCGGCTCGGCTGGTTCGGCCAGGAGAAGATCAGCGTCTCGCAGGAGTTCGAGCGTGTCGGCGCCCTGGTGCAGAACCCCAATGAGCTGGCGTTCGGGCTCACGACGATGCTGGTGATCTCGATCTGCGCCTTCCTTTACGTGCGCCGGTTCACGCTCAAGACGATGCTGCTCGCGCTGGCGGCCGCCGACGTGGCCTACATCATGTCCACGCTGTCACGCTCGGGGTTCATCTCGCTGTGCTTCGTCCTGCTGTTTCTCCTGTTCAAGCTGACACGCAACGTGAGAGCCGTGACCGTGCTGCTGGTCCTGGTGGCCGCCGGGTGGCTGATGATGCCTTCGGCCCTCTTCGCCCGCTTCGCGCGCATCGACGAGATCAAGGATGTCGACCGCTTCCAGGTGATGCAGGTAGGGGCGGCCATGGCGATGGCGCACCCGCTGCTCGGGGTGGGGATGGGCAACTATGTCCACGTGTTCTGGGACTACAACGTCTCGAACATGAAGCGCGCGGCGCCGTCGCACAACATGTACCTCGACCTGGCCGCCCAGATGGGGCTGCCCGCGCTGCTGCTCTACCTCGCCACCTTCGGTATCACCTGGAGGCAGCTCAGGGTCGTGGAGCGCGAT
The DNA here is from genome assembly GCA_963806495.1 of uncultured Acidobacteriota bacterium. Taxonomy (GTDB): domain Bacteria; phylum Acidobacteriota; class Polarisedimenticolia; order JACPZX01; family DASXTC01; genus CAWDYA01. The sequence continues at coordinate 46,227 of CAWDYA010000011.1, read as the reverse complement.
CTGAAGGCCCGCGGCATGACCCGGTCGTTTCCCTATCTGATGGGGCTGGCCGTACAGGCGTTCTTCGTCAACCTCGCGGTGTTCGGGATGTCGGGCGACGTGGAGTTCGACTACAGCGCCTTCATCCTTCTCGGCGTGGCGATGACTCTGATCCGGGAGTGGAGGAGTGGTGCCTCGGGGCGGAATTGAACCACCTACGCAGGGATTTTCAGTCCCTCGCTCTACCGGTGAGCTACCGAGGCACCTCGCAAGGCCCGTCAAAGTACCCGAACGACCCGCTTCTGTCAACGGAACTCAGTGGCGCGAGGCCCGTTCCTGCGTGCTGGACGAGCCGCGCCCCTTGCTCGCCGGCGGGGGCGGTGAGGCCGCGCGGCCGCCGTTGCCGGCAGTGGTCGCCGCCGGCTCCTGCTCCGGTGCCGCCGCCACCTTCACCAGCCCGAGGACCTCACGCAGCTTGAGCTCGAGCGCCTCGCGCACGTCGGGATTCTCCCTGACGAACATGCGGGCGTTCTCGCGCCCCTGGCCGATCCTCATGTCTCCGAACGACCACCAGGTGCCGCTCTTCTGGATGAGCCCCTTCTCCAGGCCGAGGTCCAGAAGGTCGCCCTCCCGGGAGATCCCCTCACCGTAGATGATGTCGAACTCGCAGATGCGGAACGGGGCCGCCATCTTGTTCTTGACCACCTTGACCTTGGTCCGGTTGCCGATGACTTTGTCGCCTTCCTTGATGGAGGCGATCTTGCGGATGTCGATCCTCACCGACGTGTAGAACTTGAGCGCCCGGCCGCCGGTGGTCGTCTCGGGGTTGCCGAACATCACACCGATCTTCTCGCGGATCTGGTTGATGAAGATCAGGCAGGTGTTGGTCTTGCTGACGATGCCGGCCAGCTTCCGCATCGCCTGGGACATGAGGCGCGCCTGCAGCCCGACGTGCGAGTCTCCCATCTCTCCCTCGAGCTCGGCGCGGGGAACCAGCGCGGCCACCGAGTCGATTACGATCACGTCGAGGGCGCCCGAGCGGACCAGAACTTCGGCGATCTCGAGCGCCTGCTCGCCGTTGTCGGGCTGGGAGATGAGCAGGTTGTCGATGTCGACGCCCAGATTCCTCGAGTACTCGGGATCCACCGCGTGCTCGGCGTCGATGAAGGCGGCCACGCCGCCGCGGCGCTGCGCCTCGGCGATCACGTGCAGCGCGAGGGTGGTCTTGCCGGACGATTCCGGGCCGTAGATCTCGCAGACGCGGCCGCGGGGCAGGCCGCCGATGCCGAGCGCCGAGTCGAGCGACATGCACGTGGTCGAGATGCTGCTCACCTCGAGCACCTCCCGGCTCCCGAGCTTCATGATGGCTCCCTTGCCGAACTCCTTCTCGATCTGGGCGACCGCGGTCTCGACCGCCTTGGTCTTGGTGTTGTTCTCGTTGGCCATGAAGACTCCTCTGAAGGGGACTGGCAGGCGGAAGGTCGGTTTCCCTGGGTCTGGCGGAGCCGTGTCAGGACCGGCATTCTACTTCACGGGACGGGCCAAGTAAACCGTCACATCCCGCCCCAACGGGACGGAAAAGCGGAAAAAGCTTCACCGAAATCCACGGCCCGGGTTGACACTCCGCGGACTGGAACGTATTATCGGCAAGCACTTAGGTTGTAGTCTCCAGGAACCATCCGGGGCGGGTTCTCAGCCTTCCCTCCGGTCAGGAAACGCCCAAACCCCCGGTTCGACCCAGGGAGGAGTCGTGCACCCCACGACACGCAGACGCTACCTCGCCGCCCCATTCGTCGTTCTTCTGATACTCGCCTCCGCCTGCGCGGGCCGATCCGGAAAACAGGCCGCCCGGACGGGGCCCGGCCAGGATCCGGCATCCGGATTGACGGTCGCCCTGCCCGCCGGGCAGGCCGAGACCGCGGCCGCCGAACCCGCATCGTCCGACCCCGTCGTGGATGTCCTCACCCGTGCCCAGGAGGAATACGACCTCGGGCTCGAGGTGCTGCGCTCCGGCGACGCCGAGGCGGCCCGGGCGCATTTCGACACCGCGCTCGAGATCTTCAACAGCTCCGAGGTGCCGGTGGATTCGAGCCGGCGCCTGAGGAAGGCGTACGACCGCATGGTCGACGACATCGCCGCGCTGGAATGGGAGCTCGACGAGCCCCAGGAGACAGCCGACGCGACAGAGCCGGCGCCGAGCGAGGCGCTCGACGACATCCAGACCGACCTGTCTCCCGAGGACGCCCAGCGCGAGCTGGAGAACGTCAGCCCCGAGACCAGCGAGGTGACATTCGACATCCCGATGGTCGTGAACGACAAGGTGCTCGGGTGGATCGACATCTTCCGCAACCGCAGCGTGTTCCGCACCTCCTTCGTCGGCGGGTTCCAGCGCTATGGCTGGTACGAGCCGATGATCCACCGGATCTTCGAGGAGGAAGGGCTGCCGGCCGACCTGATCTACATGGCGTTCCTGGAGAGCACCTACAAGACCAGCGCCTACTCGCGGGCCCGGGCGAAGGGGATCTGGCAGTTCATGACACCCACCGGCCGACAGTACGGGCTGCGTGTGGACCGATACGTCGACGAGCGGTCCAACCCCGAGAAATCGACACGGGCGGCCGCGCGGTACATGAAGGATCTCTACGCCACCTTCGGCGACTGGCATCTCGCCATCGCTGCCTACAACACGGGCGCCGGTAACATCCTGCGCGCGCAGCGTCGCAGCGGCAAGACCGGCTACTGGGACCTCGCCAAGACGCGGTATCTGCGGCTCGAGACGAAGAACTTCGTCCCCGCGATCCTCGCGCTGGCGCTGATGAGCAAGGAGCCGGAGAAGTACGGCTTCGGCGACCTGCAGCACAACGATCCTCTCGAATACGACCGGGTCACCGTGGACGGCCCGGCGCGCCTCTCACTGGTCGCCCGGCTTGCCGGAGTCACCGAGGACGAGGTCAAGTTCCTCAACCCGCATCTGCGGCTCGGGGTGACACCGCCCGACGAGAAGCACTACGAGGTCCTGGTGCCCAAGGGCACAGGGGACACCTTCATGGCTGCCTACAGGGAGCTGCCCGACTCGGAGAAGATCGCCAAGCTCGACAAGTTCCACACGGTGCGGCGCGGCGAGACGCTCGGGATGATAGCGGCCCGGTACGGCACGTCCGTCAGGCAGCTCAGCGCGGCCAACCACATCAGGAACCCGCACCGGATCAGCATCGGGATGCAGCTCATCGTCCCGGCGATCCCGGGCGGTGGGTTCGCTTCCTCCAGCCCGACCGAGGCACAGGACCTTTCCGACGGCCCCTATCACGTGGTGAGGCGCGGAGACACCCTGTCGGGGATCGCCACGGCCTATCACGTTTCCCTGCGCCGCGTGCTGGCCTGGAACGATATGACCACCCGCACTGTGCTGCGCCCCGGCATGAAGATCCGGGTGTCGGGCTCGCGGACCGCCTCGGCGGCGGTCGAGAGGCACGATGCCAGCGGCCCTTATCACGTCGTACGCCGAGGGGAGACGCTCTACGGGATCTCGCGCCGGTACGGCGTGGCGTTGTCCGACCTGCTCTCCTGGAACGACATGGACAAGCGCACGGTGCTGCGGCCGGGGATGAAGATCGTCATCAACCCGTCCGCTTCCGTCTCGCAGGCCGGGCGGGTCGACGTGCCCGGCGGGGGAGAGAGCGCGCCCGATCCGGCCGGGGAGAAGATCCGGTACAGGATCCGGAGGGGGGACAATCTCTTCCGTATCGCCCTGAAGTACGGCACCACGGTGGAGAATCTCAAGGCCTGGAACAATATTCCCGGCGACGAGATCCGCGCGGGCGACATCCTGACCATCTATCCGAACTAGCCGCTAGGGCCCCGCGATTGCTTCCACCCACGGACCGAGCCGGTCCGGCTCGATCAGCCTGCGGGCCAGTGCGTCGACCGCCTCGGCGGTCACGGGTGGCTGAGGCTCCCACCCGATGCACGCCATGTAGGCGCGGTTGATCCGCGACAGACCGCGCATCAGGGTTCGGACCTCGCTCGACCGGAAGGCGTCGTCGATCTCCTGCTGCGTGGGGGGATTCTCGACCAGCGAGAGGATCATCTCGCGGACCCCGGCGCGTGCCGCGCCGAGACTGTCCGGCACCGCCCCCATCCAGGTGGAGAACACGAGCCGGTCGCCCAGCCTCGACGATTCGGCGCCGAGGGAGTACGACAGCCCGCGCTGCTCCCGGAGCACGTCGCCCATGCGGCGGCTCAGGACGGCCGCGAGCGACGACAGGGCGGCCCGTGTCCCCGGGTCGTCGTCCACCAGGCGTCCCCACCGGACATACGCCTGGGAGGAGCTCAGCGACGCGGTCATCCGTCGCGGGCCGGCTTCCGCCTCCCCGTCGGGGCGCTTCTCCGGTCCGGGAGCCGCTGCCGGCGGCTTCACGGACGGGTCGCGCCCGAATCGGCCCAGCTTTTGTGCGATTACCGGCAGGAGCTTGAGGGACGCAACCGAGGTCTCGATCGCCACCACGATGTTGCGCGGGGAGAAGTACGTGCGCTGGAAGGCCGCGAGATTGTCCGGCGTGATGGAGCGGACGCTCTGCTCCGTGCCGAACAGGGGCCGGGCGAAGGGGTGGCCGGCGCCCCACAGGCCTTCGGCCAGCAGCAGACGGCTGCGGTCACGCGGCGAGCCCTCGGCCTGGCGCGCGCGCGCGGCGAGCGCTTCACGAGCCGCGACGAAACGCCTGTCGGCGGCGTCCGCCGGCAGGTCCGGCTCGGACAGGATCTCGGCGAGCAGCGCGATCGCCTCGTTGGCGTACTCGTCGAGCGCCTCGAGACGGATGTACGAGTACTCGGGCGAGAGATAGATGTCGTCGTACGGGATCGACGGGTCGTCGGCCACCTTGAGGGAGCCTCCGATCGCGCGCAGCCGATCGGCCAGCTGGCCGTCGGGGTGGGAACGCGTCCCTTCACCTGCGAGACGATGCAGCAGCTCCGCGATCCCCTCCTTGCCCGGAGGCTCGGCGGCGGAGCGGTTCCTGACGAGCGCGTGCGCCGCGAACACCCGCGACTCGTCCGACACCTGCAGGATCACCTCCAGGCCGTTGTCCAGGATCGTGCGGGCCGTGACCGCTCCGGCCGCGGAGCCGGCGGCCGGCCCGAGAGCGGGCGGCAGACCTTCGGGACCGGGAGTCGTCGCGGCGCGCTTCGCCCAGCGCGCCACCAGATCCCGGCTCGTGGACGTGGGTGGCAGGGCCTCGGCGGGCCGCACGGGCGTGGCCTCCGGGCCCCCCACGGAGACGTCGGGGCCGACTTCGAAGACGGCCCATCGCTCCGGCTTCGCCAGAGGCTTTCCCAGTGATTTCAGGTCCCCGGGCTCGACGTACGCGAGTCGTTTGGTGAAATCGCGCGCGAGGTCCCAGCCGCCGGCCGCGATGTACGGGGCACGGTCGAGGCCGAAGTAGTGCGGCTTCTCCCACAGCCGCATCAGCTCGGCCTTTTCGTTGAGGCGGAGGCGGTCGAGATATCCTTCGACCCGAATCGCGCGGCGGCCAGACGGGCGGTGATCTCCATCCCGCAGGGCCCCGGCCGCCTTGTCCCAGTCGAGTCCGGGGTCGATCGCCGCGCGGACCTGAAACGACCCGAACGCGCCGAACGCGTCCAGCCCCGTTTCGGCGTCCAGGATGGATTCCCCCGGCGCCGGCGGCGGCCAGCCGCGCGTTGACCGACTCGGTCAGATCCTCGCCGAGCAGGGACGCGAGGACCCATGCCGACGGGTAGCCGGGCTCCTCCATGCCGGGGGCCGCCGCGCCGAGCCAGAGCATCCGTGACGTCCCCGTGGAGCGGGCCGTGGCGACCTGTCCCGCCGCGTTGGCATTCACGCTGCCTCCGGGAGGAGGGGGCAGGAGCCCGGGAGGCGCCTGCCCGAAGACGCGCCGCGCCAGAGCCTCCATCTCGGGGATATCGAAGTCCCCCATGATGATTGCGGTCATGTTGTTCGGGACGTACCACGCATGGTAGTAGTCGAGGATTGCCTCGCGGCCGATGGAACGCACCGTCTCGGGAGTGCCGATGACGGGAAGGGCGGCCGGCCCCGGCCCGTACATCCGTGCGGCGTACAGGTCGGACATCATCGTGTCGTCGCGGGTCTGATCCTTGGCGATCTCGTTGACGATGATCTCACGCTCCTTGGCCAGCTTCTCCTCGGGGATGGTCGAGCCGAACAGCATGTCCGCCTGAAGGTCGAGCGCCCGATGGCATTGAGCGCGGGTGGACATCACGAAGAAGGCGGTGTGGGTCGCCGCCGTGTGGGCGTTGTTGATGATCCCGTAGCGGTCCTGCTCGTCGTAGATCTGCTCCTGCGTGCGGCGCGTCGTCCCGTTGAACAGGAGGTGCTCCAGCATGTGCGAGATGCCGCTGGTGGCGGGCGTCTCGCGCAGGGAGCCGGCCCTGACGACCACCACCGATGTCACGAGGGGGGCGCCGCGGTTCGGGATCAGGATCACCTCGAAGCCGTTGTCGAGCACGAGGCGGGTGGAGGGAGGCAGCTTGCCGGCCGAGGCGGAAAGACACGCCAGGGCCATCAGGGCGAGGGCGATGCGTCGCATAGGGGTGCATTCTAGCACCGCCCCCCCGCGCTGTTTGATTTTTCCGGGTGGTTGGTATTGAATGCCCCACGCTCATGTATACCATCGATCTCACAGGCCGGATCGGCGTGGTGTTCGGGGTGGCCAACCACCGGAGCCTCGCCTGGGCGATCGCCGAGCAGCTCCACGCGGCGGGCGCGAGGCTCGTATTCACCTACGCCGGCGAACGCCTGAAGGACAAGGTGGTCTCGCTGGCCGGGACGCTCGACGGCTCGATCACGCTTCCCTGCGACGTCACCCGCGACGAGGAGATTGCGCGGGTGTTCGCCGAGGTGGGGGAGCGGTACGGCCGGGTGGACTGTCTCGTTCACAGCGTCGCGTTCGCCAACAAGGAGGACCTCGAAGGGGACTTCGTCGATACCTCCCGCGCCGGCTTCCATCTCGCCATGGACATCAGCTCCTACTCGCTGATCCGGATCGTCCGGGAGGCCCGGCCGCTGCTGGAGAAGGAGGGTGGCAGCGTGGTGACGCTGACCTACAATGCATCGCAGCGGGTGGTCCCCTCCTACAACGTGATGGGGAGCGCCAAGGCGGCGCTGGAGCACGCGGTGAGACAGCTCGCTTACGAGCTGGGCCCGCGCAACGTCCGTGTCAACGCGATCTCCGCCGGCCCGGTGAACACGCTCTCCGCGCGGGGGATCTCGGGGTTCGTCGACATGCTCCAGGTCGCCCGTGACAAGGCCCCGCTCAGACGCGGCATCGAGCCGTCCGAGGTAGGCATGGCGGCGCTGTTCCTGCTGTCCGGGATGAGCGCCGGTATCACCGGAGAGACCCTGTACGTGGATGCGGGCTACAACATCATGGGAACGTAGGGAGGAGCGCAATGAAACGCGTCGCACTGGTGGTGGGGGCGCTCGTCGCCTCGCTCGCACTGATGACCAACGTCGAAGCTTCCTGGAGGGACACACCCGGAATGTACGCAGTCTTCGAGACGAATCACGGGACCATCGTGGCGCAGCTGTTTCCCGACAAGGCGCCCAAGACGGTCGAGAACTTCGTGGGGCTGGCCGAGGGCACCAAGGCCTACAAGGACCCGAACCTGGGCGAGATGGTCAAGAGGCACTTCTACGATGGTCTCACCTTCCACAGGGTCATTCCGAACTTCATGATGCAGGGCGGCGATCCGACCGGCACCGGCCGGGGCGGCCCCGGGTACCGCTTCGAGGACGAGATCGATCCCACGCTGAAGTTCGACCAGCCGGGGCGCCTGGCGATGGCGAACTCCGGCCCCAACACCAACGGAAGCCAGTTCTTCATCACCCAGAAGCCGACCGAATGGCTCAACGGCAAGCACACGATCTTCGGGCAGGTGGTCGAAGGGATGGATGTGGTGGACAAGATCTGCTCCACGCTCGGCACCCAGTCGGGAGCGCCGAAGGAGCCGGTCACGATCAAGAAGCTCACCATCGAGAGGGTGAAGGAAAAAGCGAAGTGATCCGCCTCTTGAACGAATCCCGATGACGCCGTATCTTTTGCGTACACGGGAAAGGAGGTGGTCCAGTGAAATATCACAGTACGACCTGGACGCGTGAGGTGCCTGTCACCTAGAGGTGTTCCGCTGGGTGATAACCAGCAGGCCACCGGACCCCGAAGACCCCGGGTCACGTCCCCCGGGGCGGCCGCGAGGCCGAAGCGCCTTCGGGGTCTTTTGCTATCATGACCACGTGAAATCGACTCTCCTTCTCGCGACCCTGGTCACGCTGCAGTATCTCGGCCACTCCTGCTTCGTCATCACGACGCCCGCAGGGCACCGTCTCCTGATCGACCCGTATGCTTCCGGCGAATGGCCGGGGCTCGAGCTCCCCACGACGCACGCCGATCGGGTGCTCATCACGAATCCCGGCTGGGATCATGCCGCCTGGCGGTCCATCCGGGGCAAGCCGAAGGTGACCGAGGGGCCCGGTACCATCAGCAAGGACGACTACACCATCACCGGCCTGGCCGGCCGCCACGCCGAGACGGGTGGCGAGGGGATCGGGTACGTGAACACGGTCTACGTGGTTGAGACCGGGGGAATCCGGTTCTGCCACCTGGGCGACAACGGCCCGGTGGACGGCTCCGCGGATCTGCCCTCGAAGATAGGGCAGGTCGACGTGCTGCTGCTGCCGGTGGACGCCGACAAGCGGGTGCTCACATACGAGCAGGCGAAGCAGTGGGTGGATGTCCTGTCGCCGCGGGTGGTCGTCCCGATGCACTACAGGATCCCGGGTGTCTCGCTCGACACGATCGAGGGGATCGGCACGATCACCGAGTGGCTGTCGCAGCTCTGGGAGGGAGCGGGGCCGGTGAGACTCGAGACCGATACGGTGACCCTCGACCACCTGCCGCCGCCGGGGGCCCGGCAGGTCTGGGTGTTTCATCTGCCGCACGAGAGGGAAGAGGCGGCCGGATCGAGCGAGGCGAAGAAACGCGGTGAAATCGCGGTGGCCGCCGGGGATCTCGCCACCGCCCTCGCCGAGTTCACGCGCGCCGCCGCCATCGACCCGAACGACGCCGACGTTATGATGAAGATCGGGCTGCTGCATCTGGGCGGCGCCCGGCCCGACCGGGCGCTGGAGTACCTGCAGCGGGCGGCCGCGCTGTCGAAGGACACCGATCCGAAGAGAGCTTCCCTGTGCTGGCTGTCCTCTGGGATGGCGCTCGACGTGATGGGCCGCCGGGCCGAGGCGGAGGAGGCCTATCGGAAGGTGATCGAAATCGGGTTGAATGACGAGCATCAGGTCGATCAGGCGCGCGGCTACCTGCGCGCTCCCTACAGGCAGGATTGAGCGAGCATGAGACGCCACGTCCTGGTGCTGGTCGTGTTCTGTGCGGTGATCTGGCTGCCCGGGCTGCCGGTGCGCACCCTGTGGCCCACCGATGAGTCGCGTTACGCCCTGCTGGCGCGTGACATGGACGAGCGGGGCGACTACGTGGTGCCGCTGATGCGCGGGGCGGTCTACCATCAGCAGCCTCCGCTGTTCCTGTGGACCGAGGTCCTGTCCCGGCGTCTCCTTCCCGGCGTGCCACCCGAGGCGGCGTACCGTGTGCCCTCCTTCCTCGCCGGCACCGCGGGCGTCCTCGTGACGTACGGTCTGGCGGCCGCTCTCTTCGGGCCGGCGGCCGGTCTGGCCAGCGGCCTCGTCCTGGCCACCGACCTGCGATACCTGCAGCAGGCCGAGTGGATCTCCACCGACATGGTGCTGTGCTTCTTCATGACCGCGGTCCTGGTCTGCTTCTATCACGCCTATGACTCGGGACGACGCCGGTGGTATCTCGCGATGTATGCGATGGCGGGTCTCGGCACGCTGACCAAGGGGCCGGTGGGATTCGTTCTGCCCGGGATGGTGATCGTGGCGTTTCTGGCGCTGCGCCGCGACTGGGCCGAGATCCCGCGGATGCGTCTGCACTGGGGCGTCCTGATCGTTGCCGGGGTCCTCGCCCCCTGGGTCCTGCTCTTCTGGCGTCAGGCGGGCGCCGGCCAGGTGACCAACCTCGTGCTCAAGCAGTCGTTCGAGCGGTACACGCATGCCTGGAACAACCTGGCGCCCTGGTACTACTTCCTGTGGCGGTTCCCGCTCGATTTCCTGCCCTGGATCGTGATGTTCCCGTTCGCGGCGGCGGCCTCGTGGCGGAGGATGGAGCCGAAGCACCGGACATTCCTGTGGACTTGGTTCGCCGTCGTCTTCCTGTTCTTCTCGGCATCAACGGGCAAGCGCGGCGTGTACATCATGCCGCTGCACCCGGCCGCGGCGATCCTCACGGGATGGTACTGGGGCACCGGAACACGATGGCTCGACCGCTCCTCGCGCGCGACGGGCCTGCTGTTCGTCCTGGTGGGGGCCGCGCTGCTCGCACCGATCGCGCCGGAGCGCGTCGCGGCGATGCCGGGACTCCGCCCGGCCCTCATGGCGTTGGGCGCGTTGTCGGTGCTGTGCGGCCTCGTGATCATGCTCGTCAGGACGACCCGCCGCCTGCCGGCGATCGCGGGCGCCACGGGGCTGGTTCTGCTGGCGGGTGTCCTCCTGCTGGCCCCACTGGAGAACCGCCGGCAGAACGTCACCGTCTTCTCGGCCGAGATCGCCCGTCTGGTGCCCGAGGGAGGGCGTCTGGGCATGGTGCGCGACACCCAGGAGGATTTCGTCTACTACAGCCATCGTGAGGCAGAGGTGGAGCTGAGGCCGGGGCGCCGACTGAGGGAGTGGATGCAGCAGCCCGATCGGGTCTATGCTGTCCTGGACCAGGCGGCCTACGATGACCTCACCCGGCACTCCTGGTCCCCGCATACCGTACTCGCCCGGAGCATCGTCGTCGGCCAGCCGTACTACCTGATCGTCAAGGAGCCTCATGGAAACGATCCGTAGCCTCTCGATCGTCGTGCCCTGCTACAACGAGGAGCCGAACGTCGAGGCGACCGTCCGCGAGATCCACGCGAAGATCGGGCCCGTTGCCGGACAGTACGAGATCCTGATCGTCGACGACGGCAGTGCGGACTCCACGGGGGCCCTGGCCGACGCGCTCGCCGCGTGCGACCCGCGCGTCAGGGCGATTCACCACGACGTCAACCGTGGCTACGGCGCCGCCTTGAGGTCCGGGTTCGCGGCCGCCCGGTATCCTGTGATCTTCTACACCGACGGCGATCTGCAGTTCGACCTGTCGGAGATCGAGCGGCTCTTCCCGCTTCTCGACGGAGCCGACATCGTCACCGGATTCCGCATCGACCGGAAGGACCCCTGGCACCGCCGGTTCAACGCCGGGGTCTACAACCTGGCGATGCGGGTGCTTTTCGGGGTGAAGCTGCGCGATCTCGACTGCGCCTTCAAGCTCTATCGGAAGAGTATCTTCGACACCATCGTCATGCGGTCCGACGGGATCCTGATCAGCGGCGAGATCCTGGTGCAGGCGGTGCAGCTCGGTCTCACCATCAGGGAGGTCGGGGTGACTCACTACCCGCGAGAGCGGGGCGTGCCCACGGGAAACAAGCCGCTCGTCGTGGTGGTCGCCATGATGGAGCTCGTGGCGTTCTGCTGGAGCCGCTTCTGGGCGCGGCCGCATCCTCAGGAGGCGGGCAAAGGCTCCAGATAGCCCGGGCCGAACTCGACGAGGGCGTATTGCTCGAGCTGCCTGCAGACGTCCTGCATGTACTCGTAGAAGTGCTTGTGCAGGACCGCCACCGTGATCGCCTCCTTGATGGCGGACGGGCGGAACGCGAGCGTCTGGGCGAGCACGGAGAGTGTGAACCGGCGCCGCGAGGAGGACGTGAAGACGATGCAGTCGCGGATGATCCGCCACAGGATCTTCATGTCGCCGCGGTTGAGATACAGCTTCTCCTTCACCTGCGCGCCGCGCGGTCAGCAGGTAGTCCATCATCCTGAGGCGCATGTTGTCGAAGTCGTACAGTCGCGCGATCAGGGTCCGGTATCCCTCGTAGAGCTCCAGGCTGGTCATCGCCTTGGGGATGATGTTGGTCATGATGAACTGATCCCCGGTGTTGAACGACAGCAGCCGGTTGTCCTTCGCCAGCCTGTCATGCAGGGGCGTCTTGGGCACGGCGTTGAGCATCCCCGTCATGGACACGGGGATCCGGGCCGCCTGGATGAAGGCGAACTGCTCCTCGAAGATGGCCGGATCGTCGCTGTCGAACCCCACGATCATCCCGGCGTCGACGCGGATCCCGTAGCTCTGGACCTTGAGCACCGACTCGAGGATGTCGCCGCGCGCGTTCTGCTTCTTCTTGCTCTCCATGAGCGACTCGCGCCGCGGCGTCTCGATGCCGATGAAGATGCTCTGGAAGTTGGCGTCGCGGAGCAGGCCGAGCATCTCGTCGTCCTGCGCGACATCGAGGCTGACCTCGGTGTTGAAATCGACCGCGAACCCGGTGCGTCTGCCGAAGTCGACGATGGCGCGCAGGAGGGCCTTGGCGCGCTTGCTGTCCCCGATGAAGTTGTCGTCCACGAGAAGATCCGCTCGACGCCGAGGCGGTGAAGCTCCTCGATCTCGGCCATCGTCTGGGGGATGCTCTTGGCACGCGGTCGCCGGCCGAAGATGGTGATGATGTCGCAGAACTCGCAGGTGAAGGGGCAGCCTCGCGCGAACTGGACGCAGACGGTCCGGTAGGCGGCCAGGTTCAGCAGGTCGAAGCGGGGCAGGGGCGCCTGCTCCATGTTGCTCTTCTCCTCCTGGATGTACCGCTTCTGGTGGCGCCCCGCGGCGTAATCCTCGAGGAAGAGCGGCCAGGTCTCCTCCGCCTCGTCGACGAACACGACGTCGGCGTGCGCGGCGAGGTCATCGGGGCAGAGGGAGGCGTACGGGCCCCCCACGGCGACGAACTTGCCGCGGCGGCGGAACTCGTCGAGGATCTCCTTCATCCGCTTCTGGTGGATGATGTAGCCGGTCACGCCCACGATGTCGGCGTCGGTGTCGAAATCGATCGGGTCGGCGTTCTCGTCGCACAGCACCACCTCGTGGCCCGGCGGGGTCAGCGCCGCGATGGTGGGCAGCGCGAGGTTCGAGAACATGCACTGTGCGTCGACGGTGTCGAGGATGCGGTCGAAGGTCCAGAAGGACTCGGGGTTCTTCGGCGCGACGAGATAGATTTTCATTACTCGATGTAGCCCAGCATGACCTTGTCGATCGTCTCCGCGGTGATGATGGTGATTCCCATCCGGCGGGCGCCGTCCTCGATGGTGCGGACCACCTCGATGCGCTGTTCGGTGGGCACGTCCTCGAGCAGGCGTTCGGCGTCCGCGGTCCAGGTCAGGCGGCGCCGCAGCACCACCGGCTCGTCGGCGGTGACGTCGGCCGGCGGGAACGCCAGCGTCCCCTGAGCTATCCCCGGTGTGACCAGGACGTTGCAGGGTGCGAGCCTCAGGAGATTGTCGGTGGTCGAGCCGATTGGCTGGTCCTCGACGGCGCCGGCGCCGGTGCGGCCAACGACGAGGAGCCACGGTCTGCGCTCGCGGCACACGCTCAGGATGCGATCGAACGGCTTGCCCTCGGTGATGGTCACCTCGAGATCCGTCCCTTCGGCGGCGGCAGCCGCGCGGGCGGCCTCGATCGCCGCCGAGGCCGCGCCGGTCAGCGTGCTCTCTCCGACGACGAGGCCTTCCACGCTGCGTCCGGTGGCGCGGCCGAGCTCGAGCGCTGCGCCGAGCGCGTCGATTGACTGTGGCGAGCCGTCCACGGCGGCCACGACAGGGCCCTCGCTGCCGGGAAGGAGATCCTTGACGACCAGTACGTCGGTGGTCGCGCCGCGGACGACCCGGCGCGCCACGGAGCCGATCTGACTCTCCGGCACCGCGCCCGTGCCGAGCGCTCCCATGACGACCAGCTCGTAGGCGTTGTCGCGGATGTCCGCGAGGATCACCTGGTCCTCGCGACCCGTGAGCGTCTTGCGCGCGAAAGCGAGGCCGGCGCTGCGGCAGGACTCTTCGAGGAAGTCGAGGCCGGCGCCGCTGTTCCCGGAACTGGGGACGTGGCTGCCGATGATCGCGGCGTCGAGCTTGACGGCGAGATCCACCGCGAGGTCGATCGCAGCGATGGAGAAGCCCGAAGCATCGACGGGAACGTAAACCCTGGTGTATGACCTCGACATCGCTGGGCTCCTCAGGCAGGAGGTCTTCAACCTAACATAGGGGATCCGGAGGTGTCAATGTGCGCGACGGTGTGTCATCATCCTGCGCCATGAACGCGATCGAGGTGGAACGGCTGTCCCACGCCTACGGCGACCGCACCGCGCTGGCCGACATCAGCTTCGCCGTGCAGCCCGGCGAGATGGTCGCGCTCCTGGGCCCCAACGGTGGCGGCAAGACCACGCTGTTCAGGATTCTCGGCACGCTGCTGCGTCCCGCGTCCGGCGACGCGCGGGTGTTCGGCCTGTCGGTCACGCGCGACTCCGCCGGCGTCCGGCAGGGTCTCGGCGTGGTGTTCCAGCGGCCGAGCCTCGACGTGAAGCTGACGGTGATGGAGAATCTGCGCCATCATGGCCATCTCTACGGGCTGACCGGCGCCGAGCTGAGACGCCGTTGCGACGCGTCGCTCGCGTCGCTGGGTCTGGCCGCGCGCGCCCGGGACATTGTCGAGTCGCTCTCGGGAGGACTGCAGCGGCGCGCCGAGCTGGCCAAGGGAATTCTGCACGGGCCGCGTCTCCTGCTGCTCGACGAGCCGAACACCGGTCTCGATCCGAACGCCCGGCGCGAATTCCTCGCGCAGCTCGAGACGCTGCGTCGCCGCGACGGTGTCACCGTGCTCCTCACCACGCACTTCATGGACGAGGCGGAGCGGTGCGACCGTGTGGGGATCCTGCATCAGGGGCGGCTGGTGGCGTTCGAGGAGCCGGCACGGCTGAAGGCGTCGATCGGCGGCGACGTCGTCGTCATCGACTGCTCGGATCGCGAGGCGATCGCGCGCGATCTGCAGAGCCGGTTCGGAGTCAGCCCGGCCGATGTCAATGGCACGCTGCGCCTCGAGAGCTCCGGGGGGCACCGCCTGCTCGGCGAGATCGTCGAGGCCTACCCGGGGCGCATCGCGTCGATCACGTGGGGTCCGCCGACGCTGGACGACGTGTTCGTCCATCTGACCGGGCACCGCCTCGAGGAGGAGGCCGCGGCATGAGGGGGATCCTCGCGATCGGCACGCTCTGCCGGCGGGAGATCACCCGCTTCGTCCGGCAGCGCAGCCGTGTCACCGGGGCCATCGCGCAGCCGCTGCTGTTCTGGCTGCTCCTCGGCGGCGGGCTGAAGGCTTCCTTCAGGCCCTCCGGGGCGCCCGCCGGTGTGGACTACCTGCAGTACTTCTACCCGGGGATCCTCGCGCTGACTCTTCTGTTCACCGCCATCTTCGCCACCATCTCGGTGGTGGAGGATCGCCAGGGCGGGTTTCTCCAGGGGGTCCTGGTGGCGCCCGTTCCCCGCTGGAGCATCGTCATGGGGCAGGCCGCGGGCGGGACCGCGCTCGCGGTCGGTCAGGCGATGCTCCTGCTGCTTCTCGCCCCGCTGGCCGGCATCCCGCTGACCCTCGAGGGCGTGCTCGTGTCGTTCGGCGTGATCGTGCTGCTGGCGTTCACGCTGACGGGGCTCGGGCTTCTGCTGGCCTGGAGGATGGAATCGACGCAGGGGTTCCATGCGATCATGAACCTGCTGCTGATGCCGATGTGGCTCCTGTCGGGCGCCTTCTTTCCGGCCGCCGGCGTCCCGATGTGGCTGGCCTGGGTCATGAAGATCAACCCGATGACCTACGGCATGGCCGCGCTGAGGCGCGCTCTGTATCTGGGCACCGCCGGCGCAGCGCGGAATCTCCCCGGGATGACGGTGTCGCTCGCCGTGCTGTGCGCGTTCGGCGCGATCTGCTTCGCCTCCGCGGTGCATCTCGCGCGCCGGGCGACAGCCTAGTACAGCATCAGATAGACCACGACCCCGGTCACCGAAACATACAGCCATATCGGGAGCGTCCAGCGGGCGACGGCGCGATGCCTCTCGAACCGGCCGCGCAGCGCGCGCGTGATCGTCACGATCGCCAGCGGCACGATCGCCGCGGCCAGCACCACGTGCGTGATCAGGATGAAGAAATAGACGGGGCGCATCCAGCCGGTACCCGTGTACCGCACCGATCCCACATGGGCGTGGTAGTACAGATAGCTGATCAGGAACAGCGTGGACACACCGAACGCGGAGAGCATGCAGTTTCTGTGCGCCGCGATGCGCCGCTGCCGGATGAAACGATAGCCCGACGCGAGCAGCAGGGCGCTGATCCCGTTCAGTGTCGCGTTCAGCGCCGGGAGAAGATAGATGTCGATAGCCGCTCCAGGTCGGAGGCGATCCGGTCCGCCGTCTCGTCCTCCAGCCCGTGATAGTAGCCCCGGATGTGTCCCTCCGGGTCCACCAGCACGAACCGGTCGCTGTGGGCGAGCAGCCCGCCATCGCCCGGGGAGCCCTCGGACACCGCGAGATGGAATCCGTCGCCGATCAGGCGCTGCAGGTCGTCCGGCGGGCCGGTCAGGAAGCGCCACCGGTGCGGGTCGCCATCCCCCGCGACCTCGGCGGCATAGCGGGTCAGCACCTCCGGTGTGTCGTAGCCGGGGTCCACACTGATCGACACGAGCTGCACGTCGGGCGCGAGCGTCTCGTTCAGCGTCGCCATCGTGCGGCTCAGAAGCGGGCACATGCCCTGGCAGCGCGTGAAGATGAAGTCGACCACCCAGAACGAGCCTGACAGGTCGTCACGGGCCAGCGTGCGTCCGGCATTGTCGGTGAGGTGAAAGTCAGGGACCGCGCCGAAGTCGTCGGGCATCGGGGCGGTCGCGGCGCTTCCTCTCGCCAGACCCGAGGCGAGCGACAGGGCCCCGATCAGCAGGGCCGCGGCAAGCGTCCCGCCCGCAGCACCCCAGAGAACCCGGTGCAGGTCGAATCCCTCCACCCGCCGGAACTGCATCAGGAGCCAGACGGTCACGCTGATCAGGAGAATCGCCGGCACGGCGATCATCATGAGGGCCGTCGCCGAGAGGCTCTCCGTCAGGGGGTCACCGCCCCCTTTGAGCGCCGTGCCGCACATCGCGCACTGGGCCCGCACCGGGCCGGGAAGCGCGGCCGCGAGGAGGGCCAGAGCCGGCAGGAGACGCAGCGTGCGACGCATCCGCGGATTATAGCTCACACCAGGTAGACGAGCGGGAAAAGCACTGCCCAGAGACCGCACACGAAATACCAGTAGAGGGCCAGCAGATCGACGCCCCGGCGGCGCGAGCCAGCGAACAGCGCGAGCAGCCAGATGACGGCCGCCAGGACGTGCGTCCCGTGGGCGCCGATGAGCGCATAGAAGGTCGCGCCGTACATGCTTGTCGAGACCGTCAGCCCGTGCCGGATGAGACGCACCCACTCGGATCCCTGGATGACCAGGAACGTGGTGCCGAGCAGAGCGGTGGCACCGAGCGACGAGCGGAACCGCGCCTCGTTCCCGGCACCCAGCCCGTTCACGGAGCGGCGCATCGTCACGGCGCTCAACATCAGGACGAAGGTGTTGATCCAGGTGATCGTCAGCGGCAGCCGCGGCTGGTCGGGGGGCGGCCACGGTCCCGCCGTACCACGCAGGACCAGATAGGCGGCGATCAGACCGGTGAAGAACATCAGCTCCGAGGCGATCAGCATCACGATGGCGATACGTCCGTTGCTGACCGGAGTATGAGCCATCGGCTCAGAGCGGCCCGACGAGGAAGATCCTGTCGAGAGCCATAGCCACCATGACGGCGGGCACGTACACGTAGGACGCGAGCAGGAGGTGCCGGGCGCGCCGCACCGAAGGATCGGCCGCCATGGCCACTCCGTACCAGAGCATCAGCGCCCCCATCAGGAAGGCGATCACCAGATACGCCTCGCCGGCCAGCCCGATGATGGTGGGGAAGATGCCGACGGTGAGCAGCGCAAGGCAGTTGAGGACGATCTGCCGGCCGGTACTGCCACCTTCCGGGTCCACCGTGGGCAGCAGGTGCACGCCCCCCGCCGTGTAGTCGTCGCGGTAGATGCGCCCGATCGCCAGCGAGTGGGGGATCTGCCAGAAGAAGAGGATGGCGAACAGGGTGACGGCCCCGGCGCCGAGGTCGCCGCCGGCGGCCACCCATCCCGAGACGGGCGGAAGCGCACCGGGAAACGCGCCGACGAGGGTGCACAGAGCGCTGCACCGCTTCAGGGGGGTGTAGCCGAACAGATAGGTCACCACCGTCACGGCGGTCACGGCGGCGCAGGCCGGCCGGACCGCGACGACGAGCCACACGAGCCCCGCGGCCACGAGCGCCGCGCCGAACAGAAGCGCTTCGAGCGGCTGCATGCGTCCGGTGGGCAGTGGCCGCGTGCGCGTGCGGCGCATCCGGGCGTCGATGTCACGCTCCAGATACTGGTTGAGCGCCAGCGTCCCTCCGGACACGAGCGCCATGCCGAACAGCGCGTGCCCGAGCAGGACCAGGTCCAGGCCGGCGGCCGCCTCCGCGGAGGCGAGGCAGAAGCCGACCGCGGTGGTGAGGAGGATCAGCAGCACCACGCGCGGCTTCACCAGCGTGATGTAGTCGGAGACCGAGGCCGCCGCGGCAGCCGATTCGAGGCTGCTCATGAGGCCGCCACCGCGCTGTGCAGCGGCGCCTCCGGCGCCGCCACGTACGCCCGGAGTGTCAGGACGAGGCTGACGGCCAGGATCGAGGCGCCACAGGCGACGTGCGCGGTCGTCGGTATCACCGCCTTGCCCGTCCAGATCGTCGTGGCGCCGAGCAGGATCTGGGCGGGAACGAGCACTCCGAGCAGCATCAGCGGGCGGACCAGAGAGGCATCGCCCGCGTGCCGGGACATCACGCGGAAGGCGACCCGAACGGCGGCCACCACGACGACCAGCGCCCACAGCCGGTGGATGAAATGGACCGCGATCCCGGCGTTGAAGAACGGCGGGATCAGGTGTCCGAACGAGAGCGGGAAGTCCGGGATGGCGAGGCCGGCGTTCATGTGGCGCATGACGGCACCGAGGATGAGCTGGATGTACACGGCGGCGAACAGACCGGTGGCCGCCCTCCGCAGCGCGATGTCATGAAGATCGCCGGATGCCGCCTGCCACCGTTCGCCCGTGACCACCGCGAGCGTGACGGTGAGGCAGAAGAACGTCTGCGCGAGGCAGGCATGGGCCACCGACACCGCAGGCGGGAGGAGGAACAGCACCGTGATCCCGCCGAGCACGCCCTGCAGGATCACGGTGAACAGGGCGCAGGCTGCGAGCCAGCCGACCCACCGGCGCCGTTCTTTCATGAGGATCCAGAACGCCAGCACCGTCATGAGCAGGCCGACCGTCGCCGCAACCATCCGGTGACCGTGCTCGAAGAAGACGCCGCCCACCATCGGGGGAAAGAACTGGCCGTACGACAGGGGCCAGTCGGGAACCGCGAGCCCCGACCCGGTGCTCGTGACCAGGCCGCCGACGAAGATGAGGAACAGGGTCGAGGCGGCGGTGAAGACGGCGAAACGGTGCAAGACCACTCCTCAGGGCATGGTGAAATCGGCCGTGGCGGTCCCGTCGGCCGCGACGGTCACGTCGGCGGTCTTCTCGCCGAACTTGCTGTGCCACGCCTTCACCTTGTAGGTGCCGGGCGGCACACCGTCGATCGAGAAGGAGCCGTTGTCGGCCGAGATCGTGACGTACGGGCTGCCCGCGACGAACACCCACGCGCTCATCCAGCTGTGGACATCGCAGCGCATGTGGACGGGCCCCACCTTGTCCAGCGTCTTGGGGGTCTTCATCCCCTGGGAAGGCTGTGCCAGATTGAACAGCGTCTCGCTGTCATGGTAGTAGGCGTGGATGTTGTGCAGCACCGGGTCGCTGTTGAGCACCTCGAGCTGGTCGCCCGACTTGATGAGCTGGATGTACGGGTCGTAGTGACAACCCTTCTGGTCGATCAGGCCGCCGTCGAGCGAGCCCCAGTCCTTGCCCTGGCTGATGCCGTCGATCCAGACCACCACGCTGCGCAGCCCGCCCTCGGGCCCGACCTGGACCGTCTCGAGCGTCTTCTCGTCGCCGCACACCGAGTTGTCCTTGGTGACCTCGATCTTCTCGGGCGGGGGAGGCGTGCCCTCGTATTTGATCGTCCCGCTGATGGTGCCGCCGTTGGCGACGGGAGCGACGGTGTAGGAGCCGCCGCCCTCCGGCTGGGCGGCCGGTGCCGTGTGGGATCCGGCGGCGCGCGCTCTCGGCGTCTCCGTCTTTTCTCCACCACCACAGGCGACGAGACAGGCGAACGCAAACAGCGCGACGGGAGCGATCCATTTGTTTCGCATATGTGAAGAACCTCCTTGCGGTTGAGGGACTTAGGCCAGATGCCCGGTTCCGGGAAACCCGCGTAGAATAGCCCTGTGTTTTGTCACAAGTCAAGCGGTGGGCTATAATCCGCGGTCGCGATCACAACCGAACCACAGCGAATCCTCGGAGGAAATGGATGACCATTCGACCCGCCGCACTGACTCTCGCCCTGATGCTCGGGGCTTTCCCGGCCTTTGCGCAGGAGACCCCCGAGATTCCGCTCAACACCCTGTACAAGGATCTCGCCGCGCACAACCGGTATCCCGCCGTGACCGGTCTGAAGGACGCCACGGCCGACGTGACCTGCGACATCTTCACCCAGGTCGTGGCCGCCTTCCCCGAGGCCGCCGAAAAGCCGGTCACGGTCAAGTTCCACTGGTCGCGGCCTTCCGAGGACGTGCTCCCCAAGAAGGAGTTCGTGGTCTCGGGCGTCCCCGACGGGCTGACCGACCTGACCTCCCGCGGGGATCGGATCTGGCAGGAGGCCCGGGACTTCGTCATCATCGACCCGATCTACTGGACCATCGCGAGTACCGACGCCAAGGCGGTCAAGCAGGATGGCACGATCGTCGTCACCGGAAACGCCTCCAAGCCCGGCGGGCCGATCAAGAGCCTGGAAGTGCGGATCAAGGCCGACGACTACAAGGTCGAGAAGATGGCGATGGACCTCGGCCAGGCCAAGCTCACCATCGAGATGACGAGCACGAAGGTCGGCGACCTGTGGGGGATCCAGAAGGAGGTGCTGACCTATCCGCAGTACCGGAAGATCGTCACCTACGAGTACACGCAGGCCGGCCAGTACTGGCTGCCCTCCAAGATGTCGATCCAGTATCTCGACGGCGAGGGCAAGGAGCTGGCGCCCACCTACAACTTCACCTTCTCGAACTGGCAGGCGAGCTAGGGCTTTGAGAACTGCAGGGGGATCGGCTGCGGCTGCTTCTTCTGCTCGTCGAGCACGGCCAGGCCGCTTGCGTAGTAGCCGAACATGAATACCAGGTAGACGATCCCGATGGCCACGGCGGTGGCCAGCAGGATCGACAAGGCGCGGATCCACCAGGGTGTCCTGGGGTCCTGGATGAGTTGCATCAGTCGAACGCGACGCGGCCGCCCACGATCGTCATCACCACGGAAGTGTCGCGAATCCGCGAGACCGGCACGGTCATGATGTCCTGCGACAGGACGGTCATGTCGGCGAGCTTGCCGACGGTGATCGAGCCGCGAAGGTCCTCCTCGAACCCGGCCCAGGCGGCGTCCAGCGTGAAGCACTTGAGCGCTTCCTCGCGGGTCATCCTCTGGCCGGGCGTGTCCTCCCTGGCGACCGCCGCGTAGAATCCCAGCAGGGGCCTCTCGGATTCCACCGGGAAGTCCGAGCCGCAGGCCATCCGCGCGCCCGACGCCAGCAGGCTGTGCCAGGCGTACGCCCCCGCGAGCCTGCTCTCTCCGAGGCGCTCGCCGGCCCACGGTGCGTCGGAGGTGGCGTGTGTGGGCTGCATCGACGCGATGACTCCGAGCGAGGCGAACCGCGGCAAATCCTCGAGGTCCAGAATCTGGGCGTGCTCGATCCTCGGGCGCAGTTGTTTGCGCTGCCGGGCGGTCATCGCGTCACGCATCGCATCCAGCGTGATCCGGTTGGCGGCGTCACCGATGGCGTGAACGCAGGTCTGGAATCCATGCGCGGTGGCGCGCTTCACCAGGGCCGTCAGCTCCTGCGGGCTCATCTGCAGCAGACCCTTGTTGCCCGGGTCGTCGGAGTAGGGCTCGAGCAGCGCGGCGCCCCGCGAGCCGAGCGCCCCGTCGACATACAGCTTGATTGCCCGGATGTTCAGCCGATCGTCGCCCAGCCCGGTCTCCGGCCCGTGGGCGAAGACGGCATCGAGCAGCGCGTCGTCGTGCGTGACCATCGCGTAGATCCGGAAAGGGAAGTCGCCCTCCACCAGCATCTCGCGATACAGGCCGAGCTCCATCGCGGAGACACCCGCGTCGTGCACGCCGACAAGGCCGGCGCGCAGACAGCTCTTCATGGAGCGCTCCAGCGCCTCGCGGGTCTGCTTCCTGTCGGGCTCCGGGATCACCGCCTCGACGAGGGTCTTGGCCGCGTCCACCAGGACGCCGGTCGGCTCCCCCGCGGCGTCACGCACGATACGTCCGCCGGGCGGATCGGCCGTCTTTGCCGTGATCCCCGCCAGCGAGAGCGCCTTCGCGTTCACCCACAACGCATGCCCGTCCACCCGGGTCAGGGCCACCGGGTTGGCCGGTGCGGCCTTGTCGAGAATCCCGTGGGTCGGAAAGCCGGTCGACTCCCAGTCGTTCTGGTCCCAGCCGCGCCCCCGGATCCACCGGCCCGCGGGCACCTCCGACGCCCGCGCCCGGACGAGCTCCGCGATGGCGGACGCCGAGGTGGTCCCCTCGAACCGGAGCCATTCGAGTGCAAACCCGAGGCTGGAGACGTGGCCGTGCGCGTCGATCAGGCCGGGAACCACCGTTTGACCTTGCAGGTCGATCACCCGTGTGGCCGGTCCTTTGAGCGCCATCACCGCCTCGTCGTCACCCACGGCGACGAACCGTCCGTCGCGGGCGGCGACGGCATGCGCGCTCGGGTGCGACGGGTCCACGGTATAGATGGTCCCGTTGCGAAGGATGATGTCCGCAGGGGCAGGTTGGGCGGTCATGAGCAGCAGGGCGAGTGCGGCCCAGGGCATCGGTCGGGTCTCTCCATGGGATCCGACTACAGTATACTGAAAACCATGGCGAGACTCTCGCACGTCGACACGAAGGGCAGGGCGCGCATGGTCGACGTGGGCTCGAAGCGGCCCACACGGCGCGAGGCGGTTGCCGAGGCGAGCGTCCACCTGTCGGCCGAGGCGTTCGAGCTGGTACGCGAAAACCGGCTGGCCAAGGGGGATGTCCTCACCGTCGCCCAGCTCGCGGGGATCCAGGCGGCCAAGCGGACCTGGGAGCTGATCCCCCTGTGCCATCCACTGCCGCTGGACGCCGTCGAGGTCCGCCTGACGCTCGACACGCGGGGTCGCCGGGTGCTGATCGAGGCGAAGGCCCGGACCCGGGCGTCGACCGGCGTGGAGATGGAGGCGCTGACCGCCGCGGCCGTGGCCGGACTGGCGATCTACGACATGGTCAAAGGGGTGGATCGGGCGGCCCGAATCACCGGATTACAGGTTGTCCGCAAAAGCGGTGGAAAGAGCGGGGTATTCCGCCGCGGCAGAGTTGACACCCCGTAAGCCCAACACAAGATTTACCTTCCCATGGACTCTACCCGCAACGCGGCCGCCGCCAACGACTGGCTGAGGGACTTCTGCCTCGCGCTGAAGAACGTGGCGCTCTATTCGGCCGATCACCCCCGCGGTGCGGAGTATCTCGACAGAGCCATCGATTCGCTGCGGCGGGCGATGGGGGAGCGCCGCGAGGCGGTCCTGCAGCGCACCGGCGAGCGTCTCCACCTGGACCAGATCCTGCTCGACCGCGACCCGGGGCTGGCGCAGCAGCTTGCCGAGGATCTCGAGATGCGCGGTGTGGAGAGCCTCGTCTTCCATGCCACGATGACCCCGGACGAGCATCTCGGGCTGATGCGCTGCCTGCTGGCCAAGACCGAGAGGGTCGTGGAGAAGGGTGGCTTCCGGCAGCTCCTGATCGACGAGGGGGTCTCCTCCATCAAGGCCAACGAGGAGAGGCCCGCGCGCGTGCCCGGTCCGGGTGAGGAGCCGAGCGTCAGCGACGATCTCGCGCACGACCCGGCGCAGCTCGCCCGTCGGGTGATCGACGAGGCGCGCAACCGGGAAGGTGGCGGCGTCACAACGCCCGAGGGGCTCGCCGAGGTGCTGGCCGACGCGCTCGAGCGGCTCGCCGACCAGGCGTTCGAGGAGCATCGCCGGGACCGCCACGAGATCCTCTCCGACCTCGGCCGGGCCATCCTGGGCGCCGACGCCGAGGTCCACGCCCCGCTGTTTCTCGAGAAGGCCGACCCGCGATCCATACGCAAGAACCTGGTGGCCGCGGTGGAGGGGCTGTCCCCGGACGTGATTGCCGACCTGGTGGCGATACACGAGCCGCTGGCGCAGGGCGACTACCGGGTTCTGGCCGAGATACTCAACCGGACGCTGGCCTGGCGCAGCGACCGCGCCACCGCGGTGGCGATCATCGAGCGCCGGCTGGAGTCCCACGGCCTGAGCCGCAGCGCGACGCGGGATCTGCTCGACCACCTGCAGTGGATCGAGGTGCCGCTGCCGCGCCGCGTCGAGCTTCTGAGCCAGGGCGAGGCGCTGTGGCGTGTGGACTTCAACCGCGTGCGCGACGTCATCTCGCGCCTGCTGGCCAACGACCAGACCATCGAGGCCACGGCGATGATCCAGCGCTACCTCGACGGGCTCGCCTCCGATGACATCGTCGTGCGTCGCCGCGCCGCCGACAACGCCCGCTACGTGCTGCAGACGATCGAGAAGACGGGCAAGGCGGCGCCCGTCCTCAACCGGATCTCCGAGCTCTTCCTTCGTCGTCTCCAGGAGGAGCCCGACGACGACGTCACATCCCGGCTTGCGGGCGGGCTCGCCTTTCTCGTGGATCTCTGGCTGCGCTCCGGCGAGTTGCGCCCGGCGCTCGAGGTGATGCGCAAGGCGGGGCAGCTCACCGCGGCCACATCCGAGGGCCTGAGATGCAAGGGGGACCGGCTGACCGAGGCGCTGTCCCGCGCCGGCAACGACAAGACCTTCGCCCGCCTGACCGGGATGCTGCTGGAAGGCAGCGAGCAGGCCAGCCTCGAGGCGGCCGAGATCCTCAAACGCGGCGGGGGACGCTCGGCGGAGTACCTGATCGAGCGGCTCGCCGAGGAGGAGAACCGCTCGCACCGCGCGCGGCTCGTGACGCTTCTCAAGGAGATGGGCAAGGGCTCCTCGAATCCGTTTCTCTCGCGTCTGGAGGATCCACGCTGGTTCCTCGTCCGCAACGTGGTGGGGATCCTCGGAGACATCGGTGACACCTCCGCCATTCCGGGGCTGGCGCGCGTGGCCTCGCACGGCGACCCGCGGGTGCGCCGCGAGGTGATCCGCACCCTCACCCGTCTCGACACCCCGGAGAGCCGGGAGATGATCATCGCCGCGCTGGGCGACGAGGACCGTGGGGTGCAAATCACGGCCGTCTCCGCGCTGGCGTCGATCAAGGGAGGCAAGGCGCGGGATGTTCTCCTCGACCTGGCCCGCCGGTCCGGGCCCTACGCCGACGCGCCGGCCGAGCTGAGGCAGGAGGCGTTCCGAAGCCTGGCCAAGTCGCATCCGCCGGAAGCGTTTCCGGTTCTCTCCACGGTCATCACGCGCAAGGGCTTCCTCGGCTTCAGCGAGTCGACCGAGACGCGCGCCGCGGCCACCCGGGCCGTGGGGATGCTGGGCGGGCGTGAGGGGCTGGCGCTGCTGAAGGAGCTCGCCGAAAAGGACTCCAGGCAGACCGTACGCGAGGCCGCCCGTGAGGCGCTGGAGAAGACCTCCAAGGCGGAGGTCAACAAGGCGGGCTGATCAGACGCTGAACGACTTGCCGCAGCCGCAGGTCTTGTCGGCGTTCGGGTTGCTGAACCTGAAGCCCGATCCCAGCAGACCGTCACCCCAGTCCAGCTGGATGCCTCTCAGGTACTCGGCGCTGGCCGCGTCAATCAGGACCCGCAGGCCCTCCACTGTCAGCTCCTGGTCGTCCGGGCCGCCGGCGTCGGCGAAGTCCATGACGTATTCGAGGCCCGAGCAGCCGCTCGGCTTGACGCCCACTCTCAGGGCGGCGCCGGCCTTGCCCTGCTCGGCCATCATCTTCTTTATCTGTCCCACGGCCTTTTCGGTGATTTCAATCATGCCGGAATTGTAGGGGCCGGGCGGGATCCGGTCAAGGCTTCTTCAGGCGCCGGTAGGCGGCTTCCTCGGCAGCCCCGTCCTCCTTGCGGCCAAGCTGGTAGTACACGGCGGCCAGGAGCATGTGCGGCTCGGGCATCAGAGGGTCGATGTCGACCGCCCGTTTCAGGTAGGGGATGGCGTCGGCAAAGCGCCCCACCTTGCCCAGAAGCCGGCCGGCCTCCACGGCGATGATCGGGTCGGTGGTGTTCAGCTCGGCCGCCTTGACGTACGATTCCATCGCCTCCTGGACCCGTCCCTTGGCCTCGAGGCACTGCCCCCGCACGGCATATGCCTTGGCATCGTTCGGGTTGATGCGGACCGCCTCTTCGATGCTCCTGAGGGCGCCGTCGACATCGCCCTTGTCGAGGCCCCGGTCGGCGTCCAGCAGCAGGAAGTAGCTGCGGCGCTCCCTGTCGACCCGGTCGGCCTCTTCCCTGGTGGCCTGCTGGAACCGCTCCAGCATCGCGGCCCCCTCCTCGGCACGCCCGAGCCTGTTCAGGCAATTGCCCCCGTTGAGCAGTGCTCCGACGTGCTTCGGGTCCTTCGCGAGGATCGTGTCGAACTCCTCCACCGCCGCGGCGCAGTTCCCCTCGAGCTTGAGCGCCAGGCCGAGCTGATAGCGCGACTCGAGGTCGGCCGGGTCGGCCTCGGCGAGCTTCCTCAGCCGCGCCACCGCTTCATCTCCCTTGCCCTGCTTGGACATCAGCGCGGCCAGTCCGCGCTCGGCGCGCACGTTGGGGCCGTGGGAGAGAGCCTCGCGATAGTGGGCCTCCGCCTCGTCGTAGTGTCCGGAGTTCTCCTCGATGGCCGCCAGGTCGATCAGGGCCTGGGGGCTGCCCGGGGCGAGCCGCAGCGTTTCCTCGAAGTGCTGCGTGGCGAGCTGGTATTTCTTCTCGCCGCCGTAGGCCCGGGCCAGGGCGTAGTGGGCGGCCGGGTCCTCGGGCCGGAGCGCGACGGCCTTCGCGAGCGCCTCCTGGGCGCCGGCGTAGTCCTGGGCCGCGAGGGCCGCCTTTCCGACCGCCATCAGGGCCGTGTAGTCGTCCGCACCGGAGGCGAGAAGAAGCGCGGCGAGCGCGAGGGCCTGGATCATGGCGCGACCACTCCTTTCCCTTCGAGGATGGTGACGTAGCGATCGACCGGATCGATCGTGACCGTTTCGGCGGCGCCTGAAGCCCAGCGGATCCCCACCCGCACGCCTCCATCCGGCACCGTCGCCCCGAGCCCCACGTGCAGCCTCAGGTCGGCCTGTGACTGATAGCTGCCGCCGCCGTGCAGCTCCTTGATGAGCTCGCCGTAGGGGCCCGCCACCGTGACGCGCGTGCCGAGCGCGGATCGATCCGAGGCGGTGCCGATCAGCCTCATGCCGATCCAGTGGTTGCCGGCAGGGCCGTCGTTGACCATCAGCCGCGGCGTCCCCCCGCTGACCGACATCAGCATGTCGAGGTCACCATCGTTGTCGACGTCGCCGACCGACAGGCCTCGCGCCACCTTGAGGAGCTTCATGTCCTCACCCGACTGCGTGCCGACCTCGGTGAACCGGCCGTTGCCCACGCCGTGGAACAGGAAGGGGCGCTCGGCGTACGTGGTGGCGTCGTTGAAGTAGGTGGCGTTGTCCAGGATGTGGCCGTTGGCAATGGCGAGATCCATGCGGCCGTCGTTGTCGTAGTCGAGGAACGAGACGCCGAAGCCGACATATGACATGCTTACCGCCCCGATCCCCGCCGCGAAGCTCATGTCGGAGAAGATTCCGCCCCCCTCGTTGCGGTAAAGGGCGTTGTACTCGAAGTCGAGGTTGGTGACGACGATATCGAGATCCCCGTCGCCGTCGTAGTCGCCGAAATCGGTCCCCATGCCGGCCTGTGTCTCGCCGTCGACGCTGTACCCGACGCCCGCAGTCAGGCTCATGTCGGTGAAGGTGCCGTTGCCGTTGTTGAGAAACAGCATGTTGGGGCTCTTGTCGTTGGCGACGTAGATGTCCATGTTGCCGTCGTTATTGTAGTCGCCCGTGACCACGCCGAGACCGTTCCCCAGCCTCACCCGGATCCCCGCCGCCGCGCCCACGTCCTCGAAGGTGCCGTCGCCGTTGTTGCGGTACAGGATGTCGGCCTGCGAATGGTAGACGTTCGGGTGGCAGTAGGCCTTGACGTTCTTCGCGTAGTCGCCGCAGAACTTGTCGTTGTCGGGCGCCCAGTCGACGTAGTTGGTGATATAGAGGTCCAGGTCGCCGTCATGGTCGTAGTCGAGAAAGGCGCAACTCGATCCCCAGGACGGATCGCCCACTCCGGCCATCGTGGTCACCGTCTCGAAGGTGCCGTCGCCCTTGTTGTGGTACAGGACGTTGGGGCCGTAGTTGGACAGGTAGAGATCCGTGAAACCGTCGTTGTCGTAGTCGCCCGCGCACAGGCCCATCCCGTAGCCGGTGTCGCCGGTTCCGGTCTGGCCGGTGACGTCGGTGAAATGGACGCCCCCGTCGTTGCGGTACATGGCGTTGGACAGCGTGGCCGGCCCCTTGTAGCCGGGCAGGGGAGCCCCGTTGATCAGATAGATATCCAGGTCGCCGTCGTTGTCGTAGTCGATGAATCCGGCCCCGGATCCCATCGTCTCGACCATCATCCGCTGTCCGCTCAATCCCATGTCATGTGCGAAGGTGATGCCGGCATCGCGGGCGGCGTCGTGGAAGGTCGGAAGCAGGGCCAGGGCCAGCGCGAGCCAGACAGGGTGCATAAGGACATTCTATAATGCGCCGGCGGGAGGGCAACCCGGATGAAGCGGATCGGCCTGATCATGGTCAACACCGGCGACGGGAAGGGCAAGACGACCGCGGCGCTGGGGACCGCCCTGAGAGCCTGCGGTTACGGGCACAAGGTGCTGATGATCCAGTTCGTCAAGGGGCCCTGGAAGAGCGGCGAGCAGCTGGCCGCCGCGCGGCTCGCACCCGAGTTCGAGCTGGTCAAGACCGGCAAGGGGTTCTTCAGGATCATGGGCGACCGGCTTCCCGAGGACGAGCACAGGGAGGCCGCGCGCCTCGGCCTGGAGTTCGCCCGCGAGAAGATCCTCTCGGGCGCCTACGATCTGGTCATCCTGGACGAGATCAACAACGCCGTGGCGGACGGGCTGCTGCCGATCGAGCCGGTCCTGGAGCTGCTCGACGCCAAGCCATACGAAACACACGTGATCCTGACCGGTCGCAACGCCCACCCCAGGGTCATCGAGAGGGCCCACCTCGTCACCGAGATGACCGAGGTCAAGCACCCCTACAAGCAGGGGATATTGGCCCAGAAAGGCATTGATTTCTAGGCCTTTGACTCGCGCCGCCCCCGGACCCATATTCGCGGGACAGAGCAGGGAGGTGCGATTCTATGCGAATTCTCGGAAGGCTGTCTGCATGCGCCACGGTGGTTCTGCTGCTCGGTATGGTGGCGGCGCCCGCCATGGCGGCGGTCTCGGTGGACTTCGACGTCCTCTGGTCGCCGGACCCGGACAACGACACGCAGATCTATCTGCACGCCTCGAACCAGGCGTACCCGCTGCCGCGCGAGAGAGTGGTGACGGTGTTCCCGCAGATGCGCGATCCGTACGCGGACTACCCTGTGCTGGCGTTCATCGCCTACAACGGCCACGCGGACATCGCGGCGGTATGGAACTACCGGCGCCACGGGCACAACTGGGTGGACGTCATGTTCCACTTCGGCGTGCGCCCGAACGCCCTGTTCGTGAAGCTGGACGAGCCGCCCGGGCCGCCGTACGGCAAGGCCTACGGCCACTGGAAGAAGCGGCACAACCGGATGCGCATGGAGGAACTGCGCGAGGACGACGTCCGGTTCTGGGTCGGGGTGCACACGGTAGCGGCCTTCAACGGCGTCACTCCCGCGCAGGCGTACCGCTGGCACCGGGACGGGCAGCGGTTCGAGCAGATGACCGCGCGCCACTATCGCGAGCGCAGGCGCAACCCTCGTCATGTCAACGAGGCGGGGTTCGGCGCCATGGGGCCACCCCACGGCAAGGGACACGGCAAGAAGAAGAACCACTGACCTAAACCCCTGTCTTTGACAGCAGATCCCCCCTGTCCTATCATCGGACGATAATTGGGGGATCTGCTATGGGTGTGTCCACCGACGCCGTGCATGCCGGACAGGAGTCGGACCCGACCACGGGTGCCGTCTCCGTCCCGATCTACCAGACCTCGACCTACGAGCTGATCGAGCTGGGCAAGACCACCGGGTACGACTACGCACGCACCATCAACCCGACCCGCAGCGCTCTGGAGCGCAGCCTGTGCGCCCTCGAGAAGGGCGAGCGCGGGTTCGCGTTCGCCTCGGGCATGGCGGCGATCAACGCCGTCTTCTCGATGCTCTCGGCGGGCGACCACATCGTCATCTCGGAGAACGTCTACGGGGGCACCTTCCGGCTGATCGACGGGGTGCTGAAGAACTTCAATCTCTCGTTCTCGTTCATCGACACCTCCGACCTCGCAACGGTGGAAGCGAGCATCAACGAGCGGACCCGGATGGTGTTCGTCGAGACGCCCACCAATCCGATCCTGACGCTCACCGACATCGAGGCGGTGGCCGGGCTGTGCCGCAAGCGCGGCGCCATCCTGGTCGTCGACAACACCTTCATGAGCCCCTACCTGCAGAGCCCGATGGCGCTCGGTGCCGACATCGTGGTGCACAGCACCACCAAGTTCCTCAACGGGCACTCCGACAGCGTCGGAGGCGCCGTGATCACGCGCCGGAAGGAGCACGGGGATCGCATCTACTTCATCCAGAAGTCGGCCGGTGCGGTCCTGTCACCGTTCGACTCGTGGCTCGTGCTGAGGGGCGTCAAGACGCTGGCCGTGCGGATGGAGCGGCACGAGGCCAACGCGCGGATGATCGCCGACTTCCTCGACGGGCACCCGAAGGTGAAGCGGGTGATCTACCCGGGCCTCGACTCGCATCCACAGCACGAGCTGGCCGGCCGGCAGGCGCGCGGCTACGGGGCGATGATCTCCTTCGAGCTGGGAAGCTACGCCGCGGCGAAGAGTTTCCTCGATGCGCTGGAGGTGTGCACCCTGGCCGAGAGTCTCGGCGGCGTCGAGACTCTCATCAGCCACTCGGCCTCGATGACCCACGCCTCGGTACCGCCCGAAGAGCGCAAGCGGCTGGGCATCGCGGACGATCTGGTGAGGATCTCCGTCGGGATCGAGGACGCGGAGGACCTGATCGCTGATCTCGAGCGCGGGCTGAAGGCGATCGGCTAGCCGCGAGGCTTGACCGAGGCGGCGATCCAGTCGAGGACCTTCTCCTCGCCCACGGCGATGGGCAGGGCGATCACCTCGGGAAGCTCGTATGTGTGGATCTCCCGGATGGTGTCGCGGACCTCGTTGAACAGGTGAGCGGACGTCTTGATGAACAGCATGTACTCGCGGTCGCGGCAGACCTTCTCCTTCCAGCGATAGATGGAGACGCCGAGGGGCAGGAGATTCACGCAGGCCGCGATACGCCGCTCGACGAGGGCGTTGGCGATCTTGTCCGCGATCTCCTCCTTGTCGACCGTGGTGAGGACGATCAGTTTGTCGGTCATGATCGAATTATAGGGACCTCGAGACGGCATGATCAAGTTCGGCACATCGGGATGGCGGGCGATCATCGCCGACGAGTTTACCTTCCCGAACCTGCGCAGGGTGACCCAGGCCATCGGCCTTACCCTGATCGAAACCGATCTGGCGGGGCGGGGCGTGGCGATCGGATACGACACCCGGTTCCTGTCGGAGGAGTTCGCCGCGGAATCCGCCCGTATCCTGGCGGGTCAGGGGATCCGGTGCGTCGTGTCCGACACGGCCATCCCCACGCCCGCCCTGTCGCATGCCATCCGGCACCATGGCTTCGGCGGGGCGATCAACATCACGGCGAGCCACAATCCGGCGGAATACAACGGCCTGAAGTTCTCCACCGAGCAGGGGGCGCCGTCGCCGGTCGACCTGACGCGGAAGATCGAGGAGAGGGTCGCCTCGACCGAAGCCGTACCGAAGCCACCATCCACGCCCCTGGAAACCACCTCCTTCCTCGAGCCATATCTCGCCCAGCTGGAATCCCTGGTGCGGCTCGACGCCATCCGCGAGGCGGGCGCCCGGGTCGCCATCGACCCGCGATGGGGTGCGGCGCGCGGTTTCGCCGACGCGATCCTGCGCAAGCACGGGATCCCCTTCACCATGATCCACGACCACCGGGACGTCACCTTCGGCGGTGGCGGGCCGGACGTCTCCGCGAAGAACCTGGCCGAGCTGGGTGCGGTGGTGCGCGACGGCGGATTCACGCTCGGGCTGGCGTGTGACGGCGACGCGGACCGGTTCGGGGTGGTGGACGCGGACGGCACCTGGATCAGCCCCAACCTGCTGCTGGCCCTGCTGGCCGACTACCTTGCCGACACGCGGGGCCTGAGACAGGGGCTCGGACGGACCTACGCCACCACGGGGCTCATCGACGCCGTCGCGCGGCACTATGGTGTCGAGGTGCACCAGACGCCGGTCGGCTTCAAGTACCTCGGCGAGCTGATCCTCGAGGACAAGGTGTACCTCGCCGGCGAGGAGAGCGCCGGCATGTCGATGGCCGGGCACGTGCCGGAGAAGGACGGCATCCTGGCGGGTCTGCTGGCCACCGAGATGATGGCGACACGCAAGCGGACGATCGCGCAGCTTCGCGACGACCTGTTCGCGAAGGTCGGCGCCCTGTACAGCGCCCGGGAGGACTTCAAGGTCACGCCCGAGGACACCGCGCGGCTGCGCGCCGCCATGAAAGCCCCGCCGGAGCGTCTCGGCGGCCGCAAGGTGGCCCGCGCGACCGTGCTGGACGGGCTGCGGCTCGACTTCGATGACGGCGCATGGCTGCTGATGCGGCCGAGCGGCACCGAGCCGGTGGTCCGCTACTACGTCGAAGCCCCCGGTATGGACGATCTGCGAACCCTGATGAAGACCGGAAGAAAAGAGCTGATAGGAGGAGGCTCATGAGCGCCATCGAGGAAGTCCTCGCCCGGGAGATTCTCGACTCGCGGGGCAACCCGACGATCGAGGTGGAGATCACGACCGAAGCCGGTGGCGTGGGTCGCGCCGGCATCCCGTCGGGCGCCTCCACCGGGGAGCGGGAGGCGACCGAGCTGCGTGACGGCGAGGCCGGCCGCTACCTCGGCAAGGGCGTCCAGCGGGCCGTGGCCAACGTCAACGAGCAGATCGCCAAGGAGGTCGAGGGCCTCGACACGCTGGACCAGGTGTACCTCGACCAGCTCCTGATCGACCTCGACGGCACCGAGAACAAGTCTCGCCTCGGCGCGAATGCGATCCTCGGCGTGAGCCTCGCGGCCGCGCGCGCCTCGGCCGACGAGCTGGGGCTGCCGCTGTACCGCTATCTGGGCGGACCGATGGGTCGCGAGCTGCCCGTGCCGATGTTCAACATCCTGAATGGCGGCGCCCACGCCGACAACAACGTCGACATCCAGGAGTTCATGATCATGCCGGTGGGCGCAACGTCGTTCCGCGAGGCGCTGCGGATGGGCTCCGAGACGTTCCACAATCTCAAGGCCGTGCTCAAGAGCCGCAAGCATTCCACCGCCGTCGGCGATGAGGGCGGGTTCGCGCCCAACCTCGGCTCCAACGAGGAGGCGCTGCAGGCGATCATCGAGGCGATCGAGAAGGCCGGCTACCGCCCCGGAGACGAGATCGCCATCGCAATCGACGCGGCGGCGAACAGCTTCTACAAGGACGGCAAGTACGTGCTGGCGGCCGAGAAGAACCCGAACCACACCGCCGAGCAGATGGTGGCCTACTACACGGCTCTCGCGGAGCGCTATCCCGTCCTGTCCATCGAGGACGGCCTCGACGAGTCCGACTGGGCCGGGTGGAAGAAGCTCTCCGAGGCCCTCGACGACAAGCTGCAGATCGTCGGCGACGATCTGTTCGTCACCAACGTGACCCTGCTGGCCCGCGGGATCGAGGAAGGGATCGCCAACTCGATCCTGATCAAGCTGAACCAGATCGGCACCGTAACCGAGACAATACAGACGATCACGATGGCGCATCGCGCCGGGTACACCTGCGTGGTGTCGCACCGTTCGGGCGAGACCGAGGACACCAGCATCGCCGACCTGGCCGTCGCGCTCAACCTCGGCATGATCAAGACCGGGGCGCCGTCGCGCGGGGAGCGGGTGGCGAAATACAATCAGCTCCTGCGGATCGAGGAGGAACTCGGCGACACGGCCGTATACCGTGGCCGTGCCGTCCTGAGCCGTTGATGGCACCGATCTCCATACCGCTCGGGCGCCGCGTCGTCATCTTTGTGGTGCTGGCCGCGGCGCTGGCCGTCCTGATCGGCGCGGCCACGGGGGACCGCGGCTACCTGGAGGTGCGCCGCCGCCGTGCGGCCTACAGAGAGCTGCAGCAAGAGGTCGCCGAGCTGAAGGCACAGAACGCCGTGCTGCTCGGCGACATCCATGCCCTCAAGACGGACCCGTACGTCATCGAGAAGCTCGCACGCGAGGAGCTCGGTTACGCCCGCCCGGGTGAGGTGGTCTATCTGTTCCCGCGGACCGACGCGCCGTCCCGCTGATCCAGCTTTTTTTCGTTCCGGTACCAGACACCGACCTCCTTTCTGCCCAGACGCCATGTCAGTCCCAGGGGGGCCGTGCCGCGGCACGAGGCCAGGCCGCCGTGCTCGCCCCACTGATGGTGCAGGCGACACGCCGTGGCGAGGTTCCATTCCGCGTCGGGCCCGCCGTCCGAACGGTGCCGGACGTGATGCATTTCGAGGTTGCGGCGTGACGTGCAGGCCGGCGTCGTGCAGCGCCATCCGTCCCGGCTGTAGATGCGATCCCCCCGCCTGCGATAGGCGGCGGCCGGCGGGTCCCAGGTCTCGACGAACTCCTCGATGAGCGCGAGCAGGCCGACCCAGGCCGGAACCTCCTGCCCGCGCGTGGCGAACGACCGTGCGGCCCGCGCGGAGCCGTTCGTATCCGGACCGGGTCGCTCTTTATCATCCGGTGCCAGACTTTCGCGGCGGGAGTCCATCGCCGTGAGCAGCGACTGGATCAGCGGCTCGGGCAGCCTGAGCTCCAGGAAAACGTCCGGTGAGGGGGCGGCGGCCGCCAGTCGACCCAGCTCACCGATGCGGGAGCGTGTCATCCCGGACTCGAAGCGTAGCGAGGCCTGCCACTGGGAGTCGGTGAGCGGAAGAGGTGGCCCGGCCGTATCGGAACCCACCGCGCCGGATACCCCGGCGCGCCGCCACGACAGCGCGCGCGTCTCATCGCGCAGTCTCTTGATGGTGATCCCGGCTGCGTGGGCCACCCACTCGTGCTGGGTTCGCTCCTCGACGGGGCCGGGGCCGATCGCGCGCACGATCCGCATCGTGGCCTCCAACCCGATCGAGCCGGCGTCGTAGGCGTCGCGGATCACGGGAAACCGGCGCAGCACCCGTGCCGCGGCCGCTCGATCGCGCGCCGTCGTGCGGCTCATGCCCAGCCTTTCCTCGGCGTACTGTCCCAGCCCCGCGAACCGCAGGCGCGACCAGGCGCCGCCGTCTCCCATCTCGGCCAGCACGACCCCGAGGCGACGGTGAAGCTCGTCCTCCAGATCGACCAGCGCCCGGATCTGCGCCTCCAGATCCGCCGGCCCGCCCGTGCCGGCCACCGCCTCGAGCTGGCTGAACCGCTGCAGGCTCTGTCGCGCCAGGGCGAAGGCACACGAGTCACGAGGAGGACCCGGCAGATGCGACCAGTTGTCGGTGGCGCGCGCCAGCATCGACTCGAGCGTCTGCCGTGACGCCGCCGTGTCGACCGGCGCCGAATCCGCGATGTCGACGGGGTCCGGGCCGGTGGTCGCCTCGGCGACGAGGGCCTCGACGAAGGAGGTTACCGTTGCAGCGTATCCCTCGACCGCGCGGTACAGATGCAGCGCGACGCCGAACGCACCCTGCACCGCCGCCGGGACCCGGAGTCTGACCCAGCGCGTCATGACCAGAGCGCCACTGCGGGGGCGGGAATCCTGATCATGATGATGTGCCTCATGGCCGACCACCGCTCCGTCCTCATTTTCTGTATCGCATCGAAGTGGCCACCGCGATTCCGCGGCGAGCGCGCGGCCCACCGCCTCGCGAAGTGCGCGCACCGGCACCCTTCGGGCGAGCGCAATCCAATCTTCCAGCGAGTCATCGGTGGCCACGCGGGCGATCTGGAGTGCGGCCACCCCGCCGAGGGGGCGCCCACCGTCGTCGCCGGCAAGCGCCGCCGACAGACCCGGAAGCCGGTCGAACGCCCCGGACAGGCAGGCGAGGTCCCTCAGCCAGCGCCCGCTGCGGCCGAACCGCTCCCGCGCGAGGTCGTCCGCACGCGCGAAGCCCAGGTCCAGCCAGGCACGCTTGCGGGTGAATGCGCCCGCCGCGCGCGCGAGGACAGGAGTCAGCCGGTCCAGAGCCGACTTCAGAGCCAACGCGAGCGAATCGCCGCGCAGCTCCATGCGGACTCCCGGCGCCGGGCGCGCGCCGGGCCGGCCGCCACCTCGCGGCAGGCGGGGAGCCGCAGCCCGCGCGGCATCGCGTGCGGCGACCGGGTGGGGTAGGTGACGCTGGCGATGGGCGAATTAAAAGTGAAAGCCATGCCCGAATGATACCGAATCTGAAGCGAAAGTCAAGCGCAGGATCGGACAATCTTGACGGCGCGAGGATCCGGGTGGTAGCCTGCACCTTCATTGACGCGGGGTGGAGCAGTCTGGTAGCTCGTTGGGCTCATAACCCAAAGGTCGCAGGTTCAAATCCTGCCCCCGCTACCACTGTAAAAGACATTTCGGCCCCATTCGTCCCCGAGGCGGGTGGGGCCGAAATTTTTTTCCAGTAGACCACGGCCTCGCCCGCCTTCGGATTCACCTCGATCCGGTCGATGAACCCCGCAGGAACGTCTTCTGCTCCTCGACGGTCCCGTGGGCGCGGATCGCCTCCAGTTGGGCCACCTGGGCGCGCAGCTCCGCAGCGAGCGCCCTGGGGTCAACCTGTGCGACCTGAGGGGCCGCCTCGCACTCGGCCAGCGCCGCCTCGAGCTGATCGCGTTCGCGGGCCAGGGCGGCCAGCTTCTCCTGGACGAAGGTCTTCGTCGCGTCGGTGATCGTGTCGAGCAGAACGGAGGCCTTCTCGTTGACGGCTGCGAGCCGGGCCCGAAGCTGCTTCGCCTCCTCGGCCGGGTTGCTGCCGGTGTGACCCATCTCCTCGGCGATCATCTTCGCCAGCAGGTCCTCGCCACCGGCGTCGAGGAACACCGACAGGCGCGTCTCGACCCGCTGCCAGATGAGTGCCTCCATCTCGACCTTGGGGACGGGCCGGCGGATGCAGACCGTGCGCCCCTTCGACAGGTAGCCCGAGCACATGTACGAGGAGGTGCGGACGGGCTCGCCCGACTTCTTGGGCTTCCCCTTGGTCGTCGTCTGGCCGCAGTAGGCGTTGCCGCACGCGCACCGCATGATCCCCGACAGCACGTAGGGCGAGGCCTTGGCCCGGCCGCGCCGGTAGGCCGTCGAGGATGCTGATCGGTCTCGCTCCCGGTGCCGCGCGAGGACCCGGCGGTAGGTCTCGTGGTCGATGATCGCGGGATGCGAGTCCTCGGTGATGATCCAGTCCTCGCGGTGCGTTCCAGTCGGGCTTGTTGGCTCGGTTGCGAGGCCGCTCCTGGGCGATGCGGTTGGTGATCCGGTGGATCTTCGCGGAGGACCGCGGTTGAAGTAGAGCGAGCCGGTGTAGGTCCCGTTGAGCAGGATCGACCGGATCGTCCCGACGCCCCATGCCCGGCTCGTCGTGGCCGACCACTTGCCGTCGCGAGGGGAGGGGATGCCCTCGGCGTTCAGCGTCACCGCGATGCTGTGGTAGCCGAGGCCCTCGTGGATGTACATGCGGAAGATGCGCTGGACGAGCGCCACCCGGTCGGGGCTGCCCAGGACCAGCCGCGGCCGGTCGCTCTTGGGCCGGGCCAGCCGTGTGCCGCGCGGGTGCATGCGGATGAACGTGCCATCCGGGAGCGTACTCCTCCTTGCTGCCGTCGATGGCGAACCGGACCAGGCGGACGGGCTTGCCCGTGGCGTCGGTGTACAGAAGATCGATAGCCGAAGGGCGGCGTGCCGCCGTTCCAGCAGCCCTGGTCGACGGCCGAGAGCTGGCCGCGGATCGTGACCTTCGAGAGGTCCTTCGACTCGGCCCTGGCCTGCCACTGCTTCACGGAACGGATCAAGTCGTCGGAGTCGCCGCCGTTGAACCCCTCGGCGATGTAGACGACCTCCACGCCGGCCTTGTGGAGAATGAACCGGAAGTAGCCGGCCTCGTCGTTGTCCACGCGACCGAAGCGCTTGATGTCGTAGACGAGGACATGCCGGAACGGGCAGCCGGGTGTCTGGGCCGCCTCAATCATGCTCAGGAAGCCCTTGCGGGATTCCGTGGAGGTCCCGCTGATCGCGTCATCCGTAAACCACTCGACCACATCGAATCCACGCTGCTCGGCGTAGAGCTCGATGGCGCGGCGCTGATCGTCGAGGCTCTGCTCCTGCCGATCCGTGGATCGGCGGACGTAGCCCGCGGCAGCCTTCAGTCGTGTTGGTTCCGTGCGCGCCTGCATGGTCGTCGTGGGACCTCCGGCAACAACAAGGCCTCGGAATCGGGAAGAGAGTCAAGGCGTTTCTGGGCGTCGAGTCGCTGAGATGGCGTGACAGGCGCGACCTTTGGCCGACCGCCACGATCTTGCTGATCGCCGACAGCGCGGATGACCCAGCGGGCGAGAAGGCGAAGGCCCCGTTCATCCTCCTGAGAGTCGGATGGCCGATTCGCTCGTCGCCGCGCCCGAGGTACTCACCCCCGCCATTGGTCACTCTGCTGCTGCAACGGCTTATCGAGGTCCAGGGTCCCCTGCTGGGGTTCCTGGGATGCATCCGGTGCTGGCTCTGCTGGGGTCGCTTCAGGCGGAAAATCTTCGACTACCGTGGCGTTGAACACCTGCCGCAGGCGCGCGATCCGGATTGCGTCGTCGTGAGTGACACCGGGGTCCTTCAGCATCGGGAGCAACTGATCGACGGTCCAGATCGTGCCGGCCTGGACTCCTTCGGCCTGGAGGGCCTCAACCTCCCGCGGCCCGGAGACCATCCACAGACACGTCCCAATCGGGCACTCGGAACCTGATCTTCCAGCGACGCTGCCTCATGCGTTCGGCGGAGGCCTCTAG
The DNA here is from genome assembly GCA_963806495.1 of uncultured Acidobacteriota bacterium. Lineage (GTDB taxonomy): Bacteria > Acidobacteriota > Polarisedimenticolia > JACPZX01 > DASXTC01 > CAWDYA01. The sequence goes on along the minus strand of CAWDYA010000011.1, from coordinate 6,734 downwards.
GTCGCCCGTTTCCGTTGTTACCGCTGTAACCGCTTCCGGAGGCGAGGGAGGTCCCGGGTCAGGCCGGGGGGTAAGGGGTGGTTCGTCCTCGGGATCGATCTCACACCTCTGGCTCGGGTCCGTATCCGTAAGCGGCGCGTATTGCGGGGCTTCCGTTGAATCAGCGACTCCGGGTTCACCCGTGGCGCGTGCTCCTGCGAGTTCATCGAGCAAAGCGGGCAGCCTGGGCTCGTAGGGCATAGGGCTCTCTACTCCTCAGGAGCGGTTACAGCGGTTACACCGGTTGCACCGCTGTCGGCCCTCGCGGTGCCAAGGAGTTTCTCGACCATCGCTCGCTTGAGGCGGATCACCCGGCGGGTGCTGGACCCAATTCGCACCGGCGCGGTATTCCTGCCGCTGCTCGGGATGGAGAATCCCTCTTGCACGAGGTTGAGCAGCAGCCGGTTCTTCGAGATCGGGAAGGTCTCGTTACCCTCCCGGGTAAACCGGCACACGGCCTGATAGGCCGCCTCGGGCAGGAGGTAATAAAATTCCGCATCCTGCCATCCAATCATCGTGCCTTGGGTCTTGTCGGTGAGTTCCAGGGTCTTCGACAAGAGCTGGACGCGTTCCTGGAGAAGGAGCGTGTTGAGAATCTCGAAGAATCGCCGAGTGGGGCTCTCCTCCTGGATGCGACGACCCTGCTCAGTCGCGAGCCGAACCATGGCAGTCCAGCATGCCTGCCGCAGCCGTTTTGCCTCTTCCTCGGTGGTGGCCCCGATTTCAACCGCATACCCCAGCCCATAGTCCAAGCCGATGCCGAGATGGGCGAGAACCTCCGGCATGCGCAGGTGTACGTGCTGTCCGGCCTTGGCTCGAAGCTGCTTGAAGAGACCGGGCAGTGAAGCCCTCATATCGTCGATCTGGGGCACAAGCCAACCGATGTACCCCGAAAGTGCGTGCGCCAGTCTGCCAGCGCACACCTGGAGTTCCGTAAGGAGCGCGAGATCGAGATCCGATCGGCGAACCTCGATGATGAGCCCCCTGGCCAGAATGCTCTGCCCCGGGGGATGTTCCTCTCCCGTTGCGAGAATCAGCCCGCGTGGCTTGAAGGTTGGTCGGCCGGTCAAGTCTGCACGGAGTCGACCGCGGCCTGACTGGTTGCCCTGTGCCCTGATGACCCGCGCCGCTTTGAGCTCGAATTCCTTGCGTTCAGCGCCCGGCACGTATTCATCGATCACCAGCAAGGCGTCCTTGAGTGTGAACGCCTGTTTCTCGAGCGAGTTCCCAGTGGAACGCCAGTCGGCGGGCAGTGTGAGTCGCTCGAACGAACCCCAGTGTGAAAGAAACAGGGCGGCCAAGGTTGACTTCAGCGATCCGGTCTTGCCTTCGAGCCAGAGGGTGGTGTCCGACCCGAGCAACGATGAAAGAGGAGCCCGAAACACGCTGGCGAAAAGTGGTGCAGTGATACCGAGCGGCGCGACACGCAGGAGCTTGAGGCTGAGCTTCATCGCCTCGAGTGGATCTTCTGGGTTGAGAGGCAGTGAGTAGCGCCTGAGCTCCGGGTCAAGGTCCACTTCGATGCCCTCTACGCCGATGGCACCGCTTGCTGTTAGGTAGCCCCACCCCGTATCGAATTTGCGCCATCCCGTGTGCGTGAAGATCCGTCTCAGGCCCGCCTCGGGAGAGAGCAGCTGGATGGCCTCGCGCAGTTGATCGTGGGCAGCGAATCCGCTGGACACTACGGCCTTCAGACCCCAGCGAGCCGTCACCCATCGCATACTTGCGAACTGTTCCACCGGAACCCGGATGCGAGGTAGGCTGCCGGCGCGATGAAGGTGACCGTCAATCTGGAAGGCTCGAGTTGCATCTACACCGTTATCGAGTTCCAGCTCTTCGCTCACATAGGCCGAGAAGTTTGAGAGAGGTATCCAGACGATGCCGTCTCGCGTCTGACGCCTTGCCAAGATTCGGCCTTCTGAAACCCGGTACTTCGCCTCTTCCGTCTCGTCCTGTGCCGCCGGGATCTCCGGAACTTCATCTGTGGCCAGGTCGCGCAACTCTCCGACGTTGTGACCGGCCGCGAGAAAATCATCGAGGCCCACTTTTTTGCCGTCGGAGTCCTCGGGAGAACGACGATGTGGACGCGAGCCCCGCGACTCTCGAGGAAGGCCTTCAAGCGAACCAGCGCGGCGTGAACCTGGACCTTTCGGATGACGTCGCTGTCAAAGGTGATAAAGACATCTCGCTCATTCAGAGCGATGCACTCCCAGTCTGCAAGTGCGACCTTTCCTCCCGATTCGTTTGTTCCTCTCCAATTCCAAACACCAAGCAGGGCGATACAACACAGACCGTGGCTGACGGCAGAGTCGGCCTTTTTAACACCCTCCGTGATGAACAGAGGCCAGCCTGGGTCTTTGAGACGCTCACGGGTCATGGGCGGCACATCGATAACGACGTTTGAGCCCGCAGGCGTTTCGTATTTCACGGCCTTACCATCGCGTATCCGCGGCTCATCGGGTCGGCTCTGGTATAGCCCAATCTCGCCGTGCACATTCCATAAAGGTATCAAGAGTGTCGGAACTCGCACTGGATGTCCGAGAACCCAAGCCGGCGCAGTTCAGAGATTGACTCAACAGAGCGATAGCGACGGCGTTCAGCAACTTCTGGGAGGATGGCCGACTCATCAAGCATTACGCGATGATGAGCGAGAAGGATGTTCTGGGCAGGCTCCCTACTCGGATTACTCATCGCCGCACCCCTTGCCCTGCCGTCGCGCCAGCAGCCACGCCTCGATCTCGGACAACTTGAAACGAATGATGGGCCGACCTTCGCCTTCGGTGAGCCTGAGGTGAGGCAAGACTCCAAGGTGGCAGAGCTTGTAGACGGTGGCGGGCCGAAGGTCCAGCAGCTCGGCTACGGCGCGAACTCTGATGAGGGCTTCCATCTCAACGGTCTCCGTGCACGTTTACGCAACAGATACTCACGGCGAAACCGTATCACCGAAAACCACCACGCATAGTGTATGCCGCTGAATCTGACAGGACTTCCGCGTATTCCGTAAGGGGGGTGATACAGAATGCGGAGGTGGGGACGAGGGCCGGTTGCTAGGCGAGGCCGTGGGTTTTCAGCGCGTTCCTAACTTGTATCGCCTTCGTCCGGATCATGCTCGCTGCGGTCTCGAGGTCGAGGTGGGGAAAGTCTTCAGCGGCTATCACTGTGGCCTTGGCCCCTTCGATGTATCGACGCAGGTAGCAGTACACAGCCATTTGCTTTTTTTCCCCGCCGCGGTCAGCGATCGCACGCTGCCGGCCCGATAGCTCGAGGAGAACATCCTGGGTCCGTTCGATGTAATGCTTGGCCTCCGTCCATGAGCTCTCGATGTTCCGCGGAGATCGAAGGGCAACCACAGAGTTACCCGTGACGTCAACGTCCAGATGGCCTGTCCCAACCGAAACAGGATTCGCTGCGTTCTCGATCTCGACGAGTTGTTCGTACGGGAAGGCATGCCGCGCACACCAGCCACTGATCTTATTGCTCCACACGTTCCGTAGTTGTGTCCGAGGGCCGAGAAGCAAGTACCAGCCCCGACGATCGTCCTGGTAGATGTTGCACTGCCTCTGAAGCTCGGTCGGAATATTGCTTAGGTCCATCTCATGGAATCTGCCCCGATTCCTCTTTAGCGTCCTCCGAACACTCCACTGCCTGAGGATCTCCTCCTTTGGCAATATCGTTCCCTGATTGGTTTTGCTTAGTCGGGCCCCAAAGTGCACAAAAATATTTGCCATTCTCCCGAGATCAACCATCTCATTCGATGTCGGAGCAGGGTCGGGTCTTTTGGATGTCGGTAATAGAACAGGGGAAGATCTTTGACACATTCACGCCACAGTTCTTGCCCGCGCCGTGGCCTGCGGCAATTCTCGAAACTATCCCTGTAGACGGGCCCAACCCATTTACAACCAGGACAACGCACTGTGGGCGCTGCGGTATCACGTGTAGCTTCCGCTTCTCGCTTCCTGCGATTGCGTATGGTGGTTCTCTGCTTTGTGTGTCGGGGACGTTGCTGGGCCATCGCCTCCAGGCTCCGGGCTAATGAACTCGTTCGTGAGAAGAAACATAGCATGGTAGGCAAGATGTGTGGTTGCTTTGTTTAGAACCTCGCAATGCGCTAGTGGAGTTGATACTTTGCAATCGTGACGAGTCAGCGGAGAAACGCCCCGGTGGCCCGGGGCGGAAGGTGGTGCAGGATGGGACTACTTGGTGCGCGGAGCGATCGCCTGCTGGAAGGCGGTGGTGTCGCCCGCCACGGCCGCGGCGATAAGGGCCCGCACCAGCTTGGTGGACTTGCCGCTTCCGGCCATCTTGTGCAGGGCGTCCCGCTCACTGACCGGCACGCGGATCGCGAAGACTACCATCGGTTCGCTCGGTGCCTTCTTCGCCTTCGGCTCCTTTGCCGGCTTCGCCTTCGTGGTCTTCTTGCTCGTTGCCATGATTACCTCCTCGGCGGGCTCACCCGCCATCGTGATGACGATTGATCAGCCCCGCGCCATGCGCGACTGCACGATCGTCACCTGGAATTCCGAACCGTCATGAAGCGTCACCACCAGTCCACGGTTGCTGGTGAGCACGCCGACGTCCTCGAACGTGGCGACCTCGCGGACCGTCTCGACGTCGAGCGCCTCGCCCGACTGGTAGTCATCCGGCCCTTCCTACAGCGTCGCCAGCAGCGCATGCTCGAACTCTCTCTCGTTCATTTGTTCCTCCTATCGGCAGGTCTCGCACTGGGCCGGGCGGCCCGCCTCGGTGTGGAATGCTCGCCGTTCCGCGTCCGTCATCCGCTGCCATCGGTCCCAGAGCCACGTGTCGCTTCCCGGGTACGGGATGTGCTCGCCGCAGGCGATGGCACCCTGCTGCGACCAGAAGAGCCTCGCTCCGGTCACGGGCGTCATGCGCTACCAGCGCCTCGCGGATCGTCTTGGGCATCCGTTGCGTCGTCGCGTTCATTCAGACCGTCCTCTTCACGCGACGGCGTTGCGCATGGCGTTCACCATCTCGTCGGCGAGGTCCCTGGCCGTGTCGGCCATCTCGTCGGTGACGAGTTCGACCGCGAGCCCCTTCTTCTCGATGTCCTGGACGAAGGCGACGATCGTCGCCAGTTTCGACGCGGCGTCGGCTGCCACCACCATGTGGCCTGCGGCCATCCGCCAGTTCGGGTTGTCCTGCTTGCTGCGCGTCATCGTTCAGCCCCTCTCGATGATGTCGGCCTCGAACGCCTGATCGAGGGTCATGGTGACTTCAACCGGGTGGAGGGCCGTGCCGATGAGCACGTGCGCCACGACGTAGGCGTTGCCCGAGAGGTCCGTCTCGAACCGGCGGTTTGTCAGGCGCACCGGGATGCGGGTGTCGAACCGATCGGCGTCGCCCACGAATCGGTAATCCTTGACGCTCGATCTTCTTGTCATGGTGGTTCCTCCTTTCGATGCAATCAGTGCGCTGATGCGATCCCGGTATCAAGCGCAATCGACCGGAAATCCGCTTGCAGCGAACGTGGATCGAGTGTGGCTATTCAGCCACGGTCACAGTTGGCGTCAGGGGCGCACGGGCGTGCCGGTGCGTGGTTGGAGGCCAGGCATGGTGGGCTCGACGCCCCTGGCGCGACCGGGGGCCTCAGGGCGTCGAGGTTGGAGGTGAACAATGATCCGCACGCGGAAGAATTGTCAATGTGGTCGGCGTTGCCGCCGTACCTGGGTGGGAAGCGCCGCTTGTGTCCTCTCATCTTCCGGGAGATCGACCGGATCGTCGCCCGCCGGCAGTGGCGTCACCTGACGTTCCTGGACGCGTTCCTGGGCGGCGGCAGCGTGAGCCTTTACGCAAAGGCCCAGGGCTTCCACGTCGTCGCCACGGACATCGCCGAGCGGGCCATCGTGATCGGCCGGGCACTCATCGAGAACTCACGCGTGAGGCTGAAGCGCGATCGACTCCTGCGGTTGCTGGCCGCCAGGTCCAGTGAGCCCGGGGCGGATCGAGTCCGACACGTCGCCCAGGGTGTTCACCAAGGAGCAGGCCCGGTTCCTGGACGCGGCACTGCTGGTGGCAGACGAGACGCCCGATCCGGCGAAGGCGAACCTGGTCCGGCTGCTCGCCATGCGGACGGCGCTGCTGTGCCATGCCTACGCGCAGGTCAGGAAGGGCACGATCCACCGGATGAGCACCGGCGAGTACGAGAAGCATCACCGAGTCCGCGGTCTATCACTACGTGGACGGATTGCGGCTGACCACACCGGCCAAGCTGTGGGAACTGGGGCTGCAGCTCGATGCCGGCGTGTTCGAGGGACAGGCGACGGTGATGAAGCGTTCGGTGCTCGAGGCGCTGCCGGAGATTCAGGCCGACGTCGTCTACTTCGACCCGCCCTACCCGGGTGTCATGAGCTACGAACGCGAGTACAAGGTCATCGACGAGATTCTGGAAGGCCAGTCGCGGCCCACGTCACCGTTCACCGCCAGAGACGGCCACAACTTGATTGACGGGCTATTCGAACGCGCCCTCGCATATCCCGGTCTGGGTTCTCTCGCTCGGCAACGCCGTGGTCGGGGTCGAGGAACTGGATGCCAAGATGGCGAAACACGGCCGGAGGGTGAAGTCGATTGCGCTTCGCTACCAGCACCTGCCGGCGGTGGCGACGGCTGAGAAGAAGGCTACGAATCAGGAATTCATCGTGGTCGGCGTGGACGAGGATGCACCGCTACTGCACGGG
>CAWDYA010000010.1:0-195589 GCA_963806495.1 uncultured Acidobacteriota bacterium | reverse complement strand
GTGATGCTTCGGGAACGGGTGCGGGAGGAGAGGTTTCTCTACAGTGGAGGTCTAGACATGCGTATTCGTGGGCGGGCGGCGCTCGCCGGCCTGGTCGCGGTCACCGTCATGGGTGGGTGGGGATGTGTCACGAAACGACAGTTCCGCGATAACGTCGAATCGGTGGATGGGCGCATCTCCTCCGTGGAAAGCGGTGTGGAGGCCAACGAGAAGCGGATCCAGGACCTGAGGTCCGAGACCGACAGCAAGGTCGGCGCAATCGACGAGAAGGCCGGCAAGGCGCTCCAGGTCGGACAGGAGGCCTCGAGCAAGGCCGAGGCGGCCCAGGTCGCGGCCGACAAGGCGGCGAAGGGCCGGCTGCTCTGGACGGTCACCCTGACCGACGACGCCGCGAAGTTCGGCTTGAACCAGTACAAGCTCGGGCCCGACTCGCAGCAGGCGCTCGACAATCTCGCCGCCAAGGTCAAGGCGTACGGCAAGGCGGTCTACCTGGAGATCGAAGGCCGACACCGACAGCACCGGTGAGGAGTCGTACAACATGATGCTCGGTGAGAAGCGGGCCGAGGCGGTGCGCAACTACCTGAACATGAAGGACGGCATCCCGCTGCATGCCATGAACATCATCTCCTATGGCGAGACGCAGCCCGTCGCCGACAACTCCACGAGAGACGGCCGCGCCCAGAACCGGCGGGTGGTGGTGAAGGTGCTCGAGTAGCACCCACAATATGGGGAACCGTTCCCGGTGCCAGCCATGTCTGCTAACCTGAGCACGCCATGACGCTGACACCGGGAACGAAGCTCGGCCCGTATGCGATCGAAGGCCCGATCGGCGCGGGCGGCATGGGCGAGGTCTACAAGGCCACCGACACCCGCCTCGACCGCACCGTCGCGGTGAAAGTCCTTCCCGGCCACATGTCGGGCAACCCGCAGCTTCGCCAGCGTTTCGAGCGCGAAGCGCGCGCGGTCTCCAGCCTCAACCATCCGCACATCTGCTCCCTGTTCGACATCGGCAACCAGGAGGGTCGACTACCTGGTGATGGAGTTCCTCGACGGGGAGACACTGGCGCAGAAGCTCGAGAAGGGGCCGATTCCTCCCTCACAGGCCATCAAGTACGGCATCGGATCGCCGACGCTCTCGATCGCGCCCACCGCGACGGGATCATCCATCGCGATCTCAAGCCCGGCAATGTCATGATCACCCGCTCGGGCACCAAGCTGCTGGACTTCGGTCTGGCCAAGGGGCTCGCCTCCAACGCGCCGACGGCGCTCACGGCGTCACCCACGATGGCCGGGCCGCTCACGGCTGAAGGCTCCATCGTCGGCACCTTCCAGTACATGGCGCCCGAGCAGCTCGAGGGGCGCGAGGCCGACCCGCGCAGCGATATCTTCGCCTTCGGCACGGTCCTTTACGAGATGGTGGCGGGGAGAAGGCGTTCGAGGGAAGGACGCAGGCCTCGCTCATCGCGTCAATCCTGAAAGAGGAGCCGCGCCCGCTCACCGAGATGCACCCGATGAGCCCGGCCGGCTTCGATCCGGGTCATCCGCCAGTGCCTGGCGAAGAATCCGGACGAGGGCGATGGCAGAGCGGGCGACCTGCGGCGCGAGCTGGAGTGGGTCGCCGCGGCCGATCGCAGGCGGCGTGGCGTTGCGGGCGCCGCCGCGGCGCCGCCCCCTCGGCAGACGTGTCCCCCTCTGGCTCGTCAGTCGCGGCTACGGGGTGATGGCGGCGGTGATGCTGGGGCTCGGCTGGATGCTGCACGCGCCCGCGCCGCCGGCAACCCCCACCATCCGGGCCAGCCTGGTGCTGCCGCTCGGCACGGCCCTGGACAACCAGAACACCGCGCTGGCGCTTTCGCCCGACGGGACACGGGCGGCATACACGGCGTCGGGGGAGGGCGGACGGCAGCAAATCTTCGTGCGGCCGCTCGACAGCCTCACGGCGCAGCCGCTCGCCGGCACCAGCGGGGCCACCTACCCGACCTGGTCGCCCGACGGGAGCAATCTCGCGTTCTTCGCCGACCGGAAGCTCAAGCGTGTCCCGGCCGCGGGCGGCGCGGTGCAGTCGATCTGCGATGCGCTCGACGGGCGGGGCGCGTCCTGGAGCCAGGCCGGCGTGATCGTGTTTGCACCCGCCCCGTTCGGGGATCTGATGCAGGTCTCCGCCTCGGGCGGCACGCCGGCACCGGTCACCAAGGTCGACAGCGAGACCATCTCGAATCGCAATCCCCACTTCCTGCCCGACGGGCGACACCTGCTCTACTTCTCCGGGACCGGTCCCGGAGCGGAAGGCAACGGGATACACTCGCTCGATCTCGAGACCGGCGAGACCACCCTGGTCGCCAACGAGGACAGCGAGGGGATCTATGTCGACCCCGGCTACCTGGTGTTCGTGCGCGACGGCAACCTGATGGCCCAGCCGTTCGACGCCGGCACGCTGAAGACCACCGGTGAGGCCTCGCCGATCGCCGAGAAGGTCGACTTCAACCCGTACCGGTGGACCGGTGCCTACACGGTGTCGGGAACGGGGCTGCTGCTGTATCGGACGGGAGGGCTCGCTTCGGGGTCGCGGCTCACCTGGTTCGACCTCCAGGGTCAGGGAGATCGGCCAGCTCAGCGACGGGACCTACTCAATCTTCGAGGGTGCTCCGCTCGACATCTCACCCGACGGCGGCCGCGCGGCGCTGTCAATCCGTGCGGCTGACGGCCGGCTGGATCTGTGGACGTTCGACCTGAACCGGGGCGTGGGAACACGCTTCACCTTCGGGCCGGCGCCCGGTGCCTTCCCAATCTGGTCGCCCGACGGGAAGGCCCTGGCGTACGGCGACGCGCAGGGGACCGTCTGGATGCGGTCGAGCGACGGCGCGGAGGAGGCGAAGACGATTTACTCCGAGGGCGGCCAGCCCGCCCTCCCCACGAGCTGGTCGCCCGACGGCAAGTCGATCGCGCTGATGTGGCAGCACGGGAAGGCGGGCTTCGACGTCGCGGAGGTCGACGCCTCGCCGGACGCCAAGCTGCGCCCGCTGGTGAGCACGCAGTACAACGAACAGGTGGGGCGTTACTCTCCCGACGGCCGGTGGTTCTCCTGGATCTCGGACGAGTCGGGGCGGCCGGAGCTGTTCGTGGCCCCCTACCCGAGCTTCGCCGCCAAGTGGCAGGTCTCCTCCTCCGAAGCCGGCCTCAGCTTCTGGAGCGCCGACGGCCGCTCCATCTACTACACCACCCCCGAAAACAAGCTGATGGTCGTCGACGTCGATCCGAGCGGCGATACGCTGCGGATCGGCTCCACGAAGACGCTCTTCGGCGGCAACTCGCTGCCCTCATCCGCGTTCGCGATGAGCCCGGATCGCAAGCGGATCCTGGCCCCGGTGCCGACCGGAGCCGGGATGGCTCCCGAGCTGACGCTGGTGACGAACTGGGGCGCGGCGCTGAAGCGGCGGTAAGCCTCCTCTCCTCATCCGACATTTTTCCGTGCCTGGGCGATGAAAACGGCGTATTCTGTCCGTAGCCCGATTGAATCCCCCCACCCGACCCCGTCGCGGCCGACCGACGAGGAGGGATGGCATGAATCGACAGGTCACCGCGGTACTGATCGGATGTACGTTGCCGATTCTGATGGGCGCGGCGGGCGACACACCCGAGATCACCTTCCGGCAACGGGTCGACGCCCAGCGTGCGATTGAAAACGTCTACCAGGCGCATGACGCGGCGGCTCAGGACACGGCCCGGTACCCGATCCCCTCAGCAGTCCTCGAAGCCAGGGTCCGGTCCTATCTGGAGAAGAGCGCGGCCCTCGAGGCGGTCTGGCACGTCACGATCACGCCGCAGATGCTGCGCGCCGAGGTCGAGAGGATGGCCTCGCAGACGCGCATGCCGGATCGCCTGCGCGAGATCTACCATGCGTTGGACGACGATCCGATCCTGATACAGGAATGCCTCGCCCGTCCCGCGCTCGCACAACGGCTGCTGCGTGAGAAGTTCGTCTCCGACCCGCCGGATGGTACGTCCCCGCGCCCCGGGGCAACTCCGGTCGGATGGGATCGATGGTGGCGTGCCGCCCGGGACCGGTTCGACGGGGACACGGTGCCAACCGTCGCCGAACCGATGCATCTGCCCGAGCCGGCCGGCTCGTCCGCCTCGCCCCTCGCGGGCTGCTCGACGGAAGGGGTCTGGGCCCCGGTCGGGTTCGACAACGTCCCCTCGCCACGCTACGGCGCGGCCGTGGTCTGGACCGGGTCGCAGATGATCGTGTGGGGCGGGACGGATACCAACGGCCCTCTCGGCACGGGCGGCCGTTACGATCCGGTCATCGACGCCTGGTTCCCGATCAGCGACGTCGATGCGCCTGCAGCCCGGCGGTACCCACTGGCGGTGTGGACCGGAGACCGCATGATCGTGTGGGGCGGCTACGGCCAATACACGTCGGATCTCTTCGACACGGGTGGGGTCTACGACCCTGTGACCGATACCTGGGCGCCGACGAGCCTGTCGGGGGCCCCGGCAGGCCGGATGGAGGCGACAGCAGTCTGGACCGGCACGCGGATGATCGTCTGGGGAGGCTATTCCAGCCCGACCCGGCTCGACACCGGTGCCGGCTACGATCCGGTCTCGGACACCTGGTCTCCCGTTTCGACGACAGGCGCGCCCTCACCCAGGTCCCAGCACTCCGCGGTCTGGACCGGCAGTCGGATGATCGTCTGGGGAGGCAGCACGCAGTCCGGCCTGAGCGACGATGGCGCCCGGTACGACCCGGTTATGGACACCTGGGAGCCGATGACGAGCGTCGACGCGCCCGATGCACGCAGGCAGCACGCCGCCGTCTGGAGCGGAACCGAGATGATCGTGTACGGAGGTACCACCACGACGACGAGGGTCAACACGGGAGCGCGTTATCGTCCGGCGACCGACGATTGGGCCGCGATCTCGCTCGATGGAGCCCCGGCGGCGCGATACGATCCCGCGGTAGCGTGGATCGACGACGCGCTGGTCGTCTGGGGCGGCAGCCTTGTCGTCGGCGGTGAAACGAACGACGGCTACCGGTACGATCCCGCGATGGATTCCTGGTCCTCCCTGACGGCGATGGGGGCGCCGTCGTCGCGCAGGCTCCCGGATGCCGTGTGGACCGGCTCCCGGCTCCTGATCTGGGGTGGGCTCGACCACGGCACGGTGCTGGCTGACGGCGGCAGGTACGACCCGGGCGGCGGGTCGTGGACGACGATCTTCTCTTACCCGGTCAAGGGCTTCGGACAGGTCTGGACGGGCAGTCTCTCGATCTCCTGGTCTCCGTACACGGGGGGAGGGTTCACCTACGATCCGGCGACCGGCACCTCGACGCCAATCTCCTCGATGGGAGCACCGCCGTTTCTGAGGGACTACACGTCGATCTGGACGGGCTCGAAGATGATCGTGTGGGGTGGCAGCATTACAGACTATCCGGGGGCCGGCATGGGCGGCATCTACGACCCGGTCACCGATTCCTGGACGGCCATCTCACAGATGGGAGCGCCGGTCACGCGCGAGGGGCACACCGCAGTCTGGACCGGCACGCGGATGATCGTATGGGGCGGGTGGTACGGCAGCGATTACCTCGCTCTCGATGACGGCTATTCGTTCGACCCGGAGACAAACTCCTGGAGCCCGATCGCCGCCAGCGGTCTCATGCCCCGTGCGTACCACTCGGCTGTCTGGACCGGCACGCGGATGATCATCTGGGGAGGCGTCTCGGGCGACATCCCCCTCGGCTATCCGACCCTGAACGACGGCGCCGCCTATTACCCGGCCACCAACACCTGGTCGCCGATCTCGGCGACCAACGCTCCGAGCGACCGGTACATGCACACCGCGGTCTGGACCGGTTCCCGGATGATCGTCTGGGGTGGCGGTGTCTGCAGCGGCGGCCCGTACTGCTCGCCGCTGTCGGACGGCGCGAGCTACAGCCCGCCCGGTGACACCTGGCAGGCGCTCGGCACGGCGGGAACGCCGCCGCCGGCGATGTCCGGGCACACGGCGGTCTGGACCGGCAGCTCGATGATCGTCTACGACGGCCCGGGGCAGGGCGGGCGGTATTCTCCGGGCAGTGGCAGCTGGATGGGTGTGTCGTCCGATGCCGCGCCTCCCGCCACCGGCCACGCCATCTGGACCGGCTCCGCGATGGGGGTCGGCGACGCCCTTTTCTTCCCCGATGTTTACGCGGACACGGATGGGGACGGCTGGACGCCGTGCGACGGTGATTGCAACGACGCGCGATGGGACGTCCATCCTGGCGCGACGGAGGTGTGCAACGGGATCGACGACGACTGCGACGGGATCCAGGACGACGGGGCGGCCTTGTACTGCTCGGACGGAGACGACTGCACGTCGGATGTCTGCGGCGCAGCGCGCGGCTGTGTCAATCCGGTCGTCCCGGACGGGACGGCGTGCTCGGACGGCGATGCCTGCACTGTCGCCGACATGTGCGCGTCGGGCATCTGCGCTCCGGGGAATGCGAGAGACGACGATGCCGATACGCACCCCGACGGGCTCTGCGGCGGCGATGACTGCGACGATGGCGACCCGACCGTATGGCACGAGCCGGACGAGGTGTCGGGCATGACCCTCGAAGTGACGACGCCCACGCCGCTCTCCTGGGACGCGCAGGATCTGATCGCGGGGCCGGCAACCACGTACGATCTGTTCTCGGGCACCCTGGTGGCCTCGGCGGCGCTGGACTTCACGAGCGGGACCTGCCTGGTGGCCGGCGGGTCCGCCTGGTACGACGATGGCCGGGCCGCTCCCGCGCCCGGTGAGGTCTTCTGGTACCTCGCCCGCGCGCGCAACGACTGCGGGACGGCTACCTGGGGCCCGCCTGCCGCCGATGCGGACATCCCGGCCTGCCCGTAGGCCCGCAGCGCCATGACATTCATGCCGGGTTGCCCGTGGAGACGTTCGAGGAGGGTCACCTCGGGCGTTGTGTCTCTTGCGGGCGAGCCAACCCATCCGCCCGGTGGACTCCGGGTCCTTTGGATTCCAACTCCCGCGGAGATGATCACGAGGCGAACCTGGAGGTCCGGATCAGGTATGAACTCGACGGTGTCGGATGGGCGGTCTGCACGCTTTCGCCGGGCGGACAGGAGGTGACCGTGACCGCCTCACATGTCTCAGACGCGCTGGGTGACCTGGTGTCGGCCGCGGTCCGGCTTTCCAGGGACGCGGGCTCCGAGCGTGCCTCGTCCATCGAGGAGCCGCGGGAGTATCGCTGGGTGTTCGAGCAACTCCGTCCGGGCGTTCTCGATTTGCACCTGCTCGAATTTCCCGGCATGGATTGTCAACGCCCGGATCATGAGGGCAAGGTCCTGCTCAGCGGGTCCTGCTCGACGCAGGAATTCTGCCCTACCCTCCCGCGAGGCCTCGAGGATCTCGAGAGAAGACGGGGCATCGAAGGCTGTCAGAAGGAGTGGGTTCAGCATGGGTTCCCGGCAAATTCATTCAATGACCTGCGATTGGCAGTTGAATCGGGCAAACCATAACGTCCCACTCTCTGCCGAACCGCAGCCTCAACCCGACGGCGCGCGTTCGGGCGCGGCGCGGACTCCCTCCGTGCTTTCGGCCGCCGCGGTTCCCACCAAACGCCAACGTTCGCCAGCGAGTACGGCATGACGTTGGACGCAATCGCACGTACGGCAGTCCGATCGTCTTCCGGTAGGTTCGGCTGGCCCCGGAGGCAGGTACCCCGACTCATCAAGGAACTCTCCCATCGCGAGCTGGCGATTCTCGGCGGGGAGATCTGGTGGGCTACCTCCGAGTTCGGGGACTGGCAACCCCTGGCCCGGCAAAGCCGCAGAGGTGGCGAAGTGTATACGTGGATAACGAGGCGGGTCCCCGGTGAATCATGGCAGGAATTCGCGGACCGCAGCGCGGCAGAGACCCTTTCATGCGTTCGGAGCCTGCCCGGGCCCGGGGAGCTCCTGGGAAACAGGCCGGGTCGCCTCATGGGCGAACCAGGCCCCCGGCACGGGTGGGTGGTGGTGGCCCCTGGGTGATTCGGACACCCGACCTTCTGATTCGCAGGTCGCTGCGCGACACGAGAGCAGGGACCGCCCCTTTTATTTCAATGAGTTACAGGACGGCTCCTGCCTGATCTTCTACCCCAGGGTGACAGCGTGGTGAGAGGTAGGCGCAACCGTGTCCGATCTCCTTGGGGAACTGGCGACCCACGAAACTGGAGGGAGAGTATTGAGCTTGTCGCTGTCGTACGCCCGATCGCCGATCAGTGTCTCAGGCCTGGCCTCGATCATGTAGAAGTCAAACGTCAGCTGGACCAGCGTGACTTCATGATGATTCGCCGCGTGCGTACTGACCACCAGAGGCAAACCATGACGATCGACGATCCCCATGATCTTCACGCCCTTGCCGCGTTTCGTGGGGCCGATGCCTTCACCGCCGCCCTTCGCCGAGGCGAACGTCGCGTCGATGAAGCTCTCGCGCTCGTCGATGACTCCCTCATCGCGCAACCCGTTGGCGAGGTCGGTCAGGACGGAGCGAAGAACTTCGTTGCGACACCAGTTCTGGAAGTGGCGATGAACGGTCTTGTAGCTCGGGTAGCACTGCGGGAGCATGTGCCACTGGGCGCCGGTGTTCAGGATCCAGAGAACCGCCTCGAGCACGCTGCGTGTCGGGATCGGCTTTCGGCCAGGGCGGCCGTCAGGAATGTTCTCTTCAGGGAAGTGCTCCCTGATCCGTTCCCAGTGTTCGTCGCTCAACGCTCAACTGAAGCAGCGCGCGTCATGATACCGCATCAGGAGATCGATTGTCGAATTGATTTTGAGATAGGTTCTAGTTAGAATGTAGCCTCAAGAACCAATCGTGTCTTCCTTCTTTGTTCTTTCATCATGTCGTCTGCCGTGGTGATCCTCGTGCCGATTTCACGGAAACGGCATCACGTTGGTGGGCCACCTTGGCTGGCGGGTGCGTGTCTCATAGGGATAGGGAAGGGCCAGGCCGTGGCTCTGGGGTTGGCACCTGCAGGTAAACACCGAGGGACCGGCGTACCAACGACCCTTCCGGGCTGCCGCCTTCGGGCGTATGCTTGAGGGCAGGTCGGTGGCTCCGGTGGGCGCCACCTGTAGGTCGAGCACCATTCTAACTGCAGCGTCAACCTGCCGGCGGGCCGTCGGGCTCGGCGCGGACGTCGTCCGCATACTCACCCGCCGCCGGCTACGCTCAGCGTTAGCTCCCCAGTTTTTCATCCGATTCAATACCAAAGGAGACACAAGATGATGAAACGCACGAGACTCATCGCGTTTGGGTGCATCATGGCGCTGCTTGCGCTTCCACAGATCCAGGCTCACGCCCAAGACAAGGTCGGCGCAGCGGAGGCGCGTGCCATCGCCGTGGACGCCTATATCTACTTCTACCCGCTGGTGTCGATGGACATTACCCGTCTGCAAAGCACGAACGTTGAACCCGGCAAAGAGCTCGGCAAGGCACCGATGAACATGTTCGTCAGCGTCCCGGAGTACCCGCCTGCCGATCTGAAAATCGTCGTGCGTGTCAACTTCGACACGCTCTATTCCGTCGCCTGGTTGGACCTGACGAAGGAACCGCTGATCGTCTCCGCACCGGATACCGATGGCCGGTACTACCTGCTGCCCATGCTCGACATGTGGACTGACGTTTTCGCTTCGCCGGGTTGGCGAACCACCGGCACTCAGGCCGGTAACTTCCTTGTCACGCCTCCCGGCTGGACGGGCGAGGTGCCGAGCGGCTTCTCGCACATTCCCGCACCGACACCATATGTCTGGGTAATCGGCCGCACCAAGACCGACGGCTCCGCCGATTACCCTGCTGTTAATAAGATCCAGGCGGGCTACAAAATCACCCCGCTCTCGAGTTGGGGCAAGCCGCCCGCCCAGATGACTGTAAAGATCGATCCGAGTGTGGACATGAAGACCCCGCCCAAGACCCAGGTCGACACCATGCCCGCGGATAAGTACTTCGCCTATGCAGCGGAACTGATGAAACTGAATCCGCCTCATGTCACCGACCAGCCGATCATTGCGCAGATGAAGCGCCTTGGAATCGAACCTGGCAAGAGTTTCGATATCAAGAACGTTGACACGGTGATTCGAGGCGCCCTCGAAGCCGCCCCGGCTGAAGGCCAGAAACTCATGGCGTGGAAACTGCCGACGGTGGCCCGGGTCGCCAACGGCTGGTCGATGAATACCGACACGATGGGCGTGTACGGCAACTACTACCTCAAGCGTGCCATCGTCACCCAGCTGGGCCTTGGCGCGAATCTCCCCGAGGATGCGATCTATCCGCTGAACCTCGGCGATGAAGCCGGCAAGCCGCTGAGTGGCGCGAACAAGTACACCATTCACTTCGCCAAGGGCGCAACACCGCCCGTGAACGCCTTCTGGTCGATCACGCTCTATGACGGAGAGGGCTTCCAGGTCGGCAACGCGCTGAATCGCTTCGCGCTTAGCAGTTACATGCCGTTCAAGACCAATGCCGATGGTTCGCTCGATCTGTATTTCCAGAACGAAAGTCCCGGCAAGGATCTGGAAGCCAATTGGCTTCCCGCGCCCAAAGAGCTGTTCAACCTGACCATGCGTCTCTACGCCCCGAAGCCCGATGCCCTCACCGGCAAATGGAACCCTCCGGCGGTGAAGCAAGTGCCCTAGCACAATGAATCGGCCTGAGGTTTGGGATTCGTCAGGCCAGCTAGCAGGTCGCTCAACCGGAGCGGCGGATGGGCGCGGAATCCATAATCGACGCCTCTGCCGCCGCCCGGTCAGCTCAGGTGTTGGGCGGGTACTGAGTGAGACCCCTTGTTCTTCCTGATGGCCCGGACCGGCACGAGGCTGGGGGAGGCGATAGGACTCGAGTGGGCCGACATCGACATGGAACGCCGGGAGGTCCGGGTGGAGCGGTCGATTACCGATGGCCTGGAGGGGACCCCCAAGAGCGGGAAGTCACGCCGGGTGGACATGAGCGCCGCCCTGCGCGACATGCTGCAAAAACACCGGGTCTCCTGTATGGCCACCATGCTCGAACGCGGGTGGGGAGAACTACCGGAGTGGATCTTCTTCACGGAGGCGGGCACACCGTTGGACCGTAGCGCCGTCGGCAAGGCTCTCAGGGCCCTCCTGAGGCCCGCCAAGCTGCCCGCGCACTTCTCCACCCTCACTGCCTGCGCCACTCGTTCGCCAGCATCCTGCTGCAGAGCGGCGTGAGTCCCTCCTACGTGCAACGGCAACTCGGCCACCCGTCCATCCAACTCACGGTGGACACCTACGGCCGATGGCTGCCGATGGAGAACAAGGCGGCCGTGAACAGCCTGGACGCTCCCGCCGAACCTCGTGGTGACAACCTGGTGACAACGAGGGAATCGGCCGGAAGGCTGTACGGCTAAGTCCCCGCCGTCACGGGAAGAGTGCTGGTGGGCCCTGGGTGATTCGAACACCCGACCTTCTGATTCGTAGTCAGACGCTCTATCCAGCTGAGCTAAGGGCCCTGTCGATGAGGGGCCGAACGATACCACAGGGGCGGCGCGGTGCGCAACGCGCGCCGCGCACGACTACGGGAAGAGCTTCTCGCCCGACCCGTCCTCGAACAGCTGGATCGCCTGCGTGGGGCAGGCCTCCGCGGCTTCGATGATTGTCGCCTCGTCAGTTCCTTCGGTCCCGATCACGACCGCCTTGCGAGATCCATCGAGGCGGAAGACGCGGGGGGCGAGCCCGATGCAGTTGGCGGCTGCAATGCACTTGCCGCGGTCCACGACTATCTTCATGCGCTGGCCTCCGGGCCGCCCCCGCTTCACGATGCGAGACGCGGGGTGCGGTCGACTCACCCTAGCACAGCTACGCTGCCGGTTGCACCGGCCGGGGGACTGGCGAACCTCCTGGTGGGTCTGGTAGCCTCGGAGGATGCTGCAGATCGAGATTGACTCGCTCGTCGCGTTCGACGAGGACAAGCCGCTCGTGAGACCCGTGGCGGACTCCGGACACGCCCGGGTGATGCTGGTCTGCCTGCGGGCGGGGCAGTCGGTTCGTGACCACCGGTCGTCCAGCCAGGTGATCGCTCACTTCCTGAAGGGGCGCGGGATCTTCTACGCCGACGGCGTCCCCCAGGACGCGCGGCCCGGCTCTATCGTTCTTCTGGAGCCGAACCGGTTCCATCGCATCCAGGCGGTCGAGGACTGTGTGGTCCTCGTGACCATGGCACCACACCCCGCCCGCGAGGGATATCCGCGCGCGGAGCTGGATCGGATCATCCCACGGTCGGGCGACGGCGCCTGACGCGATCTCCGGGGGGGGGATGCCCCGATCAGGGGACCGGGCAGGGTGTCGCCGGGCCCGGGATCGGCTGGTTGGAGCTGTTACGCCCGATGATCCCCTCGCCGACATTGTTGAAGGCCGTCACGAGGTAGTAGACCGGCGACGGATCGAGCGCCTCCCCCTTCAGAACCGTGTATGGCGTCGTGAGACGGCACTGCCCGTTGACGTCACCGGGAATCGGCGCGTGGTCATAGATACCCCCCTTGAGCGAGGTCAGGCTGCCGCGGTAGACGTTGTACCCGTACGCTCCCGGCTCGTCGTCCCAGAGCATGTCCACGTCGTTGCCGCTCAAGGTCAGCGTGAGCGGGATCTGGGGCCCGAGTCCGCGGTTCACCTCGCCCGGCACAGCGAAGAAGACGCCCGGGGAGGCGAAGTTCATCGCGAGGTTCGGGTAGACCCGGATCGCACCGGTGGCGTATGTCCTGCCGGCGCCGCCCGCGTTGATGCGCACGCTGCGCAGCCCCTGCGGTGCCGACGGGCTGACCGTGTACGACCGGACGACGTATGGCTCTCCGTCCACGGAGCCGGTGCTGACGAGGCCGTTGTCCGTGATGCCGGGGCCGGTGATCTCCACGACCACGGAGGAATCGAGGTTCGGCCCCGCGAAGCCGAGCAGGACGTCGCTGTCTCCGGCCACGAGAAACGTCGGGGCCGTTCTGAACACGAGGCTGGCCAGTGTCGAGGCCCGGCCGCCGATCTTGGCGATGTTGATCGCGGGCGGGGTGCCGCCGACCAGGAAAGACCGGACCGTCGAATCGGGTGCGGTGACCGTGGTGAGCAGGGGGAGCGCGGCGAAGAAGTTGGGATCCACCGTGGCCCCGTACACGCCTCCGAGGTCGGTTTCGTCGAACAGGTTGGTCGAGGAGGCCGGCGTCGCGTCGACCGGCTCGACGTAGACATCGTAATCGTCGCTTGCGAGGCCGGGCGCCGTGTAGGCTCCGTTGGCCGCCGTGATCGATTCCTGGATCACACGGCCGCCGCTGTCGAGCACGGTCACCAGCGCGCCGAACACGCCGGCCGGACGTCCCACGCTGCCGTTGATGGCCCCGTACGCCGTCGAGAAGTCGCCGTCGGGGTAGATCGTGGACGCGCCGAGGATGTCGTCGAGCTGAAGCATCCGCATCCGGGACTCGCCGCTGAGGAACCGCGGCGCCATCGACGAGCCGAGCACCGGGCTGTGATCCAGACCGATGAAGTGGCCGATCTCGTGCGTCACTACCGCCTCGACATCCCAGAAACCGTCGCTTTCGGGGGTGACGGTCCAGGTTTCCTGACGGCCGTTGAGCACGATGTTGGCGTCCATGATGAGGCCCTTGTTGGCGCCCGACGCCACGCTGAACACCGGCGTCAGCGAGACGAACCCGGTGACGCTGGTGTTCGTGCCGCCGATTACCGTGTGCGCGCCCTCGGCCCAGTACACCACGTTGATCCCGTCGTTGTTGGCGGCCTGGACATCCTGGTCGGCGCCCCGCACGAAGGCGACGCGCGAGCTGCCGATCCCCTCCCAGTGGTCGAAGGCCCGCTGGACCGCCTCGGCATCCTCCGGCCCCGGCAGGTTGCTGCTACCGGCCACATCGAAGACCCAGACGATCTCGCCTGACTGCACGTTCGACAGCGGGAGCATCGTCTCGTCGAGATCCCATCTCAGGGGGGTCGCGTCGGTTGCGCTCAGCGTGGAGCGGACGAACCCGAACGCGGCCGAAGGGACCGCCAGGAGCAGGGCCGCCAGGAGCAGGGCCGGGACGGGGCGCCGCGTCGCCGGGCTCATCGGGGGCCTCCCGGCGTGGCGAGCACCCGGGCCCGCAAGTCGTCCAGTTTCAGCAGATCACGCCTATGGGAGCCCGCATCGGGCGTGCCCGAGTCGACGAACGGGGCGTCGAGTACCCCCGCGAGGTCCCGCTCGACCATCAGCGCGCCGGATCCGCCGGGATCGGGCAGTACCTTCATGCGCCCCTGCTTGCCCCCCACCACCAGCAACCGGGCATCGGAGGGGTTCCCCTCGTCGTACGCGTCGAGAAACAGCACCAGATCCTCACCCTTCCTGAAGGTCGGGCGCCCCGTCCAGTCGAGCGACACGCCGTCGATGACGCCCCCCGCCTGGATGATGGTCAGACGCCTGCCCGCGGCTGCCGTGGCCGGCTCGCCCCGCCACTTGATGGCCGGACCGACTACCACCACGTCGATCTCGGTGTAGATCCCCTTGTGGTCGGCGGTCCAGTGGACCGATCGGCCGGTTACCCTGGCCCTGACCACCCGGGTCGACGCCCGGGCCAACTCCTCGACAGGCAGGAACCTCATGATCGACGCGGCGGCCGGCACGGCGCCGAGTGCGAGCGCCGCAACCAGGGTCAGGCCGCACGCGAGCTTTACCATCACGGTGCTCAGCAGCCGCATGAAACGCCCCCCCGGGAATGAATTCAGTGGGTGGAACCTGTGCAGTATTTTCTTCAATTTACTGTTATTCGGGCCGCGGTCCAGAGTGAATCGTCCGATTTTCGGGTCTGTTGTGGGTGAGCACGCGGGAGTGCCGGCAGGTTCCGAATATTCCTGTATTGTCGGTTTGACTGCCTCGTTGGCCAGCCCTACATTTGCGCAGCCCGGAAATCAGGTATTTACACAAAAACCACGAATCCTGAACGCTCTCGCGGGCCGGAGTGATCAGGAGCGTCCGCTGCGAGGCAGGAACTCCATGAATGACAGGCTCCTTACCACCTCCGAGGTCGCCGCGTACTGCCAGGTGACCAACGACGGCGTCGTGAAGTGGATCAAGGCCAAGAAGCTGCGCGCCTACTCGACCCCCGGCGGGCATTACAGAATTCGCAAGAGCGACTTCAAGGAATTTCTCGAAAGATACGGCATGCCCGTCGACTCGGAGTTCTTCTCCGAGGAGCGAAAGAAGATCCTCGTGCTCGACGACCAGCAGGGCGGTCTCGACGCCATCACCCGCGCGCTCGGAGGGGAGGCCTCGGTCTTCAGCATCCTGTCCGCACGCGACGGGTACGAGGCCGGCCTCAAGATCGGCTCGTTCAAACCCGACCTGATCATCCTGGACATCATGGCCCCGAACATGGACGCGGTCGATGTATGCAAGCGCATCAAGCTCGACCCGGATACCGTGGGGATCAAGGTCGTCGCCCTGGCCGGACAGCCCGAGCAGGGAGCCATGGAGCGTGCCTACAAGGTGGGCGTCGATCTGTGCCTTCCCAAGCCGGTCCAGCAGGATAACCTCCGCAAGGAGGTCGCCAGACTGCTCGAGACCGTCCAGTAAGCACCTCCGCTCAACCGCCTCCGGGCGCGGGAGACCATCGGATGGACCCGAACGAGCAGGGGGAAAAGACTGCCATCGAGAGAAGCGGCCCGCAGCTTTATCGTGCGCTCCTTCGCTGCTCCTCCGACGGCCTCGTCCTGCTCGACGCCGTCAGCGGAATCATCCTCGAGGCGAACGCGGCCGCGGGGATCCTCGCGGGCCAGTCGCCTGAACGCCTCACCGAGCTCCACCTCGTCGACCTCGTGGAGGCCCAGGATGCCGGCCTCCTCGAGGACGCCGTGCGCCGTGCGCGTGAGGAGGGGAGCAGCCTCGTCGACACCGCGCTGACACGGCCCTCCACGTCAGGGTCGCGCCCCGTGTCGATCCATCTCGAGCCGCTGGCCGGCAGCCTCGTTCTCGCCCTGATCCACGACGTCACCGAGAAGGAGCGGATGATGGAGCTCCTTCGCCGGGAGAGACAGCTCTCGCGCGGCCTCCTCGAGACGGTGAACGCCTGCATCCTCGCCGTGGACGTGGACGGGCGCGCCACGCTGATCAACCGCAGGTTCCGTGAGACCGTCGGCATCGAGCTGTCCGACGTGCTGGGCCGCAACGCCATCTCCACCCTCATCGTCGAGGCGGACCGGGACAAGGCGACGAAGGCGCTCCAGGCGGTGGTGGCTGGAGAGGTGGTCGAGGAGCTCGACCTGGCGGTCGATTCGGGCCGCGCGCACAGGGTGCTGTCGTTCAACGGCGCGCTGTTGCGGGATGCCCTGGAGCGTCCCGTCGGCGTGATCTGGGTGGCGATCGACGTGAGCGACACGCGCCGGAGCATGCAGGCCGTGAGGCGGCAGGAGGAGAGGGCCCAGCGGAGCCTCCAGCAGCTCAAGGAGTTCTCCCGGGTCAGCAGCATGATCCTCCAGGAGAAGGATCTGGACCTCGTATGCAAGATGTTCGTCGATGCCATCCGGGACGTCTCCACGTTCAACCGGGCGATCCTGACCCTGTGCGACGACGAGTTTCGCGGGTACCAGTGGTACTTCGCCGGGCTGAGCGAGAGAGAGATTGAGGTGTTCCACCAGAACAAGCTCACCTCGCGCGAGCGGGTCACCATTTTCCAGGAGCGGTTCCGCCTGGGCAACTCGTACTACATCCCTCATGACGAGGGCTGGTACTACGAAGGGGTGCGCAGCGCAAAGGGTGAGGACGGGATGGTGGACTGGCATCCCGACGACTTCCTCTTCATCCCGCTGTTCGGCTCGAACCGCAAGATCGTCGGGATCGTCTCGGTGGACGACCCGGCGGACGGCAGGAGGCCCTCGGCGGAGAGTATCTCGCCGCTCGAGCTGTTCGCCAACCAGGTGGCGCACGCCATCGAGGAGAAAAAGCTCGACCAGGAGGTGAAGAAGACCAACGAGCGGCAACGCACCCTGGTCGAGACGATGAACGACGGCCTCTTCACGGTCGATCTCGAAGAGAAGATCGCCTTCGTCAACCCGGCGATGCTGGAGCTGACCGGCTGCCGGGCATCGGATCTCGTCGGCAGACAGCTCGACGCCATCATGGAGACCGCGTCGGTCGAGGAATTCCGAAAGCGGAGCCGGCACCGCCGGGCCGCGGGTGAGGCGCGCTTCGAGATGATGCTCCTCACGAAGGACGGCTCCCGGATCCCGGTGCTCATGGGGGTCACCCCCTATCTGAGGAGCGGGGAGAACCAGGGCTCCTTCGGCATCGTCACCGATCTGCGCGAGCTCAAGAAGGCTGAGGAGGAGCGCCGCCGGATGCACGAAGAGGTGCTCGAGGCGAACGTGAAGCTGCGTGACTCGATGAAACAGCTGCAGGCGGCGCAGGAACAGCTCATCCAGGCGGAGAAGCTGTCGGCTCTGGGCGAGATGATCTCCGGGGTGGCGCACGAGCTCAACAACCCGCTCACCGGCGTGATGGGCTTCGCGCAGCTCCTGATGGCGTCGAAGGCGTCGCCCGAGATCAAGCAGAACCTCGAGAGGATCCAGCGCGAAGCGGCGCGATGCCAGAGGATCGTGCAGAACCTGCTGGGGTTCGCCCGGGGGCATCACCCCGAGCGGAAGCTCGTCGACACGAACGAGATCCTCAGAAACACGATCGACCTGCGCTCCTATCAGCTCAAGGTCGACAACGTCGAGCTCAAGGTGGACCTCGAGCCGAAGCTCGCGCCGGTTCTGGCCGACCCGCATCTGCTGCAGCAGGTGTTCGTGAACATCATCAACAACGCCCATCAGGCGCTGATGGAAGTGAAGAGGCCGGGTTCCCTCATGGTGAGGACCCGGCAGGAGGGAGGGCGGGTCCGCGTCGAGTTCGTCGACAACGGCCCCGGCATCCCTCAGGACAAACTCGGCAAGATCTTCGACCCGTTCTTCACGACCAAGGAGATCGGTCGCGGTACGGGTCTGGGTCTGTCGCTGTCATACGGCATCGTGCAGGAGCACGATGGGCGGATCCATGTATCGAGCGTTCCCGGCGAAGGCGCCACGTTCACCGTGGATCTCCCAGCCCAGGAGGAGGGAAGTGCTGTGACCCAGACGGCAGAACCCGCTTCGCCCCTCAGGGAGGCGACATCGCAGGGAAAACACATTCTCGTCGTGGACGACGAGGAGACGATTCTCGAACTGCTGCTCGCGCTGCTCGAGGGCTCGGGACACCATGTCGAAACGGCGGGCAACGGCAGGCAGGCGCTCGACAAGATCCGCCAGACCGACTACGACGTCATCATCTCCGATCTGAAGATGCCTGACATGGGGGGCCAGAAGCTGTATGAAGCGGTCAGCGAGCTCAAGCCCCACCTCCTGAGGCGGATGATCTTCTCCACCGGCGACACGGTCAACCCCGGAACGCAGGCGTTCTTCCAGGAGACGGGCAACCCGTATCTGTCCAAGCCGTTCCGGCTCGAGGATGTCGACGACCTCGTATCCCAGGTGCTGGCAGCCGGCACCGAGTGAGGGCCTCGCCCGGGGTCAGGCTCCCTTGCGGACGTCCTCGGCCACGTCCGAGGCGGTGCGGGACAGCCGGTTCTTGATGTCGCCGGCCTTCTCCTGAGCCTTGTGCGCCAGATCGGTGATCTGCTTCCTGGTCTCGGAGCCGGTCTTCGGCGCAACGAGCAGGCCCACGCCCACACCGATCACGGCGCCGGCGAGGAATGCGAAAAGGGACGTCCCATCGGTCCGGATATCGCTCATCAGGATCCTCCTTCTTCTGTTGAGGGTTTGGCCCCCTCGGGGGCCCTGGAACGGGTGAAAATCTTCCAGAGACTGGAAA
Organism: uncultured Acidobacteriota bacterium; assembly: GCA_963806495.1. Lineage (GTDB taxonomy): Bacteria > Acidobacteriota > Polarisedimenticolia > JACPZX01 > DASXTC01 > CAWDYA01. Next base: position 176,737 of record CAWDYA010000010.1, on the reverse strand, counting down.
AACCAGTGTAGAACGCGGTGATCGTCGACACCGCGCGCGCGGTGGCCTGCCAGCTGCCAGCGACCTTCGACAGCACCCCGACGAGGTCTTCTCTCGTGCCGGGCACGTGCTCCACAGCCGCCATCACGCCGTCGGCGCGGGCGAGCACCGATCGGAGCTGATCGAGCGCGTCATCGAGCTTGGGCCGGGTGGTGGTGAGCAGCTCTTCCATCGCGCTGGCGGTCCGTCGCGCCTGCTGGAGCAGGGGGACGAGGTACCAGGTCACCACGAGAAGCAGCAGGAAGATACCTGCGGTTCCGGTTGCGAGAATCGCGGTGGCTGTCACGGGAGCCTCCTGTGGGAGAGTACCCGGGGGAGGCGTCCGCGCCCCCGGTCCGCTCCGGTAAAGGGCAACGCAGCGTGGAGCCCGGGCGATGGCAGCAGTTCGGCTTGTGAGGACTAACTCATTCTAGTTGATGGGGTTGGATGGGTCAAGATCGGCCGGTTTCCCCCTCTGTCTCCCGGCTGCGCAGCAGCAGAAACCAGACGAGGGCCGGGCCTCCGCCGGCCACGAGGAGGATCAGACCCACCAGGACCACCAGCTTCCCGCCGCCGGCCAGGATGGAGCGGGGCAGGGCGGAGTCCGGCAGCCCGATGGTGACGCCTGCCTTGCGGGCCGAAAGACGGGCCAACCCCTCGACCGCCCGGCGGGTCCCCACCGAGAAGTCCCCGCGTTCGAACCAGGCGATGGCGTCCGGGTCGAGCCGGAACGGCTCCTGCGAGCCCGCCTCCACGCGCCACGAGCCGTCACCCACCGAGATGAGCAGCAGGATCCCGTTCCGCCCACCGGCGCCCAGGCCCCAGGCATCGAACCAGCGGCGGGCGAGGGTGTCGATCGGCTCGCCCTCGAGCGACTTGAGCGTGACCACCGAGAGGGAGACGCGGCACTTGTCCTTCATCTCGCCGGCGATCGTCTCGATGTCACGGGTATCCTCGTTGAGAACGACACCCGCGTAGTCGTGGACAGAGTGCGCCGTCTCGGATGGGATCTCGACCGTGGCGTGCGGGGCGCCCGGCAGGGACAAGGAGGCGGCCACCACGGCGGCGGCGGCGAGTTGCCGCGCCACGAGACGCCCCATCACAGCGGCAGGCTCACGCCGCGGCCCATCTTCCGCGCCCGTCTGAGTATCTCGGCGCCCACCGCCACGTCGTCGATGGCGAGCCCGAGATTGGCGCACACGATCCTCTCGTCCTCGTTCTCGCGGCCGGGCTTGGCGCCCGCGACCACCTCCCCGAGGTCGCCGAACAGCGGCGGCATCTCCGGGAAGTAGCAGGCGGATCGCGGGTCGAGGATTTGCGTCGCGTCGTCGGTGAGGAACTTGTTGGCCTTGCGGAACATCTCGGGTTTGACGTAGGAGCCGTAGTCGAGGGGGCAGAGAAAGGCGCCCGGCTTCACCCAGGCCGCCTCGAGCACCGGCTTGGGCTGGGCGAGGATTGGCCCGGCGGTCACGATGATGTCGGCGTCGGTGACGGCGGCGCGAGGCGACGGCGCGGCCGTGAACTCCAGTGTCGGGTCGCTCCGGGACATCTCGGCGATGTACCGCGAGGCGCGCTCCGGGTCGATGTCATACGCGCGCACCTTTCGCAGCCCGGGGCGGACGCAACGCAGCGCCCTGAGGTTCGACCGTCCCTGCACCCCGCAACCGAGGATCGCGAGCACCTTGGAGCTCTCCCTCGATAGGTAGCGGGCCGCGAGCGCCGTGGCGGCTCCCGTGCGCTCGGCGGTGATCCACGTGGCATCCATCACGGCCGTTGGGACGCCGGTGGCCGGGTCGTTCAGGATCAGCAGGCCATTGATGTAGGGCAGCCCGTGATCCCTGTTCGTCGGGTACCCGCTGATCCACTTCATCCCCGCGGCGTCCAGCGCCGGCACGAAAGCGGGCATGGAATGGATGAAGCAGTTCTCCCGGGGGTGAAGGTCCATCTTGGGCGGCATCTGCGTCCGTCCCAGCCCCTTCTCCCGGAACGCCGTCTCGAGCAGCCCGATGATCTCTTCCATGGAGGGTGCGACAGCTTCGACGTCCTCGCGTGCCAGGTAGAGAATATCCATGGTGGCCCTCCCTGCAGGGGATCCCGCCTGCAAGTCATTCATAGCGGAGCGCCTCGATCGGATCCAGCGACGAGGCTTTGTAGGCAGGATAGTAACCGAAGATCATCCCGACGGCCCCGGCGAACACCACCGATGCGCCCACCGCCGACGGGGAGACGCGCATCGGCCAGTTGAGCTGCCAGACAAGCAGATACGAGACACCAACCCCGGCGACGATACCGATCAGCCCGCCGGCGGTGCTCAGGGTCACGGCCTCGACCAGGAACTGCATCTTGACCTGAGCCGCGCGCGCCCCAACCGCCATCCTGAGTCCGATCTCGCGCGTGCGCTCCGTGACGCTCACCAGCATGATGTTCATGATCCCGATCCCGCCCACCACGAGCGAGACCGCGGCGATGCTGCCGAGCAGCATGCTCGTCGTCCTCTGGGTCTGCTCGGCGGTCTCTGCGATGTCGGTGAGGTTGCGGATGAAGAAGTCGTCGTCACGCCCGGGGCCGATCTTGTGGCGCTGGCGCAGCAGGTCAGTGACCTGCTGCTCGGCGACGAAGGTGGCCTCGGGCGAGACCGCGGAGATCATCGCGCCCTGCAGATAATTGATGGCGAGCAGCTTCCGCTGAACGGTGGTGTAGGGGAGGATGATCGTGTCGTCCTGGTCCCGGCCCCACTGGTTCTGACCCTTCGGCGCCAGGACGCCGACCACGGTGAAAGGCAGGTTGCCGACGCGTATCGTCTGCCCGATCGGATCCACGCCGGCGAAGAGCTGGTCCACCACGGTCTGCCCGAGCACGGCCACGCGCGCCGCGGTGCGGACGTCGGCCTGCGTGAAGAAGGCCCCCGAGGAGAGCGGCCAGTTGCGTATCAGCGTGAAGTCCTCGTTGGCTCCCTCGGCGCGCGTGTTCCAATTCAGGTTGCCGAATACGAGCGAGACGCCGGTGCTGACCGACGGAGTGGCGCTCTTCACGGCCGAGCACTCGGAGACGATGGCCTCGACGTCTTCCGCGGTCAGGCTGGTGGTGGTGCCGCCGCCGCGAAAGCCCCCGGTTCGGATGCTGCCGGGGCGGACATACAGGATGTTGGACCCCATGCTCGCGATCTCGGCCTGAATCTGCGCCTGGGCCCCCATCCCCAGGCTCACCATCGCGATGACCGATGCGACGCCGATGATCACCCCGAGCATGGTGAGGACCGACCGGACGCGGTTGCGCCCGAGAGCGCTGAGGGCGATGCTGATCGTCGCCGCGAAGTTCATCACACTTACCGCCTTCCGCCGCTGCTCTTGCTCCCGCCTCGGCGCCCGCCGAACGGCCCGCCGAACGGATTGTTGGGACGGCTGGTGGCGGCGCTGAAGTTGGTCGCCCCCACGATCACGGACGTGCCTTCCTCGAGATCGCCGTCACGAATCTGGGATGCGGTGCCGTCGGTGATCCCGATGTGCACCACCCGCGGCTCCGGCTCACCGTCATCTCCCTCGACCCAGATGACGCGCTGATGCCAGCGGGTGCGTCCGGAGCGGGCGAAGCGCAGAACCCCCTCTACGCTCTCGATCGGCGACGTCGGCTCCGCCTCGTGCGGGACGCCGTTGGACGGCGCGGGGGAGGGGGGCCCGGACCCGCCCTGACCGCGGTCGACGGCCGGCTCCCGAGTGCCTGTGTTCTTGCGGCGGGCATCGGCGATCATCTCGCGCTCGCGCTCTCTCGGCACCGAGGTGGGCCAGAAACGCAGCGCGGCGTTTGGAAGCCGCAGCGCGTCCTCGGCCTCGGCCACTGTGAAGATCGTGTTGGCCGTCATCCCGGGCCGCAGCTTCAGGTCGGGATTCGGCACGTTGACGATGACACTGTAGGTGACCACGTTCTGGGTGACGATCGGGTTGAGCCGGATCTGATCGATAGTTCCGTGGAAGTTGTCGCCCGGAAAGGCGTCCACGGTGAATGTCACCGTCGAGTCGGGCCCCACGGCGCCGATGTCCGCCTCGTCCACGTTGGCGACAACCTGCATCCGCGTGAGGTCGTTGGCGATCACGAACAGGGTCGGCGCCTGAAGGCTGGCGGACACGGTCTGCCCGACGTCCACGTTGCGGGACACGACCACGCCGTCGACCGGCGACCTGATCACCGTGTAGCCGAGGTTCACCTCGGCGAGCCGCACCGTCGCCTGCGCCTGTTTGACCTGCGCGCGGGCCTGGTCGACGGCGGCCCGCGCCGAGGACACCTGGGCGCCGGCCTGGTCGAGCCGGGCCTTCGCCTCGTCGAGCGCCGCCGTCCCGGCCTCCAGATCGCGCTGCGAGACCACCTCCTGTCTGGCCAGTTCTACGTTGCGATCGTTGACGCGCTGCGCATCCTGCTCGACCGCCCGCGCGGCCTCCCGGTTGGCCTCCTGGTTGGCGAGGGCGGCCTGCGCCGTGGCCACCCCGGCCGCGGCGTCCTCGAGGTCGGCCTTTGCCCGCACAAGGGCCGCTTCGTACGTCGCCGGGTCGATCCGTGCGATCACCTGCCCCTGCTTCACGATCGAGTTGAAATCGGCGTGCAGGGACTGGATCCGTCCAGTCACCTGGCTGCCGACCTGAACCGTGAGCACCGCCTGGAGCGTGCCGGTGGCCGCGATCGTCGTGCGGATGTCGTCCCGCTCCACAGCCGCCGTGATCCAGGTGTCGGCCCCGGCATCCACGGGCCGGAGCATCTGGTAGCCGCCCGCCGCGAGCACGAGAGCGCCGAGAAGATAGAGCCATGCCCTGCGAGAGGGCGTTCTCACGATTGTCCCCGTTGGAGAGATTCTTCGATGAGCCCTGCCAGCCTGAAGTCCCGTTCGGTGATGCCGCCCGCGTCGTGGGAGGTGAGGCGGAGCGTCATCCGGCGGTAGGAGAGGAGAATGTCGGGATGGTGGTCAATCCGTTCGGCGTGATCCGCGATGACCCCGATGAATCGAACCGCGTCGGTGAAGCCCGGAAACGCGATGTCCCTCGCGAGGCAGCGCCCTTCACGCTTCCAGAAGGGAAGCGCCTCGAGCTTCCCGCGAATCTCGCCTTCGGGCAACGGCCGGGGCCTGCTGCGCTCGCCCATGGTCCTTGTGCCGGCGCCGCCTCGGTTCAGTCGGCTGCCGCGAACGACGGCGCGAAGATGACGCTGTCGAGAAACAGTCGGTTCAGGGATTCCCAGTACCCGCGGAAGTTCGGGTCGTCGGAGAAAAGTATGACACATCCGCGGCCCCGTGGCTCCATTGCGAGGTAGGGTGAGCCCGCCAGCAGCCCCAGGGACTCGTCCCAGGCGAAGCCGGAGATCCTCAGTCGTTCCTCCGGGGCGAAGGTGACCACGGAGCGGGCCTTCCCCGCCGGGGCAAATACCAGGTTGGAGTCGACCAGGACCGCTCCTTCCGCACCGTAGCCGAGGGTGAGCGGGGAATGGGGTTCGAACATCACGCGCAGGCTGGCGCCCCGGATGCGATCGGGCGGCTCCTGCTTCACGGATTCGGAGGCCTTGGGATCCGGGCTCGCCGACTCCGGGGATGGCTTCATGACGCGCCGCAGCGACGACAGCCCCGCCTCCTCCGAGGCGGCGAACGCCGTGGCGCGCTTGAGGGTGATGAGGGTCCCGCCGGCGTCGATCCACGTCTTGAGGTGGGCGAGTCCCGCAGCTCCGAGCAACTCCCCGTAGCCCGGCGATTCACGTGCGTCGGGCAGGATGATGACATCGTAGCGCGACAGATCCGCGCGGGCGAAGGCGGTGGTCCGGACCGGGCTCCACGGAAGCCCGTAAACGGCGTCGAACAGATCCATGATCGCCCCGAGAGAGGTGGGGGAGACGGGCGGCCCGTACGCGACCGCGACGCGCGGAAGCTTGAGCGGGACGACATGGCCGCTGCCCAGGTCGATCCCCTCATCGGTCAGGCCGGTGAACGCCGTGTAGAAGTCGACGCCGAACTGCCTCGCCACCTCCTGGACGATGCGAGTTGGCTCCTCGCCGCCCCCGGCCCGCAGCACCAGCGATCCGGCCGGGAAGGTCTGCTCGCCCACGCGGAACGCGCGGCCAGCGGCGCGTAGCGGGAAACCCGCCCGCAGGAGGCTGACCGTCGCCATGGCTGCGGCATTGCTGTCGTACTTGAGCAGCCAGGCGTAGGGCGTCGCCGCCGCGCCGGCGGCGACCGGCAGCGGCACGACCTCCCCCTCGGGGGACGCTTCGTCCGCCGTGACGCGTGTCATGCCCGCACGCGGCACCTGGGCTGACCAGAACGCGTCGGCGCCGGTGAGGATCGGCAGGCTCCAGGACGTCACGTCGTAGATAGCCGACTCCTCGTGCATCCGGCGCCGCTCCGACTCGGCCGCCCGGAACCCTTCGCCGAACGACGGGTCGACCTCGAGAAGCGACCGGGCCAGGCGTCCGGCCGGCTGCGCCATCGGCACCACGAACGTGCCGGCGGGGAAGCGCCGTCCGCGCTCGGTGGCGCCGTCGCGGTTCTTCACGTCGGCGGTGAAGCCGGCATCGGCGCGGTAGACGTCGATACCCTGACGCGCCAGCAGCGAGGCCAGTCTGCGGGCGGTGGCGGCGGGCGCCGGCGGGACGAGGCAGGCGCGCAGCGGGCCGCGTTCTCCCGTCTCGATCGCCCCCTGATGGTAGCGGCGTGCGTCCTCGAGCAGCTCGCGCCGGTGGGCCGAAGCGGTGGCGATGGTGGCCATCGACGCCACGAAGTGGTGCCTTGCGGCCTCCCTCAGTGTGAGGATCGCGCCGGTTCTCTGCTCCACGGCCAGCCCGCGCGCCGAGGCCTGCTCGTAGGTCATGCCTATCGCGCCGTGCAGGGTGGGCCACGAGTCGCCGTAGCCGGGGTAGTAGCCGTCGAACCGCTCCGCCGTGTAGTAGTCGAACCCTTCGCGATCGAAGGCGGCCGCGTTGCCCGCGCCGAATACCTTCCACCAGCGGCGGATCGACTCCGGGATGTTCTCGTTGATCGGCTCGGACGGGGGCGCGAAGTAGTAGGTGGAGTCGGACTCCATCTCGTGCAGGTCCACGTAGACCTGCGGCATCCACTCGAGAAACGCAGCGACCTTGCCGCGCGTTTCGGGCTGGGTCATCGAGAACCAGTCGCGGTTCAGGTCGAAAAGGGAGTGGTTGTACCGCCCCGACGGCCACGGCTCGTCGTGATCCACGGCGTACGGATCGGTCCGTGGCTCCGGTCCGGCGACGTCCTCCTCGTAATCGAGGAACCGCTCGCGGCCGTCCGGATTCTGCACCGGGTCGATGATCACCACGACGTTCTCGAGCATCCGCAGCGTGGCCGGATCGCGCGCGGCCGACAGGTGGTACGCCAGGGCCAGCGCAGCCTCGGTCGAAGAGTGCTCGTCACCATGCACCCCGTAGGCCAGCCACACGATGGCGGGGTCGGCGTCGGCGATCGTCGCGGCCTCCTGGTCGGTCAGGCTGCCCGGGTCGGCGAGGCGGCGCGAATCCTCACGGATCGACTCGAGGCGCGCCATGTTGTCGGGATCCGAGATGACGAGGTACCGGAGGACGCGTCCCGAGGCGCTGCGGCCGTATGTTCTCTGCAGCATCCGGCCGTTTCCCTGCGACAGATGCTGCAGATAGACGGCCAGACCACGCTCGTCGGTCATCTTCTCTCCGACGGCGTAACCGAGGATCCTCTCGAACGTGGGAACGGCCGGGTCGTGATCCGCATCCGGGGGAAAGAAGGGTGTCCCGGAGCCCGCGAAGGCGACCGGGATGACCAGGGCGAGCGCGCACGACAGAATGGCTGCGGGGGCTCTCATCGATCGGCGGGAAAAGAAAAGGAGCGGACCGCCGCTCCTTTTCGTCTGACTCTTCAATGGGACAACCCGGTCCTGCGGGACGGGATCAGGTCCGTTCGAGGTCCCGCTTGAGCTCCTTGCCCGGCGTGAATCGGGCGACGGTGCGGGCCGGAATGTTGATCGGCTCACCCGTCTGAGGGTTGCGGCCCACGCGGGCCTTCCTCTTGCTCGCGGAAAACGTGCCGAAGCCGGAGATGGTGACCCTCTCCCCCTTCTTGAGGGAAGCCGTGATGCCGCCGATCACCGATTCGAGCGCGCGCGCCGCCTGCGCCTTCGAGACTTTCGGACCCTGCTCAGCATAGATTTTTTCAATCAGGTCCGCTTTGTTCATCGAGTCACCTCCCTGACAGGGAAATCGCCCGGACAACAAGGGGTGGATTAGTGGCAACGCCTCACACGACGCATCGGACGGGGCCACCGGTGCGACGCAACTTGCGGCAGAATAGTGCCGTTTGCGCCTTGCTGTCAAGGGGCGTAATCAAGACCGGCCGGAAAAGCGCGCCGCAGGGCGACGATCACGACATCGGCCCGCGCCGGGGGGGCGCCGAACTAAATGAAGTAGAGAAAGCGGTTGCAGTGATTGCAGCGATGCATCTTCTCGTCGGTGGCCACGTACTTGGTGGGGAGCTTGACGAAACAGGCCAGACAGGTGTTGTTGCGCACCGGGACGATGGCACGCTGGAACCGATCCATCAGCCTGTCGTAGATCGCCAGCATCTCGGGCTCGACCTTCCCGGCCAGCTCCGCGCGGGCCTCGGCCAGATTCTCCACCGCCTCGACCTCGAAACCGATACGGCTCAACTGGCTCGCGGTCTTCTTGTCCGTCATCTCCCTCATCATGAGGTCGAGATCCTGCAGCATGATCAGAGCTTCGAGCTGAGCATTCATTTCGTCTTGGCCTTGGTGAACGCCTCCGCGATCGCGTCGACGCTGTCCACCTTCAGGAGCTTCCGCCGCAATGCCGCGTCCTTTGTCACCTCCACCAGTTTGCCCAGCAGCGGGAGATACTCGCTGGTCTTCTCCTGGTGAGGGGCGAGGATCATGAAGAAGAGATGGACCTTCTTCTTGTCGATGGCATCGTAATCCACCCCCTCGACCGAACGTGCGAACAGCAGGGTGAGGGAACGAGTGACGGTCGAGCGGCTGTGCGGTATGGCGACCCCCTTGCCGATGCCCGTGCTGCCGAGCTTTTCGCGCGTCTTGAGTGCCTCGAGAACGATCCGGCCGTCGCGCAGGCGCCCGTTGTCTACGAGGTGGGCCACCATCTTCTGGATGGCGTCGATCTTGTTCTTCGCTTTGAGGTCGGGGATGAATAGATCAGGATGAAGGTAGGAGATCAGTTCCTTGTTCGTCATGGCGTAGAGTTGTCCATACTCCGCAGGCGGCATATCCGGCGGTGTCCTGGGATGACGTGGCGCCCGGTTTCATGCCCGATCGCACGATCGGGGCGGCCCCACACCCGCGGCCTACATGCTAACACAAACAACGGACCCCTGTTGTCGTTTGTTCCGCACGGCAGCAGCGGTATAATCGCCCGTCGGCCCGAATCCCCGGCTGCAGCGGGTCGCGCCTGAACGACAGGCGCCGGGCCTCACATCCGACAAAGCAAACGGCGATCACCAGGAGGGACGACATGATTCGATCGACAGCACGGATGACGCCACTACTGTTCGCGGTTCTGGCACTGGCGGCAGGGGCCGCTTCGGCCGACGTATACGTCACGAGCCCCGAGACGGGCCGTATCGTCGTCATGGACGGTGCGGGTCAGATCACGCGCGTCATCGGCGCCGCCGGGGGGCTCGCACAGCCCTGGGCCATCGCCGTCGACGCGCACAGGAACCTGCTGGTGACCGACTATGCCGCGGGTCGCGTCCTGCGGTACGCGGCCGACGGCTCCGACGCCTCGATCGTGGCGACGCGGATCCCGAAGCCGGACGGTCTCTCCGTGGCGCCCTCGGGCGATCTCTTTCTCGTGAGCCGTGACGAGACCGACCGCAGTCCCAGGCTGCGGCTCAGGGCGGACACGTCCGACTCCACGGACCAGCTGTTGCGCGACGTCTGGATGATCCCCTCGGCAGGCGGCGCCGCTGTCCGTATCGCATCGATCGGCGTGTCGAACAGGCTTGCGGGCACGGCGACCCTCACCAGCGGCCCGTACGCGGGAGATCTCCTGGTGCTGTCCACCCTCCCCGGGATGATCGCCCGTCTCAGCCGGACGGGCCCTGCCGACTTCGCGCGAGACGCCGACTTCGCCACCGGGATCCCCGGCGAGCCGACCGGCATCACGGTCACGCGAACGGGCAGGGTCCTGGTGAGCACGAGCGACGGCCGCGTCATCGCGTATTCCGAGACCGGGCAGCGTCTGAGCCCGGATTTCGCGACCGGCCTGGCTGCAGGCCCCAGCCGGATCTCCGAGAATTTCGACGGCGTGGTCCACATCACGCATCCCGGAAGCAACGTGATCAACCGGTACGACGCCCATGCGAACCGGCTCGCGGATCTCACGGTCGGGGCCTATCCGGCGGCCGCGGCGCTCACCAGCGCCTGTGTCCCCACACCGGCGGGACAGCTCGTGACCGTGTCTCCTGCGGCCGGAGTGAACGTCACGTACGACAACGTGACGCAGGCCGGCGAGACCTGCCTGGTCACCACCGCGCTCGGAGCCGGCACGACCGTCACGCCTCAGATGAACACGATTCCGTCGTACGCGCGCAAGCTCTGGGAGGACCCCGGCTTCGTGGTATACCAACTCACCACCACGGCGCTGTTCACCGACACGATCGCGAGCGACTTCTTCTCGATGAATCCGGACGCGCGGGTGCTGCACGCCTCGGGCAGCGGCAACGTCATGCAGGACACGACCGTGCTGGTGACACCGGAGGATCCGCGAGCCCGCACCAAGACCTTCTCCGAATTCGTCGTCTATCTCGACACCCGCCCGCGGTCGGATGTCATCCTGGACAAGCTGAACCGCCTGCAGGAGGAGCTGGACACCTTCGGCGCGAACATCGATCCGGCGCTTCGGTCCCAGATCCAGCTCCTGATCACGGAGGTGGCCGCACTGATCGGCCAGGCCGGCCCCGACAGCGATCCGTCCGGGGCGATCGACCTGCTCGAGCAGCTCAAGGCGCTGGTCCGGCAATACAGCGGCGAGGGGATTCCGAACGTGCCGGGTGTCGACGGCGGCGGCAATCCCGCCGGCGGTCTCGTCGCGCTGGCGGACACGCTGATCTTCAGCCTGGGGATCTGAGCCGGGCGGCGGGGATTCAGAGACCCGCGCGGCGGCTGATGGTTGCCGCCTCCGCGTCCCGGCCCAGTTCTTTCAGGTACCCTGCCAGCAGCGCGGCTGCGGCGTGGTAGCGGGCGCCGGCGCGGAAAGCGGCGAGTGCGGCCGGCTCGAGATCCGCCTCCGTCGGCTCGAGCGCCGTGAAGGCTGCCTGGAGGGTTCTGACCGCCTCGTCCCGCCGACCCGCGCCCCACTGCGCGCGTGCGACCATCGGCGCCGCTTCGAGCTGGGGCAGCGGCAGGCCCCGCTTCGACGCCTCCTCCATCGCGAGGCGCGCGCGGGTCGAAGCCTGCGAGGCCTCTCCGGCCCGCAGGTACGCGGAGGCGAGCGCCAGGTCCGCCTCGACGTGAAGCAGTGCGAGGCCGTTGTCGGCCGCCCGCGTGGAGGCGGTCAGGGCCTGCGAGACCGCGTCCGACGCGCTACCGGTGAGGCTGCGGGCCAGCCCGCACTGGATCGAGGCGAGGACGGCGGGGGTCCGCTTCGCCGCGGCGCAGACCTCCTCGGCTGCCTCGCGCGCCCCCGCGGCGTCATCCCTGGCCAGCAGCGCGCGGCAACGGGTCAGCGCCGCCTGCGCGGAGAGGACGGGGTTGTCCAGCAGCGCGAGCGCGTCGGACGCCTCGCCTTCCTTCTTCAGCGCGCCGGCCGGGTCGCCGTCGGCAAGAGACAGCCGGGCGAGCAGGAGATTGAGCCGGGCCTGATTGGTCCTGTCCTCCAGATCGACGTAGGTCGACAGCGCCTCGAGGGCCGACCGCCGGGCGCTGCCATGAAGTCCGGCCGACGCCTCGACGAACGCGAGACGCTGGCGGGCCTCGGCGACGCCGTCGCTCCGCTCGACCTCCTGCCATCGTGCGACCGCGTCGAGCTGCCCGGCGCGTGCCGCCGGCAGGTCGCCGCGCAGCCAGGCGATCCGTGCCCGCTCCGAGACGATCTGCGCCTGGCTCTCCCGGTCATCGATCTCGCGTGCGATCCGGCCCGCTTCGTCCAGCCGCTCCTCGGCCTGCGCGAGCCGTCCCATGGCTGCATCGGCGCGGTTCATGCCGATCAGGCAGGTCACCTGCCCGGCACGATCCTTGAGCGTGCGCCTCAGCTCGAGCGCCTCGGTGTAGTACGACGCGGCCCGTTCCGGGTCGCCGCCCTCGTCCTCGAGGCTCCCGAGGTTCGCGAGGATCGCGGCGGTGTGATCGGTGTCGCCGATCTCGCGGGTGAGTGCCAGTGCCTCGTCGGTGATGCGGGTAGCGTCCTTCAGGTGCCCCTGGATCTGCAGGAGGAACGCCTTGTTGTTCAGCGTGGAGGCGAGGCCGCGCTTGTCCCCGATCCGGCGCTTGATCGCCTCGGAGCGGCCGTAGTAGTCGAGCGCCTCCTGGTACCGGCCGATATCCTCGTTGGCGAGCGCCATGGCGTTGAGCGTGTTGCCCTGCCCCTCCTCGCTGCCCATCTGCCCGTACAGCTCGAGCGCCTTCTGCAGCTCCGGCAGCGCCTCCTCGTCCCGACCCGCCTTGATCCGCACGCGCCCCAGCGCGAAATGCAGCACCGGGTTCTTCCGATCGCCCGCGATCGCGTCCTCGAACCGCTTCTCAGCCGCCGGGAAGTCGCCTGTGCCCTCGATGACCTCCCCGAGGCTGAACGAGACGAACGAATCGCCGGGGTCGCCCGCAAGCAGCTCCTCGTAGGCGCGTATCGACTCTTCGGGCCTGTTGCTGATCCTGCCGTGCAGCGCGCGGATGAAGGTGCGGTCCGCCTGCGGGATCTTCTCGGCCTCCGCCAGCATGCGGTCCATGGCGGCCTGGCTCTCCTGGAGCGCCTCGCTGTCGTGCCCGGTGCGCATGTGGGCCTCCGCGAGACGGGCGTGCGCCATCGCGAAGCGCGGATCGGCCGAGACCGCCGCCTCCAGCGGCCCGATCGCTTCGAGATTCCGGCCCTGGTAAAGGAGGTCGACGCCCCGCTGGAAGGCGCTGGCGGCCTCGACCACCGAGGTGCGCGCCGAGGCGAGATCCAGGTCGCTGTCCCCGGCGAGCCGCTCGGGCGCGAGCTGGAACATCTGCTTGGTCGTCCGGGTCAGACCGTCGATCATCCCGAGCACCTGGCTCTCGCGTCCGTTGACCGAGGCGCTGCGGAAGATCTCCCCGGTGGCGGGATCCTGCAGTCGCAGGTTCACGCGGATCTCGTCGCCGGCGCTGAGGAACGATCCGGTGATGATCGCCTCCACGGCGCCGAACTCGCCGATCTTCTGCAGTGCCGCCGCGTCCAGCCGCGAGACATCGTCGAGGCCGAGCTGGCCGAGGATCTGCGTCAGCCGCTCCCGTGACAGGACGCGGAAGTACCTCGATTCGGCCAGATCGGTGGTGAGGTTGTCGGCCAGCCCGGTGCGCAGCCAGTCGAGATCGGCCCGGCCCGTCTGGTTCTGGAAGGGGAGGATCGCCACGGAGCGCCGGCCGTCCTCGCCGGCCACCGGCGTCCTCGGGCCGAGGTACATCGTCACGCCCACCGCGGCCGCGACGAGCACGAGCGCCGCCGCACCGAGCAGCACGGAGCGCCGCGATGGCAGGTAGTGACGCGGGGAGAGCCGTGCCTTCTGGCGGTCGAGATCGTTGAGGATCTCGCCGACCGACTGGTATCGCAGTGCCGGGTCCTTCTCCAGGCACTTGAGGATCAGCGTGTCGAGCCACTCCGGGACGTCCTTGCGCAGCCTGCGGATCGACTGGGGGCGCTGGGTGACCTGCTTCCTGATGACCTCCCACGTCGTGTCCCCTTTGAACGGGGCGTCGCCCGCGAGGATCTCGTACAGGGTGATCCCGAGCGAGTAGATGTCGGAGCGGTGATCGACGCGGCGGCCCTCGGCCTGCTCGGGGGACATGTATTCCGGCGTGCCGACCAGCGCGCCGGTACGGGTCATGCCTCCCGCGTCGGCCGCCATGGCGATGCCGAAGTCCATGACGTGGGCGCCACCGGAGGCGTCGAGCATGATGTTGTGGGGCTTGAGGTCGCGATGCACGACGCCCGACGCGTGAGCCTCCTTCAGCGCGGCGCACACCTGTCTCAGCATCGAGAGCGTCTCCTCCACGCCGAACCGCCCCTTCTCCGCGACGAGCCCCGCCAGGTCACGGCCCTCGATGTATTCCATCGAGATGTACCGGAACCCTTCCGCCTCACCCATGTCGTAGATGCGCGCGACATTGCGGTGCGTCACCCGCCGGGCGATCGTGATCTCCTTCTTGAATCGCTCGACGATCTGCGGGTTGTCGGCGTACTCGCCGCGGATCAGCTTGAGCGCCACCGGGACGTTCAGCTCGCAATCGATCGCCCGGTAGACCATCCCCATGCCGCCCATGCCGAGCGCCGCCTCGATCCGGTACCTGTCGCCGAGCAGGTGGCCCGGAGGCAGGGAGCCCGACCGGATGCCCGAGCCGGTGATGCCGCCCGCCGTGGTGGCCGCGAGTGATCCCGCCGACCCGGGGCGGGAGGCGCCCGTCTTCGCGAGGAGCGGCTCGGCGCACTGGCTGCAGAAACGGCCGTCATCGGGGTTGGGGGTCTGACAGACGGGGCAGAGCATCGGGGTTCGCACCATGGGTGAGACTGGATGATCTGATCCCCTCGGGGGGGATGCGGGATATCGCCCGGAGCATAGCAGAGGCGGCCGGGCAAGGAAACGCGCCGCCCGGGCCGCCGGATGTGGTATAAGCATCCCTCACGGTATGCGCGTCATCGAGGAGGAGACCCTGCCCGACTCGCTGAAACGGACCCTCGGGCCGATGCTGCTCGCAGCGCTGCTGCTGGCGCCGTCCGCGGTTGCCGCGGAGATGGCCGACCGGGTGGTCGACTACCGTATCGATGTGACGCTGAAGGCCGATGAGCACCTGCTCGACGGGCACGAGACGCTCACCTGGCGCAACACCACGTCGTCGCCGGCCGGCGAGCTGCAGTTCCACCTCTATCTCAACGCCTTCAAGAACGATCGCACCACCTTCATGAAGGAATCCTCCGGAACGTCATCGCGGCCACAGGCTGAGGGAAGGTGGATGGGGGTACATCGACCTGCTGTCGATGAGCACCGCCGAGGGACAGGATCTGCTGGCGGGAGCCGGGTTCATCCAGCCCGACGACGGCAACCCGGACGACGAGACGGTGCTGCGCGTCCCGCTGCCGCAGCCGGTCGAGCCGGGGGGCACGATCACCCTGCAGATCGACTTCTCGGCGCAGCTCCCGCGCGTCTTCGCGCGCACCGGATATCGTAACGAGTTCCATCTCGCCGGGCAGTGGTTCCCCAAGATCGGTGTTCTGGAGGAGCGCGGCTGGAACTGCCACCAGTTCCACAACAACAGCGAGTTCTTCGCGGATTTCGGCCGGTTCGACGTGCGGATCACCGTGCCGTCGCCCTACGTGGTCGGGGCGACCGGCGCGCTGCAGGGAGAGCCCGAGCCGGCCCCGGATGGAACCACGACCTACCACTACGTGCAGGACGACGTGCATGATTTCGCCTGGACGGCGGATCCCCGCTTCATCAAGGTGACCCGGCGCTTCGTATATGCCGAGCAACGCGACGCCGTGGAAGAGGCACGTGTGGCGCACGCCCTGGGTCTTCCGGAGGGCTCGGACGAGCTCGCCCTTCGCGATGTCGACGTGACGCTGCTGATCCAGCCCGAGCATGCGGCGCAGATCGACCGGCATTTCTCCGCCGTCTTCGCGGCGCTGCTCTACTTCGGCACCTGGTACGGCAGCTACCCTTACGCGACGCTGACGGTCGTCGACCCGGCATACGGGGCGCGCGGCGCGGGCGGCATGGAGTATCCGACGTTCATCACCGCCGGCACCAACTGGCTCTCCCCTTCGGCGCGTCAATCGCCGGAGGGGGTGACGATCCACGAGTTCGGGCATCAGTTCTGGTACGGGATGGTGGCCAACAACGAGTTCGAGGAGGCGTTCCTCGACGAAGGATTCAACACCTATTCCACCGGTCTGGTGCTGGAGAAGGCGTACGGACCGAATCACGAGACGATCGACCTGGCCCCCGGTCTGCCGTACGTCGCAACACCGCTCGTGGAGATCCCCACCGGGCCCTCTGCGACCGATGCCGCGGGCGGGCCGGCGGGGTTCGCGGCGAACCTGTTCGACTTCTTCCTGATGAGGCCGTTCGGCCCGTCGGACGACACGACGCTCAATGCCTTCCGGGACGTGCCGTTCCTCAACGACGTGCACGATGTGCCGATCGACCAGGTGACCGCACAGCGCCGGCGCTACCTCGCGGCCCCCAAGGCGGACATTCTGGCGCGACGTTCCTGGGAGTACCTCGATCGGGAGTCGTACGGCCTCAACTCCTACTCCCGCACCGCGCTCATGCTGAGGACCCTGCGCGGGATCCTCGGCCCCGATCTCATGCTGCGAGCGATGCGCACGTATCACCAGCGTTACCGGTTCCGGCATCCGCACGTGGAGGATTTCATCGCGACGGTCATCGAGGTGGCCGGCCCGATGGCGGACGGCGTCCCGCTCGAGGGCTTCTTCCGCCAGGCGATCTTCGGAAGCGACGTGATGGACTACGCGGTGGACGAGGTCGAGAGCCGTCTGCCGCGTGCGGGGCGGGGGGTGTTCGGCCCGCCGGATGACAGAAAGCGCGTGACGCGCTCCGAGGCGCGCGAGGAGGCCCGCAAGGCCGAGGAGGCCGCCGGGCCGGGTGCCGGGTGGGAGGACGAGGTGGTGGTCAGGCGGCTCGGCGAGTTCGTCTGGCCGCAGGACATCGAGATCCGCTACGAGGAGGGGACGCCGGAGCGCACCACCTGGGACGGCTCGTACCGGTGGACGCGGATCCGCGAGACCGGCGCGAAGCTCGCTGGAGCGCGGGTCGATCCGGAGGAACGGATGGCGTTGGACATCAACCGCTCCAACAACAGCCGGTCGAGGACGGCGGACCACGTCGCGGGTCTGGCCTGGTGGAGCCGGGTGCTCCAGTGGATGCAGCACGTGGCGTACTTCTACTCGGGGATCTCATGACGGCGCTGGGCGCGGGACTGAGGACCGTCGCGGCGAACGCGCGGCTCCTCTGGTGGCTCCTGTGCGCCAACCTGATCGTGGCGGCACTCGCCGTCCTGCCGCTGCTGACCCCGATCGAGGCGACACTCTCACATCATGAAGCGGCGCGGGAGATGACCCACCGGCTCGACATGCCCTGGTGGGTCGATGTCACCACGGCGCACGCCGAGTCCTTCAGCAGGACGCTCGATCTGGTGAGCGTCTCGGCCTTCCTCTCGGCGCTGCTGTCCTGCTTCTTTGCCGGGGGGCTGCTCCAGGCGTACGAGGACACGCTCGAGCGGCGCGCCATGGACCGTTTCATGGTCGCCTGCCGGCGGTGGTTCGTCCGGTTCGTCTGGCTCTTCGCCCTGTCGCTGCCGCTGTACTGGCTGGTGCACCGGATGATCAACACGCACCTGGCGCTCTTCGTGGATGACGCGATGGAGAGCGTGCGCGACGAGCGGGTGGGCGTGCTGATCACGTGGGCGCGTGCCGCGCTGTTTCTCGTGCTCTTCGACCTCGTGACACTGTTCGGGGACTACGCCCGCGTCCACGCCGTCGTCTCGGCACAGCGCTCCATGCTGGCATCGCTGTCGGCCGGGATGCGGTTCGTTCTGCGCCACCCGCTGCGCGTCGGCTCGCTCGAGGTCGGCACGATCGTGCTGCAGGCCGGGGCGCTCGCGTTGTACCTCCCCGTGGACCGGCTGCTCGGGCGGGAGTCGGCCGCCGGCCTGGCCGCGGCTTTCGTCGCCTCCGAGGCGTTCGTTCTGCTGCGTCTGTATCTGAGGGAGTCGAGCCGCGCCGGCCAGATGAGCGTCTACCGTGCCGCGCGGGTCACCGGGGCGGAGGCGGGGGCGGGGACGGTTTCCTGACCGCCTCCATGTAGGCGGCCACGTCGGCGACCTGTTGCGCCGTGAGCCGATCGATCTGGAAGAACGGCATCCTCTCGCTGCCTTTGCGGACCACACCGGCCACCTGCGCGGGCGAGAGATCGCCGAACAACAGGAGGATTGCCTCGCGGCCTCCGTCGTGGCAGGTCGTGCAGGCTCTCGCATACACATCGCGACCGCGCTCCGGGTCTCCCGCGGACAGGTCGACATCCCCGGCATCGCGGCGCAGCAGCACCAGCGGGCTGATGCCGCGCCGGGAGCCCAGCGCCTGCATGTACAGCACCAGCGCCTTGCGCTCCGTCGCCGTGAAGCCGGAGCTGTTCGGGTCGATGAAGGTCCTCAGGCAGAACTCCGATGCGTCCCCCACGTCGGTGGTGATGCGGCCGTTCCACCACGAGCCGCGGTAGGCGGCGCCTTCGAGCGGATGGCCGGCGCGAAGCAGGCCGTCGTCGGCCTCCTGCCGGAAGGTCGCGGCATGGCACGACCCGCATCCGAGCCGGGTGGCGATCTGGCGGCCGTGCGCGGCGGTGCCGGGCGGCACGGGCGGACCTTCGGGCTCGCGGGCCGCCGCGCCGCCGGCCGCCAGGGCTGCCCCCATGGCAAGGGCGGCGAGTATCGAGCGCATCATCGAGTTACCTTAGCGTATCGGGTCGCGGCACGCCGGCGCAGTGCTCTCATCAGAAATGTCCGGGATACAGCAGCCCGAGCACTCCCCGCAGGGCGGGGCGGAACAGATAGGGGAAGACCTGCCAGGCGATCAGCAGCCCGACGAATCCCATCATGGGCGTTCTGCTGAACCGCTCGATGAAGACCCCGAGAGTGTCGGGGAACAGGCCGTGGATGACACCGCTGCCGTCCAGCGGCGGAATCGGCAGGAGGTTGAAGACGAACAGAAGGAGGTTCAGGCTCAGGGCCACCGAAAGAAAGGTGGCGATCGGATGCCAGTACGAGTCGGGGCCGTAGGAGGGCGCGGCCACCGCGAGCTGATTGAAGCTCGCGTGCTCGGGCGGCATCACGAGGACGCCCCGCGCCAGGAGCACCCACAGCAGAGCGAACGAGACGATCACCAGCAGCAGGTTGGCGCCGAAGCCGGCCGCCGACATGAGAGCCTGGCGTCGCGGATGCCTCTGGGCCCAGTGCGGGTCGTACGGCGTGCTGGCCCATCCCATCATCCAGCGGCCGCTCGAGAACGCGAAGACGAGAATGGGCACGAGAACCATCCCGAACGGCTCGCGGCGGACATGAGGCAGGGGGTTGAGGGTAACCTGGCCGCCGTGGTAGGCGGTGTCGTCGCCGCCGAGCCACGCGAACAGCGCGTGCCCCGCCTCGTGCAGCGTGGTGGAGAAGAGGAAAACGACGAACCAGACGCCGAATTCGGCGACCCGGGCCATGGTGAGGTCATCCATCGCCCGTCATTGTGCATCGGCCGGAGAATTGAAGTCCAGCGGTGACGGAAAGTATAATCCGGCCCCAGCCTGCCGCTTCGAGAGGACACCGTGCGCAAGCCTTTCCTCGAGTACCTGGTCGACAACATCGTGGTCTTCGACGGTGCGATGGGCACCGAGCTCTACAACCGCGGTGTGTTCATCAACCGCTGCTTCGACGAGATGAACCTCTCGAGCCCGGACCTGGTCAAGGAGGTCCACCGGGGCTACCGGAAGGCGGGCGTCGACGTGCTGGAGACCAACACCTTCGGCGCCAACCGTCTCAAGCTGCGCAGCCACGGCCTCGACGACCGGCTCGAGGAGATCAATCGGGCCGGCGCGCGGCTGGCGCGCGAGGTGGCCGGAGACGACGTCTACGTGGCCGGCTCGATCGGCCCGCTCGGCATCCGGATCGAGCCCTGGGGCCCCACCTCGATCGACGAGGCGCGCGCGACGTTCCGCGAGCAGGCCCACTCGCTGCTGATGGGCGGTGTGGATCTCATCTCGCTCGAGACGTTCTCCGACCTGACCGAGCTTCACCAGGCGATCCTGGCCGTACGGGAGGCGAGCGACCTGCCGCTCGTGGCGCACGTCACCCTCGAGGAGGACGGCAGCAGCCTGTATGGCACCGCGCCCGAGGTGTTCACCCGGATGCTGGACGACTGGGCCGCCGACGTGATCGGCGTGAACTGCAGCGTCGGGCCGCACGTTATGCTCACCGCCGTCGACCGGATGGTGAAGGTCACCACCCGTCCCATCGCCGTTCAGCCGAATGCCGGCGTGCCACGCAACGTCGAGGGGCGCAACATCTACCTGTGCTCGCCGGAGTACATGGGGACGTACGCCAAGCGCTACATCCAGGCGGGCGCCAAGGTGGTGGGCGGCTGCTGCGGCACGACGCCGGATCATCTGCGGGCGATCCTCAAATCGGTCCGCATGCTGCGGCCGGCCCAGCGGCGGGTGGAGATTTTCGTGCCCTCGACCGCCACGCACGACGTCACGCCCGTTCCCCGGTCGGAGAAGTCCCGGCTGAGCGCGAAGATCGCTGCGGGAGAATTCGTCACCAGCGTGGAGCTCAACCCGCCCAAGGGGATCGACACCACGAAGGTGATGGCGGGCGCGCGGTACCTCAAGGAGCAGGGGGTCGACGCGATCAACATCCCGGACGGGGCCCGCGCCTCCGCCCGCATGGGGCCGATGTTCCTCGCCCTCATGATGGAGAAGGAGATCGGCATCGAGACGATCCTCCACTACTGCTGCCGGGACCGCAACCTGCTCGGGATGCAGGCCGACCTTCTCGGCGCGTGGGCGATCGGGCTGCGCAACATCCTGATCATCACCGGCGACCCGCCCAAGCTGGGCGACTACCCGGATGCGACGGCTGTGTTCGACGTGGACGCTATCGGGCTGACCAACATGGTCACGCGGCTGAACCACGGCCTGGATCTGGGCGGCAACGTCATCGGAAGGCCCACCGGCTATCACGTGGGAGTGGGAGCCAATCCGGGTGCCGTGGATCTCGAGTTCGAGCTGAGGCGGTTCCAGTACAAGGTGGAGGCGGGCGCCGAGTTCGCCATCACGCAGCCGGTGTTCGACGTCGCGCAGCTCGAGACCTTCCTCGGGCGGATCGAGCCTTACCGGATACCGGTCATCGCCGGCATCTGGCCGCTGGCGTCGCTGCGCAACGCCGAGTTCATGAACAACGAGGTCCCGGGCGTGCACGTGCCCGAGGAGATCATGCAGCGCATGCGGGATGCGGAAGCCCGCGAGGAGGGCGCGTCCCGCGAGGAAGGGATCGCCGTCGCCCGCGAGACGCTCCTGCGGGTGAGGGACCTCGTCCAGGGAGTCCAGGTCTCCGCCCCCTTCGGCAAGGTGGAGCGCGCGCTCGACGTAATCTCGGCGATCAGGAGCTGATGCACGGTCTCGGCTTTCTCACCGACCTGATCGTCATCTTCGGCGTCTCGGTGCTGGTCATCCTGATCCTGCACCGCCTCCGTCTGCCCACCATCACCGGATTCCTGATCTCGGGCATGCTGCTCGGGCCGCACGGTCTGAGCCTCGTGTCGGACATCGAGCGGATCGAGGTGCTCGCCGACATCGGCGTCATCCTGCTGCTGTTCACGATCGGGATCGAGTTCTCGCTCGCGACGCTGCGGCGGCTCTGGGGGCCGGCGCTGGCCGGCGCGCTGCTGCCGCTGGCCGCCTTCGCGGCGGTGGGCGCGGCCGCGTCCGGTGCCATGGGCATGGCGCCCGGCCAGGGGATCTTCCTGGGCTTTCTGGTCGGACTGAGCAGTACGGTCATCCCGCTCAAGGCGCTGGCCGACCGGGGGCAGATCGACTCGCCGCACGGGCGTGTGGCCACCGGCGTTGCGGTCTTCCAGGATCTGCTCGTGGTGCCGATGATGCTGCTGACACCGTACCTGGCGCCCGGCCGGTTCGGCGCAGTGGGGAGCGCGTCGCTGGCCCGGCTCGCAGCGCCGGCCCTGGCATTGGTGCAGGCGGCCGCGGTGATCGCGGGCGCGCTGGTGGTGGCGATGTGGCTGGTGCCCCGGCTGCTCGCGCGGCTCACCGCGCTGAAGAGCCGCGAGGTGTTCATCATCAGTATCTTCCTCATCTGCCTGGCCACGGCATGGCTCACGTCGGCGGTGGGGCTCTCGCTCGCGCTGGGCGCGTTTCTCGCCGGGCTGGTGATCTCCGAGTCGGAGTACGGTCATCAGGCGCTGGCCGACATGCTGCCGTTTCGCGACAGCCTCAACAGCCTGTTCTTCGTGTCGATCGGTATGCTGATGGATCCGGCCGTGGTGGCCGGCCGTCCCGTGCTCGTGCTGGCTTCAGCGGCCGGGATCATCGTGCTCAAGCTGATCCTGATCGGTGGCGTGCTCCTGCTGCTGGGCCGTCGCCCCGGGATCGCCCTGCAGGCTGGGCTCGCCCTCTCGCAGGTAGGAGAGTTCTCCTTCGTCCTGATGCGGTTCGGCTCGGGATACGGTCTGATGTCGGACACGGTGAGCCAGATCTTCCTCAGCGCCGCCGTGCTGACGATGATCGTGACGCCGCTGATACTGGCCGCCTGTCCACCGCTGCTGTCGATGGTTCAGCGATGGGAGGAGCGGGGCTGGATGCCGCGGCCTCGCGATCTGGACGAGCCGGACGACCCGGCCGCGGCCCTTTCGGGGCACGTGATCATCGTCGGGTACGGGTTCAACGGCCACAACCTTGCGCGCGTGCTGTCGGAGATCGGCATCGCGTACATCGTCCTGGAGATGAACCCGCAGACGGTGCGCGTCGCGCGCCTCGAGGGGGAGCGGATCATGTACGGCGACGCCGCCTCGGGGGCCGTCCTGCAGCGGCTCGGAGCCGTCAGGGCGCGCGTCCTCGTGCTCGCCATCTCCGACCCGGTCTCGACCCGGCGCGCGGTTGCGGTGGCGAAGCGGATGTTCCCCGCGCTGCACATCGTGGTCAGGACCCGCTACCTGACCGAAGTGGACGAGCTGTACCGGCTCGGCGCCTCGGCGGTCATCCCGGAGGAGGTCGAGACGTCGATGGAGATCTTCTCGAGGGTGCTCGAACGGTACGGCGTGCCGCGGGAGGCCCTTGTGAAGCACGCGCGCCGCATCCGGGCCGAGCGATACGGCCTCTTCCGGGGAGGCCGGCCGGCGGAGTCGTCGGCGGAGCCGCCGCTGTCGGGTCTCGAGGGATGGCTCCGTGAGGCGGACGTGACCGTCTGCGCCGTGGGCCCGGGGTCGGCGGCCGCCGGCCGGTCTCTGAAGGACCTGGATCTGCGCGGTGTCAGCGGCGCCACGGTGCTCGCGGTGCTGCGCGGCGGGGCAGTCACCCCGAACCCACCCGCGTCGATGACGCTCTCCGAGGGAGACTCGATCGTGCTGCTCGGCAGCCCCGAGCAGGTGGGAACCGCCACCACGCTCCTCACCGGCGGCCCGTCGATCTAGTCTGTCACCGCACCTGCTGCCTTCGATCTCCCCGCGCCCGCGGGGGGGCTCGTTCGCCGGGGAGTGGGAGAGGACGACTACGGGGAGTTGGGATCCGTCTCCTTGACCTCCTCCTGCTGGCTGGTCATGAAGAAGCGGTAGTCCTCGTACTTGAAGGTGGTCTTCTCCTCGGTGTTCATCCGCTGGTTGCTCGCCAGCGAGGACATCGTGAGGACCTGCTCGGTCGGATAGGAGAGCCCCTTGTCCTCGAGGCCGAAGGTGACGTCGAGCCCCCAGCCGTGCGGACGCGAGGCGAGCGGGACGCCGGCGATGGCGAAGGCGCGTCGGTACTTGAGCACCTCCACCTCCAGACGCGCGCGCTGGCCGCTCGGCTCGGCCCGGATCGACCAGATGTTCAGGTTGCGCGACTCGAGCGCGATCTGCCCGCTCCAGCCGGCGATATCGTCGCCGCCCGGGTTCGGCGAGATCCCGACGAAGTCGATCAGGGTCAGCAGCCGGTACGCCTTGACGACCTGTCCGGCGGGTCGGAAATGGAACCTTCCCCGGCTCTCCTTCGAGAAGATGCTGGCCCAGGTATAAGCGGGCGGCACGGGCGGGTCGAAGTCCGTGCTGCGCCTCTTCACCTTCTTGCCCTTCTCCACGAGCAGCTCGCGAAACTCCTTGAGCGTCCCGTCGGGCCGCTCCTCGAACAGGTAGTCGTACGTCGACCGGTCGCCCTTGCGGTAGTTGGACGACTCGATGTCGTACTTGGCGGTAATCACCACTTCGCGACAGGTGAAGCCCAGGGCCGCCCTGCGGTACTGCGCCGCCCTATCGGTGAGTCTGGAGAGCAAATCGATGAACGCCGGGTCGTCCTCGGGAAGCGGCTCGGCCCCGGCCCGGGTGTCGCCGGCCGGTGGCGGCGCGGCGTCCTGGGGGGGCGCGCTCATGGCGGCGAGTGCCGCGGCGGCCGCGAGAGCGATGAGGAGATGCTTCAAGAGGACTCCGTGCTGGACGAGTGGCGGATCCTCACCACACCAACCATGCCTTCGCGGCTTCTTGACACTCCCCGGAAGCGGGTCCTATGATGCGGGCGTCATTCTTTAAATCTCCCCATGAAAAAAGACTATTTCGCCGTCCTCGGGCTGAAGCCCTCCGCATCCGACAAGGAGATCCGCTCGGCCTACAAGAAGCTCGCCAAGAAATATCACCCGGACCTCAATCCGGGCGACCGGCGGGCGGAGGAGAAGTTCAAGGAGATCTCCGAGGCCCACGAGGTGCTCACCGACCCGGAGAAGCGCCGCAAGTGGGAGAGCGGCGATCTCGACTACGAGTCGTTCTTCCGTAACGCCCGCGGTGGTGGCAACCCGTTCGGCGGAGGCTCCGGCGCGCAGGGCCCCGACCTGGGATCGATCTTTCGAGGGGCTCTTCGGCGGCGGAGCGGCCGGCATGGGAATGGGTGGCGGTCCGGCGGGGCCGGGCCGCGGCGCCGACCTGCAGTTCGAAACCTCGATCCCGTTCGAGGACGCGGTGAAGGGTACGACCCTGAGGATCCCTCTCGCGCATACCGTCTCCTGCAGGACCTGTGCGGGCCGCGGGTTCGTCGACAGGGGGAAGCCCCGTCCCTGCCCCCGGTGCAAGGGGACCGGACGGATGTCGATGGGCGGGGGGATGCTCGGAATGGCGGTGCCCTGCCCGGACTGCGGCGGGACCGGGAAGTCGCCCGGCGACCCGTGCGCCGAC
This sequence comes from uncultured Acidobacteriota bacterium, assembly GCA_963806495.1. GTDB lineage: Bacteria > Acidobacteriota > Polarisedimenticolia > JACPZX01 > DASXTC01 > CAWDYA01. The sequence continues at coordinate 151,585 of CAWDYA010000010.1, read as the reverse complement.
TGCGGCGGCACGGGGGCGAAGCGCGCCACCGAGACGATCCAGGTCCGCATCCCGGCCGGAGTGGACGACGGCGCCAAAGTGCGGGTCGCGGGCAAAGGGGAGGCCGGGGTCCACGGCGGTCCATCGGGCGATCTCTACGTGATCCTTCGCGTGACGCCGCACCGTTACTTTCGCAGGGAGGGTCGCAATGTCGTGCTGGACCTCCCGCTCACGGTCTCAGAGGCCGCGCTCGGAACGCGTCTCGAGGTTCCCACGCTCGACGGCCGGGTCACGCTCACGGTGCCGGCGGGCAGCCGCAGCGGCCAGCGGCTGAGGCTGCGCGGCCGTGGCACGCCGTCGGGCAAGGGCAGGACGGCAGGCGATCAGATCGCCGTGATACAGATCGTCACCCCGAAGCGCCTCGACGCCCGATCGAAGGAGCTTCTGGAAGAGCTCCAGCGACTCGACCAGGAGGATCCGCGGGCGGATCAGGGCTGGTAGCGTCCTCTGTGGCGGAGCCTCGATCAGAGGACCGCCGTCTCGACGATCAGATCCCCTTCCTCGAACCGCGAGAAACGCAGCGGATGGATGTCGAGTGTGGTGGAACGTCCGTGCGCCACCTGCTCGGCGACGGCCCGCCCCGCCGCGATCGAGTGCATGATCCCGTGCCCACCGAACCCCACGCACTGGATGAACTCGTCCATTCCCGGCGTGGGACCGACGATCGCGTGGTGGTCGGGTGTCTCGGGGTAGAGCCCCGCCCAGCACTTCCGCTCACGGATCGGTGCCGCTTCCAGGAATGGGAACCGGTTACCGATCCGCTCGGCCACCTGGCCGAGGAACCGCGGGTCGAGGCTGAGGTCGGTGCCCGCCGGATCCTCGGGATTGGACCAGGCGATCAGAAAGCCGCCGCTCTCGCGCCGGATCAGCACACCCGTGTCGAGATCGACACACATCGGGATCACGTCGGGGTACCCCGCGACCGGGTCGGTGCAGGCCAGGTTACGCCGCACGGGGTGGCAGGGGAGATCCACGTCGAGCAGAGCGGCCAGCGCGGCGGCGGAGGGGCCGGCGGCGTTCACCAGTACGCGCGTGCGGATCGGTCCCGCGGTCGTGGTGAGCGCGAACCCGCCGGCGAGGCGGCGCGCCCCTGTCACCTCGGTGCCGAACAGCAGATCGACCGGCAGCTCGCGCACCTGGGAGTGAAGCGCGGCCACCACCCCGTGCGGATCGATCAACCCGTCCCGGTGGCAGAACGTCCCGGCGCGCAGCCCATCGGGTCGCAGGTACGGCGCGTGCTCGGTAACCTCCCGGGGTGCCAGCCACTCGACCTCGACGCCGCACTCACGCTGAAGGTCGTAGCCGCGCCGCAGGGAAGTCTCGCCATCGGCAGGTTCCCGTGAACAGCAGGTACCCCGCCTGGATGAACCCGGGCAAGCCACCGGTATCACGCTGGAGCCTCTCCAGCCCGGCGATCGTGTACCGTGAAAACTCGATGTTGGGTCGGGTCGAGAACTGGGCGCGTACCCCACCGTTGGCGCGGCTGGTCGAACCGGCGCCGGGCGTGTCATGGCGCTCGACGAGCGCGACGCCACCGACCCCCTCGGCGGCGAGCTCGCGCGCCACGGCCAGGCCGATCACGCCACCGCCGACGATGACGACGTCGTACCCTCGCTCGAGCTGGTTCATCGAGGCATCCTATCATGATGAAGCCGACGCGACCGTACCGAACCGTCACAAGGGAATCAGACGAACCTCCCGAATACCGCGCCATCTAGCGGGTGCAGGCCGTGGAATCGCTTGACCCTCCGACGGGCTGACCGTAACTTTGCGCAACCGGCGGACCCCTCTTCCGCCGAGACCCGGCCAACCTGGAAGCGGCTTCATGCTCTTCGCTTTCCACCTGCGCCGCGGGCTTCGTTCCCGGCGCGACACCCTTCGATCCCGCACGCGGCTGCTGTGCCTCGCTGCCGGATGCCTGGCGATCACGGCGCTGGCCGGGCGGCCCGTGGCGGCGGCGCCGGCAGGTCCCGCGAGCCCGGGTCTGCACGACGGCATCCTCTCACCAATCCTGGCGCCTCTGGCGCTCGGCCCCGTGCTGCGCTTCGAGCCGGGGGTCGCTCCGGTGGCCGGATCTTCGGGCGCGCCGGGGGCCGGTGCCTTCGAAGTCGCGCTCCCGCAGCACGAGTGGAAGCCGGTCAGGCAGGATCTGCTCGGTCGCTATCGCTCGGCGCTCGTGAAGGAATGCGCCCGCCGGTCGCACCGGGACCCAACGCTGGGATGGGCCGGAACTGTGGACGTCGAGGGATACCCGGCTCGGAGAACACGCCGGCAGGCGGAGCGGATCTTCGACGGCGCGAACAACCGTCTCCTGTCCCAGTTCCTCGAGCAGGTGGTGGAGCAGATGTCCACCCTGCGCGCCGCGCGTGACTACGTCGACGGCGTCTCGCTCGACGTCTCGAAGGGCGGCGGTTTGCATGTGGCCCATACGGCACGCGACGACGATGAGCGGCCCGTGACACGGTTCACACTGGTCGCGATCGGCAGCCCGCGGCTCGAGATGCGATCGCGGCTGCAGGGAAGGCTCGATGCCCGCGTGGAGCTGTCGTTGACGTCTCCCGGGGTCAGCGCGTCGCTCACGCGCAGGTTCGCCCGCTGCCTCAAGGGAAGACTCGGCGCCGGGGTCGAGGATTCGGGTCAGGATCGCTGGGTGTCGGCCGGAGTCGAGATCAGGTTCTGAGCATCGAAGGCAGATCGGCGAGCGACGACAGCGTCCGGCAGGCAGGACAGCCTTCGGGCAGAGCCGCCTGATCCCATATCCCGAGCGGATCGAAGAGGATCGCGTGCATGCCGGCGCTCGCCGCGCCGAGCACGTCGATGGCATAGACGTCGCCGATGTGCAGAGCCCGATCCGGCGGCGTGCCGCCGGCGAGCCGCAGCGCGTGCCGGAAGATCTCCGGGTGCGGCTTCTCCACACCCACCTCGTGCGAGTCCACGATCACGTCGAATCGCGCGGAGAGCCCGATCCGTTCGAGATGCTCCTTCAGCGTCCCGCTCGAGTTCGAGATGACGCCGAGACGGTAGCCCGCCGCCGAGAGCGCGTCGAGCGCGGGAGGCGTGGAGGACTCCACCCGATCCCACGAGGCCGCCGGTCGGGTCACCTCGAACACCGTGTCGAGAAGATCCTCTTCTTTGTAGGGGTCGGCGCCGCAGAGTCTCAGAACCTGACGCCAGTATCCACGCCACACGGTGTCGTTGCGCGCGGCGATGCGCGAACCGGAGCACTCGCGCGACGCTTCGAGGATCGCCCGATCCAGACCGCGGCGGGCCGCGCTCTCCGCGCGGCGCAGCGTCATCTCCGAGGCGTCCAGGCCGGCCCCCGCGAGCGATACGGCGAGCCGGGCGTAGTCCAGGCCGATGAGCGTGTTGCCCGCGTCGAAGAAGATCCAGTCGACGGCGCGCCTCTCAGCCGCGCCGGATCTGGTAGAGGGTGCCACTGGCGGATGGATCGGCGGCGACCCCGTGGCTGCCGAGGAAGACCGGCGGCCTCACGCCCCGCTCGACGCTCCTGATGTTGAGATGGCCCTGCAGGCAGTTGGCGCAGCCGGGGAACGTCCGGTTGCGACCGCGATACACGCAGTCATCCACCCGGTACCAGACCTGGTACTTGTGGCAGAAGAAATCGTCCTCGGGTCCTCGCGTGCCCTGCGGCACGCTGTTGTCGGATGTCTGCATCAGGGCCTCGACGCTACCTTACCCCGGCCTCGCCGGTTGTCAAGGGGCCGGCTCCACGGGCGGCGCCGGTGGCGGCGGTGGCGGCGGCATGGTGGATGGCGTGCGCCGTTCGAAGATGGCACGGCCGATCACGCCGCCCAGGGCTCCGAAGGGCGCATAGAACACTATCAGGATCAGCGTCATCAGGAGGAGGAGGATGGCCTGCGGGATGTCGGCCAGGGTCTGGGCGGCGTCGCCGGCGTCAGGAAAGTACTGCTCCAGTTGCTGCGAACTGCGCCGGATCTCCTCCTGCATGTTCGTGGCGAGCACGATGGTGAAGAGTGAGCTGGTGATCGAGCTGGCGGGTGCGGCGATCATGCCCGCCACGAACCCCCCGAGCGCCGCGCGTCCGTAGGGGAGCGGCATCGTCGAGGCTCGCACCAGCATGTACGAGGACATCAGGCCGGCCCCGAGGATCAGGGAGCAGCACAGGCAATTGAAGAGATTGAGAAGGGGCACCCCTGAAATGAAACCGAAGATCGCGCCCGAAATGATCGCGGGTCTCCAGATGTCAGCTTGCTGCTGCATGCTTCCTCCGGCGCGAAGCGGCGCGACATCGCAGCCCCGCGAGGATCTCGCCGCACATCTCGTCGATGGCGGGAATGAAGAAAAAGGCCACGACGCAACCGAAAATCAGCCCTGTGGCGGCGCGTCCGACGTTGGTGCTGTGGATCCAGCCTGCGTGGCCGAGCGCCCATTCGGCGGCCAGCGGCAGCGCCGCCGGCAGCATCAGACCGCGTGGAGGAAAACCGGCGGCCTTGCGGCGCGCGAGCGTGATGGCCAGGGAGGCCAGCGCGCCCGCGAGGAAGCCCGTGTAGAGGCCGGTGCAGCGCGAGCAGACACCGAGCGGCTCGCCGCCGATCATGAAGGAGCGCGAGGGGATCTGGTGGCAGACCGTGCTGAACAGGAGACGCGCCGTCATCGCGAGCCCGTCGTGCCCCGCGTGATGCAGCCAGGGGGCGCAGGAGGCCAGCGCGCACCAGGCCAGTGCCAGTGTCGAGACCATGCCGGCCACGAAGAGCCGCCGGCGGGGCGCGAAGTTCATCGCGCCAGCGCCTTGCTGTAGGAAAAGAGCGCGGGCGTGCCGCCCGTGTGCAGGAAGATCACCTTCTCGTCGCGGGCGATCCCTCCGCTGCGGCACAGGCCGATCAGGCCCGCCATCGCCTTGGCGGTGTAGACCGGTTCGAGGAAGATCCCCTCGGTGTGGGCGAGCGAGCGGATCGCCTCGATCCCCTCGGTCGTCGGCACGGCATAGGCTGGGCCCGCGTAGTCGTACAGGACACTCACGTCTCCTTCGCGCACCGGTGCCTCGCGCCCGAGCAGCGCCGCCCCTTCCGCTACGAGCTGCTCCACCGGGGGGATGCAGACGGCCGCGGCGAGGCCGGGCGGCGGTGCGACCGAGATGCCGGTGATGCGCAGTGGCCGTCCGGCGAGGATGTTGCCGAGCACCAGCCCGGCGAGCGTGCCGCCGGTTCCCACGGCGACCACGAGGCGGGTGACGCCGAGGCCGGTCTCCCGCGCCTGGCTCATCATCTCGTCGAAAGCGGTCCGATACCCGAGCAGCCCCAGCGGCATGCTGCCGCCCGCCGCGATGAGAAACGGCTTGCGCCCCCGGGAGCGGAGGGTCTCCTCGGTCTTGGCGAAGGCCCCCGCCACACCCGCGGGGGTCAGACCCCCTGATGGCACGGGCATGAAGGTGAGCGTGGCTCCGAGCAGCCGATCCAGCAGGAGGTTGCCGTTGACCTCCTCGGGCGGCGAGCCGGCCAGGATCAGGTGGCAGTCCATGCCGAGGCGGCGCGCGGCGGCCGCCGTGCACCGGGTGTGGTTCGACTGCACGCCTCCGAACGTCACGACCGTGTCGGCCCCGGCTTCCTGCGCCGCGGCCATGAGGAACTCCAGCTTGCGCGGCTTGTTGCCGCCGAAGGCAAGGCCGGTGCAGTCGTCACGCTTGATCCAGACATCCACCCCGGTCATCTCGGCGGAGAAGCGCGGCGCCGGCTCCAGCGGGGTGGGTAGATGAGCGAGCGTGACGCGGGGGAGCTCGGACATGGCTTTCACGGGCCCTCGAGTGACAGGGGTCCAAAGGGTGGCGCCTGTGCCGTGGCTTACCGGCCGAAGTATCTCACGATAACCGGCTTAGGACCCCGGAGTCAACTTGGGACAAGGCAGACACTGTGTTAAGATTCAGGCTCACGCCGCAATCATTCGTAATCATCCCAGGAGGCACCTCCGGCCGGGGGGCCGACTCGAGAGGGAAGCGCACACCATGTCCAAATCAGGCAAGCGCCGGTGGGTCATCGGCATCCTGCTCCTGCTGGCCGCGAGCGCCGCCGTGGTCGGCTTCTCCTACCGCCAGTCGATGTTCGCCTCGGACAGGAAGCACCTCGGCGCCGACGACCTCGATCTGCGCATCGGCAAGGCGGAGATCGCCGACGTGCAGGTGGCGGTCGACGAAGTGGGCACCATCGAGCCGGTGGTCAAGGTGGACGTCAAGTCGACCCTCTCGGGAACGGTCAAGGAGATCCTGGTTCGCGAGGGCGACCGGGTGCGCCGCGGCGAGACGCTCGCGAGAGTGGAGCCGGACGTCAACCAGGCGCAGACCCTGTCGGCCGTGAAGTCCCAGGTGGCCGTCGCCGAGATCAACATGCAGAAGGCGCGCAAGGACCTCGAGACGAACCAGACGCTCTTCGACGAGGGATACGTGGCCGAGCAGCAGATGCGCGACCTGCGCCAGGCGTACGAGACGGCCGAGGAGCGGTACAACCAGGCGAAGACCGAGTACAAGATCGTCGTCGACAGCGGCATTCCTCTCGACCAGACGATCTCCACGGGGCGCACCGTCAACGTCGAGTCCCCCATGGACGGGTACGTCATCAACCGCAACATCGAGAACGGGCAGACGGTGATGAGCGGCGTGTCCTCATTCAACGAGGGGACCGCGATGTTCACCGTGGCGGATCTCAGCTCGATGCTGATCAAGGCCTCCATCAACGAGGTGGAAATCGGCCGCGTCCGTGACGATCAGGCGGTGGACATCACCGTCGACGCCTTCCCTTACCAGCACTTCGGCGGCACCGTGAGCCACATCTCGCCCGCGGCGCGTCTCAAGGACAAGGTGAAGGTGTTCGATATCGAGATCACCCTCGATCGGCAGAATCCCGACTTCCGCGCGGGGATGACCGCCAACATCGAGATCAAGGGCGATCGTGTCGAGCAGACCCTGAGCGTGCCGGTCGAGGCCGTGTTCAAGAAGCCCGAGGGCGAGGTGGTCTACGTGATGCGCGACCCCTTTCTCGAGCCGAAGGAAGGCGAGAAGGCGGCCCGAAGGAACGCCTCGGGCAAGATCGACGTCTCGGACGCCTGGGAGCGGTTCTTCGAAGAGCGCAAGGTGGCGGTGGGACTGGCCAGCCTCGAGAGAGTCCAGATTCTCGACGGTCTGACCGAGGGGGAGCAGGTGGCCCTCGAGGACCCGACCAAGCCGCGCCAGATCTCGGAAGATTAGGGGCGCCGCGCATGAATCCGCCCAATGGAGAGGTCATCCGCCTCGCCGACATCCGCAAGACCTACGATGCCGGCGAGACATCGGTCCAGGCGCTGCGGGGTGTCAGCCTCAGCATTTCGCAGGGCGAGTACGTCGCGATCATGGGCCCGTCGGGTTCCGGCAAATCGACGCTGATGCACATCGTCGGGCTGCTCGACACGCCGAGCAGCGGCGAGTACGTCCTGGCCGGCGACAGGGTCTCGGACATGACCGGCTGGTCGCTGGCCAGCGTCCGCAACCGGCGCATCGGCTTCGTCTTCCAGACCTACAATCTGCTGCCGCGTGCCTCGATCCTCAGGAACGTCGAGCTGCCGATGATGTACTCGGGGGTCTCGCGAGCACGCCGCCGTGAGCGCGCGGCCGGGATGCTGGGGCGGATGGGGCTCGGCGACAGGCTCAAGCACATCCCGTCGCAGCTCTCCGGCGGCCAGCGGCAGCGCGTGGCGATCGCGCGGGCGCTCGTCAACGATCCGGCGATCATCCTGGCGGACGAGCCAACCGGCAATCTCGATCAGAAGACCGGCGAGGAGATCCTGGGCATCTTCGACGATCTGAACGCGCAGGGCCATACGCTGATCATCGTCACCCACGACCGGGCTGTGGCCAGCCGCACCCGTCGCGTGGTCACGCTCGTGGACGGGCAGGTGGTCGGGGCGGAGGCGGCATGACGCTTCTCGAGTCAATCGTCGACGGTGTGGTGGACATCAATGCGCACAAAGGGCGCACGATTCTGCAGATGGTCGGCGTGATCCTCGGCGTCGCTTCCGTGGTGACCGTCCTGGCGCTCGTGGATGCGGGCCGGCGCAAGAGCATGGAATTTCTCTCAGAGATCGGCGGGTTGCGCAAGATCCTCGTGGTCAACGAGCCGGAGAAGGCCCCCACTCAGACGGCGCTGCAGCTCGCCAACGTCGGCCTGACGTACGACGACGCCATGGCGCTGAGGTCGCTCGATATCATCACCCAGGTGGATCCGATCGCCAACGCCCGGCTGATGACCCGTTACGGAGACTACCGCCGCGAGCGGAACATCGACGGCGTCACACCCGACTACCAGCCGATCTACAAATTCTTCCCCGCGCGCGGCCGGTTCATCAGCGACGACGATCTGCGCAACGCGACACGGGTGTGCGTCCTGGGCGACACGGCCGCGCGGGACATCTTCGGCTCCGGCGATCCGCTGGGCAAGACGGTGTTTCTCGACGACGTCGGGCTGACGGTGGTGGGCGTGATGCAGCGCAAGGAATACTTCTTCAACAACGGTGATCACAACGCCCTGGAGTGGATGAACCGCAAGATTTTCATCCCGCTCACGTCCATCCACAAGCGTTTCACCGGGGACCCGTATGAGCGCGTGGCCTACGTGAACGCCATCGTCGACAAGGCGGAGAACACGGGCAAGGCGAAGGAGGAGATCCAGGCGCTGCTGATGAGGCGCCACCGTGGCGTCAAGGACTTCGCGATCTGGGACCGCACGTCCCGTCTCGAGCGCCAGCAGCAGCAGAGCCAGCAGCTGCATATCGTGTTCCTCGCGGCCGGTGCCATCTCGCTGCTGGTGGGCGGTGTGGTGATCATGAATATCCTGCTGGCTTCCTTCCAGGAGAGGGTGCGCGAGGTGGGGGTGCGCAAGGCGCTCGGCGCCAACGGCATGCACATTACGGCGCAGTTCCTCGTCGAGTCGGTGCTGGTGACCCTTCTGGGAGGCGTCGTCGGCGTGGCGCTCGGCGTGGGTTTCGCCAAGGCCGTGTCGAGCCTCATCAACCAGCCGGCGATCATCACGCCCCGGATGGCCCTGATCGGTTTCGTCACCTCCGTGTCGGTCGGGATCTTCTTCGGGTTCTATCCCGCCGTGAAGGCGGCGCGGCTGAACCCGGTGGAGGCGCTGCGCTATGAGTAGCGTCCGCGGCGGGCTGCGGCCATGAACGTCTCGGGCATGCTCACCAGCGGCTTCACCGAGATCCGGTACCACAAGCTGCGCTCCTTTCTCACCCTGATCGGGATCCTGCTCGGCACGGCTCTGATCATCTTCATGACCTCCATGCTCAACGGGATCATCGTCTCGGTCTGGGACGGATTCGAGGAGCTCGGCTATGACGGAGTCATGTACGTGGTGGAGAAGGCTCCGGAGGATTCGCTGCAGCGCGCGAGGTTCGTGCTGTCAGAGGGGCTGCAGCCCTCGGACGCCGACATCCTGATGGCCCGCAAGGATCTGGTCCAGGAAGTCGCTCCCGTGCAGTACGGCGACATGCTGGTCTCCCGCGGCGGCACGCAACGGGAGGTGCGTGTCGCGGGAGTGACGCCATCCTACGCGAGCGTGCGCAAGAGGCCAGTGGGCGAGGGGCGGTTCTTCAACGACAATGATCTGGAGTCGTTCAACAAGGTCTGCGTCCTCGGCTCGAAGCTCCGCGAGCGGCTGTTCGGAAACCAGACGGCGGTGGGACAGGAGCTGGTGATCGACGGCACCCGCTTCATCGTGGTGGGCGTCGGGGAGAAGCTTGGCAACCAGTTCGTCCACGACCACGAGTTCATCCGCGAGATGGAAGGGGCGATGATCCCGCTCACCACCATGCGGAAGTACTTCGCCGGCGACGAGACGCCGCTGTCGTTCATCGCGGTGAAGACCCGGGCGTTCGACTCGCTGACGGACGTTCAGGCCGAGATCCAGGCGTCGCTCTGGGTCGCGCACCACGGCGTGGGCAACTTCCGCATCGAGAACATCGCGCAGGAGATGCTCAAGCAGCGCGACGAGGTCGGGCAGGTCGTGTTCAACTGGCAGGTGGTCCTGGGCACGATCGCCGCCATTGCCCTCCTGGTGGGCGGCATCGGGCTCCTGTCGGTGATGATCATCTCGATCAACGAGCGGCTGTACGAGATCGGCATGAGAAAGGCGATCGGGGCGACCGATATCGAGATCTTCATCATGTTCATGGTCGAGTCGGTGACGCTCGCGCTCGTGGGAGCCCTCACGGGCGTGGGCCTCGGGCTCGTGTGCATCAAGGCGCTCGAGGGGTTCTTCCCCTCGGGTCTGCCTGTCGACTGGATCGGGGTCTGCTGGGCGATCGGCGTGGCGGTCACTCTGGGGCTCGTCTTCGGCGTCTACCCCGCGCTGAAGGCCTCCCGCATGGCGCCCGTGGACGCCATGCGCGGCAGCGCCTGACCCGGGCCGGCCCGAAGTCCTGCGATCCCCCGGGCTACTTCCGGCCCAGCAGCGGCTCGACGATCGCCTGCAGCTTCGCGAAGGTCGTCGGCCCCTGGATGCTCCTGACCAGGCGTCCTTTCGCGTCGTAAACGAACGTCGCGGGCAGGGCGCCGGACCATCCGGGGTCCACCGAGTCGATGAACTCGTCGTCGCCGCCGGCCTTCTTGATGTATACGGGGAACCGGGCCCCCTGCTTTTCGAGGAACGGCACGACCGACGTCCCGGCGTCCGCGGCAGTGTCGAGCGACACGGCCACGAGGTCGAGCCCGCGTGACGCCAGCTCATCGTGGAGCCTGACCAGGTCGGGGAACTCCTCGCGGCACGGCTGGCACCAGGTGGCCCACATGTTCACGACGAGCACGTGACCCGAGCGCGCGGCCACGAGGTCCGCGTACCCCGCGCGATCGATGGAGGGAAGGGGCGGCTGAGCCGGCGCGGCGGCCATGAGGATCGCCGCGCCGGCGAGACTCCACAATGCGCTGCGCATCATCCCGGGGTCAGCTCCGCTTGATCGAGCAGCCGAACGCCTTGGCTTCCTTGCGTGCCACTTCCTGTCCGGCGAGCAGGGCGTCCAGGGCGGCCTTCAGGTCGCGGTGCTGGATCCCCGACGGATCCTGAGAGTCGTCGATCCGGCCGTGATACCTGAGGATGCCGTCGCTGTCGATCACGTACGCTTCGGGCGTGACCGAGGCGCCGAGCCGATCCGCGATGACATTGCCCTTGTCCTTCAGCACCGTGAAGCTCCATCCGTGCTTGGCGGCATGCTCGGCCATCTCGGCCGTGTCCTCGGCCTTGTTGGCGTTGATCCCGAGGAAAGTGAATCCCTTGCCCTCGTACTCGGAGGCGAGGGCGACCATTCTCTCGTTGTAGGCGTTCGAGACGGGGCAGCGGGTGGAGATGAAGATCAGCACGACCCCCTTGCCGCCGAGGTACTGCGACAGGGAGTGCTCCTTGCCCGCCGTGTCCGACAGGGTGAAGTTCTGGATCTTCTTGCCGAGCAGCGAGTTGGCTGAAACCTCGTCCGCGAGGCAGGCCTGGCCGAGGAACAGGGCCGGCACCGCAAGGAGCAGTGCCGCTGCCAGGAGATGGCGTGCGGTCCGGGACGTGCGCATGATGACCTCCTCGGAGTGCGAAGTAAGCTGACGAAAGACCGGAATCTCGCCGTGGGGTGCTGCGTATTATACATCGTGAGGCGGGCGCAGCGAGGGGACAGGCGGCGGGTGCCCCTCCTCGAGAGCTTCGAGGATGTCCCGGACCTGCCCGATGATGTGATCGACGTCGATGCCTCGCGGGCAGCCCGGGGGCGCGTCCTCCAGCTTCGCGAGACCCTTGAGCAGCAGGGTGCGCGTCGAGGCCGGCTGGCCGCGCTGGTGCTTGACCAGCCCCGCGCACACCTGTACGAGGCCCTGCAGCGCCGGCCGCTCCCGCTCCGGGGCGGCCCGCCACAGATCCTCGAACGCTTCATGTGCCTCGAAGTAACGCTGCTCGTTGAACAGCGCCCTCCCCTGGCGCGTGAGGGAGTCCATCATCGCTCCGGTGCGGCGCGGCCGCGCACCGCCTGGGGGAATCTGGTAAGGTAACGTCTTGTATGTTAGCCGCAATGAACGGATATCGGGAGGCCTGAACGATGACCAGGGGAGCCAAGGGCTGCCTGCTGGCTGCCGGCGTGATGCTGATCGTGCTCGTCGTCGTGGCGGCCGCGGTGATGTGGGCTGGTGGGATCCGATCCGGAACCGTTGTGAAGCTCACGATCTCGGGCGATATCGCCGAGGACACGGAGGACTCGCTCCGCGCGAGGCTTCTCGTCGGCGAGGCGACCCGCCTGAGGGATATCGTCAACGCCGTCGAACGCGCGAAGGACGACGACAACGTCGCCGGCATCATGGCCGTGATCAAGCCGTTCTCGATGGGCCTGGGCAAGATCCAGGAGCTGCGTGACGCGATCGAGGACTTCCGGTCCACCGGCAAGTGGGCGCGCGTCTACATGGACTCCGCCGGCGAGTTCGGCAGCGGCAACGGCGTCTACTATCTGGCCTCCGCGTTCGACGAGATTCTGGGTTTCCCCGGCGGGAGACGTCAATCTGTACGGCCTGCTGTCGGTCACTCCGTTCCTGCGGGGCACCCTCGACAAGCTGGGGGTCTACCCCGACTTCGACAGCATCGGGAAATACAAGAACGCCAAGGACATCTACACCGAGAAGACGATGACGGACGCCCACCGCGAGGCGACGCTGTCGTACCTGACCGACTGGTACGGCCAGATGGTCGCCGGCATCGCCGAGGCGCGCGGTCTGGATGCCGCCCAGGTCGAGGCGTTCATCAACGAGGGACCGTTCACCGGCGACGAGGCGCTCGAAAAGGGACTGATTGACAAGCTGGGCTACTACGACGAGTTCGAGAAGGACCTCGAGGATCGCGCGGGCGGCGAGATGCCGACCCTGTCGTACAGCGACTACATGGACAAGTCCAAGAAGCCGTCCGCGCGCTCGCGCATCGCCGTGATCACCGGTGTGGGGCTCATCATCAACGGGAAGAGCTCCCTGGATCCGACAGCCGGGTACCTGATGGGGTCCGAGACGATCACCGAGGCTTTCCGCAAGGCACGCACCGACGACGGCATCAAGGCCATCGTCTTCCGGGTCGATTCTCCGGGCGGCTCCGCGGTCGCGTCAGATCTGATCCGCCGCGAGGTCGAGTTGGCGATGCGGAAGAAGCCCGTCATCGTCTCGATGTCCGACCTGGCCGCGTCGGGAGGGTACTGGATCTCCGCCGGCGCCACGAAAATCGTCAGCCAGCCCGCCACGCTCACCGGCTCGATCGGGGTCGTCGCCGGCAAGATGGTGACCAAGGGGTTCTATGACTGGATCGGCCTGAACCGGGTCTCGATCGGCATCGGCGATCATTCCGACTACTACTACGATGGCCAGCGGTTCAGCGAGGAGGAGAAGCAGATCTACTGGAAGTTCATGAACAAGATCTACGACAAGTTCACGACGCTGGTGGCCGACGGGCGCGGGATGGAGAAGGATGCGGTCGACAAGATCGGGCAGGGGCACGTCTGGACGGGGGAGCGCGCGAAGGAGCTCGGGCTGGTCGACGAGCTGGGAGGCATGAAGCGCGCGATCGAGATCGCGAAGTCGGAGGCCGGCATCGCGCCCGACGAGGGAGTCCGCCTGGTCTATCTGCCCGAGAAGCGCAGCTTCTGGCAGAACCTCCTCTGGCCCGAAGAGGACACCTCCACGCAGGCGGTGCTGCCGCCCGCGGTGGCGGGTGTCATGCGGGACCTGACGAGGGCGGCGATCATGGCGCGCGAGGGGGTCTGGCTGGTCGCCGAGACACCCGGCGTGACGCCCTGACGGGGGGCGTCCCCCTCACATGAGGTAAGGGCCGGTCGGGCTGTCCTGCTCCGGGCCGTCGTCGATCCCTTCGGCGGCACCCTTCCAGTAGTCGTCGATCGCCTTGAGGATCGACTCTTCCTCGGGGATCGGGAGGTTGCCGATCGCCCCCGCGAGCAGGAGCGCCTGACCCACCATTGCCCGCGAGCGATCCAGCCAGCGTCTCAGGGACGGGATCAGGTCGGGATGGCCGAGCATTCCGACGGCCTCGGATGCCGCCTCCGGGCCGATCGTCTCGTATATCTCGTCGAAGTGGTCGAGCACGAGCCGCAGCGATTCGACGCGACCCATGTCGCACGCCAGCCGCACGAGGCTCTGCATCGCGTCGGGATGCACGCCTCCTCTGGCCATCGTCGCGCTGATGTAGCCCAGCACGGGCGCCCCGATCCGCGCGAGCGCGCGCTCCGCGGCTCCGTAGATGTAGGGGTTGTCGTCGGACAGATGGGCGGCGATCTCCGGGATGAGACGCGCGGCGCGCAGTCTCCCCAGAGTCTCCAGCGCGATCGACTTGGGAAAGAAGGGACCCCGCGCCTCCAGAGTGCGCACGCACCAGTCGATGATGGCCGCCTCCGCCGCTCCGCCGGCCGCGCCCGCGGCGCTCAGCTTCTCGGGCAGCGAGCTGAGCAGGCAGGAGGTCTCCGCCCCGGCGAGTCCCAGCAGGGCGTCGACCCTGTCGCCCGCGGCATGCATCTCCAGCAGGTAGTTCCTGTAGGTGGACACCTTCACGGTGGAGGCGAGCAACGCGCCGACCAGCCACTGCTGCATCGCGGGCTCGAGACGCTCCGCGATCTGCAGCGTCGAGGGCTGGGTGAACGCCTGTCCGAGCGACTGGAGCCGATCCGGCAGGCGATCCTCCGGATGGGGCAGCAGGGCGGCCGCGCGCTCCAACACGAGCCGCCCGAGCGTCCCGGCGATCTCGGCAAAGGAGCCACGGTCGAGCCTCCCGGCGATCTCGTCGCGAACCCGCTGCGGTATGGCGTCGTGCAGGTCGAGATCGTATCCGCTTTCTATCGCCTTGATGGTGCGGGGCAGGTCGATCCGCCCGCTGCGTCCCGTGCGGATGCACCAGCCGCTGTCCTCGAGCTGGAGCTCCTCGTACAGCACGCGGATGCAGCTCTCGATCGGCTCGATACCGCGGAAGTGGAGGGCGGTGAGCCACTTGAGGATCACCTCGCCGAAATCCTGCGGCGCGCTCAGGCGCACCGCCGCCCGCAGCGCCGCGGGCTCGGCGAACAGCTCGGGGCGTCTGAGGAGGAACTCGTGCGCTCTCTCGGCCGCTCCCGGCGCGGCAGACTCGGCCAGAGCCGCGACGATGATCGCGAGACACTGCTCGGACAGATCGCGCCGGAAGAGGGCGGTCTCGGCGATCATCGGCGCGTTCTCGTAGCCCAGACGGGCCAGGGCATCGAAGCAGCGGCCCGGCAGCAGGCCCTCGCTGTGCCTGAAGCCGCGGAGCACGACCGGAATGTGATGGGGTTTCCCGTGGCGCGCGAGGTGCTGCGCGACCAGCTCGGGCGTGGAGTCGTGGTCGTCGAGCAGCAGCTCGGCGATCACGTCGGCCGCTTCGGCGGGGAAGAGCGTCACGAGTCGATCCGCGGCCCAGTAACGGACTTCCGGATCGTCGTAACGGGTGAAGCGTGCCAGTTGATCGAAGGACCAGAGCAGTTCGGACATCGTGACCCCGGGGGTGGCGGCCCGCGCGGGGGCCTTCCTCCCCCCTCCGCCGCGGAGCGACTCGACCTGACGAAGTGTACAACAAAAGGTGGTCGCGCAAAAGGAATCCGACGCTTTACGCGGCCGCGGGGAGCGTGTGCTAGAATATGCGTCCGCTATGAGCCAACCTCAGGCACCGGCCGAGTCCCCGACTCCGCTTCCGTTTTCGGCCCTCAAGCTGAACCAGAAGCTTCTCGACGCTATCGCCGAGTCGGGTTACACCGTCTGCACGCCTATCCAGGAGCAGGTGATCCCCGTGGCGCTCACAGGCCGCGATATCGCCGGCATGGCGCAGACCGGCACGGGCAAGACGGCGGCCTTCCTGATACCGATCCTCCAGATGATCGAGGCGACCGGCCAGGTTCAGGCCCTGATCGTCACTCCCACGCGGGAATTGGCCATCCAGGTCTGCGGCGAGGCGGAGAAACTCGCGGCGCATCTGGCGGTGCGGGCGCTGCCGGTCTACGGCGGCACCTCGATCGGGCACCAGAGGCGCGAGATCTTCGCCGGAGCCGACATCGTCGTGGGCACGCCGGGACGGCTGATCGATTTCGTCAAGTCGGCGATCCTGCGCATGCGGTACATCAAGTGGCTCGTGCTGGACGAGGCGGACCGGATGCTGGACATGGGCTTCATCGACGACATCGACTTTCTGTGCCGCCGCGCGCCGCTGTCGCGTCAGACGATGCTGTTCAGCGCGACACTGCCGCCCGCCGTCAAGAAGATCGCGCAGTCGTACATGATGCACCCGCACGAAGTCCAGGTCTCGCCGTCCACCATGGTGGCCGATCGGGTCCGCCAGTCGATCTACCGGGTCCGTGAGGACCGCAAGATGCCGCTCCTGCTCGATGTGCTCAACCAGGAGAGCCCCGACCGCTGCCTGATCTTCACCGCGCGGCGTGAATCGACGGGCGACATCATGCGCAAGCTGCGCGAGAAAGGATACGAGGCGGCGCGGCTGTCGTCGCTGCAGGAGCAGCGTCACCGCGAAGGGATCATGGACATGTTCCGCCGCGGCGAGGTGCACATCCTGGTGGCCACCGACGTGGCGGGCCGTGGGATCGACATCGGCGGGATCACGCACGTCATCAACTACGATATTCCGATGGACGCCGACGACTACGTCCACCGGGTGGGGCGTACCGCGCGTGCGGGCCGCGCCGGGCACGCGATCACGTTCGTCACCGCGCGCGACCTGAAGCGGCTCGGTGAAATCCGGGATCTCACGGGGATGGAGCTCCCGCTCGAGTCGTACGGCGACGAGGGGCCCGGCGAGGCGGAGGCCGAAGAGGAGCCGCGGCGGCCCTCCGGGGGGCGATCACGCCGGCCGCGCGGGGGACGCAGCGGTGGCAAGAGGCGCTCCTCGTCGGACAAGCCGAGGGCTGCGTCGGCCTCGAAGGATGCGGGGCAGAGGAGCTCCTCGGGCGGCGGACGCCGCCGCAGGCGCGGACGGGGGACCGGATCCTCCGGATCCGGCGGAGGAAAATGAGCCGCCGTCCGGCGGTCACGCCGGAGCAGATCACCCAGCGGTTCGACGAATCTGGATTCGTGTGCTCCCCCGAGGTTGCGACCTCCCTTTTCCTCTCGGAGACGCTCGAGAAGCCCCTCCTGCTCGAAGGTCCTCCGGGGGTCGGGAAGACCGAGATCGCCAAGCTCTGGGCCGGGTTCCACGGCGTGGAGTTGATCCGCCTCCAGTGCTACGAGGGGCTGGACGAGGCGAAGGCGATCTACGAGTGGTCGTACGGCAAGCAGATGCTGTACGCGCAGCTACTGCGCGAGAAGGTGGGCGATCTGCTCTCGGAGGCTCCGGATCTGAAATCGTCCCTGGGCGCGCTCAAGGGGCAGGCCGACGAGTTCTTCTCGCGCGATTTTCTTCTCCCGCGTCCCCTCCTTGCCGCCATCGTCTCGGAGAAGCCGGCGGTGCTGCTGGTTGACGAGGTGGACCGCAGCGACGAGGAGTTCGAGGCGTTCCTCCTGGAGATCCTGGCCGACTACCAGGTGTCCATCCCCGAGCTGGGCACCATCCGCGCGGCGCATCCGCCCCGCGTGATCCTCACGAGCAACGACACGCGGGATCTCTCGGACGCGCTGCGCCGCCGCTGCCTGTACCTGTACGTCGACTTCCCGGCGCCGGACGACGAAGTGCGGATCGTCATGCTGCGCGTCCCGGGCATCTCGGAGGAGCTCGCACGCCGGGTGGTGGCCTTCGTGGGAGGCCTCCGCCGGTCCGAGGCCCGCAGGGCCCCGGGGATCGCCGAGGTCGTGGACTGGGCCCGCGCGCTGGCGGCGGTGGGCGCCCGCGAGCTGGACGAGCCGACGTTGCGCAGGACCCTCGGAGCGCTGATCAAGAACCGGGAGGACCTCGAGCGGGCCGCGGCCCCCCGGAGTCGCGGGCGCTGAGATGATCCGGGTGATCCAGCGTTTCGTCTCGGAGCTGAGGCGCGCGGGACTGCCCGTGTCGCCGGCCGAGGCGATCGACGCGGCCCGCGCGCTGCGGGCGGTCGGCCTCGAGCGGCGCGAGACCGTGCGTCTCGCACTGCGGGCCAGCCTCGTCAAGACCCATGAGGACCTCCCGCGATTCGACCGGGTCTTTGCCGCGTACTTCGCCGCGCCCCGTGAGGGCGGTCGGCGCCGGGGCCGGGGACGGCGCGAGGCGGCGGGACAAGGCGGTGCGACGCGCCGACGCCCGAGCCAGGAGCCCGGAGTGGGGACGCCGGGCGCGACGCCACGCGCTCCCGGGCCGCGACGCCGTCCCGGCCGGCTGCGGATATTGCGCGAGCCGCGGGAGACGCGCGGAGCCGAGCCCCTGGCGCCGAGACAGGGGGTGCCGGGACGACACCTGCGGCCGGCAGGACGGCCCGGAGCACGTCCCGAGGAGCGCAGAAGGCCCGGCGGACCGGGGCGGACGCGGCGCCTCGACCTGGCCGCCCCCCTGACCTCGGCGGATGACGAGCGCCTCGCACGCGAGGTGCCCCGGATGATCCGGGAGATCCGCCTGCGCGCCGGACGGCGAGCGCGGGGCGCCGCGCGGGGGCGTCCCTGGATGCCGCGGGTCATGAGGGGCAGCCTGAGGACGGGCGGCGTGCCGTTCGTGATCCCACGGCGCGCACCCCGTCCCAGGCGGCCGCGGGTCGCCGTGCTCGTGGATGTCTCCTGGTCGGTCGCGCGCGCGTCGGCGCTGTTCCTGATGCTCGCGGGCGGTTTTCTCAAGACGCGCGGGCGGACGACCGTCCATCTGTTCGTCGACCGGTGCGTCGATGCCACACAGCGGCTGGCGGATTGGGACGGCGAGGGGCCGGCTTCGTTCTCGAGGTTCCTCGAGACCTTCGACGCGCTCGACCCGAAGGCGGCGAGCGACTACGGCAGGGCGTTCTACCAGGCGGCACGCGCGCACGGGACCGGCGCGCGGACCTCGCGGCGGGATACGGTCCTGGTGGTGCTCGGCGACGCGCGCAGCAACTTCCGCGATCCGCAAGGCTGGGCCTTCGAGGCGATGGCCGGGCGATCGCGGCGCGTGATCTGGCTGAACCCGGAGCCGGCAGCGCGCTGGGACACGGGCGACTCGGTCCTGTCGTGCTACGCTCCTTCCTGTGACGTGATATGCGAGGCGCGCGATCTCGACGGGATCGCGCGTGGAGTCGCCGCGATCGTGAGGGCGCTGTGAGCCGGGCGGAGAGGATTGGGACGCCATGACGAAAGCGATGACCGCGGGGGCGGGTGACCTCGTCGACCTGTTCGATGAAGGGGGACTCGTGTCCGCGGTCGTCACCGGCGAGGAGAAGGGGCGGCTCAAGGTCGTCACCGAAACAGGCAAGGAGATGCGTGTCACGCTCTCGCGCGTAGCCCACCGGGCGGGCGGCGCCTCGATGGGCCGCGCCGCGGACGCGGCGCAGGAGCATGGCCGGGCGGCGCGGTCGCGGGCCGCCGAGATCGATCTGCCTTCGCTGTGGGAGGTCCTCGTGGAGGACCCGCAGCGTATGAGTCTCGCCGATCTCGCCGAGCTGGGGCTCGCGGAGGACACGCCGGTCGCCCGCTCGGCGATGCTGCGGGCTCTGCTGGCCGACCGCACCTGGTTCACGCGCAAGGGGGACGATTTCGAGCCGCGGTCGCGCGAGCACGTGGAGCAAGCGGTGAAGCGGGAGGCCGCGGTCAAGGCGCGCGCCGCGCTGCGGGCGGAGTTTCTCGATGCCGCCCGCGGTGCGCTGCAGCAGGAAGCGAGCGGGCCCGGCCACGCCATGGAGGGTGCGTTCGGCCGGCTGCACCGGGAGACGATCGCCGACCTGGTGGAAGCCGCGTTGCTGGGGGACGAGGCGGAGTCACGCCGCGGCGCCGTGTCGATCCTCGACGAGGCCGGCGTGCCGGAAGGGCCGACGCAGGAGCGTGCGTTCCGGCTGCTCGAAGCGCTCGGGCTGTTCCGGCCGGACGAGAACCTCTCGATCCACAGGTACCGGCTGCGGACCTCGTTTCCGCCCGAGGTGGAGGAGGCGGCGGCCTCCGACGCCGCGCGGCCGGTCGATCCCGCGTGCCGGCGCGACCTGACCGACCTGGTGGCCTTCACCATCGATGACGACCTGACAACCGAGCTCGACGACGCGCTCAGCGTCGAGGTGACCGGCGGCGCCTGGCGGATCGGAATCCACATCGCAGACCCGTCTCATTTCATCCCGATCGGCGGCCTCGTCGACACCGAGGCTCTGTCCCGGGCGGCAACGTTCTACTTCCCCGATCTCAAGCTGTCGATGCTGCCGCGCCCGCTCGCCGAATCGGCGGCGAGCCTGGTCGCGGGGGATGTCCGGCCCGCCCTCTCCTTCCTGGTCACGGTTTCCTCGATAGGTGAGGTGATCGACTCGGAGATCGTCCCCTCGATCATCCGCTCGCGGGCGCGGCTCACGTACGACGACGCCGACCGGCTGATCGCCCGGCCCGCGGGAGACGAGGGGGATGCGGCTGCGGGGGAGGCGATCGCCGCGGCACTGCGCCGCCTGCGTCTGCTCGCGGAGGCGCTCGAGGCCGAGCGGGTGTCGGCCGGCGCGGTGACCATCCGCGCGGCCGAGGTGGACATCCGGGTCGGCCCGGACGGCGAGGTCAGCGTGCGCCGCATCGACGAACGCGGTCCGTCCCGGAGGTTCGTGTCCGAGGCGATGATCCTGGCCAACCGGATCGCGGCGACGTTCTGCATGCAGCGCGGCATCCCGGCGATCTACCGGCGCCAGGCGCCGCCCGGCGAGGCGGGGCCGGGGGCGGGCAGCGGCGGTGCGCCCGGGCGCGAGGATGACGGCGCCTACGATCCGGTCGCCGTGCGGGCGTTGCGCCGCAGAATGAGGCGGGGCGAGGTGGGGCTGCAGCCCGCTCCCCACGCGGGACTGGGGCTCGACGCCTACACGCAGGCCACATCTCCGATCCGGCGCTACCAGGACCTCGTGGTGCACCGCCGAGATCAAGGCATCGCTCGCGGGCGAGCCCCTGCCATACGACGCGGAGGCGCTCGCGCGGATTGCTGCGACGACCGAGGAGGCGGAGAAGGCCGCGCGAGAGGCCGAACGGGCGACGGACGAGTACTGGATCCTCAGGCACTATCAGCGGCGCGAGGGCGAGGAGGTGGAAGGGATCGTGGTCTGGGCCGACGCGCGGCGCGCCGAAGTGGAGCTGACCGACACGCTGTACACGGTGACGCTGCCGTCCGGCGGAGGAAGGGAGGCGGGGCAGCGTCTCCGCTTCACGATCGAATCATCCCGGCCGCGCGCGCGAAGACTGACACTGCGGGAGGTGCCGTCGTGATCGTCATCATCGGGGGTGGCTACGCCGGCGCCGCCACGGCGTGGGCCCTGGCGAGACGAGGCGCCGGCGGCCGGGTCGTTCTGCTCGAGGCCGAGACGCAGTTCGCCGTCCACGCCTCGGGCCGCAACGCGGGTCTGCTCGGATCGCTGCTCGAGGAGGACCCCGCCATCGCGGAGATGACGCTCGAAGGAGCGAGGCTGCTGGACGAAGCGGTCGGCGCGGGCGCGTGCGGTCTGCAGCGGCGCGGCTCGGTGCGGCTCGTCGCAAGCGAATCGGCCGCCGGGGCGATGCGCGACCGTGCGGCATCGATGGGGATCGCCGCCACGATCGCCGAGACGGCATCCGTCGCGCGGGACATACCGCTGCTCGAAGGCGCGGCCTCGCCGATGGCCGTGCTCTACCCAGGCGACGCGCAGATCGATCCGCCGCGTCTGGTAGCCGCGTATCTCGACGGGGCACGGCGCGGCGGCGTGCGCGTGGTCACGGGCGCACGAGCCGGGTCGCTGACTTTCAGCTGCGGCAAGCTCAACGGGGTGGAGACCAACGCAGGCCGCTTCGAGGCCGACTGGGTGGTGGACGCGGCGGGGGCGTGGGCGGGACAGCTCGCGGCCCGGCTGAGCGGTGACGGGTTGGCCGATCCGGGGCTGCGCGCCTTCCGACGCCATCTGTTCGTGTCGGAACCGGCCCGGGGCATCGACCCGGTCTGGCCGTACGTCTGGGACCTCGAGCATGGGCTGTACTTCCGCGTGGACGGAGACCGGCTGACGCTCTGTCCTTGCGACGAGGAGCCGCACGAGCCGGGTTTGCCCGAGGTCTCCCGGCGGGTGGCCGACGAGCTGGCGCGCAAGACACGCGCCGCCCTGCCTGCGCTGGAGAATTTCGGGATCGAGAGAACCCACGCCTGCCTGAGGACCTTCGCACCGGATCGACGCTATCTGGTCGGGCCCGACCCGAGGCTGCCCGGCTTCTTCTGGGTGGCCGGTCTGGAGGAATCCGGCGCGACGGCCGGGGCCGCGGTGGGCGAGCTGGCGGCGGATCTCCTGCTGGGTGCGGCCCTGTCGCCCGGGCGCGCCGAGGCCGCGCGCGCCTTCGACCCGTCGCGTTTCGCGACGGCCGCCGGGGTGTGAGCATGACCGCATCGTACCTGGAGCGGTGCCGCGATCTGTTCGACGAGACGATGGAAACACGCTACGGCTGGCGGCCTGACTATGCGGGCCTCGAGCGCGCGCTCGATCCGGTGCGCTCGGGGGCGCGGGCTTTCGCCTTCCGGGATCTCGAGACGATCCAGAACGGCCGCTACTGGGACTTCAGGCAGTTCTGGCGTTTCCCGGCCGAGAGCGATATCGAGCAGGAGATCGACATGGCCGAGATGGCACGCCTGATCGCCCGGCTGCCGCTCGACGAGACGTCCTCGATCGGCCGGCTGCATGCCGGGCTGAAGTTCATCGAGAACGTCTCCGTGGTGCTGCGGTTCGTCCATCCGGATCAGTACGGCATCCTCAGTCCCCCGGTGGAGAAGCTGCTGGAGGTGCGGCGCGGCAACACGGAGGTCGAGACGTACGTGAACTACCTGCGGGACATCCGCGAGATCCGCGATCACCACGGGATGAGGCGCGCGGCCGACGTCGACATGGCGCTGTGGGTGCTCCAGGAGCGGGTCCTGTCGTCCTACCGCGATCACGATCTGCTGCGGGCCTTCCGCTCCGACACATGGCTGCTGCGCCGCAAGGCGGTCAACCTGCTGGCGGATCTGGCCGAGGTGGACGATACGCTGGAGCTGGCGCGCGCGCTGCTCGAGGTGCATCTGCCGCTGTCCGGCATGATGGCGGGGTTCGAGCTGGAGCGTCGGCTTCGCGCGAAGCACGGCTCCTCGAGCGGGCTGCCGCTCGCGGAAGTGATCGATGCGCTGGCCGGATCCGGAGTGGACCCGGCGGCGGTTGCCGAATGGCGGCGCGCCGCCCGTGTGCGCGACCGGTTCCTGGAGACAGGGGAGCGGCCTGCGCGGCAGGAGGCTCTCGCGCTGATCGAGGTCGCGGGAGCCCTGACGGATGCGAATTCCCGAGGGAGGTGACGACATGGACCACGAGAAGAAGGCCGCGGCCGGCCATCCGATCAACGACCTGCTCGCCCGGCGCTGGAGCCCGCGCGCCTGGGCCGACCGCGCGGTATCCCGGGACACGCTGGCCAGCCTGTTCGAGGCGGCCCGCTGGGCCCCGTCGTGCTTCAACGAGCAGCCATGGCGGTATGTGATCGCCCTCAGGGAGGACACCGGAGGCTTCGAGCGGCTGGCCTCCCTCCTGACCGAAGGCAACGCGTGGGCCCGCGAGGCGCCCGTGCTGGCGCTGTCGGTCACGCATCTGAGCTTCCAGCGCAACGGGAAGCCGAACCGGCATGCCTGGCACGATGTGGGGGCTGCCTCGGAGAATCTCTGCCTTCAGGCGGTCGAGTGCGGTCTCCGGGTGCATCAGATGGCGGGCTTCGATCGCGAGCGCGCTCGCGAAATGCTCGGTCTCGACGAGGACCACGATCCCGTCGCGATGATCGCGATCGGGTACCCGGGCGATCCGGCCGGACTGCCCGAGAAGCTCAGGGCCCGCGAGGTGGCGCCGCGCGAGAGGAGGCCTCTCGACGCATTCGTGTTCGAGGAAGGCTGGGAGCGCCCGGCCCGGCTCGAGGGGTAGCGCTCCTGCCTCGCCGCCCCGTCCTTCTCGCTCCCGACGAGCCGCTCCGGGCCGCGCACCGGCTCGCGCTCGCGCTCGTGCTGTCGCTCGTTGCGGTGCTGGCGTGCCGCCAGGTCGGCAGCCTCGACGTCGGGTTTCACCTGAAGGCGGGCGAGTCGATCCTCGAGGGCGGCGGCTGGCCCCGCACCGACACCTTCACCTACACCATCAACGATCATCCCTACATCGACACGAGCTGGGGCTACCAGGTCGTGGCGGCCCTGGTCCAGCGGGGGCTCGGCGGCGCGGGTCTCGTGCTGCTCAACCTCGTGCTGATACTGACGACCTACGTCATGCTGATCCGGACGGCGCGTCTGGCTCCCCTCGACCCGACGGCTCTCGTGGTGGCGCTGCTCGCGGGCGGGGTCGCCTCGGAGCTGAGGTACGAGGTGCGGCCGGAACTGGCCTCGTGGCTGCTCCTCTCCACGACACTGTACCTGCTGCATCGTCGTGCGGAGAAGCCCGGCGCTCCGCTGTGGGCTCTGCCGGTCGTTCACCTGGTATGGGCCAACACGCACAGCCTGTTCGTTCTGGGGTGGGCGGCGATCGGCTGCTTCGCTGCCGGCACATGGGTGCGGCGGGGAAGACCGGATCGCGCGCTGTTCGGATGGGGAACGGCGTCCATCGCCGTTGTGCTGGTCAACCCCTATGGATGGCGCGGCGCGCTGTTTCCGTTCACGCTTGCCACCCGGATGCAGGATCAGAACGTGTTCGGCCGGACGATCGGCGAGTTCGTGTCTCCTTTCGCTCTCGGCCTCTCGCGCCAGTTCCCCTTCTACCCGCGGGCGCCGATTCTCTGCTTCAGGCTGTTCGCGGTTCTCGCTTTGGTAGCCGTGATCGGTCTCCTGCGCCGCAGGCGGTTCTCCGCAGCGCTGCTGACGGTGCCGTTCATGTTCCTGGCCGCCCGGATGATCCGCAACATCCCTCTGCTGGTGATCGCCTGCCTGCCGGGGCTCGCCTGGGGTCTGCCGGTCGAGGCGCTCCTCAGGGGGAGGCGGCTCGCGGTGCGCGGGGCCCTGGCGGCATCGGCGGCGATCGCCGTGATCCTCGGCGCACGCGTCGTCAACGACGGCTATTACATCGCGAGCCGGAGGCCCGAGCGATTCGGCTTCGGGTGGAACGGGCTGACACTGCCGATCGACGCTGTCGCCTGGGCGCGTGCGGCCGGCCTTGCGGGCCCCGTGCTGAACCATCTGAACTTCGGCGGCTACATGATCTGGGCGCGGCCCGGGCCGGTCTTCATCGACGGGAGGCTCGAGGTGACGGGTGAGGCGTTCTACCGGCGTTACCAGGAAGCCCTCTCCTCGCAGGCCGCGCTCGAGGCGACTGTGTCCGCCTATGGAATCCGCTGGATCATCTTCCCGTACGCGACCAACCCGAAGCTGCTCGGCCGTCTGGGCGGCGATCCCCGATGGCGGCCGGTGTACGCGGACCATCTGGCGGCCATATTCGTGCGTACCGACGCTCCCGCACCAGCCGCGGGCCCGTCGCTGCCCGCGCCCCCGGGGTCCGTTCCGCCATCCAGCCTGCCAGGCCTCACCGGGCCCCCGCGGATCACCCCGATGTCGGCGTGGATGCGCGGTCTGGTGTCGCGACAGCGGTTCCCATCGCGCGCCTTCAACCTGGGGCTGTACCGCTATTTCCTGGGTGACACCCGTGGCGCCGAGGCCTGGTTCTCGCTGGCCGCGCGCGAGAGCGGCGGCGCCTACTACGAGGTGTACAACAATCTCGGCGCCGCGCTCTGGGCCGAGGGGCGGCGGCAGGAGGCGGCAGCCTGCTATCGTATCGTCCTGGAGGACGACCCGGGCAATCCGCAGGCGCGCGCCCGGCTTGACATGAAAACACCGTCAAGCTAGGTTGCTGGTCACCGCCACACAGGAGAGTGATACGTCATGAGCCCCGGAACAACGGATATCGTGCGCCCCGAGGAGGTTCTCGAGGCGCTGCGCGCCGTCAAGGATCCCGACCTGCACCGCGACATCGTCGATCTCGGCTTCGTGAAGAACCTGGCCGTCGACGGGGGCGCCGTGTCGCTCGACATCGAGCTGACCACGCCTGCGTGTCCGGTGAAGGAGACGATGAAGCAGCAGGCGGTGGAGGTGGTCGGGGCGATCCCCGGCGTCACCGGCGTGACGGTGAACATGACGGCCCAGGTGCGCGGCTCGGGCGTCCCCCCCGTGGAAGGGGGTATGAAGCTGGTCCGCAACCCGATCGCGATCGCGAGCGGCAAGGGTGGCGTCGGCAAGTCCACGGTGGCCACCAACCTCGCTCTGGCGCTGGCGGCGAGCGGCGCCCGGGTCGGCCTGATGGACGCGGATGTGTACGGGCCGTCGGTGCCCCGGATGATGGGCGGCGCCGCCGACCGGCCCCGGCAGGGGTCCCGGGAGGGGTGGATACGCCCGGTCGAGCGGCACGGCATCAAGTTCATGTCGATGGGCCTGCTGACGGGGCCCGACACGCCGGTCATCTGGCGCGGCCCGATGGCAACGAAGCTGATCCAGCAGTTCCTCGGACAGGTCGACTGGGGCGAGCTGGACTACCTGCTGATCGATCTGCCGCCGGGCACGGGCGACGTGCAGCTCACGCTGACGCAGTCGGCGCCGCTCGCCGGCGCGGTGATCGTGACGACGCCGCAGGACGTCGCCGTGGGCGTGACGCATGCGTGGTCTCCGGATGTTCGAGCAGGTGCAGGTGCCGATCCTCGGGATCGTGGAGAACATGAGCCGCTTCATCTGCTCGCACTGCGGCGAGTCGACCGACGTGTTCCTGCACGGCGGCGGCGGCGGCGCGCGGCCGAGCAGTTCGGCGTCCCGTTCCTGGGCGAGATCCCGCTCGATGCCGCGATCGCGCGCGCCGGGGACGCGGGAAAGCCCGTCGTGGCCGTCGAGGGGCCCGACGCGTCGGCCCCCTCGGCGAAGGCGTTCCAGGAGGTCGCGGGATGTCTCGCCCGGGAGATCAGCATCGTCAACGAGAAGACCCGGGCCGTGAAGCACCGGCCGACCGAGGCACAGGTGCGCGACGGCGCCGTCGAGCTGAAATGGAGCGACGGGGCCGCCACCCGGCATCCGTTCCGTGAGCTGAGACTGGCCTGTCCGTGCGCGATGTGCGTGGACGAGTGGACGGGGGAGGCGCGGCTCGACCGCTCCCGTGTCCCGGGAGACGTTCAGGTCGTGGACATCCGCCCTGTGGGCCGGTACGCCCTGCAGTTCAGCTTCTCGGACGGACACGCCACCGGGATCTATTCCTTCGACAAGCTGCGCGCTCTCGCCCTGCCCTGACCCGGTCCTACTTCCCCGCGGCTTCCTCCCGCTTGATCGCCTGATCCTCGAAGCCGAGCTCCTTGACGAGGAAGCCCCACTTGTCGGCCACCTCCTCGATCAGCTTCGAGGTGGGCTTGCCGGCGCCGTGTCCCGCGCGGGTCTCGATCCGGATCAGTGTCGGAGCCGGGCCGGCCTGCGCCGCCTGCAGGGTCGCCGCGTACTTGAAGCTGTGGGCGGGCACGACCCGGTCGTCGTGGTCGGCGGTGGTGATGAGCGTGGCCGGGTACTTCGTACCGGCCTTGATGTTGTGGAGCGGCGAGTAGGCAAGCAGCGCCTTGAATTGATCCGGATCGTCCGACGAGCCGTAGTCCGACACCCAGGCCCAGCCGATGGTGAACTTGTGGAACCGCAGCATGTCCATCACGCCCACGGAGGGCAGGGCGGCGCCGAACAGGTCCGGCCGCTGATTGAGCACCGCGCCCACCAGGAGACCGCCGTTGCTGCCGCCGCCGATGGCCAGCCGCTTCGTCGAAGTGTACTTGTTGGCGATGAGCCACTCGGCCGCGGCGATGAAATCATCGAACACGTTCTGCTTGTGGAGCTTTGTGCCCGCCTGGTGCCATTCCTCGCCGTACTCGCCGCCGCCGCGGAGGTTGGCCACGGCGTAGACGCCGCCGAGCTCCATCCAGACCAGGTTGGCGACCGAGAAGGACGGCGTGAGCGAGATGTCGAATCCCCCGTAGCCGTACAGATAGGTCGGGTTGGTCCCGTCCAGCTTCAGACCCTTGCGGCTGGTGATGAACATCGGGACCTTGGTGCCGTCCTTGCTCGTGTAGAAAACCTGCCGCGTCTCGTACTCGTCGGGGTTGAAGTCGACCTTCGGCTGGCGGAATATCGTGCTGCGGCCGGTCTCCATGTCGTAGTGGTAGATGGTGGTGGGTGTGGTGAACCCGCTGTAGGCATAGAAGGTATCGGTGTCGGAGGGCCGTCCCCCGAATCCCGAGGCCGTTCCGAGGCCCGGCAGCTCGACCGTTCTCACCAGTTTGCCGTCGAGGGCGTGGATCCGGACCTCCGAGTGGGCGTCCTTGAGGTACTCCAGGACGAACTGGTGGTTCACGACGTTGGCCGACACGAGCGCGTCGGGGCCCTGGGCGACGATCTCCTTCCAGTGGTTGCGCCCGGGCTCGCGCGTGTCGATCGCGATGATCCGGCTCCGCGGCGCGTCGAGGTCGGTCCGGAACCAGAACACCGGGCCGTCGTTGCCGACGAAATCGTAGGAGGCGTCGAAGTCGTTGAGCAGCTCCACGACCTTCGAGTCCTTTCCTTCGAGGTCCTTGTAGAAGAACCGGTTCTTCGGATCGGTGCCCTCCCAGACGGTGATGGCGAGATACCGTCCGTCATCCGTGACGCCGCCCGAAAATCCCCATTCCTTGTGGTCCTCGCGCTCGTACACGAGCGGATCCTCGGCCTGGGGCGTGCCGAGTGAATGGTAGTAGAGCTTCTGGTAGTAGTTGGCGCCGGTCATCATCGTGGCATCGTCCGGCTCGGCGTATCGACTGTAGTAGAATCCCTTGCCGTCCTTCGTCCAGGAGGCGCCGGAGAACTTGACCCACTTGATGTCGTCGGACAGGTCCTTGCCGCTTTCCACCTCCCGCACCTTCCACTCCTGCCAGTCGGACCCGCCGCTCGACACGGAGTAGGCCATGTACCGGCCGTCGTCGCTGTAGGAGATGCCCGACAGCGCCACGGTGCCGTCCTGCGAGAGCTTGTTCGGGTCGAGCAGCAGCTTCGGCTGGCCGTCGATGGAGGACATCCAGTACTGCACGCTCTGGTTCTGCAGTCCGTCGTTGCGGCTGAAGAAGTAGCGCCCTCCCCTCATCACGGGGACGCCGTACCGCTCGTAGTTCCACAGAGTGGTGAGACGGGCCTTGATCTTCTCACGGGCCGGGATCCCGTCGAGGAACGCAAAGGTGACCTTGTTCTCGGCGTCGACCCAGGCCTTCGTCTCCTTCGAGTCGAGGTCCTCGAGCCAGCGGTACGGGTCGGCCACCCTGGTGCCGTGATAGTCGTCGACCTGCCCCACCTTCGCCGCCTTCGGGTATTCGAGAGGCTTGCGATCCGTGCCGTCCGCTCGTGCCGGAATGGACATGGAGGCGATCAGGCCGGCCGAGGCCAGCAGACGAACGAGCCCGAGTGAACGCATAATGTCGTTTCCCCCTTCATGAATGAGGCACGGCCGCCGGTGCGCCGGGTCGCGAGGCGCGCAGCGGAAGATCCAGCAGTGTCAGGAGGCCGGGTCGAGGAGCGGCCAGGACCTTCCACATGCCGTTGATGAGACAGGCGACGGTGGACTGATCGCCGGGGATGCCCCCCTGCACCCACAGGTTGAGATCCGGCTCCCCGTTGATGATCACGGCGTCGTGAGGCGCCTCCACACCGGCGGCCATCAGCATCTCCATACGAACCAGCTCCCGGCGGCCCTGACGCGCGGAGAGGGTCTGGTGCAGGCCGACCACGGGGGCGTCGGGACGCATCCGGCGCCGGGAGCGCTTCGCGGGCACGGCGGTCTCGCACAGCACTTCCACCTCCTCGTCGACGCGGTCCGGGCTCCAGCCCATGCCGCGGGCGACGAGCAGGGCCGACTGGCGCAGGCCCACGTGCCCCATTTTGCGCTGCTCGACGAGACGGGAGGCCTGCGCGAAGGTCAGGCCCAGGCCCACCTTCGATCGGAAGGCGCGGCGCCGGCTCAGCGGGTCGAGCACCCGTTCCACCGAGATGTGCGTCACCTTGCAGGTGGCTCCCGACAGCGCCAGGACGAGGGCATCCATGGCGAAGCCGGGGTTCACGCCGGCGCCCAGCAGAGCCACGCCGCGGGCCCGGGCCCGCTGATCGAGACGCTCCGCGGTGGCCGGGTCGATGTCATCCGGCAGAGCCATCTCCTCGGACGACGTCACACAGGGGATACCCGCGTCGATGATCTGCTCGAGCTGCGGAGCGATCTCCAGCAGCCGGGACCCGGTGGAGTGGATCACCACGTCGGGCTCGGTGCGGCGCAGTGTCGACACGGCGTCCGCCGAGACGATCACACCGGAGGCGCCCCTGAGCCGGAGGAGCGACCGCAGGTCCCGCCCCGCCTTCGACCGGTCGGTGTCGATGGCGGCGACGATCCGCACATCCTCCATGCCGAGCAGCATCCGGGCCGTCGCGGCCCCGATGCCGCCGAGACCGTAGATGCAGACGGTGGCCTGCTGCCGCGGGCGGCTCATGGTTTTCCGGTGACCCGCTTGACGAACTCGCCGGTTTCCGTCGCGACGAGGATCCGCTCGCCGCGCTCCATGTAGAGCGGGACGCGGACCGTGGCGCCCGTGGCAATCACCGCTTCCTTCATGACGCGCCCCGAGGCCGTGTCGCCCCTGACGGCGGGCTCGGTCTCGCTGATCTCGAATTCCATGAACTGCGGCAGCTCGATGCCGACCACGGAGCCGTTGAAGATGACCGAACGGGCGGGCGAGCCGTCGGTGAGCCAGAGTGCCTTGTCGCCGAGCTGATCCCCGGCCATGTGGAACTGCTCGTAGCTCTCGTTGTCCATGAAGTGGTAGTCGGTGCCGTCGCGGTACAGGAACTGGACAGGCCGGAGCTGCAGGTCCGGCGATTCGAACTTCTCGCCGGACTTGAAGGTCCGGTCGAAGACCGAACCGGTCAGGATGTTCCGGATCTTCGTGCGCACCAGCGTTGCGGATCCGCGCGCCGTGGGGCTCTGCACGGTGTAGTCCATGACCTCGTACGGCTCGCGGTCGATCAGGATCCGCAGACCCTTCTTGAAATCGCTCGTGGTGATCATGATGGGGTATGGCTCTCCAGGTTCCGGTAAGCCGCAATTCTAGCATCAGGTGCGAGGCCGGGGGAAAGGGGAGGGGCCGCCGTCAGCCCGAGAGACCCACCGTCCGGCCCTCGAGCAGGGCCTCGGCGGCCTGGACGCAGTCGCCGACGTCCTTCGAGTAGCCGTCGGCGCGGATCTCGGACGCGAAATGTGGTGTCACCACCGCGCCGCCCACGAGGACGCGGTGCGGGAGTCCCTGCTCCCTGACGGCATCCACCACCACCTTCATCTGCATCATGGTGGTGGTCATGAGCGCGGAGAGCCCGATGATGTCGGCGCGGTGCTCGCGGGCCGCCTCGAGAATCGTCTCGAGGGGGACGTTGCGGCCCAGGTCGTGCACGGTGAAGCCGAAGTTCCGCAGCATGATGGCGCAGACGCTCTTGCCGATGTCGTGGATATCCCCCTTGACGGTGGCCATCACGATGGTGCCCTTGTGCTCGACCTGCCCGCTCGCCTCGAGCAGGGGAGTCAGGATCGCGACGCCCCGTTTCATGGTGTCGGCCGCGGCGACGAGATGCGGGATGAACTTCTTGCGCGCCCCGAACAGATCGCCCAGGTGGCGGATCGCGGGTGTCATGATGTCCACGAACAGGTGGAACGGGTCGGACCCTTCGGCCAGCGCCTCGTTGACCAGCCCGACCACGCTGTCGCGATCGCCCTCGACCACCGCCTCGTAGATCCGCTCCTCGGTGGTCTTCGGCTTGCGCGCCTCGGCCTCCAGGGCGGCCAGCGTCTTCTTCTCGTGCTGCAGCTCGGTCTGCAGATCGATGTACCTTCTGCAGTCCGGGTCACGCCCGGCGAACAGGCCGGCCGCCCCGAGGGCCTGCTTGAGCTCGGCCTCGTACGGGCTCATGATGGCCGCGTCGAGCCCGGCCGCCACGGCCATCGAGAGGAAGGTCTGGTTGATGAGGTGGCGGTTCGGCAGGCCGAAAGAGACGTTGCTGAGCCCCAGAGAGGTCGGGCAGCCCAGCTCTCTCGTGATGCTCCGGATCGTCTCGAGCGTCTGGGCCGAGCCGGTCTGCATCGCCGACACCACGAGCGCAAGAGGGTCGAAGACAATCTGATCCCTTCGGACGCCGTAGCGCTCGGCCTCGGCGAGTATCTTCTCCGCGTTACGCACGCGGTCGGACGCCTTCTCCGGGATCTCGTCTCCGGCGCACAGGGCGATCACGGCGGCGCCGTATTTCTTCACCAACGGGAAGATCTGCTCGATGCGCTCAGGTTCGGCGTTGATGCTGTTGACGAGCGCCTTGCCCGGATAGTTGATCAATCCCTGCTCGAGCGCCTCGACGTACGAGGAATCGATCACCAGGGGGAGGTCGACCACGTTCTGTATGGCGGCGATCGCCTTGGCCATGAGCCCCGGCTCGTCGGTCAGGGGAACCCCGACATTGACGTCCAGGGCGGTCGCCCCCGCCTCGTACTGCCTGCGGGCCTCGGCCACCACACGGTCCATCCTCCCTTCGGTGAGCGCCTGGGCGAACTTGCTGCGCCCCGTGG
The DNA here is from genome assembly GCA_963806495.1 of uncultured Acidobacteriota bacterium. GTDB lineage: Bacteria > Acidobacteriota > Polarisedimenticolia > JACPZX01 > DASXTC01 > CAWDYA01. The sequence goes on along the minus strand of CAWDYA010000010.1, from coordinate 118,849 downwards.
GGTTGATCTTCTCCCCGATGAGGCAGAAGGGGTGGCCGGGGCCGATGATCGCGGTCTTCATCCGGCTGGTGATCCGCGTCCCGTCGACCCAGGTGCGGGCGGCAGGCGGCTTTCCCCTGACGAGCTGCGCGGCGCGCGCGATGTAGTCGGGGGTGGTGCCGCAGCATCCGCCGATGATGCCGGCGCCGGCGGCGTGGAACAGGGGCACGAACCCGGCCATCTCGTCCGGGCCCATCGGGAAGATCGTCTGGCCCCCCTTCTGCACGGGCAGGCCGGCGTTGGGCTGAACGGCTATCGGGCACCGGGTCGAGGTGGCGAGCTTCTTCACCACCGGGAGCATGTGCTCGGGCCCCGTCGAGCAGTTCGCGCCGATGATGTCGACGCCGAGCCCTTCGAGCACGGCGGCCGCGGTCTGGGGATCGGTCCCGGTGTCTGTGAGCCCGTCCTGTGTGAAGGTCATGAAGGCCATCAGGGGGATACGGCCGCGGACCTCGTTGCAGGCCATCACCGCAGCCTTCATCTCCTGCAGGTCGAACATCGTCTCGATGGCTATCAGGTCGACGCCGGCGGCCACCAGGGCCGAGGCCTGCTCGAGAAAGATCTCGTATGCCTCCGCGAACGGGATCTCCCCGAAAGGCTGCACCGTCGTCCCGCACGGGCCGATGTCTCCGGCGACGAGCGCCCGGCCGTCGCCCGCCTTCCGTGCATGGGCGACCGCGGCTTCGTTGATCGCGGTGAGCCGGTCGTACGCGTCGTACTCGGCGAGCCGCCGCCGGCTCGCGCCGAAGGTGTTGGTGAGCAGGATGTCGGCGCCCGCGGCGGCGTACTCGCGCTGGACGGCCACGATCACGTCGGGCTTCTCGAGGTTCCAGAGGTCCGGCGCGTAGCCGGAAGGCAGGCCGCGTCCCTGGAGGAGCGCGCCCATGGAGCCGTCGAGGATCATCACCCCGTGCTTCAGCTTCTCGAGGATCATCCCTTCCGCTCCCACCCGATGACGGCGGTCACCGACTTCCGGGGCTGGAGGATGAAGGTCTCGGTGCAGTCGATGCCGATCGTCGACGCCTCCAGCAGCCGCAGCATCTCCGCCTGAACGGGCAGCTCCCAGTCGCCGTAGCCCGGGCTGTATCTCATCGTCCGCGCGTATCCGCTGCGCGTGATCTCGGTCTGGACGACCGCGTCCACTCGGTCCGCCATGTAATCGGCCATCCAGCCCCCCACGACGTCCAGGAAGTAGGCGTCGGCGGTCTGGGCGGTCTTCAGATCGTCCACGCGTGTCTCGAGCTCGCCGCCGATGGTCGCGGCCAGCAGCGTGACGTGGTCGGACTTCGAGAGGAGTTTGACCATGTTCGAGCCCGTCAGCAGGGTCTCCGAGCCCTCGATGGTCACCCGATCCTCGCGGACCGTGGTGACACGGAAGGTCCGGTAGCAGCCGCGCCCGTGGATCAGCGTGTAGGCGGCGTTGATCGCCCGCTTGATCGCCTTCGCCACGCCTTCTTCCTCCATCTCCTTGACGAAGCTGATCCGGGGGACGCGCAGCTCCCTGAGGACGCGCTTCTCCTCGATGGCGAAGGGGATGCTGTTGAGGACGACGAGGCGCCCACCGAGGCTGCTGACCGTGTGCATGGGGCTCCTTGTGCTTCCGAAAGCCGTGGCAGGCTGCAAATCTTATCGGAGGGGTGTCCCCCGCGCAACCCGGGGATTGACCCCCCCGGCGGGTGGGCGTACCATCATGCCGTCCCCGCATTCCCCGTCGAACCCTGGAGAATCGCGTGATTGGCCCGTGTCTCGAAGGATACCGTATCCACTCCGTCCTCGGACGCGGATCCTCCGGGACCGTCTACCGGGCCGTGAGGCTCCGCTGCGGCAGGATGGTGGCGCTGCGGGTCCTGCATCCGGAGGTGCATGCCGACCCGGTGCGTCGGAGCACCTTCCTGGAGGCGACCCGCTCCCTGGGCGCTCTTCCGATTGGGGGGCTGGCGCCGCTGGTGGAGGTGATCGCCACTCCCTCCGTGACGGGCGCGGCCATGGTACTCCTCGAGGGGGAGACTCTGGCCGAGCGGCTCCTGCGCGGGCCGGTCCCGGGGCGCGAGGCGGCCGGCATCGCCGCGTCGGTCGCCGACACCCTCGATGATGCGCACGCGGCGGGCGTCTCTCACCGGAACCTGGCTCCCTCCAACGTCTATCTCGATGCGGGCGGCGGCACCCTCCTGCTCGACTTCGGGCTCGCGCGGCCGGCCGGCGAGTCCGAGGGGCGACGGGCCGATTGTGAGGCGCTCGAGAGACTCGCCGCGCTCATGGGTGCGCCGCCGCCCCCGGCGCGATTGGCTGCAGGGCGATCGCGACCAGGCGCCGCTGTGCGCCCGGGTTCCTTCCGCAGTCACGCCTTCGGACCGGGCGCGGCGATGGCCGCGGCGCTGGTCGCCTGCCTGGCCCTGGCGACAGGGGTCGCTCACCAGATGTCGCTCCCGAAGACGACCGGCACCGGCAGACCGGATCGGACGACCCTCGCGGTCCTTCCTCTGTCGACCGGGGGTCCGGTCGGCGCCGGCGGCCCGGCCGACCCCGGCCTGACGATTGCCGACGGCATCATCACGGTGCTGGGACAGTCGGATCTGGTCAAGGTCAGGCCGACGGAGTCAATCGCCGGCTTTGCCGGCGCCGCCGTGGACCCGGTGGCCGCGGGCCGCGCCCTCGGCGTCGATCGGGTCCTCTCGGGCGATCTGCTGGTCGCGGGCGGTGCCTGGCGCGCAAGGCTCCGGCTCGAGGATGTCCGCACGGGGGCGACGATCTGGACCCGTACGATCGATTCGGACGGTCCCGATTTCGAAACGGCCTCCCGGCGGATACGCGAGGGGGTGGCGAAGACGATCGCGTCGGAGGCATTCCGGGCGCCGTGGGTCCCCTGATGCCCGGTGCGTCCGGGCGCCGCCTGACGGCGTACGCGATCGCGTCGGTGGCCACCGCGGCCGCGTTGCTGGCCGTGTTCTACTTCGCGCTCCTGCTGACGGCCGACAGGAGCCGGGCCGCCCCGGCCATCGCGTCCGCGGATCGCTCGGTGCTCCTGGTGCTGCCCTTCGTGCCGATGACGCCCGGGGATGCCGATCCGGCGTTCGGCATCGGACTCGCCGACAGCATCATCATGAGGCTGTCACGTGTGCCCGGGATGACGGTGCGTCCCCTGAGCGCTTCGCTGAGCGCCACCGCGGGAACGAGCGATCCGGCGGTAGCGGCGCAGAGGGCCAGGGCGGGGGCCGCCCTCGTGGGCCGTTATCGCCAGTCGGACAACGTCATCAAGCTCACCGCTCAGGTCCTCGACGCCGAGCATGGGTTCGTGATCTGGGCCCGCGACCTCGAGACCAGCGTCGAGGGATTGATCCCGGCGGAGGAGGCGCTCGCCGCTGCGGCCGCAACCGCCCTCGCGCCCGGACCGATCGCGGGAACCGATTTCACGACGGGCACGCGTCTCGGCAGCAACGCCACCGCGCACTATCTCTGGCTCCTGGCGCAGGGGAAGCTCGCCACGGGCCAGAGCGGCGTCGTGGCTGATGCGGTCGGCCTGCTCGAGCAGGCGGTAACACTGGACCCGCTGTTCGCCCGGGCCCACGCGTCGCTCGCCGAGGCGAGCAACAGCATGTTCCTGACGGGGCTGGGGGAAGGGACGGTCTGGCTCGATCGGGGGGTCACCAGCGCGCGCCGCGCCATCTATCTCGAGGAATCCGACCCGGCGGGGCACTTCGCGCTCGGCCAGTCGCTTCTGATGAAGGGCCGCTCGGTCGAGGCGACACGTGAGCTGCTGCACGCGCTGAAGCTGGACCCCGACAACACGCCTGCGTTGCGATGGGTGGCGATCCTCCTCAACACGGTGGGGATGGGAGAGTCGTTCCCCGACGTGATCGGCCGGATCGAAACGCTCGACCCGACCATGGATCTCGGGTGGGTCCTGCTGCGTCAGCACGAGCGCGAGGGGACGCTGGACGAGCTGAAGGAGCGACTCGAGGGCGAGGTCATCAGGCGGCGCGAGTCTGGGATCTCGATTGAGCCGACCGCGATGCAGCTCGGCGTGCTCTCCTACATGATGGGGGAACCGGCCCAGGGACTGCGCTGGGCCGCCCGGCTCGAGCAGGTCTCGTCCAACCGGGACTACATGGAGTTGATCGCGCTTCTGGCGCACGCGCGTCTCGGCGACCCTGCCGCCGTGTCGCGGATCATCGAGAGGAACCGGGTCGCCTATTCGCAGGACTGGGACTATGCCGGGCTGGTGGCCCGGGCGCTGGGCAGCCTCGGGGACGGCGATGGAGCGCTGACCTGGCTGTCCTTGTCGGCGACGGCGGGCAACTGTGATGCCTGGGGGGTCGAGAACCTCAGCGAGTTCGACGGGCTGCGAAACGACCCGCGTTACCTGGCAGCCTACGGTGTCGTGAAGGGAAGGGCGGAGGGGATCGCGGCCCTCCTGCGGCAGGCGGGCTTCCGCTAGCCCGGCCTATCTCGCGTAGTATCCGGCGCGCGCGGTGACACGCGACCGGGACCGCGACACCCTGACCTCGATCGGCCGCCAGTCGCGACCCGACGGGTCGTGGCGCTTCGTGGACGGGGCCTCGGCCGGGGGGTAGTAGGCGAGCGTGTACTGATGCCGCAGCTCGTCCTCGATCGCGCGGTAGGCGCCCTTGAGCTTCGAGGCCTTCCGGACGAACCAGGCGCGGCCTCCGCTGCGGTCGGCGAGCGTGCCGAGGATCTCGCCGAGGGTGCGGCGATGATAGTAGTCCTTCTCCTCCTCGAGATGGTCCCCCGTGCCGACCGCGTACACGGCCGTCTCGGTGCGCAGGATCGCGTCGAGCGATTCCTCGAACGTGGTGATCGAGCCCGGGCCGAGGCCGTCCACCGACTCGTCCCTTCCGTCGGACAGCAGGATGATCGCCTTGCGCCCCTCGACTCCCTTGACCTGGTCCACAGCCGCCATGATCGAGTCGTAGAGCGCCGTCCCCCCCTTCGCCTCGATCGACATGATCGCCTCCTCGAGCGCCTGCTTGTCCGCGGTCGGCTTCTCGAGCAGCACCGGTGTATCGTTGAAGGTGATCAGGGCGGCGGTGTCTCCGGGCTCGAGGGCCTCGACGAACCCGATGGCGGCCTCCTGGGCCGTTGTGAGCTTGCCCTCGCCGGCCATCGAGTTGCTGGCGTCGAACAGCAGCACGAGGTGCACCGGCTTGCGATCGGCTGAGAAGACGGCGATAGGCTGGGGAACACCCGATTCGAGAACGGTGAAGTCGTCCTTGCCCAGATTCATGATGTAGCGCCCCTGCCCGTCACGCACCGTGCAGTACACCTCGACGAGCGTGACACGGGCGTGCTGCACGCCTCGAAGCTCGCGGGTCGTGACGCGGTCCGACGCGATGGTCCCGTCCGAAGCGTAGGCGCGGACACGGATGGTGCGCGCCCGGGTGCTGTCTCCGGCGTCCCAGGTGAGGCGGTAGGGCGGGTCGAGCAGCGTCGCCACCAGCCGGTCGTCGGCGTAGATCTCCACCTTGAGGATGGTGCCGTGGTCCGGGGGCGAGGCCTCGATCACGATATCGCTGCGGCCGAGCAGGGTGTCCCCGGGCGCCGGGGAGACGATCCGGACGCGCACAGGTGCCGGGGCGGCGGGTGCGACCGGAGTGCCTGCAGCCAGACCGAGGGCCAGGCCCGCGGTCAGTAGGCCCGTGCGAACGCGACCCGGCGCGCCGAGGCGGCGCCGCAGACGAGACACGAACCGCTCTCGGCCTCCCCGTCCATCGGGATGCACCGGATCGTGGCTTTCGTCTCTTCCTTGATTCGGGCTTCGCATTCCGCTCCGCCGCACCAGTGTGCCATGAGAAATCCGCCCTGGCGCTCGATGACCGTCTTGAATTCTTCGTACGAGTCCACGGGCCGCGTGTTTCTATCGAGCCGGTCCCGTGCGACATCATAGAGTCGTTTCTGGATCTCCTCCAGCATCGCCGGGACGGCCTCGCGCAGCGAGGCGAGCGGGATGGTCCGCTTGGAGCTGGCCTGATCGTCCGCAAGGGGCACACGTGGCGCAGCCACGGCCTGCCCCGCCGCCAGGTCGCGCGGGCCAAGCTCGATCCTCAGCGGCACGCCTTTCATCTCCCATTCGTTGAACTTGAAGCCGGGCCGGACGCCGTCGCGGGAGTCGATCTTCACCCGGGCGACCGGGGAGAGCGACGCCTGCAGATCCCGTGCGGCGGCGAGCACCGTCTCACGCTCGCTCTCCTTGTATATCGGCACGATCACCACCTGGGTCGGCGCCAGCCGCGGCGGAAGCACGAGGCCCTGGTCGTCGCTGTGCGCCATGACGAGAGCGCCGATCAGCCGGGTCGACACGCCCCAGGACGTGTTCCAGACGTAATCCAGATCGCCCGCCTCGGTCTGGTACTTCACCTCGAACGCCTTCGCGAAGTTCTGGCCCAGGTTGTGGGAGGTGCCCGCCTGCAGCGCCTTGTTGTCCTGCATCAGGGCCTCGATGCAGTAGGTGCGCACCGCCCCGGCGAACTTCTCCGCGTCGCTCTTGACCCCCTTGAGACAGGGCAGCGCCATGTCGTCACGGGCGAAGGTGTGATAGATATCGAGGATCTTCAGCGTCTCCTCCTCCGCCTCGGCGTCGGTCGCGTGCGCCGTGTGCCCCTCCTGCCAGAGGAACTCCATCGTGCGCAGGAAGAGGCGCGTCCGCATCTCCCATCGCACCACGTTCGCCCACTGGTTGATCAGGATCGGCAGATCGCGGTAGGACTGGATCCACTTGGCGTACATCGAGTAGATGATGGTCTCGGAGGTCGGCCGCACGACGAGCGGCTCTTCGAGCTTCTGCCCGCCGCCGTGCGTCACCACCGCGCACTCCGGAGCGAACCCTTCGACGTGTTCCTTTTCCTTGTGCAGGAACGATTCGGGGATGAACAGGGGAAAGTACGCGTTCTCGTGCCCGGTCTCCTTGAACATCCGGTTGAGGGACGTCTGCATGTTCTCCCACAACGCCATGCCGAGCGGCCGGATCACCATGCAGCCCCGGACGGGAGAGTAGTCGGCAAGCTGCGCCTGCAGCACGATGTCGGTGTACCAGCGCGAGTAGTCCTCGGCGCGTGGGGTGATCAGCTTTGCCATGGGTGTTCTCCCTGTGTATTCGTCGAGCGCGTTCGCGATTCGGGGAGCGGCATTATAGCAGCGGAGTGCGCCGCGACGCCGGACGGGGCCGTCAGGGCCCGTTCCGGGCCTCGCCGGTCATCGGGACGAACCGGACGGGGACGATCCGTTCCGTCCGGACGCCGTCCGCCGTGCGCGTCAGCCGCATCAGGGTCTGAGAGACGTCGCCGACCGGGATGATCAGACGCCCGCCGGGTGCGAGCTGATCCACGAGCGGCTGGGGGACGTGGTCGGGCGCCGCGGTGACGATGATCGCGTCGAACGGGGCGGCCTCAGGCCAGCCACGGTAGCCGTCGCCGACATGGTAGTGTATGCCCTCGTAGCCGGCCCCCTCGAGCGCCGCCCGGGCGCGCGCCGCCAGCGCCGGCACGATCTCGATCGTGTAGACATCCGCCTTCAACGCGGCGAGGATCGCCGCCTGGTATCCCGACCCCGTGCCGACCTCCAGGACCCGTCGGCCGGGACGCACGGCGGCCAGGTCGGTCATCAGGGCGACGATGTAGGGCTGCGATATCGTCTGCCCCTCGCCGATCGGGAGGGGACGATCGTCATAGGCCTCATCGCGCAGCGCCACCGGGACGAACAGGTGCCGCGGGACGGATCCGAGCGCCGCCAGCAGCGCCGCGTCGGTCACGCCCCGCGACTCGATCAGGTTCGTCATCGCCTCGCGCCGATCCGCGCGCGACGCGGGGCCGGGCCGGGTCGCCGTGTCCCGGCCCTCCGTGGCGCACGCGGGGGTGGCCAGCGACAGCAGTCCGAGGCCGAGCATGCATGCGGTGGCGATTCGCCCCATATCGGGCTCCCCGGGGCGTCGCCGGCCGTCGCGCGCCCCTCGCCACAGGATAACCCGGCCGGCGGCCTGTTTGACAGTGGATCGAGGGCGCCGATAGAATCGGGCCACCATGAGACCCCGGGTCATCGCGGCTGCGGCCGCATCCGTGCTGTGTCTCGCCGCGCCGGGTTGCGGCAGCGGCGGCAAACCATCGGTGGCCCAGCAGGCAGCCGCCGCGGCCGTGCGCGGCGTGGATCGAGCGAAAAACGAGCGCACCGTCAACCGTCTCGAGCAGGTCCGGCTCGCGCTCGACCGGTACGCGATCGATCACGGCGGCGAGTTCCCCATGGCCGGATCGCTGCAGGATGCGGCCGGATCCCTCGTTCCGCTGTATGCCCCGCGCCTCGACGTCGAGGACTCCTGGGGCCACGAGTTGAGCTACACCTCCGACGGGAGGAGCTACACGGTGGCGTCTCCGGGTGACGACGGACGCGCCGGCACCGACGACGATATCGTTCTTCACGACGGCGCCATCACCGGCGGCTCATGACCCGGCGGGTGCTCGTCCTCGCCACGGCGGCCGGCGCTGCGCTCGCGCTCGCCGCCCCCGCGTGCGCGCCTTCGGCCAACACCCTGCAGGTCACCGTGGAGGCGTACATCTCGGCGGTCAGCCTGGGGGACGTGGCTCGCATCCTCGATCTCTCCGCTCCCTATCACCGCGAGCTGCTGGCGGCGAAGACTGCCGAGGAGAGGGAGGCCGTGGGGAAGAAGTACCGCGACATGATCGAGGGCGGCTATATGCTCTGGGATCGGTCGAAGGCCGCGGGCGAGCTGTCGCCCGACCCGCTCGGCGTGACGCTCATCCGGGCGATCGGCCTCGGCAAGGAGGGCGCGGCCGCCATGCCACTCTCGGTCACCGTCGAGCCGGGGAACATGAAGGCGGTCGTCAAGACCCGTGTCCTGACCAACTACGGCGGGATCCACTGGGACAGCATCCCGACCGGCGGGCGCATGTACCTGATGGGGTACCCGTTCGGCAAGGTGGTCAACTTCGCCACGGGGTATGACGATCCGTCCGAGCTTTCCCTGCTCGCGACCGTCAACGTCGACTGGACCCTGGTCCGGATCCCCGGGGCGGAGCGCTCCAGGAACGCCCCGAGCGAATGGCTGATCGACAAGCTCGTCCCGATCCCCGACACAGCCACGCCATGGTCGCCGCCCGGGCCGGCGGCTCCGTGAAGCCGCCGGCGGGTGGTCCCGCCGCGCGGGTTGCCCGCATCATCGGCGCGCTGGAGAGAGCCTTCGGGCGCCCGGGCCCGGGCGAGGTCAAGGATCCGCTCTCCGAGCTGATCTTCACCATCCTCTCGCAGAACACGAGCGACACGAACAGGGACCGGGCCTGGGAGTCGCTCCACGCCGTCTTCCCGACCTGGGAGGCCGTGGCGCGGGCGCCACGCCGCCGTGTGGAGGAGGCCATCCGGGTGGGAGGACTCGCTCCCACGAAGAGCCGCGTCATCCAGGACGTTCTGCGACGCGTCAGGGAGGAGGAAGGGGACTACACGCTGGATCGTCTGAAGCGGGCGGACATGGAGGAGGTGGAGACGTACCTCCGGTCCTTCAAGGGGATAGGCCTGAAGACGATCCGGTGCGTGCAGGTGTTCTCCCTCGGCCAGCCGGCATTCCCCGTCGACACGCACATCTTCCGGATCACGCGGCGGATCGGGCTGGTGCCGGCGAAATCGACCCCCGAAATCGCGCACCGCATCATGGGGGCGCTCACTCCGCCCGACGAGGTGCTGCCGTTTCACATGAACCTGATCGCGCTCGGACGGCGGGTCTGCAAGCCGGCCGCGCCGCGCTGCGAGGAGTGCCCGATCCGGAGGTGGTGCGACCATGGGAGGAATCGCGCCGCCTGACGCAGGCTGCGGGTTGCGCGCGCTCGGCGCAAATCCTTATATTTCCATATGGTTCGGGCCGGGCAGGCCCGCAGGGAAAGAGAGCCGGAATGAACCAGTTCACTGTCGGTCTGGCCCTCGGCGGCGGCGCCGCGCGGGGTCTCGCGCATGTCGGCGTGCTGCGGGCGCTGGAGCGCGCCGGCGTCAAGGTGGATCTGATCGCCGGTACGAGCATCGGGGCGCTTGTGGGAGGCGTGTACGCCATCATGGCGGACGCCGCCAAGACGGAGGCCCGGCTGCGGCAATTCGTGCTCAGCCGCGAGTTCCGGCGCACGGAATTCGATTTCCTCAAGGACTCGCGGCGTGACGAGCCGAGCCTGCTGTACAGCGTCAGCAACCTGATCAAGCGCGGGATCTTCTACTCCTTCTCGATGACGCGGCCGTCGTTCATCTCGGAGGAGAACTTCGCCCACAACATTCACTCCCTGATCGAGGACATCACGATCGGCCGGACGGCTATCCCGTTCTGCCCGGTGGCGGCGGATCTCGACTCGGGCGAGGAGGTGGTGCTCACCTCGGGCTCGCTGCGCCGCGGCATCCTGGCGTCGAGCGCGATACCCGGCCTGCTCCCACCCGTCCGGATCGACGGGCGGCTGCTGATCGACGGCGGATGGGTGAGCAAGGTGCCCGTGCTCGCCGCGTTCAAGCAGGGCGCCGACATGGTGATCGGGGTGGACATCTCGCCCGAGCTCGAGGACACGCGCGGTCTGACCCGTGGCTTCGACGTGCTGGTGCGCGCGAACGCCATCAAGGCGGAGGCGCTCAAGAACTTCCAGTGCAAGCTGCTCGACGTCCTGATCCGCCCGAAGGTCGGCTCGGTGCACTGGGCCGACTTCACCGGCGCGCTCAAGCTGATCGACGAGGGGGACCGGGCCACCACGCTCAAGCTTCCCGAGATCAACGAGAAGATCGAGCGCGCCCGGTGGAAGACCCGGCTGGGCTATTCACGCGGCAAGAGGCTTGCGCGCGCTTTCCTTTGAGCGCGTGTCACGTCTATAATCCCGCCTTACCCCGGGAGACACCCCCCTTGTCCTATACCATCACCCTCATCCCCGGCGACGGGATTGGCCCCGAAGTCACGGAGGCGGCGGTCCGCGTCGTGGAGGCCGCAGGGGTCGCCGTGCGGTGGGATCGCGTCTCGGCCGGAGCCGAGGCCATGGAGCGCGGCGCCGGGGTGCCTCTGCCCGAGGAGGTCCTCGAATCGGTGCGCGCCAACCGGGTCGCGCTGAAAGGCCCGATCACCGACACCGGTGGGGACCGGGTTCGCGAGCGTGAACGTGGCGTTGCGCAAGGCGCTGGATCTCCACGTGAGTCTGAGGCCTGTCCGCAGCCTCCCCGGTGTCAGGACGCGATACACCGGAGTCGATCTGGTGATCGTTCGCGAGAACACCGAAGGGCTCTACTCGGGCCGGGAGCACTCGGTCGTGCCCGGCGTGGTCGAGACGCTGAGGATCATCACGCGCCGCGCCTCGGAGCGGATCGCGCGGTTCGCCTTCGACATGGCGCGCCACGAGGGGCGCCGCAGGATCACCTTCGTGCACAAGGCGAGCGTCATGAAGCTGTCCGACGGGCTGTTCCTGGAGTCGTGCCACCGCGTGGCACAGGACTACCCGTTCGTGTCGTGCGAGGAGATGGCGATAGACGAGGCCACCATGGGGCTGGTGCTCGATCCGGGCCGGTTCGACGTCCTGCTGATGGAGAACCTGTTCGGTGACCTCCTCTCGGACCTGTGCGCCGGCCTGGTGGGCGGTCTCGGCGTGGTGCCGGGCGCCAACATCGGCGAGCGATGCGCCGTGTTCGAGGCGGTGCACGGCAGCGCCCCGGACATCGCGGGAAAGGGGATCGCCAATCCGACCGCCCTCGTCCTCTCCGCCGCCATGATGCTGCGTCACATGGGCGAGCGGCGGGCCGCGAAGGCCATCACCGGAGCGGTCGACGCCGTGCTCCGGGAGGGGAGGACGGTCACGGGTGACCTCGGTGGAACCGCCACGACGGCGCGGATGACCGAGGCGATAATCGAGAGACTCGACGGCGCCGGGGGATCGACCGCATGAGCAGCGGCAAGGCACTCGGCCATCTGAAGTCGCACCGGGCGTCGCCGCGGCCGGGCCAGGGGCCGGCGAAACACACGGTCACGCTGATCCCGGGCGACACGGTGGGCGAGGAGACGGCGGACGCGGTGGTCCGTATCGTCGCTGCGACCGGAGTGTCGCTGGCATGGGACCGATGTCTGTCCGGCCAGCGCGCGCTGGCCAGGCACGGCACGCCTCTGCCCGACGCCCTGTTCGAGAGCGTCCTCAGGCACAAGGTGGCGCTCAAGGGGATCCTGCTTGCGCCGGCCGGCCCGGGCGAGGAGCCGAACCTGGCTTTCCGTCGCAGGCTGGGACTGTTCGCCTCGGTGCGCCCGGCGCGCAACCTGCCGGGGATGCCCAGCCGCTACGAGAAGGTCGACATCGTGGTGGTGCGCGAGAGCACGGAGGATCTGTACGCCGGGATCGAGCATGAGGTGGTGCCGGGCGTGGTCGAGAGTCTGAAGGTCGTGACCGAGGCGGCGTCGCTGCGGATCGCGCGCTTCGCCTTCGAGTACGCGGTGCGCACCGGGCGCTCGGGCGTCACCGTGATGCACAAGGCCAACATCATGAAGATGAGCGACGGGCTGTTCCTGGACTGCTGCCGCAGGATCTCGGCGGAGTTCCCGGGCATCGCCTACCGGGAGCTGATCGCCGACAACGGCATCATGCAGCTCGTGCTGGACCCATGCCGGTTCGACGTGCTCCTGATGGGAAATCTCCTCGGCGACATCATCTCCGATCTCTGCGCCGGACTTGTGGGCGGGCCCGGCACCGTCCCAGGCATCGGCCACGGGCCCGACGTGACGGTCTTCGAGGCGATACACGGCAACGCGCCGCACCTCGAGGGCGAGGATCTCGCCAGCCCGCTCCCGCTGCTCGTCCCGGCGATGGCGCTGCTATCGCACCTCGGGGAGGCAGAGGCCGCGCGGCGGATTGAGGAAGCGACGGGGAGGGTCCTGGCTCAGGCCGGGACGCTTACGCCCGATCTGGGCGGGACGGCGCACACGAGCGAGATGGCGCAGGCTATCATCGAGGAGATGGCTCGGCCCTGACCGGCGCCGAGGAGGGACCACGATGCCTCCGTATCGAAGGCACGTTTTCATCTGCGTGAACAGGCGGCCCGAGGGGCATCCCAAGGGATGCTGCGCCGAAAAGGGGTCCGAGGAGGTGCGCGCGTTGTTCAAGGACGGGCTCAAGGCGCGCGGGCTGAACCGGATCGTGCGGGCCAATGCCGCCGGCTGTCTCGACGCGTGCGCGTCGGGGACGACCGTCGTGGTCTACCCGGAGGGGGTCTGGTACGGCGGGGTCACGACGCGCGACGTGGAGGAAATCATCGAAAAGCACATCGTGGGGGGCGAGGTGGTCGAACGGCTCCTGATGCGCGGCACGGAGCCGCCGGCGCGCCGGCTTCCGCCGATCGCGGCAGGGAGCGGGCCGGAGGGGACGTCATGACGCCGCCCTCACCGGAGCTCCAGGCGCGGATCGACCGGAGCCGCAGGATCCTCGAGTCGGCCCCGGACAATCCACTGGCCCGTTTCTCGCTGGCGAACGCCCTGTTCGAGGCGGGCAGGACGGCGGAGGCGGAGGCGGAGTACCGGAGGTGCCTCGAGCTCCAGCCCGACTGGATGGCGGTCGCGATCAGCCTGGGCCGCTGTCTGGTGGCGGGCGGATCGCACGAGGAGGCCGCGCGCGTCCTGGCCGACGCGCGCGCGATGGCGATTCGCCAGGGTCATTCCAGCCCGCTCGAGGAGATCGCGGAGCTCGAGTCGAGACTTCATCAGGACTGAGTGCGGGAGAGCGCATGGACACCACGGGTCTGGAGCTGACAGCGGCCGACGGAGGCTGCCGCCTGCCGGTGAGGGTGAAGCCGGCCGCCAAGCAGGACACCCTGATCGGCCCCTACGGCGGCAGGCTGAAGATGACCGTGGTGGCGCCGCCCGAGAAGGGGAAGGCAAACGACGCGGTAGCGCGTGTCATCGCCGGCGCGCTCAATCTAGGGACGAGCCGGGTACGCGTGATCTCGGGATTCGCCAGCCAGGAGAAGGTCGTGATGATCGACGGGTGCTCGCCCGAGGATGTGCGGCGGAGGCTCGAGAAGATGCCGCGGGTGAGCACGGGCGCGCACTGACTCCCTCCTCTTCCTCCTCTGTTTTCTCCCCGGAGAACGCGACTCTCCCTCGGCTCGAATCCTCAGCCCCGGTACGGTTATCATGGGAAAATGCCCCCCATGGGTGTGAAGCGATGTGATCGGGTGCATGGGGCGGATGTGTCCGGTCTGTCCGCCGGCGGACAGGGGCCCGTGGGCTGTTGATCGGGCAAGCCCTGTCTCACGAATGACTTGGTGCTCTGCCGGGGCTCGCTGTCCTTTGGCACGTTCCTTTCTATCCCCACCGGCGTCGTGCGCCTGCGCTCCCGCAGGCGCCCCTTTCGCCGGAGGTACCTCCCCGATGGCCTTCACTCCTCCCTTCTGCCCCCGCCGCGGCTGCCCCTTCAACCAACGACGCCAGCGAGGCTTTGCCCGTCGACACGGTGTGTACCGCTCCGCGTCCTTTCCCAGGCCTCTCGTCCGGTATCGCTGCCGCTCGTGCCGACTCACCTTCTCGCTGATGACCTTCCGCTACGCCTACCGGCAGAAAAAACCCCACGTCGACGCCCGTCTCCTGCATCTTCTCTGCAACGGCGTCAGTCTGCGCGGGGCCGCCCGGCTGCTCGGCGTCAATCGCAAGACCGTCTCGCGCAAGCTCGCCCGGCTCGGACATCACGCCCTTCGCCAGCAGCGCGCGGTGATGCGCCGGCATGGTCTGCGCGGTCATTTCCAGCTCGACGAGCTGGAGACCTTCGAGTCGAACCGCTACCAGCCCGTCACCGTGCCCATCCTGATCGACAAGCACTCCTACTTCATCGCCTCGCTGGCCACCGCCCCGCTGCGCCGGCGCGGCCGCATGACCGCGCGCCAGAAGGCCCGCCGCGCCGCCTTCGAAAAGCTCCACGGCCGACGCCCCTCCCACTCCGACCTCGCCGTGCGCCGCTGTCTGGCCGTCCTGAGCCGTCACGCCGCCGGCGACGTCCCGCTCGACTCGGACCGCAAACCCTCCTACCATCGCATCGCCCGGCGGCTGCTCGGCGACCGGCTCCACCACACGACCTTCGACGCCACCGCACGGCGCGACCGCGCCAACCCGCTGTTCCCCATCAACCACACCAATGCCATGGCGCGCTATGGCCTCGCCCGCCTGCGCCGACGCACCTGGTGCGTCTCCCGACGACGCGCCTGGCTCGAGCGGGCCCTTCACGCCTGGGCCGGATGGTTCAACTTCTGCCGCGGCGTCACCATCACCGCCACCGCCAGCCCCGCCGAAGCCCTCGGCCTGGCCCAGAGAAAACTCTCCCTCGCTGAATGGCTCCGGTGGCGCCACCACGGGCACAACGCCGGACGCATCCTCCCCAGGCCTCTCCAGCTCTCCTCCTGACATGACCCCCGCGGGACAGCCTCATCACCCTTCACAACCATGGGGGGCATTTTCGTTATCATGCGTGCTGACGTGCCGGGGCCGTCGTGCCGGCGCCCGCACGGGGAGGGCTCGTCCTGGAATCGTCGCCGATCCGCATCCTGTATGTGACCGTCAAGGGGCTCCGCTTCACCTCGTCCCAGCAGCTCGGCCTGTACGTCAGACGCTTCTCGCAAGGACGCTTCCGGTGCGCCGTCGCGACCTACAAGAGACTCGACGAGGCGGAACGGCTCGCCGGGCTCGGCGTGCCGGCGCACCGGGTGAAGGGGCTTCGTGCGTGGACCCGGTGGGAGGCGATCTGGCGCCGGCCGGCCACACTGCGGGCCCTGGCGCGTATCGTCCGCGACGACGGCATCGACGTCATCCACTCGTTCCAGACGAGCAGCGCGCCGTACGCGATGGCGCTGACGCGGCGCACCGGTGTGCCCCATATCGTCCAGGTGCGCAACACCTACGACGACGCGGGGCACTATCTCAGGTTCGGGCTGCACAGGGCCGCCGTTCTGCTGATGCTGTCCGATTCGATGATGGAGCAGTTCGTGCGTCTCGCGGGCGATCGAGCGCGTCCCGACCAGCGCCGGGTCGTGATCCCGAACGGGATCGACGTCGAGGCCTACGGCGACCGCGGCCGGGCCCGCGACGTGAGAGCCGAGCTGGGCGTGGAGGCAGAACGCCCGGTCGTCGGCATCGTCGGCACCCTCTCGTCACGCAAGGATTCGCTTCTCGGCCTGGAGGTGGCGCGACGGGTCGTCGACGCCCTTCCCGACGCCCTCTTCCTGTTCGTCGGGGGGTACGCCAACGAGGGCTACCGGAGGGAGGTCGAGGAGCGGATGCGCTCGCTCGCTCTGGACAGCAACTGCCTCATGGTGGGTCACCAGGCCGACGCGGCCCCCTGGTTCCGCGCGATGGATCTGCTCCTGCACACGGCCTGGCGGGAGGGGCATGCAAAGGTGTTCAACGAGGCGATGGCGTTCGGCAAGCCGATCGTGGCCTCACGCATCACCGGCAGCGTGGACGTGATCGAGGACGGGGTGAACGGGCTGCTGTGCGCGCCGGGAGATGCGGTGGCCTTCGCCGATGCGGTACTGGAGTTGCTGCGATCTCCGGAGCGGATGTCATCGATGGGGCGGGCCGGACGCCTGCGCGTCGAGGAGCGGTTCTCCTCCGAGCGAAGCCTCGAGCGTCTCGCCGCGCTGTACGAGGAGGTGGCCGGTTCAGCCAGGCGGGGTCAGGGATGAGATCCGGTCCAGCCTGAAGTTCTTCAGGCCGCGATCCAGGTGGCACTGAGCCAGCAGATAGGTCATCCCGCGCTGTGCGATGAGGGTGATCGGTGTCACGGTACGCGGCCCGTTGCCACGCGTGCCCCCCTCGTAGGCGATTGTGATCGGCCGACCCGTCCTGACCGCTTCGCGCAGCAGGCCGGCGAGACGCGCCGTGCGACCTCCCGGACGCGCCCTCTCCAGGAGCGCCTCGCCCGAGCCGAACGTCAGCTCCGTCCCGCTGAGTCGCACCAGATCCTGCATGGTGGTCCGGGGGCCGAGCTGCCGCAGCACCCGCAGGAACAGCTCCTTGCAGGTGACCACGTCGGACATCGCCCGATGCGCCCGCTCGAGCGGGATCCCCAGGCGGCCCGCGATCGTCGCGAGGCGGTAGTTCGGGGCCCCGGGGAAGGCGGCGCGCGCCAGGCCGCATGTGTCGAGCACCCGGTTGCCCGGTGGGGCGGGCGCCTCTGCGCCCATCCGCAGGAGCGGGACCATCATCATGGCGATGTCGTATGGGGCGTTGTGGGCCAGGAGCACTCCGGACCCCACGAAGCGTATGAACTCCGGCAGGACGGCCGCGATGCCCGGCCTGCCGGCCACCATCGCGTCGTCGATCCCGTGGATCGCCGTCAGGGCGGGGGGAATCGGGATACCGGGATCGACGAGCTGCTCGAACGTGCCCGTCTCGGTGCCGTCGGAGGCGAAGGTCAGCGCGGCGATTTCGACGATCCGGTCGTCGGCGGGAGAAAGCCCCGTGGTCTCCGTGTCGAAGGCCACGAACGTTTCGGGCAGCGGGGAGGTCGTCTGGTCGTTCACGCGTCCTTCATTCTAGTACCAACCATTCCTGGACAGGAGAAATCTCTTGGCGTGGGGCCTCGTAAGCGCTAGTATCCCTTTGCGAGCCGAGGGCTCGCCCGAAAGCAAGACACGAGCGGAACACTCAAGTCACATTCGATGGAGAGGCAATGCCAACGGAAATCAAGCGAGCGGCCAGGAGGGCCAAGCAGGACTATATCGACCGGCACAAGGTTGCCCGGGTCGAGTTGCCCTGGCCCCATGACGAGCCGCTGAATCCCGACGCCGACATCGCCGACGTCGTCGTCTACTTCGAGGACGGGTCGACCTACAGGGGGACTGTCACCACCCTGCAGTTCATCAAGGAGAGCATGGAGAGGGCGAGGGCCGAGGGCGGCGACGTGGAGGGAGACTACTGGTTCGGCGACGCGATCATCATGGACCGCATCGATGAATCCAAGCTTGCCACGATAGTCGCGGACCTGATCGACTCGTTCATGTTCGAGAAGGCCTTCCAGCGGACGGAAGCGGCGACCATGGCGTGACCCCGCGCCTCAGCGGTCGACCTTGAATCCGGAACGCGCCCAGGCCGCGAAGCCCCCGGCCATCGACTCGACGTTCCCGTATCCCAGCTGCTGCAGACGGTCAGCCACCAGGGCGCTGCGGTTTCCCGCGGCGCAGTAGCAGAGAATCCGGGTCTCCCGGTCCGGAGCGATGCGGGGTACCTGTGTTTCAGCGTCGCCCATCGGGACGTTGACGGCGCCGGGGATGAACCCGCCGGCCAGTTCCGCCGGCTCCCGCACGTCGAGGATCGTCAAGCCACCCCGTTCGACGGCTGCAGCGGCAGCGGGCGCGTCGATCTCCCTGATACGGGAACGGGCCTCGCTGACCCTGTCCATGAAGGAACCGGGCATCGGTCTCCCGTCACAGCCCCGGCTAGGCCGGGTTGCGGTGCGCCTCGAGGTGGGGGTTGGAGACATGCGGGATGATCCAGGTGTCATCCTTGAAGATCCCCGCGAGAAGCGCCTTGTCGTGGTCGGTCGGCAGGGCGCCGGCGAGATAAGCCGGGTAGGCCGCCGGGTCCACGGGCTCGCCGGTGACGGCGTGGCACTCGCCCAGGTACTTGCCGATCGATCGGTTGAACCGGACGTCGGGCACGGTCACCTTCGGGCTTCCCTCCGGGACCGCGTTGTTGAGCGCGGCGACGTGCTTCGTGATGTCCTGGTGGTACAGGTACCGGGCATATTCGTTGAGGCTCGGCTTGTCGGCCGGATCCGGGTTGGTGTCCTCGTCGTAGCGACCCTTCAGACCCCAGACATAGGCCCACTCGGCGGATGAGGAGCCGTCCACCCCGAACAGGTCGTAGGCCGTCGGGATCCACTTGTTGAAGTACCGCTGGATTGTGTCGACCGGGATCACGCCGGCCTGCAGGATGCGTCTCAGGCCGCTGTGGCCGGTGCCGAGGTGGAACGCCTCTTCCTTGAGCATCGGCCCCATCGACTGGGCGAGCGGGGCGAAGCCTGAGTGGGAGAGCATCTTGAGCTGGAACTTGCCGTCGCGATCGATGAACTCGGTGTAGACGAAGAAATCGAGCCAGTCGTCCACATCGACGTTGAACGACCCGAGCAGGCGGGTGTTCCTGAAGGAGCGGCGTTCGAGCTGCTTCTGGGCCTCGATCCTGCCCGAGTAGCCGAAGTGGCTCACCAGTATGTGGCACATCTGCCACCCGTGCCGCATCTCCTCGCGCATCACCCGCACGAGGCTCTGCAGGTCGTAGTCCGACGGGGCGGTCTCGGCGAGGCGGCGCTGCTGCTCGACCGAGCCGAACTCGGTGTCGCCCTGGTAGACGATCAGGTGCTGCAGGGCGTCCCGGATGCGCTGATCCGGGATGTCGAGCACCCGCTTCCACCGCTTCTCGCCCTTGTAGTCTCCGAAGGGAATCTCCTCGGAAGGGATCGGCCCGTATTTCGCGTCGAACTGGAAGCCTTCGAGCAGATCGGTCGGGAAGCCGATCTCCTCCTGCCACGAGTGGAACATGTCGATCCAGTCATCAAAACCGGTGATACGCGCCGTCATCTGGCGTTTCCTCCTGCCCGTTGTTTGGGCGTCATTCTAGCACAATCAGGCGGGGGGCCGGATTCCGGCCGCTTCCGGCGAGACGCCGCGGCACCTCATGAGCGCCTCGATCACCTCGCCGATCATGACGTTGGGGGTGGAGGCGCCCGCTGTGACTCCGACGGTGAGGGGCCCCTCGGGGAGCCATCCCTCGGCGACCGTCTCGCCGTGGCTGCCCACCGGTTTGTAGCGGATCCGGCCGGGCCCGGCGATGCACTCCGCCGAGTTGATGTGATAGGTCGGCACGGTCTCCTGACCCAGGGTGGCGAGGTGATTGGTGTTGCTGCTGTTGTATCCGCCGATGATGATGAGCAGATCGACACCCTCTTCGATGAGCCGGGCCACCGCGTCCTGCCGGTCCTGGGTGGCGCTGCAGATGGTGTCGAACGACCGGAACCGCGCCTCGAGCTCCGCTTCTCCATGTCGGGCCGCCAGGGCCTCGCGGATCCTGCTGGCGATTGCCAGCGATTCCGACGAGAGCATGGTGGTCTGGTTGGCGACCCCGATCCTCTCGAGGTCGCGGTCCGGGTCGAAGCCGGGGGAGACCGCCTTCTCGAACTCGGTCAGGAACGCCTCGCGCCGCCCCGGCCCGGGCCGTCCCACCGCGATGTAGTCACACACCTGGCCGGCCTGCGCCATGTTCCGGACGATGAGGTACCGGCCCCCCGGGTACATCATGGCCCTGGAGACCGTGGCACGCGTCTCCTCATGCTCGTACTTCCCGTGGATGATCGACGTGAAGGCCTCACGGGCGTAGCGCTCGACGTTCTTCCAGACGTTGAGCACCGAGCCGCAGGTGGTGTCGACCAGGATGCAGCCCCGCTGCCTGAGCCGTTCGAGCGCCGGCGCGGGCACGCCGAATGCTGGCAGGATCACCACATCGCTCGGGCCGAGGTCGTCCGGCAGGCGGTCGATCCTCCCGTCGGTCGAGAGGAAGCCGATCCGCATCTCACGCATCCTGTCGTTGACATGGGGATTGTGGATGATCTCCCCGGTCAGGAAGACCCGCCGATCGGGGAATTTCTCGACCGTCTCGTAGGCGTACTCGACCGCCCGATCCACGCCGTAACAGAAGCCGAACTCCTGCGCGAGCCGTATGGTGAGATCGCCCGCGACGAGGGCGGATCCACCGGAGCGAACGCGATCCACCAGGGCGCTGTGATAATCTTTGCGCAGCGTCCCCTCGATGGCCGGTTTCAGCCCGAAGCCCCGCTGGTAGTAGTTGTCTTCCGGCATGCTTCCTCTCACGCGGGGGGCGATGTTTCCCGCGCCCGAATGGTAGCACGCGGGGCGCTGGCGGCGAGGCGGGCTATTCGTTAATCTGTCACATGAATGAAGGAGGGAGAAGGGATGGCTTACACACCCACGATGTACAAGCCGAAGGACTATTCCGGGTTGAAAGGGCTTCAGGGGATCACCGACGAGCAGGTCCAGGTCCACCTGCAGCTCTACCAGGGGTACGTGAAGAGGACCAACGGGCTGCTGGAGCGTCTCGCCGGCCTGGCCAACGAGAGCAAGTACGGCGAGTCGCACTACCAGGAGCTCAAGAGGCGGTTCGGCTGGGAGTTCAACGGGATGAGGCTGCACGAGTACTACTTCGACTCCCTCACCCCCGGCGGTGCGAAGCTCACGCCGGATAACGCCTTCGGCGCGATGGCCGAAAAGCAGTTCGGCAGCATCGACGCGTGGAAGGCCGATCTGATGGGCGTGGCCAAGATGCCCGGCGTGGGCTGGGCGCTGACCTATCTCGACACCGTGGCCAACCAGCTTCTCAACGTCTGGGTCGACCGCCACGACGAGGGGCACCCGTCGGGATGCAAGCCTCTGGTCGTGCTCGACGTCTGGGAGCACGCGTTCTCGGTCTACCTCAAGCCGACCGAGCGCGGCAAGTACCTCGAGGATTTCTACGCCAACGTCAACTGGGACGTGGTGGCGAAGAGGGCCCGATAACGACATCCCCCCGGCGCCGCCGGCCTTCCGGTCCGGCGGCGAGCGGGGGCCGACATCGGCCGGAGCGGACACCACGCCGGCGCGACAAGTCGCGCAAACCGAATACCGGATGCCCGCTCCGGCTCTCCTCCCGCGCTCCTGTGTTAAACTCCGCGCATCATGATCGAATCGCTGCTGAAGCGTGATGTGTCGAAAAGACCCGACCGGCTGCAGATTCACGGGCGCGTGCTCCTGCTCGTGGACGACGCGGGCCTGATCCGGCGCCAGATCGAGGGCGAGGATCTCCCGTACACGCCCGATCTGGCCCTGCGCGACGACATCTCGACCGACGAGATCACACCCGCCTACATCTGCTTCCACTACGACGACAGACTCGGTGATTTCCCGTATCTCGGGCTGAGGGCCGGCGGGGAGTTCCCGATCAGGCCGGGCGACGTCCGCCGCGGAAACTTCGTCGCCTCGGTGGCGGGCAAGCGCCGGGGCAAGGGATCCAGCCGGGAGCAGTCGCCCTACGCGGAGATGTGCGCCGGCATCCGGCTCGTCATCGCTCAGAACATCGAGAGGATCTACAAGCAGAACTGCCAGAATCTGGGTCTGCTCGTCAGCACCGACTTCGGTCTGATCGAGCGGGTGCGCCGCGGCGAGGAGATCGCCCTGTCCGAGTTCACGCGCGGCGAGGACGAGATCACGCGGCAGATCATCGAGTACGGCGGCCTGTTCCCGTTCAACGTGGCGCGCCTGCAGGGCAAGGTCGTCCTGCCCCGCCTGACGACCCCGAAGAGGCCGATGACGCTGGGCGAGAAGATCCTCGCGCGGCACATGGTGGCCGACCTGTCACGCGACGCGATCGGGGTCGGGGCGGTCAAGCCCGGCGACGCCGGATTCGTGCGGTGCGGGGTGCGGTTCAGCCACGAGTACGTCACGCCGATGGCCGCCATCTTCTTCGAGACGCTCGTGGGAGCCGACGAGAAGGTCACCGATCCCGGCTCGATCTACTTCTTCCGCGATCACCTCACTTTCCTCGACGACGTGATGCCCGAGGAGCGGGTGAAGATGGGGCTTCTCGATCTGGCCCACCAGCTCGAGGCCAAGCAGCGCGAGTTCGCGGCGAAGCAGGGGATTCGCCTGCACGGAGAGATCGCCGGCGCCGAGAAAGGCTCCGAGGGGATCTGCCACAGTGTCGTCTACCAGAGGTACGCCGTGCCGGGCGAGGTAGTGGTGGGCAGCGACTCGCATACGCCCCACTCCGGGGCGCTCGGCTGCATCGCCTTCGGCATCGGCACGACCGACGTCTTCAACTCCTGGATCACGAAGGACGTCAGGGTGAAGGTGCCCGAGACCCTTCGTGTCGTGGTGAACGGCCGCAAGCCGGAAGGGGTGACGGCGAAGGACTTCATGCTCTACATCCTCGCCCACCCGTACGTCCGCAGCGGCAAGGCGCTCGCCAAGATCATCGAGTACTGCGGCCCCGCCGTCGAAGCGCTCGACGTGGACGAGAGGGCCACGATGACCAATATGGCCGCCGAGGTGGGCGGCTTTACGGGGATCGTGGCCCCGGACGCCCGGACGATCGAGTTCCTGCAGCGCAACCGCGGGATGTCGCGCGCCGAGGCGGAGGCACTGTGCGCGGGTCTGTTCTCCGACCCGGACGCCGCGTTCGCGGAGACGCTCGAGTTCGACGCATCCACGATGAAGCCGATCGTGGCCACGCCCGGCGACCCCGGCAACGGCGTGCCGATCGACCAGCTCGAGGCGCCGGTCCGGATCGACATCGCCTACGGCGGATCCTGCACCGCGGGCAAGCGCGAGGACATGGACATGTACGCGCGGGTTCTCTCCGACGCCCTCGCGGCGGGCAGGCGCGTGCACCCGGACGTGAAGTTCTTCATCCAGTACGGCGCGCAGGACGTCAAGAAGTACTGCATCGAGAAGGGGTACGTGGAGATCTTCCGCAAGGCCGGTGTCATCATCGTGGAGCCGTCCTGCGGCGCCTGCATCAACGCGGGCCCGGGGGCATCGACCAGCAGGGAACAGATCGTGATCTCGGCCCAGAACAGGAATTTCCCCGGCCGCTCCGGCCCGGGGCAGATGTACCTCGCCAGCCCGCTCACCGTGGCCGCCTCGGCGATCGAGGGACGGATTGCCCCGTTCATCCCGGCAGGCGTGACGGCCTGAGTCCTCCCCCTACTCCACCACGTCGGCAATGAAGATGCTCGTCTGGTAGGGTGTGTCCCCCTCGCGGTTGGAGGCGAACACGAGCTTCTTTCCGTCGGGAGAGAAGATGGGGAAGCCGTCGAACCCGTCGAAATCGGTGATCCTCTGCGGTAGCGTGCCCTCGGGCGCGTCGACGTCGAGCAGGTAGAGATCGAAGTTGCCGCGGTTGTCCGGCGGCGCGAAGCTGTTCGAGCAGTAGACGATCCGCTTTCCATCCGGGTGCCACGACGGCGCGAAGCTGGTGCCGCCGCCATGCGTGAGCTGGCGCTTGCCCGAGCCGTCGGCGTTCATGATCCAGATCTGCAGCGCGCGATAGTCGTCGGTGCGCGAGGCGCGGTAGATGATCCGTTTGCCGTCAGGCGAGAAGAAGGCTCCGCCGTCGTACCCCTTCTCGTGGGTGAGGCGCTTGAGGTCGGTGCCGTCGAGGTTCATGCTGTAGATCTCGAGATCGCCGCTGCGATCCGACGTGAAGACGATCTTGTCGCCGAGGGGGGAGACGGTCGCTTCGGCGTCGTAGCCCGGAGAGTCGACCAGCTTGCGCAGGATCTTGCCCGACAGATCGGCCACGTAGATGTCGAACGCGGGGTCGAACGACCACTCGTACTTTCCGCCCTTGCCGTAACCCTGCGGCGGCTCGGGATCGGGCTGATCCGCCGGCCGGCCATGGGTCGAGGCGTACAGGATCGTCTTGCCGTCGGGAAAGAAATAGGAGCAGGTCGTGCGCCCCTTCCCGGTGCTCACGAGGTGCTGTCCGGATCCGTCCGAGTTCATGATGTATATCTGGTCGTACGGCCTGCCCTCGCGCTTGGCCTGGAACGTGATGCGGCTCCCGTCGAAGCTGAAGTACGGCTCGCCACCGTCACCCTCGGTCGTCAGTCGTTTGATGTTCTCGAGCCGGAGATGGTGGGTGGGCGCGTTTGCAGCCGGGGCGGCCGGGGCGGTCTGGGTGCCGCCCGCCGCGAGCAGAAGGGTCGTGGTGAGAGCCAGTGCCAGCATCGTCGTTCATCCTCCTCTTCTCGACGCACCCGATCGCGCGTGTGCCGACCGGGGGGGGTGGTTGAGCGGGGGCCGAGTATAGCACGCGGCGCCGGGGCTCCCCGCGGCCCCTGTGGCCAGACCGCCCGGTTCAGGTTAAACTGAGCGCCCTTTCCGGGAGAGTGCGAGCCATGCCCGCGAGCTTCATCGCCGTCGGCGTGCTGGATCGAGGCGCCACGGCCGATCGTCTGAGAAACCATCTGCGACGCCGGGCGATCGTGCGCCCCGGCCTGATCGAGGGAGATCCCTATCTGCTGCCGTTCCGGCGCGCGGTCGGCCGCGGACCCGAGGGGGAGACGGGATTCCACCTGCTGGCCGCCGAGATCGGTGACGCGCGTCTTCAACGCGTCAATCTCCCGGATGCGGATCTCAAGCCGTTCGATGCGGCCGCGCGGCCCGGCGGGATGCGGCTCGTCGAGCCGACCCTGGACGACGAGCAGATGCGGGTGCGAGGCGCCGCCCTCGGCTGGGAGGTGAGCTCGCTCGAGGACCTCGTCTACTACCCGTTCTGGCTGATGAGGGTCGAGGACTCGGGGCGGACGGAGGGTGCCTGGATGGATGGTGTGGAGGGACGCATCATCCTCCACGGTCTCAAGGTCCCCTCGCCGCTGCCTTCGACACGCACGACCGGCCTCGCGCTCGCACCCGCCGCCCTGCTGATGGGTGCGGCTGGCTGGCTGGCGCCCTGGCCGGTGGCCGCCGGCGCCGCCGTTCTGGTCGCGACGGGCGTGGCGGCGGGTTTGCGATCCTGGCTGGCGGCCCGCCGCCGTCGCGAGGTGAAGGGATGACGTCGGTCGCGCCGGGACGATGCCTGATGTGCGGCACGGCGGTGAAGCCGTCCGCCGGGGCCCGGCTGGTGAACTGCCCCTCGTGTGGCCTCACGCTGGTGGTGATGCCCGGCCGCGAGGATCTCGCACCGATGGTCGCACCCCGTCTGGGGCGTGATGCCTGCTTTGCCGCCCTCGCGACCGAGCGGCGTCTGCCTGAGGCGGAGGGCGCCACCGTGGTGAGGCAGGCACGTCTGCTGCTGGTGCCGTTCTGGCGCCACGTCGACGAGTCGAAGCGCAGCGTGGCGCGGCGCGGGACCGTGGTATCGGCGGCGGATCTCCTGCCGGTGGGCCTGCCGACGCAGACAGCCTCCCACCCCTCGGTGCGGGGGCTGGTGGTCGAGGAGCACACCCGCACGGGCGACCTGATGGGGCGCCTGCCGGACGATCAGCTCGCCATCGAGGCACACGCCGTGAGCGTCACCCGCGCGCCAGGCGGCGGACCGGCGTCCGACGCGCCGCCGTCGCCGGGAGATCCCGACGGGGCGGGATGGCGGCTCGTATACCATCCCGTCTGGGCGTTCCATTACGTGGTGTACGACAAGGAGCATCTGCACGTTGTGGATGCGGTCTCGGGGCTTCCGATCGGCCCCGCACACCGGCCCCGCCTCGGCCGGGTCGGCGTTGCGACCGGCGCCGCGATGCTGGTACTGTTCGCGGCCGGGCTCCCGTGGCTGGCCGGATGGGCGGCCCTGCCCGCCTGGCTGGGAGGCCTGGTGGTGTCGCGTGCCGTGATGCGCGCCGAAAGGTAACCCTCTCAGAGCCCGCCGCGGTTCGCCAGCGCGATGAAGCTCTCGAGGGTCTCGATGTGGACGCGGTCGGCGTGCACGAGATGCCGCCGCAACCCGCCGCCCACGAACCACTCCCGCAGCTTCCATCCCGGTCCGCCGAGCACCAGATAGGCCGCATCGTAGTCGTGAGCCAGGATCGCCTCGGAGAGGCAGATCACCTCGTACGGGACTTTCTGCTCCGCCGTACCGGCGACCTGCTGCCACTTGAGGGAGACGAGGAAGCGGCGGCCGTCCTTCGCCGCCACGACGTCCACCACGTGACGCCCACCGCCGGGGCGGGCTCCGACGCCGACCTGCGTGTGGCACGCATAGCCCGCGGAAGCGAGCGCCGGCAGGACCATCTGCTCCAGGATGGCGCCGGTACGGGTGTCCCTGTTCCTCACCGTCTCAAACATTCTTCAGAGCCAGCACCTCGCGCGCGCGGGTGCGATCGCCGTCGCAGCTGATCATCCTCGGCGCGCTCAGATACGTCAGCCGGAACCCCAGCTTCCGATACAAGGACACGATCCGCCGCGTGGCCTGGTTCGACAGGACCACGGGCCCCCTGTGACGCGCGAGCCATTCGGCGGCCCGGACCTGATCGTCCCACCCGAATCCGCCCTGGGCGTACTGTGTGAACTCCACGTCGTAGGGCGGATCCGCGTAGATGAAGTCGTCCCTGTCGAGCGGGATCGACTCGACGTCCCGGCTGAGAAACTCCCAGCCGCGGAACGCCGCCCGGTAGGGGAGAAAGTCGGTGGTGTAGCGGATCGTCGCATAGCGGCCGAACGGCACGTTGAAGGTGCCGGTGCGGTTGAAACGGCACAGCCCGTTGTAGCCCGTGCGGTTGAGATAGTAGAACAGCGCCGCCGCTTCGGCCGACTCCTCGCGCCCCGTGACCAGCAGCTCGTTGAACCGGGTGCGGTGATGGTAATAGAGCTCCCGGTCGTTGGACATCGGGATCCCGGCCGTCAGACCGCGTGCCAGCCAGCGATAGAAGTTGATCAGGTGCGCGTTGATGTCGTTGAGCAGCGCGCGCGACGGCAGCAGCCCGAGGCTGACCGCGAGCCCCCCGCAGAACGGTTCCACGAGGCGGCGACGCGCGTGGGGCTCCCAGAGAGGCCGCAGATGCGGCACCTGCCATCGTTTGCCGCCGGCCCACTTGAGCGGGGGTCTCAGCGGCGTACGCTCTCGGGCGCCGGTATCGTGCCGCGCGGACGGTCGGCGCGGCGGGGTCCGGGAGCTGCGGGCGCGACGCGTGGCCTCGGTGCTCATCGCGCGAACTCTACCACACGCCCTCCCCCGTCAATCCTCCGAGCAGGACTTGTCGAGCGTGTGCAGGGCGTCGAGCAGATGCGCGCGGGCCTCGGGCGCGAACGGGTTGTAGCTCTGCATGTCGTTGAACAGCTCGTTGGAATCGCGGGACACCGTCTCCACCACGCGCAGGAGCTGGTCGAAGGTGGGGGTGCGCAGCTCCTGATCCTGCATGCCGGCCGAGGCGAGACCCCGCGCGACGAAATGGGTCAGTGCCTGGGCGTACGCCATCTGCCGATCGTGATCCTCGGGCGTGGTCACGATGACGTCGAGCCCCATCTGCGCGAGAAACGACTCCACCGCCTCGGCGCGGGCGGTCCGGGCGGGACACAGCACGAGCGTCAGCCCCTCGATCCCGGAGCGCGCCGTCTGCGGGCCGAACAGCGGATGGGTGCCGATCACCTCCACCTCGGGGGGGGCGGCGGCCGTCATCCATTGCACGGGCGCCATCTTCACCGAGCAGGTGTCCATCAGCAGCGCCCCGGGCCTCAGGTAGGGGACCACCTCCGTCAGCGCGGCGGGGACCTCGGAGATCGGCACGGCGAGCAGCACGACCTGGCAGGAGGCCGCCTCCTCCATGGTCGCCCATGTCAGCCCCAGCGAGGCGGCGCGCTTTCGCAGATCGCGCGGATCCCAGACGAAAAGGTGCACGCGCGAGCGCAGATGCGTCGCCGCGAACTGTCCGAACCTGCCGAAGCCGATGAGGCCCAGGTTGAGCATGGATCCTCCTGGCCGAAGGCCAGGGTGACGTTCACCACGGGGTGCGGATTGTAACACACGGACCGGAGCGCCCGGCGGGGGCGCCGGGATGGCTGTGCTAACATGAAGCGTCCTTTCGTCTTGCGGAGATACGACGGTATGAAGACCGGTTCCTGGGAGGTGGAGGTCATCGAGGCGGAGCGGTTCCGGCTCGATGGAGGTGCCATGTTCGGGGTGGTGCCGAGGCCGTTGTGGGAGCGGACCCATCCGCCCGACGCGAAGAACCGGATCCAGATGGTCACCCGGTGCCTGCTGATGCGAGGCGAAGGACGCGTGGTCCTGGTCGACACCGGGATGGGGGGGGACTGGTCCGACAAGGAGCGGGGCATCTTCGCCATCGAGAACGGCGAGCGGTCGATCCTCGCGTCGCTTGCGGCGAGGGGCGTTCCGCCGGATGCGGTCACGGACGTGATTCTGACGCACCTTCATTTCGACCACGTCGGCGGGGCGGTCACGCGGCACGGCGACGCGCTCGCGCCCGCGTTCCCCAACGCTGTCTGCCACGTCCAGGAGGAGCAGCTCCACTGGGCGCACGGGCCGACGGAACGGGATCGCCGGTCGTACCGTCCCGACACGTTCCTGCCGCTCGAGAAGGCGGGGCAGGTCGCTCCGGTGCGCGGCGCGGGGGAAATCCTGCCCGGGGTGCGGGTGGAGCCCACGCAGGGCCACACGGCCGGCCATCAGGTGGTCCTCGTGGGGGAAGGCCGGCAGCGGATCATGTATTGCGGGGACCTGATCCCCACGGCGGCCCACGTGCCCACGCCCTGGGTCATGGGGTATGATCTGCGGCCGGTCGAGACCATGAACGAGAAGCGCTCGCTTCTCGCCAGGGCGGCCGACGAGGAGTGGACCCTGGTGCTCGAGCACGATCCCTTCCATGCGGCCGTGCGGGTCGGAAGGGAAGGCGAGGGGTTCATCGGGGCGGGAGACGTGGACATCGCGTGACCCTGCCCGTCCGGGCTGATCCAGAGCACATGACGAGGCATCCATGGCGGCGTTCTTCAAGGCGGGCACTCTCGCGGAGATCCCGATCGGCACGGGCAGGGCGATCGAGGTCAACGGGCGGAAGATCGCGCTGTTCAACGTGGGCGGAACACTGCACGCGCTGCACGGAGTCTGCCCCCATCAGGGCGGACCGCTCGGCGAGGGGATCCTCGAGGGGCAGGTGGTGACCTGCCCGTGGCACTTCTGGCAGTTCGACGTGGTGCGCGGGCACGCACCGGGCCTCCCCGAGGCCCGTATTCCCAAGTACCGCGTCAGGCTCGAGGGTGACGACATCCTCGTGGAGGTGTGAGGATGGCGGCGCCGAACGGTCTGCTGGCGCCCGGGAGCCGGGCACCGGCTCTGGATCTGCCGTTGTCGGCGGCGGGCGGGGAGCGCGTCGCGGTGCCCGACGCGCGCGGAACAGGCCCGGTGCTGGTCGTGTTCTTCAAGGAGAGCTGCCCGACGTGCCGGTTCACGCTCCCGTTCGTCGAGCGCCTGCACGAGCAGGTGAAGGGGCATGGCGGGCGGATTCTCGGCGTCTCGCAGGATGACGCCGAGGGCGCGCTCAGGATCGCGACGGAGCTGGGGCTGACCTTCCCGATCGCGGTTGACGGGCCCGGGTTTCCGGTGTCCGATGCCTGGCGTCTCGTATGGGTCCCCACACTGTATCTCGTCGACCCGGCAGGGGTCGTCCTCCGGGGACGCGCCGGCTTCGACCGGGCGGATTCTCGAGTCCATGGGCCGCGATCTCGCCGGTGCGCTCACCGCACCGCCGCCGGTCCTGTACCATGAGGATGAGCACGTGCCCGCGGTGAAGCCCGGCTGAGGGGCGAAGAACCGCTCCCGGTCCGGGAGCTGACGCGCTGTCGAGGGATTGGAGAGGGTCATGCCCGAAATCGTGGTCTATACGAAGGCCGCCTGCGCCTACTGCGACTGGGCCAAGAGTCTGCTGGACCGCAAGGGGGTATCGTACGACGAGATCTCCGTGACCGGAAGCCGCGAGCGGTTGTTCGAGATGGTGAGCCGCAGCGGCGGGCGCACCACCGCGCCGGAGATATTCATCGACGGAAAGTGTATCGGCGGCTTCGACGAAATGAAGGAACTCGACGACAGAGGAGAGCTCGACGCGATGCTCGGAATCGACTCGGAGGGAGAAGGCAGGCAGGCACCGCCGGAGAAGGTTAAGGTGCTGATCATCGGGTCCGGTCCCGCCGGGCTGACCGCGGCGCTGTACACGGCGCGCGCCGAGCTGCAGCCCGTCGTGGTGGACGGGAGCCAGCCGGGCGGCCAGCTCGACGATCACGACGGACGTCGAGAACTATCCCGGCTTCCCCGACGGGGTCATGGGGCCCGAGATGATGGATCTGTTCCGCAGGCAGGCGGAGCGGTTCGGCACGCGTGTCATCGGCGGTGAGGTGCGTTCGGTCAGGCTGGATACGCGCCCGTTCGCCTGCGACGTGGACGGCAGGACATTCCTTGCCGAGAGCCTCATCATCGCCTCGGGAGCCTCCGCCAAGCTGCTCGGCATCGAGTCGGAGAAGAAGCTGATGGGGCGCGGCGTCTCGGCCTGCGCCACCTGCGACGGCTTCTTCTTCAAGAACCAGGAGATCGTGGTGGTGGGAGGCGGTGACACCGCGATGGAGGAGGCGACGTTCCTCACCAAGTTCGCCTCGAAGGTGACCGTGGTGCACCGGCGCCACGAGCTGCGCGCCTCGAAGATCATGCAGGACAAGGCGCACAACAACCCCAAGATCGAATTCATCTGGAACTCCGTCGTCGAGGAGGTGCTGGGCGAGGGCAAGGTCACCGGCGTGCGTCTTCGCAACGTCGAGACGGACGAGACGACCGACTTCCCCTGCACCGGCCTGTTCATCGCCATCGGTCACCGGCCCAACACGTCGCTGTTCGAGGGGCAGCTCGAGATGGACGAGGTCGGGTATCTGAAAGTCCAGCCGCACAGCACCCGGACCTCGGTCGCCGGAGTGTTCGCGGCCGGCGACGTGGCGGACAGCCGGTACCGCCAGGCCGTCACGGCCGCGGGCACCGGCTGCATGGCGGCGATCGACGCGGAGCGGTTCCTCGAGTCGGGTGAGTGAGACCCCGCCAGGCCGTCCTGTTCGCCTCCATCGTCCTCGCGGTGGTGTACGCGGGGCTGACCCTCGCGCTCGCGCCCGGGGCGTTCTTCTCCGGGGACGAGGGGGTCCGATGGCTGCAGGTCGATTCGCTCGTGCGTCATCGATGGACCTCGCTGGCGGTGGATCCGCCGGGGGGGATCTCGACCCGGGCGGTGAATTCGTTCCCGCGTTCGTGTTCCCGGTCGGTGACGAGCTTCGATCCGTGTTCCCCGCGCTCCTGCCGGTGATCTCCAGCTTTCCCTACGTCGTGCTCGGCACGCGCGGCATCTATCTGTTGCCCGCCCTGTGCGCCATCCTGTGCATGGCGGCGACGGCCCGACTGGCCCTGCGGCTGATGCCGGAGGGGGAGCCGGGACGACGCTGGGCCGCCCTCGCGGGGATCGCGTCGGTGGTTTCGACGCCCGCCGTCTTCTACGGAGCCACTTTCTGGGAACACTCCCTGGGGACGCTGTTGGTGGTCTGCGCGTTGATCCCGATCCTTGACGCCGCCGCGGGGGCGACGCGGCGCGCGCGCGCCGGCGTGCTGCTCGCGGCGGGAGCGGCCCTGGGCGTGGCTTCCATGGCGCGCACGGAGACGGCTCTGCTGATCCCCTCGGTGATCGCGGTCGGCGCGTGGACACGGGGATGGCGCGCCTTCGCCCGCCCGGCCGCAGCGATCGGCGCCGGTGCGACACTGGTCCTGGTGCCGCAGGCGTTGTATCACCGTGCCGTGTACGCCTCGATCGTCCCGCCGCACGTCGGCGCCAACCTGGCCGGCGGCGCCCTGCATCGCACCAACGTCGGGCTGCTGTACAACCTGGAGATGCTGGCCCCGGTGCGATGGCGCGCCGCCGCGGCCGTGATTCTCGTGGCGGCGGCCGTGACGGTCCTGTGGCCGCGCGCGAGACGGTTCGTCGCCGCAAGGCGAGACGGCAGGATGGCGGCGCTGGGCGGGCTGGCTCTCACGGGGTTCCTCTTCGCGGCGGGCCCGCTCTACACGCTCATGTTGCGGCTGTCAGGGCCGGCCCTGTCGACGCACGACCGGGGATTCCAGAGCCTGATCCACACCATGCCGCTGGTGTGTCTTCTGCCGCTGGTGGCGCTCGCCCCGCCGCGTCCCGATGCGGACGGTCCGCGTCCGGCGGTACGGTTCGTCTGGGGGACCATCGCGCTGTACGTGGCGCTGGTCGTGGCGCTGGCACCGGTGCCAGGCGGGCTCGCATGGGGACCGCGTCTGCTGCTGGCGGTCGTGCCGTTGCTGAGCGTGGCGATCGTCGCCGCCGTCGCCGGGCGGCACCAGGGACCGTTCCGCCGTGCGGCGCTCGGGGCGCTCGCCGTGACGCTCGCCGGGGGTGTCGCCCTGCAGGTGCTGGGCCTGCGGTTCATGGTCACGGTCCGATCGCACAACGCGGCGCTGATCCAGTCGGTGAGGGAGACCGTGCCCGAGGGAGGCGTGGTGGTGAGCGATTTCTTCCCGGTGCCGCAGCTTCTGACGACCCTGTCCGGGAGCCGGCCCGCGCTGTACGCTCACGACGGGGCGGCTCTCGACGCGCTCGCCGCGCGTCTCGAAGCGGCCGGACGGCCGGTGTACCGGATCGAATGGTCGCGCGGCCCGGCCCGGACGGAAGGCGTGGATCTGGGCGGGGGGCTGCGGCTCGTGCGCGATCGGGGCGACGCGGGCGTCGGGGGCTTCCTTCGCATGCCACGAGGAGACTGACGAGGGGCATGACATGAGACGAGCGATGGCCCTTGCGGCCGCATTGGTGCTGATGGCGTCCTGCAGCCGGAACCCGTTTCAGGACATCACGATCGACGCGGTCGAGCTGAGAGCGGCGCCGAAGCTGGAATTCCTGCGGGCGCGTGCGGGCATGGAGTTTCTCGAGGTGAAGTTCGAGTTCGAGAACAGGACGGACGGCCCCGTCACGCTGAAGGCGATCGATTTCGCCCTGCGAGACGCGGCGGGGAAGCTGCATCCCTTCAGCGCGCAGGTGCTCAACATGGGGCAGCCACGCGGGCAGGCTCAGGTCGTGATCCCGCGCGGGAGGAGACAGGCCGGCTCGGTGGTGTTCCAGGTGCCGAAGGACACCGTGCCGGCAGAGCTGATCTACCGGTACGACGTGCAGGGAGGGCTGACGGTCAGCCTTTTGTCCGCAGGCTGACCGTTACGCCGTCGCGGATCGGGATGAGCGTCGTGTGGAAGTCGTCGGCCTCGCGGAGCAGCCGGGTCAGCTCGAGAATCCCGCGCGTGGGTTCGTCGGCCCCGTCCGGCTCCACCACGCGCCCCGACCAGATCATGTTGTCGCAGATCAGTAGCCCGCCGGGACGCAGCGCTCGCCGCGCACGCGGGAGCACTCCCGGGTACTGTTCCTTGTCGATGTCGTTGAACAGGATGTCCACCGGCATCAGGTCGCCCCGCTCGATCTCCCTGTCGATGATCTCGCGGGCGTCGCCCACCTCGAACCTCACGCGATCGGCCACCCCGGCCTGCTCCAGGAACTCCTTCGCGCGGCGGCTGTTGTCGGCGGATCCCTCTGTGTGGACGACCCTTCCGTCGGGGCCGACCGCCCTGGCGAACCACAGAGTCGAGTAGCCGAATCCGGATCCCATCTCGAACACCGTGCGCGCTCCGATCGCGCGCGCGAGGGTGTAGCAGAGATTACCCACCAGCGGCCCGATGATCGGGAAACGGCGCTGGGCCGCGAGAGTCTCCATGGCGGCGCGCACCGGGTCGGCGGCCTCGACGAGGCCGTTCATGTACTGCTCGATGCGTGGCTCGACGATCTTCATCATGAAGGCGGTGAGTCCTCAGAACGCGTGTGTCACTGTATCGGGGCGAAGCGAGGGCGTCAAGAAGGCCGACCGGGCTCAGGGACAGGGAGTCGGGTTGGGACGCTCCAGCCCCGAGGAACCGGAGCCGGGCGATCCCTCGCCACAGACGCTGGCTCCCGTAATCAGGTAGTAGAACAACCCGGAGGCACCCGGCTCGGTCGTATCTGTCGCGGACGAGCCGGTCAGCGTGGCCTCGAGACAGACATGGTCGAAGGCGAAGCCCGCCGCGGCGACGACGTTGCCCCGGTAGAGATTGGAGTATGTGGCCCAGGCAGGCTGCTGCCAGCTCAGGAGGTCGGTGGCCGGCCCGAACACGACCGTGTCGCCGATGTCCGTCGGCGGCGTGCTCCCGGCGGGGTCGAGCGGCGCGCAGTCCGCCGCATCGGGCACGCCGTCATTGTCGTCGTCATCGTCGCAGGCGTCCCCCATCGAATCACGATCCGTGTCGGTCTGCAGCGGGTTGGATTGGTTCGGGCAGTTGTCCTGCAGATCGGGCTCCCCGTCCGCATCGGTATCACCGCCGAGCGTGGGGCAGGCCCCCATCAGCTGCGTGATCACGATGGGGTTGCCCGCGCTGTCCGTGCCGGCCGCGCTCTCGCCGCAGGCGTTTCTCGAGCTGACGAGGTAGAACCAGGCGGAGCCGGACGCGGGGGATCCCGTCGCGGTGAACTGGGTGAGCGGCGTCTCGGCCTGCAGGCAGACCGCCTCGTATGACCAGGAGCCGCCGGGCATGGCGTCACCCCGATAGATGTTCGAGACATAGCCTTGCGTGGGACGCGACCATGTCAGGGTGGGGCCCTGGCCGTCCACCTCCAGGCTGGCCCCGACCGGATCGGGCAGGCTCGTCACGGTGGCCGTGACCGGCGCGCAGTCGGCGGCATCGAGCGCGCCGTCGTTGTCGTCGTCATCGTCGCAGGCGTCCCCCCATGCGTCACCGTCGGTGTCGGTTTGTGCGGGATCCGCGACGCACGGGCACAGATCCGTGCCGTCGGCGACAGCGTCTCCGTCGATGTCGGCGAGCCCCGAAGCCGACGTGACGCAGACATAGTCCGCCTTGACTGTCTCATCGGCTCCTGCTGCGGCCGCAGCCCGGAGACGGACCGAGTACAGGCCTTCCTGGATGTAGTCGTGAATGGGTGAGGTCGCGCTGCTATCGACCGTCCCGTCGTTGTCGAAATCCCAGCCGAGGCTGACGGGCGACCCCGTCGAGAAATCCGAGAAAGAGACCGACAGAGGAGCGACGCCGGCGCGCGGGGAAGCCGTGAAGTCCGCCGCGGGGGGGGCCGCCGCGCCCTTGTAGAGGGTGAAATAGTCGCGCAGGGCGCCCTGATCGTCGATGAAGCGGAGATTCATCTCGGGGCCGTCCACCTCCAGAACGACGGAGCCGAGCTCGTTGAGCGACAGGTACATCGCCGGGTAGTTGAGCTGGCCGCCGCTGGTCTGGCCCGAGCTTCCGGCGACCACGTAGACGGCTCCGTCGTGAGAACCGGAGCCGGACGGAGGCTTCTTGTACGAACCGTCGCCATCGATGCGACCGTCGCCGGGGTCCACCTTCATCCCCTCGGTGAACGTGGTCGACGAGCCGTAATGACCATCGAGGAGGAACGATCTCTCATACGCATGGCTGTGCCCGGTGAGGACCAGATCCACGCCGGCTGCCTCGAGAACAGGCAGGGCATTGGTCCGCATCTGGATGAGCTCGGTCTCGGTGTCCGAGTCGTGCGAGCCCCTGGAATACGGGGGGTGATGCCAGAAGGCGACGATCCACTCCCGCGAGGTGGACATGGAATCAGCCTCGAGCCATGTCATCATCGCGCCACCCGGCGAGCAATCCGTGTCGAACGAGTCGAGGCAAATGAAGTGGATGTTGCCGTAGTCGAATGAATAGAAGGCCTCGGTGCCCGATGGGAGACCGCCGGCCTCGCCCTGAGTGGGGAGCGTGAAGACGTCGTAGTACGGGCCGGTCTGGGTGGCCGAGTCGGCCGAATAGCCGTCATGGTTGCCAAGGGTGGGCCAGAGCACCGCGCTGCGCAGCATCTCCGGGTACATGTCGAAGACGGCCGCCTGGTACTGGGCGTCGGTGCCGCTCGGGTAGGCATTGTCGCCCAGCATGAGCCACAGGTCGGTCGCGCCCGATCCGGCCAGCCCCATGTAGGCGTCACGCACGGCGCGGGCGTTACCGTTCGCGGTGCCCGAGTCGCCCAGCACCCAGATCCGTGTGGGACGGGACGTGCCCGGCACCGGCGATGTCACGAAGAAGTGATCGGGGTCGCCTCCCGCCTGCTCGGCGGCCACGGTTCCGACCGAATAGTAGTAGCGGGTGTCCGGCTGAAGACCGGTGAGTCGCACGACGTGCTCGGTCGTGACGGCCGGGTCGTCTGCTGCCAGGGTCAGGCTGCCCTCGGTGGTTCCATACCGGACCCGGCTGTCGGACGCGACACCGGTCCGCCATCTCACCACGATGCTGTCGGGGGTGCCGTCCTGCAGGTAGGGGCCGCGGGTGACCGGAGTGGAGATCGTGAAGGCCAGTCTCGCTACCAGGACGAGATCGCTGGACGTCGGCGCGCCGCTGTTCCAGACGCCTACCGCCAGCACGTTCTGCCCGTCGTGGAGCGCGGGCGATGCCGCCGCTGTGATGTCCTGCAGAGTCCCGTAGTTCGGCACGGAGCCATTGCTCGACTCGTGCAGGGCGGTGTTCGTGTTCCAGCCGGGCAGGCCCGGCGGCATCTGCGGCGATGCGTAGACCAGCACGCCGTTTATCCAGGCGGCGTAGCCATCGTCGTAATCGGCGCCGAGGGTGATCGAGCCGACCTTCGAGATGTCGGCGATACTGAAAGTGGTGCGTGTGTAGACGGAATACGCGCCCACCGGGACCGCGGTCTGGATGAGGCCCGTCGCGCCGGGCGGGTTGGCTTCGTATCCGATGCCGTAGGTGCCCGACGTCCAGGTCGTATCGTCGAAGAACTCGGCGGTCCACGAAGTTCCGAGACCGGGATCGGAGCCGTTGGACAGATAGGTCATCGGGCTGCCTGCCTGGACCAGCACCGTCTCGGCCGCGAGCGCCGGGGTGCCGAGGAGCAGCAGGGCAGAAACGGCAGCGGCGATCCGTGCCGCGGGGGGCATCGTCCGGCCTCTCATCTGCGCAGGCCGTCCCGGGAAAGCCGCTGGAGCGATGCGCGCACGCGGCGCTCGAGCGCGGCCGTGTCGCGCGAGCCGCGACGCGCGCTCGGCAGGGCCGTCACCGCATCGAGCGCGCGGCTGAGGGCGTCGACCGCTTCCTCCTCGCGGCCCGCAGCCAGCAGTATCGACGCGCGGCGCTCGAGCCATGGCCCCGGGTTCTCCGCGCTCTGCTGGACGAGCGAGAGCCGGGACAGCGCCGCGTCATACCGGCCGAGATCGGCCTCGATCCGGACGGCCGGAAGCTCCAGGGAGACGACCGGGCCGAGACGTCCAATCCCCTCGTCGAGGGCCTGGAGCGCCGCTTCGAGACGGGGCGGCCGCACAACGCCGAGCGCCTCGGCACGCTCGAGGTAGAGTCCCGGCGAAGGGTCGATGTCCTGTGGCACGCTGTCGATGGCGCGCTCGAGCCATTCGGCCGCCGCAAGGGGGCGTCCCGCGGACGCATGAAGGCGCCCCAGCATCGACAGGGCCTCGGTGTGGGCAGGGTGTCGTGCAACGAACCGCTCGAGCCGGCGACGGGCGCGGCGGAGATGCCCCCGATCGATGAAGACCCGTGCGGAGAGCAGCTCGACCACATCGAGATCATGGTCGATCCGGCGCGCGCGCCGGTAGTCGGCCAGCGCGAGCTGCCATTCGCCGCAAAGGCGGTGCAGCTCGCCCCGCTTTAGAAGCAGCCCCGGATCGCCGGGTGACGCCGCGATCCGGGCGTCGAGGATCTCGATCTGGCGGTCGAGAGCCGGATGGGCGAACACCGTGCCACAGAGGCCGAACAACAGCGCTGCGACCAAAACGCAGGTTCCGGGCAGCCGCAAGCTCCTTGCGAGGGATCGATAGCCGGCCATCGATGGGACCATATCGCCATGTTGCGGATCGTGCAACACGGGGCGAGGTAGAGCTGATCAGACCCTCAGATCAGGCGATCGTACTCTTCGAGCGGATAGGTCCAGACACGCTCTCCGCAGTAACGCCGACCCTCGGGGCAGACGGGGGTCGTGCCGGCCATCTGCCTGAGAGTACAGGGAGGAAGGAGGTAGGTACCGATGAGCGGATCGATCTGACGGATCTGCATCGCCTCGTCAAGGCTGGCGCGCCAGATCTCCTCCTGTGCGTTGTAGCAGAGCCGCATGGCGAGCTTGTGCCGCAGATTCAGCAGATCGGTCGACTCGGTGAACCGAATGGAGACGGCGTTGGGCAGAAGGTACAGGGCGAACTCGTCCGCGGTCCCGAGCCCGCGCAGTTTCTCGATTCCTTCCCAGGCGCGCCGCATCGCGGCGTCGTAGGTGCTCAGGACCATCTCGTCCTCGGCGACGATCGGCGGCGTGACGTAGTCGGGATCGCCGGTGTAGTGCGCCGAGAGGATCGGGCGCGAGCCGGGCGTCATCCGGTGCCGCTGGTTCTGCGAGTCGGCCGTGTGTGACAGCTTCTTTCTGAAAGTGTAGTGCGGGTGGAACAGGGCGCGCGTCAGCTTGGAGTGGGTGGTGGTGTTGAGCGTGTCGCCCAGCGTCGGGTTGCGCGCCGGGTCGAGGGCCGAGGCGATCGCCTCCTCGTCCGGCATCAGGGCGCGGCTCAAGCCGAACACCTCCCTCACCGATCGTGCCAGGAGCGCCTCGTTGCCGTCGGTCCAGCCGACCAGCCGGGAGGTCCTGCCGTCGAGCTCCTCGTCGAACTCGCGCAGAAAGACGCGGGCGGCGGCCGGGCCGCCGGCATGGCGCGCCATCAAACGCTGCTCGGCCGTCTCCTCGGAGGGCGTCGGCTCCTCGAGAATCGTCCTGTAGCCCGGATCATGCTCGAGCAACAGGTCGATCATGCGGCCGATGACCATGCGCTGCTCCGAGGGGACGTCGTGCTGGCCGAGCGTGCGGTAATACCGCAACAGCGTCAGGCCGCTCACGGTGTGATACAGGTAGGCGAAGGTGGCCACGGGCAGCACGTAGCGGGCGATTTCCTGCGCCTTCTTGCCGATCTCCTTGCGCCAGGGGTCCGGCCGTTTGCTCCGCGCGGGGAACCGCCCGAAGTACTCGCGTTCCACGAGCGGGACGAGCGTCTCGCACAGCTCTCGGTAGGCGCTGTTCTGTGCCTCCACGGTCCGCTCGTACACCGTCAGGGCCTCGCCGGCGAGCGGCGGGACGACGTACGAGCCCGGCTGGACCGTCACGTATCGCTGGCTCACCTGCTCGGAGTTGTAGAACGGGTGGCTGTGCAGGAACGACCAGATGAACTGACGCGACACGTTCGACAGCGCGAACTGGAAGGTGGCGTGCTGCAGGGTGGTGTGGTGCCCCGCCTTGTAGATGTCGGACGCGAGCCGATCCCGCTTCTCGGTCTTGCGCTGTCGCACCGCCTCGTCGACCGGCGGTGACGGCCGGACCTTCTCCTCGGTGACGATACCCGACGCGGAGTAGCACGTACGCGCCGTGGCGACCGCGTTGTCGAACGGGCGGTCGAAGGCGTTCGTCAGCGTGACGATCGGCTCCGGAGAGAGGAATCGGGGCTTCATGAGAGCCGAATTATAGAACAAAGCCGGGAACCGGAATCCGCCGGTTCACGTACAACCCTCCATCGCAACCGGCCCGTCGCCGGGAGGGGAGACGCCATGCCGAGGAAGCCCGTGCTCGCAGGTCTGGCCCTCATCTGGCTGCTCGCGCTGCCGGGCTGCTGGGTGTGGGTCGACAGCAACCCCAGGGACGTCGACGCCGCGTTCCGGGAGGCGCTCGTCGAGGTCAACCGCATCCAGGCCGTCCCGGCCGCCGAACGCGGCCGTCCCCACAAGGTCAGGCTGCTCGTGTACGACGAAGGAGACAACCAGCTCGTCAAGCTGTCGGTTCCCCTGTGGCTCGTGCGCAAGGTCGCGGAGCACGCCGCCGATGACGGGGACGCGGACGTCGAACAGGCGCGCGAGCTGGACCGCTTCGGTCTGACCCTCGACCAGGTGCTGGAAGGAGGACGTGGGATGCTGCTCCAGGCCGACGAGGAGGACGAGCGGGTCCTCATCTGGCTGGAGTGACCTCCTTCAGAGGCGGCCGCTTCAGATGGAAGTCTGTCGCTTCCTGGTAGGCGCGCGCGATCGCCAGGGCGTGCGTCTCGCCGTAGAGGCTCCCCATGATGGTGATGCTTGTGGGCGTGCCGTCGCCGGCGCGGAACCCGTTGGGCAGCACGACGGCCGGGTGGCCCGTCAGGTTGGTCAGCAGCAGGTTGTCGCCACCGTACGACGGCGCGATATAGGCGTCGAAGCCCCTCAGCAGGGTCGCCATGCGCTGCATCACCATCGTCCGGATGCGGTTGGCGCGCAGGTATTCGACGGCCGGCAGGAGCTGGCCCTGCCGGAACACGTTGGGCCAGGCATCGGCCACCTGCCGCGTGAGCAGGTCGTCGCGGCCGCTGCGCGTCAGCTCGTCGAACGCGGTGGCCGCCTCGGCCGTGAGGATCAGCCCCAGCGACCCGACCGGGAGATCGTCCGGAAGCGCGATCGGCTCGAGCCGCGCCCCCAGCCCGCGCAGCGTGTCCAGCGTCCGGTTGTCGAACTCCTGCCACTCGCGCAGCCGCGCCTTGCCCTCGTCGTCCTCGGCCAGGCGCGCCCGGTCCTCCTCGAAAAGCGACTGCACGTACCCGATACGCAGGGATCCGATATCGCGCCGGGGCGGCCACTCGAACGGCCTGTCGACCGCGGTCGGGTCGTGCCCGTCCGCGCCCTGGATCGCATGGAAGACGAGGGCGAGGTCCTCCACGGATCGCGCGATCGGCCCGATCTTGTCCATGCTCCAGGAAAGCGCCATCGCCCCGTGCCGGCTGACGCGACCGAAGGTAGGCCGCAGCCCCGTCGCGCCGCACCGGGTGCAAGGCGACACGATGCTGCCCCAGGTCTCGGTCCCGATGGCGAAGCCCACGAGGCCGGCGGCCGTGGCCGAGGCGGAGCCTGCCGACGAGCCGCTCGAGCCCTGATCGGTCTTCCAGGGGTTCTTCGTCGTCCCGCCGAACCAGACGTCACCCCAGGCGAGCGCCCCGAGCGTGAGCTTGGCCGTCAGCACCGCTCCCGCCTCCTCGAGCCGTGACACCACCGTCGCGGTCTCCGGGCGCGTCTGGTCCCTGTAGGGAGCGGCGCCCCATGTCGTGGGATATCCGGGCACCGCAAGCAGGTCCTTGCCACCCCACGGGATACCGTGCAGCGGCCCCCGGTACAGGCCCGCCGCGATCTCGCGATCGGCCGTCTCCGCCTGGTGCAGGGCGAGCTCCTCGGTGTAGGTGATGACGCACTCGAGCAGGGGGTCGAAGCGCCGGAGCCGGTCCAGGTAGAAACGGGTCAGCTCGACCGAGGAGATCTTCCGATCGCGTATCAGCCGTGACAGCAGGGTGACGGGCGCGAAGGCGAGATCCTCGTCGGCCGCCGGTCGCTCGGCGGGCCCCGAGTCGATCATCTCCACGACGGTCTTCGCGGACGGACCCGGGGCGGGTGGCGTGGCCGGGGTGGGGTCGAACCGCAGCGCAGGAGCGATGCCGTTGTCCACCGGCACATCCCGCAGCTTCGCGAAATCCTTGAGGGTATCGTTCACCCCGTCGAGCATCAGCTTCCTGTCGGCGGGGCTGAACTCCAGCCCTGAGATCCACTCGGCCTGCCGGATCATGCCCGGCGTAACCTTGGTCTTGTTCTCGGCGAGGGCGACGAGGGCCCGGCCGAACACCGCCGAGCCGGCGCCCACGACGGAGATCGCCTTCAGTACCCGCCGGCGCGGCCATGCGGTGGTGGTGCGCGATGAGGGTCTCACATCAGGCTCCTTGAGGATGGCGTGCGGTTGACCCCGTCATTAGAAGGCGATCGGTGGTGGGGCGTCAAGGCCGGATCGGGCCGGTGCGATCTGGTATCATGACCGCTCACCGGAAACCGGAAGGAGCCTCGCGATGCCGTCCCGCACGATCCGCTTCGGACACAGCCCCGATCCCGACGACGCCTTCATGTACTATCCGCTCGGCGAGGGGCTCGTCGAGCGCGAGGAGCTGGAGTTCGTCCAGGTGCTCGAGGACATCGAAAGCCTCAACCGGCGTGCGATGCAGGGCGAGCTGGAAACCACGGCCGCCTCGGTGCACGCCTGCGCGTATCTGTCCGACAGGTACGCGATCCTGCCTTGCGGCGCGAGCATGGGGGAGGGGTACGGCCCAATCGTCGTGGCGCGCGAGCCGTTCGGGCCGGATCGCCTGCGCGAGCTCACCGTGGCGATCCCCGGGGAGATGACCTCGGCGTACCTCGCGCTGCGGCTCGCCGTGGGGGCCTTCAAGCACGTCGTCGTCCCTTTCGATCGCATCCCGGCAGCCGTGGCCTCGGGCGAGGCGGACGCCGGGCTGCTGATCCACGAGGGGCAGCTCACCTGGGCGGCCGACGGCCTGCACCGCGTGCTGGATCTGGGCGTCTGGTGGCAGGAGCGCACCGGGGGGCTCCCCCTGCCGCTGGGTGTGAACGTCGTGCGTCGCGATCTGGGTGAGGCGACGATGCGCACCGTGGCCCGCGTCCTGAGACGTGCCATCGACTGGGCCCTCGACCACCGTTCCGAGGCGCTCGGATACGCCTCCGGCTTCGCGCGGGGCCTCGATCCGTCCCTCACGGATCGGTTCGTCTCGATGTACGTCAACGATCTGACCCGCGACTGCGGCGAGAGAGGCCGCACGGCGATCCGCCTGTTCCTCGAGCAGGGCCGTGCCTCCGGGATCATCACCGGAGCGCCGGCCGAAGCCCCCGCGTTCGTGACCGCGACATGAGCGACCCGGGATCCGGGTCGCCACTGCCGCGATCCCCGCTGCACGAGCTGCTGTCCCGCGGACGCGTCGCGTTCGGCGAGGTCGACGGATGGGAGATGCCGCGCGTCTTCGAGAATATCAAGATGGAATACCTCGCGGCGAAGGGCACGGTGGCGGTGCTCGACCGCTCCCACCATGGCCGGCTGAAGGTCACGGGTGCGAACCGGTTCGACCTGCTCAACCGGCTCACTACCAACGATCTGCGCGCGATCGGGCCGGGTGGCGGGGCGGAGACCGTTCTGCTGACCCCCAAGGGTCGGATCATCGACGACCTCCTTCTGTACGCGGAGGAGGACTCGTACCTGCTGGTGACGTCGCCGGGCAACGAAGGCCGGGTGAGGGAGACGATCGAGAAGCTGCGGTTCCGCGACGAGGTGACCCTGACCGATGTCACGCGCGACACGGCGATGATTGCGCTCGTCGGGCCGCAGTCGACACATCT
This sequence comes from uncultured Acidobacteriota bacterium, assembly GCA_963806495.1. GTDB lineage: Bacteria > Acidobacteriota > Polarisedimenticolia > JACPZX01 > DASXTC01 > CAWDYA01. The sequence goes on along the minus strand of CAWDYA010000010.1, from coordinate 75,000 downwards.
GCTCGAATCGCTGGCGCCGGCGGCGGCGCGTGCCGGTCTGGCGCTGCATCACGGGGTCGCGGTGGAGGCGGCGGGAGCGCGTGTCCTCGTGGCGCGCGCGGCGGGCCCGGGCGGGCACGGCTACCACCTGATCATGGAGGCCGCGGGGGCCCCGGCGGTCTGGAGCGCGCTGCTCGACCGCGGCGCTCAGTACGGCGCCTCGCCCTGCGGAGAGGAGGCCTGGGAGATGGTGCGGATCGAGGCTGGGCTGCCGCGCTTCGGCCGCGAGCTGACCGAGGACTACAACCCTCTCGAGGCGCGCCTCGACACCGCCGTCGACTTCAAGAAAGGATGCTACGTGGGCCAGGAGGTTGTCGCACGCCTCGACTCGCGCCAGAAGGTATCCAGGCTGCTGGTCGGTCTCTGGCTCGAGCCGGGGCCGGTGCCCGAGGCAGGCTGCCCGATCGAGCCGGCCGATCGCCCCGGCTCGACGATCGGCAGGCTCACCAGCGTCGCTCCGTCGCTCGACCTGCGGCGCGTCATCGGCCTGGGCTACGTCCGGACCGATCACACCGAGCCCGGCACCCGCGTGGCGGCCGTCTCCCCCGACGACCGCGTGGCGGCCGAAGTCTCCGACCTGCCGTTTCGCCGCCCGGGTGATGCGGGTTCGAGCCAGGGCTGATGACCGGTCCGGGTTCCTGGTTCGGCGTTCGTGATGCCGGATCCACGCCACGGCGCGAGGTGGCGGCGGGCATCACCACCTTCCTGGCGATGGCCTACATCCTCTTTCTCAATCCTGCGCTGCTCTCCCAGACCGGGATGGACTTCGATGCGGTGTTCACGGCCACCTGCCTGTCGGCGGCCATCGCCACCTTCGTCATGGGCCTGGCGGCAAACTACCCGATCGCGCTGGCGCCCGGGATGGGGCAGAACGTCTTCTTCCTCTCGGTGGTCGCGGGGATGGGGCTGGCGTGGCGGCAGGCGCTCGCCGCTGTCTTCCTGTCCGGTCTGGCATTCGTGGCGCTCACGCTCACGCGGCTGCGCAGCCGTCTGATCGCGGCGATCCCCGATTCGCTCAAGATCGGGATCGCCGCGGGGATCGGTCTGTTCATCACGTTCATGGGGATGGTCGACGCCGGACTGGTGGCGCGAAACCCCTCGGGGATCGTGCGGATGGGGGACGTCACCGCGGCTGCGCCGCTGCTGGCCCTTCTGGGTCTCGGGGTGACCGCGGCGCTGCGGGTCCGCAGGGTCCCCGGGGCGATCCTGTGGGGCATGGCGGCGGCGACGGTCACGGCTCTCTCGACGGGTCTCGTCCGTTTCGAGGGGTTCGTGGCGGCTCCGCCGTCTCTGGCGCCGACGTGGCTGCAGATGGATCTGCGTGGCGTCCTGAGCTGGAGCAACGTCCCCGTGCTGTTCGTCTTCTTCTACATGGCGCTGTTCGACGCGATCGGCACGCTTGTGGCGGTGGGCCAGCAGGCCGGGCTCATGAAGGACGGGAAGCTTCTGCGCGGTGAGCGCGCCCTGCTGGCCGACGCAACGGGCACCGTGGTGGGCGCCGCGCTGGGGACCTCGACCGTGACGGCGTACGTCGAGAGCGCCACCGGGGTGGAAGCGGGAGGCCGCACCGGGCTGGCCAACATGGTGACCGGCGCGCTGTTCCTGCTCTCCCTGGTGACGGCGCCGCTGGTGCGGATGGTGGGTGGCGGCATCCCGGGGCCCAATGGCGCCATCCTGCGGCCGATCACCGCCCCGGCGCTCATCCTGGTCGGGTCGCTGATGGCGCAGGGGATCTCCCGGATCGCCTGGGACGACGCCACCGAGGCGCTGCCGGCATTCCTGGTCATCGCCGGCATCCCGTTCACCTGGAGCATCGGCGACGGGATGGCGCTCGGGTTCATCGCCTACCCGCTGCTCAAGATCGTCTCCGGGCGGTGGCGCGAGGCGCCGCTGCTGGTGTATCTCGTCGGCGCGGTGTTCGTCGCCCGCTACGCCCTGACCTGAGGCGTGCCGGATGCCGGCACGCTCAGGGGTGCTGCGCCGTCACCACGGTGTGAATGCCGCCGCGCACCATGAAGTCGCCGGTCACCCTCATCCGCTTCGGGGAAAGCAGGGCGACGAGGTCGTCGAGGATCCGGTTGGTGACGTCCTCGTGGAAGTGCCCCTCGTCCCGGAACGACCAGAGATACAGCTTGAGCGACTTGAGCTCGACGCACAGATCGGCGGGCGTGTAGATGATCCTGATGGTCGCGAAGTCGGGCTGTCCGGTCCGCGGGCACAGACATGTGAACTCGGGGCACTCGAACGAGATCTCGTAGTCACGCCCGGGGCGCGGGTTGGGGAAAGTCTCGAGCTCGCGTGTCGGCCGGGTGGTCATGAGGCTACAGCCGCGCCTTGAGGAAGGAATCGACGAGCGACCAGGCCTCCCTGGAAGCCGGCGACTCGTCTCCCGGGTCGCGGCCGCTCATGAACCCGTGCGCGGCGTTCTCGAGGATCTTCACGTCGTAGGTGCGGGAGGAGGCAGCGAGCGCGTCCTCGAACCGGCGCGCCTTCGCGGCCGGCACAATCGTGTCCTCGGCGGCGAAGATCCCGAGCACCGGGCAGCCGAGCCGCCTCAGCGCATCGGCGTCCGTGATCGGCGGGCCGTAGATGATCACGACCGCCGAGACCTTGTCGGAGCGCATCGCGGCCTGCAGGGCGAGCGCGCCACCGACGTCGAAGCCCATGAGGCCGACGCCGTGATCCCCGACCTCGGGCATGTACTTCATGAAGTCCGCCACCGCGTCCAGCGAGCCGATCGCCGCGTCCGCGTCCACCACGGCGCCGAGCTGATGCGCCTGGTCGGGATCGAGCGCGATGCGTCCGCGGTTGAGGTCGGGTGCGATCACCACGAATCCGAGGCCCGCGAGATGGTCGGCCACCGCCTTGAACTTGCCGTCCAGCCCCCAGCCTTCGTGCGCGAGCACCACGCCCGGCCAGGTTCCTTTCCCTTCGGGCTTCGCCATGTAATAGCCGACCTGCCGGTCGTCCAGGGTACGCATCATGAGGCCTTCCACCGGAGCCGTCCGCGGCTCGCCGGTCGCCGGGGATGCCATCGCCACTGACGGGGCGCCGAGGAGGCTGGCCGAATCCAGGACCAGCGAAGGGGAGACCGATGCCGCCAGCGTGCCGAGGAGGATCCCTCCCGACAGGGAGAACAGAATGGTGACGATCATCCGGCTGCGCCCGTGCGCTCTGCTCGTGGCCGCGCTCACCAGTTCCACCCGTGACGCTGTTCCTTCCAGGGGTCTCCGTACATGCTGATATCCCGCCCGCTCCCAGAACCCTGCCCGGTCCGTGTCCATGAACTCGAGGCCGCTGATCCATTTGGCGCTCTTCCAGAGATAGAGCTTCGGCACGAGGAGCCGGCAGGGCCCGCCGTGCTCCGGCTCGAGCGGACGGTCCTCATAGTTGAAGGCCAGGATTGCGTCGTCCTCGGTCAGGTCCGCCAGCGGGAGATTGGTCGTGTACCCGCCGCTCGCATGCACCATCACGTGGCTCGCGGCCGGGAGGAGACCCACGCCCTTCAGCACTTCCCGGACGCGGACGCCTTCGAACCGGTTGCTCAGCTTGCTCCACCGTGTGACACAATGCATGTCGCAGATCATTCGCGTGACGGGGAGGGCGCGCAGGTCGTCCCAGGTAAGGGTCGTCTCGCCGCCGGGATGCCGTTCGGGGTCGAGCAGCCCGAAAAGACGCAGGCTCCACTGCTCCGGCTCGATGCGCGGTGTCTCGCCGTAGGTCAGCACCGGCCACTTGACGGTGAGTGTCTGGCCCGGGGGAAGGGGCTTTGACGTCATCGGTTGCGTTGCCTCCGCGCGTGAGGATAGCAGCCGGGGTGAGTTGATTCAACGAAGCGGGGGACAGGGTGCGAGGCACGCGGCACGAGAGACGGGCGGAGCATGTGGAGCCGGTCGCGGAGCGGATCGCCTCGTACCTGCGGCAGCGGGGCGCGCCCGCCTCGAGCCGGATGCTCGTCGAGCGGTTCCTCCAGGCGGCCGTCCCTTCCGAGGAGCTGGCGACGCGGCTCCTCGTTCCGCTGCTCGAGCCCGAAGGGATGACATACCGGCCGGGAGCGGGATGGTCCGGATCCGCCGTGTCCGCCGTGCCGGCAGGTGAGCGGCTCGTCGCGGTGGTGGTCGACCCGGCGGCGGATCGGGTCGTGGCCGCTCCGGCCGGCGGGGCGGCCGCCCCTGCCGGCGCTCTCGAGGGGGCAGTGGCGGTATTGGCCGACCCGCGCCGCGAGGGGCCCTGGCTGAGACACTGGCTGCGGGTGCGCGGTCTGCCCCCGCCCGAGGCGATTGTCTCGCTCGGCGCCATCGTAAGGCGGGCGGCGCGCGTGCCCCGCCGGGCCGGGCTGGCGGACATCTGCGCGCTGCTGGGCGTGCGATGGCTCGATGGGGAGCGGATTGAGGACGTCGCCGAGGCGATGGCTGCATGCGTGGCGCGCGCCACAGACGCCGCGCCTCCCGATGAGGGCGAAGAGGGCGCCGAGACGGTTCTGCCGGCCGGGATCACCGCCGAGGATCTGGCGCGTCTGCCTCCATCGCCCGGCGTCTACCGGTTCTACGACGCGGGGGGGAAGCTCCTGTACGTGGGCAAGGCAAAGAATCTGAAGCGCCGCGTCGGGTCGTACTTCCGGCGCCCATGGACGACCGGACATGGCGCGAGGTTCCTGCCTTGCGTGCACCGGATGGAGCACGAGGTGGTCGGCTCGGAGCTGGAAGCGCTGCTGCGGGAGGCGCGGCCGATCGGTCGTCTCGCTCCGGCGGGCAACGTGCAGAACACGGTGCGCGAGCGGGGACGGCGGTACGATCCGGCCCGCACGGTGGCGATACTGCTGCGGCGCGAAGGGGGCGGAGCGACGGTCATCCTCGTGGAAGCCGGGCGCTATCGCGGCCACGCGACCCTCGGGCCGCGTGGTGGCGGGCTGCCGGCGGCACGGCGGTTGCTGTCGCGGGTCATGGACGGGAAGACGCGCCGGCGAGGGCGCGTGTCGGGTCGTGACACGGAGGTGCTCAACAGCTGGCTCGTGCGTCACGCGGAGGCGATCAGCCGGCTCGATCTGGACGGGTTCGCTGATGCGGACGAGGCGCTCGCCGCGCTCCGGTCGGCGGTCGATGCGCTCTCGTCGGAGCCGGGCACGGCGGTGTTCCGCCGCGGCCGCTGAACCGCGACGCTACCAGGCGCCCTTGAGCCCCATGGCGTCCTTCATCATCCCGAGCGTGACAGCCGCCTCGGCGCGCGCCTTCGCGCTGCCGGCCTCGAGGACCTCCCGGACGATGTCGGGCTTCTTCTCGAGCGCCGCGCGCCGCTGCCGGACAGGATCGAGAAACGCGTTGATCGCGGCGGCGAGCTTCTTCTTCACCTCGACGTCGCCCACCTTGCCCGCGCGGTACCGCTCCTTCAGATCGTCCACCTCGGCCGTGTCGGGGTTGAAGGCGTCGTGATAGATGAAGACCGGGTTGCCCTCCACCTTGCCGGGGATGTCGGCGCGCACCCGGTTCGGGTCGGTGTACATCCCGCGCACCTTCTTCTCGACAGTCTTCGCGTCGTCCGACAGGTGGATTGCGTTGTCGAGGCTCTTGCTCATCTTGGCCTGCCCGTCGGTGCCCACCAGGGTCGGCACGTCGCCGATCAGCGTGTCGGGCTCGGGCAGCGTCTCGCCGTACAGCGTGTTGAACCGGCGCGCGATCTCGCGTGTCAGCTCGATATGTGAGGCCTGGTCCTTGCCCACCGGCACCAGGTTGGCGCGCACGCAGAGGATGTCGGCGGCCTGCAGAACCGGGTACGCCAGGAGACCCATGGAGGGCTGCTCGACGTGCAGAGCCTGCATCACGTCCTTGAGGCTCGGGACGCGCTGCAGGCGTGGCACCGTCACCAGCATCGAGAAGATGAGCTGCATCTCGGAGATCTCGGGAACGAGCGACTGCAGGAAATAGGTGGAGCGATCCGGGTCGATCCCGACGCTCAGGTTGTCGAGCACGATCTCGTGGACGTTGCGGCCGGTCTCGGCCAGCAGCTCCGGCTCGACGCGCGTGGTGAGCATGTGCAGATCGGCCACCAGGAAGTAGCACTCATACCGATCCTGCAGCTTCACCCGGTTGGCGAGGGTGCCGACGTAGTGGCCGAGATGGAGCTTGCCCGTGGGGCGATCGCCTGTGAGGATCCTGAGACGCTTCGTCGCGGACATGGGCGACAGTATGGGCGACGGGGGCCTGTCCTGTCCACCCTGCTAGTGACAGGAGCCGGGCGGGCGGACCGTGCAGTCGATCAGGTCCGCGTCGACGTCGATCGCCGCGGCGATCTCCCGGATGATCTTCATCTCCGCCTCGTCGGCGCGCCCGTCGGCCCGGGCGATGAGGCACAGGTCCCGGACCACCTGCGCCCGCCGCAGGGGCGGGACCGATGCGTTGACGTCGTGGATCCGGCTCGGCAGGTCCTTCGTGATGACGTCGGGCTTGATCTCGAAAGGCAGCGAGCCGGGTCCAAGGAGCTGCTCGAGCGCCTCGAGCTCCTTCTCCCTGGCGGGGCCCGATGCGACGGCGATCGCCACGCCTCCGGCGAACAGGAGCCGTCGCATCGCCTCGGCGGCACCCGACTTCTCCTGCAGGTAGCTCGGCTGCATGACGGTCATGAGATCATCCACCTGCGCCTCGAGCCGGTCGCGCGGGATGCCGCCCGGCGACATCAGCTCGGAAGAGGCGAAGAGCTCGGCGGCGCGCAGGCGCAGCGGGCTGAACGGGTGCGTGGAGAACCAGTCGGCACGCGGCGCGTCATGGTCCTTCGGCGCCTCGCCCGCCTCCTCGCGCAGATCGCCCACCTGTGCGAGAAACTCCTCGATCTTCACCTTGACCCGACCCCCGCGCAGACCGGAAGCCAGCTTGAAGAGGGCGCGCGCCGCCGGGTCGAGCCCCCCCGCGCATACCACGCCCGCACGATCCGCCGAGATCTCCGCGTAGCGCTGCCAGGCGAAGAGCTGAAGCACGAGGCCCGGTCTGATGGAGTACTCGCCCGACAGCAGGGCCGCCAGCGGCAGCGCGTGGTGATCGAACAGGTGGTGTCCCAGCTCGTGGCCCGCCACGAACCGCAGCTCGTCGGGCTCGAACGCCTCCAGAAGGCTCGATGACACGATGATCAGAAGGCGACCCTTCTCGGGGCGCACGGCGGCGGCGTTGAACGACGCGCCGGGGTAGACGAAGCTCTCGATGGGGGAGTCGAGACCCAGGGTCCGCCGGCACCCGTCCAGGATCTCGTGCACGTCCGGGGCCATCGAGGCGGTGAGTCGCAGCGCGGAGCCGAGCAGCTGAAACCGGGCGCCTCCGTCGGGCCCCCTGGCCTCGTAGCGGGTGATGGCGTCCTTGATCTCCTGACGGCCCAGGAGGCTCGCCGCCAGCTCCCGGTCGCCTTTCGCGCGCAGATCGTCGCGTGGTGGCACGCCGTCTCCGGTCAGTTCACCGGCGTGGTGGGATGCGCCGTCACGGCTGCCGGCCGGACCGGCGCGGCGGACCGTCTCGCGCCGTCGTTCGGCCCGAGGATCCTGTAGTTCGTGTCTCTCAGCACGGGCGTGAACCCGGCATCACGGATGAGACGCTCCATCTCCTCGACGTCCATCGCGTAGGTGGTGCCGGCCGCCGAGACGACGTTCTCCTCGATCACGGTGGAGCCGAAGTCGTTCACACCGAACCTGAGGCTCACCTGCGCGATCTTGGCCCCCTGTGTCACCCACGAGGCCTGGACGCTGGGGATATTGTCGAGATAGACCCGCGCCACCGCCAGGGTGCGCAGGTAGTCGAAGGCGCTGGCCCTGGGCACCTCAGTCATCTCGGTGCGCTCGGGCTGGAACGACCAGGGGATGAAGCTGTTGAACCCCCCGGTCTCGTCCTGCAGGGTGCGCAGGCGATCGAGATGTTCTACACGCTCCTCGAGCGTCTCCACCGAGCCGTACATCATGGTCGATGACGTGCGGATGCCGAGACGATGGCAGGTGCGCATGAAGTCGATCCACTCGTCCGCCATGTCCTTGCCGGCCGCGAGGATCCGCCGCACCCGGTCGACCAGGATCTCGCCGCCCGCGCCCGGCACCGTGTCGAGGCCGGCCTCGCGCAGGGTCTCGAGACAGCGCGCCAGAGGCATGTCGCTCATGTGCGCGATGTAGATGATCTCGGCGGGGGAGAGCCCGTGGATGTGGACGTCCCAGTTGGCCTTGATCCACCGGAAGGTGTCGAGATAGTAGTCCAGCTTGAGCGCCGGATTGAGGCCGCCCTGGAACAGCACCTCGCGGCCGCCCATGTCGGTCAGCGCCTGCAGCCTGGCGCCCAGCTCGTCGCGGGTGAGGGTGTAGCCCTCGTCGGATCCCGGCGGGCGGTAGAACGCGCAGAACTTGCAGCGCACCCAGCAGACATTGGTGTAGTTGAGATTGATGCCGATGACGTAGCTGACCTGCGCCTCGGGCCAGAGCCGCCAGCGCACGCCGTCGGCCATCGCGCCGAGCTCGGGCAGATCGTGGTGCCGCAGCAGGCGCAGCGCCTCGTCGCGGCCGATGCGCTCGCCCGCCTCGACCTTTTCCCGGATGTCGGCGATGCCCTGCGCCCCGCCCCCGCTCACGCGGTGACCTCCTGGTGCGCCACCGGCCGGTACAGCGCGTCGCGCTCGACCGGGCGGCGGCCCGTCTCGCGGATGAGGCCGGTGAGCTGCGCCTGGGTCAGCCCCTGCGGTGTGCGGGCCCCCGCGGCGTGGGTGATCTCCTCCCGGATGATCGTGCCGTCGATGTCGTCGGCCCCGTACCAGAGGCTCACCTGGGAGATCTGAGGGGAGACCATGATCCAGAAGCTCTTGATGTGGTCGAAGTTGTCCAGCATCAGGCGCGCGATGGCGAGCTGCTTGAGATCGTCGATGCCGGTGGTGTGCGGCAGCTCGGACATCTCGGTGTTCTCGGGGTGGAAGGCGAGCGGGATGAAGGTCAGAAATCCCCCGGTCTCGTCCTGCACCTCGCGGATCCGGACCAGGTGCTCGACCCGCTCCGCCATCGTCTCGATGTGGCCGTACAGCATCGTGGCGTTGGATCGCAGCCCGGCCTTGTGGGCGGAGCGCGCCATCGCAAGCCACTCGGACGGGGTCTGCTTGAGGTTGAAGATCTCGGCGTGCACGCGCTCGGAGAGCACCTCGGCGCCGCCGCCCGGCAGCGAACCCAGGCCCGCGGCCTTGAGATCCTCCCAGACCTCCTCCACCGGCTTCTTCGCCACCCGCACCATCTCGGCGATCTCGATCATGGTATAGGCCTTCACCATGACGTCGGGACGCACCGACTTGACCGCCCTGATGATGTCGAGATAGTACTGGTAGGGAAGCCGGGGGTTGATGCCGGCCACCATGTGGATCTCGGTGATCGGCTCGTGGATCTGCTCCTCCACGCGCCGTCTGACGTCCTCGGGCGTGAGCGTGTAACCCGCCGGGTCGTTGACCCGGACGTAGAAGGCGCAGAACTTGCAGTCCTTGTTGCAGACGTTCGTGTAGTTGATGTGCTGGTTGCGCACGAAGTAGCAGACATCGCCGTGGCGCCGCTCGCGCACGAGGTTGGCCATGTGCCCGATCGCGTTGACATCGGTGCAGGCGTAGAGACGCAGTCCGTCGTCGGCCGACAGACGCTCCCCTTCGATCACCTTGCGGTGGATCTCTTCCAGCCCGGCTCGCGCGATCGCAGCCTGCATCGGCTCCTCCCTGAACAGGTCCCCGATGTTATCGCAGCCGCCTGATTCGGTCCAGTCGGCAGGGGTTGACACTCAGCGCCCTGCGGGGGTAGATGTGATTGATGAACGTTCGCAGCCGACTCCTCGTCGCGGCGGCGGCCGCCGCCGCGCTCTCCGCCTCGGTGGAAGATGTCCCGCCCGGCAAGGTGTTCCGGCCCGTGGTCAGGGGCATGCACGGCGTGGTGGCGGCGGGCTCGCCGCTCGCGGTGGAGGCGGGGCTGCGGCTGCTGCGCTCCGGGGGCAACGCGGTCGACGCCGGGGTGGCGGCCACCTTTGCGGCGGCCGTCACCGAGTTCTCGCACTTCGCGCTCGGCGGCGAGGGGTCCTTCATCTATTACATGGAGGACTACCGGTGACGTGGTCGTGGTGAACGCCGACGGCACGGCGCCCGCGCTGGCCACGCCCGAGTACTTTCTCGACCCGGCCCACCAGGGAGGGCTGACCGGGATACCCGCCACCGGGATCCTCTCCGCGACCGTACCGGCGGTGGTGGATGGCCTGCTTGTCGCGCTCGAGACCCACGGGACCCGGTCCTTCGCCGAGGTGATCGCCCCGGCCGTCGAATACGCCGACGGCTTCCCCATGTACGAGATGCTCGCGCGGGTGATCGCGAGCCGGGCCGACGCCATCCGGACCCTGCCGGGCGCCGCCGAGGTGTTTCTGCCCACCGGCAGGCCTCCCGCTGCCGGGCGAGGTCTTCCGGCAGCCCGATCTCGCCCGCACGCTGAGGGGGATGGTGGCCGCCGAGGAGGCCGCGAAGGGGCGGGGCCGGGCCGCCGGGATCGAGGCGGTGCGGGATTATTTCTACCGCGGGCCGGTGGCCGAGGCGATCGGGGCGTTCTCGAAGAAGCACGGTGGCCTGATCCGCGCCGCCGACCTGGCCGCCTACCGCGCGCGCCTGGAAAAGCCGTTCTCGGTCAGATACCGGGGCTGGGAGGTGTACAAGGTCGGGTTCTGGAGCCAGGGGCCGGTGATGCTCCAGACGCTGAATCTGATCGAGCCGTTCGACATCGCCGGGATGGGGCCCGGGTCGGCCGACTACATCCACACCATCACCGAGGCGATGAAGCTGGCCTTCGCCGACCGGGATCGCTGGTACGGGGACCCAGATTTCGTGGATGTGCCGGCCGAGGCGCTGCTCTCGAAGGCATACGCGGCGAAGCGCAGCGCGCTGATCGACCCGCGACATGCCAGCCGTGAGATACGGCCGGGCACGCCGGCCGCGGTGGCGAAGGTCTCCCGTGCGGGGCGCGGCGTCGTGCCGCCGCCGGCTCCGCCCGATCGCACGCCGCTCGGGACCACCTGCATCAATATCGTGGATGCTGAGGGGAACCTGTTCTCGGCCACCCCGAGCGGGGCCTGGCTGCCCTCGGTCGTCGTGGCCGGCACGGGCATACCGTTGTCGGAGCGGATGCAGGCGTTCACCCTGGCCGAGGGAAGCCCCAACCGGCTCGCGCCCGGCAAGCGGCCGAGGTACACGCTCACGCCGACGCTCGCGGGCCCGGCGGGCGGACCGCCGACTCTCGCCTTCAGCACGCCCGGTCTCGATGTGCAGGATCAGACGCTGCTGCAGGTGTTCCTCGACGTCGCCGAGTTCGGGATGAACCTGCAGGAGGCCGTGGAAGCGCCCCGGTTCGACACGCTGCACCTCGAGGAGAGCTGGGACCAGCACCGCATCCGGCCGAACCAGCTCCGCGTCGAGGGCCGTGTCGGCGCCGATGTGGTCGCGGAGCTGAGACGGCGCGGACACGAGGTCGAGGTGCTGGGAGACTGGAGCCACGCCAGCGCGCCGACCATCGTCTCGATCGACCGGATCAACGGTGTGAGGGCGGGCGCTGCCGACCCGCGGCGCGACCGCTATGTCTTCGCCTGGTGAGCGGGCATGGAGGTGAGACCATGATGGAAATCAAGGTCGGGCCCGCGGTGCTCGAGCTGTGCGAGGGGGACATCACGCGACAGGAAGTGGACGGCATCGTCAACGCCGCGAACGATCGGCTCGCGGGCGGAGGCGGCGTGGACGGAGCGATCCATCGCGCCGGCGGGGAGGCGATCATGGAGGAGTGCCGAAGGCTGCCCGGCTGCCCGACCGGCCAGGCCGTGGTCACCGGCGCCGGCCGCCTCCCGGCGAAGAAGGTGATCCACGCCGTGGGGCCCGTCTACCGGGACGGCCGCCAGGGGGAGCCCTCGCTGCTCGCCTCGGCCTATGCGAGCGCCTTCAACCGGGCGGTGGAGCACCGGCTGGCGTCGGTGGCGACACCGTCGCTCAGCACCGGCGCGTACGGCTATCCGATTGACGAAGCGGCGCGCATCGCGTTGTCGACGGCGCTGGAGTTCCTGAAGGGCCACCCGCAGCTCCGGCTGATCCGGTTCGTCCTGTTCGGCGAGCGCTCGTACGGCGTTTACGAGCGTGCCCTCGAGGAGCTGGCGGCGGGCCGATAGAGCGTCACGCCGGTCAGGTATGGCTGCCGGTCAACCCCCACCGCCTCCGGACGATTCGCTCCAGTCGGCCGAAGACCAGGTTGTCGACCAGCAGCCCGAGGCCGATGATGATCAGCATCACGGCGATCACCTGCGCCATATCGTTGAGCTCGCGGCCCACCATCAGGAGCTGGCCGAGGCCGAGGCTGACGAACAGGAGCTCCGCCGCCATCAGCGAGCGCCAGGCGAACGACCAGCCCAGCTTGGCCCCGGTCAGGATTGAGGGCAGCGCGGCGGGCAGCATCACCTGGAGGAGGAGCCGCCAGCCACCGGCCCCCAGGTTACGTCCGGCCCGTATGTAGATCGGCGGGATGTTCTTCACGCCATCGTCTGTGTGGATCGCCACCGCCAGCAGCGCCCCCATGATGACCACGAACTGGATGGCTTTCTCGTTCAGCCCGAACCAGATGATGGCGAGCGGGAGCCAGCAGATCGATGGCAGCGTCTGGAGCCCCAGCATCAGCGACCCGATGGTCTCCTCGGCCCAGCGGACGCGCCCCACGACGAGACCGAGGCTGACACCGGCGGCCAGCGAGATGGAATAGCCCAGAGCGAGCCGGCGCAGGCTCACGCCCATGCCGATCAGAAAGGTCCCATCGCCGAAGCCGCGGACAAGGGCCTCTGCCACCTGCAGCGGGCCCGGGAGCAGATAGGGGGGCCAGGGACCCCGGAGATGGACCGCCTGCCAGGCCGCCAGCAGGGCGAGGTAGAACATCGCGCGATTCAGACTACGGCTCATGTTCCATCTCGCCCCGGAGATCGTCGCGTATCCGGGCCGCGAAGGCCGTCACCTCGGGGTTCTCGATCCGGCGGGGACGCGGCAGGTCGATGACGAACTGGCCCTTGATGCGGCCGGGGCGCCTGGTGAACGTGATCACGCGGTCGCCCAGACAGGCCGCCTCGTAGACGTTGTGCGTGACGAAGAAAACCGTCCTGCGGGTTTCCAGCCAGAGCTGCTGCAGCTCGTGGTGGAGCATGTCGCGGGTCTGGGCATCCAGGGCGCCGAACGGCTCGTCCATCAGGAGCATCCGCGGCTCCATGGCCAGGGCACGCGCGAGCGCCGCGCGCTGCTTCATCCCGCCCGAGAGCTCGTGCACCGATGCGTTCTGGAACCCGCTCAGGTGGACCATGCGCAGCCATCGTTGCGCCGAGTCCCGGCGTGCCGTCCGGTCGACCCCCCGGAGCTTGAGGCCGAACTCCACGTTGCCGAGAACGGTCAGCCACGGAAACAGCCCGAGCTCCTGGAACAGCACCAGTCGGTCGGGGCCCGGGCCGGTGATCGGCTGCCCGGCGAACAGGATCTCTCCTGAGTCGGGGCGATCGAGCCCGGCCACGATGTTGAGAAGTGTCGACTTGCCGCAGCCGGAAGGGCCCACGATGCAGATGAACTCGCCATCGCTCACGGTAAGATCGATCGGACCGAGCGCGGCCAGCAGGCCGTTGCGCGTGCGGAAGCTCTTGGTGAGGTTCCGGGCTTCGAGCGCGGCGACGGTGGCTGTGGTCTGCATGGTATCGGCCTCGCGCCGCTCAGGGGACCGGCGGCCGACCCGCCTCCCTGCGTACGGCGTTGAGCAGCGTCAGATCGTAGATGCCGCTCAGGTCCGGTTCCTCGCGGCCCAGGAACCCGAGATCGAACGCACGACGGGCCGACTCCACCAGCGATGAGCGCACCGGGTCGTCGGTCAGGGTCAGCCGCTCGAAGGCGGCCCGGATCACCCTCTCCGGCAGCGTTCGACCCGTCTCGACGCCGATCTCCGTGTTGATGATCGAGACCGCGTCGTCGCGATGCGCGTTGATCCAGTCGGTGATCGCGACATGCTCCCGAATCCAGGCATGCACGATGTCCGGGTGTCCGTCGAGGAACCGCCTCGACACGATCAGATGGGTCGTGACGTAGCGGCCGTCCGGCCAGAGGGATCCCTCCTCCAGGAGGACGCGCCCGCCCCCCTCCTGCAGAAGCCGGGATACCCAGGGCTCGACCGTCCAGGCTGCGTCGAGCTCCTTCTTCAGGAACAGCGTGAGCTGGTCGGGGTTGGCAAGCGGCAGCACGCGTACGGTGCCACCGCGCTCGATCCAGTCCAGGCCGTTGTCGAGCAGCCAGTGCCGTGCGGCGACATCCTGCGTGTTGCCGATCTGCGGAGTGGCGAGGCTCCGCCCTCGAAAGTCGGCCGCGGAGGCGATCGGAACATCCGACCGGACGACGAGCGCCGCGCCCCCGGAACAGGCTCCGGCGATGATCCGCAGCGCCTCGCCGTGCGAGCGTACGTACCCGGTGATGGCGGGATTCGGGCCGATGTAGGCGATGTCCAGCTCGCCGGCGAACATCGCCTCGATCGTCGACGGGCCGGCGTTGAACACCTTCCATTCGATCCGGGCCGCACCGCCGAGCGCCTTCTGAAAACGCCCGGTTGCCTGTCCAACCAGACCCTGCGCGTGGGTGATATTGGGAAAGTGCCCCGCCCGCACCACCGCGGGGCCGCCGGAGTCTCCCGCACGGCAGGCCGGCAGGGTCAGCGGTGTCACGGCCGCGAGGATGACGGCCGAGGCGAGCCGCACCGCCTCAGAGACCTGCCGAGTCGATCGCATCCCAGAACGAGTCATCGTCCTTCCCGAAGCGGAGTCGCAGGATGGGAAACCGTGCGAACACCCGCTCGACACTCCCAAGCAACGCCGTGTCCTCGTGGAGCTGATCCACGACGAACGGCAGGTTCGCCACCGCACCCGCCATCGCGAGCGCCGGCCGGGCCGGTTCCACATCGGCCGGCTCGCCGGCCGCTGCCTTGACCAGTCGGAAGGCGGCCCGCACGGGATAACGGCCGGTCACCGGCTCGCCCGCCGTGTAGGTGCCGCGAAAGGGACCCCCGACGATCTCGGGCGTGCCGTCCGACCCCGGCAGCAGGAGCGTCAGGTCGTCGCTCACCACCCGCCCCCGCCTCGACACCGCCGCGAGGGTCGACTTGCCCGAGCCCGATGATCCGAAGAACAGGTATCCGCGCTTCTCCCTGACGATCGAGGCGCTGTGCATCAGCACGCCGCCGCGCGTGACCGCCAGCCAGGCGGTGACCACCCGGAGGATGTTCTCCACACCCCGCTCGCGCGGCTCGACATCCCGCCGTGAGAACAGGGCGAGGCCATGCCCGCCCTTCGTGCTGAACGAGGCCGCCAGACCGTAGGTGCAGACCCTCACCGCCCAGTGTCCGGCAGCCTCCCCGTCGGGCTCCACCGCCACCCAGACCGGGTTCACCTCGGTGTTGCCGGGACGCGGCGGCGAGATGAACCAGTCGGCGTCGCCTTGCGCCGCCGACAGGGTGACCGTGCGGGCCGTTTCTGTCGGGGAGTCCTCGGCCCACGGCGCGTACCGCGAGAGAAACGCGGCGTGCCAGGCATCGCCCATGCCCTCGAAGGCGATCCCGATGGAGGAGAGAACCAGCGCGGCGGTGCGCGCGCCCGGCGCGGGCGCGTCCTTCGCCGCATCGAAGACGGAGCGTGCCGGGGGGACGCCGCGGCGGACGCGCGCCTCCGTCCGATCCCCGCTCACGCGCCGCTCCGCGGCGGCAGGTTCAGCTTCGGCCACAGGGCGTCGATCCTCTTCACGATCTCCTCGTCCATCCGGATGATCGGGGGCCACTCGCCGGTGAACCCTTCCTCCTTCGTCTTGCGTGTGGCGTCGATGCCGAGCTTGCCGCCGTACGCCGGAGCGAGGCCCGAGAAATCGAGCACGTCGAGCGGCCCCTCGCTGATGACGACGTCCCTCTTCGGATCGAAATGCGTGCCGACCCGCCAGACCACCTCGGCCGGGTTGTGGATGTCGCAGTCGGCGTCCACCACGACCACCACCTTGGTGAACATGAGCTGACCGAGGCCCCAGACGGCATGGATCACCTTGCGCCCATGCCCGGCGTAGCGCTTGTTGATCTTCACGATCGCCAGGTTGTGGAAGATCCCCTCGGGCGGCAGCACCATGTCCACCACCTCGGGGATCACCTTCCTCACCAGAGGAAGGAACAGCCTCTCGGTCGCCAGGCCGAGCCAGGCGTCCTCCATCGGCGGAGGCCCGACGATGATCGTCGGATAGATCGGCTCGCGCCGTCTCGTCACCGCGGTGAGATGGAACACCGGGTACATGTCGGCCAGAGAGTAGAAGCCGGTGTGATCGCCGAAGGGTCCCTCCAGCCGCTGCTCGGACGGGTCGACATATCCCTCGAGCACGATCTGGGAGGAGGCCGGAACCTCCATGTCGATCGAGACGCACTTCACCATCTCGACCGACTTCTTCCTGACGAAGCCGGCCAGCATCAGCTCGTCTATCTCGGGAGGCAGCGGCGCGGTGGCGGCGTAGATGAGCGACGGATCCGGGCCGAGCGCGATGGCGACCGGCATCCGCTCCTTGCGCTCGGCGGCGGCCCGGTAATGCTCGGCGCCGCCCTTGTGGAGCTGCCAGTGCATGCCGAGCGTCCGGTCGTCGAACACCTGCAGCCGGTACATGCCGATGTTGCGCGTGCCTTTCTCCGGGTGGCGGGTGAACACCAGCGGCAGGGTGATGTAGGGGCCGGCGTCCATCGGCCAGCAGGTGATGATCGGGATATCGGCGAGCGACGGCCGCTCGGTCTCGACCACCTCCTGGCAGGCGGCGCGGCCGACCGTCTTCGGCTGCAGCGCCGACAGTCGTGACAGCTTCGGCATCATCTGGATCTTGCCGAGCAGGGTGTCGGGGATGTCGGGTTCCAGAAACGACGCGATCTCGGTGGCCAGCGCGTCGAGCGTCCCGGTCTGAAGCGCCAGGGCCATCCGCTTTTCCGAGCCGAATGTATTGATGAGCAGCGGCATGTCGTACCGCCCGCCGCCGGGTCTCGTCAGGTTCGTGAAAAGCAGCGCGGGCCCGCCGCTCTTGACGACCCGGTCGCAGATCTCGGTCACCTCGAGCCGGGGCGAGACCGGCTCCGAGATGGTCAGGAGCTCGCCGTTTTTCTTGAGGACCGCCAGGAAATCCTGCAGGCTGTCGTAGGCCAAGACCCCCTCCTTTCGGGCCATGTTACCGCATCCGCAAGCCGATCTTCGGTAGCGGGTTTTTCTCCGCTGTCGCCGGTGGCCGCGCGCCGAAGGCGGACCTAGATTGCCCGTTCGGCGCCATGGCGCCGGTCACGTACATCAGAAGGAGGAGATCCCATGTCGTCACGTCTGTTCGTTGCAGGCATCGCGGTCGCAGCGCTCGCCCTGGCCGGGTGCGCGCAGAGCCAGGATGCCGCCACCGACGAGGCCGATCAGAACATCGCCCAGCAGGCCCCTGCCGCCGCGCCCGCGCAGGCGCCGGCGAATCAGGCCCCCGCGCTCCGGCGGCAGGCACCGCCCCCGCCTCCGCGCAACGTCACCGTCGCCTCGGGAACGCAGCTCGAACTGAGCCTCTCGGCCGATCTCGACTCGGGTGTCAGCCACGTCGGTGATGCGTTCACGGCAGAGGTGCTCTCGCCGGTCGTCGTCGACGGACGCGAGGTGATTCCGGCCGGAAGCACGGTCCACGGGACGGTGGCCGAGGTGGTCAAGGCGAAGCGCGGGGCCGGCAATGCGAAGCTGGTCATGGCGTTCGATTGTCTCACGCTGCCGAACGGCTACAGCACGGACATCACGGCGACGCTGTCGGAGAAGTCCGCCAGCAAGAAGAAGCGCAACGCGGCGGTGATCGGTGGCAGCGCGGCCGGCGGCGCCCTGCTCGGCAAGATCGTCGGCAAGGACACCAAGGCAGCCGTGGTGGGCAGCATCGTGGGCGGCGCTATCGGCACCGGCGTGGTGATGTCGAAGGAGGGCGAGCAGGTCAGCCTGCCTGCCGGCACGCAGATGTCGATCGCGCTCGACCATGCGGTGCAGGTGCCCGGGCGCTCCTGAACCTTCGTATGACCCGGAAATGAAAAGCCGCCGGGGGCTCTCGACGCCCCCGGCGGCTTTCGTGTCTTCCGGACCCGGCGGGTAATCAGTGCCCGCCGCACCCCTCGCCGGTCAGCCCGGTGATCTTCACCCCGGACATGGCGAACACGGGCGACGGCTCCTTGATCTCCGGCCCGGTCACCACCGGCAGGTGCACCTTGCGCCGTGCCGGCTCGTCCTCGGCCACCTCGGGCAGCTCCACCTTCTTGCCGGCCGCGTACACCTTGTGGCGGCCCCTCGTGGCGTACCACTCCTTGGTCGAGGCGACCTGGAACATGTTCTCGACGATGTTCCTCCAGCCCACGCCGGTGTTGTAGGCGCAGAACGAGACCTCGCCCACCTGCGTCCCGTACGGGATGATGCACATCTCGGTCCGCCGGAAATCGTAGTTGAACAGGTCCTGGAACCACATCCCCGCGATCAGCATCACGCGCCAGTCGTAGCGCCCCTTCTCCGCCAGCCCGAGCCTCTGGCCGTTGTGGCCGTCGATGATCTTCACGGCATCCCAGAAGGAGAGGCCTTCGGGGGCCCGGTCGTGGTTGTAGTTGCGCATCAGCGAGAGGACCACCTGGGCCGTGGTCAGGAGCCGGCCGCGCGCCGCATCGGTGATCTGCTTGAGATCCTCCATGAGCTGATCGGTGTTCATCAGCTCCGGGAACGGGATCACCTTGCCGGTCTTGTCGTTGATCAGGAGCATGGTGCCGATGCCGCAGTTCGGGTGGCAGCCGCACTTGAGAGAGCCCCAGTCGGCGTTCTCTCCGTCCATCAGGTCCTTGAGGTCGGAGAACGGCCCCGAGGCCGACAGCGGGTACCAGTCGCGCAGCGGCTCCGTGACGCCGAGCTGGTCCTTGAGGTCGTGAGCGAGGTGCGACAGCGTGTAGCGCTGCTTCATCCGGGTCTCGTCGTCGATGTCCTCGTCGCGGCCGGTGAACGACACCGGCTGGAACGACACGGCGTTGATCTTGTCGACGTTGTCGATGGCGAACCGCACGATCGGGCCGACCTGCTCGTTGTTCACCGAGTTGACGATCGTCACCACCAGGGTGATGTCCACGCCCGCGGCGTGCAGGTTCTCGATCGCCCGCTGCTTCACCTCGAACAGATTGCCGACGCCGCGGTGCATGTTGGCCTCGTTGGTCACCCCGTCGAACTGCAGGTAGACGAGACGGAGCCCGGCCTGCTTGGCCTTGCGCGCGTACTCGGGATCCTGCGCGAACCGGATGCCGTTGGTGGCCGCCTGAACCGACTCGTACCCCACCCTGCGCGCGTAGGCCACCGCGTCGAGGAAGAAGGGGCTGATGGTCGGCTCGCCGCCGGAGAACTGCACCGACATCTGCCGGCGCGGCTTGATCTGGATCGAGTGGTCGAGGATCTCCTTCACCTCGTCCCATGTCAGCTCGTGGACGTAACCTACCTGGTTGGCATCCATGAAGCACGGGTTGCACATCATGTTGCAGCGGTTCGTCAGGTCCACCGTCAGCACCGCGCCGCGGCCGAACTTGATGGTCGAGGAGCCGTGGTTGTGGTAGGGATCGGGCGCCATGCGGAAGTCACGCCCGGGGTAGAGGCTCTCGATGCGGTGCAGGAAGCCGGCGTCGATCGCCATGATGTCGCTGAACGAGCCGTGCTTGGGGCACTCCTTCTTCATCCAGATCTGGTTGTCCTCTTCCACGATCGTGGCCTTGATCTCGCCCGGCCTGCCGTCGATCAGGACGTGCCAGTCGACGTCGCCGGCGATGATCGCCTCGCGGACCTCCTTGACGCAGCCGGGGCACAGCGAGTCGGTCTGACGCGGGTACCCCAGCTCCGGGAAGGACCTCTCGTGGCTCTTGAGAAGGGGAGCCGGCGCCCACTTCGGCTGGAACGAGCGGTAGGGGACACGGCGGTTGACGGTCTGGAACGCATGCCATGCGGCGTTGGCCGCGGCGGACATCCCCCTGCCGACGATGGTCTTCAGCATCACGATGAGCCCTCCAGTGTGTTAGCGACTGTTGTGCCCGCAAGGTCACAGGAGCGGAGTCGGGGAAGACTCACGGGCTCGATACTCAGCTCACGGCTTCTCTCGCGGCGGGGCCGGGAGCATGTCAGCGATCTTCATCGAAGCCAGCAGCTCGTAGCCTCTCGACTGGAGCCTGCCGAAAAAGGCGCGGACCCGCGAATTGAAGAAGTCCGCGTCGGGAGTTTCGTCGTTCTTGATCGTGCGAATGAGAGTGATCGGCCCCTCGAGCGCTTCGAGGACGTCCGCCAGGGACAGACGTCCAGGCTCCGCTTTCAGGTAGTACCCGCCGCGCTTTCCGCGCACCGAGCCGAGGATACCCTTGTGACGGAGGCGGGCCAGAATCTGTGCGAGAAAGTTGCGCGGGATGCCGCACTTGCCGGCGATCTCGTCTCGCAGACTCAACTTGCCGTCCGGCTGCGATGCCAGGTAAAGCACCGCGGCCAGACCATACTCGCCTCGTCGGCTGATACGCATCGGGGCTCTCCCCTCAAACGCACTTACTTTAGTAAATCAGTCATGATTACGCAAGCATTTTGTCGAGACAGCAAGCCCTTTACGATCAAAAGGTTGGACCTTGAGGCGTGGATCCCCGGGTGTGTCGTATAATGCGCCCGCGATGAAGAACACCGCGACGATCGACAGGATCCTGGCCGGAGTGGAGAAGCCGGCGCGCTACCTCGGAGGGGAGTTCAACGAGGTGGTGAAGGATCACGCCCGCGTCCCGATGAAGGTGGCGCTGGCGTTTCCCGACACCTACGAGATCGGCATGTCCCACCTCGGGCTCCGGATCCTGTACGACCTGTTCAACCGCCGGGACGACATGCTGATGGAGCGTGTCTTCGCGCCGTGGCCGGATCTGGAGCAGGCCCTGCGCGAAAACGCGCAGCCGCTGTTCACGCTCGAGAACCGCGCGCCGCTCACCGCCTTCGACGTGGTCGGATTCACGCTGCAGTTCGAGCTGTGCTACACGAACATCCTGATGATGCTGGATCTCGCCGGCATCCCCCTGCGCGCCGAGGACAGGGGGGAGGGGCATCCGCTGATCGTGGGCGGGGGCCCGGTGGCGTTCAGCCCCGAGCCGATCGCGCCCTTCTTCGATCTCTTCCACATCGGCGACGGCGAGGAGGCGTTCCCCCGTCTGGTGGAGAGGTACGTCGAGCTGAAGAATGCCGCCGCGTCGGCTCCGGGCACGCCCAAGGAGAAGCGGGCCGCGATCCTTCGCGAGCTGACCGGAATTCCCGGCACCTACGTGCCGATGTTCTACGAGACACGGCTCGACCCGCGGAGCGGCCTCGAGGCGGCCGTGCCGAAGAGCTACCCGGGCTGGAGCCCGCCGTATCCGATCAAGCGCGCCGTCGTCGAGGACATCAACAAGTACCCGTTTCCCTCCGCCACCATCGTGCCGCACTCGGAGATCGTGCACGACCGCGTCTCGGTCGAGATCGCCCGCGGCTGCACCGAAGGGTGCCGGTTCTGCCAGGCGGGGATCATCTACCGGCCGGTGCGGGAGCGCACCCCCGAGTCGATCATCGACTCGGCGCTCTCCGGTCTGGAGAAGACGGGCTACGACGAGATCTCGATCACGTCCCTGTCTCCGGCCGATTACTCCTGCTTTCCCACGCTGGTCGAGAAGGTCATGGACCGGGTGGCGGACGCGCGCGTCGGCGTCTCGGTCTCCTCGCTGCGGCCGTACGGCCTGACCGAGCACCTCGCCGAGCAGATCGGAAGGGTGCGGCGCACAGGGTTCACCATCGCTCCGGAGGCCGGCAGCCAGCGGATGCGCGACGTGCTCAACAAGGGGATCACCGAGGAGAACATCCTCATGGCGGCGCGCAACGCCTCGCGGCAGGGGTGGGAGCTGATCAAGCTGTACATGATGATCGGTGTGGCGGGCGAGACCGACGAGGACCTGCAGGCGATCGTCGACCTGGCGCACGCCATTCACGACATCCAGCGCGCCGAGGCGCGCCGAACGCCGCAGGGCAAGCGGGTGCAGCCGCGCGTGACCCTCTCGGCCTCGTCGCACATCCCGAAGCCGTTCGCCCCGTTCCAGTGGATGGCGATGGACTCCACCGACACGCTGTACGCCAAGCAGCAGTTCATCCAGGACCGGATCCGGCGCAAGGGAGTCAAGTTCAAGCGCCACCATGTCGAGACGTCGCGGCTCGAGGGGGTCCTCTCGCGCGGGGATCGCCGGGTGGCCGACGCGATCGAGATCGCGTGGCGGAAGGGATGCCGGTTCGACGGCTGGACCGAGTGGTTCCGCTACGACCTGTGGCTCGACGCCTTCCGGGAGGCGGGCGTGGACGAGAGCGTGTACCTGGGCGAGATCCCGACCGACTCGGCGCTGCCCTGGGACCACATCGACTGCCTGGTGGAGAAGGCGTTCCTGCTGCGCGAGTACAACCGCTCGAAGAAGGCCCTGCTCTCGCCGGCGTGCGAGAAGCCGTACCGAAGGTGGAACCTCCCGCCCGAGCCGACCGACAAGCTGATCTGCTACGACTGCGGCTGCGCCTGCGATCTCGATCACATCAAGAAGGAGCGGGTCGACGGGTACCGCGAGCTCCTGCAGCTCCAGCCGCTGCGCCGGCCGCTCGCACCGCCCGAGGCCGGCGGCCCGACCTGGCCGTACCGGGCGGCCTTCGCCAAGCGGGGGAGGATGCGGTTCCTCTCGCACCTGGACCTGATGCGCTCGATGGCGAGAGCGTTCCGGCGCGCGGGCGTCTCGCTCAAGTACTCGCAGGGGTTCAATCCACGGCCGATGATGTCGTTTTCTCCAGCCCTGGCCGTGGGAATCGAGAGCGAGGAAGAGTTCGTCGACTTCGCGAGCGGCGCGCCGCTCGACGGGAGCGTCCTCGATCGTCTCAACGCGGTCCTCCCCGACGGGTTGTCGTTCTCGCGCGTCGTGCCGCTGGCGCCCGGCTCTCCGGGCCTCTCGCGGGCGATCCGCGCGGCCACCTATCTCGTGACCCTCGACGGGGTCGAGGACGGCGAGCTGAGGACGCGTGTCGACGCCTTCAACGCGGCGCGGGAGATCTTCATCGACAAGGTGCGCAAGGAGCGATCGGTCAGTCTCGACGTGAAGCGGTTCGTCGGCGGCGTGGACGTCGTCGGAGACGGCGGTCTGCGGTTCCCCGTGATGATCGATCAGAACGAAGGCACGCTCAAACCCGAAGAGATCGTGCGTGCCATCCTCGGCCGGGACGCCGTCGCCGCCTCGTTCCTCAGGGAGCGGCTGCATTTCGGCGCGCCGCCAGGTGATATGATTCCTCCTGAGAGAGAAACCCAAAAAGAGATCGAGGTGACCCGGAATGCCGACTGACACAAACGTCGTCACGCAGATGCATCATGCCCGGCAGGGCACCGTGACCGACGCCATGAGATACGTCGCTCAGATCGAGAAGGTCGACCCCGAGCTGATCCGCTCCGAGATCGCGCGCGGCCGGCTCATCATCCCCGCCAACATCAACCACACCAGCCTGAAGCCGATGGGCATCGGTCTGGCGGTGTCCTGCAAGATCAACGCGAACATCGGCAACTCGTCCGTCACGTCCCACGTGGACCACGAGCTCGAGAAGCTGGAGCTGGCGGTCAAGTACGGCTCGGACACGGTCATGGACCTGTCGACCGGCGGCGATATCGACCTGATCCGCCGCGAGATCATCGAGGCCAGCCCCGTCCCGGTGGGTACCGTGCCGATCTACCAGGCGATGGCGGGTCTGAGCCGGATCGAAGAGATGACCGCCGACGACCTGGTGGCCATGGTCGAGCACCAGGCGAAACAGGGCGTCGACTACATGACCCTGCACGCCGGCCTGCTGCTGCGGCATCTGCCGCTCGTCAAGGGGAGGATCACCGGCATCGTCAGCCGCGGGGGGTCGCTGCTGGCGCACTGGATGATGTACCACCGCAAGGAGAACCCGCTTTACACCCACTGGGACCGGATCCTCGATATCTGCAGGCGGTACGACGTGACGATCAGCGCCGGCGACGGCCTGCGGCCCGGCTGCACCCACGACGCCTCCGACGCCGCCCAGTTCGCCGAGCTGTACACACTGGGCGATCTGACGCGCCGCGCGTGGGACAAGGACGTGCAGGTGATGATCGAGGGGCCCGGGCACGTCCCGCTGAACCAGATCGCGGTCAACGTCAGGCTGCAGCAGGAGATCTGCAACGGGGCGCCGTTCTATGTCCTCGGCCCGCTGGTGACCGACATCGCGCCGGGCTACGATCACATCACGTCGGCGATCGGGGCCACGATGGCGGGCTGGGCCGGCGCGTCGCTGCTTTGCTACGTCACCCCGAAGGAGCACCTGGGACTGCCCGAGCCCGAGGACGTGCGTCAGGGAGTGATCGCCTACAAGATAGCGGCGCACGCCGCCGACATCGCGCGCGGGCGACCCGGCGCACGGGACCGCGATGACGAGCTGTCGCGTGCGCGGTTCGGTTTCGACTGGGCGCGGCAGTTCGAGCTGAGCCTCGACCCCGAGATGGCGCGCGGCATGCACGACGAGTCGCTGCCGTCCGACTATTTCAAGTCGGCCGAGTTCTGCTCGATGTGCGGGCCGCGGTTCTGCTCGATGCAGAGCGAGTACCGCGTGGACAGGATCGACCTCAGCCAGGTGGAGAGCCTGTCCGAGATCGAGCCTATCGACTCGGTCGCGCTGGGGGTCGCGCTGTCACAGCGGGTGCGCTCCACGCTGCCTCTCGAGCCGCCGGACGCCACTGTGCGGGAAGGGCAGGCGGGGCCGCTGGCCGAGCTGGCCTCGGATCGGGCCCGCTGAGGTTCGGGTCACCGGGTCCTTCGTGAGGACCGCCCACCCTGGGGCGGTTCCCCTCCTCCTCACGGACCGGACCGGTGGCCCACTCACGACGAGGTGACTGCGGGGTGCCCCGACTCTACCTGCTCAGACACGGCATGCCGGCCGGCGGGGGAGCCGATCCGCCGCTCTCACCCGAGGGCGAGCGCCTGCTGGCGGCCCAGGCGGCCGGGCTGGCGAGGCTGCAGGTGGCCTTCGACGTCATCGTGGCCAGCCCGCTGCGTCGCGCCGCACGCACCGCGGAGATCATCGCCGAGGGAACCGGGTACGCGGGCACGATCGCGATCGCCGAAGCGGTCGCGAACGGACTGTCGGTCCGGGCACTCATCGACCTGCTCGAGCCGCACCGGCTCACGGCTGCGCGGTTCGACCACGTGCTGATCGTCGGCCACGCTCCCGACATCGGTCGCGTGGCGGGCGACCTGACGGACGGCCACGGAGTGCCGATGCACCGCGGAACGCTCTGCTGCGTGGAGACGGCGGTCTGGCCGCCGTCGGCTCCGGGCGCGCTCGTGTTCCTGCTGCCGGCCGCGGTGCTGGCCGCGGCCGGGTCGCCGCCCGGATAGAGAATCCCCTCACACGGCGACGAGGACGTCGTCTCCCTCGATTCGTACCTCGTAGCGCCCCAGCCGGGCGGCCGGGTTGGTGGAGCACTGCCCGGTCGTGACGTCGTACTGCCACCCGTGCCAGGGGCAGGTGACCGTGGTGCCGTCGAGGAACCCGTCGCCGATCGGCCCTCCGCGATGCAGGCAGGTGTTGTCGAGGGCGTAGATGGTTCCGTCCGCGTTGCACAGCGCGATCGTCTTGCCGCCGATCTCCACGGCGCGGGCTTCCCCGACGCGCAGATCCGCTGTCTTGGCCGCCTTGACGAAGTCTGACATCATGCACTCCTGTCTCTGATGACGTACGTTTGATGGTCGGGGGATTCTATCGCGTGGCTCCGAACTCCGGCAAGACGATACGCCTCGCCGCGCCGCCTGCCTTCACCTTCGAGCGGTGCGTGGAGGCGCACGGCTGGTTCGATCTGCCGCCCTTCCGCTGGGATCCGTCGTCCGGCACGCTGACCCGCGCGCTCGACACCGGGCGCGCCTCGACCGTGGCCGTGGTCATCCGCGCCGCCCGGAACCGCCACGGCGTGGAGATCGAGCTCGCGGGCCGCCCACCCGGCCGCCGCACGGTCGCCGAGGTCTCGCGGCAGGTACGTCGGATGCTGCGTCTCGACGAGGACCTCGGCGCCTTCTACGCGGAGGCCTGTCGGGTGAGCCGGCCCGATTTGAGATGGGCCGGCCCCGCCGGCGCCGGGCGGCTGCTGCGCGCGCCGACGGTGTTCGAGGATCTCGTGAAGCT
The DNA here is from genome assembly GCA_963806495.1 of uncultured Acidobacteriota bacterium. GTDB lineage: Bacteria > Acidobacteriota > Polarisedimenticolia > JACPZX01 > DASXTC01 > CAWDYA01. The sequence continues at coordinate 48,670 of CAWDYA010000010.1, read as the reverse complement.
CATCTGCACCACGAACTGCTCCTGGAGCCTGACGCGGTCCATGGTGACCAAGCTCACCGACACCCTCGGTGCGCGCGGGCCTCACGGGCTGCGCGCCTTCCCCTCGCCGTTGGCGATGGCGCAGGCTCCGCCACGTTTCTACCGTGACGTGATGCGGGCGGGGTACCGGGCGGCGGCGCTGTCCGACCTGGCGCGCGCCACCGCCTCGGGAGCGATCGATCCCGAAGCGTGGGACGATCCGGCACGGCCCACCGAGCAGATAAGGTCCGGGATCCTGGCGCTGCGCGGTGCGGGCCCCTACGTCGCCGACAACCTGCTGAGGCTGCTGGGCCGGTACGACGGGCTCGGGCTCGACTCGTGGTGCCGCGCCAAGTTCGCACGGCTGCACCGACGCGGCCGCGCCGCCACTGACAGGGGGATCGCGCGATTCTACGCTCCGTTCGGCCGGTGGCGCGGGCTGGCGCTGTGGTGCGATCTGACGCGGGACTGGTTCGACGGCGCTGCGACCGGCGCCGGCGCGGGTTCCGTCTCCACGGAGAAGTTCCCTCCCGCCTGACGTGTTAATGTGACTTCATGACCATTCCGCTGCATCTGGAGCCGGCACGCCTCGATGCGGTCGTGGAAGACTGCCTCAACGAAGCGGCCACGCAGCTCGCCTCGCGCTCGCTGGCGGTGACACGGCAGATCGGGTCCGGGATCGGCGCCTCGATGATGGATCGAGCGCTGGTGAAGGAAGCGGTCGCCTGCATCATCGCCGCGGCGATTCGCTCCGTCGAGACGGGCGGCCGGCTGCGTGTCACGGTCAAGGCGAACCGCAACGCGACGATGCTGGCGGTCAAGGCGCCCGGGCAGGGGCTCACCGAGGTGCAGCGCGAGGTCCTGTTCACCGGCGAGGCGAAGCCCGGCACGCTGGCCCGCGCGCGGGCGATCGTCACCGCGCACGGCGGGATGGCCTGGGCGAACGGCAGGCCCGCGCGCGGAGCGACGTACTACGTCACGCTGCCGACCCGTGTTGCGGCGGAGCCACCCGCCGAACACGGTAGGCTATAATGAACTTCGTCTTCTCTACATGAGGATCAATCCGTCATGGAGCACACCTCGTTCTGGGCGAGACGAATCCACTCACTCATGGGTGTCGTGCCGATCGGCGCATTCCTGGTCGAGCACATGTTCACGAACTCCTTCTCGACCCATGGGGCCGACGCGTACAACAACGCGGTGGCGACGCTGCAGAAGCTTCCGTACCTGATCTGGATGGAAGTGTTCCTGATCTTCCTGCCGATCCTGTTCCACGCGATCTACGGCGTCTGGATCGCCTGGCAGGCGAAGTACAACGCGGTGCGCTACCCGTACTTCAGGAACTGGATGTTCACCCTCCAGCGCATCACCGGAGTCATCCTCTTCTTCTACATCGGGATGCACGTGTGGGAGACGCGCATCGCGGTCGAGTTCGACGAGTCGCTCAAGCTCCACTTTTTCGAGCACATGCGTGAGCTGCTGACGAACAACGCCTATTTCGCCTTCTACGTTCTCGGCGTCGTCTCGGCGGCGTTCCATTTCGCGAACGGGTTGTGGACCTTCGGCATCGTGTGGGGCTTCACGGCGGGCCGCAAGGCGCAGAGACTGTCCTCCTATGCCTGCGCCGCGATCTTCGTGATCGTGGCGGGGATGGGAATCAACTCATTGCTCGGCTTCTTCCAGCACTGACAGGGCCGGAAGGCCCTCAGACCGGGGTTCAGTCGATGGCAAACCAGAAATTCATCGTGGTGGGCGGCGGCCTCGCGGGGCTGATGAACACCATCAGGCTGGCCGAGGCAGGTCACGAGGTGGATCTGATCTCCTTCGTGCCGGTGAAGCGCTCCCATTCCGTCTGCGCGCAGGGGGGTATCAACGGCGCGGTGAACATCAAGGGGGAGGGCGACTCCCCGGAGATCCACTTCGACGACACCATCTACGGCGGCGACTTTCTCGCCAACCAGCCTCCCGTCAAGGGTATGTGCTACGCGGCGCCCGGCATCATCAACCTGCTCGACCGGATGGGCGTCATGTTCAACCGGACCAGCGAGGGGCTGCTCGATTTCAGGCGGTTCGGCGGCACGCTCTACAACCGAACCGCGTTCGCCGGCGCCACGACCGGCCAGCAGATCCTGTACGCGCTCGACGAGCAGGTCCGGAGGTACGAGGCGGCCGGGCTGGTGAAGAAGTTCGAGTTCTGGGAATGCCTCGGCCCGATTCTCGACGACGAGGGCGTCTGCCGCGGCGTCACGGCGCTCAGCCAGGTGGACATGAAGGTGCACGGCATGACGGCCGACGCCGTGGTCCTGGCCACGGGCGGATGCGGCATCATCTTCGGCAAGTCGACGCTGTCGACCACCTGCACCGGCACCGCGGTCTCCACCGCCTACCAGCAGGGGGCGGTGTACGCCAACGGCGAGTTCATCCAGGTACATCCCACCGCGATCCCCGGCAACGACAAGCTCAGACTGATGTCCGAGTCGGCGCGCGGGGAGGGCGGGCGTGTCTGGGTGCCCCGCACGCAGGGAGACAAGCGCGCGCCGCGCGACATCCCCGAGAAGGAGCGTCTGTACTTCCTCGAGGAGAAGTACCCCAAGTACGGCAACCTGGTGCCGCGCGACATCGCCACGCGCGAGATCTTCGATGTCTGCGTCAATCTCAAGAAGGGGATCGACGGCGGGCGCGCCGTCTATCTCGACCTGACGCACATCCCACGCGAGACGCTCAACAGGAAGCTCGGCGGCATCCTCGAGATCTACGAGAAGTTCGTCGGGGACGATCCGCGTGACGAGCCCATGAAGGTGTTCCCGGGGGTGCACTACTCGATGGGCGGCATCTGGGTCGACTTCGACCAGATGACGAGCATCCCGGGGTTGTTCGCCGCCGGCGAGGCCGAGTACCAGTACCACGGCGCCAACCGGCTCGGCGCCAACTCCCTGCTGTCGTGCATCTACGGCGGGCAGGTCGCGGCCGCGTCGATGATGCGGTACACGGGCGGCCGCTCGCAGGGCGCCGGGTCGGTCCCCTCCACACGCGTGGAGGCCGAGGTGAAGCGCTGGACCGAGCTGCAGGAGCGTGTGGCCCGGATGGACGGCCCGGAGAACCCGTACCGGCTGTGGCACCATCTCGGCGAGCTGATGACCGACAACGTCACCGTCGTCCGCGAGAACAAGCAGCTCGAGGCCACGGATGCGAAGCTGCGCGAGATGATGGAGCGGTGGTACCAGGTCGGCGTGCCCGACACCGGCCGGTACGCCAACCAGGGGGCGATCTTCACGCGGCAGCTCTGGAACATGCTCGAGCTGGCGCGCGTGATCGTGGTCGGCGCCCTCAAGCGCAACGAGAGCCGTGGGGCGCACTACAAGCCGGCCTTCCCCGAGCGCGACGACGTCAACTATCTCAAGACGACGCTCGCCCGCTGGAGCAAGGACGGCCCCGAGATCAGCTACGAGCCGGTCGACACGTCGCTGATCCCTCCGAGAAAACGTGTCTATTCCGCCTCCGACGACGGGGGGGCTGCTGCGGAGAAGAAGGATGCCTCAGACCATAAGGCTGCGGGTACGCCGTCAGGACGCTCCTGACGCCGAGGCACGCTGGGAGGAGTTCTCGATCCCCTACGTGCCCAACATGAACGTGATCTCCTGCCTGATGGAGATCCAGCGCAACCCCGTGACCGCCGACGGGCGTGCGACCACGCCGGTGATCTGGGACTCGCACTGCCTCGAGGAGGTGTGCGGCGCCTGCACCATGGTGGTCAACGGCAAGGTGCGGCAGTCCTGCTCGGCGCTGATCGACCAGCTCACGCAACCGATCGAGCTCAGGCCGATGACCAAGTTTCCCGTCGTGCGCGACCTGATGGTCGACCGCAAGCGGATGTTCGCCGATCTGATCAGGATCAAGGGATGGATCCCGGTGCAGGGTACCTACGACCTCGGCCCGGGCCCGCGGATGGCGCCCGCCGACCAGGAGGCCGCCTACAAGCTGTCGACCTGCATGACGTGCGGCTGCTGTCTCGAAGTGTGCCCCAACGTCAACGACGGCTCGAAGTTCATCGGGCCGGCCGCGATCTCCCAGGTCAGGCTGTTCAACTCCCACCCCATCGGGCAGATGAACGCCGGCGAGCGGCTCGAGGCGCTGATGGCTCCCGGAGGCATCTCCGAATGCGGCAATGCCCAGAACTGTCTCGAGGCGTGCCCCAAGCAGATCCCGCTCACCACGAGCATCGGCTACATGGGCCGCGCCATCACGCTCCACTCGATCAAGACGCTGCTGGGCACCTGAGATGGGATCCTCCCCGACGCGCCCTGTCGGCCCGGAGGCCGGGCCGGGCCCGCCGGGAGGCTATGCGGACGGCGCCTATCTGATCCGCCGCGCCATGACCCTCGCGGTGGCGGCCGCGGCCGGCGGCGCGGTCGCGGACGGCGACGGGCCGCCCCGCACGATCACCCTTCTTGACGTGGGAGGCCGGGGACGGCCGTACGCCGCGCCGATCGCAGCAAACCTGACCCGCCGACGGATCGCCGTGAGGCATCTGGTGGTCGACCTCGGAGAGGGGGCCGACGTGCTGGCCCGTGCCGAGACGCTGCCGTTCGCCGCCCGCAGCGCGGACCTGGTGCTCTCGACCCAGGTGCTCGAGCACGTGGAGGACCCGGCGCGCGCGGTGTCGGAGATGGCACGGGTCCTCAGGCCCGACGGGACCTGCCTGCTCACGACGCACGGCACCTGGTTCTATCATCCGGATCCGGAGGACTACTGGCGCTGGACTCCGGCCGGACTGGCGCAGCTGTTCACCCGGGCGGGCTTCGGTGAGGTGACGGTGACCCCGGTGGGCGGAACCAAGCTGGCGCTGGCCGTCCTGGTCCTGACCGCGCTGGAGCGCTCGGCCGGCGAGGGGCTGACGGGCGCGATGGCGCGCCGGCTGCTCGTGGCGCCCGCCAACCTGGTCGGCGAGCGCCTGCTGATGCCGCGCGCGCTCGCACGACACAGCGTCGCCGGCGAGCTGGTGATCAACTATCTGGTGGCGGCGCGCACGAGGAGATCGTCATGAACGAACGCAAGCTCTTCCTGGCCGGCCGGTGGCACGCCACCGGAGACCTGACGGAGGTCCGGTCGCCGTATGACGGCGCCGTCGTGGCGCGCGTCCACCGGGGCGGCACGCATGAGATGGACGAGGCGATCGGCGCGGCGCAGGAGGCGTTCGAGGTCACCCGGTCCATGCCGGTGTGGGAGCGCACCGCGATACTGACCCGGATGGCCGACGGGCTGACCCGCCGGCGCGACGCCCTGGTGCGCATGCTGGCTCTCGAGGCGGGCAAGCCGGTCAAGGCCGGCCGCGCCGAGGTCGACCGCGCGGTCTTCACCTTCGGCGTGGCCGCCGAGGAGGCGAGGCGGATCGGCGGCGAGGTGCTCCCGATGGACTGGGCGCCCTGGGGGGCGGGCAAAATCGGCATCATCCGCCGGTTCCCGATCGGGCCGATCGCGGGGATCGTGCCGTTCAACTTCCCGCTCAATCTGACCGCGCACAAGATCGCCCCCTGCATCGCCTCGGGCAACACCATGGTGGTCAAGCCGGCGTCGCAGACGCCTTCCACCGCGCTGGCGCTGGCGGAGATCGCCGAGGAGGCGGGGCTGCCGGCCGGCGCGCTGTCCGTCGTCCCGGCCCCGGCCGGGGCCGCCCGGCCTCTCGTGGAGGACGACCGGATCCGTCTGCTCACATTCACCGGCAGCGCCGAGGTCGGCTGGGAGCTGAAGCGGCGCGCCGGCAGAAAGAAGGTGGCGCTGGAGCTCGGGGGCAACGCGGCGGCGATCGTGCACCACGACGCCGACCTGAAGCGCGCGGCGGAGAGGATCACCGCGGGCGGCTACGGCTATGCCGGGCAGTCGTGCATCTCGGTGCAGAGGGTGCTGGCGCACCGCTCGGTCCACGACCGCCTGATGGAGACGCTCGTGCCGATGGTCGAGGCGCTCGCCGTGGGCGATCCCCTCGACGAGACGACCGACGTGGGGCCGATGATCACCGAGGCGGACGCCGCGAGGGCGGAGTCGTGGATCCGCGAGGCGGTCGAGGCCGGCGCGCGTCTGGTCACCGGCGGCGGGCGCGACGGCGCCGTGCTGGCACCGGCGTTGCTGGACGGCGTGGCTCCCTCCATGAAGGTCTCCTGCCGCGAGGTGTTCGCGCCGGTTGTGGGCGTGACCGTGTACGATACCCTCGACGAGGCGTTCGACATGGTCAACGATTCCGATTACGGTCTTCAGGCGGGCATCTTCACGCGTGACGCCCCCTCGGTCTGGAAGGCGTTCGAGCGGCTGGAGGTGGGCGGGGTCATGGTGGACGACGTCCCCACGTACCGCATCGATCACCAGCCGTACGGCGGGGTCAAGGGATCGGGTCTCGGACGCGAGGGCCTGAAATACGCTATCGAGGAGATGACCGAGATCCGTATCCTTGGCTGGCACGTTGCGGCGGAGGCACGATGAAGCGCACGAAGCCCGGTTCCGGCTCCGGCAGGATCGAGCACGACTCGCTCGGCGAGATGCGCGTCCCGGCGGAGGCGCTCTACGGCATCCAGACGATGCGGGCGGTGGAGAACTATCCGATCAGCGGGCTGAGGGTCCACCCGCGTCTCATCGACGCCTATGCCTATCAGAAGAAGGCCTCGGCGCTGGCCAACCGCGACGCCGGTGCGGTGGAGGCGAGGATCGCCGACGCGATCGCCGCCGCGTGCGACGAGGTGCTCGCCGGCAAGTGGCGCGACCAGTTCGTCGTGGACGTGTTCCAGGCGGGCGCCGGCGTGTCCCAGCACATGAACACCAACGAGGTGCTGGCCAACCGCGCGATCGAGATCCTGGGCGGGCGGCGCGGCGACTACACGATGGTGCACCCGAACGATCACGTCAACTTCGGGCAGTCCACCAACGACACCTACCCGACGGCCATGCGGGTCTCGGCGCTGCTGGCCGCCCGCGACCTGGCGCCCGTGCTGGAGGCGCTGGAGGGGGCGCTCGACGCGAAGGCCGCCGAGTTCGACCGGGTGCTCAAGTCGGGGCGCACGCACCTGCAGGATGCCGTGCCGATCCGCCTCGGGCAGGAGTTCGCCGCGTGGGCGCGGGCCATCGGCCGCGGGCGGCGCGTGCTGGCCGACGCGTGCGCGCAGGCCGCGGAACTGGGACTCGGCGGGACCGCGGCCGGCACGGGGCTGAACACGGCCCCCGGGTACCGCGAGGAGGCGATCCGGCGGCTCGCCGGGCTGACCGGGCTGCCGCTGACGCCGAGCCCCGACATGCGCGAAGCGATGCAGTCGAACCTGCCGATCGCCGGCGTCGCCGCGGCGCTGCGGCTGATCGCGCTGGAGGTCATCCGGATCACGAACGACCTGCGTCTGCTCGCCTCGGGGCCTCTCACCGGGCTGGCGGAGCTGACCCTGCCGGCTGTGCAGCCCGGCTCCTCGATCATGCCGGGCAAGGTCAACCCGGCGATCCTCGAGATGGCCGCGATGGTGGCCTTCCAGGTGGTGGGCAACGCGTCGGTGGTGGATCTCGCGGCGCAGGCCGGCCAGCTCGAGCTCAACGTCATGATGCCGGCGATGTCCTACAACGTGCTCGCGTCGTTCGAGATCCTCGGCAACGCCCTCGCGGTGCTGACAGCACGGTGCATCGAGGGGATCACCTGCGACGAGAAACGGCTGCGGCGTCTCGCCGAGCTGTCCCCCTCGATCGTGACGGCGCTGAACCCGTACATCGGCTACGCGAAGGGGGCGGAGGTGGTCAAGGAGGCGCTCGCCACGGGAAGGACGATCCCCGAGGTGGTCCGCGAGAAGGGCCTGATGAGCGAGGAGGAGCTTCTCGAGGTCCTCGACCCGTTCCGCATGACCGAGCCGGGGATCCCCGGGCGCGACTGAACGGTGTTGCCTCTGCTGCGCGAGGCGATCGGGTCATGGTATGCTCTGGTCGCCCTGCACCCGGAGCGTTCCGTTCCGGACGAGACCCCATCCCGAGGAGGACTTCCATGAACCCGAGGTACCTGGCACCAGCAACCACCCTGCTGTTCCTGCTCGCCGCCTGCGGCGGGGGCGCGCAGCAGGCCGAGTCGACGATGCCCGCCGCCGACGAGCAGCCCGTGGCCGCGGATTCCGCGCAGCAGACGCCGCCCGCGTCGGCTCCCGCCCAGACTCAGCAGCAGCCGACGCCCGTGCCTCCGCCCGCCCCGCGTCCGAAGCCGGCCGTGGCGCAGCAGCAGCCCATGCAGCAGGCGCCACCGCCACCCGAGCCGATGAAGGTGGCGATGTCCAGTGTGCCGGCCGAGACGGTCCTGACGATGGCGCTCGACGAGGCCATCAGCTCCAAGACCGCTGTGGTGGGTGACACGGTCACTGCGACGGTGGTGCAGCCGATTGTGGTGGGCGGTGAGGAGCTGATCCCCGCCGGGTCGAAGGTCGAGGGAACCGTGACCGAAGTGGCCGCCGCCAAGCACGGCGCCGGCAAGGCGAAGCTCGGCATCGCGTTCAACGTCCTGCAGCTGCCCGCCGGATACACGACGAACATCGTGGGGACCTTCCAGGAGGTCACCGAGAGCAAGAAGAAGCGCAACGCGGCGGTGATCGGTGGCGCGGCCGCCGGCGGAGCCCTGCTCGGCCGGATTCTCGGCAAGGACACCAAGGGCGCCGTGATCGGCAGCATCATCGGCGGCGGCGTCGGCACGGCCGTCGTGCTGACCAAGGAAGGGGCGCAGGTGGAGCTGGCGCCCGATACCCCGTTCGAGATCAAGCTCGACGAGGCGGTGGCCGTACCTGCCGGACCCGCACAGCAGTGATGCCGCCGGGGATGGCCGGCAGATGACGACGACCGGCCATCCCCCGCAGGGCCCCGCCGGCCGGCGGCCGGCATCGCTCGAGCTCTGGAGCTGGTGCTTCTACGACTTCGCCAACTCCGCTTTCCCGACGCTGATCACCACGGTCGCCTACGCCGTCTACTTCACCAACGTGGTGGCGGGTGGCGGGCCGGCAGCGAGCCTCACGTGGAGTCTCGCGATCAGCGCCTCGATGATCGCGGTGGGCCTGGCTTCGCCTCTGGTCGGGGCGATCGCCGACTACTCAGGCTCGAAGAAGACCTGGCTGCTCTTCTTCACCGTTTTGTGCGTCGCGTGCACCGCCGGGCTGTTCTTCGTGGGAGCCGGCGACATCATCGCGGGCACCCTGCTGTTCGTGCTGGCCAACATCGGCTTCGCGGGCGGCAACGGGATCTACAACGGCTTTCTGCCCGAGATCACCACCGGCTCCAACGTGGGGCGGGTCTCTGGATACGGGTACGCGCTGGGATACGCCGGCGGGCTGATCGCACTGGCCGTCTGCCTGCCGCTGCTGAGGGGAGGATTCGGCCCCGCCAACGAGGTCTCCTTCCGCTCCTCGTTTCTGGTGACGGCCGGCTTCTTCGCCCTGTTCTCGCTGCCGATCTTCCTCTGGCTGAAGGAGCGCGCCGAGCCGGGGCCGCGCGTCGGGTGGGGAGCCCTCGCGCGGATCGGCTATGGGCGGCTGGCGGGCACGCTGACGAAGGTGCGGCGCCTGCGCGACCTCGTGCGGTTCCTCGCGGCCTTCCTCGTCTACAACGACGGGATCGAGACGGTGATCTACTTCTCGAGCATCTACGCGGTGTCGGTGCTGAACTTCTCGATGGGGGAGACGGTCTATCTCTTCATGGCGGTGCAGGTGAGCGCCCTGGTCGGGTCGATCCTGTTCGGGCACCTGACCGACCGGATCGGTCCCAAGCCCACCATCGTGATGACGCTCGTCCTCTGGTGCGGGGTGGTGACCTCGGCGTTTCTCACGTCGACCAAGACGCAGTTCTGGGTCATCGCGGTGGTGGCAGGCCTCGGGCTGGGGTCCAACCAGGCCGCGAGCCGGGGGCTGATGCGCCTTTTCATCCCCGAGGGGCACGACGCCGAGTTCTACGGCTTCTTCGCCGTGTGCGGCAAGTTCTCCGCGCTGCTCGGGCCGGTGGTGTACGGCATAGTGGCGCGCGGGTCGGGCAGCCAGCGGATGGCCATCCTCTCGGTGCTCGTGTTCTTCGCCGCCGGTCTGGCGCTGCTGCTGGCGGTGGACGTCGCGCGCGGGCGCGAGGCGGCGCTGGCCTTCACGAACCGCCCGTCCGGCGAGGCCCCGGTGCCCCCCGGCGGTTTCCTGTAAAATAGGGGCTTCACACCCGGGGAGTTGCCAGGACGCCCTTACACCAACCTGTCGAAGCGGGAGAGATCTCATGAAACGCTGTCTGCTGATCGCCCTGATTGTGCTGTCGAGCCTCGCCGTCTCGCCGGCCGCGACAACCAAGAAGACGGATGAAGGAAGCCCCTTCGAGGCGTCCAAGTTCACCGGTCTCGCGCTGCGTGGCATCGGGCCGGCTGTCACCTCGGGGCGCGTCAGCGACCTCGCCGTGCATCCGGGTCATGCCGACACCTGGTACGTGGCGACCGCCTCGGGAGGTGTCTGGAAGACCACGAACGCCGGCACCACCTGGAGCCCGATCTTCGACAGCGAAGGGTCCTACTCGATCGGGTGCGTCACCATCGATCCGACCGACCCGCTCGTGGTATGGGTCGGCACGGGTGAGAACAACAGCCAGCGCAGCGTCTCCTACGGCGACGGCGTCTACAAGTCGACCGACGGCGGCAACACCTGGAAGAACGTCGGCCTGAAGGCCTCCGAGCACGTCGCGAAGATCCTGGTCGACCCGCGCGACGGCGACGTCGTGTACGCGGCGGCGCAGGGGCCGCTGTGGTCGGCGGGCGGAGACCGGGGCCTGTACAAGACGACCGACGGCGGCAAGGTGTGGAAGCAGGTCCTGGCCGCCGGCGAGTACACCGGCGTGACGGACCTCGTGATGGACCCGCGCAACCCGGACGTGCTGTTCGCCGCCACCTACCAGCGGTTCCGGCGCGTCTGGACGCTGATCGACGGCGGGCCCGAGTCGGCGATCTGGAAGTCGACCGACGCGGGCGCGACGTGGCAGAAGCTCGAGAACGGTCTGCCCAAGAAGGTGGACCTGGGCCGGATAGGGCTGGCGCTCTCGCCGGCCGACCCCGACGTGCTGTACGCGATCGTCGAGGCGGCCGACAAGGAGGGTGGCTTCTTCCGCTCCGCGGACGGGGGCGGCTCGTTCGCCAAGATGAGCGACGAGGTCTCGGACAGCCCGCAGTACTACAACGAGATCTTCGCCGACCCGAAGGACGTCGACCGGGTCTATTCGATGGACACCTGGATGAAGGTGACCGACGACGGCGGCAAGACGTTCCGCAAGGTGGGGGAGAAGGCCAAGCACGTCGACAACCACGTGATCTGGATCGATCCCGGCAACACCGAGCACCTGATCGCCGGCTGCGACGGCGGCCTGTACGAGAGCCGGGATCGGGGCGCGACATGGCACTTCTTCTCCAATCTCCCGGTGACCCAGTTCTACAAGGCTGCAGTGGACACCGACACCCCGTTCTACCATGTCTACGGCGGCACCCAGGACAACAACACCCTGGGCGGACCGTCACGCACCATCACCAACCAGGGGATCATGAACTCGGACTGGTACGTGACGCTGGGCGGCGACGGCTTCCAGACCCAGGTCGACCCCGAGGACCCCAACATCGTCTACTCGATCCTCCAGTACGGCGTCCTGTCGCGGTACGACCGGGCGTCGGGCGAGAACATCGACCTGCAGCCGCAACCCGGAGCGGGGGAGCCCGCGCTCCGGTGGAACTGGGACTCGCCCCTCATCATCAGCCCGCACTCCCACACGAGGCTGTACTACGGCGCCAACATCCTGTTCCGCAGCGACGATCGCGGCGACACCTGGCGGGCCGTCAGCCCCGACCTGACGCGGCAGATCGACCGCAACAAGCTGAAGGTGATGGGACGGGTGTGGAGCGTGGACGCCGTGGCGAAGAACGCCTCCACGTCGTTCTACGGCAACATCGTCACTCTCTCGGAATCGCCACTCGAGGAGGGGCTCATCTATGCCGGCACCGACGACGGGCTGATCCAGGTGACCGAGGACGGCGGGGCGACCTGGAGGAAGATCGACCAGTTCCGTGGTGTCCCCGAGATGAGCTATGTCTCGAAGGTGGAGGCGTCACGCCACGACGCCGGCACGGTCTATGCCGCCTTCGACAACCACAAGATGGGAGACTTCAAGCCGTACGTGCTGAAGAGCACCGACCGGGGCCGGACCTGGAGCTCGATCACCTCGAACCTGCCTGAGCGGGGAACGGTGTACGCGCTGGCCGAGGACCACGTCAACGCCGACCTGCTCTTCGCGGGCACCGAGTACGGGCTGTTCTTCACCGTGGACGACGGCGGCCGCTGGACCCAGCTCAAGGGAGGCATGCCCGTGATCGCCGTGCGGGACATCGTCCTGCAGCGTCGCGAGAACGACCTGGTCGCGGCGACCTTCGGACGCGGGTTCTACATCCTGGACGACTACTCGCCGCTCAGAAGGGTGACCAACGAGATGCTCAGCAGCGGGGCGACGCTGTTCGACCCGCGCGACGCGGTGATGTACATGCAGTCGTCCCCGCTCGGACTCAAGGACAAGAGCTTCCAGGGGGACGACTTCTACGTGGCCCCGAACCCCCCGTTCGGCGCGGTGTTCACGTATTATCTCGCCGACGAGATCAGGACCCTGAAGAAGGAGCGTCAGGAGAAAGAGAGGAAGATCGCCGAGAAGGGGGGCGACGTCTTCTATCCCTCGTGGGACGAGCTGCGCGCCGAGGACCGCGAGGAGCCGCCCACCATCATCCTGACCGTCTCCGATCAGGACGGAGGCGTGGTCCAGCGGATCGAAGGGCCGGTGACGGCCGGCTTCCACCGGGTGGCCTGGGACCTGAGATACCCGCCGTCCAATCCCACCGAGCTCAAGCCGCCGCCTGACGACAATCCGTTCGTGGACCGGCCGCTCGGACCGCTCGCCGCGCCCGGCACCTACACGGTGAGCATGGCCAGGCGGGTGCGCGGCGAGGTGACGCCGATCGGGGAGGCGCAGCGCTTCGAGGCCGTGCCGCTGAACATCACGACGCTGCCGACGCGGGACCGGGAGGCGCTCGAGGCGATGGAGCGCAAGACGGCCCGCCTGCAGCGCGCCGTGCTCGGTTCGGTGCGGGCGGCGAAGGAGGCGCAGACCCGGCTCGACTACATCGAGAAGGCGTTGCTGGATACACCGGAGGCCGACGCGGCGCTGTCCGAGCAGGCGCGCCGGATCGAGGCCCGCCTCAAGGACCTGGTGACGACGCTTTCCGGCGACTCGACCATCGCCCGCCGCAACGAGCCCACGCCGCCGTCGATCGTCGAGCGGGTGCAGGGCATCGTCTACGGGCACTGGACCTCGACATCGGAGCCGACGCAGACACAGCGCGAGGCTTACCGGATCGCCGCGCAGCAGTTCGGCGAGCTGCTGCCGAAGCTGAAGGAGCTGATCGAGACGGACCTCGCGGGACTCGAGCGGCGGGCGGACGCCGCCGGAGCGCCCTGGACGCCGGGCCGCGTGCCACGCTGGCAGCCGGAATAGGAGATCAGGCCTTCTGCAGCGCCCGAGCGACGCGCTCGAGCTTCTCGCGCGCCTCGCGGGCGACGTCCAGCAGGACGGTATCCCGGGCCAGGTCGCCGACCCCCAGCATCACATCGGGGTTGCCGATCCGGACCAGGGTGCCGCCCTGCGGTGTCGTCTCCACGGTGACATTGCACGGAAGAAGCACTCCCACGCGCCCGTCGTGAGACAGGGCGCGATGCGCCAGAGGCGGGTTGCATGCCCCGAGGATGACGTAAGGGCGGAACTCCTCGCCCAGCTTCTCCTTCAGGGTGGCGCGCACGTCGATCCGCGTCAGGATACCGAATCCTTCCGCCTTCAGCGCCGCCGTCACCTTCTCTATCGCGCCCTCGTACGGAGCGTCGATGCTCACCTCGAAACCGATACGTTCGGTGGTCATGGCTTTCTCCTCGCATCCGACCAGTTCCACCACTTGAGCCGCTCCGGGTCGTGGCGTTTGCGGCCGGCGTAATAGACAGCGCAGCGAAAGACGTACAGCACGCACCGGTCGATGTGCGTGCCACGCAGCGCGCAGAGCTTCTCGTAGAGTCTCTGCGGGTCCCGGCCCGAGAGGTCGGAGACACGGCGAATGCCGAGATCCCTCAGATCGACGGCGATACTCGGGCCGACACCCGGGATCTCCTGCAACGGATCACGCGGCATCGGGAGTCTCCACCGGACACGACGATCGTAACGTGCCCCGGAGCGGCTCGCCAGCGATCCCCGCGCCACGGAGAAATACCGGTTCCGCGCCGGCAACCGCGCAGGCGCGCCCCTCGATCCGCACAGGAGTTGCGGTTCGTGACGCGGCGAGCGAGAGCATCATGCGGGACGGCAGAGTCATTCCCGGAGTATATGGAAAATAAAACGAAAGTCAACGCCGGCGCCGCCGCCCCGGCCGGCGGTCCCGCCTGGCTTGACATCGCGCGCCGCGCGCCGATAACCTCAACCATTTTCAGCGGTTCAGGCCTCTCCGCGAGGATGCGCAGCTCCCGATGCCGATCGGCTCCCAGGAAAACAGACAGGGTCTCTTTCTCTCCATCGAGGAGTTCTCGCGGAGGCACTACACCCTCGTCTTCCTGATGAGCTTCGCCGTGATGTGCGTCGGGGTCTGGCTCGGCAGCCACATCCGCCTCGACACCGACATCCTGGCGCTTGTGCCCCGGGGCGACCGCGCCGTGGACGCCTTCAAGACATCGCTGCAGGAGTTCGGGGGCGCCGACTTCATCGGGGTGATGATCGAAGCCCCGCCGGGCCACACCGCCGACGAGTACACCGATTTCGCGGACATCTTTGCCGAGAAGGTGGGCGAGCTCGACGGCGTGCAGCAGGTCGAGTACCGCCTCGGCGGCAGCGGCGAGCTGCTCGCCCTCTTCCGCAAGTACGCCCTGCTGTTCCTGCCGCCCGAAGATATCCCGAAGCTGAGGGAGAAGCTCAGCGACAAGGCGATACACGAGCAGGTCGCCGAGAACCGCCGTATCCTAGAAAATCCGTCGTCCACCTTCATGAAGGACATCGTCCGCAACGACCCGTTCGGAATCGGCCCGCTGCTGTGGGGCCGTCTGCTGAAGGGCCAGGGGGCGCTGCGTCTGAACCCGCGTGGCGACGGCTACTTCATGTCGCAGGACGACAGCACGCTGCTCGTTCTGGTGAAGCCGGACCGGCCCGCGCAGAACCTCGGGTTCACGGCGAAGCTGGTGGCCGGTCTGCACCAGGCCGAGGATGAGACCCGCCGCGAGCTGATGGAGGAGGGCGGCCCCGCCGGCGTCGACAAGGTGACCCTCGACTACGCCGGCTCGTACATCGTCGCCCTTTACGACTCGAACCTGATCAAGTCGGACATGAAGCTGACCGCCGTCATCTCCTTCGTCGGCGTCCTCGCCCTGTACTGGATCGGATACCGCCGGTTCGGCGCGCTGCTGTACAGCAGCGTCCCTCTGATGGTGGGGCAGGTGCTCACCTTCGCCGTGGCCTACCTCGTGTTCGGCCACCTCAACTCGGCCTCCTCCGGATTCGTGGCCATGGTGATGGGGCTCGGGACCGACTTCACGGTGGTCATGTACGCGCGATACGTGGAGGAGCGGCAGCAGGGCCTCTCGCTCGCCGAGGCGAGCCGCCGGATGATGGGGGAGGGGGCGCTCGGCATGTTCACCGGGGCGATCACATCCGCGGGCACCTTCTACGCCATGTGCGTGACGAAGTTCCGGGGGCTGTGGGAGCTGGGCTTTCTGATCGGCACCGGGATCCTGCTCAGCATGGTGGCGATCCTCTTCCTGCTGCCGGCCATGATCCAGTGGAACGAAGGACGGCCCCGCCGCAAGGATCTGCTCAGGAAGCTGCACATCCAGTCGTTCGGCTTCGAATGGCTGATCCCGCTCTCGGTCAAGCGGCCCGTGGCGGCGCTGTCGGTGCTCGCCGGCGTGACCGTGCTCGCCGGCGTGGCGGCCTGGAATGTCGGCTTCTCGGACAGCATCCGCGACCTGCGCTCTCCCTACAACAAGGGCGCGCTGGCGCAGGAGAAGCTCGCGGAGAAGTTCGGCGGCGATCTCAACTTCATGATCGCGATCGTGGAATCGCCTTCGGTGGACGACGCCGTGGAGAAGGTCCGCTCGGTGCTGAACCGGGCGCAGCCGTATCTCGACTCGGGCATGCTCCGCGGCACCGACTCGATCCTGACCTACCTGCCCGCGCCCTCGCGGCAGGAGGAGGTGATCAAGGCGCTCAACTCGGGCAGCGACGAGGCGTTCAACGCCGCCCGCGTCGAGTCGACCTTCCGCAAGTCCCTCGAGGAATCCGGCTTCAAGTCGGACGCCTTCGACGACTATCTCGCCGACTTCCGCGCGGTGCTCGCCCGCAAGAAGCCGCTGAGCCTGTCGGACATCCAGACAAGCAAGCTGTCGAGCGTGCTGTCGCGCTACGTGAAGAAGTCCGAATCGGAGGGACAGGTGACGTACCGGGCCGCCGTCTATCTGTTCCTCGCCGAGGGGAAGTGGCGCCGCGAGGCGCCGCCCGGCCTGGTGGAGGCGCTGCAGGGAGGCGATCCGGACGTCACGGTGACCGGCATCAATGTGGTGAGCAAGCGGCTGAGGGAAATCTTCGCGCACGACGCCAAGCTGGCGATCGGCGTCGGGCTGATTCTCGTGAGTATCCTGCTCTGGCTCGATTTCCGGTCGATGAGACTGATGCTGCTCGCGAACCTGCAGGTCCTCACCGGCGTGGTCTGGATGCTGGGCGTGATGAGCCTGACCGGCGTGGAGATGAATTTCGTCAACTGCTTCGTGGCCACGATGATCCTCGGCGTGGGCGTCGACTACGGGATCCATCTCATCCACCGGATGTGTCTCAACGGCGGCGTCGTGGACAACGGCGTCATGGAGACCGGCAAGGGTGTGGCGATGGCCGCCATGACCAACCTGGTAGGATTCGGGTCTCTGGCCCTGTCGAACTACCCGGGCCTGCGCAGCGTCGGCATCATCTCGATGGTGGGCAGCGCGGCCTGCCTCATCACCGCGCTCACGCTGCTGCCCGCGATGATGTCCCTCAAGGGGTTCACGTCCGCGGTGACCGGCCGTGTCAGCCGTCTGGATCAGACATGAAGTGGGCGCGCAGCCTGTATGACTGGGTTCTGCACTTCGAGCGCTCGCCGCACGCGAGCCGGGCGCTCTTCATGCTGGCCTTCGCGGAGTCGTCGTTCTTCCCGGTGCCGCCCGACGTCCTGCTGATCGCGTTGTCTCTGTCCGCACCGGCGCGGGCCCTCAGCTACGCCCTGATCTGCTCGCTCGGATCGGTGCTCGGAGGGCTGGCCGGCTACGCCATCGGCTGGTTCGTCTGGACCGAGGTGCAGCAGTTCTTCTTCACCTATGTCTTCAGCGAGGCGGTGTTCAACAGGGTGGCGGCGCTGTACGAGCGGTACGCCTTCTGGGCCGTGTTTGCGGCGGGATTCACCCCGATCCCGTACAAGGTCTTCACGATCGCCGCGGGCGTGTTCGAGATCTCGCTGCCGATCTTCCTCGTGGCCTCCGCCGTCTCCCGTTCCGCGCGATTCTTCATCGTGTCGGGGCTGCTGATGTGGTTCGGCGAGCCGGTCAAGCGGTTCATCGACAAGTATTTCAACCTGCTCTCGATCCTCTTCGTGATCCTGCTGTTCGGCGGGTTCATGGTCATCAAGTACCTGCTGTGATCATCATCGCGATCATCCTGGGGCTGGTCGAGGGGATCACGGAGTTCCTGCCGATCTCCTCCACCGGGCATCTGATCGTGGCCGGGCATCTGCTCGGCTTCACCGGCGACAACGCGGCCACCTTCGAGATCTTCATCCAGCTCGGGGCGATTCTCGCGATAGTGTGGGAGTACCGCCGCCACCTCGTCGAGGTGACCGCCGGCGCCGTGGGGCTGCGGGACGACCCGGCGGCTCGGGCGCTCGCTGTCAACCTGGCCATCGCGTTCGTGCCCGCGGCCGTGGCGGGGCTGCTCCTGCACCACGCAATCCACGAGTACCTCTTCGGGCCGGTGACGGTGGCGGCCGCGCTCGCGGGAGGCGGGGTCGTGATGCTGCTGATCGAGCGCCACGCGCCCCGGTTCACCACCTCGTCGCTGATGGAGATCCCGAAGACGAAAGCGCTCTGGGTGGGTCTTGCGCAGACCCTGTCGCTCTTCCCCGGGGTCTCGCGCGCGGCGGCCACCATCATGGGGGGGATGGTGGCCGGTCTCGATCGCCGCACCGCCACGGAGTTCTCGTTCTACCTGGCGATCCCGACCATGATGGCGGCCACCGTGTACGATCTCTACAAGTCGTGGGCCAGCCTCACGGCGGACGATCTGGGGATGATCGCCATCGGCTTCGTGGTGGCGTTCTTCTCGGCGCTCGTCGCCGTGCGCGCCTTCATCCGGTACGTCTCGCGGCACGACTTCCGCCCGTTCGGCTGGTACCGGATCGCTCTCGGGATCGTGGTCCTCGTCTACTTTCTGCGCTGAGCCGCGGCACGCCGTCGGAGCAGGGCCCGCACCGGGGCGCCGTCGGCCCCGGCGACGAGAAGCGGCAGCGCGATCATGTCGTACCGGCCCGGCGGGGTGGCCGACAGATCGAGGTTCTCGATCAGCACCACGCCGGCCGTGAGCAGCACCCGATGGGCGGGAAGCTCCACCGCATCCTCCGGATCGATCGACATCCCGTCGGTGCCCACCAGGCACACCCCCGCGTCCACGAGGCGACGCGCCGCCTCGGGCAGCAGCACCGATCCACCCCGGAAGAGCAGCCGCCGCGCGCGCCCGAAGGCGGGCAGATCGGCCGCGCGGAGCCGGCGCCGCCCCGACTGCACGACTCGCGCCGCCCCGACCAGGGCGGGCGGCGGCAGCGCCTCGACACCGCCGCGCAGACCGGCCAGATGGCAGGCGGCATCGACGTGGGTGCCGGTGTGGGTGCCGAGCCTGAGAGAGGAGACGTTCGCCGGGGCGCCGCGGCGCGTGTCCAGAACGCGCTCGACGCGGACCTCGGGGTCGCCGGGGTAGGTGCGCATCCCGTTCCTGACGGCGACGGTGATGTCGATCCAGCCTGCCCGTGCGGGCATGCCGGGGCTACCGGCCCCCGCCGCCCGCGGGTGGAAGCACGGTCTGCCCCCCAATCGGGACCGCCTCATCGGGCAGCCCTTCCGGGATCTTCTCCAGGTTGGTGTACTTGATCTCGACGTAGGGGGTGGGCATCGGCTTCGTGTCGCCCTCCCAGTAGGGATTGACGAGGTAGTTGAGCGGGTCGCCCGCCTGCGGCGGGATCAGCACGATGTCACGCCCGATGGAGATGGCCAGCCGATCCGGATCGAGCGCGCCGAAGTAGTACTTGCGACGCGCGGGTGTCCGCTTGCCCGCCGCCGGGTCGACCGGGATCCAGCCGATCCCCTGGAGGTAGAACTCCGCCCACCCGTGGTAGTCCTTGATGACGCCCGTGTCCGGCGTCTTCGGGATCCTGAAGCCGATGATCGAACGCGCCGGGATGCCCTCGGCCCGGCACAGCCCCACGAACGCCGCGGAGAAATCCATCGAGTTTCCCTCGAGCTTGTCGAGGACGAAGGCGAGGTTGCCGAAGCCGGCGCCGGGCGCCGATGCGGCATTCTCGAGATAGGTCAGGTTGTCGACCACCCAGTCGTAGATCGCGCGCGCCTTGTCGAGCGGCATCTTCTTGCCCGAGACGATCTTCGAGGCCTTCGAGCGCACCTTCTTGTCGATCACCATGACGGTGGAAGGCTGCAGCCAGCGCTCCATGACCTTCTTCTCCTCGTCCTTGGACGGGGAATCCGCAGGGGGCTCGAACGTGTTTCGCAGATCCTCAATCCGCTCCGCGTCGAAGGAGATCTTCACCTGCATCGGCACGCCGCCGCGGGCGGTGCCCTCCATGTGCATGATGACGTTGCCGGTGTCGGGCGCGGTGTTGACCTCGGAGGTGTACGGCGCATGGCTGAACTGGTTGTGGATCTGCTGGTGGTCGTTCTGGATGGGAAGAGGGAACCAGTACTGCATTCCCTGGATGTTCTTGGGGATGTTGTTGTAGGCGAAACGCATGACGACGTTGAATTTCCTCGTCTTCGGCACCACCGGCTCCGCCCCGGCCGGGCCGGAGGGCCTGCCCTCCTGGGGTGCCGCGAGCAGGGTGCCGAACAGGAGCAGGGAGGTGGCGAGTGCCAGGTTTCGCGCGGACATTTCCTTTCCCTCCAAGGGTTTCACACGATTCACGTCGGGCGAATGGTAACACATGCCGTACGCCCTCGCCCTGCGGCGTGCGTGTCCGCCGAGGAGTATTATCTTTGTCTTCAACCCCGGCCGGCGCCACGAACGCGCTCATGGGACCCGGGAACGCGGGAGGCTGAGATGAGGGCTCATGTCTGGATGTCCGCCGCGGCGCTGGTCGTCATGAGCGGGTGCGCCGGGCCGCAGGCGGGCCCCGCGGGCGGCACGGCGATTCTCTCCTGGAGAGGGGGAGCGGCCGCCGCCGTGAGCGTCACGATGGACGACGGCTACGCGAACCAGTGGCGTTACATGGCACCGCTTCTGGAGTCGCACGGATTCCATGGCACCTTCTTCGTGGTCACCCAGTGGCTCGACCAGGAGGATTCTCTGGGACCGGTGGAAGTCGGTGGCCGGGGCGGGTCACGAGATCGGATCCCACGGGCTCACTCACGTCTCGCTCGCCGAGGTGGACCGGCGAGGGCTCACCGAGGAACTCGAATGGTCGCGCCGGCGAATCAGGGACGTTCTCGGGCCGGAACAGGGTGACGTGTTCGCCTATCCGTTCTCGGTCTCGACCGACGCGATCGGCCGTGCGGCCGAGGCCGCCGGGTACGTCGCCGCCCGCACCGGCGGCAACACCACCAACCCCGTGACCCCGGCGGACATGTACCAGGTGCGCTCGCGGCATCCGCTGTCGGCCACGCCGCTCGACGAGATGACGGGGTGGGTCGACGACGTGCTGCAGGAGGGGGGCTGGCTCGTGGTCGGCGTGCACGGGATACACAATCCTCAGCACACCTTCCCTCCCACGCAGGAAGGGTGGGAGCCGGTGCCTCTGGCCCGCTACGTCAGCCTCGTGGAGAGGCTGGCCGAGGCGGGCGACAATCTCTGGGTGGCCCCGTTCGGCGTGGTGGCCCGCTACGTCGAGGCGCGCGACGCATCGTCGGTGCGGTCGAGCGTCACCGGCGACGACGGGATCACCGTGCGTATCGACGGGCCCGCGGGCGGCCCGCCGCTGACCGTGGAGACCGAGGTGCCGGGCGGCTGGACCCGCGTCGCGGTCACCGCGCCCGACGGGACGGTCACCGTGCTGACCGCCGTGGGTGACCCGGGCGCGCGCCGCGTCCGCTACGACGTCACCCCGCCGGCGTCCGTGCTCCTGACCCCGTCCGCCCCGTAACCCGGAGCTCCCCCGCGCCCGCGGGATAACCCACGCCGGGGCCTCCCACTCCCCGGCGAACGCGACCCCCCTCGGGTCGGTGTTGCGCGCCGCCCGAGCGGCGCGCCCACCTCCCTCTCCCTCGCCGCCGCGCCCGGCGCGGCAACCGGCTCAGTCCGAGAGGTCCCTCGGGTGGGTCCGTTCGCCGGGTCGTCAGCGCGCCTGCGACGGGCGCCCGCGGGAAACACGCGCCGGTACGCCGGTCTCTCCCCGGCGAATGCGACCCCCCTCGGGTCGGTGTTGCGCGCCGCCCGAGCGGCGCGCCCACCTCCCTCTCCCTCGCCGCCGCGCCCGGCGCGGCAACCGGCTCAGTCCGAGAGGTCCCTCGGGTGGGTCCGTTCGCCCGCCCGACGGCGCCGCGCACCTGCCCTCTCCCTCGCCGGCCGCGCCCGCGCGGAAACACGCCGACGGAGGCCGATCAGGAGCGAGGCCGGGACGCGCGCCGGGCGCGCGTGGTCGAGCGGATGCTGAGGCGAGACGACCGCCGGGCGGTCGCCGAGCCGTGCCGAGGCGTGTGTTCTCCCGCGGGCGCGGGGACATCCGGAGTGAGCGGGCAGGGTCGCGTTCGCCGGGGAGTATGGGAGGGTTTGCCCGCGGGCGCGGGGACATCCGGAGTGAGCGGGGCAGGGTCGCGTTCGCCGGGGAGTATGGGAGGGTTTGCCCGCGGGCGCGGGGACATCCGGAGTGAGCGGGCAGGGCGGATCAGCGCGCGGGGGCGGCGCCCTCGCGCGCGTCCGCCGTGCGGGCGCGCTTGACGAACCCGCGCCGCTTCATGTCGCCCCAGCCGCGCCGCCGCCGCACGAAGTCCCAGAAAGCCTTTACCTTGAAGACGCTCAGAATCTGCCGGTACCCGAAGTTCTCCAGGATGCCGTAGAACACCAGCCGCGCCAGATCGAGCCAGCCCGGGTAGCGCCGAAACGAGATCTCCTCCAGCAGGATGGCGGCCACCGACAGAAACACTCCGTACAGCACCGCGAGTGTCAGGAACAGCAGGAAGAAATGCAGGTCGAGGATCCCCAGCATCCAGGCGAGCGGCACCGTGATGTAGCCGGTCAGCTCGATGAACGGCCCGAACATCTCGAAGAAGACGAAGTAGGGGAACGTGAACAGCCCGATCACCCCGTACCTCGGGTTGAACATCATCTTCTTGTGCCGCCAGAGGCTCTGCAGCAGCCCGCGGTGCCACCGGTTGCGCTGGCGTCTGAGGATCTGGAAGGTGGTGGGCACCTCGGTCCAGCAGACCGGGTCGGGCACGAAGACGATCCGGTACTTCATCCGCTTGCGGCGGCAGTTCTCGTGCAGCCGGACGACCAGCTCGAGGTCCTCGGTGTCCGACTCCGAGTCGTATCCGCCGACCTCGATCACCTCGGACTTCTTGTACAGCCCGAACGCGCCGGAGATGATGAGCAGCGAGCGCATCACGCTCCACCCGATGCGGCCGGTCAGGAAGGCGCGCAGGTACTCGACGACCTGGAAGATGGGCAGCGCCTTCGGCGGCATGTCGATCTTCGAGACGCGGCCCTCGTGCACCTCGCAGCCGTTGGCGATCCGGACGATGCCCCCGACGGCCACCATCTCGTTCGGATGCTCCATGAACGGCTTGACCACGCGCAGGAGCGCATGGTCCTCGATGATCGAGTCGGCGTCGACCGAGCAGAAGAGGGGATAGCGTGACAGGTTGATCCCGGCGTTGAGGGCGTCGGCCTTGCCGCCGCGCTCCTTGTCGATCACCAGCAGGTTCTGATGCGTCAGCGACCCGTACACACCCGGATCGCCCGGGTCGGGACCGACTTGCGGTAGACCTTGTCGAGGCGCCGCAGGTCGAACGCCTGGATCAGGTTGCGGAGCGTCCGGTCCGTGGAGTCGTCGTTGATGACGATGATCTCGAACTCGCCGTAGTTGACGAGCTGCAGCGAGCGTACCGTCTCGACGATGTTCTTCTCCTCGTTGTGGGCCGGCACCAGCAGGCTGATCGGCCAGGTCATGTCGGACTGAAGGATCTCCCGGTAATCGGAGAAGAAAGTCCGCTTGATGAACTTGAGCACCTCGTACAGCGACACGAGGAACAGGAAGAGGTAGATGGTGTTGATGCTCAGAAAGTAGACGAGCACGAAATCATTGAATATCGTGATCGCCTGGACCAGGAACTCCCTCATGCCGCCTCCCTCATGACGCCGTTCATGCAGCCGACTCGGGCCGCAGCCTGATCCCGAGGATGATCGCCAGCCGCTGCCGGATCGGCGCTTCGGGGTGGTTGTGCGCCATCTCCGTGAGAAGATCCGTGCGTTTCAGCTTCACGAGCTTCGCCATCACGTCGAGCGCCTGCTGCCGCCGCTCGCCGTCGGCCGACGCGAGCTGGGCGATCAGGGCGTCGAGGACGCCCGATTCCTGCAGCATCTGGACCGCCTGCTGCGCCGCGTATGGGTCGGTCGCGTCCAGCATCCCCAGGAGGGCCCGCACCCCCACCTGCCCCTTGTTCTTGAGCGCTTCGGCGGCGTTGGCGCGCACCCACCACTGCTGGTCCGCGAGGGCCGAGCACAGCGGTCCGATCGACGCCTCCTCCTTGAGACGACCCAGCGCCCGGGCGGCCATCGCGCGGACGGCCCAGGCGCGGTCCGAGAGCGCCTCGGTCAGCCAGCCGGCAGCGTTGGGATCGCCCACCGCGCCGAGCGCGAAGGCGGCGCGCGCGCGCACGTCCGGCTCGGGGCCCTTCAGAAGAATCTCTCAGCAGCGGCACCGCCTTGAGGCTGCGTATGCGTCCGAAGATGTCGATGGCGGACACCTGCGCGTGCAGCGGCAGCCTCGGATACGCCTGCAGGAGGACCTCGACGGCATCGTCGCCCGCGCCGATCAGGATGCCGGCCACGCGGATGGCCGACCAGCGGCCCGGGTCGCGCAGCGCCTCGACGAGCGGCGCGAGCGCCTCCTCGGTGCGGATGCTCCCGAGCGCGCGGGCCGCGCGGACCCGCACCTCGGGCACCGGGTCGTCCATGGCGCGGATCAGCGCGTTGGTGGCCTCGTGGCTGCCGATGAGGCCGAGCTTCTCCGCCGCCTCGGCGCGGGCCCACCAGCGCCGGCTGGACAGCCGCCCCAGATAGTGATCGACGAAACCCAGCCGCTCGAACGCCTCGCGGGCGCGGTCCCGCACGCTGCCCTTCACGACGTGGCCCAGCTCGAAGAAGATGTTCTCCACCAGGACCCTCTCGCCCCGGCGCAGGGGGCCCGGCAGGTAGTCCTCGATGGGGTCCGTTCCCACGGCGTACCGGAAGAAGGCCGGCTCGAGGACGGCGCGTCTGCGCCGCAGCCTCGCATCGTCGATCTGCCGCCACGCCTTGTTGACGACGATGATCGTCATCAGGATGGCGAACAGCAGGCCGACGCCGATCACCAGCGCCATCACGAACCGGTACATCGGGCCGCCCGCCTGCATGAAGTCGAACATCGTCACGTCAGTTCACCTTCATCCTTGCCGGCCGTTCATCAGCTTGCGCGCGCGCGCCACCAGCTCCAGCGCGTTGAACGGCTTGCGTATGTAGTCGTCCGCGCCGAGCTCGAACGCACGCAGCGCGTCCTGCTCCTTCTCCTTCATGGAGAGGATGATCACCGGGATGCGGCGCGTCTGCGCGCCGGCCCGCATCTGCTGGCACACCTCGAATCCGTCGCGGTAGGGCATGACCAGATCCAGGATCACGAGGTCGGGCCGCGTCTCACGGATGAGCTGCAGCGCCTGCTCTCCGTCCTCGGCGCTCTTGACATCGAAACCCTCGTCCGTGAATATCGCCGTGAGGAACTTGACCACGATCGGGTCGTCATCGGCCACCACGATCCGCTGCTGTGTCACCTGTCGTCTCCTCTCAGTCCGCGGTGCCGCCCGGTCCGGGAGCCGCGCCCTTGCGCGGCGCGGCCGGCCCGAGGGGCGAGCCGAATCTGAATTTGAGCCGCACGCCGGCCTCCGTGCTCGTGAAACCGGAGGTCGACTGCAGCGCGAGGTCGCTGTGGGCGTAATACGCCTCCGCCGAGACGCTGGAGCCGAGGTTGAGCCCGGCCAGCAGCCGGTAGCCGAGCACCGTGTCGTCGTCGCCGTCGTTGATGCGCTGGAAGCCGTAGTCCATGCCGCCGCCCCAGTAGAAATGCCGGCCGATCGAATCCGACAGGTCGAACCCGATCGTGTTCGAGACGAAATGCCCGGGATTGAAATACCCCTCATCGAGCGTCTCGTCGTACTGCATCCAGCGGAAGTCGTACTTGAGCGACAGATGCGGCCGCGACAGCGGTGTCCGCCAGGTGGCGCCCGCCGTCACCATGTCGCGATGGTTGTCGATGGGGCCGCGGTCGGTGAACGTGGCCTTCTGGCCCACGAGGCTGAGCTGGAGCGACTCGTGCGGGGCGAACAGAGTGGTCAGCGTGGCCGCCCGGATGCCGACGTCGTTCTGAAACGCCTGCGTCGTGCCCACGAGGCGGTCCTGGGAGGCCGAGCCGACCAGCGTGAACCAGTCGCCGCCGTTTACCTCGAACACGAGCGAGCCGGCCCAGTGGCTCCACGTCTCGTCGACGGGGACGTAGGTCCACTCCGGGCCGGCCTCCCCGTACAGGCTGAAGAACCGCGAGAAGTGCCGTCCCGCCGTGAGCCGGACGGTGTCGTACTTCGCGACTTCGCCGAGATAGTCCGTCTGGGCGTGGGTAAAGTTCCCTCCCACGTAGCCACGCGGGCCGAGATGGTGGGTGTAGACGCCGCCCCACGTCGCCAGGTCGTTGTCATCGGAGTCCTGCGTGGTGGTGCCGAAAAGCTGCAGCGAGGGTCGAAGCGAGCCGGCGATGTCGCGGCCGATCCGCCGCGCATCGCGGGCGTCGGGATACAGCGCCAGCGCGCGGCGCACGTCGGCGAGCGCCTCGCTGGTGCGTCCCTGCCACTGATAGGTCCGCGCCCGGCCCTCCAGGGCCTCCTGGTTGGAGGGATCGATCGCGAGCGCCCTGTCGAGCGCCGTCAGCGAGTCCTCGAGCCGCCCCTGCGAGGCCCTTGCCTGGCCGAGGCCGGCGAGCGCGTCGACATCGTCCGGGTTCTCCTCGAGCATCCCCTCGTACACGACCGCCGCCCCGTCCGCGTCGCCGTCCCAGTACAGGCAGTGCGCCAGCAGCAGCCGCGCCTCGCGGTCGGACGGATTCCTCGAAAGCAGATCGCGCAGCGTGCGGGCTGCCTCGGCAAACCGCCCCGACCAGGCCTGCGCCTGCGCGAGCCCCAGCATCAGCCCCAGGTCGCCGGGCCGCTCGCCGAGTAGCTCGCGGTACAGGGCGATCGCGCGGCCGTAATCCTCGCTCCACGTGTAGGCGGTCGCCAGCCCCCGGCGCGCCTCCATGGAGGTGGCGTCGATCCCGATCGCCTGCCGGTAAAGACGTATCGCCTCGGGGTACTCCGCTTTCCAGGTGAGCAGCAGCGCCAGACGCGACAGCACGTGCACGTTGCCGGGCTCGGCGGCCAGCGCCTCCCGGTAGGATGCCTCGGCCGCCTCGTAGTCGTCCTCCGCGAACTGCCGGTCGGCCCGCGCCTCGGGGCTGCCGGCTCCGGCCTCGGACTCCTGCGCCCGCAACGGGGTCGGTGTGGCGAGAGCCGCGAACACCAACGCCAGCAGCAGGGCCGCGGCGCGCTTCATCGGGTCGCTCCTTCGGCGGGCTGCAACGCCGCCAGACGGTCCTTGAGGATGAAGTAGCTCTTCTTCAGATAGCTGTGCGAGGTAGGCTGCTGCCAGCCGTCCCACGTGTAGAAGGGGATTCGGTCGGATGAGAGCCGCCCGCCGGCGCCGGTCGCCGGCAGCGTCGCCACCACCTTCGGGCCGCTCGCGTGGTAGGCGGCCACGTAGAAGCGGAATCCGTCCGTGGTGGTGTGACCGGCGCCGCCGCGCGGTGGCACCGGATCGTCGAGCACCTGACGCGTGGAGGGGTCGGTCACGTTGAGCAGGTTCCATCCGAGACGCAGCTCGATGAACCCCTCGCCCTTGTTGTCGTTCCAGTCCGCGAGATCGTCGTAGCGGGGCGAATCGGGGTCCATGGTGCCGTAGCGCAGCGGGCTGCGACTGTAGATCACCGCCGGGAAGATCGTCCCGTCGCGCCCGACACGCCGGCGGCTCGTCTCGGCGAGCATCTCGGTGAATATCCCGTCGTCGTTGGGGGACGACTTCCACGGGCGGTTGAACCGGTTGGTGTACAGATCGTACGGAACGTCGCACAGGAGCCGGCTCGCCAGCGGCCCCGCCAGATCCACCGCGAACTCCATCCCGGTCGGCGTGGTCAGGCCGAGACCGAACGGCATCAGGTGATCCCCTTCGGCCGCGCCGTAGGTGTCGATCCCCACGAGGTAGTGGGTGTCGTGGTAGTCGAGCCGGTCGACGTCGAGACGCAGATACAGGTACGCCTCGTCGTGCGTGACACGCAGGGATCGGATCGGGCCGGTGCCGTCACCGGCAATCGGCCGGATGTCCTTCCAGTCGGAGCCGTCGCCGTCGATCGTGATCTTCCAGCCATCCGTGCCCGGCTTGTACGCGGTCAGTCCGTAGTTCTGCTCGGGGTCGAGGATGTTGAGCCAGTTCCTGTTGTTCTCCCAGGGGACCTCGAAGGCGATCACCAGCCAGTTCTTCTTGAACCACTCGTCGAGCCAGGCGAACAGGATGCCGCCGGCGCCGCGCGCCTCCTGGATCGTCTCCATCAGGCGGGCGTCCACCTCGCCCTGCTCCACCTCGTTGTGGCCGCCATGGTGCCAGCCCTGCGGCTGATGGTGCGCGATGCCGCGGCTGGTGGGCACGCCGATCTCGGCGATGAGGAGCGGCATGCCGCTGTGATGGGCCTTCAGATCGCGCAGGTACCCGAGATACGCGTTCGGGCCCTTGACGTCCCGGGTGGCCAGATATCCCGGATCGACGTTCATGAAATCGGGGTAATAAGGATAGGCGTGATACGACGCGAAGGTGCCGGCCGGCATGAGCGCCGTCGGCACGATACGGTTGGCGTCGATCGACACGCCGTCGTTGTCGTACTGGATCAGGGTGCCCGGCTCCTGGGGCAGGTGCAGCTTCTTCAGCAGGGCGATCTCCTCGGCCTTCGTCGCCTCGGTCGGGTGATGCAGCGGATCCAGCGTGGGCCAGTTGGTGAAGGCGATCGGCCGCTGCGCGCCGTACGACCCGGTCTCGTATCCGGCCGCGTGGTCGAGCACCATGGCGAACCAGGCCTCCGTCGGCGTTCCCTCGTCGAGGCCGAAGTAGCGGCCGTCGAACGACGCCGGATGGGGCCGGCTGGCGTCGAACGCCTCGACCGAGTACGGCTCCCACTCGCGCCCCAGGATGAAGCACAGTGTCACCGCAGAGACGTCGGTGTCATAGAGCCCGAACGCGTGGCCCCGGCGCCGGGCCACGGCGATGTTGCCGTGCACCGCGTCCACGACGCGATCGATCTCGTCGAGAAACTGCTTCTCGAAGGCGGGGCTGTCATACGCGTCGTCGTCGGGCAGCTCCGTCCAGACTCCCTGCACCAGCCACAGCGGGCCGCGGCCGGCCTCGGACAGGGCGGCGTCGTGCTCGGCGAGCGCCTGATAGAACTCGGGCGGAAGCAGCGTATAGAGCCGCACCACGTTGGCGCCCATCTCCGACATCTGGCGAAGCCAGGTGAGATAGAGGCTCTTCTCCCGCGGAAACTCGCTCGGGTACCTGCCCGGGAGCGCGGCACCAAGGTTGATCCCCTTGACGAAGATCGGATGAAAAGCGCCGTCTTCACCCTTCACTTCGAAGTAGTCTCCGTGGGCGCGCGACACCAGAAGCGGGGAGGCGCCTGCACCCGCCGGGGTACGGGCGGGCGAGAGCCTGCGATCGGTGACGTCGCCGAGACGGGCGAGCACCTGCTCGGCGACGTCGCTCACGTCCACGTCAGGATGCCGCCGCGCCAGCTTCGCCACCGCGTCCATCGCCTCGTCGTTGCGGGACAGCCGCGCCGCCGAGCGAGCCACCCCCTCCAACGCGTCGGCGTCGCCCGGCGCGAGCGCGAGGGCGCGGCGGAAGGACGACAGCGCCGCCTCGATGTCGCCGAGACGGAAGCGGCACCAGCCGAGCAGCGTGCGGTAGCCGGCCTCGCCCTCGGGAGAGGTCTTCAGACCGGCCTCGAGGATCTCCGCCGCCACGTCGAAGCGGCCCTGGCGGTACATTTCGATGGCGCGGGTGTACGGATCGGGCGGTGGCGCCTGCTGGACGTCGTTTCCGGATGCAGGGCGTGCGTTGCCGGCCGCGCTCATGGCAGTCGGAAGGGCGACCGCGAAGATCGCGCAGCAATAAAGGAGGAGCGCGTGGCAGCGGCCGCGCGTCGGCATTGTCGGATTCCTCGTGTGTCCATTCGGTGTCTGGCGCCAGATAGAATATGGAGATGCTGCCGACAGGTGCAAGGCCGAAGGGGATCGCAGCCGACAATCCCGACATCGGTACCGCCTGAAAGCACATCCTGTGAAAACGCTTGCACATCGCGGCATTTGTCGTATAAGAAATGCACGCCACCGACTCCTCACACCCTGCCACGAGTCGCGTAACACCGTGAGGTGCCCCGCATGCTGGACAGGCCCGCAGGCAGCAAACGGACCAGCCCGACATTTCTGCCGCCCCAGGACCGCGCGATGAGGCAGCTCGATGCCTGCGCGCTCGAGGTGGCGGTGACCGACGAGACCGTTCTTCTGCTCGGTGAGACCGGGGTAGGCAAGGACATGATGGCCCGCCGTATCCACGAGGCCTCCCCGCGCGCATCGAGCCGCTTCGTGCAGATCAACTGCGCGGCGCTGCCCGACGGCCTGCTCGAATCGGAGCTGTTCGGCCACGTGCGCGGCGCCTACACCGGAGCCGTCGACTCCAAGCCCGGCCAGTTCGAGGTCGCTTCCGGCGGCACGCTGTTTCTCGACGAGATCGCCGAGATGAGCCCGCGTCTGCAGGCGAAGCTGCTGCACGTGCTGCAGGAGCGGTTCTTCTGCCGTGTGGGCGGGCGCGAGCCGATCGCCGCCGACGTGCGGATCATCGCCGCCACGAATCAGGACCTCGACCGCGCGATGGCCGAAGGGACCTTCCGCCGCGATCTGTACTACCGGCTCAGCGTGGTCTGTCTGAGGATCCCCGCGCTGCGCGAGCGGCCGTCCGACATCGAGGACCTGGCGCGTCACTTCGCCCTGAAGTACTCGGGTCTGTTCAACCGTGACGCACTGGCCCACGTCTCCGACGATGTGATCGCGGCCATGAAAGAGCACCCGTTCGAGGGGAACGTCCGCGAGCTGGAGAACCTCGTGAAGCGGGCGATCCTGCTCGGAAGCTACGATCAGATCATCGCCGAGATCGGCCGGACGCGGGCCGCGAGGCCGGCGGACGCCGCTGGAACGGCCGCGGCGGTCGAGGCCGAGCCGCCCTTCTTCGCGCCACCGGCCGCGCAGGCGAGGCCTCTCAAGGAGATCGCGCGGCAGGCCGTGGAGAACGCCGAGCGTCGCGCCATCATGACGGCGCTCGACTCCACGGGCTGGAACCGGCGGCAGGCGGCGCTCCTGCTGCAAATCAGCTACCGGGCGCTGCTGTACAAGATCCGCGACTACGCGATCCTGCCGTTGTCCGGCGTGGCGGCCCCCGAGGAGCAGGAGATGACTGTCGCACCGCTCATCCCGCGAGAGGGTTCCTGCTGATCCTGCGGGCCGCGGCGCAGGCCGACCGGATCAGCTCCGCCTCGTCGCGTCCATCCTCGGGGAAGACCGACAGCCCGGTCACCAGGTCGAACACCGGCAGGGTCGAGGCCATCCTCGAGAGAAACGCCTCCCGGATCACATCCAGGATCCGCTCCGCCTGGCGCGGCGAGGTGTCGGGCAGCGACGCGATGAAGTGATGCCCGCCGAGGCAGGTGACGCTGTCGGCGGGCCGGAGCGCCTTGCAGACGAGCCGGGCCGCCTCACGCGGCGTCACCGAAAGCGAGCCTCCCCGTGGGCGGCCGTGCAGCATCTCGGTGATCTCGATACAGGCCACGGTCACGGGCCGGGCCACCCAGGCCGCACGCTGCAGCTCCCACGACAGGCGCCGGCGGAAGTGGGCCGGCGTCTGCAGCCCGGTCTCGGTGTCGGTCGAGGCGGTCTTTTCCCGATGATTGCGGATGTGAAGGATGAACGGCAGCACCCCCTCCAGCACGAGGGCGAACAGCCACAGGAGCACGGCCTCCTCCCGCATGAAGGGACGGCTCCTGACGAGCTGCAGGCAGCCCCAGGGCAGGCCCTGATGGGCGATCGGGACGCTCAGGACCCCGACGGCCGACAGGGCCGCCAGCTCCTCCTGGAGGAACCCCTCCCTCGGCGATGAGACGAGCACCGGCTTGCGGTGCAGTACGCAGGTCTGCGCCTGCGTGTTGCCGGACGTGAGACCGACGGCCGCGGTGTCGGAAATACCCAGCGATCCCGCCAGAAGCAGCGCGCGACGCCCCTCGTCCCATTCATACAGAAGCGCCCGGTCGGCCGTGACCATTGTGGACGACGCGCGCAACAGCGGCAACAACGGATCCTGGCCGTCCATTTCGTCGCCCAGCAGGGCCACTGAGTGAAGCAGGATGTTGATCTCCCGCCACCGGCGGGCAGCGATTCCGGCCGTGAGCTCGGGCGGGATGTTCAGAAGGTAAGAAGAATCGATCTCGTGCGTGAGCACCGGCACGTGCGTCTCCCGAGAGAGGGTCACTGTGTGTGCGGGGATGTCCGTCTCGACAGAGTCGTCCCTAGCGAACCGCGTGCCAGCCGCTGCCGCCGCGGCGTCTGGGGGGCGATCCCCGTGTCGTGGCGGAGTTTCGCGGGGGCTTTCGGCCTCGGTGAGGGCTTTCGGCCCGGGCCGGAGTGTGCAGAACTTTGCACACAGTCGCACTCCCGGCGTACGTAGATCGCGGGAGTGTGCAACCCCGCGCAAACAGAAGGACGATCCTGCTTCCGCTCCGTGAGGCGGCCGGCTGCGTGGCTCGCTGTTCGGGTTGTTTCAATGATTACGCTGAAATGAATTCGAATACGACGCCGTCCCCTTTCGATCCAACCGAAGCGCCGACCCTGCACCCGAAGCACGTCTAATCCCTTTCGAAGTCGACGCTTGCAGCGACGTTCCACAGCGTGGCGGCGAGGGAACGCGGTGTGGCACTGCCCTTGCTAAACGGAGAGCAACGTAGGGAGTCGCGCCGGAGGGAAATTGTGAACAACCAATCAGCGGCGGAAAGGAGGGGGAGATTGAGAAAAATGATGTCGTCGTTGCCGCAGTGTATCTCGAGCGCGATGGCGGTTGTCAAAAGCGTCGGAGTCGGTGGCAGTCCTTTCAGGAAGCTCGTCGGAATCGGGCGGGATACTGGCGGACAGGATCTTGCGGAATACGGACTGCTGGCCTCGCTGATCGCCATCGTGGCCATCGCTGCGCTGACGCTCCTGGGGCTCGCAGTCTCGGGCATGTTCAACTCGATGGCCGGCGCCTTTTGACGCGCGGTGCCATCTCATAACCAACGGGTAAAGGGAGAAACCAAATGAAGAAGCTGTTCAGCCTGATCAGGAAGGAAGAGGGCCAGGACCTGGCCGAGTACGCCCTGCTGATTTCGCTCATCGCTCTCGTGGCCATCGCCGGTGTCACGCTGCTGGGGAACCAGATCGCCGCAGTGTTCAACGCCATCGCGGCCGCGATCTAGCTGCGCGCAGCGACCCGGGCGGCCTTTGTGGCGAGGCCGCCCGGGTCCTCGTTTTCTGGACAAGGGAGACAAGCAACCGTGAACCCGAACCTGTCCCAGCCCGCGATGCTCGTCGCCGTCGCGATCGCCCTGACGGCGGTCCTCACCGATCTGAGAACGCGGACCGTGCCCAACGTGCTCGTCGCGTGCGGCGCGGTGGCGGGTGTCGCCGCCAACGTCTGGTCCTTCGGCGCTGCGGGCGCCGCGGGGTCGGTCACAGGAGCGGTGGTGGGGATGGCGGTCTTTCTTCCGTTCTTTCTCCTGCGCGGCATGGGAGCGGGCGACGTGAAGCTGATGGGGGCGCTGGGCGCCTGCCTCGGCACGGTCGCGGTGCTTCAGACCGCCCTCATCGCGGCGTTGGCAGGGGCGGTGCTCGCCATCCTGGCCGCCCTGCGAAGCGGGCTCCTCGGCCGGACGCTGGCCAACACGGGGAGGCTTCTCGGCTCCTGGCTGACGCGCGGTCCCCGCAGGAGCGCAGAGCTGAGCCTCGACAACCCGCAGGCGCTCAAGATCCCGTACGCCCTGCCGATCGCGGCGGGCGCCCTTTTCATCGTCTTTTCGAGGTCCTCATGAGATCCAAGTCGGGCCAGAACATGGTCGAGTTCGCGATCGTGGCCGTCCTGCTCATGGCGATGGTGGTGGGCATCATCGAGTTCGGCCGTGTCTGGATGACCTACCAGGTGATCACGAACGCCAGCCGGGAAGGCGCGAGGCTTGCGGCGCTGCCGACCGGCTTCACCACCACGGCGGACGTCGACGCCCGCGTGAACGCCTACATGACCAGCGCGAACCTGGATCCGGGTCGCGCCTCCGTCACCGTGACGAACGTCGACGGCGCGACGGGCACCGACGCGGTCGTCACGGTGCAGTACAGCGCCGACCTGCTCTTTCTCGGCCCGATCGTGCAACTGCTCGATTCGAGCTCGGCCCTCCCGGGAACGCTCACGCTCACCGGTCGGGCCACGATGCGCAATGAATGAGGCCGCCGCGAACGGCGCGCCGCTTCCAGAGGAGAACCGCCCGTGAGACGAGTCACATCCTGGATAGTCCTGCTTCTTGCCGTCGGCTGTGGAGTCGGTGCGAGCTTCATCACCTACCGCCTCCTGAAGGAGCGGCAGCTCATGGGTACCCTGAGCCTCGCTCCCGAGAAGCCGGCGCGACCCGTGGTCGTCGCTTCCGTTCCGATCTCCTACGGCACCGTACTGCGGCCCGAGCACCTCAAGACGGTGCCGTGGCCGGCTGACGCGCCGCAGGGTTCCTTCAAGGATCCGTCGGCGCTTCTCGGCCGCGCCGTCCTGGTCGAGGTGGTTCCGGACGAGCCGCTGCTCGAGGGCAAGCTGGCGCCCGTCGAGTCGCAGGGTGGCCTCTCGGCCGTCATCCCGCGTGGCAAGCGCGCGGTGAGCGTCCGGGTCAACGGAGATCATCGGCGTAGCGGGCTTCGTCCTGCCGCGAACGCGGGTCGATGTGCTCGTGAGCATCAACCCGCAGGGCGACAAGGCCCGCGCCGCCAGCAAGCTGATCCTCCAGAACGTGGAGGTGCTCGCGGCCGGCCAGAAGACCGAGCGGGACGAGGATGGAAAGCCTCAGACCGTGAACGTGATCACCCTCCTGGTCGATCCGAAGGAGGCCGAGGAGCTGACACTCGCCAGCCACGAAGGGGAGCTGCAGCTCGCCATGAGAAACAACCTCGATCTCGAGGACGTGAAAACACCCGGGGCGGTGCTCGGCACGATGGTGCAGGGCGCGCCCACGGTCCAGCGTTCGACGGCGAGGAGGACGGTGCGGCACGTCGAGCCGACCGTTCAGACCGTCGAGGTCATCCGGGGCAACCAGCGCACGGTGGAGAAATTCCGATGAATCGCATCCGCTCAGACAGGAAGTTCACACGCATCATCCTGACAACGATTGCGGCCGTGGCCCTGGCCACCCCCTCGGTGCTGCCGAGCACGGGCATGGCCGCGGGCAACGAGACCGATTCGCCGGCCTGCGTGATCAATTTCATCGGTCACGAGACCAGCGATCAGATGACCCGGGTCATCCTGCACGCGAACGCGCCGATCGACTACCGCGGCGGGTTCCTGCACGGTGACCAGGTGATCCTGAACCTCGCCAACACGGAGATCTCGCTGCCCACGCCGGTGGTCGAGGTGGGCGCTCCCGAGGTCGAGCGGGTCATCGTCGGCCCGGAGATCAAGCGCGACGGCGACCGCGTCCTCAAGGTGCGGCTCACCGGAGTGCACGCCCGCAGCCAGAAGGTCCAGATGAAGGACAACGAGCTGCTGATCGACCTGACCCGGCTCGAAGGGACGGGCGAGGAGAAGGGGCTGCCCAAGATCATCAACAACACCACCGAGGTGATGGCGAAGAACACCGAGACCGCCCCTCCCGCCACCACGTGGGCCAAGACCGAGCCGCCCAAGCCCGGCACCGAGATGGAAGCGATGCCCGTGGGGCAGGCGATCGTCAGCCGCCTCACGCCGCTGCCGGTAGAGAAGATCGAGAAGAAGACCGAGGCTCCGGAGTCCGCGATGGACGACGATGACGGGATCGTGGAGGAGCCGGTGATGATGGCCGCGGCGACGCCCGCCCCCGCGCCTCCTGTCGCGGCGGCCCGCCCGGCCGACGCGCTGCTGTCGGTGGCCGCACCGGCCCCCGACTCCCGCACGCTGTCGGTGTCGGCGGGGCGGTCGCTCACGTTCGAGACCGGCACCCCGGTGACGCGCGTCTCGGTGAGCAACCCGAATGTGGCCGAGCCGATCGCCATCAGCCCGACCCAGATGCTGATCAACGGCCTGGCGCCCGGCGTGACCTCCATGGTCCTGTGGCCGAAGGAGGGCTCCCCGATCGTGTATGAGGTCGTGGTCACGCTCGAGACGGGAAGGCTGGCCGACCAGCTCGCGAAGATCTTCCCGAACGAGAAGATCGGGGTGACCGCGTCCAAGGACAGCATCGTGCTGAGCGGTCCCGTCAGCAGCCCGGCCGTGAGCGAGACGGTGGCCAAGCTGGCCTCCGACTATTCGGCGAAGGTCGTGAACCGGCTGAAGGCACCCGAAAACCGCCGGCAGGTCATGCTCAAGGTGAAGTTCGCCGAGGTGAGCAAGTCGGCGATGACGGAGCTGGGCGCCGTGCTCCATCACGTCGACCCGACAAACGTCCTGGGCAACGACCGCGGCAGCTCGGGCACCGGCGAGTTCTCGCCTCCTTCGGGTACCCTGCTCAACGACCCGATCGGCCCGGATCTGACCTGGAGCGACGCCATCAACCTGAGCTTCTTCGAGAAGAGCATCGACCTGGGTCTGTTCATCAAGGCGCTCAAGTCGCGCGGTCTGTTCCAGGAGCTGGCCGAGCCGACGCTCATCGCGGCCGACGGCCAGGAAGCCAACTTCCTGGCGGGCGGCGAGTTCCCGGTCCCGATCGCCCAGCCGGGCGCCAACTTCGTCTCCGTCACCGTGGAGTGGAAGAAGTTCGGCATCAGCCTGAACTTCAAGCCCGACATCCGCGAGGACGACACGATCGTGATGAAGGTGGAGCCCGAGGTCTCGTCGTTGGACTTCAACAACGCGGTGGTGATATCCGGGTTCCGTATCCCGTCGCTCACCGTCCGCCGTGCCCAGACCGAGGTCGAGCTGAAGAGCGGCCAGGCATTCGCCATCGCGGGGCTGTACGACCGCAACCTGGCGCAGACCAAGTCGAAGATCCCGATCCTGGGCGACATCCCGCTGCTCGGCTACCTGTTCCGCAGCAAGAACCTCGCGAAGAACAAGACCGAGCTGCTGGTCATCGTCACCCCGACCATCGTTCAGCCTCTCAGCTCCGAGGCTCAGGCCGGCACCATCGAGATGCCCGAGTCGTTCGAGCTCGAGAAGTCGAAGAAGAAATAGGAGGCTGTGATGAGACGGTTTCTCTCGGATGAACGTGGAGTGAGCCTGATGCTGGTGGCGATCAGCATGGTGGTGCTGCTCGGCATGGCGGCGCTGGCCATCGACGTCGGAATGCTGTACACGGCGAAGGGGCAGGCGCAGAACGCGGCCGACTCGGGCGCGCTGGCCGGTGCGGGGGCTCTGCTGATCAACCCGTACGACGCCACCACCGCCACCAGCGTGGCCGAGACGTTCGCCGAGAAGCACGA
This sequence comes from uncultured Acidobacteriota bacterium, assembly GCA_963806495.1. Lineage (GTDB taxonomy): Bacteria > Acidobacteriota > Polarisedimenticolia > JACPZX01 > DASXTC01 > CAWDYA01. Next base: position 11,306 of record CAWDYA010000010.1, on the reverse strand, counting down.
GATCATCAAGCAGCAGGTCCAGATCGACCCGGCAGCCGACGTGCAGGTCGATCTCGCGAAGAAGCAGGTGACGGTCACGGCGCGCCGCATCCAGGCCCGCGGCAACGCCGTGCCCACCTTCTTCGCGAAGATACTGGGCTGGGATCTCGTGGACATACAGGCCACCGCCACGGCCGAGGTCGACCTGGCCAGCGCAGCGGCCTGTCTCAAGCCGTGGGCCATCCCCGACGCGTACGACGACCTGGTGGCGCCGATCGGCGAGTTCAACCCGGGCGACTACTACGAGCCGGGCGTGACCTCGTGGGGCAGCACCTACCGGACCTCGGACGCCGATTTCGGGGTGCAGCTCGTCCTCAAGCCGAGCTCACCCGGCGACGCGATCGCTCCGGGGCAGTTCTTCCCGATCGACCTGCCGCAGCCGAGCGGTCCGGTCACGGGGGGCAGCAACTACAGGGACAATATCGCCACCTGCAACGGGCAGGTCGTCAGTCTCGGCGACACCCTCATGACCGAGAACGGAAACATGATCGGCCCCACGAAGCAGGGTGTGGACGACCTGATCGCCCAGGACCCGGACGCCACGTGGGACAGCACGGTGGGTGTGGTCGACAGCGCCTTCCCGCCCGGGGCCAGCCCGCGGATCGTGCGGGTGCCGATGTTCGACCCGCGCTACCCGCCCACCTCGGGCAAGCAGGACATCCAGATCACCAACATCGCGGGGTTCTTCATCGAAGGGATCGGTGGCAACGGAAAGCTCACGGGGCGTCTGATGCCGGCCACGGGTACCGGCGCCCCCGCTCCGGGGACGATGCTCATGGCCGTCCGACTGGTGAGATAACGATGACCCAGAAACACTCCGTGTTCCTGATCAGCTCGCGCAACAGCTTTATCAACGAGGTCGACCGGGCCGCGGCCGGGTTGCCCGGTGTGGCGATCGCCGGCCGCATCGAGCTGTCGAACGGCTCGACGGCGCCGGCGGGCGTCAAGGCCGCGCGCTCCGGAATGGCCTCGGTGATCCTGATCGACCTGGACTCCGACCCGGCCGAGGCGCTGCGCGCGATGAGCGACATCGCACTGCAGGCGCCGGATGCCTGCGTGCTTGCCGCGAGCTCGAGCAAGGACCCGGAGATGATCCTGCGGACGATGCGCTCGGGTGCGGCCGACTTCCTCTCGCTGCCGCTGGCCAGCGAGGCGCTGGCCGACGCGCTGGGTCGTGCTGTCAGGCGTCATGGCCACGAGGGCGGCGCCCCGGAGTCCAACGGGCGGGTGATGTCGTTCATGAGTGTGAAGGGCGGCTGCGGCGCCACGACCGTGGCGGTCAACCTGGCAGTGGCGATGAGCCGGGAGACCACCAACGGCCGGAGGCGCTCCGTGATGCTGCTCGACCTGGACGCGCCGCTCGGCGACGCGGCCGCGATGCTGAAGCTGGAGCCGGCCTACACCCTCGCCGACGTGGCGGCCAACATCCGCCGACTGGACATGGACCTGCTGGCCAGCATGGCTGTGAAGCACGAGTCGGGGCTGATGGTGCTGCCGGGCGCCCCCGATCCGGACGGGCAGGTGGGGCCCGAGGCGATGGGGGCGATCGTCGAGCTTCCTTCGCGAGAACTTCGACACGGTGGTGCTGGCGGGGGGAGGTCAGACGCCCACCGACATGGCGGCGGTGAACCAGGCGCACCTGGTGCACCTCGTCACGACGCTCGATTTTCTGGCCCTGCGGCGCGCGCAGGAGATGATGGCCCGGCTGACGGCGTTCGGCGCCTCGGGTGACGCGCTGAGGCTGGTGGTGAACCGGTACGACCGCGGCGCCGATCTCGACGCTCTCCGATGCCTCCGAGGCCCTCGGAACGCCGGTGTCCTGGTCGATCCCGAACGACGCGCGCACCGCCGAGAGAGCGGTCAACGAAGGCACGCCGTTCGTGGGTCACGGCAGGAGCAAGCTGGCTTCCTCGTTCGACGAGTATGCCGCGCAGCTTGCGAAGGGCGACGCCGGACAGGACATCCGGCAGGGCTTTTCCGGGATTCTGAAGAAACTGGTGCCGGGACGTGCCGGCGCCGCGAGCTGACAACGAGGGAGGTGAGACGGTGCAGGCCGAGATCAATCTCAACAACAGCACGACCTACCAGGACCTCAAGGCACGGCTCCACAAGACGGTCATCGACCGTCTGAACCTCGAGTCGCTCCAGGCGGTGGACCGCGAGGCCGCCTCGGCCGCGATCCGCAACCTCGTCACCGACATGCTCAACCGCGAGGCGGTGCCGATGTCGACCGGGGAGCGCCGCCAGATCGTCGACGAGATCCTCGACGAGATCTTCGGACTCGGACCGCTCGAGCCGCTGCTGGCGGACGATTCGATCGCGGACATCCTGGTGAACACGCACGACCAGGTGTTCGTCGAGCGGCACGGCAGGCTGGAGAAGGCCGACATCCGGTTCAAGGACGACGCCCATCTGAGCCAGATCATCGACCGGATCGTCTCGATGGTGGGCCGCCGCATCGACGAGTCGTCGCCGATGGTGGACGCCCGCCTCCCTGACGGCTCGCGCGTCAACGCCATCATCCCGCCGCTGGCGGTGGACGGCCCGCACCTGTCGATCCGCAAGTTCCGCCGCGACGCCCTGACGGGCGAGGACCTGGTCCGGTACGAGTCGGTCGTGGACCCGATCCTCACGCTGCTGGCCGGATGCGTGAAGGCGCGCCTCAACGTCCTGATCTCGGGCGGCACCGGCGCCGGCAAGACGACCCTTCTCAACGTGCTCTCGTCGTACATCCCGAGCACCGAGCGGATCGTGACGATCGAGGACTCGGCCGAGCTGCAGCTCAGGCAGGACCACGTCGTGCGGCTCGAGACGCGGCCGCCCAACATCGAGGGCGAGGGGCAGGTGACCCAGCGGATGCTGGTGATCAACAGCCTCCGCATGCGGCCCGACCGGATCGTGGTGGGCGAGGTGCGCGGCGCGGAGGCGATCGACATGCTGCAGGCCATGAACACCGGCCACGACGGCTCGCTGACCACCGTGCACGCCAACTCTCCGCGCGACGCGCTGGCCCGGCTCGAGACGATGGTCTCGATGGCCGGCCTGCATCTTCCGACCGAGGCGATACGCCACCAGGTGGCGTCGGCCATCAACGTGGTCATCCAGGTCTCGCGTCTGTCCGACGGCAAGCGCAAGGTGGTGACGGTGTCCGAGGTGGTCGGGATGGAAGGCGACGTCATCACGATGCAGGAGATCTTCCTGTTCGAGCGCACCGGTATCGGCGAGAACGGCGAGGTGCTCGGCCGCTTCCGCCCCACCGGGATCCGGCCGAAGTTCGCCGACCGGCTGCTCGTGGCCGGCATCACGCTGCCGCCGGAGCTGTTCGACGACAATCCACACGTCCCGCAGCCGACGCAGACGGTCCGCAAGGACGCCCGCCCGGCCTGGGACGGACGGTACGTGCCGCCTGTTCCGGTGGGCCGGCGCGTCGGGAGGGCCTGATGGTCGCCTACGCCACACTGCTGAGCTTCCTGTCGGTGAGCATGCTGGTGCTCTGGTTCGGCCTGCGCAACGACAAGACCGCCCGCAAGCGCCTCGAGCGCGAGCTGCTGCTCAAGAAGGCGATGAGGGAGCAGGCGCTCGACGATCTGGACGACGCGGCGCTGCTGCGCGACGAGAAGCTGAGCAGCTTCGGGCCGCTCAACGCGCTCCTGAACCACATGAAGATCGCCGCCAACCTCGGCAAGCTGCTGCGCCAGGCGGATCTCAGGATGAGGGTCGCGACCCTGCTGCTCATGATCGCGGTGCTGGGGACCCTCGGGTTCACGGCCGCCTATCTGTTCCACGCGGGTCTGGCGCTCTCGGCCGTCATCGGCGGTCTGCTGGGCTCGGCCCCCTACACGTACGTGCTGGTGGTGCGCAGCCGGCGGATGCGCGCGTTCGAGGCGCAGTTCCCCGAGGCGGTGGATCTGATGTCGCGCGCCATCCGCGCGGGGCACGCCTTCTCGTCCGGCATCAAGATGGTGGCCGACGAGATGCCCGACCCGGTCGGCAAGGAGTTCAACCGGGTCTTCGAGGAGCAGAACCTCGGCATCCCGATGCGTAACGCGCTGCTGGGTCTGCTGGACCGGATCGAGCTGGTCGACCTGAAGCTGTTCGTGGTGGCGGTCCTGATCCAGCGCCAGTCCGGCGGCAACCTGTCGGAGATCCTCGACAAGATCGCCTACACGATCCGCGAGCGGTTCCGGATCCTGCGCCAGCTCAAGGTCCACACGGCCCAGGCGCGCATGACCGGCATCATCCTGACGGCGCTCCCGCCGGTGGTGGGAAGCCTGATCTTCATCCTCAACTACGAGTACATGAGGATCATCTTCACCGAGACCTGGGGCCTGCGCATCCTGGCGGCGTCCGCTGTGATGCAGATCATCGGCTTCCTCTGGATCCGCAAGATCGTCAACATCGAAGTCTAAGGGGGCGACATGCTCATCATGGCCTGCATCCTGGTGTTTCTCAGCGTGGCGCTTCTGCTCGGCGCGTTCGGCGCCCGGGTTGCCCTGGCGCCCCGGCGGCTGGCTCTGGACCGTCTGGCCGACATGCGGCCCACGACCTACAGCGAGACCCTCTCGGCGAGCACGCTGGTCAAGACGGACCCGAAGCGCTGGTGGGAGAAGCTGCTCCCGACTGACCGCAAGGCCGACAACCCGGCCAGCGGCGTGATCGGTCTGACGCCCGACAGCGCCACATCGCGGCTCCTGCTTCACGCCGGCTATCGCTCGCGCTCGGCGCTGAGAGGCTTCACGCTCTCGCGGCTGGTCTGCGCGCTGATGCTGGGAAGCGTGCCGCTCATTCTGGGCACGATGAAGGCGATCCCGGCCGAGACGGCCTTCCTGTTCATGGCGACGCTGACCCTGGTGGGATACATGTTCCCCAAGACGTACGTGAGGCTGTCGGCGCGGCGGCGCCAGCACCGGCTGCGTCTCAGCCTGCCCGACGCGCTCGATCTGCTGGTGGTGTGCGTCGAGGCCGGCATGGGCCTCAACCAGGCCATCGTCCGCGTGAGCGAGGAGCTTCGCGGCACGCACCCCGAGATCGCCGACGAGTTCCGCCTGGTGAACCTCGAGATCCGTGCCGGGCGCACACGCCCCGAGGCGCTGCGCAGCCTGGGCGAGCGCACGGGCGTGGACGACATCATGTCGCTGGCGTCGATGATCGTGCAGACCGACAAGTTCGGCACCAGCATCGCCAAGTCCCTGCGCGTCCACTCCGACAGCCTGCGGGTCGAGCGGCGGCAGCGGGCCGAGGAAGCGGCGGCCAAGACCACCATCAAGCTGATCTTCCCGCTGCTTTTCTGCATCTTCCCGTCGCTGTTCGTCGTGATCCTCGGGCCGGCGGCGATGCATCTGTGGCAGATCTTCGGCGGGAGCCCCAAATGATCCTGTTCCTGCCGCAGGCCCAGATCGTGAGCGACCCGGACGGCGCCGCCAAGAGGATCCGGCTCACGGCCGTGGTGAACGAGACCACGCGCACCGTGGTGGCGGAGCGGATGCAGCGCGCGGACACCTTCATGAAGCGGCTGGTGGGCCTGCTCGGCCGCGACGGCCTGGAGCAGGACGAGGCGCTCTGGATCACCCCGTGCAAGGGGATACACACGATGGGGATGCGGTTTTCGATCGATGCGCTCTTTCTCGATGACGGGCTGAAGGTGGTGGACGTGCGCGAGCGCGTCGCGCCCTGGAAGTCGACCGGCTTCATCAAGGGGGCCGTCTCCGTGCTGGAGCTGCCGGCCGGAGCGATCCGCAGGACAGCCGTGAGCGTGGGGCACCAGATCGGTTTCGTGCCCGACGCGCACACCAACGATGACACGACGTCCCGCCCCGATCAGGGCGGCCTGGAGGACCAGCGATGACACCGACGACGATGGACGTGGCACGAAACTCGACACCCGCGGCGCCGCGCCGATTGGCCGACACCGGCCTCTCGCGGGCCTTCATCTCGGGTCTGATCCTCAAGACCTTCTATTACAGGACCGACATGCAGGGCCACGAGATCGGCAAGGCCCTCAAGCTGCCCTTCTCGGTCATCGACGAGCACATCGACGAGATGCGCCGCGAGAAGCTGATCGAGGTGAAAGGAGCCGAAGGCACCAGCACGGCCACCTATCGTTTCGCCATCACCCAGCACGGCCGGGACCGGGCGCGCGAGGCGCTCAAGGTGAGCGCCTACGTCGGCCCCGCCCCCGTCACGCTGAAGGATTACACGGACGGGCTGCTCTCCCAGACCAGCGCGCGGGAGCCGCTCAATCCGTCAATCTTGCAGGCCGGACTTGCGCACCTCGTGCTGCCCAGCGAGGTGGTCACGCAGGTCGGGCCTGCACTCAACTCGCAGCGTTCGCTGTTCCTGTACGGCTCTCCCGGCAACGGCAAGACGGTGCTGGCCGAGGCCATCGGCCGTGCGCTGGGGGGCGAGCTGCTGGTGCCGCACGCGGTCGAGGTGGACGGGCACGTCATCCAGGTGTACGACCCGATCCATCACGGCGAGGCGACCGAGCTCGAGGAGGGGCCCGACGCCACCGGCCTGGCGACGATCGGCGACGATCGTCCCGACACCCGCTGGGTGCGGGTCCGCCGGCCGGTGGTGTTCGCGGGGGGCGAGCTGACGCTCGACATGCTGTCGCTGACGTTCAACGCCCGCGAAGGGTTCTACGAGGCCCCGCTGCAGATGAAGGCCAACGGCGGCGTGTTCATCGTGGATGACTTCGGCCGCCAGCTCGTGTCGCCGCGCGACCTGCTCAACCGCTGGATCGTGCCCCTGGAGAAGGGGGTCGACTTCCTCGCGCTGCACACCGGCCGCAAGTTCCCGATCCCGTTCTCTGCCATGGTGGTGTTCGCCACCAACCTCAAGCCGCAGGACCTGGTGGACGAGGCGTTTCTTCGCCGCATCCGCTACAAGGTCGAGATGAAGGACCCCGAGCCGGAGGACTACATCGAGATCTTCAACCGCGAGTGCGTCGCCCGCGGCATCGAGCCGCGGCGCGAGGCCGTGACGTACATCTACAGGCACTACTACGAGGCCAGGGGAGTCCCGATACGCGCCTGCCACCCGCGCGACCTGCTCGACAAGATCGCCGAGGCGGCCCGGTGGGAGGGGCACGCGCCCACGCTCACGCCCGACTCGATCGACATGGTCTGCCGGAGCTACTTCCTGACCTGAGGACCATGATGACCCCCACGACAGGACCGACCCCACCGAGGCGGCGGCGTGCCGCCGGGCACCGGGTGTTCGTCACGGTGGCCGGCGCCGATCTGGCCGCCTGCCTCATCCTGATGAAGCTGAGCCTCACGCAGGGCATCTGGCTGCTCAACCTGCCCGCCACCGTCACCGCCGGCCGTCTGGCGGAGAGCCTCGGCGGCGATCTGGTGGCACTGGCCGTCACCGTGGCCGCCGGAGCGTTCATCTACGGCTGGGCCGGCTTCCGGCTCGCGACCGCGCGAGAGCGTCGCGCCCCCCGCGCGAGCTGAGTCTTCGGCGCGGCCAAGACACTGCAATCGGCGTACAGCGCCGCCCACAATTCCCGCCCACTGCCGCCCGGCACGCCTGCCGGCTATAATCGATTCTCCCGCCACCGGGCCGTGAGCCCGCGGCCGCCCCGCAGCCACGGTCGAGCCGTCAGGAGCCGGCATGACAGACCGGAAGACCCGCCCGGCCGACACGTCCGGGCACGACACGACGCCGAAGCCGCGTCTGCTGGATCGCATGCGCCACGCGATGCGCGCGCGCCACTACAGCCCGCGCACCGAGAAGGCGTATGTCGGCTGGATCCGACGCTTCGTCCTGTTCCATCGGCAAACGCCACCCGGCGCGAGATGGGCGAGGCGGAGCTGACCGCCTTCCTCTCGTCACCTCGCCATCAGCCCGAAGGTGAGCGCCTCGACCCAGAACCAGGCCCTGAGCGCGCTGCTGTTCCTCTACCGGGACGTGCTCGGCTGGATCTCGCCTGGCTCGACAACGTGGTGCGGGCGCAGCGGCCGCCGCCGGCTCCCGTGGTGCTGACGCGCGACGAGGTGCGCCGCGTGCTCGCCGAGACTGCGGCGGCACCGCGCGGCTGATGGCCACGCTGCTCTACGGCTCGGGCCTGCGGCTGATGGAGTGCCCTGCGCCTGCGGGTCCAGGACGTCGACTTCGCCGGCGACCAGATCATCGTGCGCAGCGGCAAGGGCGACAAGGACCGCCTCACCCTGCTGCCGGCGGTGCCGCGCGAGCCGCTGCGGGCCCACCTCGAGCGCGTCCGCCGGCAGCACGAGGACGACCTGCGCCGCGGCGCCGGGTGGTGAGCTGCCCTGCGGCCCTGGCCCGCAAGTACCCGCACGCCGCCCGGGAATGGCGCCTGGCAATGGGTCTTCCCGGCCACCCGCCCCTACCGCGACCGGGACACCGGCGAGCGCCGCCGGCACCACCTGCACGAGACGCGTGTTGCAGCGGGCGTGTCCACGAGGCGGTCCGACGCGCCGGCCTCGCCAAGCGGGCGACCTGCCACACCCTCCGGCACTCCTTCGCCACCCACCTGCTCGAGGACGGCTACGACATCCGGACCATCCAGGAGCTGCTCGGCCACCGGGACGTGAGCACGACCATGATCTACACCCACGTGCTGAACCGGGGCCGGGGCGCCGTGCTCAGCCCCGCCGACCGGCTGGCCCCGGCCACCCCGCCAGCCGGGCAGCCCCAGGACCCGCGCCCGGCACCCGGAACCCCGGCATGGGCGCATCCGGGGTCCAGCGCCGCCGCGCCACGCCGGGACCGCCGCAGGTCAGACCGCCCGGCCGACCCGCCCCCGCGACCTCCGGTGGATTAGCTCGACCGGCCCAAGAAGAAGCCGGCGGCCGTTTCCGGCCGATCGCCCGAAATCCCTTTGCCGGGGGGCATCCTCCGACCCCACGGCCGGGTCTAATTTCCCAGACCCTGCCCGCAAGCTTTGGGCGTATGATGTGGATTGAGTGAATTCCTAGTTAGCCGAACAGCGGAAGCGTGAGAGCATGAGAATACTCGCCATTCTTATCGTGCTTACCGATGTTGCGTTCCTGGTGCTGTGGCTTAACCTGCTGCTCCAGCTCTTCCGGAAGTCGCAAGTAATCGCTCGAAACAGTCCTTTGGCCGTGCGGGCTTCCATGGTCTTACTCTGGTTGACCGGTGTGGCTTGGGTGGCTTCATCTTCTTCCCTAATCGTTCGAGCTCTGACGCCCGGCAACCCCGTGGAGAAGACCCCCAACCCTGTTCTATATCTCGGTTTCCTGTGCCTTGTGGTCCTCTCACTCTTGCGTGATGGGAAAGAGTCATACAGGGTGTGGCTTGTGTTCGTGACATTCTTTTTCATACTGAGTGGCGCCGAAGCTTTTTTCTACGGAAGCGAACTGTTGTCAAGTGGGTGGCTCAGCATTGTCGGCGCGCTCGGTTGGGCGACCTCCGCCGCGGCTATAGTCCTGCTGGTCTTTCGCAGTAGTTTCGATTTCCTTCATGCAAGCAAGATCGCGTGCACGTTCTCCAAGAAGTCCAAGGAGACACATGTCGGCTAACTACAGCGTCAACCTGACGTCGGGCGTTCGGGCTCGGCGCGGACTTCGTCCGCACTGTCGCCCGCCGCAGGTTACGCTGAGCGTTAGACCGCAGTGGATAGATCTCGTGAAAAGAGCGATCCGAGTTGTCCGCGTCCTCCTGATTCTGGGGCTGCTTTACACTCGCAGCCGCAGGGATCCGCTGGCCGATAAGGAACCTGGCGGCGCAGTCAAGCTATGTGTAGCACCAGCCCCACTAGCATCACCGGGGTCGAACGTTTGATGCTTCCAGATGGTAGTTCGAGAACCGAGAAGCTGAGTTCGGCATTCAGCTCGGATCGAGCCCTCGCTTCGCAGTGAGCGCTACCATCGCGTTACGGCGAACCCCGCGATCACTTCGGGCAGACGCATGGTGCAAATCCAGGACTTCGGCAAGACCGTGGCCTCATTCTGGCTCCACTTTCAGTCTGATCAGGAACTGGGTACTGTCTCTGGTACAGTGAAGGCTACGATACCTGGTCCACGTGGCCACTGGACAAGGCGAAGCAGCATATGCAGTTGCTAGTTGAGCACGGTCCAGGGGTGCTAAGAGTGAACAGCGGTCTAACTACAGCGTCAACCTGACGTCGGGCGTTCGGGCTCGGCGCGGACTTCGTCCGCAGACTCGCCCGCCGCAGGTTACGCTGAGCGTTAGCCAGCTACTCAAGAGAGTAACCGGGAAGCCAGTGCATGATCGCATCGAGTGAATCGGGACACGCCTGGCACTTCTGTTGCGTCGAATGGCAGAATGCGGCGCATCTCGACATGGGAGTACGAGTCTGGCACTGTTCAACTGGCCGAATCCGACGACGTTGCCCTGTCGGAAATCGAGGAAACAGTCTGCGGCCTCTTGGCTCGACCTCGCGCCGAAGCGATATTCAGGCAGAAACCGGCTGCCACGCGTGGCACGTCATGAGATAGCGCGACTGGTAGTCTTTCTTCGGTCAGATCTGGAGTACCGTCGGCCGCCGGCCCTCCGGTGGGGTTTGCTGCACGATGCTGCATGGCTAGCTCACGTTCGGAGCCGTCGAAAGCGGGAACAGCAGGTCGGCGCAAATGGCGGGCTGCCGGAGCATGAGGCTGTCTGGCCATTCGTCAGCCAGGACGAACTGAGGGTTGTCGGACGCTCGGTCCCCGTTTCGCGGTGATCTGAGGGCCAAGGCTGGCTAACTACAGCCTCAACCTGTCGGCGGGCGTTCGGGCTCGGCGCGGACTTCGTCCGCAGCTCGCCCGCCGCAGGTTACGCTGAGCGTTATGCGTCTGAAGGTCGAAAGTCGATCGGCGTCTCTTGGTTCAGTTCTGGGCACAAGCCTTGGAAGGTCCGCAGTCATACAGAGCGCGTCCGAGGTCTCCCTTGGTGCTGAATCCTCGCTCGGGGGTTCCTGTTGGTCTCGTCGGTGACCTGCCAACGGACGGGTGCCCTGGTCGTGCTCGCGCAGCTGTCAGCGAGGTGGTCCCGCTGAGTTCGAGTGCGGGGTTTCAGGCCGTTGGTCATCGCCGCGCCGTTGGTGCCGTATTCCAATCTGGCTGCCATGGGCGTAGGCTGTTGGTTCCAGGTCGGGGCGGGAAAGCCAAAGTGGCAAGGCGCCGCGGCCCGCGAGAGAACTGGTCGTGGAGACCAGGTGGTCTGGTCATCCATGCATAACTACAGCGTCAACCTGACGTCGGGCGTTCGGGCTCGGCGCGGACTTCGTCCGCACTGTCGCCCGCCGCAGGTTACGCTGAGCGTTAGCTGACAGA
>CAWDYA010000009.1:0-456038 GCA_963806495.1 uncultured Acidobacteriota bacterium | reverse complement strand
GGTGAATTCGCCGCGTTGGACAGTATTTCTCCTCCCAATGGGGGGGCTCTACAACCCGATTACCGACTCCTGGCGGCCGATATCGACCCTGGACGGTCCCCCATGCCGCATCCGCGCCCGGGCCGTCTGGACAGGCAAGGAGATTATCTTCTCGGGCGGCGACTGGGGATGCTCCGGATGCGCCAGCTCGACGTGGGCTGCGGGAGCCGTCTACGACCCGGCGACGGATCTCCGGCGTCCGATGCCAGGCCTCCACGCACCTCCCGCCGCCTATCGGCACACCGTCGTCTGGACGGGTCACGAGATGATCCAGTGGGGAGGCCAGGGAGCCTGCGACCGGGCTCACCACTGTACCGGCATCGTCGGTCCGGGTGCCCGGTACGATCCCTCACAGGACACATGGTCGCCGCTCCCCGCATTGCCTTCGACCGAAGACCGGGTGGGACATACGGCGGTCTGGACCGGGCGCGAGATGATCGTATTCGGAAGTTCCCCGACCTCCAGTTTCCAGGAGCCCGGCTGGATTTACGACACCGTCACCGATGCGTGGAGGCCCCTGGCCGTTCCGGATCCTGCCGTGCTCAATGTCCGACGGCTGAATCATGCTTCCGTCTGGACCGGCAGCAAGATGCTGGCCTGGGGCGGGAACAGCAACCCCGCCTCTCCTGACTACAGGCTCGGGTTGATATTCGATCCGGTTGCCGGTGTCTGGAACCGCATGTCGAGCCTGGATGCGCCGCCGATCGGCTCTTTCACACGGCGGTCTGGACAGGTCGTGACATGATGGTCGGGGCTGGCGAGGTCTATGAGGGAACGGCGGAGGACGGCGGCCGGTACATCTTCGGCCAGAGCAGCGACGACGACGGCGACGGGCTGAGCGAGTGCATGGGCGACTGCGACGACACGAGCCCGTTCGTTTACCCCGGCGCGCCGGAGACTTGCAACGGCAAGGACGACGACTGCAATGGTCTCGTGGACGACGACGCGAACGGTCTGGACACCGACGGCGACGGCCAGCCGAACGCCTGCGACACCTGCCCGCCTTCGCCAACCCGGGCCAGTCCGAGCCCGCTGGCCTGCATGACGGCGCACAGGACGGCGGGCAGTGTCTCGAGGGCAGGTGCATCTTCCGGACCTATCGCGCCCGGTGAGTCACGCTCATCCGTGACCATCCCTGGGTGCCCGACCTGATCCACATTGATTTCAACGTGTCGAGCTGTCTCTGGCATCGACCCGATCGAGGTGTACCTCAACGGCCAGCTCCTGACCACCTTCCTCGAGCCGCAGGCGACTTGTCTGCAGTGCCGCCGTTCTACCGCGTGACTGTCGCGGATCCGGCGCTGCTCGCCGCTTTGTGGAACACAACGGGTGACAACGTGCTCAGGGTGTTCACGCCGTTGCCCCGATCCCCTATTACCTGTTCGGCACCTGGGTAGGCTGGGTGAGAGTCCGGATCGGATCCGGGAGGGCCAGCCGGCGGAGGATCTCTGTCTTTACGATGCCTACGGTGTGAACTGCGGCGTGACGAATCAGTGTGTGAGCGGCTACGACACGATGGCATCGACGAGTCGGCGACGGTCTCGACGGCTTTCACGGCCGAGGACGAATTGAGCACGACGCCGTTCGCAGGCACGTTGCCCTCGTCCGTCGACATCGCTTCGGTGCCGGACGGCTCGATGAAGATGTGCGTGGAGCCTTCGGGGCCGGCGCGGCTTTACGCCGCCGATGGGGCGGGCGGGTTGTATCTGGTGGATCCCGCCACCGGCATGGCAACGGCGCCGGCAGTCTTCCCTACGGTGTGCTGGCGCTGGCGCACGACGACCTGACCCGGCGCACCTGGGCGCAGACGACCTGCCGGGGATAGACGCTGGCCGAGGTGGATCTGATCGTGGCGGCAAGTCCTGGCCAGGCGTCGTACTTCGGCTTGCCCTTCTCCGGGATGGAGATGGTGGGGGGCAGACTCTACGGGATGAGTCATCGGCCAGCGTAGCCCGGTCTGGAAGCTCATCGGTCACGGGGACTCGCCGGCTTCGGACGGCTGAGCAATCTCCCGGGCGAGTGGGAGGGGCTCACATACGACGCGCCGGCGGGCTTCCTCTACTCGACGCGCACGCTGAACGGCGCCACCTCAGCCTGGTGTGCTGGACGGCTACGGCGGATCACGATCCAGTCGGAGCATCCCACTGACCTTCCGACCGACGGCGCTGGAGTTCGGGCCGAACGGCTCGCTGTACGCGACGCGCGACGCAGCTCGGACACGGAGCTGTACACGCTGGACCCGTCGACGGGGGCGGAGACGTTCGTCGGTGTGCTGGGGGCGCCGGGTATCGTGACGCTGACGACGGCGCGCAACCTCCCGCGGGCCTGTCTGGACATCGTCAAGCAGGGCGAGCGGACGCTGTCGACGACGGGGTCGTGCAACGCCGCGCCGATGGCGGTGGCGACGATGGCCTCACAGGCGGAGTGCGCTTCAGTGGCCGGGGCGACGGTGACGCTGGACGGGTCGGGGTCCACGGACGCCGACTCGACACCGGGCACGCAGGACGACATCGTGCTGTACGAATGGCTCGAGGACTTCGGGCAGGGCACCGAGAGCCTGCTGGGCACGGGCGAGAAGCTCGTCGTGACGCTGCCGCTGGGCGCGCACGCCATCACGCTGCGTGTGACGGACGCGGCGGGAGCGACAGGCACCGACACGGGGATGGTGAGCGTGGTGGACACACGGGGGCCCATGGTGACGGTGATGCCGTCACCGGACCTGCTGTGGCCGCCGAACCACCGGATGGTGACGGTGGCGCCGCGGGCGTCGGCCACGGACCTGTGCGACCCGTCGCCGACGCTGTGGCTGGTGTCGGCGCTCAGCAGCGAGGGGGACGATATGACGGGCGAGGCGGACGGTCACACGACCGACGACGTGCAGGGAGACGACGCCGGCACGCCCGACGCGGAGCTGATGCTGAGAGCGGAGCGGGCGGGGACGGGCTCGGGCCGGCTGTACACGCTGACCTATGCCGCGGCCGACGCCTCGGGCAATACGGGGTCGGGTCAGGCGGTGGTGTACGTGCCGCACGACCAGGGAGGCGTGACGGAGCCGATCCTGCTCGACGTGACATCGTCGGAGATCCGGTGGAGCGCGGCGCCGGGAGCGACGACGTACAACGTGCTGCGCGGGTCGGTGACGGGCACGCATGCGTCGGGGTCGCTCACGGTGATGGAGCAGGCGGTGTGCGTGGCGCGGGAGACCCTCGACCTGAGCGTCTCGGGCGGTGCCGTCGATGACGACCCCGCCCCCGGTGAGGCGTACACGTACCTGGTGGAGTACTACGACGGCTCGCACAGTGGCTACGGCACGGCGCGCGGCGTGGGCGAGGTGGTCGTCGTGTCAGGGGACTCGTGTCACTGAGACCGGGTGGAGCATCAAGGGAGGGGCGTCCATCGTGAAGCGCACCGGCTTGCTGTCCGCCATCGTCGTGACCGTTCTGCTCGCCTCGCTGCCCGCCGGGGCGACGGTGCGCAGCCTCACCTTCGAAGAGCGCGTGGAAGCGCAGCGCGCGATCCAGCGTGTCTACTACTCGCACATGATCGATGCTCACCGCCCGTTCGCGCAGGCGGTGCCGGAGGCGCTGCTGCAGAAGCAGGTGCGGACGTACCTGGAGCAGTCGGATGCATTGGCGCGCAACTGGAGCACGCCGGTGACGGCGTCGATGCTGGAGGCGGAGGCGTCACGCATCGCGCGCGAGACACGTTTCCCGGAGAGGCTGGAGGAGATCCGCGCGGCGCTGAACGGCGACGACGGGCTGCTGCTGGAGACGCTGGTGCGCTCGACGCTGGTGGAGCGGCTGGTGCACGGGTTCTATGCGTACGACGAGCGCGTGCACGGAGCGCAGCATGAGGAGGCGGAGCGCTTACACGGGCTGCTGGTGGGCGGGACGCTGGACCCGAACGCGGAGTACCCGGGCCGGATGGTGAGGAGGCGGGGACGCCGACGTCGGGCGCGGGGGCGCGCCGCACGCGGATGGACGTGGCGCAGGACGACGACGGGGGCGACCCGATCGAGCAGCTCCGCCAGACGGCGCCGGCCGAGGTGGGTGCCGTCGGCGACATCCAGGACGGGCCGGGCGGCTACGTGATCAACGTGACGCTGGCGTCGGAGCCGGGCTACGTGAAAGTGGCGTCGTACCGGGTGGCAAAGACGTCGTTTGAGACCTGGTGGTCGGCGCACGAGTCGGAGTACGACGCGGGCCGGGTGTCGGCGGTGGCGGACGGCGGGGCCAACGCACTGAGCCACCTGGGTACCGCCGGGGCCACGGGCGCCGTGTCCTGCAACCAGGACGACACCTGGGACAACGGGCATTGAACGTGCTGCCGGATGCCCGCTACGAGCACAGCGCCGTCTGGACCGGCACCGAGATGATCATCTGGGGAGGCGAGCCAGCGAGCCCACAACGTCCTGAATGGGGCGACGTTACGATCCGCTCACCGACACCTGGCGCCGCATGTCGTCTTCGAGCCAGCAGTACGAGTCGGTGGGAGCCACGGCGGTCTGGACCGGCACGGAGATGATCGTCTGGGGCGGCTACCCGGATTCCGCTCCATCCCGGGGGGCGTTACGATCCGATCTCGGACAGCTGGACCCCGTCTCCGCCGGCGGGCCAGTCCGAACTCGCGCAGAAAGGGCCACTCCGCGGTCTGGACGGGCACGGAAATGATCGTCTGGGGAGGCGATGACGCGGCAGGCGGTGGCAGTGGTGGCCACCGGCGGACGCTACGACCCGGCTGCAGATGCCTGGCGGCCGCTCTCGGCGATGAACGCGCCCGAAGCCCGCATGTATCATACGGCGGTCTGGACGGGGTCCGAGATGATCATCTGGGGTGGCCACACCGGTGACTACACCAATGACTGTCATTGCGACTGGTGGACGGTACGATCCGGCCACGGACGCCTGGACCCCGATGAACAACGCCGGCGCGCCTTCGCGCAAGGGTCCAGCACACGGCGGTCTGGACCGGGACCAGCGTGATCATCTGGGGGGGCCTGGGCTTCGATCGTTCGGCCGCCAGAATGGCCTGGAGCGGCGCTCGCTACGATCCCGTCTCGGATGTCTGGGCCCCCGTCGGTCTGGCCGGTTCGCCGGTCGCCCGGCGTGGCACAGCGCCGTCTGGACAGGCGACCGGATGATGGTGTGGGGTGGAGCATTCTCACCGCACACCGGCAACGACGGTGGGCAGCCCTCGGGCGACCTGTACGATCCTGTGTCCAATACCTGGCAGCATGTTTCGGATGTCAATGCTCCTCCTCCACGGCGTTTCATACGGCCGTATGGACGGGATCGCTCGTGATCGTCTGGGGTGGTCTTTTCAGGGGCGGCATTTACGGCTTCGGTGGCCGGTACGATCCGTCGACCGATTCCTGGACTCCTCTCCAGGTCGCTCGGCGGCATTACTCTCTCCGGTTACAGCCCGATCGTCTGGACTGGCACCGAGATGCTGGCCTGGTCGCTCGGGGGCGGCCGGTATGATCTGATGACCGATAGCTGGCGATCGATCTCGGAGATCGGAGCTCCGGAGGCACGAATCGATCATGTCATGGTCTGGACCGGCAACGAGATGGTCGTGTGGGGCGGCTGGCTTCCCAGCAATCCCGCCTTCTCCTCCGGTGGACGGTATGATCCGATCACCGATACCTGGGAGCCGACATCCATGGTCAATGCGCCCCCAGGGAGAGTCGACTCCGTCGCCATATGGACGGGCAAGGAAGCCCTGTTCACGGGAGGCGACTGGTTCTGTCCCACGTCGGATCCTGGCTGCCATGACTCGATTTACGCTTCGGGGGCACGCTATGATCCGGCGTCGGATAGCTGGCGCCCGATGGCCGTCTTCGTCTCCCCTACCCAAACTCGTTCATTTTCCCGGGGCGTGGCCACTCGGCGGTTTGGACCGGGCACGAGATGATTGTCTGGGGTGGCAGCGAGGCATGCATCACGCCTGGAGTTGCAGCGTTCCGCCGGTCGGTGAGGGCGCCCGCTACGATCCGGTGAGCGATTCCTGGATTGCGCTGCCGACGTTGCCCGCATCCAGCTCGCTCGAACCACACGGCGGTTTGGACCGGCCATGAGATGATCGTGCACGGCGGGGACCACCGGTACTCCCCGTATCCTGGCTTCGGCCTGCCCGCCTTCATCTACGATCGCCTGACCGACAGCTGGCCGATTCGCTCCCATACCGGACCCGAGGGTTTTCGACGTCGACCGGGTTGGAGCATGCCTCCGTGTGGACCGGCAGCCACGTGCTCTCGTGGGGCGGGGCCACGTCTCCAAATGGCGTGTTCCTCGATCCGGTTGCGGGTGCCTGGACATCGATGTCCGACGTGAACCAACCGCCCTTCAGGCGACGGTCTTCGGCGGTCTGGACCGGCCATGAGATGCTGGTCTGGGGCGGCGGGAACAACTACAGGAGCTGGAAAACGGCGGTCGGTACATCTTCGGCCAGAGCAGCGACGACGATGGCGATGGGCTGAGCGACTGTCTGGGCGACTGCGACGACACGGACCCGTTCGTTTACCCCGGCGCGCCGGAGACCTGCAATGGCAAGGACGACGACTGCAACGGTCTCGTGGATGACGACGCGGACGGTTTGGACACGGATGGCGACGGCCAGCCGAACGCCTGCGACGCCTGTCCTTCCTTCGCCAATCCCGGCCAGTCGAGCCCCCTGGCCTGCATGACGGCGCAGCAGGACGGCGGGCAGTGTCTCGAAGCACAGGTGCAGCTCGCGGATGCAATCCCACAGGGCGAGATGACTCTCATCCGTGACCATCCCTCGGTGCCCGACCTGATCCACATTGATTTCAACGTGTCGAGCTGCGGGCGCATCGACCCGATCGAGGTGTACCTGAACGGCCAGCTCCTGACCACGTTCCTCGAGCCGCAGGCGACCTGTCTCTGCGAGGTGCCGTTGTACCGCGTGACGGTCGAGCGACCGAGCCCTCCTGGCGTCCCTGTGGAGCACTACGAGCGACAACGTCTTCAGGGTCTTCACGCCGGTCGATCCGGCCAATCAGTACGCTCGCACCTATGTCGGATGGGTGCGAGTCCGGATCGGCTCCGGGGAAGGCCAGCCGGCCGAGGACGTCTGCCTGTACGATCCACCTGGTGCCCAGGATCCCGTTCCCGGAACCTGCACGTGCCACAGTGTCTGTTATGCAGGCTACAATCAGGAGATTATCGACGAGTCGGCGACCGTGTCGACGTCTTTCACGGCCGAGGACGTGTTGAGCACGACGCCGTTCGCAGGCACGTTGCCCTCGTCCGTGGACATCGCTTCGGTGCCGGACGGCTCGATGAAGATGTGCGTGGAGCCGGCGGGCCCGGCGCGACTGTACGCCGCCGACGGGGCGGGCGGGTTGTACCTGGTGGATCCCGCCACCGGCATGGCGACGGCCGCCGGCAGCCTTCCCTTCGGTGTGCTGGCGCTGGCACACGACGACCTGACCCGTCGCACCTGGGCGCAGAGCGACCTGCCGGGGAATCACACGCTAGCCGAGGTGGATCTGATCGGCGGCAAGTCGCTCGGCATCTCGTCGTTCCTGGGTCTTCCCTTGTCCGGAATGGAGATGGTGGGGGGCAGACTCTTCGCGATTTCGGCCACGTATCCTCGTGTGAAGCTTATCGAGCCGGATTCCGGCTACGAACGGACGGTGAGCAATCTGCCGGGCGAGTGGAAGGGGCTCACATACGACGCGGCGGCGGGCTTCCTCTACTCGACACGCACGCTGAACGGCACCACCACGCTGGTGGTGCTGGACGGCTACGGTGGCACGATCCAGTCGGAGCACCCACTGACCTTCCGACCGACGGCGCTGGAGTTCGGGCCGAACGGCTCGCTGTACGCGACGCGCGACGTCAGGCTCGGACACGGAGCTGTACACGCTGGACCCGTCGACGGGGGCGGAGACGTTCGTCGGTGTGCTGGGGGCGCCGGGTATCGTGACGCTGACGACGGCGCGCAACCTCCCGCGGGCCTGTCTGGACATCGTCAAGCAGGGCGAGCGGACGCTGTCGACGACGGGGTCGTGCAACGCCGCGCCGTTGGCGGTGGCGACGATGGCCTCACAGGCGGAGTGCGCTTCAGTGGCCGGGGCGACGGTGACGCTGGACGGGTCGGGGTCCACGGACGCCGACTCGACACCGGGCACGCAGGACGACATCGTGCTGTACGAATGGCTCGAGGACTTCGGGCAGGGCACCGAGAGCCTGCTGGGCACGGGCGAGCAGCTCGCCGTGACGCTGCCGCTGGGCGCGCACGCCATCACGCTGCGTGTGACGGACGCGGCGGGAGCGACAGATACCGACACGGGGATGGTGAGCGTGGTGGACACACGGGGGCCCATGGTGACGGTGATGCCGTCACCGGACCTGCTGTGGCCGCCGAACCACCGGATGGTGACGGTGGCGCCGCGGGCGTCGGCCACGGACCTGTGCGACCCGTCGCCGACGCTGTGGCTGGTGTCGGCGCTCAGCAGCGAGGGCGACGATATGACGGGCGAGGCGGACGGTCACACGACCGACGACGTGCAGGGAGATGACCCGGGCACGCCCGACGCGGAGCTGATGCTGAGAGCGGAGCGGGCGGGGACGGGCTCGGGCCGGCTGTACACGCTGACCTATGCCGCGGCCGACGCCTCGGGCAATACGGGGTCGGGTCAGGCGGTGGTGTACGTGCCGCACGACCAGGGAGGCGTGACGGAGCCGATCCTGCTCGACGTGACATCGTCGGAGATCCGGTGGAGCGCGGCGCCGGGAGCGACGACGTACAACGTGCTGCGCGGGTCGGTGACGGGCACGCATGCGTCGGGGTCGCTCACGGTGATGGAGCAGGCGGTGTGCGTGGCGCGGGAGACCCCCGACCTGAGCGCCGCCGTGCCGTCGATGACGACCCCGCCCCCGGTGAGGCGTACACGTACCTGGTGGAGTACTACGACGGCTCGCACAGCGGCTACGGCACGGCGCGCGGCGTGGGCGAGGTGGTCGTCGTCTCCGGCGATTCCTGCCACTGACCCTGTCCCGGAAATCACCCATTCCGGTGTAGCGCTCCAGGGAGAAATCCGTTAGCATGTCCCGCGCGGCGACGGGGTGAGCCGCGCCAGGGGGGCGCTCGATGACGGACGACGACAGCGAGATCGACATCGAGGCGATCGGCCACCCGCGAGGCACGCTCGTGATCGTGGTCATCTTCGGCCTGCTCTTCGCCGCCGGCTGGCTCGCGATGTATCTGTTCCTCTTCCTGGGGCGGGGCGCTCCTCATTCCTGAGACGCGGGCCTGAGACGCAGGGAGGCGGCGGATGAAGGTCGAGCTGTACGAGAAGATCTGGATGTGGGGCGCCGGCGCGCTCATCGTGCTGTTCCTCGGCGCCATCTTCATGGCGACCGGGCTTCAGGCGATCCAGCCGCCGAGCCACATCGAGACGATCGATCCCACCACTGTGTACGACAATCCCGAGTTCGCGAACCCCGTGGTGACGACGCGCCCCGACGGTAGCGTGGTGGTGCCGGTGGTCGCGCAGATGTTCGCCTTCACGCCGGACCCTATCGAGGTCCCCGCCGGCCGACCGGTCACGTTCCGTCTCACGAGCGCCGATGTGATCCACGGCTTCGAGGTGATCGGCACCAACGCCAACGCCATGGCGGTACCCGGCTACGTCAGCCAGTTCACCGTGACGTTCGACGAGCCGGGCGAGTACGTCATCGCCTGCAACGAGTACTGCGGGACGATGCATCACAACATGGTCGGCAAGCTGATCGTGAAGGAGACGTCCCGGTGACGCGCCCGCACCGGCTCGCGGCGGCGCACATCGGCGTGGCGGTCGCGGCCTTCGGCGTCGCGGCGTGCATGGGCGTGCTGCAGGGCCTTTCGATTGCCGATGTCACGTTCCCGAAGCGCAGCGAGGACCTCTATTACATCTCACTGACGGCGCACGGTGTCCTGATGGCGCTCGTCTTCACCACCTTCTTCATCATGGGCCTCGGCTACGTCCTGTCGCAGGAGACCCTGGGGCGCATCACCGGCCGCAGAACCGCCTGGTTCGGCTTCTGGCTGGCGACGGTCGGATCCGTGGCGGCGGCCGAGACGATTCTGCGGGGCCAGAGCACGGTGCTGTACACCTTCTACCCGCCGATGCAGGCGCACCCGCTCTTCTACATCGGGGCGACGCTGCTGGTGGTGGGCTCGTGGATCTGGGGCGGCGTGGTGATCGCGAGCTACCGTTCCTGGCGCCGGGAGAACCCGGGAGTGCCGGCCCCGATGGCCATCCACGGCATGCTGGCCACGATCATCGTCTGGTACCTCGCCACCGCGGGGCTCGCGCTCGAGGTGGTTGGGATGCTGATCCCCTGGTCGCTCGGCTTCGTCGACAAGGTGGACCCGCTGCTGGCGCGCGTCTACTTCTGGTGGTTCGGGCACCCCCTGGTCTACTTCTGGCTTCTGCCCGCCTACGTGCTGTGGTACTCGGTGCTGCCGCGCATCGCGGGCGGCCGTCTGTTCTCCGATCCGCTCGGCCGCATGGTGTTCGTGCTCTTCATCCTGTTGTCGACTCCCGTCGGGTTCCATCATCAGTTCGCCGACCCGGGGATCGGCTCCGGCTGGAAGCTGCTGCACACCGTCACCACCTACGCCATTCTGTATCCGAGCTTCGTGACCGCCTTCACCATCATCGCCTCGCTGGAGGTGGCGGGCCGTCTCAAGGGGGCGGGGGGGCTCTTCGACTGGATCGGCAAGCTGCCGTGGCGCGATCCGTTCTTCGTCTCGATGGCGCTGGCCATGATCGCCTTCACCTTCGGCGGCTTCGGCGGGGCGATCAACGCCGCCTACGCGATGAACTCGATGGTGCACAACACCGCCTGGATCATGGGGCACTTCCACATCACGCTCGGCACTACGGTGGCCCTCACCTTCATGGGGGCGACCTACTGGCTGCTGCCCCGGCTGACCGGCCGGCAGCTTCGACCGATGATGCTGGCCCGCATTCAGCCGTGGCTGTGGCTGGCCGGGATGACGCTGTTCAGCGTCAGCTACCACATCGCAGGGCTGAGGGGGCTGCCGCGCCGGGTCTACAGCGCCGCCCTGACGGGCGAGTACGGCGCGCTCTGGGGCGCGCTGCCGCAGGTGGCGGCCGTCGGGGGTGTGCTGCTGTTCGTCAGCGCGATGTCGTACGTCACGGTCGTCGTCGCCACCTGGCTCACCGGACGGCGGATCGAGCCGCCCCCGTTCGAGTTCGCACGGCCTCTGCACGCGGTCGGCTCCACCGGTATCTGGGATCGTTACGGCCTGTGGACGGTCGTGGCCGTGGGGCTCGTCATCGTGGCCTACGCCTGGCCGGTCGCACATCTGCTGATGCAGCAGCGCTACGGGTCGCCTCCCTTCCAGCCGTTCTGAGCCCTCCTCGTCGGCCCCGCGCCGGATCGCTATGATCCGGGTCGGTTCGGAAGATCCCCCGACCTGGCCATCTCACGGGCCGCGCGCGGCCCCCTGGAGGAACCCATGAGCGGAATCAACCTGTGGAGAGCCGCCCGGCTGGCCGTTCCCGCGGCGATCATCGCCCTCGTCCTGCTTTCGATCGGCGCGGCGGAGCGTGATCGGATACAGGAAGTGCTCGTCACCAATTTCCCCGAGCTGCAGCAGGTGCAGGGGCAGGTGTCCATCGAGAAGGTGATCCCCCACGGCAGCCTGGTGGCCCTCAGAGAGATCGAGGTGCCGCCGGTGGGCCGCGAAGACGTGACCCGCTACGTCGGCGCCGGCACCGTCACGGCGGACGGCTTCAGCGGCATGGTGCTCAGCCTGACCGGCCAGCCCAAGGGAACGACCCTGCGGGAGGGGCAGGTCGGCGCGCTGCTCCTGCCCGACGCCGAGCCCGTGACACGCGCCTTCGAGGAGCGAGGGCAGCTGCAGTTCCCGTTCGAGGTGCGCGCCGGAGTGCCGGCGGGCACCGCGGGCTTCTTCTCGGATCAGCCGCGTTTCATCGTCGGCTTCCCGCGCTACCGGGTGTTTCTGTACAACACCACCGACAAGACGGTGACGGCGACCTTGTACGCCTATCTCACCAACTGAACCGCGCCCGCCCCTAAACGCGCTCCTCTGGGAGACGCAATGAACCCGCGCCGCCGCCCGTAGTACAGGGTGAAGGCAAGGCACGGACACCATTGCGGGAGAGGGATGATGGGGCGGACGGGACGGTTGTTCAGGATGGCGTCGGGTGGCTCCCTCACGGTCCACGGCGCCATCATCGTCAGTCTTGCGGCCTCCTCGTACCTGCGGGTCGAGCCTCTGGCCGAACCGCGCATCCCCGAGCGCCTGATCATCCCGGTCGTTCTTCCGCAAACGCCGGGGACGCCGATACCCCCACCGCCGCCTGCCGGCTCCGCCGGTTCCGCGGCGCGCGCACGCCCACACGCGGCTGCCGCGCCGCAGCCGGCACTCCGCGCCGCACAGCCGCGGCGCATCCCCGACGCGCCGCTTTCGACCAGCAAGGTCCCTGAACCCGGCGCCTCGGGAGAGGACGCCGGCAGTGGCGGACCATTCGGCGTCCCCGGCGTCACCGGGCCCGGGGATGGGCTGCCCTGGGGCATCGAGGGCGGCATCGGGACGGGCGCGGGACCGGGCAACGTGCTCGAAGGGCTGCCGCACGACGATCGACCCGTGTATCTCACGACGGATGTAACGCCTCCGGAAAAACTGGTGGATGTCGTGCCTCGCTACCCGGAGGCGGCACGGCTCTCGCGCACGCCGGGCACGGTCATCCTGCAGATCGTCATCGGACGCGATGGCGATGTGGAGGAAGCGATCGTGATCAAGTCGGCGCCGCTGTTCGACGAGGCGGCGCTGGCGGCCGTGCGGCAGTGGAAGTACCGCCCGGCACTTCGTGCGGGACGCCCCGTGCGCGTCTTTCAGACGGTGCGCGTGGTCTTCGCGATCCGCTGACCGCCGCTCACTTCTTCAGGTACTTCGCCAGAAAGGCATACACCTCATCGCGGGATCGATGCGCCTGAACGGTGTCGAGCCGGTTGAAGCTGTGCCCGCCGGGCGCGTCCTCGTAAATCTTGTATTCGAACTTCCTGCCCGCGGCCTTGAGCGCCTGGATCAGGTGCTCGACCTCGGAGACGTGCACGTCCCGGTCGTTGGTGTTCGTGTGAATCAGCAGGGGCGTCTGCAGCTTCTCGGCGTTCCACGCGGGCGATCGGCGACGGTACTCCTCGATGTCCTCATTGGCGGTCTTGCCGATGTGATATGGCGCGGAGTACAGCTCACGATACGACTCCGTCTGATAGCCCATCCTCTCGACCAGGTCGGAGACCGGCATGCCGGCGTACGCCACCTGGAACTTCTCGGGGTGGTTGAACACGGCCATCAGGGAGATCAGCCCGCCGTGGCTCCATCCCAGGATGCCGACCCGCGACGGGTCCGTCCCCTCGACGTTCTCGAGCGCCCAGTCGCGGGCGGCGACGACATCCTCCACTTCGAGACCGCCGTAGTCGATCGCCTCGTAGTACTCCTTCCCGTAGCCGGTCGACCCGCGATACTCCGGGGCGACGACGATATAGCCGCGCTCCATCAGCTCGCGGACGATGTGAGCGTAGTAGGTCGTGAAATCGGAGTGCACGCCGCCGTGAGGAAACAGCAGGAGCGGATGCTTCGCGCCGGGGTCGAGTCCGCGGGGTACGAACACGTAGGCGTACATCCTGAAGGGATGCCGCTCGTTCTCGATCCCGTATGTCTCCTCCCCGTGAGGATTGGGCACGGTCGGGAAATACACCTTGTCGATGCTCGCGATGTCTCCGACTCGTTCGAACCAGAGCAGGTCGTCCACTTTCTTGATCAGCTCGCCGGTGTCGAACGATGCTCCTTCGACCTTCCTGTCGAGCGCATCGATCCGATCGGCGAGCTGTTCGTGCTCCGTGCGCGGCGGATCGGCGCGAAGCGCTCCGAAGGGAGCGATCGCGATCAATGCGAGGATGCCGATGGTGCCGGAAGCGCGCATGATAGCCTCCTGTCTGGATGGGGAGCGCCCCCTGTACGGGAGCCGCATCTGAAGAGCCTACACCCGCGCGGCACCCGACGGGTAGGGGCGGGGAGGGGCGTCCATCGACACGGTTGCCGGCCGTGCCTCCCGGTGTGAGAATGCCCTCAGGGAGGCAGACACGTCATGCCGGATCCGAAGGACCGTTTCTCAGACCGCGTCGGCTGGTACCGCCGCTCCCGTCCCGGCTATCCGGCCGAGGTGATCCGTCTCCTGCGCGAGGAGACAGGGCTGAGCGAGGCCTCGGTGATCGCCGATCTGGGTTGCGGCACCGGCATCTCCTCCGAGCTGTTTCTTCGCGAGGGCTGCCGTGTCCAAGGAGTGGAGCCGAACCGGGAGATGGCTCTCGCGGCCCAGGCCCTGTCAAATCGCTACCCGCGTTTCACGCTCGTGCGGGCGCCCGCGGAGGCGACCACGCTCGCCGACGCGAGCGTCGACCACGTGGTGGCCGCGCAGGCCTTCCACTGGTTCGACCGGCCGAGATTGAAGAGGGAATGCGCCCGTATCCTCCGTCCCGGAGGCTGGCTGGTCCTCCTGTGGAACCGCAGACGGGTCGACGGGTCCGCCTTCCTGCACGGATACGAGGAGCTGTTGCAGCGGTACGGCACCGACTACCGCGAGGTCGACCACCGCCGGATCGGCGCGTCGGCGCTGGGCGAGGTGTTCGCCGGCGGGCGGTACGAGACGCGGATGCTGCCCAACCACCAGCGACTCGATCGGCAGGGGCTGGCGGGCAGGCTCCTGTCGTCATCGTACACGCCGCCACCGGGGCATCCCGACCACGCCCCGATGCTCGCCGCGCTCGAACGCCTGTTCTCGCGGCACCAGGAGGGCGGGGCCGTGCGGATCGACTACGACACCGAGATCCACTTCGGCCACGCCGGCCCGTAAGACGCTTTCGTCAGGGTCTCACCTCGAACACCCGGTTGAACACCGTCTCGGTTGCGCGGCGGAATTTCGTCAGGCCCGCGTCCGCCGCCACCTTCCTGAGCTGTTCCTCCGACGCGATCGTCCCGAGCGCGGTCTGGCCCGAAGCGATGGCGTTGGGCGTGCAGCAGAGCACCGAGGCGCCGGCGTAGACCCGGCCGACCGGGTTGAGGTTCCCCTCCACTGTCTCGGCGGCCATCGGCTCGACGATCATGACGCAGCCGCCCTGGTTCAGCGTTTCCCTGGCGCGCCGCAGCGACCCGATCGGATCGCCCAGATCGTGCAGACAGTCGAAGAAGGTGACGAAGTCGTATCCCGAGTTGGGGAAGTTGGTGGCCCCGGCGATGTCGAAGGTGACCCGGTCGGCCACCCCTGCCGCGAACGCCGCCTTGCGGGCGTGCACGATCGAGGGCGCGTGGTTGTCGAAGCCGAAGAAACGTGAGTTCGGGTACGCCTGCGCCATGATCACGGTCGAAGCTCCGTGCCCGCAGCCGACATCGGCGATTGTGGCGCCCGATTCGAGCTTCCTGTGCACGCCTTCCAGCGCCGGGATCCAGCTCTGGACCAGGTTGGCGGCGTATCCGGGCCGGAAGAAACGCTCCGTTCCATCGAACAGGTCGTGATGATGCTCGCCCCAGAACATCCCCTCGCCGGTGCGGAAGGCGTCCAGGATCCGGTCGTTCGCCTTGATCATCGCGGTGATGACCTGGAAGCCGCCGCCGACGAAGAACGGGCTGTTGTCGTCGGCGAGCGCGGCTGCGTGCTCGGGCGACAACGAGTACCCGCCCGTCTTCGGATCGTACTCCAGGTACCCTCCCGCGGCCTGGTTCACCAGCCATTCCCGGACGTACCGCTCGTGGGTGCCGGTGCGTGAAGCCAGCTCGGCGGACGTCACGGGGCCGGAGCCGGCCATGGCCTTGTAGAGCCCCAGCTTGTCGCCGATGACCACCAGCGCTGCACTGATCGCCGCGCCGAAGTCGCCGACCGCTTTGCCGAGGAACGATTCGAGTTTTGCCTGATCCATCGATGTGTTGCCCATGGTGCTTCTCCTTTTCTGGCCGAGTTTTCCCGAACCGTACACGAGCACCGGGGAGGGAGTCAATCCTTCAGGCGCGCTCGTAATATACTGACTCTTTGGCCGTGCTGCGGCGCGACGCGTGCGGCCCCCGTCAAAGGGGAGGGCCCGCCTTGAACGACACCCGTGACCGGTTTCAGATCGACATGCGTCAGTACGGATGGAAGATGCCCCCGGGCGTCAAGCCCCCGTGGGCTCTCATCCGGCGCGTCGCGCTTGGCGTCGTGATCCTGATGATCGCCTGGGGGAGCTATTACCAGGTCGAGCCGGCCGAGGTGGGCGCCGTCCAGCGGTTCGGCAAGCTCGTGCGAACCACGCAGCCCGGCCCCCACTTCAAGATACCGTTCGGCATCGAGAGGGTGACACTCGTGCCGGTGCAGCGGCAGCTCAAGATGGAGTTCGGCTTCCGGACGCTGGAAGCCGGCGCACGCTCCAGCTACGCGCCTCCCTCCTCGGAGACGAAGGCGGAGTCGCTCATGCTGACCGGGGATCTGAACGTCGCCGTGGTGGAGTGGATCGTGCAGTACCGGATCAAGGATCCACGTGCCTATCTGTTCAACGTGCGCGACGTGGGCGAGACGTTCCGTTACATGTCCGAAGCGGCGATGCGCCAGGTGGTGGGAGACCACAGCGTCGACGAGGTGATCACGATCGGCCGCGAGTCGATAGCGTTCCAGGCCAAGGAGGAGCTGCAGCGTCTGTGCGACCTTTACGGGATAGGGATCGAGGTGCAGCAGCTCGTCCTGCAGGACGTCAACCCTCCCGACCCGGTCAAGCCGGCGTTCAACGAGGTGAACCAGGCGATCCAGGAGAAGGAGCGTTCGATCAACGAAGCCTGGGCCGAGTACAACCTTGCAGTGCCGCGGGCCAAGGGAGAGGCCGAACAGGCGGTCCGGGCGGCCGAAGGGTACTCCGTGGAGCGGGAGAACAAGGCGCTGGGTGACGCGAGCCGGTTCGACGCCCTGTACAAGGAATACCGCAAGGCGCCCGCGGTCACACGATCGCGGATCTATTTCGAGACGATGAGCCGTGTGCTCCCGAAGCTCGGGCGCAAGGTAATCCTCGACGAAAAGGCGCGCGGCGTGCTGCCGCTGCTCCAGCTCGACGGCAAGGTCAAGGAGGTGAAGCCATGAAGCCGATGGTCTGGGCCGCCCTGATCGCGGGTCTTCTGGCGGTGATCGTCGCCTCCGCGTCGTGTTACACCGTGTCGGAGACCGAGCAGGTGATCCTCGTGGAGTTCGGCCGGCCGGTGGGAGGCGTCATCAGCGAGCCGGGGTTGAAGCTGAAGATGCCGTTCATCCAGATGGTGCACCGGTTCGACAAGCGCTGGCTCGAGTTCGACGGCGACACCAACGAGATTCCGACCAAGGACAAGAAGTACATCTGGGTCGACACCTACGCCCGCTGGCGGATCGCGGATCCTCTCAGGTTCTATCAGGCCGTGCGTGACGAGATCGGCGCCCAGAGCCGGCTCGACGACATCGTCGACGGCGAGACCCGCAACGCCGTGGCGTCGTTCGATCTGATCGAGCTGGTGCGATCGACCAACAGGGAGTTCGAGATCACCGGCGAGCTGGAGGGGATCGGATCGGCGGAGGCCATGGCGACCATCGCCACCGGCCGGCAGAAGATCGAGGATCTGATCCTCGCGAAAGCGTCACAGATCACGCCCGAGTTCGGCATCGAGCTCGTGGACGTCCGATTCAAGCGGATCAACTACGTCGAGACCGTGCAGCAGAAGGTGTACGAGCGGATGATCTCGGAGCGCAAGCGGATCGCCGAGCGGAGCCGCTCGGAGGGGCAGGGGCGCGCGGCGGAGATCCGCGGGCAGAAGGAGCGCGACATCCTGGCCGCGTCGTCCGAGGGATACCGGAGGGCGCAGGAGCTGAAGGGGGCCGCCGACGCCAAGGCGACGAGCATCTACGCCAACGCCTACTCGCGGGATCCGGAGCTCTACCGGTTCGTCAAGGCGATGGAAACCCTCGAATCGAGCCTCGACGAGGAGACGACCGCGGTGGTGACCACCGACATGGAGCTGCTGCGTTTCCTGCAGGGGCCCGGACGGCCGTAGGTCTTTCCGGTCAAGGGACGCCGAGCGGGACCGCCGTCGAGGCGGTGCCCGCCACGGCGGCCCAGAAACGGCGCAGCTCCGCGAAGTCGTCACGATCGAACCGCGTCCGCTCGAGCCGGACCTCCCAGGTGGACTCGAGCATGCCGTCCTCCACCCGGTGGGTCGTGGCGACCGACCAGCCCTGCCCCTCGAGCCGCCGTGGCCGGGGCGCCTGCACCTCGGGCAGCCCTTCGTAGCGGGCGTCGTACCGGATCGTGAACGGGTGGTCGTATTGCACCGGCGCGGTACGGCGTCCGAGCGGCACGCGCTCCACCTCGTCGGCCGCGCCCGGGAACAGCTCGATCCGGTCCCGGGCCGCCGAGCAGGCGACCGACGGACAGCTCAGCCGCAGCGTCTCCACGTAGTCACCGCCTTCGGTCTCCCGCTCGACCTCGATCCCCTCGAAAGCGGCGCGCGGCCAGAGATCCATCATCCGGCGCTCGAGCCCGCGCCGGCGGTCCAGGGCGGAAAGGCCATAGCTGCTTCGGGCGTAGGCGGCGAAATCACCCGAGTAGGTCGAGATGCGCTCGATCACCTCACCCGTCTCGCCGGGCCGTTCGGTGATCCGGCGGACGATCCTCTGCGACGAGGCGTCCGGTTTCGGCAGCTCGACCAGGCGGCCTCTGTCACCGGCCACGACGAGCGCGTGCTTGCCCGCGAGATGTGTCGATAGCGACCCGACCGCGGTCCGATCGTCGGTGGCGTCGATGATGAGCAGACGACCGAGGTCGCCGGCTTGGACGAGTGCGTGCGCGAACTCCCGTGGAAAGACAAGGCCGTCCCGCTCCGGAACGGCGAGAACGGCGTGGTCGAAGAATCTGCCGACCGGGTAGGACTCGGCCAGAGCATCACGTGTCGTGGCGTTCACGAGCACGGGATACGAGGCGATGCCGCGCGCCGCGAGCAGCGCGCCCAGCAGGGTGGCCTTGTCCTTGCAGTCACCGTAAAGGTTCGCAAGCGTCTCCGACGCGGTGTGAGGCTGCCAGCCGCCGATGCCCAGCTCGATGTCGACGTATCGCACGCTGTCGCGCACGTAATGCGCGGCGGCGAGCAGGGTGGCGAGCGGATCGTCTCCGGCGCCGGCCGACAACTGATCGGCTTCCCGCTCGATGGTGGGCGTGACCTCGCGTCGCTCGCGGGACAGCGCGTCGTACCAGGCGGACATGGCGCTCCAGTCTGCGAAGATCGGCGACTGCGTCTTCGCGCCGGGCGGCGGGAACGGCTGCACTCCGACAAGCGGCGCCTCCTCCGCGGGATCGGGGGCCAGCGGCACCCGTTCGGGCGCCGGCAGCTCGCGCAGCTCCCACATGAGGCTCCCCTCCGCTGCGATCGGATCCGGAGCCCGGCCGCGGATCCGGACCGGCTCCAGGCGCCAGCCGTCGGGCGCTCTGACCTCGTACCGGGCGACGTCCACGGGAGCGCCCTCGTAAAAGAGGTGAAAGAGAGAAACGAAGTACGGGACGTCGACCGCCTCGAACTCGAAGAACACGATGCTTCCCTTCACGACACCCGCGATACCGATCCTCCGCACTTTCGTATCGGTGAGGAATTCATCGGACAGAGTGAAATCGACGGGGTGCGCATCCTCCCGTGACGCCCTTCCGCGGGGGGGGAGGTGCCAGCACCGGTTGGTCTCGACGCGGGAGGTGCCGGGCAGGAAAAACTCTCCGAAGCCGACGCTCTTCGGGTCGGAAGAGAGCTCCTGGACGGCGAGACGGCGCCGGATGCGCAGCGAGCCGTCCTGCTGGATCGTGCAGACCGTGTCGCTGAGCAGGATCCGTTCCGGGTCGGGCGCGATCCCCTCGGGAGCAGCCGGCGCGTCCCGCGCGACCTCACGCGCCCAATCCGGCAGCTTTGCCGCCATCGTACCCGCGCCGGGGAGTGACGAGCCGAGCAGGAGGACCGCCGGCAGGGCCGCCCGGAGGGCTTCGCGGATCATGGCGAGGCGCCGGCACGCTCGAACACGAGCCGGAGCCGGTCCGCGAGCCGCACCTCGTCCAGCCAGGAGCGCAACCGGTCGTACTCCGCGACCGGCACGGTGATCGCGGTCAGAGCGAAGGCGCGCTCGACCCGGTACCCCGTCAGGCGTCCTCGTCACCTTGAGGCCGTAGCTGCCGTAGGGCCCGTCGAGCCGGACGACCGGCGGCGGTTCCACGGCAGCGAAGCCTGGCGGCGGTGCCACGTCGACGGTCGTGAGATCGACGTGGGGGTACGAGAAAAGGACCGGAAGCTCTCTCGTCGCCGAGGGAAACCAGGGCGCCCCGGGGAACCAGGCTCCCGCGACCGGCAGCTCGAAACGGTCCTGTGTGTCGTCCACAAGCAGGTTGACGATCCGCCCCTCGCACTCGAGATGATAGCCGGCGTCGAGGTCGGCCAGATCGGGAGCCGCGGCCGAGGCGACCTCGAAGTCGCCGCTCGACCCGCAAAGCTCATCGAGGCGCTCCCGACGCGCCCGCGGATCCAGCAGGCGCAGGCTGAGACGCGTCCCGTAGCGGCGCTGGCCGGTCCCCCGAGCGGACCATTGCACCCGGGCCTCACCCGTTTCCTGCTCCGTGAACCGGATCGTCGCGTTCGACTCCAGGACGTTCTGGTGCGGGTCGGGTGCCTCGAGCGTCATCTCACCCGCGCCGGTATCGGTGGCGACGAGCGCGAGGGTCGGTGTCAGCCACCAGGCGATAGCGCCATACGGCAGGCCCGAGCCGGGGTCGACGAGCGTGGCGCGATCGAGGGGAACGCCCGGTCCGCGCACCGCGACCACGCGATGGTCGAGCTGTCCTTTCGAGAGCATGCTCTTCTGCCAGACGCGGTCCCGCCGGTCGGCCGCCATGACGATGTTCGCCTCGGCGCCGAGCGCGCGGGCGAGACCGACATACAGGTACCTGAGCTGCTCCCTCGACGCCCTGCCGGCCGACAGAACGGTGGCGGCCGTGGGCGCGTCGGGCGATACCCGGGCGGGGCGACTGTACGGATCCCGGTGCTGCTCCTCCTCGCCGGCCGCTGCCTGCTCCTCGGCCGTCATCATCGACTCGTTCACGATGTTGTGCTCGAGCCAGTCGTACGCCGCGCGGAGTTTCTCCTCGAGCGGCGCGCCGTCGGGTAGAGGGATCTTCCCCACGGCCTTCTTCAGCGGCTTTCTCGTGCTGATGAAATCCGCGACCCGCTTCTCCTCGCCGGTGGCCACATCGTTCCAGAAGGTGTTCGGGTCGGGGCTGGACCGGCCGATGTTGTAGAACAGCGTCGCGACGGCGCGAACCAGGTCGGCGGGTGGCATCCAGGGCTCGTCGGTCACCGCGGGGATGTGGTTCCCCTGGATGAGCACACCGGATTTCTGCCGGGTCACGTCGACGCTCAACCCCTTGACGCGCTGCACGAAATACTGGCTCGGCAGCCAGGTGGCGGGGAACCACTGGTAGCGGAACTCCACGATGGGCCATGGACGCTGCAGCGGGATGCTCATCCAGTCGTCGATCTCGCCCCCGCTCACTTCCCAGCCGTAATCGATCACGCATCCCGGCACCACTCCGGGCAGGGCGGCTCTGCGAGCGCTGATACTCCACCCACGGGCCTGCACCAGGGTCTGCTTCTGCAGATCGGACCTGGCCAGCTCGATCACCTGCCCGTCGGGAAGGATGGTCCTGCCCCACCAGCGGTCGAGATGCCACTGCTTGATCTCGTAGGGGATCTGGATGTCGGCGAGGCCGCGGGCCTCATTGGACAGGATCTTGGCGCGGACGTGGCGGGCGATGCGCAGGGACAACACCCGGCTCTCGTCGCGCAGGGTCTCGTCCACGAGGATCACGCCGTGCTGGAGGCCCTGTGACAGGTCCTGGGTGATCGCCCGCTCCGCGGCGGTCTGGACGCGAGGTCCCGGTTCGATCCTCAGGACGGCCCTCTCCTCGGCCGCGGCCGATGTCGTCGCGGCCGCCAGAACGAGAGCCACGAGCGCCCGCACCCGGGCGGAGAGCATCAGCCAGGTCCGTCCGGCTTCCGGATCCGGGAAAGGGATCCGACGATCATCGCCACGCCGACGATGATCGGGATCACCGGCCACATCCTGCCGATGTCGGGGATGAGGTCGAGGTTCTGCAGCAGGAAGAACACGCCGATCCCCGCCACGATCAACCCGCCGATCAGCGTTCCGCGGGTGTCCTCGTGTCTTCGACGTCCATCCATCGGATTTCCTCCAGCATCGGGCCGGACCGGACCCGGAAATCGATCTTCTCACCACAGGCGTCCCTCTGGCAAGAGCTCTGGTTTGCCGTCGCAGCTCCCCGGCTTCACCACGGGCCGGGTCGTGCACGCTGCTGCGGGATTGACGATCCGCCCCGGCATGGGCCTGGCGAGGCTGTGCGGCGGGTCTTCTGGCCGGGGCGCAGGAAAATATTTCCGCCGGGATGCTCTTTCGGATAGGATTGGAGAACACCCTCATGTTCATATCGGACGGGGATTCGAGGGGAGAATACGGGGATGGAGACGTTCGAGGCCGGCAGGCTGATCGGCCAGACGTTCAGGATCCTTTTCGCCAACTTCATGCCGTTCATGTTTCTCGCAGCGCTGGTCTCGGTACCCGCTCTGGGGCTCAATGTGTATCTCGCCGTCGAGCTCCAGGCCGGTGTCATGCACCCGTTCGTCAACCTGCTCACGGTGCCGCTGGCCCTGGTCGTGTACATTGCGACTGGCGCGATCACGTGGGGTGTGTTCCAGCAGCTCCGGGGGGGCGCCGCGTCCTTCCTCGACTGCTTCGGCGTGGGAATGCGCCGGATCCTCCCCGTCTTCGCGGTCTCTGTCCTGGTCGGCCTCGCCATCTTCGGCGGGATGATCCTGCTGTTGGTTCCGGGCATCATCGCAGCCCTCGTGCTCTACGTCGCCGTTCCCTGTACGGTCGTGGAACGGGCAGGGGTCATCGGCTCGCTGAGAAGAAGCCGTGAACTGACGCGCGGGTACCGGGGGCAGCTCTTCGGGCTGGCGCTGGTGCTCGGGATTATCGAGGTGCTGCTGGCCGTCCCGCTGATGGTCGTCTACAGCGGTGACCCGATGAGCCTCGTCTCCGTGAGCCTGCAGTGGGTGATCGGTGTCTTCAACACCGCCCTCAACGCCACGGCGATGGCGCTCGTCTATTTCAGGCTCAGGGTGGTCAAAGAGCGCTTCGATGTCGAAGGCATCGCTGCAGTCTTCGCCTAGTCTGATGCCCCCGCGCGGACGCCCCCTTCTCAGAGTCCTCGTGCTCCTCGTTCTGCTCGGTTGTCTTTCATCCGTTGGGGGGGCTGCCGGGACGGAGGCCCTGCGGCCCGATCCGGAGGCGCTGGCGCGCGAGATCACCTCCGACGGTTCCTATCAAACCGAGCTGCCAGGCCTGGTCGGTGAGATCCCGCGGGGAGCGTCCCGGACCTGGTCGCTGGGACCCCTCCCGAGGCTCGTGTCGACTTCGCTGCTCGTAGCACTCGCGGGGATCGGTTTCGTGTGGGGCTGGCAGGCCTTTTTCGGCGCCGGCCGGGTCGCGCAGCGCGTGCGGGAAACGCGCGTGAACCGCACCTTTGGCCAGGAGCTCGCGCCCCGCAGGGAAGAGCCCGAGCGTCTCGCGGCGCAGGGGCTGTACGACGAGGCGATCCACGCGCTGCTTCTTCTGGCGATAGGCGCGATCGCGCGAAGACCGGGAGGGGCCGCGCCCCGCGGCCTGACGAGCCGCGAGCTGCTCCGGGCGCTTCCTCTGGATCAGGCGGCAGCGCACGCTCTCGCCGCCCTGGTGACTGCTGTAGAGTTGACGCGTTTCGGGGGGGCAGCGGCGCTCGAGGCGGATTACGTGCGATGCCTTACCTGCTACAGGGCGACGACCGGGGAGGAGCCTTCGTGAGCAGAGCGCAGCCGGGGGCTTTCCCCTCACGCGGCGTCGCGTGGGTCGTCGGTATCGGGGCATCGTCTTTCGTGCTTGCGTTTGTCATCGGCGCTCTCGGCGAGCCGCTCGAGTCGCCGCGCACCCTGGGCTCCAACACGTTCAGCCGCAGCGCCCTCGGGCATCATGCCCTGATGACCTTTCTGGGGCGCAGCGGTCTGAAGACCGGGATCCGCAGGAACATCGCCTACACTGGTACCGCTCCAGGGATTCCCTTGGTGCTCGCGGAGCCGGAGACCGTCCCGTACTCGGCGGCGGCCGAAGTGAGGCAGATGCGCGAGCGCACCCAGGAGGACCTGGTGCCCCTCGTGCTCGTCCTTCCGAAGTGGCGGGGGGTTCCCGACCTGGCAGGTCTCAGGCTCCAGGGTGTGAGGATGGAGGGAACCGAGCTGCTCACGTTGCTGGTCGCGGGACTCGCCCCGGAGACAAACGGCAGGGCCGGCATCGAGGTCGACCGCCCCGCGGGAGCGCCCGCCGGATGGAGCTGCGAGAGTTCCTGGGGAGAGTCGTACCGCGTCGAGCTCAGGGACCCTCAGTTCATCCAGGTTCCCGAGGCGTTCACCCACGCCGTCACCTGCGAGGGGAAGATCCTGATCGCGATGCGTGATGGAGGAGAGTCCCTGACCCCGGCGTACATCGTGGCGGACCCCGACCTGCTGAACAATCAGGGGCTCGCCCGGGCGGATCATGCTCGTCTGGTGCATGACCTGTTCGTGAACCGGCTCGGGGCCCGCGGTGTGATCTTCGACGAGACGGTCCACGGGTTCGCACGTGGCGCGGGACCGGCTTACGAGCTGCTGAGATTCCCACTCGTGGTGGTTCTGGTCCATGGGTTCGCGGTCCTCGGGCTCATGGTCTGGGCGGGCGCCGCTCGGTTCGGCAAGCCGCTGGCCCCGTCAGGCCCGCCGCAGGACGGAAAGAGGGTGCTGATAGACAACGCGGCGCAGCTCCTCAGCCTCGGGGGGCATTCGATCCCGTCGCTTCGAGCCTATCTCGAACAGTCGGTCCGGGCCGTGGCGGCGCACTACTTCCTCCGTCCCGACACCTCGTTCGAACAGATGGCCTCGCGCCTGGAGGAGCTCACGAAGGCGAGACGGATCGAGTTCGATCCCCGCGGACTGTGGCGGCGGCTTCGCGGGGTCGACCCGGGCGGCATTTCGGCGGATCAGGTGCGTGAGATGGCCACGGCGATCTACAACTGGCGAAAGGAGATGACCCTTGGAGGTCGAAACGATTCGTAGTCTCGGCGACTCCGTGCGCGCCAGCGTGGGGAAGATCGTTCTCGGGCAGGAGGAGATCCTGGAACTCCTGCTCGTCGCGCTCCTGTCGGAGGGCCACGTCCTGCTCGAGGGGGTCCCGGGAACCGGCAAGACGATGCTTGCACGGTGCTTCGCCGCCTGTCTGAAGCTGGATTTCCAACGTATCCAGTTTACGCCCGATCTGATGCCGGGCGACGTCGTCGGCACCAACCTGTTCGACTTCCGGTCCAACACCTTCACATTGACGCGGGGGCCCGTCTTCACCGAGTTCCTGCTGGCTGACGAGATCAACAGAACCCCGCCGAAGACGCAGTCGGCGCTGCTCGAGGCGATGCAGGAGCGGCGGGTCACGATCGACGGGACGACCCACCCACTGTCTGCGGGCTTCATCGTCGTCGCCACGCAGAACCCGATTGAGCACGAGGGGACCTATCCGCTGCCCGAGGCCCAGCTCGACCGGTTCCTGTTCAAGGCGATGGTGGAGTATCCGTCGCGCGATCACGAGCGCGGCATGGTGACCGTGCACGGCCACAGGACCGTGACGCCGGACATCGAGCGGATGGGGATCGAGAAGGTGGCTGACCTGGACTCGATTCTCGCCGCGCGCGAGACCGCGGCATCGCTGCGGCTCGCGGATGAGCTGGTCGATTACGTCGTCGACCTCGTACGCGCGACGCGCAGCCACCCGGCGCTCGAGTACGGCGGGAGTCCCCGCTCGGCCAACATGCTCGCCAGCGCATCGCGAGGACTGGCGCTGCTGCGCGGCCGCAGCTTTGTCATCCCGGACGACATCAAGTCGCTGTTCCTCCCGCTGATGCGACACCGGGTCATCAGGTCGGCGGCTTCCGAGGTCGAAGGCAGGGCCATCGACCAGATCCTGCTGCAGATCGTCGAGCAGGTCCCGGCGCCGCGATGACCCCGGACGCCGCCAGACGGCGGCGCATCTCTCCCTCGCACCGGGCGCTTGTCCTGGCGCTGGCCGGATTCGGCGCGGCCCTGCTGTCGGTGGTGGCGTACTCGCGCCTCTGGGCGGTCTGGCCCGTCTATGCCGGGTGGCTCGCACTGGCACTGGGGCTGGACATGGTCCTGTGCTCGTCGGGAGACGGGCTGAGATGCAGCGTGCTCGCTCCGGATCTGCTTCACGTCGGCGGCGGGGCGCCCGCCCTGATCGATCTGGATCCGGGATTCGGCGACAGGCCGACCATCGAGGTCCTGGTGGATCTTTCCGAGGAACTGGCCCCGGTGGCGCCACAGCGGGGCAGACCGACGGCGGGGCGGCTGCGTTTCACGATCCCCCTTAGGCCCGTCCGTCGCGGCACCGCCCGGATCGAGGCGGTATGGATCAGGTATCAGGGGCCCCTGGGGATGATCGTACGCACCTTCCGGATCTCCGTCGGCCAGGAGATCCCGGTGGTGCCGAACGTCCTGCCGCCCCGCTCCACGCGTCTGGTCTCGGTGTCCGACGGGGATCCGCGCACGGGCGTCCGGTTCGAACGGTTCATGGGAGAAGGGACCGAGTTCGACTCCCTGCGGGAGTTCTCCGCCGGCGACGACCGTCGCACGATCGACTGGAAGGTGTCGGCCCGCCACAGGAAGCTGGTCAGCAGGCAGTTCAGGGCGGAGCGCAACCATCAGGTAGTCCTGGCCGTGGACAGCGGCCGGCTGATGACGGAGCCGCTGGCCGGGATTCCGAAGCTGGATCACGCGCTCAACGCGGCCATGCTGCTGTCCTTCGTCAGCCTGAGGGGCGGCGACCGTGTGGGCCTGCTCACGTTCGACGCGCATATTGGCGTGTTCGTCCAGCCGCAGTCCGGGATGCGCGCGCACAACGCGATGGCGCAGATGACCAGTCGCGTGAGCTACAGCGACGAGGAGACCAACTTCACACTGGGTCTCACGACACTGATCCAACGCGTCAGGCGCCGCTCGCTCGTGGTGGTCATGACGGATTTCGTCGATACGGTGACCGCCGAACTGATGGTCGAGAACCTGGCGAGGGTATCCCGGCACCACCTGGTCGTGTTCGTTGCCCTGCGGGATCCGGATCTGGCGCGTCTTGCCTCCCTGCCTCCCGTCGACAACCTGGCCCTGAGCCGCGCGGTGGTTGCGCAGACCTTCCTCACCGAGCGCGAGATGGTGCTTGCCGGGCTTCGACGGATCGGTGTGTCCGCAATCGACGCCACTCCGGCGGAGGTCGGCGCCCGGCTCATCAATACTTATGTCGAAATCAAGCGGAGGGAGCTGATATGAGCAATCGCCCCCCCGGCGCGTTCGAGCTGAAGTCGCTGCAGTTCCGCAAGGAGCGAGAACAGTCATGGCTCGAGTTGGAGGATCTCATCCAGCGGATCGAGCAGCACGGGGCCTCGGGGATGCTGCCGGGGGATCTGCGCCGGCTGCCGACCCTGTATCGGAGCGTGGTGAGCGCCCTGTCGGTGGCGCGAGCGATCAGCCTCGACAGGAGCCTGCTGGACTACTTGGTCAATCTCGCAGGTCGCGCCTATCTGTGCGTGTACAGCAGCAAGCGGTCCGCGCGCGAGGCGGTGGAGAGCTTCATCGCCCGCCGGCTGCCCGGCATTGTGCGGTCCCATGCGGTTTTTCTCGCGGTGTCCGGCGGGGTTCTTCTCGCCGGAGTGCTGTGCGGCTTCCTCCTGACGGCCCAGGACGAGAACCGGTACTACAGTCTGGTTCCGGAGGCGACGGTGGATACGCGTTCGCCTGCATCCTCGACCGAGAGCCTGCGTTCGGTACTCTACCGGGGGGCCGATGAAGGGGGCTCGGCCTCGACCTTACAGGTGTTCGCCAGCTTTCTGTTCACGCACAATGCCAAGATCGGGATGTTGGCATTCGCGCTCGGTTTCATGGCGGGAGCCCCGACCGTGCTGTTGTTGTTCTACAACGGCCTCTCGCTGGGTGCGATGGCTTCGTTGTACCATTCGCGCGGATTGGGGCTCGAGTTCTGGGCCTGGATACTCCCACACGGGGTCACGGAGTTGGGCGCCGTGTCCCTGTGCGGAGCGGCGGGGCTCGCCGTGGGGATGGCGATGGTGTTCCCGGGGGGGCAGCTCAGGCTGGATGCCCTCGCGCGCCGTGGGCGGGATATGGCTCTCGTGGTGATCGGGGCGGTGGCGATGTTCTTCGTGGCCGCCCTGATCGAGGGATTCTTCCGCCAGCTAGTCCATGGACTGGCGGCCCGCTGGGCGGTCGCCGCCACGAGCCTGCTCGTCTGGAGCCTCTACTTCGGCATGGTCGGGCGGCGGCGATGAACGTCTCCCGCCTCGGTGAACGGGTTGTCCTGAGAGATGTGCACACGCCGGAGGGGGTTTCGATCCCGTTCGAGGTGGCCACCGCGGGCGAGAGGATCAATGCATTCCTGATCGACATCGTCGTAGTCCATGGATTTGTGGTCGCTATCTGGATACTCGGGGCGATTTCGGGGTTGGCGGGAGGAACCGTTGGGCTGTCACTCGCGATCCTGGCCAGCTTCCTCATTCGCAATTTCTACTTCGTCCTCATGGAGCTTCGCTGGGGCGGGCAGACCGTGGGCAAGCGGAAGCTGCATCTCAGGGTGATCTCGCGCGACGGGGGACCACTCACCTCGGAGGCGATCCTCGCCAGGAATCTGACCCGCGACATGGAGGTCTTTCTTCCCCTGACGGCCCTGGTGGAGCCCGGCTGGCTCACACCCGGGGCGACGGGATGGGCCATCCTGGCGAGCACGGCATGGCTGATCCTGGTGGCACTGCTGCCGCTGTTCAACAGGGATCGCCTGCGTGCGGGCGATATCGTCGGTGGGACCCTCGTCGTCAGGACACCGCGTCCCGTTCTGCTCGAGGATCTCGCCGGGACCGCGGATCCAGTCGGTGCGGGCCGGCCGGAGCCGGGAGAGACCCCCGGGATTTCCTTCACCATCGCGCAGCTCGACCTGTACGGCATCCGGGAACTCCAGGTGCTCGAGGACGTGCTCCGGTTCACCGAGCATCAGCAGAATCCCGAGTTGGTGGAGCGTGTGTGCGAGCAGATAAGGAAGAAGATCGGCTGGGAGAACGAGACGTCCGACGCCCGCGCCTTCCTGCTGGCGTTCTACAGGGCCCAGCGCGGGCGCCTCGAGCAGCGCATGCTCTTCGGCGAGCGCCGCGAGAGCAAGCAGCGATGAATGTCATACCCTTTATGACCCGGCGCCCCGGGCGGCCATAACCTCGATGAGTCGCAGCTCCGAAAGGCCCGTCGCACGACCCTTTCCCCGTGGCATGACGCTTGCTGACTCTTCCGGACCTGCCGGGGAAAACGCCCCGGCTGCCCACGGGAGGGGAGCATGGTCCGGTACGGAACGAGATGGGTGGTCACGGGGCTTCTGGCGGGCTTCGTCTCGCTGGTGGCGACGCCGAAGGCCTGGGCCCAGGGGTGAGTGCTCATCAGACAGAACGCGCCCGTGTTCGGCGCGTCCGGCAAGGTGCTCCCCGACAAGGGTGAGCTCCGGATCGATCTCTCGTTACGTGGTCTGCACTCCGACGATCATTACAACGGAAGCGTCTACCAGAGCCAGAGGAAGGAGCTCGGCACGTACGTGGTGAACGAGCAGCGGATTGCCGACCTGTCCGTGACCTACAGCCTCACGCAGCGGACGGCGCTTTCGGTGAGCATTCCGTATGTCGACGCCTCCTGGTCGATCCCCACTCCAGTCAATCCCCCCGGGGACCGCCAGGAGCAGAACGCGTCCGGCATCGGGGACGTGGTGCTGTCGGGACGACGCTGGCTGATGAATCCCGACAAGCACCCGTCCGCCAACATCTCCGTCGGCGTGGGATGCAAGATCCCCACCGGCGACTACAAGCAGAGGGACGTCTACCCTGATTTCTTGACAGGGCTCAACGACACGAGCAAGGTCGTGGATCAGTCGATCCAGCCCGGCGACGGTGGCTGGGGTATCACGTTCGAGGTGCAGGGATTCCGCCGGTGGCGCCACGTGACCCTGTACGGATCGGGCAACTACCTGGCCAACCCGCGCGACACCAACGGAGCCGACTCGATCATCGTGGGCGCGGGTCTGGGTTCCAACCCGGCCTACGCGGACGTCGCGGTCAACTCGGTGCCGGACTCGTACCTGCTGCGCCTCGGCACGGCGTTCCCGATCAAGGGAGGCTTCTCTGCCAGCGCCGGTTTCCGGATGGAGGGATTGCCGCGCTACGATCTGATCGGCGACAGCCACGGCTGGCGCCGGCCGGGCTACGAGACGTTCTTCGAGCCCGGGATCGTCTACACCCACGGAAACTCGACCTGGTCGGTGCACGTGCCGATCGCGATCGTGCGCAACCGTCAGGTGGCGCCGTACAGCGGGTTCCCGGGCGACGCGACATTCCCGGACCTCATCGTGCTGGCGGGCTACTCGTACCGGTTCGCCCCGTTCACGAAGAGCGCGCCCCTGGAGGGCGGCGTCAGTCCGTGAGCTGATCCGGATCCACGCCGTGCTTGTTGAGGTAATAGCCGAGGTTGCGCGGGTCGATCCCGAGCAGCCGAGCGGCCTCTTTCCGGACGCCTCCCGAGCGGCGCAGCGCCTCCTGCAGGATCTCCTTCTCCCGGCGTCCCAGCGCCGACCTCAGATTGAGATCGTCCGTATCGACGGCGCCGCGCGAGGCCGTGGCCGGCTCGGGCACGGCCGGCAGATCGGGAAGCTGGAGCGCGGGGCCGGGGCTCAG
The DNA here is from genome assembly GCA_963806495.1 of uncultured Acidobacteriota bacterium. Classification (GTDB taxonomy): domain Bacteria; phylum Acidobacteriota; class Polarisedimenticolia; order JACPZX01; family DASXTC01; genus CAWDYA01. The sequence goes on along the minus strand of CAWDYA010000009.1, from coordinate 425,016 downwards.
GATCAGCGCCCGCTCGATCACGTTGCGCAGCTCGCGCACGTTGCCCGGCCAGGCGTAGGAGGTCATCTGGGCGAGAGTCCTCTCGCCGATGGCGGGTGAGGGCCTTCCGAGACGCGCCGAGATCTCCCGGGCGAAGGTGGTGGCGAGCAGCGGGATGTCGTCCGGTCGATCCCTCAGCGGCGGGATCTCGATGCGCACCACGTTGAGCCGGTAGAACAGATCCTGGCGGAACCGCCCCGCGGTCACCTCCGCGTCGAGGTCGCTGTTCGTTGCGGCGATGATCCGGACGTCGACACGCGTCGGCTGCTCGTCGCCCAGACGCTCGAACTCCCCGTCCTGCAGGACGCGCAGGATCTTCGCCTGCGCCGCGGGCGGCATGAGGCCGACCTCGTCCATGAAAAGCGTGCCCCGGTGCGCCAGCCGGAAGCGACCGTCGCGATCCCCGAAGCGCCCGTGAACGCCCCGCGCCGGTGCCCGAAGAACTCGCTTTCCCACATCTCGAGCGGCGTGGCCGCGCAGTTGACGCGTATGTAGGGGTTCGCCGTGCGCGCGCTGAGCCCGTGGATCATCCTCGCGACGAGCTCCTTGCCGGTGCCCGACTCGCCCAGGAGCAGGATGGTCGAGTCGCTCGGCGCGGCCGCCCTGACCGCATCGAGCACCCGGAGCCAGGCCGAGCTGCGGCCGACGGGCTCGGTCTCGCCGGTGCGCGAGGCCCCGGCAGTCCGCAGATATGTCACTTCGCGACGCAGCGCGCCGGAGGCGAGGGCGCGCTCGAGCGCGACTTCCAGCGTGTCCGGGTCGGCCGGCTTGAGGATGTAGTCGTTGGCGCCCGCCCGGATGCACTCCACGGCGGAGGCGATCGTGCCGAAGCCGGTCAGCACGACGACCGGGACGTCGGCGCCTCTGGAGCGGATCTTCCGGATCATGCCGAGACCGCTCTCGCCGGGGAGCTTCAGGTCGGTGAGGACGAGGTCGACGGGAGCGCGCGCCAGGACCTCCATCGCGGCCTCCACGCCGGCGCTGAGGCTCACGTCGTATCCACGCGAGGCCAGCATCTCTCCGAGGGACTCCCGGACGTATCCCTCGTCCTCCACGACGAGCACTCGTGCTCTCGGCCCCTTCGCCTGTGTCATGCCGCCCTCCCTTCGGGGAAGCGGATCCTGAATACCGCCCCGCCACCCGGTCGCGGCTCCACGGTGATCTCCCCGTCGTGCTGCTTCACGATCGAGTAGCAGATTGACAGGCCGAGACCCGTGGAGCTCTTGGTGCTGTAGAACGGTTCGAATATACGCGATGCGTCGTCGGCCGTCACCCCCGGCCCGCGATCGGCCACCTCCACCTCGATGATGCCGGCCCGCCGGCTCGTGGTGATGGCGATCTCGCCGCCACCGGGCTGGGCCTCGCAGGCGTTGAGCAGCAGGTTCAGGAAGATCTGGCCGAGGAGCACCTGGTTGCCCACGACCCGTGCGGGGGAGTCGTCGAGGCGCAGATCGAACCTCACGCCGCGGAACTCCTCGCGGGAGCGGACGAACTCCACTGAGTGTTCGAGGACCTCGTTCAGGTCGAGCAGGGACCGGGGGGACTTCGCCGGATCGGCGTGGTCCAGGATCTGGCGGACGATGGCGGCCGCCCGCTCGAGCCCTTCCCGCACGCCCCCGAGGTGCCGGGCCGCCGCATCGGCGTCACCGCGGCTCATGGCGCCGGAGGCCAGATGGAGGTAGTTGGACATCCCTTCCAGCGGGTTGTTGATTTCGTGGGCCATGCCGGCGGCGAGGCGACCCACGGTCCGAAGCCTCTCGGAGTGGAACAGCCGCCGCTCCGCCTCTCGCTCCCGGCTCTCCTCGCGGGCGCGTTGCTCGAGGAGCTGCCGGCGCCGGGCCTGCAGAATGGCGAACGAGCCGATCAGCAGCGCGAGTGCCATCACCACCAGATTGAGGATGAGGGTGAGCCGGTAGCGTGCCGCCAGGGGGGTCACGAGCGCCATGGCGGGCGCCTGACGCTGGATGCAGGTGAGGGTCCACGGGGAGGGTGCCGACCACCCCTCGGCCTTGACGGTCACCTCGGCCCGCAGCCCTGAGGGGTCGACGGGGGGAGCCCCGGTTCGCGGGCTGGAGGTGCCCAGTACTCTGCCTGACGGGTCCCGCAGCGCGCAGTCGCACGATGCGCCCAGCTCGCTGCGCAGGGTGGAGACGAGACCGGTCAGATCGATCTCGGCGGCGATGGCGGCCGACTCGGTGTCCTCGGGCGGGCCGGAGCCCAGATCCACGAGGGTGGAAACGCGTCCTTCCTGCTGTTTCGGCAGCGAGGCGGCGTCGGAGGGACGCCAGAGGACGGGCACCCCACCGCGACGACCGACCGCCACGAGCGGCACGTCCGCGCGGGACCGGACGATCAGATGCATCACTTCGGGATGCGCGCGAAGAAAGAGGAGCAGGCTCCCCTCGGCGCTGATACGGCGCCATCGGACTTCCCGGGGGTCGGTCGAGGCGAGGGCAGCGGGGAGCCCGAAGAAGGTGGGCGAGCCGATCAGGAACACCAGATCCGCCCGCGTCGCCGAGAGGACGCTCTCGAGGGAACGTGCGCGCGCCGAAGCCTCGAGCCGGAAGATGCTGGCGGCCTGCTCCAGCGCGCCCTTGCGCGCCACGGCGATGCTCCAGATGCCGGCGGCATTGAGGGCCACCACGGCGGTGACCGCCAATGCCGTCAGCCATCGGATTCTACCCGGGACTGAGCCTAGCATTCAGCCCGGTACTATAGCCGAGATCAGCTGCTGCCGTTGGAGGTTCTCACCTTCAGGTCGTTCCGGACGCCGACCGCGCCTCCTTCGAGGGCGTTCTGTACCGCGGAACGGCGCTCCGACCAGGTGTCGACGGTTCCCCTCAGGGTGGCCACGCCGTTGTCGACCGAGACCTTCACCTGATCCGCATCCACGAACGGGCTCCACCAAAACTGGCTCTCGATCGCCTTGCGGATTGCGGTGTCCGACTTGCGCACGTACGGCGCGGCGTCCCAGTGCCAATCGCCGGGATAGATGTAACCGCCGTCCACGTACGGGTCGTAGATGTAGGGCATGTACCCTTCACGCACGCCGAGGAAGTTGTTCACCTTGATCACGCCGGCGACCGCGGAGGTCACCTCGTCGGCACGGGATTTCTCGATCGGAGTATCCACGGTGCCGTACAAGGACGCGACCCCGTTGCGCACTTCCACGCTGACGTCGAACCGGTTCACGATCGGATCCCTCTTGAGGGCGCCCTCGATCCGGCTCTCGATGCCCGAGTCGCTGAGGGTTTCGGCCGGCTTCACCTTGATCCGGTTCCTGACGTCGAGAACGCCGACGGTGAGGCTGGCATCCTCGGCCGCCGCCCGGCGGGCCCTCAGATTGTCGACGTCGCCCCGCAGGGTGGCCACACCCGAGGAGACGTCGGTCGTCACGTTGAACGAGTTGACCCTTGGGTCGATCGCGAGAGCGTCCTCGATCGCCGTATCGATCGCCTCGTCCGACTTGACGACGTACTTGGCCTGCCGCAGGTCCTCGTCGCGGGCCCAGCGCTTGACATCGAGGCCCGAGTCGTCGACCTTCGAGACACCCGCCACCCAGGCGTCGCCGAAGGCGCGGTTCTTCTCCGCCGCGCTGCCGACCGTGCCTGTCAGCGTGACCTCGCCGTCATCGACCTTCACGTTGATGAGGGCATTGTCCACGAGCGTATCCCAGCGCAGGGCAGCGTCGATGTCCGCCTCGACCTCGGAGTCCGGGCGGTTCTTCCTGGGATTCACGACGATGTCGTTCTTCAGCGCGGTCACTCCGGATACGCCTTTGGCGACGGTTCCGGCCAGGCGGCGCTCCTGCCATGAGTCGACCGTGCCGGTGAGGGTCACGATGCCCTGGTCCGCGACTTTGGCGGTCACCTCGTACGAGTCGGCGGCCGGGTCGAGGAGCAGCGCGGACATGATGTCCCTGCGTATCTGGTCGTTGGTGCGGGACGGTGCGGGCTTCACATCGATCTCGTTCACCACCGCCCTGACGCCCTTGACCGTCCGGGCGATGCTCGCGGCGCGGTCGCTGGCGAGAATGTTGTCGACGTTGCCTTCCAGTGTCACGATACCGTCCGTGGTACTCACGTCGATCGCATACGAGAATACGGCCGGGTCGACGACGAGTTCGTCCTCGACGGCGTCGCTGATCGCCTGATCGTTCATGGAAGCGCCGGCGATCAGGTTCGAGCCGGCAAGTGCCACGGAGAAAACTGCAATCACCGCGACAGCGGATATTCGTCTGGTCGTGGTCATCGTTGTTCCTCCTTTCTGTTCAATGCCTCCCCTGGACCGGGACTGAGGCACGGGCGCCTTGCATGCGGCACAGAAGGCGCTGCATGAGGGTCGAGCTCTGTTTCGTGGTTACCAAAAACCATAGAGGAGACAGCCGGGCCTCGCAAACAGCATCCGGATCACCGTGCCACGTCGACCTGTATATGATGAAGTCGGAAGGAGGTAGAAAATCATGACACAGGTGACAACGGGTGAGCGCTCTCCGTTGAGGGGCCAGACGGCGCTCGTGACGGGGGCCAACTCGGGGATCGGCGAGGCCGTGGCGCGCGCGATGGCAGCCGCGGGTGCGTCGGTGGTGATCAACTATGTCAGCCGTCCCGAGGCGGCGGAGTCGATCGCGGAAGATATCGTCCGCGCGGGCGGAGCGGCGATGCCGGTCGCGGCCGATGTGAGCAGCGAAGACGCCGTCGGCGCGATGTTCGAGGCCGCGGTGAAGCGGTTCGAGACGATCGACATCCTGGTCAACAACGCCGGGTTGCAGGACGACGCGCCGTTTCACGAGATGACGCTGAAACAGTGGAACCACGTGATCGGGGTGAACCTCACGGGCGCCTTTCTGTGCGCCCGCGCGGCCGTGCGCGAGTTCAATCGCCGCGGGCCCAGGCCGGACATCTCCTGCTCGACCGGCAAGATCATCTTCATGAGCTCGGTGCACGAGATCATCCCGTGGGCGGGGCACGTCAACTACGCGACGAGCAAGGGCGGGATCAGCCAGCTCATGCGCAGCGTGGCTCAGGAGGTTGCCTCGCGACGCATCCGTGTCAACAGCATCGCGCCGGGAGCGATAAAGACGCCGATCAACCGAGCCGCCTGGGACACGCCCGAGGCGGCGGCCAGGCTCCTGAAGCTGATCCCGTACGGGAGGATCGGCGTGCCCGAGGACATCGGGCGGGCGGCGGTCTGGCTGGCGTCGGATGTCTCCGAGTACGTCCACGGCAACACGCTCCTCGTGGACGGGGGCATGACCCTCTATCCCGGCTTCTCCACGGGGGAAGGCTGAGCGGCCTGCTCCTCTCGTGGTGCGGATCGCCTGGTGGACAGGTGCGCAGCGAGGGATTAAACTGAAAAAGTCAATAGCCGCACGCCCCCACGCTGTTCCCGCCGGGGCCGGTTCTCATCCGTTGCGACACATCGTGACGGGTGTTCGTGTCTGCTGCGAAGAGGAGGAATCTCCCGATGCCCGATGGTCGCAAGGTCCTGATCGAATACACGCTGACGCTCGACGATGGCAAGGTCGTGGACACCAATGTGAACGGCCAGCCGCTGGAGTACGTGCAGGGAAGCCAGCAGATCCTCCCCGCCCTCGAGCAGGCCCTGGAGGGGGTCGGCGTCAACGAGAAGAAGCAGGTCACGCTGCCCCCCGAGAAGGCGTACGGCGCGATCGACCCGGATGCCCGGCAGACGATCCCGCTGGAGAAAATCCCCGAGGATTCGCGCGAGGTCGGTGCGAGGCTGGTGGCGCAGGACAGCTCGGGAAGGAAGCACCAGCTCCGGGTCCACGATATCAAGGGAGACGAGGCGGTGCTGGATCTGAACCATCCCCTGGCGGGGCAGACACTTCACTTCGAGGTGCGCGTCGTCGAGATCCGCTGATCGGGCTTGAGGATCACCCCATCGCCCGTCTTGCCGCACATGGTGACGGTGACGGGGTCCTCCAGGTGGATGTGACGCACGAACCCCGTGTCCTCCGCGGCCTCGCGTGACTCGAGCCAGTCCCAGTCGATGAAGCCGTCGCCTGCCTGCGGATTCACCGTGAAATAGCCGACGTTGAGCGACGTCAGGTTCTGGAAGAAGTGCGTCCCCTGGGATGGAATGACGCGAATGTCCCGGAACCCCGACTCGACGATCACCCGGGCGCCCGCGATCTGGTTCCAGGTCACCGGGATGCCGAGGTGGCGATCCATCGATCCCCACCGGCCGACCCCGATCAGGATGTAGGGCGCGTTGCGCGTCTGCAGGGCATTGTTGAGCCGCGCCACCTGCTCGGCCACCTCGAGGCTGCGCAACCGATCGAAACGGTTGACGTCCACCACCACGAGGTCGTGCAGGCCCGTCAACCGACCGTGGCCGAGCACCGAGCTGCTGCTGCAGATCAGGCTCGCCTTGTCCACATCGCCGATCTCCAGCTTCTCCGACTCGGTGGTGAGCGCGAGCGGGCGCATCTGCAGGAATCCGAACTCGGGGCGCCCGCCGCTCGGCACCGAGAGGTTGACGGCGAACTCGATCTCCACGTCGTTGCCGGTGCCCTGCCCGCCGATCTCGAGAAGCAGGTCGAGCAGCTCCGCGAGCGGAAAGACGCCATGCTTGAGAACCGGCGCGAAGCTCACCAGCCTCACGCCGGGACGGGCGATGCCATCGTAGATGACGTGGTTCTCCGGCGAGTAGGTCGACCCGAGGGCGGCCAGGGTCCCGTCCGTCTCGGCCTCGTCCAGCCCGAAGCGCGTCAGCTCCGCCCCTTCGGCGCCGGAGCGGGTCCCGCCGCCCGCCAGATCCAGGGCGAAGAACTCACGCTGCGAGTCCTCGAGAAAGCTCTCGATCGACGATTGCGCCAGCACATGGCGGGGGTAGCGCGGGCAGAACCTCAGGCAGGCGTCTCCTTCCACGACGGCCCGCCCGAGGCCGAGCGCGACCGCCGCGATTCCGTCGGCCGACTTCATCGGTGGGGAGGGGTAGAAGTTGTATGATCGGGCCACACCCGAGAAGTCGGGATAGAAGCGGCCGCTGTGCTCCAGACCGACGATCTTCTGGATGATGACCGCCATCTTCTCCTCCTCCAGCCGGAACGGGGTCATCCTCAGGAACGCCTTGGCCTGTCGCGAAAAGGTCGAGGCGTACACCTTCTTCACGGCGGCCACCAGGTCCTCGAGCCGCTGGCGCGCCGGGCCCCGGTTGCGCACCATCACCGTCTGGTAGATGCCGGCGAGAGGCTGGCTCGGAGAATCCTCCAGGAGCCCGGACGACCGCACGGCGATCGGGTAGTCGGCCTTGCCGAGGAACACCTCGAGATCCGCAATCGCCTCCCTGGGAAAGGGCGCCGCGGCGAAGCGCTGCTCGATCTCCAGCTCGGATGCCGAGCCGAGCGCGAAGTCCCCGAGGCCGTTCTCCTCGAGGAACTGGTCGAAGATCGCGGTGCCCAGGACCACGCAGGGCGGAACGGTGATCCGGATCCCGGGGAATCGCGACGCCACGTCGGCCTCGAGCAGCAGGCGGTTGACGAAAGCGAGGCCGCGCGCCTTGCCGCCCAGGGAGCCTGAGCCGATCCGCATGATGCTGCTCGACGTGTCGTAACGCGCCCGGTCGAAGTCCGCCACCACCGAGCGGTCGCGGGCGATCCGGTAGTCGCTGATGGAGCGGATCAGATCCTGGCGCAGGTCCTCGAGCGTGGCGAAGTCCGAGACCTTGCGGGGCCGCAGCCCCTCGGCCAGGGTGAACTCGGTGCGGGCCTTGAGCCACATCGAGAAGTGGTTGCGCTCGCCGTGGTAGCCGAGGCTCTCCACCGGCACGGTCCTCAGCTTTTCCACGAGGCTCTTGAGATCGCGTGCCCGGTCGATCTCTCGCCCGTCGGGCATACGGAAGACGAAATCGCCGAACCCGAACTGCTCGAGCAGCAGATCGCGCAGGCGGTGCAGCAGGACCGGCGACCCCTTGAGCAGGAACGAGGCGTTGAGCCCGGCCGCCACGGCCTCGTTCTCCGGTATGCTGGACTGCATCACGATCGGGATGTCGGGCCGCAGCGCATGGACCCGTGAGACGAGCTCGACACCCGCGCGTCGGTTCAGCGTGCCGTCCATGGGGAACTCGAAGTCGGAGAGGATCCCGAGGATGTTCTCCTCGTACTTCTGGAAGTAGCTCCAGGCCGACTCGAAGCTCTCGCACAGGAGGATCTTCGGCCGCGCCCGCATGCGGAGGATCTTCTGCGAGATGTTCAGCCCTTCCGTGATCAACCGGTGCGAGTGGTCCATCAGCTCGCTGTAGATGACCGGGAGGAAGCTGGAGTAGAACCGGATATTGTCCTCCACGACGAGGATGGCCGGAACGCCCATGCGCCCTGTGTCGTGCGCCAGATTCTGCCGGTCCTCCTGGTCCTTCACCATGGCGAGCAGGATCCGCACGTCGCCCTGCCACAGATACACCCGGTCGATGCCGCCGCGGCCGTGCCGATGGAGAAACTCGGTCAGCTCACGGTTGTTGTAGGCCAGCATCACCACCGGCACGTCGAGGCCGGCGTCCCTGACCTTCTCCGCCAGCTCCACGGCGTTCATGTCGCCGGGCTGGATGCTGGTGATGATCATGTCGAACCCGCCGTAGTCCTTCGCCACGGAGAGCGCTTCGGCGCCGCTGCTGACGCGGGTGAGATCGGGGTTCTGGCTCAGATTCAGGTCGACGAACTGCCGGACCAGCGCTTCGTTGACGTGGCCGTCCTCGGTGAGGATGAACGAGTCGTACAGGCTGGACACGAGGAGGATGTGCCGCACGCGGTAACGCATCAGGTCGTGGAACATGCGCATCCGGCGCGCCGGCTTCGCGCCGGAGGACCGTCGGTGGTCGGGGTTCATGGCGGCCGCTCCCGGTGACAAAAAAAGACGGCGCCCCCGTCCGGGGGGACGCCGTCACATTGTAGCGAAATCAGCGGCCCGGAGTCCGGTTCCTGCTAGACGACTCCCTGATCCATCATCGCGTCCGCCACCTTCAGGAAGCCCGCGATGTTCGCGCCGTTGACGTAGTTGCCGGGCGTTCCGAACCGCTCGGCCGCCTCGACGCACGACTTGTGGATGTTCTTCATGATCATGTGGAGCCGCTTGTCGACCTCCTCGCGTGTCCAGTTGTAGCGCATGCTGTTCTGCGCCATCTCCAGACCCGAGACCGCGACGCCTCCCGCGTTGGCCGCCTTGCCGGGGCCATACAGGATCCTGCTCTCGAGGAAGACCGAGACGCCCTCGAGCGTGGTGGGCATGTTGGCCCCTTCCGAGACCACGTAGACGCCGTTTCTGACCAGGTTCTGGGCGTCCTTGGCGTTGATCTCGTTCTGGGTCGCGCTCGGGAACGCGCAATCGGCCTTGTGGTTCCACAGCGGGTTGTAGTCATGCGACGGATCCAGCGCCGTGTAGGTCGCGCTCTTGTACTTGTCCGCGTACTCCTTGATGCGGCCGCGGCGCCGGTTCTTCAGATCCATCACGAAGGCCAGCTTCTCGCGGTCGATCCCCTTCTCGTCGTGGATGTAGCCGCTCGAGTCGGACAGCGTGAGCACCCGCGCGTCGAGGTCGAGCAGCTTCTCGACGGTGTACTGGGCCACGTTGCCGCTGCCGGAGACCAGGCACCTCTTGCCCGAGAGCGTCTCGTTACGGGTCGTGAGCATCTCTGCGGCGAAGTATACCGAGCCGTACCCGGTGGCCTCGGGCCGGATGAGCGAGCCGCCCCAGTTCAGGCCCTTGCCCGTGAGCACGCCTGTGAACTCGTTCGCCAGACGCTTGTACTGCCCGAAGAGGTAGCCGATCTCACGTCCACCCACGCCGATGTCGCCCGCGGGCACGTCGGTGTTCGGGCCGATGTGGCGGTACAGCTCGGTCATGAAGCTCTGGCAGAAGCGCATCACCTCGTCGTCGCTCTTGCCCTTCGGGTCGAAGTCCGATCCGCCCTTGCCACCGCCCATGGGCAGCGAGGTCAGCGAGTTCTTGAAGACCTGCTCGAACGCCAGGAACTTGAGGATGCCGAGCGTGACCGACGGGTGGAAACGCAGACCGCCCTTGTACGGGCCGATCGCGCTGTTCATCTCGATCCGGAAGCCCCGGTTGATCTGCACCTCGCCCTTGTCGTTCTTCCAGGGGATGCGGAACATGATCACCCGCTCGGGCTCGATGATCCGCTCGAGGATCCTGGCGGTGCGGTACTCGGGATGCTTGTCGAGCACGAGAACGAGCGACTCGGAGACCTCCTGCACGGCCTGGTGGAATTCCGGCTCCGCCGGGTTCTTTGCCTTCACTCCCTCCATCAGGGCCGTCACGTAAGGATTCATGGCTACAACCTCCCCGCGGACGCGCTTCGCGCACGTCCCGGAAATTTGGTGATGATGAGAGGGGCGGGCGCCCCGCTCGGTGGTCCGGTCGGTCCGATACCCCCGCAGCCGGGGCGTCCGCCCGCGGCACCGCCGGCTGGATGGGGGCTGCATCACCGGGGTTCGGACAGAGCCCGGTCTGGGATCACACTGATCTCAATGGAACAATGATAGCAACACGGGTGCCATAAGTGGGACTCATGGGCGGGCTTTTGTAAATAATTGAAGGTATTGGGGTTGCATCACCCGTCCGCTGGGCCGTGCGGCGAGGTGCGGCGGCCGGCAGCGTGAAGGCCCGCACCCGCACGCCATGAGGTGGCACAGCCACGCGGTGGACAGCGCCCCGCCACAGCACTAATCTGTGGCGTCCTTCACACCGAACGGAGATCCCCGATGGCGCTCGAGCCCGGCCGCATGCTCTCGAACTACCGCCTCGTCGTAAAGATCGGCGAGGGGGGGATGGGAGTGGTGTGGAAGGCGGTCGACAGTGCGCTCGGGCGCGAGGTCGCGATCAAGGTCCTGCCGGACCTGTTCGCCAGGGATGCCGAGCGTCTCTCCAGGTTCGAGCGCGAGGCGAGACTGCTCGCCTCGCTCAACCACCCGAACATCGCCGCCGTGTACGGTCTGCACGAGGCCGAGGGCGCCCGCTTCCTGTCGATGGAGATGATTGGGGGCGAGGATCTCGCGCACCGGCTCGAGAGCGGGCCGCTCCCCGTGGAAGAGGCGATGAGGATCGCCCTGCAGGTGGCCGAAGGGCTCGAGACGGCACACGAGCACGGTGTCGTCCATCGCGACCTCAAGCCGGCCAACATCCAGGTCACGGCGGACGGGAAGGTCAAGATCCTCGATTTCGGTCTGGCGAAGGCCCTGACCGGGGAGGCGTCGACCACCTCGGCCGATCCGTCGCTCTCCCCGACGCTGGCGGCGGCCGGAACCATGGCGGGCGTGATCCTGGGCACGGCGGCGTACATGAGCCCCGAACAGGCCAAGGGGAAGACGGTCGACCGGCGCGCCGACATCTGGGCCTTCGGCGCGGTCCTCTACGAGATGCTGGCCGGAAGGAAGCTCTACGACGGGGAGACGATATCAGACATCCTCGCCTCGGTGCTCAAGACCGAGCCGGATTTCGAGGCGCTGCCTGCCACCGTGCCGCCCGCGCTGCGGGCGCTGCTGCGCCGGTGTCTCGAGAAGGACCCGCGCTCCCGTCTGAGGGACATCGGCGACGCGCGCATCGCCATCGAGGAGATCCTGGCCGGGCAGACGGGCATGGCCGAGGTGCCCGCCTCGGCGCCGGCCGCCCCGGCCCCGCGCCGGACTCTCGGGGTCGTCGCCACGGTGGTCGCGGCGGCTCTGCTCGCTTCGGCGGCGACGTGGCTGCTCAGACCCGCGGCGCCCTCCCCGATGCCCTATCACCTCGAGGTGTCCGTCTCCGGCGATCTGCCGCTGCTTCAGATCCAGGGAAGCGCCGTCGCGCTCTCTCCCGACGGCGGCTATCTCGCCTACATCACGGGAACTCCGAGCGACGTGAGCGCCACCAGGCTGCACGTGCGATACCTGGGCCGGCTCGAGGAGACCGAGCTGACGAACGCACAGGGTGCGTACAATCCGTTCTTCTCCCCCGACGGCCAGTGGGTCGGGTTCGTCACGCCCAACGAGCTCAAGAAGATCTCGATCTCGGGCGGGACGCCGCTGGTGCTCTGTCCGGTGAGCCTCAGCCGGGGCGCCTCGTGGGGCGAGACCGGGACGATTGTGTTCGCGCCGTCGCCGAACTCCGGTCTGATGCAGATCCCGGCGGCGGGGGGCCAGCCGTCCGAGCTGACGAAGCTGGAGGAGGGCGAAGCGAGCCACCGCTGGCCCCAGTTCCTGCCCGGGGGCCACAAGGTGCTGTTCACGTCGTATTCATCGGGGGACCGCAACGCGGGTCGCATCGAGATCGTCGACATCGACACGCACGAGCGGACCGTCCTGCAGCAGGGCGGCACCTACGGCCGCTACGCCGCCTCGGGTCACCTGCTCTTCATCAATGGCGGCACCATGTTCGCCGCGCCGCTCGACCTGGCCGCGATGAAGCTGACGGCGCTGCCCGCGCCCGTGCTGCAGGAGATCAGCAACAGCGTGGAGGGGGGCGCGCAGTACGACGTGTCGCGCAACGGGACTCTCGCCTACCTGACGGGCCAGGTGGCGGGCGCCCGCAACACGATGGTCTGGGCGGACCCGCAGGGGCGCCTGACGCCGGTCTCTTCGGTGAGACGGGAGTACCAGACGCCGCGCATCTCACCCGACGGCAAGCGGATCGCGACCGTGATCATCGCGGAGGGCAATGTCGACATCTGGGTCCACGATCTCGAGCGGGACACGCAGACGCGCCTCACCTTCGACGAGGCACGTGACCTCTACCCCGTCTGGTCGCCCGACGGGCGGTACGTCTACTTCACCTCCAACCGGGGCGGGAAGTGGGGCATCTTCCGCAAGCGATCCGACGGTTCCGGCGACGAGGAGATGGTCCTGGAATCGGACGTCGAGACGGACGTCTATTCGGCCTCCCCCGACGGCCGGTTCGTCGCCTACCACGATCAGGTGGCCACCGGGGACCCCTGGATCCTGCCGCTTCAGGGCGACAAACGCGAGCCGCGCCGGATCTTCCAGAGCGGTGCTGCGGACGGGGACCCGGTCTTCTCGCCCGACGGGCGGTGGGTCTCGTACGATTCGGACGAGTCGGGCCGCTGGGAGGTGTATGTCCGCCCGGTGGAAGGGGGCGGGGGCAAGTGGCAGGTATCCGCTCAGGGGGGTGAGTTCGCCCGGTGGTCCGGCGACGGCCGCTGGCTCTTCTACCGGGAGCGCTCCGGTGGTGTCTGGCGCGTGCCGATCAAGGTCACGTCCGATTCCATCGAGGCCGGGCGCCCGGAGAAGCTGTTCGATGTCGACGTCGGCATCCAGCAGGACTGGGATGTCAGCCCGGACGGCTCGAGGTTCCTCTTCGTCCAGACGGAGACCGCCGGCGGCGGGGGCGGGGGAAACCGGGTCAAACTGGCCCTCCACTGGTTCGAGGACCTCGGGCAGCTGCTCGCCACGGCCCGTTAGACGGGGCCTTGACCTGGACCCCCTGATTGTGTAAATTTACTCAACTTCCGCATTCCAACTCCGCGGTGATTCGCAAATCACAAGGTGCTGATGTCGAGATGAGGAAGGGTCCCCGCCACTTACGAGCGGGGAGCGGGCAATGTCGCCCGAGGTAGAAGAGGTAGCAGGAATCGTGGCACAAGGTACCGTGAAGTGGTTCAATGACAGCAAGGGGTTCGGATTCATCAGCCTGGACGACGGCTCGAAGGATGTTTTCGTCCACCACTCCGCCATCGAGATGGAAGGCTTCAAGAGCCTGAGCGAGGGGCAGAGGGTGCAGTTCGAGGTGGTCCAGGGAACGAAGGGGCCCGCCGCGGAGAAGGTTCGCCCCATATAACTGATCACGTCATCAGGAGCGTTGGCTCCAGCGACCTCCTGTCGCTGGAGCTTTTTTTTTCCATGGAGGAGCAGATTGGCAGGAGGCAGAAACAGACCGTCGATAACGAAGAAGCAGAAGGAACGAAAGCGCCAGGAACGTAAGCAGCGAAAGAGTGAGAGACTCGCGCGCCGCCGGGCCGACAAGGAGCAGGACGTTCCTTCCCAGGCCCCACAGGGCGAGGACCCCGATCTCGCCGGCATCGTTCCGGGTCCGCAACCGCTCCCGTGGGAGCAGTGAGTCGCTCTCATGAACGAGACAACCGCCATCCCCGCCGAGGGGCTGTCGAGAGACGCCAGACGCTGGGCCATGCTGTGCCACCTTTCCGCACTCGTCGGGCTCCTGGGGAACGGGGTCGGTTTCCTGCTCGGACCGCTCGTCGTCTGGCTCCTGAGGAAGGAAGATCACCCGTTCATCGATGAGCAGGGGAAGGAAGCCGTGAACTTCCAGCTCACGATGTTTCTCGCGCTCCTGCTCTGCATCCCGCTCTGGCTCGTGGTCATCGGCATCTTCCTCATGGTGCTGATCTGTATCCTCATGATCATCCTGCCGATCGTCGCGGCCATCCGGGCAAATGACGGCGTGGCCTACCGTTATCCGCTGACCATCCGGTTCATCAAGTAGGCAGGGTCCCGCATCGACGCCGGCGTGGTCATCACACACCCTCCATGCCACGGGCCCCATGCCCCCGCGGCCGCTCGACAGCGGAGATCCACTCCGGTAGCATGGATTCATGCGCTGATCGCGGGGCCACGGGTCCGGCCGGACGCCCCGCCGGCAGGAGGAACGAAGCCATGCCCGAGTTCAGATACCAGGATCCGTTTCCGCTGGGCCCCGACAGGACGAAGTACCGGCTCCTGACGAAGGAGCATGTCTCCACCGTGCCGTTCGACGGCGCCGAGATGCTACGGGTCGATCCCCAGGCGCTCACCATGCTGGCCCGGGAGGCCTTCAGGGAAGTGTCGTTCCTCCTGCGTCCGGCGCATCTCGAGAAGGTAGCCGCCATTCTCGACGACCCGGAAGCCTCGGACAACGACCGCGGGGTGGCGCTCGCCATGCTGCACAACGCCGAGGTGGCCTCGGAGTTCGTCCTCCCGTTCTGCCAGGACACCGGCACGGCCACCATCATCGGCAAGAAGGGCCAGCGTGTCTGGACCGGCGTGAAGGACGAGGAGTACCTGTCGCGCGGCGTCTTCGAGACCTATACGCGGGAGAGCCTGCGCTACTCGCAGACGGTTCCGCTCAGGATGTACGACGAGACGAACTCCGGCTCCAACCTCCCGGCGCAGATCGATCTCTACGCCACCGACGGTGATACGTACCGATTCCTCTTCGTCGCGAAGGGAGGCGGCTCGGCGAACAAGACCTACCTGTTCCAGGAGACCAAGGCGCTGCTCAATCCCGCCAGCCTCGAGGCGTTTCTCTCCGAGAAGATGAAGATGCTGGGCACGGCCGCCTGCCCGCCCTATCACATGGCCTTCGTCATCGGCGGCACCTCGGCGGAGGCGTGCCTCAAGACGGTCAAGCTGGCCTCCACCGGCTACCTCGACGAGCTTCCCGTGAGCGGCGACGAGAGCGGGCGCGCCTTCGGGATCCCGAGCTGGAGGCCCGGCTTCTGAAGGCCGCCCAGGCGAGCGGGTTCGGCGCGCAGTTCGGGGGGAAGTACTTCGCGCTGGACGTGCGTGTGGTGCGCCTGCCGCGGCACGGTGCATCGTGCCCCGTCGGCATGGGGGTGTCGTGCTCGGCCGATCGCAACGTCAAGGCGCGGATCGATCGCGACGGGATCTGGCTGGAGGAGCTGGAGCGCAACCCGGGCCGCTTCATCCCTGAGAAGTACCGCGGGGCGCGTCATCACGGGGCGGTGAAGATAGATCTCGACCGCCCGATGAAGGAGATACTGGCTGACCTGAGCCGTCACCCCGTGACCACGCCGCTTCTCCTGAGCGGCACGATCGTCGTGGCCCGCGACATCGCGCACGCGAAGATCAAGGAGCGTCTCGATCGCGGTGAGGGGATGCCGCAGTACCTCAAGGACCATCCCGTCTATTACGCCGGGCCCGCCAAGACCCCGAAGGGCTCCCGAGCGGGTCGTTCGGTCCGACGACGGCGGGACGAATGGACCCGTACGTCGACCTGTTCCAGTCGCACGGCGGCTCCATGGTGATGATCGCGAAGGGGAACCGCAGCCGGCAGGTGACCGAGGCGTGCCGCAAGCACGGAGGGTTCTATCTCGGCTCGATCGGAGGCCCCGCGGCGCTGCTGGCGAAGGAGCACATCCGCAAGGTGGAGGTGCTGGAGTATCCGGAGCTGGGAATGGAGGCGATCTACCGGATCGAAGTGGAGGACTTCCCGGCCTTCATCCTGGTCGACGACAAGGGCAACGACTTCTTCGAGAGATTGCGCTGACAGGGAGATGTTTAAGGGGACGGCGCCGAAGGGGGACGACGGCGCCGCCCCCGGCGCCGTCACGGGTGCCATGGGGCGTGACGGGACTGCGAATCTCAGCCGGTCGCTTCGAGGTTGTTCACGACCTTCCTGACGCCCGTGACGTCCTCGGCGATCTTGCCGGCAAGCTGCACCTCGGCCATGGTGCTGACCTTACCCTCGAGCGTCACCGTGCCATCGTAGGTCGAGACATTGATCTCGTGCGCCTTGACGCCCTGCTCGAACGCGAGGGCCATCTTGACCGACGCCGTCGTGGTGGCGTCTTTCACGGCCTGGGCGAACGAGCGCTCGGAGTCTTCCGGCTCGGCCACGTCACCCTCCTTCTTCACCTGCAGGTCGTTGCGGACCGACTGCACGCCGTCGGCGTTCTTCGCGATCTCGCCGGCGGAGATCCTTCTGGATGCCGGACTTGACCGTGCCGTTCAGCGTGACGACACCGTCGTGCGTGTCGACATCGATGCGGAAGGGGTTGAGGTGCGGGTTGAAGATGTAGGTGGTCTTGATGCGCGCGGTGATCGCTGCATCGGATATCGCCTGCGACGCCGTGCGGTCCTGCTCCTCCTTGCCGGCGCCGCGGGTCGCGGGCGTGCTGCACGCCATCAAGCTCGCCGCGGCGAGCGTGACGGCGATCGCGAGCGCGTGTGTGCTTCTGCGTATCGTCATGATGTCTGCCCCCTTTCGGTTCCGGCCGGGGGAAGTTGTACCCGGACCGGTTTCTCCAGGTCGATCGTCAGCACCGTGCCTTTCGGCAGCACGACCGGCTCGCCCTCCCGGGATACCACCACTGCGGTGCCGGGGGCGTCGGCCTCACGGCCGCCGCCGATGGCGCCCCGGGTGTCCCTGCCCAGGATCCTGCCGATCAGGGTTCGGTCCACGGTGTCGCTCCCGGCGATTGCCTCGTCGTGCTCCTTCGCGCTGCCGAGGTGATCCGAGAGGCTGCCTACGATTTCGATCGAACGACCGTCCGGCAGGACCAGCCTGCCGAACGCGAGCGTGAGCCGGGCGTTGCCCGCCCCGCGCGGCGCCTTCGCGGCCTCCAGGACGGAGCCGGTCACGCGGCTGCCCGCGGGAATGGCCGTGAAGTCCTCGACGATGACGTCATCCAGCGTGGTCATGCCGAACGTGTCACCGTCCCGGCTCGTCTCCGAGCCGAGCGGGTCGTCGAGCCGGACGTCGAAGCGGGTGCCTGTCGGCAACCAGACCATCGATGGCGACGTATCCGGCGCCGTGATGTCGTCCGGTGCCGGCGACAAGGCGGTCTGCATGCCGTCTCCGGCCGGCGCACCGCAACCCGCAAGGAGCAGGGAGGCCACCGCCGGCGCGAGGATTACACGAATCATCCTGTCCTCCTTCCTCGTGTTTCCGCGGAACGGACTCACGCTGGGAAGATCAGTACCCGATAAAATCGCAAGAACCGTTCCGGATCGGCTGGTTTCGGCCTAAGCGTAAGTTTTAAAACAACTTAATGCCCTGCAGCGGAGGGTATGGCGGTCGCCGGGCAAGCGACAAGTGTCCATAAAGCGTGGACACTTCGGGGGCGCTCTGGACAGGCCGGCTAACGGTAGCCGAAGAGCATCGCGTACAGGATGAGCGCGATGAGGGTCAGACCGACCGCCAGCGCGATGAAGCCGAAGACCTTCATCCCCTTCTCCACCGACGCCGGGAACGGGTCGACGAGGTGCTTCTGCAGGGCGCCGCTGGCCACGAGCTGCTCGTACTCGGCCGGCTTGTCGTGCTTGAGCTCCTCGAGGGTCATGCGGCCGGTGAAGATGACCGGATCCATCGGGAACTTGTCCGGCCGGAAGTGAGTGTTGAAGAAGTGGATCGTGAAGATGAAGGCCACCGCGAGCAGCGCCTCGTCGCTGTGGATGATGGTGGCCACGTTGACGAACCAGCCGGGCACGATCCAGGTGAAGGTCTCCGGGAACCAGAGGATCAGCCCCGTGCTGCCGATCACCATCACGCCCCAGAACACCGCGAAATAGTCGAACTTCTCCCAGTAGGTGTACCGGCCGTACAGGGGGCGCGGCCCGAGGCCGAAGAACCACTTCACCGAGGCGAGCACCTCCTTCACATCGCGGAAGGAGAGGAGGATCGAGTCGGGGCCGAGCAGCAGGTGACCCCAGGAGATCCCCTCACGTTTCCTGCGCCGGTACAGCTCCACGATGTGCACCACGAAGACCGTGATCAGAGTCACGGCCCCGAGTCGGTGCATGACGCCCATCGTCTCGAACCCGCCGAGCAGACGTGACAGCACCAGAGCCCAGGCCATGTAGGAGAACTTGAGCGTCATGCCGGTCAGCGCGAGAGTGAAGAAGCTGATCAGCATGAACAGGTGCAGCGTGCGCTGGAAGCGGTTGAAGCGTCGGTAGAGCTTCTCGCCCGGCGCCGCCTTCTGCCGGTGGTTCCACTGATCCCGTGTGAGCCAGAGCCGGATCAGCCAGGCGACGGTGTGGAACATCGCGAAGGTAAGCGTTCCCACCAGCAGCGTGGTCATGCCCCAGAACGACCAGAACAGCCAGGGATACTTATGCGGGTCGTGATGGGTCGCGTGCGTGAGGTACCCGGCGAAGCGCCTGTGCGCCCCTTCGTGGCACTGCGAGCAGGTCTGCACGACGTTGTTGCGGCTCAGGTGTGACCGGGGATCGGTGGTCGGGAGGATATCGTGGGTGCCGTGGCAGTCGTAGCACTTCGCCGCTCCGGCCGACCCGAGCCGGGAGACCTTGCCGTGGAACGTCTCGAAGAAGGTGTCCGCCTCCACGGTGTGGCACTGGCCGCACTGGTCCATCATCCGGAAACGGAAGTTGGCCTCGTCGGTCCGGCTGATGTTGTGCGACGAGTGGCAGTACTCGCACGTCGGCAGCTTCTTGTCCGTCTTGACGTTGCCCGGCCAGTGGATGCTGGTCTTGAAAATCTCCTCGATACCGTTGTGGCACTTGCCGCATGTGTCCGCGACGTTGCGTGAGTTCACGGACGAGTTCGGGTCGGAGGGGGGAGCTCGCGGTGCGTCGTGTGGCAGTTGGTGCAGGTCGCGGTCACCACGAGCCCGCTCTTGAGCAGGCCCTTCCCGTGGATGCTCATCACGTAGCTTTGCACGATCGGTGTCGTGTCCTGGATCCGTTTTGCGGCCTTCTCGCCCTTCCGGTGGCACCGGGCGCACAGCTCGGGGACGTTGCGGGGGTAGATGTTGGAGGTGGGGAGGTCCTTCGGCTGGGTCGCGTGCTTGTCGTGGCAATCCAGACAGGTCGGGGCGTCCTTGTCCCCTTTTGCATGGAGCTGCCCGTGGATGCCGGTGTTGTAGTCGCTCACCGGATCGGCATGGCAGATGCTGCAGTCCACCGGCGACTTGATCGTCTCGCAGGCCCGGTGCAGCGAGGGCGTCACATCGGTGTGGCACTGGGCGCACGCCGTCCCGGCGTGAGCCGACGCGGCGTAGGCGTCCTCGTCCACGTAGAGCGACGTCACCACCCCGCCCTTCTCCATCATCAGATCGGGCTTGCCGTGGCAGGTCAGACAGTCCTTGTTGGCCGTTCCCGCGGGGTAGAAGACCTTCCGGATCTTGTGCGGCGAGTGGCAGTCCACGCAGGCGGGGATCTTGTGCGGCTCCTCCTCCCACAGACGCCCGGCGACGACCTTGCGGTGGACCTGCTCGATCCGCGCGTGGCACTGTGTGCACGTCTTCGCGACGTTGTTCCGGTTGATGCTGGATCGCGGGTCGGTGTGCGGCAGGATGAAGTGCGACGTGTGGCATGACGTGCAGACCGCGGTGACCGTCAGCCCCTTCTTGTACATCCCTTCGCCATGGATGCTCTCGGAGTAGTTCTCCAGGATCCGGTCCTGCGGGATGTCGTGCGTCTCGGAGACCGGGGAGCCCTCGTGGTGGCAGCGGCCGCAGAGCTGGGGGATGTTGATCAGGTTGGTCGGCGCGGACGGGTCGAGATGCGACTTGATCGCGTGGGTGCCGTGGCAGTCCCGGCAGGAGGGGGCCAGCTTGTCGCCCATGGCCGCGGCGCGCCCGTGCAGGCTCTGCGCGTGCTGGGCGGCCTGCTGGTCGTGACACATCCCGCAGTCGACCCGGGCCGGGTTCTCGGTGTGGGGAAACTCGCTGCCGGCCAGATCCTGATGGCAGGATACGCAATCGAGGTCCCGGTGCACCGAGGAGGCCAGGGCCTTCGCATCGACATGCACGGAGATCTCCTTGCCGCCCCGCATGCCGCGCAGGCTGCTGTCTTCGTGGCACATCATGCAGTCGTCGTTGCTCTGGGCCAGCGCGGCGGGCGCGCCGACGAGCAGGATCGCCGCGGCCAGTCCGGCGATCAGAGTGGAGAACCACGGCCTGCAGGGGTGCGCAAAATAACGCTGCCTGCCGCGAGCACGACAATCCCCACCCGGGTTCTGGCTCTCGTAACTCATTGCGCCTCTGGAGTTTTCGAGCGAGGTCCGATACCGGTCACCGGAACCGGCACATGGGGTTTATGCAGAAAGCGTGCCGGGCGGGATCGGGTCAGCGGCGGCGGGTCCGGCCCGCAAGCGTCGGCTGGAGCCTCCGGGCCACGCCGGACAGCCACCGGCTGCGGGCCCTCAGCATGGCGAGGGCGCCTTCGGCGACGAGAAGCCTGAACGGGTCGGCGTCGAGGCGTGCCTGGCGGCAGTCCTCCTCCACATCCCGCATGTGGGCGCGCAGGCTCCGTCTCGCGTCCTCGACGAATGCCCGGCGCTCGGCCGGCGTGAGCGCCGAGAGGAACCCCAGCCTCGTGCGCAACGAATCGACCGGCACCGCCACGACCCCCTCCGGCAGGGGAGGCCCCATCCAGCGGCGAAGCTCACTGCGGCCCGCGTTGGTGAGCGTGTGGAGACGGCTGCGCCGTGAGCCGCTGCCGCCCGGGTCGGAGCGGATCAGGCCCCGGCTCTCGAGCCTGCGGACCAGTGGATAGATCGCACCCGCGCTGCCGCTCCAGTGAGGGCTCACCGAATCGAGGAAGACACGGCGGATCGCGTAGGCCGTGAGGGGTCCCTGACATCCGACCAGACCCAGGACGCACCCCTCGAGCTCGCTCAGATCCGGCATTGACAGCTCATCCGGGGGGATCTAGACTCCGTGAACATAGTACGAATCGTACCATAAATCCGCCGGCCAGGGAGGTCTCCCATGCACGTTCTGATCATCATGCTGTCGCTCGCCGCGCCGGCGCTGCTGGCGGGCGCCGAGACGGAGCCCCCTCGGGGAATCGTGAAGCTGCAGGCTCCCGAGGTGACGGTGCCGCTGGCGTTCATGGGGAATCGTCCTATTGTCGAGGTAACGATCGACGGCCACGGACCCTACCGGATGATCCTCGACACCGGCGCCGCCGGCAACCTGCTCGACCTCGGTCTGGCGCAGGAGCTGAAGCTCCCGATCCTCCGAGACGCCCAGCTCGCTTCACCCGCCGGGGGCGATCCGATCCCTTCGAAGCTCGTGGGCTTCGAGACGATCAGGATGGGTGACGCCGTCATCTCCGACGGCACCATGCAGGCAGCGGCGTTGAAGGGGTTCTTCGATCGTCCCGATGGCCCGCGTGGCGTGCTGAGCGCGGCCCTGTTCGAGGATCTGCTCATGACGCTGGATTATCCGGGCAAGCGGCTGATGGTCCGGCCGGGATCCCTCCCCGAGCCCGACGGCGTGGAGGTGATCGCCTACGAGGAAATGGACGGCCTGCCCGGCGTGCCGGTCAGCCTCGCGGGCAGGACCTTCATGGTGCACATGGACACCGGGGCCCCGGGTGCGGTGATGCTTCCCCTGAAGCTCGCCGAGGAGCTGCCGCTCTCGTCCCCGCCCGCGGAGATCGGCCGGGCGCGGACCGTCAACAAGGAGTTCGTCGTACGCTCCGCACCGCTCGACGGCACGCTGACCTTCGGACGGCTCACGATCACCAATCCCGACATCAGGTTCCTGGAGGGATCGGAATCGGGCAATATCGGGTTCGAGATCCTCGGACGGTTCGCCATCACGATCGACCGGAAGAACCACCGGATACGGCTCGACGGGCCCGCCCTCGGTGTCACCGCCCCGAAGGCCCACCCTCCAAGGCGATACGGGATGGGTCTGCAGGGGGCGGGCGACGGCGTGCCTGAGGTGACGATCGTCGCCCCCGGCTCGCCTGCGGAGAAGGCGGGCGTCAAGCCGGGCGACCGGGTGGTGCGGATCCAGGACAAGGAAACGCAGGGCATGAGCCGGGAGGAGATCGCCGCGATCATGCGGGAGTCTCGCGTGTCGCTGACGGTGATGCGGGGCGATGAGACCCTCGAGATCCTCATGACGCTCGAGCCCTGAGCTTCGACTCAGAGATCCCGGGCCATGCAGATGGAGAGCGGCGAGTCGACGTACTCCCCGAAGCGCGGCACCCGGACATAGCCCGCGCTCTCGTACAGACCGATCGCCTCCTGCTGTCTCTCTCCGGTCTCCAGCAGCAGACGCCGGGCGCCGAGGCGACGTGCCTCGGTCTCCAGTCGCGCCAGCAGGGCGCGCGCGATGCCACGCCCGCGCCGTGAGGGTCGTACGTACATCCGCTTGATCTCGGCCTCCGTCTCCGAGATCAGACGCACCGCCCCGCATCCGGAGGCAGCGCCGTCGAGTCGGGCTACCAGGAAGACGCCGCGTCCCGGCGCGGTTTCGTGGTCGTCGAGCCGGAAGTGGTTCGCGCCCGGCTCCGGGTAATGTCCTCCCAGCTCCGCGTCGAGCGCCGCGATCAGCTCGGCCGCCGCGGGGGAGTGACGATCCTCGGTCTGGATGGTCAGGCCGATCATCGGGCGGCTTCCTCGATCCAGCCGGGCACCTCGGGCTCGCCGGCGAAGAAGGCGCCGCGCTCGCCGCGCGTCAGCGCCCACCGATGGAGCCACGTGATTCCGGCGGGGCCGTAGTAGTCGTTCCTGGATGCGTACGCCTCGTCCTCGAGGGCCGTATCGAGAGGAACAAACGCGTAGCCTCGCCCCTCGAGCATGCCGGCGAGCCGGTCGAAGGTCGAGGCGTTCAGGGAGCTCGCGTGCAGAAGGAGCACCTGCGGGATCTCCCGGTCGAACAGCGCGACGGACTGGCTCTCGTAGTACGACACGACGCGCTGCATGTACTCGAGATAGGCGGACTCGATCTTCCCGCGCTTCGCGGCGTCGCCGGCCAGCTCCGCCCGGTCGTACGCCGCCGCGAAGACATAGTCGTAATTGTCGATCGTGACGGGAGCGACCCGATAGCCGTGCCCGGTGAGAAACGAATCGAGTGCGTGGCGTGTCT
This sequence comes from uncultured Acidobacteriota bacterium, assembly GCA_963806495.1. GTDB lineage: Bacteria > Acidobacteriota > Polarisedimenticolia > JACPZX01 > DASXTC01 > CAWDYA01. Next base: position 401,430 of record CAWDYA010000009.1, on the reverse strand, counting down.
TCTCGTCCCGCCCGGTGTGCAGATAGGGATGGCGGAAATACCGGGGACTCCTGCCGGCGCCCGCCAGTAGCTTCCGGATGGTCGTCTCGCCGGTCAGGATGTCCTGCTCGTACTCGGCGAGGGAGACGTGGTGCAGGTCGAGATGAGAGCTGGTGTGGTTGCCCAGCTCCAGCCCCGCGTCGATCCAGCGTTGCAGCAGGGCCACCCGGGCCGGGTCGAGCGAGCCGTCGTGGCGCAGCTTCCCTTCGTTGACGAAGCCGATCGCGGGCACCCTGTGGCGGCTCACGGCGTCGAGCAGGTCGCGGGTGATCGACTGCCACCGTTCGGGAGTGTGGATGAGAGAGACGACGGGGAGATCGTCGAAGGTGACGGCCAGCCGGCGTTGCGGCCCGGCCGCCGCCGGTGCGAGCGCCGCCAGCAGTGCGACGACGAGAGCCGCGGCCGCGTGCTTCATGCCCCCCATCCGTCAGCTCCACCGCTCGACGTGGCCAGCTCGCTCCAGAACCGGATCGGGCGCAAGACGGGGGATGGGCCCTTCCGGATCTCGTCACCGCCGAACTCCCGGTGCAGATAGTCCCTCAGATCGGCGCCCGAGACCATGGCGTCGGTCTGAAAGACGGAGAAGACGGGGTTGCCCGACAGCGGTGGGTCGGCGGGCACGTGCCGGTGCCCGAACACCGGGATGAGCCGGGGAACCCCGGAGAGCCGGGCGCGGGCGATCCCGACGGCGCGTCGGGCGTCATCGGGGCGGCGACCCCACTGCGGCCACCACCAGCCGTTCCTGACGCCGGAGCAGAGACCCTCGACCGGCTGCGCCAGTGTTGCGACGAGCTCTGCGGAAGCAGGGTGCCTCCAGTCGGGGAATCCCGCTCCCTGCGGAAGCGCCGCCGACAGCAGGCCGCGCAAATCGGGCGGGAACGTGCAGCCCAGGACCGCCTCGGCCGCCCCCAGTTCCTCCTCGTCGAGACCGGGGCCCAGGGGGACATCGCGTGCCTTGAGCATCTCCACCTCACGCGACCAGCCCGATGCCATGTCAGGAACTGCCACCCGCCCCAGGGGGCTCGTCGACATCCTCGCTGCGGACGAACGCGCGGCAGGTCGCGCAGTGATACGAGTCGGTGCGGATGCGCCGGGCGGAGCCGTCGGCGCCGGTTGCACTCCTCGTGGACCGGGTCAGTGTCATCTCACGGGTCTGGCGGCAGTGCGGGCACATCTCGCATGACATGGTTTCTCCTGAAGCCGTAGGTGGGAACATGGTACCGGGGTCCGGCGCCGCCCGCAACGTCCGGAACCTGCGCGCCCCGGTGCGCCTTCGCCTCGCGGGCGATGCGGGTGAGCCGCACGGCGTCCCGTGCGACCGCGTCGCGGATGAGGATCCCGGACTCGCTCATCGCCCCATCACCCGCGGATCGATGTCGAGGGGCTCGGGACCGCCGATCGCGAGACGCCGGAACCTGCCGTGCTCCGGGTTGATCAGAAAGTTGTGCTCGTGCGGGATGATCGAGCTGGGCACCATCAGCACGGCACTGCGACCCTCCCGGAGCCAGGCGTCACCCACGGTCCGCAGCGAGGCGGGCGGGGGGCTGGATCTCCAGCCGGCAGGGAGTGCGTCCGGCCCGATCGACTCGATGAGATCCCCGGGGATGTCGACGGTGAATACGCAATAGGCGGCCAGCGGCGCGCTCGTACCCAGATGCACCAGCACCTCGAGCGTGGCGAGCGACAGCGTTTCGGAGCCGAAGGTCACTCGGAGCCCCGGCGAAGTCCAGCGACTGCCATACAGTCTCGCGCCTTCTCCGTCGAAGGCGTGCCGGGCGTATCGTCGCTTGCAGATGCGCCAGACGCGCCGGGTCACGAGGGGATCCCGTGCTCCAGGCGGCCGATCAGATCCTCCACCTCACGCGCGCCGAGGTCGGTGGATGCATAGGCGAGCGGGGAGGCCCCGCCGAGCGCGGCCAGCGGCTCGACGAACCACTTTCTGGCGAGGTCCGCGTCCCCCTCGAACAGGGTGATCGCGTGCGCGAAGACGCGTGTCGCCCGGACCAGGCGATCCGACTCGGCCGGACGGAAGCGCCCCTCGTCCTTCCGGCGGCTCAGCGTCCGGGCGGTGATCTGCACCAGCGCGATGAGGGCCTCTCTCGGCAGCGCCGTATTGCGGGCGAGATGCTCGAAGGCCTCGAAGGTCAGCCCTTCCCGGAGCCGGCGCAGCAGTGCCGGCGTGTCACAGGGCCGCAGCCCCAGGAGCACGAGATAGCCGTGGGCCGCGACCCGGCCGCCGGAGAGGGTCTGACGGAATCGCTCGATATCCCGGGTTTCGGTGACTTCGATCGTCGAGGGAGCTCTGGCCATATGGCGTAAGTATACGTGCCATATGGCTTAGGGTCAAGATGACAGGTGAGCCGATGCTAGAGTGACTCCAGGCGGGATTCCTCACGATCCCGGAGCCGATGGAGGAGGCGACGATGACCGACAAGCTGAGAGTGACCATTGACGCCTGGCCCGACGGCGGCGCGATCCCCGGCGAGTACGCGATGGGTGTCCCGGCCGACGAGGGACACGCCACGTTCGGCAGGAACCGCAACCCCGCCATCCGCTGGTCCGGCGCGCCGGAGGGGACCCGGTCGTTCGCGATCCTGTGCGTCGATCCGGACGCGCCGTCGAAGCCGGACAACGTCAACAAGGAGGGAGCGACGGTGCCGGCCGCTCTGCCCCGGGCCGAATTCCATCACTGGGTGCTGGTCGATATCCCGGCCACCACGGCCGCGATCGACGCGGGCGCCGACTCCGATGGCGTGACGCCGCACGGAAAGCCGCTCGGGCCGACGCCACTCGGGGTGCGCGGGCTGAACGACTACACAGGCTGGTTTGCCGCCGAGGACTCGATGAAGGGGGACTACGGTGGCTATGATGGCCCGTTCCCGCCGTGGAACGACGAGATCCCGCATCACTACCATTTCGTCGTCCATGCGCTGGACGTTTCGAGCCTCGGGCTCTCCGGCCGGTTCGGCGCCGCCGAGGCGCGACGGGCGATGGAGGGGCACGTTCTGGCGACGGGGCGCTGGACGGGCACCTACACCCTGAACCCGGCGGTGGAGACACGCTAGATGAGGAGGGGGATCGGGCGCGTCCGGCTTCCGGCGCTCGTCCTGTGGATGCTGGCGGTCGCGTCCGCGGGCTGCAACGCTTCGGCCGTGGATGGTGGGACGACTCCCGCGTCGGCCCCTTTGCCCGAGTGCGAGTGGTGCGGCGCGGAGGAGGCCCCCTCCGAGCTGACCTGGGACATCCGGATCGCCTCCGAAGACGAGCCCGGCGAGCCGATGGTGATCTCGGGCCACGTGCTCGAGCCGGATGGTTTGACTCCCGCCGCAGGCGTCATCCTGTACCTGTACCATACGAACGCCGAGGGTGTGTACCCGAGGCGGGGCGACGAGACCGGCAACGCCCGCCGGCACGGGTACCTCAGGGGATGGCTGAGAACCGATGACGAGGGTCGGTACCGTTTCACGACCATCCGGCCCGCCCCCTACCCGAACCGGCACAGTCCTGCGCACGTCCATGTCACCGTCAAGGAGCCCGGCCGGGAGGAGTACTGGATCGACAGCTTCGTGTTCGAGGGCGATCCGCTGCTGACACCCGAGGATCGCGCGCGCCGCACCGGCCGGGGCGGTTCGGGCGTCATCACCCTCACGCGGTCCGCGGACGGCGTCTGGCGCGGGTCGAGGGAGATCGTCCTGATGAGGCCCGCGACCCCTTGATGGTATGATGACCGGCCTGCGGGAGGGACCGGCGGCATGCTCACGGGGCGAACGCTCCTCCACTACAGGATCCTGGAGAAGGTCGGCAGCGGCGGTATGGGAGAAGTCTATGCCGCCGAGGACACGAAGCTGAAGCGCACCGTGGCCCTCAAGGTCCTGCCGGAGCCGATGGCCGCGGACGCGGCCCGGCTCGCCCGGTTCGAGCGTGAGGCGACCGCCATTGCGGCCTTGAACCACCCGAACATCGTCACCATCCACTCGATCGAGCATGCCGAAGGAATCCACTTCCTCACGATGGAGCTCGTCCGGGGGCGCAGGCTGACCGACCTGATCCCGAGGGAGGGGTTCCCGCTCGGACGGTTGCTGGAGCTCGCGGCGCCCCTCGCCGATGCGGTCAGCGCGGCCCACCTCCAGGGGATCACTCACCGGGACCTCAAGCCCGACAACGTCATGGTCGGCGACGACGGAAGACTCAAGGTGCTGGACTTCGGCCTGGCGAAGCTGGCGGAGGAGACGGGAGCGGACCCGGCCGGGACGCAGCTCCCGACGACGGCGAAGACCGAAGAAGGGATGATCCTCGGGACCCTCTCGTACATGGCGCCCGAGCAGGCCGAGGGACGACCCGCGGACGCCCGATCGGATGTCTTCTCGCTCGGCGTGGTGCTGTTCGAGATGGCCACCGGCCGGCGACCCTTCGGCGGGGCCAGCAAGGCATCGGTCCTGGCCTCGATCCTGAGGGATACGCCGCCGCCGGTCACGGAGGTGAATCAGCGCCTGCCACGCGACCTGGACCGGGTCGTGCGCCGGTGTCTTGCCAAGGATCCCCTGCGCCGCTATCAGGTCGCGCTCGAGGTGCGCAACGAGCTGGAGGATTTGAAGCGGGATGCGGACTCGGGAATCCTGGCGGCCGGGTCGGCGCCGGTCGGAGCGGGCGCGACGGCGGCGAATCGCGGCGGACTGCTGCGTGTCGTGCTCCCCGCGGCCGTCATCGTGGCGTTGTCGGTGGTGATCGGCGCCTGGCTGCTGCGCGGGGCTGGCACGTCCGGGCCCGCGGCACCCGAGACCACCGTCACCGGCACCTTCTCACAGGTCACGAACCAGGCGGGACCGGAGGAGCATGCCAGCCTCTCGCCCGACGGGAAGCTCGTCGCCTACGCGGGAGCGTCAGGGGCGGGCAGCGATATCTTCGTGCAGCGGATCGGGGGCCAGAACGCGATCAATCTCACGAACGACCCGGGCGCCGCCAGCACCGAGCCCGCTTTCTCGCCGGACGGGGAGTCGATCGTGTTCCGCTCGGAGAGGGACGGAGGCGGGATCTTCGTCATGGGGGCCACCGGCGAGTCGGTGCGGCGTCTCACCACGACCGGATGCAACCCCGCCTGGTCGCCCGACGGCTCGGTGATCGTCTATGCCACGGAGTGCATCGATACCCCGCTCGCCCGTTCAGGTCTGAGCGAGCTCTGGGCGGTGACGGCGTCGGGTGGCAGTGCGCCACGACGTCTCTATGGCGGCGACGCCGTGCAACCGAGCTGGTCGCCGCACGGGAAACGCATCGCCTACTGGTCCATCCCGTGGGAGACGGGCTCGGGCCAGCGGGACATCTGGACGATTCCGGCGTCGGGCGGTGAGCCTGTGGCGGTGACCCAGGACGCCGCGATCGACTGGAACCCGGTCTGGTCTCCCGACGGCCGGTGGCTCTACTTCTCCAGCGACCGGGGCGGAACGATGAACATCTGGCGGGTTCCGATCGACGAGGCGTCGGGCAGGGCGCTCGGCCCTCCACAAGAGATCACCAACGGGGTGTCGGCCTGGAGCCACTCGATGAGCCTTTCGGCGGATGGGAAGCACATGGCATACGTCTCGTCGGTCGTCAGCGCCAACGTGCAGAGGGTCGGTCTCGATCCGGGTGCGACCCGCACGACGGGCGACCCGGTGTGGGTACGCCGGAGCCCGGGTCTGAGCGAAACATGCGACCTGTCACCGGACGACGACTGGCTGGCCTGCGCCACCCGGTCCCCGGTGGAGTCGATCGTGGTGATGCGGACCGACGGCACGGACCGGCGCGAGCTGGTGGGCGGTGGCACGAAGAACCGGCTGCCACGCTGGTCCGCCGACGGCCATGAGATCATCTTTTTTTCCGACCGGTCCGGTTCGTACGACGTGTGGGAGATACGACCGGATGGCTCTGGGCTGAGGCCGCTCACCGATACGCCGGGCCGCTCGCTCGGCTATCCGTTCACCTCGCCCGACGGCCAGCGCCTCGTCGCCTTCGACTACGATGCGAGGCAATCCCTGATGATCGACCTCACCCGGCCATTCGCGGAGCAGACACCCGAGGCGCTCGACGGCACGGTCGGGGACGGGTTCCTCATCCCCGTCTCGTGGTCGCCCGACGGACGCCTGCTGGCGGGCCATCTCAGCAGCGAGCACGGTCGTCTCGGCGGGATCGGCGTCTACGATTTGGCCTCCCGATCGGCGCACCGTCTGACGAGCACCGGGGTCTTCCCGGCCTGGCTCGGCGGAAGCCGGCGTCTTGTGTACGGCTCCGGGGACGGCGTCTATCTGGTCGACGTGGAGGACGGCGCCGAGCCTCGGCGGATCCTGTCGGTCGCGCCCGACCAGATCGAATTCGGCCTGGTCAAGGCATCGCGCGACGGGCGCACCCTGTACTTCTCCAGGGCCAGCCGCGAAGCGGATGTCTGGCTGCTCACCATGCAGTGAGTGATGCCTGATGGGTGACACGGTGCCCCGGGAGCGGGCCGTCCCCGCGGGGGAAGCGTTCGAGTTCGCGGGCTGGGGAACCGCGGGTCGGATCAGCGATCTCGACACCGAGGCGGTGGAGATCTCCCGCCTCGACCAGCCGCAAAAGCACACCCTGGGCGCCTGGGCCTCCACCGCCATCTGCGGCAACGACATCACCTCGAGCTGTGCCTGTACGTCTCGGCCCTGTGCGCGGCACAGGCCGGTCGCTACGCCCCAGTCGCCCTGCGCATCGTGGCGCGGGTCCTGTATCCTGTTCCGCAAGGTCTACGCCGAGGTCGGCAGCGCGCTGCCGCTCAATGGCGGGACCTACACCGTCCTGCTGAACACCACCAACAAGCAGCCTCGCCGCCGGCGCCGCCTGTCCTCACGCTGCTGTCCTACGTCGCGACCGCGGTGATCATCAGCGCAGGCGAGGCGATGCACTACGCCCACAACCTGTGGGGCGGCCTGAACGTCTTCTGGGCCACCATCGGGCTGCTGGGCCTGTTCGCCTTGCTCAACGTCATCGGCATCAGCGAATCGGCCAGTCGTGGCCCTGGGGATCTTCCTGTTCCACATGGCGACCCTGACGGTTCTGTCGGCTCGCCGGCATCAGCGGCCTGTTGCCGCCGACCCCTCGCTGCTCGCCGCGAACTGGGCCGCGCCGAGCCCAAGCAGGGTTTCATCCACGCGCTGTTCTTCGGCTTCGCCGCCGCCATGCTCGGCATCAGCGGCTTCGAGAGCTCGGCCAACTTCATCGAGGAGCAGAAGGAGGGCGTCTTCCCGAAGACCCTGCGCAACATGTGGATCGCCGTGGCGATCTTCAACCCGCTCATCAGCCTGCTCTCGCTGGGCCTGCTGCCCCTGGCCGAGATCGAGCAGGTGCCGCCGGACCTGCTGGCGCAGATGGGGACGCGGTCAGCTGCGGGGCGTCGCTGCGCATGGTGGTCAGCATCGACGCGGTCCTGGTGCTGTCCGGCGCCGTGCTGACGTCGCTACGTGGGCGTCACCGGCCTGATGCGCCGGATGGGGCTGGACCGCTGCCTGCCCCAGTTCCTGCTCACCGAGAACCGGCTGCGCGCGGACCAACCACTGGATCATCCTGCTGTTCTTCGGCGTCTGCTGCGCGATCATGGGGACCACCGGCGGGCATGTCTCGACGCTGGCCGGCGTCTACACGATCTCGTTTCCTGTCGGTGATGGCGCTGTTCGGCATCGGCAACATGCTGCTCAAGGTGCGCCGCGCGCGCCTGCCGCGCACGCATCGCGCGCTCGTGGCCCGTCGTCATCGCTGGCGCTGGCCGCCGTCCTGCTCGGCCTGCTCGGCAACCTCCTGCTCGACCCCGCCGATCGTCCGGATCTTCGTGGCCTACTTCGCGGGTGTCGCGGGCGATCGTCGCGCGTGATGTTCCTGCGGGTCCAGCTGATGCGCGGGGTGCTCTTCGTGGCGCGGACCGTCTCGACAGGGTGCTCAGCCGCGATACCGATGGGTGCGTGACCGGTGCGCAGCCAAGATCGACGAGATCAACAGCCGGGCGGTCGTGTACTTCACCAAGGGCGACGATCCGGCCGCGCTCAACCGCGCCGCGCTGTACGTGCTCGAGAACGAGCAGACCAACCGTGCTGCAGGTGGTCCACGTCTACCGACGACGAGGCCGACATCCCGCCGCCAGCTCGCCGAGCACCTCGCGGACATCGATCACCTCTACCCGCACCTGAGGATCGACTTCCTCGCGGTGAAGGGTGTCTTCGGGCCGGAGATCATCGAGAAGCTCTCACGGCGGCTCGGCGTGCCCAAGAACTACATGTTCATCGGCACGCCCGGCGACCGGTTCCCCCACCGGATCGAGGATCTCGGCGGCGTGCGCCTCATCCTCGGCTGAGCGCCTTCCTCACTCCTCGGCTGGCTCCTCGCCGGCCGGCTCCTCCACACGCTGCACTGCCAGAGTCGTGGAGTCCGCTTCGACCACCTGATCGAACATCAGGTGCAGCGCGTTCACCCGGGAAGAAGGCCATTGTCTGGCCGAAGCCACGAAGACGCGCTGGCAGCGCGCCCCGTTCCCCTGCGGCATGCACCGGAAGGAGATGCGTGCGACCCCTGAGTCGGCCTTGATGTCGCGGGGCATCTGCGCGATCTTCATCCCGTCGGGTGGCTCGATGATGACCGTCTCCTGCACGTTCCATCCGCGATTGAGCTGCAGCGGGTACCTGCGGTTTACCTGCGTGATTGGATTCGAGTCGTAGCCCGACAGAATGCACCCGTGGACCAGGATCGCCTCGTCGGCCACCGTGGCGACACCCGGGGCGGTGGCCGAGATGGTGAGCTTCAGGCCGGCCTCGGGGTCATCCAGCCCCTCGATGGCCAGCGAGGAGATCGTCGCGCCCGGCAGTTTGCTGACCAGCCAGTCTTTCACGAGCTGCTCTTGTTCCTGCACTCCGGCCGGCGCGAGGTCCGACCGCATGTCCACTCCGTCCTCCTTGAAGAACTCCGCTTCGATCTCCATCGTGACACGCCCACTCTCGCTCGGGTGCAGTGTCACCTGATACGTGGTGCGACTCAGCTCGTTGTGTGCGGGGAGCTCGACGAGCCGCCCTTCACGACCGTCGATCAGCAGCGCGGTGGCGCCGGCGTCCTTCGATGGAACGAATCCCGGGGGCGCATACGATACGGTCGGATCGATCCATTCGTAGGATCCATCGGCGGATGGGATGGCGATGATCACGTGGGTGAACTGTGATGGGCTGTAGAACTGCGGGTTGACCGAACCCGCGTCCCGGGCGCTGACGAGCGCATACCGGGAATCGATTCCGGCGATTTTGAGCGCCTCATGCGCCACCATCGCCTTCTCCTCGTTGTCCGCCGTCATGTCCTGCAGAACGGTGCCGAGCGGGCGCGTGTAGCAGACAATCGTCCGCCACGGGATGTAGCGGAAATCGTCACGCACATGCTGCACGATGGCCTGTATCTTCGCTTCGGGCTCCTCGAGTCCCGCGGTCCACTCCCTCACTTTGGCCCGAAGAGCCGTCCGTGACTCCTTTGCCGCGTGGTCATAGTTGTACTCTGCGTACATCGCGATCGAGTTCCAGTCGACGAGAAACTGATCCTGTCTGCCGAGCGCGTCGATGTACATGTCTTTCCAGGTGTGGAGCACCATCTCGAGATGCGGGCTGACGTCGCGCACCGGCGGCATCATGAGCTCATCGACATAGCCGGGCAGATTCTTCAGCTCGATGTCGTACAGCTTGCCTTTCGCCTTGCCGTCGTGCCACGGCTTCACACTGGGCTGCGTGCCGGCGGGGCAACGGCTGCACAGGATCTGGTAGCCCATCTCGGTGGGGATCGCCTGCGTCACATCGGCCTGGAGCGTGAATCCCGGGCCTTCGAAATAGAACGGATCGATGAACGCCAGTCCGTTGTCATGCCGGTCGTAGGTGTACTCGATGATCGAGCCCGTCTCGACAGCGGGGAAGTTGAAGACCCACTCGGACACCTTGATTCCCGTTCCGATGCGGACCATCCGCTCGAATATCTGGTCGGGGCTCACCTCGACGACCGAGCCATCCGGATTGACGGTGCGTGCCCGGACATTGCTCACGCGCGAGTACTTGGTGCTCCTGATGTGCCTTTCGGCGTGGCGTTTCCCCGTATCGCGGAGAATCTTGCCGCGCCAGTGGTAGTGCAGGATGTTGACCCAGTCGTCGGCTCGCTTGAAGATCTTCCCATCGCGCCGGTTCGCCAGAACCACGAAGTCGGCCTCCGGGTCCTGCGGGACACGCGTGAGCGCCTTCTCCGCACTGGTGATCCCGGGCCAGCCGTCGTCATTCTTGCCTGCGGCGCGGCTCGAGTCACCGGCGGCAAGAGCCAGAACGATCGAAGCGGCTGCTGCGTAGACCGGAAAGCGGGATCGGAATCCGATGTGCCGGGTCATACGAATCCTCCGTATGCGGGATTGTTTATCGTCCCCGATATGGATACCATATCGTGAATGTCCATCAGGCGGCAATACCGGCGATCGATTCCCTGGATACCGGCCCTCCTTTCCCTGGCCCTCGCATCGCCGCTCATGGCAGGCGTCGCCGTGCCGGCGATCGGCAAAGGACATGACGCCGTCATCCTCGAGGAGAACCTCCGGGTCGATATCCGGTCCCTGACGGACGCCCGGGTCACCTACGACGAGCGGGTTCTGGTGCTGACCAAGAAGGGCGCTGAGGCCTTCGATACGGCGAGCGTTTTCTACTCCGCGGGCTCCAGCGTGAGGCGGCTGGAGGGCCAGGTCACACTCCCTTCGGGCAAGGTGATCCGGGCCGGCAGGAAGTCGACCGTCGATGGCCCGGCGCTCGCGTCGTTCGAGCTGTATTCCGACTATCGGCGTCGCTCGCTCCATCTGCAGGGTGTGGTTCCTGGAGCCACGGTGGAGCACTCGTGGGAAAAGTCGGTGCGCAACATGATGGACCTGGATGCGCAGCTCCAGATCGCGGAAGGGGTGCCTGCCGTGCTGAGGACCATGACCGTCAGACAGCCGCCCGGCGTCCCGCTGTGGATCGCGCCCTCTCCGCCCGGCGTGCAGTACACGAAGCGCGAGGAGCCCGACGTCATCGTGCACCAATGGGTCGTTCGCGACAGCGGCGTGGTGAGGCGGGAACGCTATGCACCGCCGCCTGCCGACGTCATACCGGCGATCGAGGTCGAGCCGAAGCTGATCGATTGGGGCGGACGCCATATCAACGCGTCGTCATGGGACGGCATCGCCGCATTCTACATGGAGATCGCACGGGACCGGATGACACCAACGCCGGACGTGGCGGCCACGGCACGCAAGGTGAGCGCGGGGGTGATGGACGAGAGGGACAAGATCCGGCGAGTGTTCGAGTTCGTCCAGCAGAACGTGAACTATGTCTCGATCTCGTTGGGGATTGGAGGCTACCAGCCGCACGCGAGCGCCGAGGTGCTCCGGCACCGGTATGGTGACTGCAAGGACAAAGCTACCCTGATGATCGCGATGCTCCGCGCGCTCGATCTCGTCGGTCTTCCAGTACTGATACGCACACGGGACAGCGGTATGCTCGATCGATCGCAGCCGGCCCTGGCTTTCAACCATGCCATCGTCGCCATCCCGTCCGACGGCGGATACATGTTCCTGGATCCCACGGCCACGCAGACCCCGTTCGGCGATGTGCCGTGGCAGGATCAGGGTGCTACGGCGCTCGTGGTGGGCGAGGATGGCAAGGGAGCGTTGCTCACGACGCCTCTCGTCCCTCCCGGGAGAAACGCCCGGCAGATCGCCATGAACGGAAGTCTCACGGCTTCGGGAAGGCTCGACGGCACGCTCACGGTAGAAACGACGGGACAGCGTGCAGCCGGCCTCGACTGGCTGCTCGACGCGACCAGCCCGGAGCGGGACGAGACGATGCGGCGTCTGCTGGGCGCGCTGCTTCCGGGCGCCACGCTCGAGTCGCAGACCGTTGCCCGCCGAACTTCGGGCGGCGGCGGCATCGACATCGCCATCGATTTCGTGGCCCCTCGGTTTTCGTCAAGGATTGGGGCGCTGGAGATCACGAGCCCGCACCGCGTGGCCCCCACCAGTATCGCGGCACTCAGCATCCCGGGTGACAGAACGCAGCCGGTGTTCTTCCCGTATCTGTTCACCGACCACGTGAGCAGCCGGTTTACCCTCCCGGCGGGCCGTGTCGTCAGACGGCTCCCGGAGGCGCGCCGGATTGAGGGGCCCGGGCTGACGGCCGAGGTGACGTACACGACGGAGCAGACAGCGGCGGGTGTGGTGCTCGTCGTCGAGCGAACCGTGACGGTGTCGACACGCGAGATCCCTGCTTCGGATTTTCCCGCGCTGCGCGAGTTCATCGGCGAGCTCGCGGACGAGGAGGCGCGGGGCATCACGCTCGAGGCGGGGGGCTGAGCAGGAGGCCGATCCTGTATAATGCCGTTCCCCACGGCAATCTCACCGGCACATGGAGGCTCCATGACAGTATCGACCAGGCGTACCCTCACGACCCTGCTCGCCATCGCGGCGCTGCTCGTGATCTGCCCCGTTCTGCCGGGACGAGCGGCGCAGACGCAGCCCGCCGCCGCGGCGGGCGCAGCGATCGACCGCAGCATCCTCGCCGACCCGGGCCGGCCCGACGAGGACAAGGCCCAGGACGCGGCGCGCAAGGCTCTGGACGTCTATGAGTGGCTCGGTATTACCCCCGGGATGACCGTGGCGGATCTGTTCGCCTCGGGCGGCTACAACACCGATCTGCTCTCGCGCGTCGTCGGGCCGAAGGGCAAGGTGTACAGCGTCTTCGAGTTCTACGCCGACAAGGAGGCGTTCGACGGCCGGCTGTACAAGGTGCAGGAAGTGGAGGACCGTGTGAAGAAGGGCCACCTCGACAACGTCGAGCTGGTCACCCGGATCGCCGACCTGCCGGCGGACAGCGTGGACGTGATGGTGGCCGTGCGCAACTATCACGACGTCGAATGGGTCTTCCCCGACCTGAAGCGCAAGGACATCGTCGCCGCCATCTACCGCGGGCTCAAGCCGGGCGGCATCGTGGGGATCGTCGAGGTGGCGACCGACAAGCCGGGCTGGAACAAAGAGACGCACCGTCTGAACGAGCAGGTGGTGATCGACGACTTCGAGGCCGGCGGGTTCGAGCTGGCCGGCAGCTCGGACATGCTGGCCAATCCCGCCGACGACCACACGATCACCGGCTTCAAGGAAGGCCGCCAGAACATGGACCGCTATCTGGTGAAGTTCCGCAAGCCCGCGAAATAGCCAGCCTGAGAGGAGTTCCCGTCGGGCGTCACCGCTGTGATATAAGAGACAGTATGGTGAATGCCCGGCGGGCCACGCGTCGGAGGCGCGGCACGCCGCACCGATTCGGGGAGGGTATCGTGCGCGTGCCGAGGTTGGGTGGGTCCGTCCTCTGCGGTCTGGTGTGTCTCCTGCTTGTCTGTTCCCCGTCCATCGCCGGTGAGAGTGGTGCCTCGATCGCCGGTCGCGTGCTCTCCGCCCGGGGCGCCCCCGTCCCCGGGGTCGAGGTCGTGCTCACGCGCGACGTCGCGCCGCCGGAGACGTGGACGATCACGACCGATCGGGAGGGGCGCTTCTTCCGCGACGGGCTGCCGCCGGGTGACGGCTATCGCATCGGCGTGGGGTCGGAGCGATTCGGGGAAATCGGGGCGGGGCCGGCCCGGCTACAGGCCGGAGTCACCACGACCATCGACATCCGGCTGGACGACCCGTCCTCGGACACGGCGACACGCTCCTCCTGGGGGAGCGGCTTCATCGGCGCCCTGCCCATCATCGGGCACAACTACCAGGACATCCTCACGCTGACGCCCGGAGTGAACGACACGGACGGCGACGGCAACCCGAACGTGCACGGCGCGCGCGAGACCGGGATGCTGTATCGGCTCGACGGCGGTGACGTCACCGACCCGGCGACCGGCACGTACGCCCTCAATCTCGACCCGCTCATCATCGACCGGGTCGATGTGACGACGGCGGGCGCGCCGGCCGCCTACGGCAGGGCCAACGGGGGCTTCACCGAGATCACGACCCGGTCGGGAGGCAACGATCTCGAGGGCGCCTTCGCGATCTACTGGCGGGGCCGTGCCCTGGACGGGGACGGCGCGGACAACAACGACGTGAACACGTACGAGTCCGACGATCCTCAATGGCAGGATCTGCGGGCGGCCGCCAGCATCGGGGGCCCCATACTGAAGGACAGACTGTGGTACTTCGCATCCCTCGAGGGGATCGACGCCGAACGGCCCGCCGGCTACCCGGGCACCGATCTGCTCGTGACGACGCGCGGCGCCTACGGGTTCGCCAAGCTGAGCCTGCAGGCCGGCCCCTCCGACAAGGTCACCCTGCAGGCGGTGGGGGATCCGCTCAACGTCGACGGGCTCGGGTCCGCACCCGGCGTCTCCGCCGACTCCGGCTACGACCTGTCACAGGGCGGGTACACCACGATGCTGGCCTGGTCCTCGATAATCTCGCCCGCGGCGACGCTCGACGCGAGCTTCACGCATCTCGATACGGGGATCTCGGTGACGCCCACCTCGAGCCGTTTCGGGAAGGTGGACATGCCGGTGTTCAACGTGACGACGATGTCCGGCAGCGGTCTGTACGCCTACTATCCCTGCGACGTCCCTGCCTGCGAGCCGGCCTTCGGGGAGCGTGACGTCTACCAGATCGATCTCGTCACAGGCCAGGTCAACGGTCCCTTCTATTTCGAGAGCAACGAGGACCGGGCACGCAACATGCTCCGCGCCGACCTGTCCTGGTATCTCGGCGATTCTCTCGGGGAGCATCGGATCCGGGGTGGCCTCGAGATCGGACAGGAGAGTTACCGCGACGACACGGAGATCGCCCCGTTGCTCTATGACGCGCTGGAACCGATCGTCTTCACGCCGGGGGCCCTCCAGCCTCGGCTTCACAGGCGCGCAGGTGATCCAGGCGCCGATCCCGTCGACGCTGGGTCGCGAGGTCACCGATCTGCAGCACGGGGCTCTACCTGTCGGATTCCTGGAAGCCGATACCGAGCCTGGCCGTCAACATCGGCGTGCGCTTCGATCGTGACGACTTCGATTCTCCCGGATGGGAGCCGTTCGACCCTGTCGCCGAGAGAAGACGTTCCATCGCGCTGTGGCGTTCTTTCTGTGAGGAGGCCGTGCGGCAGGGAAGGGCCACCAACCTCACCTCGAACTGCTCGCCGCTCAATCCCTACGACGGCCGGCCGCCCTCGGCCATCGGCGGCAACGGGATCGATCCTACGTCGACGCCGAACATGGACGGAGTCAACGACGTGGTGCCCGAGCTGGTGGCGCTGGACACAAACCAGGACGGGTTCGTCGATCTCGTAGGCCCGGAAGGGAGGGGACTGTACGAGTATTTCACGACGTTCTCCGACCGGCAGGCGGACGGGTTCACGCTCACGGATTCGAACATCTCGCCGCGGTTCGGTGTGTCCTGGGACCCGCGCGACGACGGGAAGACGCGTCTGTTCGGCACCTGGGGCCGGTACTACGATCGTCTCCTGCCGGCGACACTGCTGACCGAGTCGTCCACGGACTTCGCCTCGTTCACGTTCACCCCCGACCCGATCACGCATGTCATCCTCCCCGGCACCCTGGGGGGGCCCCCATCCGCGATCTCGGTCAACCAGGTCGCCCGCAACCTGAGCACGCCGTACACGGACGAATGGACGCTCGGTGTGGAACGGGAGCTCGCCGGCGAGTGGTCGGCGGGTTTCACCTGGATCGACCGCAAGGCGCGCGACCTGCTGCAGGACTCCGACGTGAACCATTACACCTGCGCCCAGTCGGGGAAGGTGATCGGTATCGACCCGCTGGCCATCTGCGGCGACATGGGACTGCTCAATACCGATCAGTGGGGGGCGGTTCCCGAGCGTCCCCACGAGCAATACCGGCGGCTTCGCCTTCGATAGAAGCTTGAGCCGGCCCAACAGCGTCCCGGACCTCTACGGAGTCAGCAACGGCTTCAACCAGGTCTTCCTGGTCGAGAACGCCAACCGCTCCGACTACACCGCGCTCGAGCTGAAGCTGATCCGCCGGCTTCACCGCAACTGGCAGATGCAGCTGTCCTACACCTGGTCGCGGGCGCGGGGAGAGGCGGACGCCGCCTTCGCCCTGCCCGGCGACGACCCGTCCGTTCCCATGAACGCGCACGCCTATCTCGGGTATGACCAGCGCCACGTGCTCAAGTTCGAGGCCGCCACCCACCTTCCGCACGGGGTGGTGCTCGGCGGGATCGTCGACTGGTCCTCGGGGACCCCCTGGTCGGTCGTCGAGCAGGGGACCGACCTCGACAGCTTCGGCAACGTCCTCCTGCGCACCACCTACCCCACCGGCGGCCGCAACGATCAGAGAAACGGCGCGGCCTGGATGATCGATGCGCGGGTGGAGAAGAGCTTCACCATCCAGAGGACCGCCATCGGCGCGTTTCTGATCGTGCACAACCTGCTCGACGAGGACTACCTCACCATCCAGTCGTTCAATGGCACCAACGACCTGGCGGCGACACGGGACTTCGGGAGGCGGTACGAGGCCGGGATGAAGGTGACGTTCTAGGCTGCCCGCAGCGCGAAGACGAAGTCGGGCAGAAGCGTCACGAGGAGGATCACAAAGAGGCAGAGCGGGACGGCTACCAGCGCCAGGATGAGCCCCCGCTCGGTCCGCAGGTGCATGAAGAAGAACGCGATCAGCGCCGCCTTGGCGAAAGCCGCGGCGTAGATGAACGTCTCGATCATGGCGTGGGAGGCCGGCAGACGGGTCGCGAGAACGGAGAGGCTGGCAAGCACCACCAGGGCGATCCAGACCGCGAGATAGTTCGGATGGTGCGTTGCGTGGTCACTCATCGCTCACCCCAGGTAGAAGAGCGGAAAAAGAAAGACCCACACCAGATCCACGAAGTGCCAGTACAGCCCGGCCACCTCGATCCTCCGGGCGGGAGCGGGCATCGTGCCGCGGAACGCTTGCAGGGCCAGCACGGCGTTGATCACGACGCCGGCGAACAGGTGCAGAGCGTGCAGCCCCGTCATGGTGAAGTAGAAGGACCAGAACCGGCCTGATGCGGGCGTGATGCCGTGATGAAACTTGGTGTCCCACTCGTATCCCTTGACGCACAGGAACAGCAGGCCCAGCAGCACCGTGAGCACCAGCCAGACGCGGGTCTTCGCCATGCCCAGCGTGTCGGCGGCCTTGTACGCCATGACCATGGTGTAGCTGCTGGTGAGCAGCACGAGCGTGTTGAACGAGCCGATGGCGACGTTGGTGTGCTCGGCCGCCTCGCGCCACGTCGGGTCGGAGAGCCGGTACAGCAGGAAGGTGCCGATGAGGCCGCCGAACAGGATCGTCTCGCCCGAGAGAAACAGCCAGATTCCCAGCTTCCCGCTGGCCTTCGGATGTCCCCCCAGCTCCAGGGCGCGATCGGCGAACGATTCGGTCGAGTTCATGCGTCTCCTCGTCTACGACGCCGCTTCGGGCTGGCTCTGTGGCAGCCAGTCGGCCGTGCGGCCCGGCACGCTGTATTCGTACGCCCCACGGTACACCGCCGGCTCGGCCGCGCCCCAGTTGTCATGCGGCGGCGGCGACTCGGCATCCCACTCCAGCGTGTTCGCCGACCAGGGGTTCTTCTCCGCGCGCTTGCCGGCGTAGAGGCTCCAGAACAGGTTTATCACGAAGAAGATCTGGCTGCTGATCAGCAGGAAGGCCGAAACGCTGATCATCCGGTTGAGCGGCATGACCCCGGCCAGGAAGTCGTACTTGGTCGGGTCGGCGATACGGCGCATGTGACCCGCGATCCCCACCAGGTGCATCGGGAGGAACGTCGCGTTGAAGAAGATGAAGGTCAGCCAGAAGTGGATCTTCCCGAGAGTGTCGTTGAGGTACTTGCCGAAGAACTTCGGGAACCAGAAGTACAGCCCGCCGAACGAGGCGAAGAACGTGACGGAGATCAATGTGTAATGGAAGTGGGCCACCACGAAGTGCGTGTCATGGATGTAGATATCGGCGCCGGTCGAGCCGTTGATGATCCCGGTGAGCCCGCCGATGAGGAACACCGAAATCACGCCCAGGGCGAACAGCATCGGTGTCGGAAAGCTCAGCGAGCCTCCCCACAGTGTGGCCATCATGGCGAACAGGACGATGGCGAACGGTACCGAGATGAGAATGGTGGTGAGCCCGAAAGGCGCGGCCAGGAACACGTTGATGCCGCTGATGAACATGTGGTGCGCCCAGACCACGAAGCTGAGCATGCCGGCGGCGATCGTCGAGTAGACGATGATCTTGTAGCCGAACAGCGGCTTGCGGCTGAACACCGGGAGTATCTCGAGCGTGATGCCGATCCCGGGCAGCAGGATGACGTACACCTCCGGGTGTCCGAAGAACCAGAAGAGGTGCTGCCATAGCAGCGGCTGCCCTCCCTTGTCGGGGAGGAAGAACGAGGTCCCGACCGTGCGGTCCATCAGCAGCATGATCACGCCGGCGATCAGGGGGCCGACCGAGAGCATGAACAGCACGGACGCCGTGTCGATCATCCAGACCAGCATCGGGAGCCGGAACAGCTTCATCCCCGGAGCGCGCATGTTGATCGTGGTGGTCAGGAAGTTCACGCCGCCCATGAGGAACGAGGCGAACTCCAGCGCGAGCGCGATGAGCCAGAGGTTGACGCCCCAGTCGACCCCGGAGTAGGAGGCCTTCGCGGAGAGCGGAGGATAGGAGGTCCACCCGCCCGCGGCGGCGCCGCCCGGAACGAAGAACGAGGCCAGCAGCAGGGCCGACGCGAGCGCCAGTGTCCAGACCGACATCGCGTTGAGGCGTGGGAACGCCATGTCGCGCGCCCCGATCATGAGCGGGATGAGATAGTTCCCGAACACACCCAGCAGGAACGGCATGGCGACGAAGAACACCATGATGGTCCCGTGCATCGTCACCACCATGTTGTAGACCTCCGCCCCGATCACGCCGTTCTGCATCAGGGACTCGGGCAGCCAGCGCAGCAGAGGCATGCTCTGGTTCGGCCATCCGAGCTGCCAGCGGATCAACCCGGCGAGCGTTCCGCCTGCGAGGGCCCAGAACAGCGTGAGAGCGAGATACTGCTTGGCGATGACCTTGTGGTCCGTCGAGAAGACGTATTTCCGGATGAAGCCGGTGGGTGCCTCGTGGTGGGTGTGCTCGACGCTCGCTGGCTGAGTCATAGGCCTCCGGCGGCCGCCGCGGCGCCGGCAGGAGGCCAGCGCGAGTCGACCCATTTCTGCCAATCTTCCTCGGTGTGGACCGTGAGCAGCCCGCGCATCGTCGTGTGGCCGAAGCCGCACAGCTCGGCGCATGCGATCTCGTACCGGCCCGGCTTGGTCGCCTTGAACCAGACGGGGATGGTCCGTCCCGGCACGGCGTCCTGTTTGAGCCTCAGGTCGGGCAGGAAGAAGCTGTGCAGTACGTCCTCCGACTGCAGGGCGATGCCGATCACCTTGTTCACCGGCACGTGAAGCGAGTTCTCCATGTGGAGATCATCCCCGTTCCGAACTTCCCGTCGGGGCCGGGATAGAGGATCTCCCAGTTGAACTGCTTTCCGGTCACCTGGACCGAGACGTCGGCCGGGGGGTGCTCCTCTTTTATTTCGGCCCAGACCCGCTCGCTGCGCGAGTCGATCCAGACGTCGAGCGCGAGGATCAGGATGGTGGGAACGAGAATCCAGGCGCTCTGCCGCCAGGACCGCCCATCCAGATACGAGGCCCGCCGGCCCTCGCGCTTGCGAAAGCGGATCACCATGTAGAGGACGAGCAGGTGCAGCAGGACGAACCAGGCGAAGATGATGTAGTAGATGAGTGCGATGAGGGAATCGACGTCGCCCCCGAAGGACGACACCTGTTGCGGCAGCCAATCCAGCATGGGCCTCCCCCCCTGTTCCGGCGCCGAAAGGGCCCGGAAAAGGCGGCGGTCAGGTTAGGCGTGTCTTCGGTGCGTGTCTGTGACCGCAGTCACACAGGGGGGTGGGCCGGCCGGCGCGCTTCGGCGAGCCTGGGCAGGTTCCTGATGAGCACCCGCTCGCGGCCGGTCGAGACGAGCCCTTCCTCGCTGAAGCGCCTCAGGGCCCGGGTGATCACCTCGCGCGCGGTGCCGGCCAGGGCGGCCAGCTCCTCATGGGTCAGCCCTTCGAGCAGGACGCCGTCCGGAGAACGCACCCCATGGCGGCCCGCCAGCTCGATCAGCACCTCGGCCAGCCGCTCGCGCACGGAGCGTCTGCCGCCCGCCGAGGCCCGCATCATGTCGGTCAGACGCGTGGAGAGGCACTGGATCGTTCCCTCGGTGAAACAGGGGACCCGGGCCACGAGCCGGCCGAGCAGCGCCCTCGACAGCATCACGATGCGGCAGTCCTCCATGCACTCGATCGTGACCGGGGAAGGGTATCTCTGATGACAGGGGGCGAAGCAGAAGCACTCTCCCGGGGCCACGAGCCGGCAGGTACGCTCCTGCCCTTCGTCGTCCACGCAGTAGAGACGGAGCCGCCCCTCCCGCAGGATCGACGACGTGCTCGAGAACGCTCCCCTCGCGCACGAGGATCGAGCCCTTGCGGAACTTCTTGTCGACAGCCCGTGCTCCGAGGATGCCGAGCAGATCCCGGTCGAGCCCGCTGAAGCAGGGAAGCTCCGCCCACGGAAGGGTCGAATCGCTCTGGCCTGGCCGGGTCATGGAATGCCGCCTCTCCGAATACCGTATTCTCACACATCCGGCCCCCGGCGGGGGAGTTCCGCCCCGCGCCGGTCACTTCCCCCCGGTGATTCTGATCGAGCTTGTGCCTGGCGAACTGGTTGTCCGCGATCCAGCTCGAGGCACCGCTTGTAGCTGGCGATGGCCGCGTCCTTGTCCCCCTTGCCGGCGTACAGGTCTCCGAGCATCGCGTGCAGGCGGGCCTCATCGGGGTGCTCCTCGATGTCGAGCTTCAGAACCGCGATCGCTCCATCGGCGTTCTTTCGGGTGGTGGCGAGCTCCTCGGCCACCCCGGCGAGCGACGCGGCCGAGAAGTCGTAGGCGCCCTGCCCGTAGTACTCCTTGCGCAGCTCGCTGTAACGGGCGATCGCCGCGGGCACGCCATCCTTGTCGGCCACCTCCAGCAGCGTCTGCTCGAGGGTCCTCGGCTCGGTGAGCCCGTGATGGCAGGTGATGCACCTCACCTGGACGAGATCCTTGCGGCCGGTCATCGGGAGGAGCCGGTCGTTGATCTCTCCCACCATCTTCATCATGACCCGGGCCACTTTCTTCGGTTCCTTCTCGTCGGAGGCGAAATCGAACCCCTCGAGCCCCTGCTTGCCTCCGCTGACGTGGCAGTGGTCGCACCGGACGCCGAGGGAGCCCGTGAATCCCTTCATCATGTTGATCAACTCCCGCTTGCCGATGTCCTTGGGAGCGACCTGCAGATTGGTGAACTTGTCGGGGATCTGGGCCAGCGCCGTTCCCGCGGCCAGGCCGAGCGTCAGCAGAGCCAGCGGCAGCCGGCGCGCGCCGCGCCACGAGACGATTGCGTGCAGGGTCATGAATCCTCCTGGGATTGTCGTCCGATTCAGGGCCGGGTCATGGGTGCCATGATAGCGTGCCGGGCGGTGGTCGGCCCGGGAGGGTGATATATAATTCGCATCCAGGACAGGACGCGGCTCCCACGCAATTCCCGCCCCGTTGAAGGGTTGTGGAGCGCGGCGCCGGGACGCCGACGCGGGACGGAGAGGCATGCGCAAGATATTCCGGCTGCTGGGTTTGCTCGCGCCGGCGGGGCTGGCGTGGGGTCTGGCGGCCGCACCCGCAAAGACGCCGGGCGCCGGCGAGCCGCCGCCGGCCGGGGGCCCGAAGGTCCAGTTCGTCGACGTCACCCGCGAGGCGGGGATCGACTTCACGCACATGAACGGCGGCACCGTCCCGATCGTGATCTACGAGAACGTCCCTCCCGGCGCGGCTCTGTTCGACTACGACAACGACGGCGACGTGGATCTGTACGTTGTGCAGAGCGGCTACCGTCGCTTCCCCCCGCCGAAGGGTGCTCCGCCCTCGACCAGCCGTCTGTACCGCAACGACGGCCCGGGCAAGGACGGCATTCCACGGTTCGTCGACGTGACGTCGAAGGCGGGCGTGGGCGGCGCCGGGTACGGGATGGGCGCGGTGACGGCGGACATCGACAACGACGGCGACCAGGACCTGTACGTGACCTGCGACGGCCCGAACCTGCTGTATCTCAACAACGGCGACGGCACGTTCACCGACATCACGGCGAAAGCCGGGGTGGGTGACGACAGGGAGTCGACCAGCGCGGCCTTCGCCGACATCGACGGGGACGGCCGGGTGGATCTCTACGTGGTGGACTACGTCGATCTCAAGACCGGCCCTCTCTTCTGCTACTACGAGAACGTCAAGTCGGGCTGCTCGGACCTCGAGTACGAAGGGCTTCCGAACTCGCTGTACCTGAACATCGGCCCCGGCGAGGACGGTGTGCCGCGGTTCCGCGAGGCGGCGAAGGAGCGGGGCATCCTGGATCCGAAGGGCAGGGGGCTGGGTCTGGTGTTCGGCGATCTCGACGATGACGGCAACGTGGACATCTACGTCGCCAACGACGGCGGCAGCAATCACCTGTTCATCAACGACGGCAAGGGGTTCTTCAAGGACCGGACGCTCATCTCGGGAACGGGGTACAGCGAGGAAGGCCGCGGTCAGGCCTCCATGGGAGTGGACATCGCGGACGTGGACGGCGACGGCAGGCTGGACATCTTCACCACGAACTTCTCGATGGAGACCAACGCCCTGTACCGCAACGAGGGAAACGGCCAGTTCTCCTACGCCACGGCTGCGGCCGGGCTCGCGCTGCCGAGCTTTCTGCCGCTGGGATGGGGGACCCACTTCTTCGACGCCGACCTCGACGGTGACCTGGATCTCTTCGTCGGCAACGGCCACGTGTACGACGTGGCGGCGCAGATCAATCCTCAGGAGACCTTCGCACAGAAGAACCAGCTCTTTCTCAATGACGGCAACGGAGTCTTCACCGAGGTGTCGGCCGACGCCGGGCCGGGATTCCAGGTCCAGCAGGTGAGCCGCGGCGCCGCGTTCGGTGATGTCGACAACGACGGAGACCTCGACATCTATGTCGCCAACAACGGGGCCGCCGGAACGCTGCTGCTCAACCGGACCGATCGGGCCGGACGACACTCGCTGCGCATGAGGCTGGTCGGGACGAAGTCCAACCGCGATGCCCTCGGGGCGCGCATCACCGTGCATCTCGGTGACCACCGTCTGGTCCGCGAGGTGAAATCGGGCGGATCGTACCTCTCGAGCTCCGACAAACGGCTGGTGATCGGGCTCGGTGAGCAGAAGGCGGCGGTGAAAGTGCAGATCCGGTGGCCCTCGGGGCAGGTGCAGGAGTATGCGAACGTCCCGGCGGACGAGCCGCTCGTCTTCACGGAGGGGGATGCCGCCTGGAAGAAGGACGTCCGGTGACGACAGGGATCCTCCGCTCCCCGGCCGTCTTCCTTCTGTTGCTCGCGCTCGCCGCAGCCCCGGCCGCCGCCGAGGAGACCCCGATGCAGCACGGCCGCCGTCTTCTCGACGAGGGACGGGCCGCCGAAGCGGTGGAGGTGTTCCGGGGGATCGCATCCGCGCAGCCCCCCGACGCCGAGGCGAACGCCTGGCTCGGGCGCGCCTACCTGGCGCTCAGCCGCACGGCCGAGGCGGTGGGCGCGCTCGAGAAAGCCGTGGCGCTGGAGCCCGGCCAGGCCGAGTATCACCGGCTGCTCGGACAGGCCAACTACATGCGGGCCCAGTACGAGCCCGCGGAGCGGGAATACAGGGCGGCCATCGCCATCGATCCTTCGCAGCCGGTCGATCGCTATTACCTCGGCCGGATCCTGATGAACACGGGCAGGAAGAACGACGCTCTCGAGGAGTTCCGGAAGGTCCTCGAGCTGGACCCGGCCAACGACGCGGCGCGTCTGCACCTCGCCGTGCTTCTGCGCGACCGGGGACGCCTCGACGAAGCCGGGAAGGAGTTCCGGGCCGTGATGGACCACAAGCCCGCCGACCCGCTCCCTTACTACTATCTCGGGTTGATGCAATCCGAGATGGGGAATTTCGAGGAAGCCAGAAAGACCCTGGGCCGCTCCATCGAGCTGGACCCGGACGCCGAGGAGGCGCAGCTCAGGCTGGGGCTGGTGCTGATCAGCCTGAAGGACTACAAAACGGCTCTCGATCATCTGACCCGCGCCGTGGCGCTGGATCCCTACGACGACCAGGCGTTCTTCGGGCTGGGCCGTGCGCAGGCCCAGCTCGGCCTCGAGGATGAGGCGCAGAAGTCGTTCCAGAGGTTCGAGGAGCTCAAGGGTGTGGCTGAACGCATGAAGACTCTGCGTGAGGTGCTTGCCGCCGCGCCGGCCAACGTGGACGCGTTGCTGGACATGGCCGACGAGCTGATCAAGGCGAGGGACCCGAACGCGGCCGCCGGATATCTCGACCGGGCCAGCCGGGCGGGCGCCACGAGTGCGGCGCAGAGCGCCCGCATGGGGATGCTCTTTCTCAGGCGGGGCGACCTCGACAGGGCGCGCGCGCATCTCCAGGAGGCCGTGAAACTCGATCCCGGCACGGCCGAGTACCGGCTTCAGCTGGGCACGGTTCTCACGGAAGGCGGAGACTGCCCGGCGGCGATTCCGTATTTCAACGCGATCCTCGACAAGGACCCGAACAATGCCGGCGCGCTGACGGCACTGGGCAACTGTCACGCACGCCAGGGCGATCTGCCACGTGCGGAGAGGGATCTGTCCCGTGCGATCGCGCTCGACCCGAACCACGCCGGCTCGTACGCGATCCTGGGAGCGGTGTATGCGGGAGAAAAGCGTCTCGATGAAGCGGCGGCTCAGTTCCGCCTCGCGCTGGAGCGAGAGCCCGACCAGCCCGATCTCCATTACAATCTCGGCGGCGTGCTGTTCGACCTCCACCGGTATGACGAGGCGATCTCGGAGTACGAGCGGGCGGCGGAGCTGAGGCCGGAAGATACCGACGTCCTCCACGCTCTCGGGCTGGCCCAGCTCCGGGCGGGCCACGCAAGCGCCGCCGTCGATACCCTCACGCACGCGCAGCACACGAGGCCGGAGGATCCCTCGATCATGTCGGACCTCGCCGAGGCGCTCTCCACGGTCGGCCGCTCCGAAGCGGCGATCAAGTGGCACCGCGACGCGCTCCGGATCGCACACGGCGATCCGTATTTCCTGATGCAGCTCGCCGACACGCTGGCGCGGCTGCACCGCTGGGACGATGCGATCCGGGCGGCGGATGATGCGCTGCGACGCGCTCCGGGGGAGGCCGAGATACTGATCCGCAGGGCCGGCTACCGCGTGATGTCGGGCGACTCCGCGGGCGCGCTGCAGGATCTCCAGCACGCGGTGGACGCGGGATTCAGGGACGGCGGTCGGCTGAAAGAGGATCCGAATCTGGCGGCGCTGAAAGGCGACGCTCGATTCGACCGGCTCGTGGGGCGGCTGGAGGAGTGACGGCGTTTCAGCACGCTGGCGCGCTTGCCCGCGCCAGCGTGCTGTCATCCCGAGAATCCTCGGGACCCCGTACCGCAACGGCATGCAGGATCCGCGCCAGACGCGCCGTGGTGTGCCACGCGAAACGCCTTGATGCGCAAGCGTTGTCACGAACCCGGGATCTGTTCGATCGGCGATGGTCGCACGATGAGACCCTCGCGAGCCTGACGCCGCCGCCGGCGTCAACTTATCTTCAGTTGTCCCAACGATCCGGGTCGAAAGAGCCACCCAGGAGGTTGCATCTGTCCCGTTTGGCAGGTATTGTTACTGTCAGCGACTCACATCGCACCATTCACGCCGTCACGAACCCCGTCGTGCCGGCCGCAACACCCCGGATCGGGCGAGAGCTTGCCGCGTCGCTTCTCATGTGAGCGTCCCTCTGCAGAGCGCTCGATCGGGAGGCCCCACGGACAAGCCGCCACCATCCGACACCCGCAGATGGCCCTTGCCGCGGCGACGGAGCCCAGGCCAATGACCGCGTTCTCGTTCGCATCCGACCATGGATCCTCTCGTGGCCGACTGCTCGCAGTCGATGATGATCATTCGATCATCGCCCTGATCGAGGAACTGCTCACCTCGCAGGGGTATACCGTCGGCACCGCCATGACGGCGGAGCAGGCGCTGTCGCTGGCCCGCCGCGAGCGGTACGATCTCGCTCTGCTGGATCTCTCGCTGCCCGACCGCAACGGGCTGGCCCTCATGGAGCAGCTCACACGCATCGACCCGGATCTGCCGGTCGTCATCTTCACGGGGTATGGAGACGTCGCGACGGCGGTGGAATCGATCAAGCGGGGAGCATCCGATTTCCTCACCAAGCCCCTCAACATGGACAGTCTGCTGGAGGCCGTGCACCGCGGTCTCGCGAAGCGGGCGGCATGGGGAAAGCATTCGCCACGATCCGGCGCGAACGACCGGCTCGGGTCGCTGCTGGGAGCAAGCGAGGCCATACAACGGGTGTTCCGCGAGATCCGGCGCGTCGGTCCGGCCGGGGGCACCGTGCTGATCGTGGGCGAGATCGGCACGGGGAAGAACCTGGCCGCGGGCGAGATACATCGCCTCGGCCATCACTCCGGGGACCCTCTGGCGCGGGTCTCGAACTCGGCACACCCGGCGGTCGTGGAGCGGGAGCTGTTCGGATACCAGAAGGGGGCGTTCCCGGGGGCGGACGACTCCCGGCCGGGGCTGATCGAGAAGGCGGGCGGAGGGACGGTTCTGATCGAGGACGCGCCCGCCATGCCGGTGCGGGTGCAGGAGCGGCTGCTCGACTTTCTCCAGACCGGGGAGGTGTGTCGGATCGGCAGCCTGGTACGCCTGCAGGCCGGCGCGCGCATCCTGTCGACGGCGACGCTGCGGCGCGGCAGGGGTGGAGAGTTCCACGACCTGCGCCCCGATCTCTACTACCGCCTCAGCGGCACGGTCATCGCCATGCCGCCATTGCGCGAGCGGCTGGAGGACCTCCCGCTGCTCGCGGAGTTCCATCTGGAGCGGGCCTGCCGCAAGCTCGGTCTGCCGGCCCACCGTCTGACCGGTGCGGCTCTCGATAAGCTCGCACGGCACGATTGGCCGGGCAACATGGACGAACTCGGGGAGACGCTGGAGCGGTCGGTCGCTCGCGCCGGTGGCGAGGAGATTGGCCCGGACGATCTGACATTCGAGAGATTCAAGGCGGCGGCGTCCGCTCGGTCGGACGACCCCGGCGGACCGACGGAGGAGGAGATAGCCGACGCGTTGCGGCGCACCGGCGGCAACATGAGCGAGGCCGCCAGGCTGCTCCGGGTCTCACGGTCCACCCTGTACCGCCGGCTCAGGAAATGAACACGGAGGGCGAATGCGCAAGATACTTCTGGCCGACGATACGAGGGTGACGCTGAGCGTTGAGAAGGCGTACCTCGAGTCGCGTGACTTCAAGGTGTTCGCCACGACCTCCGCGCTGGAGGTGACGAAGCTCGCCGGGCTGATTCAGCCCGATCTGATCGTGCTCGATTTCGAGATGCCCGAGATGCTCGGTGACGAGGTGTGCCGGCAGCTCAAGAGCCGGCCCGAGACGTCCGGTATACCGATCCTGATGCTGAGCAGCCACGACGACGAAACGACCCGGCAGCGCTGCCGAGCGGCGGGCGCGGTGGACTTCGCACGAAAGACCGAGGGGCGCGAGGCGCTGCTCGGACACGTGGCCAGGATCCTGGGGCTTCCGCAACGCCGGCACGTGCGGGCCCCCTGCCGATTCTCGATCGGGGTGACCGGTGGCGGCACAACGGTCGAAGGCACCGTCCACGATCTCAGCGAGAGCGGCCTCTATCTCACCGCCGACAGGGAGATCCGCCAGGGGACGCCGCTCCATCTCCGGTTCGAGCTGCCCGATGTCGGGTCGGAGATCCGCCTGCTCGCCGAGGCAGTGCGCAGCGAATCGTTGGGGGAGCGCTCGTTCGGATGCGGGGTCCAGTTTCTCGAGGCGGACGAGGCGACGCTCCACGCCCTGAGAGAGTTCGTCCGGCGGACGGTCTGATGGAGCCGGCACCAGTTCTGCGGGCGGCGGAGCCCGGAGATCTCGGGGCGCTCACCGCCATCTACAACCATTACGTCACCTCCTCCACCACCACGTTCGACCTCGAGCCGTTCACGGTCGAGCAGCGTCGCGAGTGGTTCTCCCATTACGCGAAGGCGGGCCCGCATCGTCTGATCGTGGCCGAAGTGGGAGGCCGGCCCTGCGGGTACGCTTCGAGCAGCCCGTTCAGACCCAAGGGAGCGTATGCCACATCCGTGGAGACCACGGTGTACGTGGCCGAGGAGCACCAGCGCGCCGGTCTCGGCACGGCGTTGTACTCGGCGCTGTTCGAGACGCTGGCGGGCGAGGAGCTTCACCGGGCCTATGCGGGGATCGCGCTGCCCAACCCCGCCTCGGTCGCGCTGCACCGGCGGTTCGGCTTCAGCGAGATCGGCGTCTACCATGAAGTCGGCAGGAAGTTCGGCCGGTTCTGGAGTGTGCAGTGGTTCGAGAAGCGGCTCGATACCGTCAGCGGCCCGAGATGACGAACACCCGGCCGCTGCGGGGACCCTTGACCGCGCTCCAGGCGGAGGTCACCAGCAGATCGATCGTCCCGTCCCCATCGACGTCGCCCATCCCCGTGGCATCGAACCCGAAAGTGTCGCCCATCACCTTGCAGGTCCACGCCCGGATGAGCGAGCCGTCCTTGCCCGAGTAGAGATAGGTCTTGCCCCCCGAGGGGGCGGCCGCCGAATAACGCCAGGCGCCGATGATCAGATCGGCGTGTCCGTCGTGGTTCACGTCTCCCGCGTCCGCGACGCCGATCCCGAACGCGTCGCCTGCGGACTCGCCCGACAGGGTCAGAAGGCGCGAGCCGTCCTTTCCGGAGAAGACATAGACCCGGCCGCTGCGGGGCCCGTTGGCGGAATCCGCGAAGTCGGTGGCGTAGATGTCGGGCACGCCGTCCGCGTCCACGTCTCCCACGACCGAGACGAACATGAACCCGAAGGCGAACCCGGTTTCGTCGGCGTCGAAGACCCAGCGCGGCTTTCCGGAAAGATCGGTGTAGACGTAGACCCGGCCGCGATTGGCCGGTCCGGCGTGTGGAGCACCCGCGATGAGAAACAGATGGTCCTTGTCCTTGCGTCCGCCCACGGTGCTGCCGAACTGGTCGCCCGCATTCTCGCCGTGCAGATCCAGCAGCAGCGAGCCGTCGCTGCCCGAGTAGAGGCCGGCGCGGCCCGTGTCGTCGCTGTTGCGGGCGCCGGGGGCGCCCACCAGCACGTCGGCGTGCCCGTCGCCGTTCACGTCCCCGACGTCGGAAACATGCCGGCCGAAGTTCTCGTCCTTCTTCCCGGCCTCGAGGGTCACCAGGGTCGAGCCGTCGGCGCCCGAGTAGACGAACGCCTTGCCCGCGCCCGGGGCGCCGGCCACAACATCGGGGATGCCGTCCGCGTTGACGTCGCCCGCCGCCTCCACGCCGATGCCGAGCTTGTCGCCCGGGTCGCCAGAGCGCACCCAGATCCGCTTCCCGCTGCGCCCCGAGTAGACATAGACCCGCCCGGCGTCGGTCCGGCTCGTCGGAGCCGACGTGGTGAAATCGTGGATCCCGTCGCCGTCGACGTCTCCGATGTCCCGCGCGATCCAGCCGAACTGGTCACCGGCGGCCTCGCCGTCCCACTCGTGGATGATGCGCGTCTTCTCCACGAACGGATCGCGCAGCTCGTCCGGCGACGGCATGAGGGACGCGAGCCGTGGATCGTCCTTGAGTGTCGCGAGATCGGGATCGAAGGCGGCCTGGGTCATGTCGATCTTCCGCGTCGCTCCGGCGCGGGCGAGCCACTTGAAAGCTTCGTCCCTGTTCCCCAGGAGAGCCTGGATGCAGGCGGCGTTGTAGGACCCCTGGGGCGCGGTCGCCTCGATCCCGGCTGCCTTCGTGTACGCCGCGAGCGCCTCGTCGAGCTGCTTCGCCTGCTGGCGGGCCGAACCGAGCACGAGCCATGCCTGTCCGTTGCCCGGCTCCTTTGCCGTGACCGCGGCGGCGGTTCCGGCGGCGGCCGCGAAGTCTCCCGACCGGAGCTGCGCCCGGGCCTCCTCCAGCGTGGCGGGCTTCGCCGGAGCCGGCTCCGGTTTCTCCGGGCTCTGCGCCGCTATCGCGGCCGCACCCACGGCGGCGATGCCGACGGCGAGGGCCAGGACGAGAGTACGCAGTAGCGTTCGAGTGAGGGTGGATGGCGTCGAGGGAGCCGGCTGGGCATCGCGCTGCATGGGTCCTCCATTTCAGGCCGGACAGGGAAAGGGCACTCGAATGAGACACGTCACCGCCGGGATCGTTGCCATCGATCCGTGTTGCCGCTCCCCGCGTCAGTCCGCCTGGATGCTGAACCGCCCGCGCCGGCGGTTGCGGGCCAGCTCGAACTGGTTGACGGCCGGGTCGTAGGTCGCTTCGAGCCTCTCCCTGAACGGTTCGAGGGTGGCGCTCATCCTCTCCGGGAGGCCCTCTTTCCACGGAACGCTCTCGGTGCCGGAGGTCATCGCCTCGATCTTGTGCCTCCAGCTCCCGGCGCCAGGCCTCCTGCCCGGGTCCCTCGGGCACCGCGGCGAGCTGTTTGCGCAGCATGCCCACGAGGTTGTCGTGGATGCGCGAGCGCGTCCGGTCTCCGCCATGGTGTCGCATCCCTCCCTCCCCGTCATCGTCCCGGAAGGCGGAGTTCCCGGGCCCGTCGTCGGGAGGGTGGGACAGCCAGCTGTCGTAGGCGATGACGTAGATCCATGTGTACTCCCCCATCCCCATCCCCTGCTCTAGCAGCGCCCGGTTCCGCGCCTCGAACAAACGGCCCATGTCGGCGGCCATCCCCATCGCCGAACGCCCCAGGGACAGACTCTTCGTGAGCTTCTCGAAGAACGGCTTCGACTCCAGCTCGCTCACCTGCTTCGCGTTGAGAGGGAACTCGGCGAAGGCCTTCGCGATCGATTCCCGCTGCGGCTGGGTGGCTTCGCGCACAGCCACGAACGCAGTCATCCGTTCGGCCGGGATCACACCGTCGGCGGGCGGCGTATAGTCTTCGACCGCGCCGAACTGTTCTTCGAGGGTCCGACGGGTGTCCGCCGCCGAGCTGAACCCCTTGAACGTGTTGCGCATGAACATCACACCCATGGTCCCGAGCACCACACCGCCCAGGATCAGGACGGCGCAGCCGATCCCGCAGCCGAGAAGCCAGCTCGAGGTCCTTCTTCGCATGATGGGTCTCCTTCGCCGGATGCCGGCCGGCGGCTAGACCGGCTCCGCCCCGGCGGCCCCGGCGGCTTCCCGCTCCCTCGTCCCCTCCGGAAAGGCCTCGCGCAGGTACGCTTCCGGATTGAAGAGACGTCGGCTCCGCGAGAGCACCTTGAGCAGGAACGGGACGCGCGCGGGCCGCACCTGCTTCAGGTACGAGAGCAGCGCGCCCGGGTTGCGAACGTGCAGGGCCGATCGGCGCCATGTCTCGGCGAACAGCTCGAAAAAACGTTTCCGGCCGAGGCGGGGCTCCCAGAGGATGTGGTGCATGTCGTATCGCGACCAGTCCGTCTCGAGGATCCGCGGCCGCATCCGCTCGAAGTACTCCGTGCCGGGCAGCGGCGTCAGGATCGTGAAGCCGACGTGATCCAGCCGGAGCCTGTCGGTGAACTCCCACAACGCCTCGAAATCCCCGCGCTCCCAGTCGGGGTCGACGATGAAGTTGCCCGTCACGCCGAACCCGAGACGCCGGCAGACCCCAACGGCGGCCTCAATCGCCTCCACGTCCGCGTCCTTCGTCAGGCTTTCGAGACCTGCATCGGTGGGGGCCTCGAACCCGAAGAAGATGTCGAACGCACGCGCCACCGGGCGCCAGGCCTCCAGCAGCGCAGGGTGGCGGGCCACCAGGTCCGTGCGGGTCTGGGCCAGTATCCAGTCCTTGCGGATCCCCCGGTGCCTCAGCTCCCGGGCCAGGTCCAGGCTGCGCTCGCCGGGGTACCAGAACAGATCGTCGGCGAGAAAGACGTTGCCGCCGACAGAGGCGAGATCCCCGGCGACGTGATCGTTGGAGCGGAAGCGGAAGCTGCGATCCACGTGCTGCCAGATGGTGCAGAAGCTGCACCGGTAAGGACATCCCCTCGAGGTCTCCACCAGGTGGACGGGCCGGCGCTGCACGCACAGATAGTGACGATGTCCGGAGGCGAGGGCGTGACGGGCCGGAAGTGGCACCCTGTCGAGGGTGATCCGGGTGCCCGAGGAAGGGCCGCGGACGAAAGTGACGCAATCGGGATCGGCGCGATCGGCGCGGACATGCAGGCCGGGGATCCCCTCGAGGGGCTGTCCCCGATCGAGGGCGGCGGCCGCCTCGGGCGCCACCTGCTCGCCGTCCTCGAAACAGACGGCATCGACGGCTGAATCGAAGAACGGAGTCGGGTAGACAGCGGCCGCGTGGCCCCCCATGAGCGTGACGATCGACGGGTCGCACGCCTTGACGCGTCTTGCGGCCTCGAGCGCGCTCGGCGTGTCGAGCGTGTGCGCCGCGGCGATGCCGACCATGCCGGGACGGTGCCGCGCGATCAGCTTCTCGATCGACGGGGCGAACCGGGCGTCGTAGGCGATCGCCTCGTGCCCACCGGCCTCGAGGGAGGCCGCGACGTACTCCAGCCCCAGCGGCTCGATCCTGAAGAACGGGCCGAGACCGAAGCGCTCGTTGATGTCGGCGGGGCGCACGAGAAGGACACGCAAGACCAGGACCTCCCGAATGACCGCTGCATCGTACCTCAACCCGCCCCTCATCGACTATCATGGCGGCCCGGCCGGGGAGACCGTAGTCGCCGCCGCCGACCGGTATCGAGGAGGGGGACGAGAAGGAGATCAGCGTGACTCTGACCGTTCCTCAGCGGCTCCTCCGGCCGGGCCCGATGCCGCGCCTGAGGCTCACCGTGATGGTGGAGCGCGATTGAACCGGCGTGCTCAGAAGAAGACGGAGACGCCCATTTCCCAGCGCCGGCCGTAGCGCCGGGTGCCCTGCACCGTTCCTCGCGAGTCGCGGTCGACCACCTGGAGCGTCAGCTCGTTCCCGTCGAGGAGGTTCTCCCCCTCGACGAAGGCGGACAGCAGCGTGCTGCCCAGCGAGAGCCTCTTCTCGATCCGGCCGTTGAGCGTGACCTGGGAGTTGTTGCGCTGGTCGTTCTTGACTCCGGTCACCGTGAAGACGCGCTGTGGGCTCAGGTTGCCGAGGTTGTCGCGATCCTCGACGTTGTAGATGAGCGAGTACGGAAGACCCGAGGCCCACTGCAGGCTCCCGCCCAGGAGCAGGCCGTGGGGCAGGTGAGTCACACCCTGCCACTTGATCACGTGACGCTGGTCGAAATCGAGATACCCGCCCACCGCCTCGGAGACCGCCGGATCGTTGCCGAGGATCGTGTCGAACGACTCGGCCTCGCCCCGTGCCTTCGACCAGGTGTAGGAGAAGAGCATCTGCCAGTTGCGGTGCAGCCGCTTTCGGAGCACCATCTCGATTGCCGTGTACTTCGAGCCGTTGTAGTTGCCCACCCGCAGGATCTGGTTGTAATTGTGGTTCAGGTTGTACAGGTCGATCGCCCCGTTCGGGATGCTTACCCCGACGTTGCCCGGGTAGAAAGGTGACGAGGCAACCGCATACTTGCCGAACCGGTCCAGCTCAAGGGCGCCGCCGTCGCCGCACACCTCGTACGGATCGGTGTGAAAGGTGGTATCGAACTGCTTGCAGGTGATGTGATTCAGGTCCTTGTCCTGGAGCAGGTCGTGCCCCTGCCGGCTGATGTAGCTCAAGGTCACCGCCCATTCGGGCGCCAGCTCGCGCTCTATCCCGAACGTCCGCTCGATGGTGTAGGGCGTCCTCAGCTCGCGGCCGGTCTGGGCGATCGAGTGGTTCTGCAGCGGCAGGGAATAGGTCCCGGGATACCCCTGCGTGCCGAAGAAGGCCAGCGTCCACTGGGCAGTCAACGACTCCGGTTGCTGCTCGGTGGCCACCGAGGACAGAAACAGACGGTCGTAGTACTTCCCCCAGCTTCCGAACAGTTTGGTCTTTCCGTTCGACCAGGGATCCCAGGCCAGGCTGAAGCGGGGCGCGAGGTTGTTGTTGGTGATCAGGAACTGGTCCGGGGACCGCTCCGCGGGGGAGGTGAACGGGGCCTGGATCAGGTCGCCTTCGGCGCCGGCCGTTTCGACGATACCGTCACCGTTCAGGTCGAACCGAAGGGCCGGGTGACCCGGGGGAGGCACGATGATAGAGGGGAGGTTCGCGGGAGTCAGGCCCGTGACGCAGGTCAGCCCGGCCGCGTCGCACAGCAGATCGTAGTTGCGTGCCACCTCGCGCGCCTCGGTGATCGGATCGAAATCGGTGTATCCGGAGCTGTCGATCTCCTCGTGGTCGTATCGCAGCCCGGCGTTGATGGTGAGGTTGGGCCAGGGTTTCCACGCGTCCTGGAAATACGCGCCGGCGTTGTATCCGTCCGCCGACATCTCGCGGTCCTGGGGGTCGAACACCTCGAGGTAGATCGAGCCGCCGAGATTGGAGGCGGGAGGCGGGCCCGAAGCGCCTCCGAGGTTGCATCCCCGGTCACCGAAGCTGCAGGTCCGGTCGGTGAGGATCGGGTTGGTGATCCCCGACTCGGAGTAGCTCTCGAGCGCGTACTCGAAGCCGGCCTTGAACGAGTGCTGCCCGGCCATCTGCTCGACGGTGTAGGAGAGATCCGAGCGCACGGTGGTCCGGGTCAGATCCTGGTAGCTCGAGTAGTTGTAGGGTCCCGATTCGGCGGCCGTCGCGGACGAGGCGCCCCTCGGCCCGGGAGTCGGGAAGACGAACGTCCTGAACCGGGTCTCTCCCTGGCAGTTCAGGGTGTCGCACGGCAGCGGGATCACTTCGCCATTCACCGTCTGCCTGGTCTCGATCGGGATCGGGCCGAAGTTCCCGGAGGTCGGGTCGATATCGGCATGGCCCTCGAGACGCGACAGGGTGTATTGCAGCAGGAGCGTCGGGGTGAGCACCGCCGTCCAGGTGAACTGCGGCAGGGTGCCGCCCGTGCGCAGCCTGTAGTCCGTCTCCGGGTCGATCCCCGGGCCGATGTTGTTGCCTGTCGACTCCACCGGGTCGTAGTTCATCTGCAGCGCGAGTCTGTTTGACGTGTTGACCTGCCATGTCACCTTGCCGAATCCGCGCCAGCCGTCCAGCGTTCGCAGGCCGAAGTCGCCCGACGGGAGCACCACGGGGATCTCCTCGTCGAGCCGCTCCATGGTGGCGAAGTACCAGAGGTGATCGCGGACGATCGGGCCCCCGATCGTGAGATAGGCGTCGGTGTCGGAGAAGGACTGGAAGGCGCCCGGCTGCGTCCCGGCGCCGTCGCCGTCCAGAAAGCTCGATCGATAGAAGACCTTCAGGGAGCCGTCGAGGTCGTTGCCGCCCGACTTGGTGATCACGTTGGCGAACCCGCCGTCCGCGCGGCTGTACTCCGCCGGCGCTGCGGCCGTGATGACGTCGACCTGCTCGATCGATTCGAGGTTCACTCCCTGCTGGCTTATCTTCCCTGTGAGGGGATTGGTTACGTTGGAGCCGTCGAGCCTGAGCTGCAGGCCGGTGTCGCGCGCGCCGCGGACGTTCGGGTTGCCGTCCCCGTCGGTGTCCGTCACGCCCGGAGCGAGAGCCAGGATGTCGGTGAAGCTGCGCCCCACCAGCGGGAGCCCCTCGATGAACTCGGCGTTGTAGGAAGTAACGGCCGTGGCGCTGCTGGTGTCGACGATCTCCCCGCGCGCCTCGACGTGGATCGTCTCCTCGAGGTCCTTCGACGGCTTGAGCTTCAGAATCCAGCTTCGTGGTCCGGCCCGGGACGAGCTCGATCGGGCCGGCGACCACCGTGGCGTAGTCCTGAATCACGGCCTTGACCATGTAGTCGCGCCCCGGGGGCAGGAGCCTGAAGGCGTATCTGCCGTCCAGGTCGCTCACCACCGTGGGGCTGGGGATCGATGCCGTGGCGCTGGTGAGCGTGACCAGGACGCCGGGCATCGGATCGCCCGAGTCGTCGAGGATCCGCCCCTGCAGCGCGCAGTTCTCGGAGAGCTGGGCCAGCGGCGGCGGGCCGAACAGGGCGAGCGCAGCCAGGATGGTGAGGAGTCCGAGGGTCTGCAGAACCGGGCGGCGCATCAGAAGTAGAACCTCGCACCCAGCCTGACCGACAGCCCGTTGAGGTGGATCCGGCCTCCCTGGACAAGGAAGGTCCCCTTGGGGTCGCCGAGCTTGCTTTCGTAGCAGAGGTCGTCGCGGTGCCCGTCGTGATCGAAGTCGCCGGTCGTATTGAGGGCACAGGTGATGACCGCGGAGGTGGGGTCGTTCGGATCGATGTGCGGGTTGGGCGCGCCCCCGTTGTTGCGGAAGTACTTCAGCGAGCCGTCGGGGCGGAAGAGCTTCTCGGACCAGACGTGGAAGTCGACCTGATCCTGCCCGCCCAGGTCGATCACGATGTCCTGGTCGGCGTAGAGGTAGCGGGCGTCCACCACCAGGCTCAGACGGTCGCGCAGGGAATACTCCACGCCAGCCGTAAGGTGCCACTCGCGCGCGTCGTCGACCTGGACGTCGACCGGGTATTCCATCGGGACGCGGCCGTCCGCCATGAGGCTGAAATAGGCGGGCGGTGTGATGACTTTCCCGTGCTCGTCGGTGACGTACTGGATCCTCAGATTCCTCATGCGTGTGTTCAGGCTGCCCAGGTTGCCGGAGTTCCGCCAATCGGTGAATATCATCCCGAAGCCGGCGCCGACATAGGGGGACACCGGGCTGTCCTTCCGGAACCGGTAGATTCCCGTCAGCGAGACCGGAAGACGCGTGAGCGTTCCGGCCGCCGTCGGCAGCGACGTTTCGCGGTTCCTGAACGAGATGTTGGTCGGGTCGAGCGGGTTCATGGACACCGGGAAGGCGTCGGTGAGGTAGACATCGACCGGGCCGAGGTCGTCCCGGTAGTACCCGGCGTCTGCCTGGAGGATCAGGTGACCCGTCATGCCGAAACCGGCCGACAGGGACCAGCTCAGCGCGTCGTCGAGCGTGATCTCACGGTTGGCGAAGTCGTCGGGCCGTGGATCCGCACCCAGGTCGGCGTTGTTCGGCACCGATCCGAACGTCGTCTCGTATCCGAGCGCCCCGCCGATGAACCAGCGGCCCGTCGTGTCCCCGGCATCGGCACTGCCTGTGGCCAGCCACACCGCCGCGAGGGCGGGCAGCAGGAGCCGGAGGCCCCGAACTGCGAAGTTCCTGCGTCGATGGACATTCATCGGGCATGCACCGGACGGAGTGAAGCCGTCATGAGAGCGGAGGATGCGGCGGCATGATGCTGATATGACAATGAGATTTACCACCAAGCGCTGGCTGTGTCAATCGTGTCACGAACCCGCCCGCTCCGGGCTTTACACTAATATGGAACGATGAAGCGCTGGCTCCGCCGTCTCGCGATCCTCGTTCTGCTGGCCGCCGTGGTCGTGGCCCTCCGGCTGTGGGTGTTTTCGCCCGAGCCGGTCCCGGTGACGGTCGTCGAGGCCGCCCGGGGCCGGGTGGACGAGACGGTCACGAACAGCAAGGCGGGCAGCGTGAGGACGCGCCGGCGCGCCACGCTGAGCCCGGAGATCGGCGGCCGGGTGGTGGCGCTGCCGGCCCGCAAGGGGGACCGTGTGCGCATGGGGGATGTCCTCCTGCGCCTCGCCAGCGCCGATCTCGAAGCGCAGCTCGCACTCAAGGAGCAGTCGCTGCAGGCGGCGCAGGCGGGCGAGCGTGCCGCCTGTCTCGCGGCCGAGCAGGCGCAACGTGTCTGGGAGCGGTACGAAAGGCTCGGCAACGACCGGATCGTGTCGCCCGATCAGCTCGACAGCGCGAAGAGCCAGCAGCAGGTGACCGAGGCGCAATGCCGTGAAGCGCGAGCCCGTGTGGAGGAGGCGGCGGCCGCGCGGGACGCCGCGAAGGTGCAGCTCGATCGAACGGTCCTGCGCGCTCCCTTCGACGGCGTCGTGGCCGAGCTCACGACCGAGGTGGGCGAGTGGATCACCCCGTCACCGCCCGGCGTGCCGATCCCGCCCGTCATCGATCTGATCGACCCGGACGCCATCTATGTCAGTGCGCCCCTCGACGAGGTGGACGTGGGCCGGGTGAAGGTGGGGCTCCCGGTGCGGATCACGATGGACTCGCATCCGGGCGGATCGTACCGTGGAACGCTGACGCGCGTGGCTCCCTACGTGCAGGACGTCGAGGAGCAGAACCGGACGTTCGAAGTGGACGTCGAGTTCGAGGATGCCGCCTTCGCCCGCACGCTGCTGCCTGGAACCTCCGCCGACGTGGAGGTCATCCTCGAGTCGCGGGAGGATGTCCTGCGGATCCCCAGCTACGCCCTGATCGAGGGCAAACGGGTGCTCGTGGTCCGCGAGGGGCGTCTGGTCTCGGAGCCGGTCGAGACCGGGCTCAAGAACTGGGAGTACACGGAGATCGTCTCGGGTCTCCAGCCGGGAGATCCCGTCGTCGTCTCGCTCGACCGGGCGGAAGTCACGGAGGGGGCGCAGGTCAGGGTGACGCAAGAGCCGGCCCCGTGATCGAGCTGAAGGGGATCTCCCGCGACTACGATGTCGGCGGGCGCCCGGTCCGCGCGTTGCGCGGCATCGACCTGTCGATCCCCGACGGTGACTACCTCTCGGTGATGGGCCCCTCGGGCTCGGGCAAGTCGACCCTGCTGAACATCCTCGGTTGTCTGGATCGCCCGACCGCAGGATCGTACGTCCTCGACGGCCGCGAGGTGGCCCACCTCGACGAGAACGCGCTGTCGCTGGTGCGCCGTCACCGGATCGGGTTCGTGTTCCAGTCGTTCCAGCTCGTGGGCCGGATGACGGCGGCGGGAAACGTCGAACTGCCGATGGTGTTCGCGGGCGTGGACCGCGCCGAGAGGAGCCGCCGGGTCGCGTGGGCCCTCGAGGCGATGGGCTTGCAGGACCGGATGGATCACCGTCCCGACCAGCTGTCGGCGGGGCAGCGGCAGCGGGTGGCGATCGCGCGCGCCGTGGTGATGCGGCCTTCCATCCTGCTCGCGGACGAGCCGACCGGCAATCTCGACACCGCCACGGGCGAGGAAGTGATCGCGTTGATCGAGAAGCTCAACGCCGAAGGTCTCACGATGGTGATCGTCACGCACGACCCGGGAGTGGGGGGGCGGGCGAGGCGGCGGATCCGGCTGCGCGACGGTCTGATCGTGGGCGAGGAGACGCGATGAGCGCGCGCGATCTGATCCGGTTCGCCGCCGGGTCGCTCAGGGGTCACAGGCTGCGCACCGCCCTCTCACTGGCCGGCGTCGCCATCGGTGTCACCTCGGTCATCCTGCTGACCAGCCTGGGCGAGGGCGCGCGGCTCTATGTCACCCAGGAGTTCGCGACCCTGGGCACCAATCTGCTCATCGTGATCCCCGGGAAGACCGAGACGACGGGCGGCCCGCCGATCTTCGGCGGAGTGCCGCGCGACCTCACGCTGGACGACGCGACCATGCTGCAGCGCCGGATCCGGTCCATACGGAGGATCGCGCCGCTGTCGATCGGCACCACGCAGGCGCGGTTCGGGCAGCGGACCCGCGAGGTGACGGTCGCCGGCACCACGTCCGAGTTCCTGGGACTGAGAAAGCTGAAGATGCGCAGCGGGCGGTACCTCCCTTCCGGGGACTGGGAGCGGGGCGGCCGCGTCTGCGTCATCGGGCCGAAGCTGGAGGCGGAGCTGTTCGAGGGAAGGAATCCGCTCGGGGAGATCCTCCGCGCGGGGGACGAGAGGTTCCGCGTCATCGGCGTTCTGGCGCCGCGCGGCGAGTCGCTGGGCATGAACCTCGACGAGGTGGTGCACGTGCCGGTCTCGCAGGCTCTGCGCATGTTCAACCGATCGGGGCTGTTCCGGATCATGATCGAGGTCCGTTTCCCCGAGCAGATGGAGGCGGCGAAGGGTGCGATCGTGAAGCTCCTGAAGGAGCGCCACGACGGGATCGAGGACGTGACGGTGCTGACGCAGGACGCCGTGCTGTCGACCTTCGGGAAGATCATGTCGATCCTGACCGCGGCCCTGGCGGGAATCGCGGCGGTATCCCTCTCGGTCGCGGGGATCGGCATCATGAACGTCATGCTGGTGAGCGTTTCCGAGCGGACGGCGGAGATCGGGCTCCTCAAGGCGCTGGGTGTCACGCGCCGGCAGGTGGTGGGGGCCTTCCTCGTGGAGTCGTCCCTGATCTCGGGCGCGGGAGGCGCTCTGGGACTGCTCGCCGGGCTGGGAGGCGTCCTCGCCGTCCGGACGCTCTACCCCGAGTTTCCGGTACAGCCGCCCGGGTGGGCGGTCGCCGGCGCGCTGGTGCTGGCGAT
Source organism: uncultured Acidobacteriota bacterium (assembly GCA_963806495.1). Taxonomy (GTDB): domain Bacteria; phylum Acidobacteriota; class Polarisedimenticolia; order JACPZX01; family DASXTC01; genus CAWDYA01. The sequence continues at coordinate 360,974 of CAWDYA010000009.1, read as the reverse complement.
CTTCGTAGGCGTCGTCTTCGGCGCGCTGCCGGCCCGCAACGCGGCCCGGCTCGACCCGGTCCAGGCGCTGGCGAGGAGGTGACCGGTGGGTCTGCTGGATCTGCTCAGGCTCACGTCCGGCGCGGTGCTCGCGCACCGGCTCCGCTCGGGCCTCACGATGCTCGGGATCCTGATCGGCATCGCCTCGGTCATCCTGCTGACCTCGATCGGTGAGGGGACGCGCCGCTACATCCTGTCGGAGTTCACGCAGTTCGGCACCAACCTGCTGTCGGTGACACCGGGCCGGATCGAGACCTCGGGGATCCCCGGTATTCTCGGCGCCACGACACGCAAGCTGACGATCGCCGACGCCGAGTCGTTGCGGCGGGCGCCCGGTGTGGAAAGGGTCGTCCCGGTGGCCATGGGGATGGCGCGCGTGGAGGCGGGGGACCGCGGTCGGAGCGTCTACGTGTACGGCGTGAATTCCGAGGTCCCCGACGTCTGGAAGTTCCGCGTGCGCCGGGGGCGGTTCCTGCCGCAGGGCGACCCGGGCCGGGCGGCGCCGCTGACGGTGCTCGGGCCGAAGCTCAAGCAGGAGATCTTCGGCGACGGCAACGCCCTGGGCGAGCACGTCCGGATCGGGGGGCAGCGGTTCCAGGTGATCGGTGTGATGGCGCCCAAGGGCCAGTTCCTCGGGATCGACATCGACGATTCCGCCTATATCCCGGTCGGGTCGGCGCAGGATCTGTTCAACCGGGACGAGTTGATGGAGATCGACGTCCTGTTCAGCAACGAGCGGTCCGTGGACTGGGTGGTGGCAGGGATCCGCGATATGCTCACCTCGCGCCACGACGGCGAAGAGGACTTCACCATCACCACACAGACCGAGATGCTGGGTGTGCTCGACCGCGTGCTGCGGATCGTCAGCCTGGCGGTCGGGGGAATCGGCGCGATCTCGCTGCTGGTGGGCGCGATCGGCATCCTCACCATGATGTGGATCTCGGTGAACGAGCGGACCGCGGAGATCGGCCTCGCCAAGGCGCTCGGGGCGACGCCGGGCCAGATCCTGGGGCTCTACCTGGGGGAGGCGGCGTTTCTGTCCCTGGCGGGAGGAGCGCTGGGCGTGGGCGCCGGGATCGGGATCGCGCGGGGCATCCAGTGGCTGCTGCCCGGCCTGCCGGTCCACACGCCGCCCGTCTTCGTCGTGGCCGCGCTCGTGGTCAGTCTCGCGGTGGGACTGGCCAGCGGCGTGATGCCCGCGCGGCGGGCCGCACGGCTCGACCCGGTGGAGGCGTTGCGCGCGGAATGAAATGACAGGCTGAAAGGAGGGAGACGCATGAGCCAGCAGGAGCAGGACAGACGTATCGACTACATAGAGCTCGGCGTGGACGACATCGCCGCTGCCAAGGCGTTCTACGGCGGCGTATTCGGCTGGAAGTTCACCGACTACGGCCCTGATTACACCAGCTTCGAGGACGGCCGGCTCGCGGGCGGTTTCACAAAGGCCGACAAGGTGACGCCGGGCGGTGCGCTGGTCGTGATGTACGCGGCCGATCTCGAGGCGGTGGAGAGGGCGGTCCGGGCCCACGGCGGCCGTATCACGAAGGAGATCTTCTCGTTTCCGGGAGGGCGGCGCTTCCATTTCTCCGACCCGGCGGGAAACGTCCTGGCTGTCTGGTCGGATCGGCAGAACGCCTGAGGCCCGGGCGCGTCAGTCGGCCGGAACCTCCAGCACCCGCACGAAGCCGATGGCCGCCAGAGGCGCAGGGGTGTCATGCAGGAACGCGGGCAGATCCCGCGCGCGTGCATACTCGCGCGGGATGAACACGGGATGTCCCTCGTCGTTGAGCCGTTCGATCAGCACGGGCCAGTCGGCGCGATCGGCGTTGAACACGTGGATGTCGGCGCGGTCCGCCTCGACGTAGAAGAGGTACCGCAGAGTCATCGCGGGCCAGTAGGTCGCCAGGACTGCTGATCGCTCCGGCCACGGGGCGGCGGCCACCCGCGCTCGCCACTGGATGGCCGCCGCCTCGAAATCGGTACGCGGGTCGGCGTAGGGGCGGTTGGTGGCCAGCAGAAACAGCGGCGCGGCTACCGCCAGGGCGCCGAGCGCAAGGCGCCAGGCGGAACGCTTGCGGCCGACAGGGTTCCCCGCGGCCCCCAGCCCGGCCAGCAGCGACCAGCCCACGGCGGACGGGACCGTGAAGGTGAGATTGTCCCAGCGAGGATAGAGAACGATGAATGCGAGGTTGGCCAGCACGAACCCCCACCCCACCAGAAGCCATTCCGGGCGTCGTCGCCATGCGAACGTCCCCGCGATCGCCAGCAGCAGGCCGAGCGGCCCGATGCTGGTGCCCCCCGGCGGCGCCGGATTCGCCTCTTTGCCCGGGTAGCGCCCGAGTCCCCCGGCGCCGGCGCCGCTGTGCAGCCAGACATACTTGCGGAACGAGTCCCATGCCGTCGACAGCGTGATCTTTCCGCGGGCATCCCTTGCCCACACCGCGCCGAGACAGTAGTCGGCCGCATCGGAGATCCGCGCCCCGAGTGGCTCGGCAGGATCGATCCCGGTGCGGATACGGTCGGCCCCGCCGGCGAGGATCCGTTCTTCGAGGAAATCGTCCCGGTTGGCCAGACGCTGCGGATCGCTGCGCACGACCATGCTTGCCACCGAGAAGGCAAACGGCGCGACGAAGAGCAGCAACGAAAGCACGGCGCGGCGCATGTCGAGCGTCAGCTCCTTCCTGCGGCAGTACCAGAGCCCCGCGAATCCGGCCAGAACGGGCAGCTCGGAGGGCCGGTCGCCGATCCCCACGCCCAGCAGGAACACCGCGATGTACAGCCAGGCGGACCGATCCGAGCCGACGAACCGGACGGCGGCGTACAACCCGAGCAGAAGAAAGAGCGCGTAGAAGACGTACGCCTCGGCGACGAGGGAATACGTCCAGTAGACCACGCTGAACGCCAGGAGAGAGGCTGCAGCGCCGGCGGCCGTCCACCGGCCGGTGATCCGCAGGACGGTGGCGTACATCGCGAGGCAGCCCGCGACGCCGCACAGGGCCATGAGCAGATTGAGACGCCAGGCCGCGTCGTTTCCGATGGGGATCGCGGCGAACAGTCCGCCCAGCGTCACCTCCGTCTGATAGCCGGGCGGATGGCAGATGCCTCCAAGCGGCGCGGTGTACTGCAGCTCGGCGGAGTCGCCGCCGGTGACACCGGGCCTCAGCCCCGTCGAGTACACCCAAAGCACGAGGATCGCCAGGCCCGCGGCGGGAAGGATCCGGGTGACCCGGCCGGCCCATGTGTCGTGTGCCATAAGACTATGGTGAACAGGCATGCGCTCCATGCCGTGGATGCCGCGGTGAATGGTCACCGCGGAGCGAAGCGGCTATAGGATAGATCAAGCGCCCAGCGCCCGAATACATCCGGTCGGGCCTGCATGCCGACCACCACGACAGACCAGAATCAACGCCGCAGCAAACCCGCGTCCCGTCTGATTTCCATTCGGAGCATGTTTCTTGACATGCGATCGGATCAGCGTATATTCGCCACCGTTGTAAAGAAACGGAACAACGATCACCCCCGCACGCCCTCCACGAACCCGCTGCGTGGAGAGAAGGGCGACGGCCCGACCCCGCTGGCCGCCGGCCGAACCTTCGAGCCGAACACGCAGGCCGGCTTCCGAAGGTCCGACATCCGATAGACAGCCCGCACGCGATCCGCGCGTTGCGTCCGTTTACGCCGGGCGTCCGGAGGTGTACGTGAGATCCGACAGGTCCCCGGGGCTCCTGCTGCTGCTCGCGATCGTCCTCCTCGGAGCGGCGCTCCAGTTCTCGGCCGTGGCACGACGCGCCGATGCGATTCCGGTCGCGCGGGTCGGTCCCCCGGCGCCTCCCGCAGCGGCGGCGACGTCCGCGCCCGGAGCCGATGATCGCCCGGCGTCCGGGGACGCCACCGCAAAGACCGATCCCGCACCCGTTGAATCGGCGATCGACGAGATCCCGGCCGTGCCGGCGAGATCGCCTGCCGCCCGGATGACGCAACGGAAGACGGAGCCCGATGATCGGGGGGCCGCGCCGACCCTGTCCTCGTGGGTCCCGGACAGCGGGCCCGCGCTGGAGAAACCACGCGTCGCGCGCCAGGCGCCCGAGAAGCCGATCGTAAGGCCGGTGACGGCACCCCCCGCCGATGACGCGGCGCCACGGACGCGAGCAGCCCGGGCGCCGACCGTGACGGCCGGGGCGGCATATGCCACGAAACGCGCCACGGCGGAGGAACCCTCCCCCGCCGCCGGCGAGGTGGTAGCGCCCGCGCAGGCCGACGAGCCGCCCGAGCCGCCGACGGACGAGAGCAAAGCCGCGGCCGGGCCGGCGAGGCTGGTCCTGTCGGGGCCGTCACGCACGAGCGCGGGACAGCAGGTCGTGGTGACCGTTTCCGTCGACGCCGCGACGCGCATCTCCCATGCCCCGCTGAGGCTGCGATACGACCCGGCGGTGCTCGAGTTCGTATCCGCGAGGGAAGGGAAGTTCATGTCCGCCGGCGGGGCCCAGACGGTGTTCATGGCCTCACCGAGCTCCACCCCCGGGCTGATGTTCATCGCCATCTCGCGGATGCCTCCTGCCGACGGGGCGGACGGGAGCGGGGAGCTCTGCACCTTGACGTTCCTCGCCAAGGCCGCCGGAGAGACCGCGATAGACGCCGATGGCAGCCGCCTGCTGGATCGCGCGGCACGATCGATCGAGATGCAGAGGAGCGATACCCATGTCGTGGTGCAGTGAGCGGAGACGGCTCGGCGCGCTGGTTCTGACGTTACTTCTTGCCGGAATACCCGCGCTCGCATCGGGAAACACCGGGACGATCACCGTCCGCTGGGACGCCAACACCACCGACACGGATCTCGCCGGCTATCGCGTGTACCTCGCCACCGACTCCGGTGTGTTCGCCCTCCCGCCGGCCCAGGCTGCTGCAGCCGCGATGACGCAGCTCCTCGGGCCCTCCGTCACGGAGACCGTCTTCACGGGGCTCGACCCGGCGCAGCTCTACTGGATCGCGGTGACATCGGTCGATACCAGCGACAATGAGGGGATCTTCTCCAATGTGGTCTCCGCGATGCCGGTCGATTCCACGCCGCCCGTCGTGTCGATCACGTCGCCTTCCACAGGGGCCACCGTCTCGGGCACGGTCACCGTCACCGCCACCGCCACCGACGACGTGGGTGTGGCGGGGGTCCAGTTCAAGCTCGATGGCGGCGATCTCGGCGCCGAGGTCCCGTCGGCACCGTTCAGCGTCTCCTGGGACGCGTCCACCGCGGCGCCGGGCGGTCACACGCTGACGGCCGTCGCCCGCGACGCCGCCGGCAACACCACCACGTCGTCGGCGGTGGCCGTGACCGTGTCGGGGCCCGTTTCATGCGGTGTGGCGCCCATTCCAGGCACACCCGAAGGATATGGAAGCGGCACGACGGGAGGCGCAGGGTATCCGGTGGTCTGCGTCACCAACCTGAACGACTCCGGGCCGGGCAGCCTGCGCGAAGCGCTCACGGGCGGCAACAGGCGTATCCATTTCGCCGTCGGCGGGACGATCCACCTTCTGTCGCGGCTCGATCTGACGGGCCAGAACAACGTCACCGTGGACGGCTCCACCGCGCCGTCGCTCGGGATCACGCTCACGGGGCAGTCGTTCCAGATCAAGAACTCCAGCAACGTGATCGTCAGGCACATGCGCAGCCGGGACGTCGTCGACACCGCCGACAACCTGAACGGCTTCGTCGTCTGGCAGAGCTGCGACAATGTCTGGCTGGATCATCTGTCGGTCTCGAGAGCGAGCGATGACTCGATCCTGGTCTACGAAGGTCCCACCAACGTCACCGTGTCGTACTGTCTGGTCTACGACGCCGCCTCCGCGACCGATCCCAGCCCCGAAGGGATGCTGATCTCCGGAGCCAACGGCACCTACGCCGATCGGGTCACCGTGCATCACTGCGTCCTGAGCGGGAACTTCGAGCGAAACCCGCAGGTGAGCGGCGACCAGACCGGCGGGCCCGGGCCGACCGTGGACATGCGCAACAACATCATCCATGAATGGGGCGCCGGCGGGTACGGGACGCGGGTCCGGTGGAACGCTACCGGCAACGTCGTCGACAATATCTACCGCTCCAGCCTCAGCCCGGGCTCGGCCCTCCTCACGGAGCTGCCGGGGGACCTGTACGTCAGCGGTAACGATGCCCCGGTGGATATCGATTCGCTGTCCACGGTCGGATCGCCGGTGTCGGCGCCTCCCATCACCCAGCACACGGTCGCGCAGATGATGCAGCCGCTCGGGTCGAACGTCCTGCTGGACAACGTGGGCGCGTGGCCGCGCGACGCGGTGGACGATACCGCGGTCGCGGGGGTGATGGCCGACCTGACCACGACTCCGGAATACGACCGCCCCGACGGTGTCGCTGACGGCGCCGGCTTCCGGAGCGACGGTGCAGGCGACTGTGTCGGTGACGGCTTCGGCGTCGGACAATGTCGGTGTCGCCGGTGTGCAGTTCCGGCTCGACGGTGCGAACCTGGGCACCGAGGATACGGCCTCGCCGTATTCGGTCTCCTGGAACACCCTCTCCGTGGCCAACGGCTCGCACACGCTGACGGCGGTGGCGCGCGACGCGGCGGGCAACACGACGACGTCCGCATCGGTGACGGTGACGGTGAGCAACCCCGACACGACCGCCCCGACGGTGTCGCTGACGGCGCCGGCTTCGGGCGCCACGGTGCAGGGGACCGTTTCGGTGACGGCGTCGGCTTCGGACAACGTCGGCGTGGCGGGTGTGCAGTTCCGGCTCGACGGCGCGAACCTGGGCACCGAGGATACGGCCTCGCCGTATTCCGTTTCCTGGAACACGGTTTCCGTGGCCAACGGCACGCACACGCTGACGGCGGTGGCGCGCGATGCGGCGGGCAACACGAAGACGTCCTCCTCGGTGACGGTGACGGTGAACAATCCCGACATCACGGCGCCCGTGGTGAGCATGATGTCGCCCGGTTCCGGCTGGACCGTGGGCGGCATGGTGTCCGTGACGGCCAGCGCGACCGACAACGTCGGCGTCGCGGGAGTTCAGTTCAGGCTGGATGGCGCGGACCTGGACACCGAGGACACGACGTCGCCGTATTCGATCTCGTGGAACACGCTTTCGGTGGGGAACGGCTCGCATACGCTGACGGCGGTGGCGCGCGATGCGGCAGGCAACACGGCCACGGCGTCGCCGGTCACGGTGACGGTGAACAACCCGGACACCACCGCTCCGACCGTGACCCTGACCGCGCCGGCATCGGGGGCCACGGTGCAGGCGACCGTGTCGGTGACGGCGTCGGCATCCGACAATGTCGGTGTCGCCGGTGTGCAGTTCAGGCTGGACGGCGTGAATCTGGGCGCCGAGGACACGAGCTCGCCGTACACGACGTCGTGGAACACGCTTTCGACGGCCAACGGCACGCACACCCTGACGGCGGTGGCGCGCGACGCCGCGGGCAACACGAAGACGTCCGCATCGGTGACGGTGACGGTGAGCAACCCGGACATCACCGCCCCGACGGTGTCGCTGACCGCCCCGGCATCGGGAACCACCGTGCAGGGAACGGTGCCGGTGACGGCTTCGGCGTCGGACGATGTCGGTGTCGCCGGGGTGCAGTTCAGGGTGGACGGCGTGAACCTGGGCGCCGAGGACACGGCGTCGCCGTACACGACATCGTGGAACACCCTTATGGCGGCGAACGGCACGCACACGCTGACGGCGGTGGCACGCGACGCGGCGGGCAACACGACGACGTCCGCATCGGTGACGGTGACGGTGAACAACCCGGACACCACCGCTCCGACGGTGTCTCTGACCGCGCCCGCATCGGGAGCCACGGTGCAGGCGACCGTGTCGGTGACGGCGTCGGCGTCGGACAATATCGGCATCGCAGGTGTGCAGTTCAGGCTGGACGGTGCCGTGCTCGGCCCGGAGGACACGACCTCGCCGTACTCGACATCGTGGAACACGCTGTCGGCGGCGAACGGGACGCATACGCTGACGGCGGTGGCGCGCGACGCGGCGGGCAACACGACGACGTCCGCATCGGTGCAGGTGACAGTCAACAATCCCGACACGACGCCCCCCGCAGTCTCGTTGACGGCGCCGGGCCCCGGATGGACCGTGGGCGGGATGGTCTCGGTGACCGCGAGCGCGACCGACGACGTCGGCGTGGCTGGGGTGCAGTTCAGGCTGGATGGCGCGGATCTGAGCGCCGAGGACACGGCCTCGCCGTATTCCGTCTCCTGGAACACGGTTGGCGTGGCCAACGGGTCGCACACGCTGACGGCCGTCGCCCGCGACGCGGCGGGCAACACGACGACGTCCGCATCGGTGACGGTGACGGTGAACAACCCGGACACCACGGCTCCTTCGGTGTCGCTGACCGCGCCGGCCTCGGGCGCGACGGTGCAGGGGACCGTGTCGGTGACGGCCTCGGCGTCGGACAACGTCGGCGTCGCCGGTGTGCAGTTCAGGCTGGACGGCGTGAATCTGGGAGCCGGAGGACACGAGTTCGCCGTACACGACGTCGTGGAACACGCTGTCGGCGGCGAACGGCACGCACACGCTGTCTGCGGTGGCGCGTGATGGGGCGGGCAACACGACGACGTCCGCGTCGGTGACGGTGACGGTGAACAACCCGGACACCACGGCTCCTTCGGTGTCGCTGACCGCGCCGGCCTCGGGCGCGACGGTGCAGGGGACCGTGTCGGTGACGGCGTCGGCGTCCGACAATGTGGGCGTGGCGGGTGTCCGGTTCCGGATGGACGGGACCGACCTGGGTGCCGAGGACACGACGTCCCCCTACAGCGTCGCCTGGAGCACGGTGCTGGCGTCCAACGGCCCCCATACCTTGACGGCGGTGGCCAGGGACCTCGCGGGCAATACCACCACCTCCTCGACGATCACGGTGACCGTGGCCAACTCCGACACAACCGCTCCTTCGGTGTCTCTGACCGCGCCGGCATCGGGAGCGACCGTGCAGGGAACCCTGCCGGTGACGGCCTCGGCGTCGGACAATGTCGGTGTGGCGGGCGTGCAGTTCCGCCTCGACGGCGCGAACCTGGGCGCCGAGGATACCAGCTCACCGTATTCGGTCTCCTGGAACACGGTTCCCGTGGCTAACGGCACGCACACGCTGACGGCGGTGGCGCGCGACGCGGCGGGCAATACGACGACGTCCACCTCGGTGACGGTGGCCGTGGCCAACGCCGACACGACCGCGCCGGTGATCTCTCTGACCGCGCCCGGCTCGGGATGGACCGTGGGCGGCACGGTGGGCGTGACCGCGGACGCATCGGACAATATCGGTGTCGTGGGCGTTCGGTTCCGCCTCGACGGAACCGACCTGGGCGCGGAGGACACGGCGACCCCGTGGACGGCCGCCTGGGACACGCGGCTCGTCTCGAACGGCCCGCACACGCTGACGGCGGTGGCGCGCGACGCGGCGGGCAACACGACGACATCCGCCTCGGTGACGGTGACCGTGGCGAACGTCGACACCAGCGCCCCGACGGTGTCGCTGACGGCGCCGGCTTCGGGCGCGACGGTTCAGGGGACCCTGTCGGTGACGGCCTCGGCAACGGACAATGTCGGTGTGGCCGGAGTGCAGTTCATGCTCGACGGCGCGGTCCTCGGCCCGGAGGACACGACCTCCCCGTATTCGACGTCGTGGAACACGCTGTCGGCGGCCAACGGCGCGCACACGCTGGCGGCGGTGGCGCGTGACGCCGCGGGCAACACGACCACGGCAACGTCGGTCACGGTCACGGTGGCCAACGCCGACAACACCGCCCCGGCGATCGCGCTCACGGCGCCCGGCTCGGGCTGGACCGTCGGTGGCACGGTGAGCGTGACCGCGGACGCGTCGGACAACGTGGGTGTGGCGGGAGTCCAGTTCCGTCTCGACGGCGCAGTCCTCGGCCCGGAGGACACGACATCGCCGTACTCGACCTCCTGGAACACGATCCCGGTCACCAACGGCGCACATACGCTGACGGCGGTGGCGCGCGACGCGGCGGGCAACACGACGACGGCCTCCTCGGTGACTGTGACCGTGGCCAACGCCGACTCGATCCCCCCGACCGTCTCGCTGACGGCCCCGGCGGGCGGCGCGACGGTCATCGGCACCGTGACGGTCTCGGCCCTGGCGTCGGACAACATCACCGTCGCCGGAGTCCAGTTCCGTCTCGACGGCGCGAACCTGGGCGCCGAGGACACCAGCTCGCCCTACTGGGTGTCGTGGAACACGCTCACGGCGGCCAACGGCACGCACACGCTGACGGCGGTGGCGCGTGACGCCGCGGGCAACACGACGACGGCGACGTCGGTCACCGTGACGGTGAACAACCCGGACACCACCGCGCCGACAATCTCGCTGACGGCCCCGGGCCCCGGCTGGACCGTCGGCGGCATGGTGAGCGTGGCGGCGGCGGCCACGGATGACGTGGGCGTGGCCGGCGTGCAGTTCAGACTGGACGGTGTCAACCTCGGGGCGGAGGACACGGCGTCCCCCTGGACGGTGGCCTGGAACACCCTGCTGGTGGGGAACGGTTCGCACACGCTGACGGCGGTGGCGCGCGACGTGGCGGGCAACACGACGATGTCCTCTCCGGTGACGGTGACGGTGGCCAATCCCGACACGACCGCTCCGACGGTCTCGCTGACGGCCCCGGCGCCGGGCGCGACGCTGATCGGCACGGTGACGGTGTCAGCGACGGCGTCGGACAACGTGGGCGTGGCCGGTGTGCAGTTCAAGCTGGACGGTGTCAACCTCGGAGCGGAGGATGTCAGCTCGCCCTGGGCGGTGTCCTGGAGCACGCTTTCGGCTCCCAACGGCACCCACACGCTGACGGCGGTGGCGCGGGACCCGGCGGGCAATATCACGACTTCGGCCTCGGTGACGGTGACGGTGGCCAATCCCGACACCACACCGCCCCAGGCGCCGACCAATGCCCGGTTCAAGTACTGACGCCGCGAGCCGCTACGCCCGCACCGGCTCCTCGAGGCCGAGACGGAGGATCCGGGCGATCAGGTCCGGGTACTTGACGCCGGCCTTGTGCGCCGACTCGGCGAAGTCCTCGCCGTAGGCGAGCTGCGGGTTGGGATTCGCCTCGAGAAAGTAAAGCTTGTTCTCCGCGGAGAGGCGGAAGTCCATCCGCGCGTAGCCGCGCTGGTTCAGGATCCGGTAGGCACGCTTGCCCACCCGCTGCACCTGCTCGCGCAGCTCCGGGGAGAGGCGGGCCGCCCGGGAGAAGACCCCCATCTTCACCTGGTACTTCTGGTCGAACTTCACCTTTCGTGTCGCGATGATCGGCTTGTCGCCGGTTCTCTTCTTCATGCCGAGCTCCCATGGGGGGAACACCGTGAGCCGTCGGTTTCCCATGATGGCGAGATAGATCTCCCGTCCATCGATGAACTCCTCCGCGATGGCGTCGGTGCCGACCTTTTCGTGGATGAACCTCACGCGCTCGGTCAGATCCTCGTCATTCTCCACGATCGACTGCAGACTGATCCCGAGAGACGCCTCCTCGATGAGCGACTTGACGAAGATCGGAAACCGCAACGACCGCACGCGCCGGATCTTGCGGCGGAGAGGGAACACCTGGAAGTGCGGCACGTGGATCTTGTGATAGCTGACGAGCTTCTTGCTCATGGCCTTGTCCCGCGCGAGCATCAGCCCGAGCGGCTTGCAGCCGGTGTACGGGACGCGCATCATCTCGAGATAGCTCACGACGTTCTGATCGAGCATCGGGTCGCCGCCGAACTCCTCGAGCATGTTGAACACGACGTCCGGCTTCCAGTCCTGCACCGCCCGATGCAGCACCCCGAGGTCGTCGTACATGCCCAGCGCAGTGACCTCGTGCTGCAGCGATTCCAGCGTGGCCATCACGTCCCACTCGGTGCGCCACGGCATCATCGTGTAGTCCTCGATGCCGTCAAGGGTGTCGGGAGGGACGAGATCCCGATGCATCAGCACCAGTACGCGAAGGCCCTTCATAGCTTCAGCCGTCTCGGCATCGTATGCAGGAACCGCATGGTGTGCATGGTGAGCACCACCACGAGATTGGTCTTCGCCTGCTCCTTCGGCGCCGCCAGCCGCAGGCGCAGCTCCTGGCACCGGCCGATGAGCTCCGTGAGTAGCTGGTCGAGCGTGTACTGACTCTCGCCGGTCCAGTAGGCGATCCTCCGCCGCAGCTCGGGCGCCACGCTTCTCAGAAAGGCCGCGGCCGTCTGGTTGCGGGCATGCTCGGGGGCGTCGGAGAAGAGGCGGCGCAGATCGCGGTCGTAGAAATCCGAGTAGGTCTGCCCGTACAGATTCTGCTTGCGCCGGTAGTGAACGGCCAGGGTCGTGGTGTTCGACGCGATCGAGTCGACCTTCAGCCGGTTGCTGACCTTCGGCGGCTTGCCGGCGATCTCGCTCATCAGCTCGTCGACGTACAGCAGCTTCTTGAGGGCGGGCCAGTCGCGATACCGCTGCCGCCAGCCGGAGCGGGGCGTCAGCCAGACCGCGAAGGTCTCGGCGAAGTCCTCGTCGGGATGGGCCTGCGCGTACCACCAGGAGAGGTGCTGCACGTACCGTTTGCTGTTCGGCCGGGGCCGGTAGGTGGTGGGGTACTGCCGGGATGGGTTCCCGAACAGCTCGCGCCAGCGGGCGCGGCGTCCCAGCCGGTACGCGTGATCGAGGGCGTGGCCGACCTCATGCCGGAGGATGCTGAGGCACTCTTCGTGGGAGGCCCCCTCGGCCTCGAGCATCATGGTGCGCTCGAGCCGGGCCAGACGTGGATGGGTCAGATAGAACGGCACCGCGACGCCGGGCACCCCGCCGGGAGTGAACCACTCGTCGGAGACCCAGAAGTGCGGCCGGAACCGGATCCCGCGCTGGGCCAGCTCGTCGTAGATTCCTCTGGATCCGCCCCTCGAGCGCCGTCCCGGCGATCCCCACGCCGAGGTCGCACAGCCGCATCGCGAGGAGCCGCTCGTCCTTCGCCTTCGTCCAGGCGGGCCGGCGCCGCAACGGCCTTCGGGTCAATCGTCTGGATCCCCCCACCTGTCGCCCGGTCCTCCTCCCTTGACGGGGCCGCCGGAATGAGCCGCCGGCCGCCGAGGATTATAGCCAAGCCGCCCCCGAAAGTCCTCGACGGAGACGCCATCGATCCCTATATTTGCCGCCCGGCGGCGGGGGAGTGCGCCCGCACGGGGGGCGGTGCGTTCGCCCGGCGTGGTCATGGAGGCTCGATACGGTGCCCTCTTCGAGAATCCCGCTCGTCCTGACGCTGTCGATAGGCCTGGCCGCCGGGGTCGCCTCCCTGCGCGCGGCGGTGCTGCAGACCATCATGATCGACGGAGACATGAGCGACTGGAGCGCTGTCCTCGCGGATCCGTTCCAGACCGCATCGGACGGGCCCGGGGGGGGCTGCCCGACACGGACGCCCCGGTGCAGTCCACCGGGCGCGACCTCCTCGCCTTTGCGTGGACCTACGACGCCTCGTATCTCTACCTGTACGCCGGGCGCGTGGCCAGCGCCTCGAACCGGCAGGAGTTCTTCTTCTACGCCGATACAAACGAGAACGGTTTCATGGAGACCGGCGAGCCGGTGGTGAACGTCTCCTGGTGGGGACGAAACCGCACGACCCAGGTGACGCTCTACAGCTACACGGCCTCCTCGGGAGGCGGCGATCCGATGGGGAGTCCGTCCGGATCGGCGGACGGCTGGACCCTCCCGGGGTCCCTGTCGGGAGGCAGCCTGCTCGAGCAGAGCCTCGGAGGGGCGACCAACGGCGTCGAGATGGAGGCGCGTGTCTCCTGGGCTGCGCTCGGGGTCGCCTCAGGGACGCCGATCCTGTTCCATGTCTCGTCGTCCAACAGCAGCAACGTGCCGGCCCAGATCGACGACAACATGGGAGGCCCCGGGGGCGTGGTCGGCACGACCCGCTTCAGCGGCGTGAGCATTCAGCCCGACGCGGCCACGACGGTGACCCCGGGCGGCCTGGCGGTCACGGCCCACACGGTGACGAACTCGGGCGGTGCCACCGATGCGGTCGACCTGGACTGGACCTCCTCGGGCAGCTTCGCGCCGTCGAGCGTGACCTTCTACCATGACGTGAACGGCGACGGTCTGCTCGATGCCGGCGACACCGTCCTGACGGACACCACGGGGGACGGCCGGGTCGATACGGGGGGTATCGCGGCGGGCGGGTCGCTGGCGATCCTCGCCGCGGCCGCCGTGCCCGCGGGGCTGACCGACGGGCAGGTCTGCACGCTGCTGCTCACGGCCCGCTCGGACGCTGTCCCCTCGGCGAGCGACACCGTGACCGACACGCTGACGGTGGCGTCACCTGCCATGACCCTGGTCAAGTCGGTCAGCAGCGCCGCGGCCGGGCCCGGGGACACGATCACCTACAGCGTTGCCTGGGCGAGCGACGGAACGGTCCCTTCGTACAACGTCGTCCTGGTCGACGCCGTGCCGCCGCCCACCGCATACGTGGCGGGATCGGTCACGGGGCCCGGGACCGTCATCACCTTCAGCCACGATGGCGGCATGACGTTCGACGCATCCGAGACCCCGCCGGTGACCCATATCCGCTGGTCGTTCCCGTCGCCGCTTTCCCCGGGCGCGGCAGGGACCGTGGGATTCCAGGTGACGGTGCCCTGATCAGGCGCGCGATCGCCGGCCGCCGCGCTTCGAGCCGCGTGGAGGCAGACCCAGAGTCTGCGAGAAGAACACCTCGAACGCCCGCAGCACCTCCGGGCTGCCCTCCTGCAGTACGTGGGTGAAACGGCGCAGCAGACGGAGCTGGCGCGGCGAGTAGCTCTCGGGTTTCGGGGCCGCCGTCTCGTCGCGGCCGGTGTCGAGCAGGTCCATCAGACACCGACCTCCCGCCGTGACGGGGCAGGGGTGGGCCTTGCGCGCCGGGGGGAGAGGGCCGAGGAGCTCTCCGAGGGAGACGTTGAGGGCGCCAGCGATCCGGTTGGCCGTCCTGACGGTCGGGTGTACCTTCCCCGTCTCGATCCGGGACAGATACGATGGGTCGATCCCCGCGCGCCTGGAGACGACTCCCTGGGACAGACCGCGCTGCAGCCGCCGCGACGTGATCCTCTTGCCGATGTGGACCTCTTCCGAAGATGATCTTGACGGCATGACTCCCTCCTGGCTATGGACACTCATGTCACTCCCCTGATTATAGGAAGGGTGGATACGGGGTTCAATGGAATCCGGGCGGTTGTCCGGGGGACCGACGGGCGTTATCCTGTCGCGGTCAGGAGGTCTCCGTGAGCCGATCCCGCTCCGCGCTTTTCCGTTGCGTCGCCCTCGCGACGGTCGCCGCCCTGCTGCTCTCGTGCGCCACCACGCATGTCCCGCCGATCTCGAGCCTGGGAGCCTCCTTCCAGCCCGAGCGCGACGAGCTGAAGCTATGGGAGAGCTCGCGGGGAGAAGAGGCGAAGCTCGCGGAGAAGGTCACCTTCTACCACGACCCGCTCCTCGTGGATTACCTCGAGCAGGTCGTGAACCGGATCGAGCCGCCCGGCATGGCGGCCAACACGAAGGTGTCCTATCGCGTCACGGTGGTGGAGGACCCGACCCTGAACGCCTTCGCCTATCCGACCGGCTCGCTCTACATCCACACCGGCCTGCTCGCCCGCATGGAGAACGAGGACCAGCTCGCCACGGTCCTGGGCCACGAGATGACGCATGTCGAGGACAGGCACATGCTCCGATACCAGCGCAGCGCGCGGAACAAGCAGATCGGCTTCGGGATCGCCGCCATCGCCGGTGCCGTGGTGGTGGCCGGCGAGGAGGGGCGCGCGGCGTCGCAGGGCAAGTACGGCAAGGCGGCCCGGATCGGCGTGCTCGCCAATGTCATGCTCGGGCTTGGCCTCACGCTGGCGATCATCGCTTCGGTGAACGGGTACGGTCGGTCGCTCGAGAGGGAGGCGGACGACGGAGGTTTCCGGAAGATGGCCGCCGCGGGGTATGACGTGCGGGAGGCGCCCAAGGTGTATCAGGCCCTGATGGACGACCATGGGGAGAGTGGCAAGGCCGAGGCGTTCTTCTTCGGGAGCCATCCGCGGCTGAGCGAGCGGATCGCCTCGGCGAAGCTCTGGGCCGAGGAGCACCCCTCCGAGGTGCGGTCCGGGCCGGCGCCGGACGGGATGACGTTCGAGCGGCGGATCCGGCCTGTCATCCGCGACGACGCCCGTCTCAATCTGGAGATGGGACGCCTGCAGCTCGCCGAGGACGAGCTGAACCGTGCGCTCTCGCTGCTGCCGGAGGATCCCGAGACCCACTTCCTGCTCGGGCGGCTGCGGCTCGTGCAGGCCGAGGCCGCGAAGGAGACGCCGGAGCGCGATCGCCGGCGCGAGCAGGCCGTGACGGAGCTGCGCGAAGCGGTGCGGCTCGACGCCGACCTGCCCGGCCCCCATCGCGAGCTCGGTCTGCTGGCGTGGCACGATGGGGACTTCGCCACCGCGTGCATGGAATTCGGTCTTTACCTGGAGCTGGACCCGAAGGCGGAAGACGCCGGCAGCATCCGGGACTACCGGCTCGAGATGAAGCACGACGGCCGGTGCCCGGATGCGTCCTGACCGGTCCTTACCTAGGAAACGAGCTGAGCGTCGAGCTCGAACGCCACGTTGTTCTTCAGGGCGTTCGACACCGGGCAGCCGTTCTTGGCGTTCTCGGCCGCCTCCTTGAAGGCCGCCGCGTTGATTCCCGGGACCTTGCCGCGCACCTCGAGGTGCATCTTGGTGATCCGGAACGCCTCGCCCACCTTCTCGAGCGTCGCGGAAGCCTTCGTCGCGATCTCGGTGGCCGGTGTGCCCGCTTTCTCCAGGCCGGCGGCCAGCGCCATGCTGAGACAGCCGGCGTGCGCGGCCGCCATCAGCTCCTCGGGGTTCGTGCCGTCACCCTGCTCGAACCGCGACGGGAACGAGTAGGATCCCTCGAATGCCTTGTTGCCGACCGTGACCGTGCCCTGGCCCGACTTCAGGCCACCCTTCCAGACAGCGCTCGAATGACGCGTTGGCATGAGACTTCTCTCCTTTTGCAAGCGGATCGCCGGACTCAGGCCGGCGATGTTTCCTCGACGGCGCGGCGGATATCCTCCACCGCGTCACGGACCCGATCCTGATGGGTCCTGAACGACAGCACGCAGATTCTGATGGCGAACCGCCCCGAAAGCGTCGTTCCGGTCAGATGGACACGCTGGCGGGCGTTGATCCGGGCGAGGAGCCTTCGGTTCGCTTCGTCGATCGCCGCGGGCTCCGCGATTCCGTGCGGGAGATGACGGAAGGCCAGCAGCGAGAGCTGAGGCTCGGCCAGGATCTCGATCCCCGGAATCCCCTTCAGCTCGTTCGCGGCCCAGACCGCCAGATCCAGCTTCTCGTCGAGGCATTCGCGGAAGGCCCCGACGCCATGCATCCTCAAGGGTAGCCAGATCCGCAGGCCGCGGCAATCCCGCGACAGCTCGGGCCCGATCTCGCAGAAGTCGACGAGGTCGTCCTCGCTCTGCATGGGGGGCATGTAGTCGGCGTGGATGCTGAAGGTGCGTCTCAGCGCGCCGGCGTCACGCGCCAGCAGCGAGCCGGTGCCATAGGGGAGGAAGAGCCCCTTGTGCGGGTCGAGGGTGATCGAATCGGCAAGCTGGAGCCCGCGCATGGCGACGCGCCCCCTCCGGGTGAGCGCGAAGAATCCGCCATACGCCGCGTCGACGTGGAGCCACAGCCGCTCGTCGCGTGCGAGGCCGGCCAGGCCCTCGAGATCGTCCACCGCGCCGCTGTTGGTCGTCCCGGCGTTGCCCACGATGAGAAACGGGGTCATCCCCGCCTCTCGGTCGTCCCGGATCGCCCCGGACAGACGATCGAGACGGATGCGGAAGCGAGCGTCCGTCGGGATCGCGCGCACGGCGCGCCGGGGGAACCCGGCCAGGACCGCCGCCCGCAGCACCGAGTGATGCGCCTGGTCGGAAACATAGATCACACCGTCGAGGAAGCTCTCGTCCAGCCGCTCCCTCCGGGCCGTCACGATCCCCATCAGATTGGCGATCGAGCCGCCGCTGGTGAGCGCGCCTCCCGAGCCGGACGGATAGCCGACGATCCCGCAGAGCCAGCGCACCACGTTCGCCTCGATCTGCGCGAGACCCGGCGCCGCCTGGAAGACGCCGACGTAGCGGTTTGTGGCCGAGCCGATCAGGTTGGCCACCGCGGCATGGAAGATCCCTCCTCCCGGGATATAGGCGAGGTATCCGGGGCCGGCGGTGTTGAACGACTTCGGGATCACCCGGTCGAAGAGCAGATTGAGCAGCTCGCCGTAGGGCGTGCCGGTCTCGGGGATCGGCTCGGCGAGCGAGCGCGCCAGCGCCGCACCCCCCTCCACGTCGGCGGCCGGCATCCCGGGCAGCCGGCGGATGTGGTCCAGGATGCGCTCCATCGCCTGGTCGACCATCCCGCGCATCGCCTCGTCCGACAGCTCCAGCGGGTGCTCGGTCATGGCCGGCGCACGGTGATGAACCGGTTGGCGGGGACGTTCTCGAGCACCGTCCTCTCCCCATTGAGCCAGCGGACCTCGACACGCTCGGCGGCCACGGCGTCGCCCAGGCCGAAGTGGACGCGCATGTCGCTGGATGACATGAAAGAACCGCCGTCGGCCACGTCGCCGATCAGGGTCCGATCGCCGAAGGTGACCGCCACCGTGGTGCCGATGGCGGTGCCGCCCCCCGGCGGGACCTCGCACGCCACGGTGAGCCAGTTGCCCCCCGTCGAGTCGTTGCGCAGGAGCACCGGCGGCTCGTCCAGGTTGGTGATGAGGAGGTCGAGATCGCCGTCGTTGTCGTAGTCGCCCGAGGCGACGCCCCGGCTCGCCTGCCGGAGCGCGAAGCCGGGCCCGCCCCGGCCGGTCGCGTCGACGAACCGTCCCTTGCCCGTGTTCTCGAGCAGGAGGTTGAGCTGCCGGTAGGAGAGCCCGAACTCGGGATGACGGTCCACCTGCGGGTAGATGTGGCCGTTGGCGATGACCACGTCCTCGTCGCCGTCGTTGTCGAGATCGGCGAGCACGGTGCCCCATGAGAGCGACGGGAAGGTGAGCGCGCCGATCCCCGATGTGTCGCTGGCGTCCGTGAAGAAGCCGAGGCCGTCACCCAGATACAGGGTGCTGAAATCCTCGGAGAAGTTCGTCACCAGGATGTCCAGGTTGGCATCGCCGTCGGCGTCGCCCACCGCCACCCCCATCCCGGCCTGCGCGGCGCCGTGCTGGTCGAAGGCGGCGCCGGACCAGAGACCCACCTCCTGGAAGTGACCCGTTCCGTCGTTGCGGTAGTAGTAGTTCGCATCCGAGTCGTTGGCGACGTACAGATCGAGATCGCCGTCCTGGTCGAAGTCGGAGGCGCGGACCCCGAACCCGTAGCCCAGGGATCGATCCGCCAGCCCGGCGTCCTCGGTGGCCTCGGTGAAGTGCCCCTGGCCGTCGGAGAGGAAGAAGTGGTCGGGAGCCCCCGGCAGACCGAACGGGCCGAGCGCCACCTTGTCGACCCCTTTCCAGTCGAGCGTGGGGGTGGAGGCCAGGACCTGGGCCATCGTGCACTCGATGTAGGCGGCGACATAGAGATCGAGGTCGCCGTCGCCATCGGCGTCGAAGAAAGCCGCCCCGGTATTCCACCCCGGCACCTCGATGCCCGCCGCAGCGGCGACGTTCTCGAACGTGCCGTCTCCGCGGTTGCGGTACAGCAGGTTCGGCCCGAAGTTGGTGACCAGCAGGTCGTCCCACCCGTCATCGTCGTAATCGGCCACCGTGACGCCGCTGCCCCACAACCCCTCGCCGCTCACCCCCGCCTTGTCGGTGACGTCCTCGAAGGTGCCGTCGCCCCGGTTATGGTACAGCGCGTTTCGCCCCTTCTCCAGGATGGTCGAGCCGGAGAGCTTCCACCCGTTGACGATGTACGCGTCGAGGTGACCGTCACGGTCGTAGTCGATCCAGGCCGCGCCGGTGCCCGCCGAGTCGAGCAGATGGTCCTTTCCCGGACGCCCGGCGTGCACCACCCGATCGATCCCCGCGGCGCGGGCCACGTCCACGAAGCGGAAGCCGCGAGCGGCGGAGATGTCGGGGCGAGGGGCAGGAGCGGAAGGACGCCCGGCCGTGCCGGCACCCGGGCGCACACAGCCGCCGGGGGCGAGCAGGAGAAACGTGAGGAGCGCGGCGCGCGCGGTGTCGGCGGATTCTCATGGTCGAGGGCGGGACGCGGCGCCCGGCGCGCTGGCCGGGCGCCCCTGCGAGGTCCGGGCGCGAGCCCGGCGTTTCAGTGTCCTGCGCCCTCCAGCTCCTTGTACTGTTTCTCGACCGTCAGCCATGCGGCATCGAGCGCCGCGGCGTCGGGCGAGGCGGCCATCTTGCCAATCCTGCCGGCCGCGTCGAGGAAGACCTTCTTGGCGGCGCGTGTCACCACGACGAAGCCCTCGTCGTAGAGGCCCTGCTGCTCGCCCGCCGCGTTGTGGTGGTGCCCCCCTTCGACGAGTCTCTTGCGGATGGCGGCCACCTGGGCGTCGCCCTCGTTGCCGAGCTGGGAGACCAGGCCCGCGAGCAGCTCGACCTCGGCCTTGCAGTCCTTGCCCGACGAGATCATCCCCTTCACTCTCATCCTGGTGGCCTCGGCGTGACGGTAGGTCATGGCGAGGATTGAACGGATCAGGTTCTTCTCCGTCTTCTTGGCGCCGAGGATGGTATCCGCCAGGTCGGCGTAGGTGGAGACGAGCTCCTGGGGGGTGCTGGCACTCATCTCCGCCGAGGCGGCCCGGGCCGGCGAGAAGCCGAGTCCGGCGACGATCACGGCGCATGCGACGACCGGTATCACTGTGCGTCTGTTCGTACGACACCTCCTCATGAAAGGGTGTGACGGTTGGCGGTAGTCTTGACAGGAGAGGATTCTTATCATGCCCCCGGCTGCTTTACACGATGTGGGACGGACTCTATGATAGGCGAAATGCGAGCGCGCCAAGCCCATCCTCCTGCGAGATTCCTCCCGGTCGCTCGTGCGGCCGCCCTCGCGCTCGTGCTGGCCCTTTCGGCGGAACTCGGCGCCGGCACCCGGGGGGCGGCTCTCTCCAGGCTGCCCGGCGCCCGCGAGGTCCGGCTGGATCCTTCGGTCTCCTGGGCCCTCGACAAGCTCGACCCGCATGGCGACAACTGGGACAGCGAAGTGTTCAGCGAGGCCGCGGCCGCGCGACTCGGGGTGATCAGGTCCGCGATTCGAATCGGGGGCGCCGCTCGACGAGAAGCTCCTCGGGCCGTTGCTCGGCCCCGGATTCGCCACCGGAGCGCTGCGCCCCGGCACGCTCGTCGCCGCCTACAAGGACGCGACCCTCACCGTGTCCCGTGGAGAGCCCGCTCCGGCCGAGGTGCATGCCGGGCCCGCGGGGCTGTCCCGCGCGCTGGCGGACCTGGTCCGGCCGCTGCGGGACATGGATGGGATCCGGGTGGAGTTCCAGATCTTCCAGACCGAGGTCTCGGAGGACAAGGCGTCCGCCAGCATCTACTTCCATGCCGCCGGCCGCGACGGTGAGGGGGCGCTCCAGCAGAACGCAGTGTGGCACACGCGGTGGAAGCGGCCGGGCGGAGACGCGCTGCCGCTGCTCGAGCGGATCGACGTGGACCGCTACGAGGAGGTCCGCATCCAGGCTCCCGGCGGGAGGATGTTCTCGGACGCCACGGAGGCGGTGCTGGGCGGGAATGCGAGCTTCCGCGAGCAGGTCTTGTACGGGGTCGATCACTGGCTCGAACGGCTCGAATCCTGGATCGAGTCGGACGGGTTCGGGCACAACGGGATCGCGATCGGAGACGTCAACGGCGACGGTCTCGACGATCTCTATCTGTGCCAGATGGGCGGTCTGCCGAACCTGCTCTACGTGCAGAACCCGGACGGAACGGCCACCGACGTCTCGGCCGAAGCCGGCGTGGACTGGCTGGAGAGGACGCGCAGCGCCCTGTTCATCGATCTCGACAACGACGGTGACGAGGATCTCGTGGTGGCGACCAGCGTCGCCCTGCTGTTCATGGCGAACGACGGCGCCGGCCATTTCACGATCCGCTCGAGCCTCTCGGTGCAGGAAGGCGTGGCCACGGTGGCCGAGAAGGACGCGGCCGCGGCCGTCGGGCCGCCCTCGGGCGAGGTTCAGGGAGGGCATTACTCACGGGCCGGCGACCTCGGCACGGCCGACCCGTCCGACCTGGTGATGATGTCCTCGGCCGACTACGACGGCGACGGCTTCCTCGATGTGTATGCCTGCGTTTACCACGCGGCGAGCCGGGACGCGGATCGGTTCCCGATTCCCGTTCCCTATCACGACGCGAACAACGGCGGCTCCAACATCCTCATCAGGAACAACGGCGACTGGACATTCGCCGACGTCACGAAGGCGACCGGTCTGGACGCCAACAGCCACCGTTTCAGCTTCGCCGCAACCTGGGAGGACTTCGACAACGACGGCGACCAGGACCTGTACGTCGCGAACGACTTCGGGCGGAACAACCTGTACCGCAACGACGGCGGACGCTTCACGGACGTGGCGGCCGCCGCCGGCGTCGAGGACATCGGAGCGGGGATGTCCGTCGACTGGGGCGACTACGACCACGACGGATGGATGGACCTGTTCACCGGCAACATGTTCTCGGCCGCCGGCAGCCGTCTCGCCTCCCAGAGCGAGTTCATGAGCCGGACCAACGCCATGACCCGGATGCAGTACCGGCGCCACGCGAAGGGCAACTCGCTGTTCAGGAACAAGGGTGACGGGTCGTTCGACGACGTGAGCGAGGAGGCGGGGATCACGCGGGGGAGGTGGGCGTGGGACTCGAAGCTCGTCGATCTCGACAACGATTCGTACGACGACGCCCTGATCTCGAACGGCTACTTCACCCGCAGCGATCCGTTCGATCTGTACAGTTTCTTCTGGCGGCAGGTGGTGGCCAAGTCGCCCCCCGGCCCCGCGCCCGCATCGGAGATCAAGGACTACGGCGCCGCCTGGAACGCTCTCGGCCGCCTGATCCGGATCGGCAAGTCGTTCAACGGGCGGGAGCGCAACGTGGCCTTCCTCAACACGCACACGACGCGCTTTGCGGATATCTCGGCCGTCTCGGGGCTCGACTTCCTGGACGACGCCCGTGCTGCGGCTATCGTGGACTGGGATCAGGACGGGGACCTCGACGCCTGGTTCGTCAATCGCACCGGGCCACGCCTGCGATTCGTGCGCAACGACAGTCCGTGGGCGGGCCGGTCCGTCGCCTTTCTTCTCCAGGGGCGCACCTGCAACCGCGACGCCATCGGCGCGCGGCTGGAGCTGTTCGTGCATGGCGACGACGGACGGCGGCACATCAGGACCCTGCATGCCGGCGACGGCTATCTTTCCCAGTCGAGCAAGTGGGTGCACTTCGGCCTGGGCGAGGCGGACCGTATCGATCGGCTGACCGTGACCTGGCCCGACGGGAAGCGTGAGGATCTGACCGGTCTGGCCGTGGGGGGCCGCTACCGCGTGGTCCAGGGAAGCGGCGTGGCCGAGCCGGCGGGCATCGCGCGGCAGGTCTCTCTCGAGGCAACGGACCTGCCGGTGACGCCGCCCATGCCGGAGGCGCGCATCTTCCTGTCGGCGCCCGCACCCGCACCGTCCCTCGATTACATCGGATTCGACGGACACCCCGTTCCCGCGGGAAGACCGGGCGCCGTCACGCTCGTCACGCTCTGGGCGAGCGGATGCCCCGAGTGCGAGGCGCAGCTCGAGGAGTTCACCCGGGGCGAGGCCGAGCTGAAGAAGGCGAGGTTCCGCGTTCTCGCGCTGAGCGCCGACGGACTCGACACGGAGGGGGATCGCGACTTCTCGGCCGCGCGCGACACGGTGCGGCGGATCGGTTTCCCGTTCGAGGCGGGAATGGCCACGGCCGCGCTCGTGGACAAGCTGGATCTGCTCCAGCGAAAAGTGCTCTGGAACCCGCCACCGATCCCCGCACCCACTACGGTGGTGGTGGACGGCGACGATCTCGTGGCCGGCATGTACAAGGGGAAGGTGACCGTCGAGGAGCTGATGCGTGACCTGCCGGGTCTGAGGATCGCCGGAGACAAGCGGCTCAAGCTCGCGCTTCCTTTCGCCGGCAGGCGGCAGACCCGGGGCTCGCCTGACTTCTTCGACTACATGGACGGTGTCGTCAGGACGTACGTGGACAACGGGTACACGGATGAGGGAGCCCGCTACTACGGCAAGGTGGTCCGTATCCAGCCGGGCCGTATCGACGCGCACTTCAACCTGGGGACCATCCTCGCGGGGCAGGGGGACGTCGACGGCGCGATCGCCGAATACCGCAAGGTGCTCGAGCTGCAGCCGGGACACGTCGCGGCGCTCAACAACCTCGGCTACGCGCTGGCCGGCAAGGGCCAGCTCGACGAGGCGATCGGCCATTACCGCGAGGCGCTCGGGATCGAGCCGAACAACGTCTCGACACTCGACAATCTCGGTGCAGCGCTGGCGGCGAAGGGGGATCTGGACCAGGCGATCGCGCAATACCGCAAGGCGCTGGAGATCGACCCGGGCAACACGCCGGCGATGAACAACATGGCCGTGGCGCTGGCACGACAGGGCAAGGACATCGAGGCGATTGACGCCTACCACCGGCTGCTGGCGGTCGAGCCGGGCAACGTCCCGGCGCGGATCAATCTCGGCATCGCGCTGATGAGACAAGGCCGCGCGCAGGAGGCGATCGCCTCGCTGAGCGAGGCGGCTCAGGACGATCCCGGCTTCCCGGAGGCGCGGTACTACCTCGGACTCACCCTGCTCAGGTCGGGATCCGCTTCCCGGGCTGTGAGCGAGCTCTCCGAGGCCGTGCGTCTGCGGCCCGACTATTCCCAGGCCCAGTACTACCTCGCGATCGCGCTGGCCAAGACGGGGGACGTGGACGGGGCGGCGCGTCTGTTCGCCGCGGCCCTGCGGCTTCCCGAGGGATCGCCCGAAGCCGCCGAACGGCTCGCATGGGTCCTCGCCACCCACCCCGACGCCTCGCTGAGGGACGGCGGGCAGGCGGTGACGATCGCGAGCAAGGTCTGCGAGCTGTCGGGCGACAGCCGTGTCACCGGGCTCGACGCGCTGGCGGCCGCCTATGCCGAGACCGGACGGTATGCCGAAGCGGCCGAAACGGCGCGCCGCGCGGTAGAGCTCGCCCGCAGCCAGGGTCACGCGGACCGCACGGGGCCGATCCAGGATCGTCTGCGGCTCTACGAGGCGGGCCGCCCCTACCGGGACGCCCCCGGCGGATCCTGATCCGCCGCTTGGGGCAAGGAATCGAGCAGCTCCTTCGCCTTCACGTTGCCCGGGTCGATCGCCAGAATCCTGAGATACAGGTCCCGGGCTTCACCCGTCTCTCCCAGCCTGCCGCACACCTGGGCCAGCAGCCCCAGCAGCGTGACGTCCTTCGGGAACCGCTCGACCCCGCGGCGCAGCACCTCGAGAGCGCCGTGGTCGTCACCGAGCCTGGAGAGACAGTAGCCGGCCCCGGCGAAGGCGCCGGCGTCGCCGCCCTCCATCGCACCCCGGAACAGCGGCGCCGCCTCGGAACAACGTCCCTGCCGCATCAGGAGATCGCCCAGCGCCAGCGCCAGCGACGGCTCGGACGGGTCGAGTCGCAGCGCGTCGCGCAACACCGAGTCCGCTTCGTCATCCCGCCCCCGGGCGGCGTACAGGGAGGCCAGGGACGTGACGAGCGCCGGCGCCTGCGCGCCGCCCGTCCGCACCCCTTCCAGAAAACGTATCGTCTCGTCGATCGAGCCGTGCTGTACCGCCAGCGTCACCAGGTTGTCGAGCGCGGGCCTGTACCCCGGGTCCGCCGTGATGGATTGTTCGTACGCCTGCCGTGCCGCCACCGGCTCTCCCGCCTCGTCGTACATCGTTCCCATCCGGAACGCCTCGGAGGCCCACCGGACCTGGTGAGTCCCGAGCCAGTCGACGTTCGACAGCAGGAGCGCCGGGAGGAGGATCAGGGCGAGACCGAGACGGCCCCTGCGGGACGCACGCAGGAGACCGGCCACGCCGGCCGAGGCGAGGATGATCATGAAAGGGACCGCCGGATAACGGAACCGCTCGTCGTGAAAGAACGCCAGCGTGGTGGCGAGACAGCCGGCGGGAACCGCGAGCAGCAGCAGCCGGTGATGCCTCGGGGCGGGAACCGCGCACCCCGCCGCCGCGAGTGGAATGACGAGCCCGAGCGGGACGCAGATCCCGAAGCAGAACACCAGCAGGGCAAGCACACGTGAGAGCCCACGGGCGACGTAGATGTCCTTCTGGTTGCTGTTGACGAAACCGCTGAAGAACAGCAGCGCCTTTCTCGCCTCCAGCTCGAGGAAACCGACGGGGTGGCCGGCGATGAAGGCCCGCGTCTTCGTCAGCCAGAACGGTGCGACGGTGGACATGTCGCCGCCGGTGCGGCCCAGGGCATACCGGATTCCGGCCAGGTCGAGCCCGGTCATGTGGTCGCGCCGCGCTTCCGGGTCGGCGGTGTCGAGCTCGGCCGTCTCGGGGAACCGGGGGTCGATTCCCGTGGCTTCGGCGTTGCTGCCAAGATAGAGGTTGATGGCCGCGTTGATGTCGATGTGTTTGGCCGAGACTCTCAGGAACAGCCCCGGGCTGAGCAGCGGAACGAGCATCAGGAGGCAGCCCGCCCCGAACGCGGACAGCCGGAGCGCGCGGGGGCGCCGGCCCGCGCCCGGCATCGTGAGAACGCCTGCCGCCAGCATCGGCAGGGCGAGCAGCGTATCGGGGCGCATCAGGAACGCAAGCCCGTAGAGGAGCGAGGCGCCCAAGACCGCCGCCGTCCCGGTGCGCGACGCGTCCAGCCGCACGATGAGCCAGACTGCCGACACGAGGCAGAACGTGGCGGCGGACTGCTCGAGAAGCTCGCCTTCGAAGAAGAAGGCCGGTGCGTAGAGCGCGCCGATGACGAGCGTCAGCACGCCGGCGGTCCGCCCGAAGATCCTGCGGGCGATACCGGCGGCCAGCAGACAGCCGCATGCGCCGAGCAGCCACTGGATCACGCGCACGACGTCGGGCGCCGCGCCGAAGAGCCGGTACACCCAGGACACGAGAACGGGATACCAGGGCGAGCGGAACAGCGCGTAGGGGGCGCCCGCACCGGTGGCCAGGTCGGCGGCGAACTGATGGTTGAGGTACGACACCAGCATGTTCCACCGCAGGTAGGGCTGCCCCAGCGCCTCCACCGCGTAGGCGAGGCGGACGAGGAACGGCAGCGCGACGAGGGCAAGGACTCCGGGTGTGGGTGCGATGCGCGGTGATCGACCGGGTCGCCCCATCGTCAGCCGGGCAGGTTCATGCGGTCGAGCAGCGCGCGGAACCTCGGGTCGGAGCGGAGCGGGTCGAACCAGGGCTGTGTCTCGATCCAGAGAAGATTTATGGCCCGCTGCTCATAAGCCTTGTCGAGCCACGCGAACGCCTCGTCGATGTCTCCGAGCTTCGCATGCACCCATGCCATCTGTGTCGGGGAGATCTCGCCGGGTTTCGTGCGCGCCAGGATGTCGCGTGCCTCCTGCAGCCGGCCCGCGGCCGCGTAGAACCAGGCGAGGGTCGGGCTCATGCGCGACTCCGTCTCGGTGACGTAGAGATAGTCCATGTAGGCCGCGATGGCGTCCTTCTGCCGCCCGCGCGCCGAGTCCAGATAGGCGGTCACCAGCCGTGCGACGGCCGACCGGGGCGCGAGCTCGACGGTCCGCTTCAGCTCGGTCTCGGCCTCGTCGAGCCGCCCCGCCCAGAAGTACATCTCCGCAAGCTGCGCGCTGTGCTCCTCCGACAGCGGATCCAGGGCGCAGGCGCGCTGCATCTCGGCGATCGCCTCGTCGGTGCGTCCCATTGCCATGAGGAACCAGGCATGGTCCTTGTGGTTCTCATCGTCGCTCGGCGACAGCTCGAGGGCCCGCGCGAACTCCTCCTGGGCCGCCTTCCAGTCCCACTCGTGATAGAACCTGACGAAAGCGAGCGCCCCGTGCGCTTCGCCGAGGCTGTCGTCCATCTCCAGGGCGAACCGGGCCGCCGCCTTCGCCTTCGGGTAGACCTCCCTGGGCGGTACGTACCCCAGGAACGCCTGAAGCGTGTATATCCGGGCCAGGGTGGCGTACGCCAGGGCGAACCCGGGCTCCTGCGTGTCGCCTTCGGCGCCCGGCGATGACCCGCGCTGCCTCAGGTCCTGGACGATCGCCTCCTTGGCGTACTCGATCGCCCGCTCGTAGTCGGCCTTCGTCCCCTTGCGGAGCTGGTGCAGGCTCTTGATGTAGAGCTGGTACGCCTCGGTGCTGTCGGTGTAGCGGCGGGCGATCCGGCGTTCGTCGGCGGGCGAGAGCTGGAGACGCAGGTTGCGCGAGATCTCCCGCGCGATCTCCTCCTGCACAGAGAGGATGTCGGTCATCGTGCGGGTGTACTGCTCGCCCCAGATCTGCGCGACGTTCGCCACGTCGATCAGCTCGACGCTGACCACGAGAGTGTCTCCGTGGAGCGCGACCCGGCCGGTCACCACGGCGCGTGCGGAAAGCTCCCGGCCGGCGAGCGCCGGATCCACCGTCTTGCCCTTGTAGGCGAACACGAGACTGCGGGGGACGACGCGAAGATCGGGCAGCCGGGACAGACTGTTGATCAGGTTCTCGGTGATCCCGTCGCTCAGGTACTCGCCCTCGGCGCCCTCGCTACGGTTCTCGAACGGCAGCACGGCCACCGAGTCGATCGTGCCCGAGGCGGGCGCCGTCGGATGGCGTGCGAGCCGCTGCCGCACCGCGGAGCCGACCAGCACGATCGCCGCGAGCGCGGCGGCGATGAGCGTCAGCTTCTTCCAGGGTGCGATGCGGGGTGCATCCGCCGGCGGGTGTCCGGGCTCCGTCCCGGCGGAGGGCCGGCGCTCCCGGCGCGTCGCGATCCGGCCCGAGTCGGCGTCGCGACGGACGCGCTGCAGATCCGAGCGCATCTCGGCGGCGCTCTGGTATCTCAGGCGGCGGTCCTTCTCGAGCGCCTTGTCGATGATCTGCTCGATCCGCTCCGGTGCCTCGGGGTTGAGCTCGCCGACTGGCACGGGAGTCCTGTTGAGGATCATGTCGAAGGTGAGGCCCGAGGTGGCCGAGGCGAACGCGTTGCGGCCCGTCGCCATCTCGTACAGCAGCGACCCGAACGAGAACAGATCCGACCGCGCGTCGAGCTCCTCGCCGCGGACCTGCTCGGGGGACATGTAGGCGATCGTCCCCATCGTCGAGCCCGGGCTGGTGAGGTGCTGATCGGGCAGCAGGGCGGTCTCGAGATTCGAGTCGGCCTCGGGCGCAGGCTCGGGCTCCTCGCCCGTGAGCTTGGCAAGACCGAAGTCGAGGATCTTCGCCTGGCCCCGGTCGGTGATCAGGACGTTGGCGGGCTTGATGTCCCGGTGGATGATCCCCTTGACGTGCGCGGCATCGAGGCCGTCGGCGATCTGCACCGCCAGATCCAGCATCGCCTCGAGCGGGAGCGGTTTGTGGCCGATCCGCTGGCGAAGCGTGCGCCCCTCGATCAACTCCATGACGATGAAGGTGACGCCGTCGACCTCGTCGATCTCGTGGATGGAGGAGATGTTGGGGTGGTTGAGCGCGGCGACCGCCTTCGCCTCGCGCTCGAACCGGGCGAGTCTCTCCGGGTCGGATGCCATCTCGGGCCGCAGCACCTTCACGGCGACGAGACGGTCGAGGCGGGTGTCGAGCGCCTTGTACACGACGCCCATCCCGCCGTCGCCGATCTTCTCGACGAGACGGTACTGGGAGAGCATCACTCCGGGCTCGAGGGTCAACGTCGGGGCCTTCCCAGCCGCGGAAGGGGGCGCGGCGCCCACGCCGGCGGGGACGTCACTCACGCGCATACCGTTCCGGCTTTGCCCGAGGATATCACGCCACGGGCGCGCCGGACCCGCGCCCGCCGCCGGCCGGCGTCCATGCGAGGATCGGCAGGGCCAGGAGCGAGAGGCCCGCCATGACGGCGAAACCGGCCGGATACCCGGACGAGGAGGCGATCCATCCGATGGTGAAGATGGCCCACGCTTCGCAGCCGTTCGTGGCTCCCATGTAGGCGCTGAACTGGGTGGCGCCCAGCCCGGGGCCCGTCAGGTCCATCAGCAGGGCATAGGAGGATGCGGTGAACAGGCCGATGCAGAGATAGAGCGCCGAGAACAGGGCGATCAGGGCGCGTCCGGCGGGCGGGGCCCACGCCGCGTCGACGGCCCCCAGAAGCCCGACGCAGCCGGCGATCAGGAGCAGCGCGATGATCGTGGCGCGCCTGCGTCCGATCCGGTCCGAGACGAACCCGCCCGCAAGCGCGCCGGCCACCATGCATGCGGGTGCCGGCAGGGCGAAGAGCAGCCCGATCGTGCCGGGTGGCACATTGCGGGCCGTGAGATAGGGGCCGGCCACGCCGGCGGCCGCCTCGAAGGCGGCGCCCCCGACGGCCGCGAACGCGAGCCCGAGCCAGAGGGCGCGTCC
Organism: uncultured Acidobacteriota bacterium; assembly: GCA_963806495.1. Lineage (GTDB taxonomy): Bacteria > Acidobacteriota > Polarisedimenticolia > JACPZX01 > DASXTC01 > CAWDYA01. The sequence goes on along the minus strand of CAWDYA010000009.1, from coordinate 330,431 downwards.
CCGCGCAGCGGCACGCAGCGCCGAGAGGAACCGGCGGGCGCGTCCGGCCGTGGGCTCATCCGAGGAGGCGGAGCGGGACGACAGCAGCAGGGCGAGCGAGCACCATGTGACGGCCACCAGCGCGGCGATCACCCATGTCTGTCCGATCCGGCGTCCCAGCACCAGGGCGAGACCGCCGAACAGGGATCGGCCCGCCAGCATGCCGGCCTGCATCCAGCCGTTGAGCGCGCCCCGCTCGACCGGTGGCACGCGGGCGATCGACAGGGCGTCCACCGAGACGTCCTGCGTGGCGGCCGCCAGCGCGTGGCACACGAGCAGCGCCGCCACGGCCGTGAAGTCCTTCTCGAGGTCGAGCGCGAGCAGGGGGAGGAGAAAGAGGCCCATCGCGGTCTGCGCGCCGACGATCCAGGCCGTGTAGCCGTAGCGCCGCGTCCTCAGAATGTCGACCATGGGCGCCCAGAGGAACTTGAACGCCCAGGGCAGCGTGAGCACAGCGGTGAGCGACGTGACCCGATCGACCGGGACACCGGCCATGGCGAGCCGGGTGGGGAGCGCCCACCAGAGGTACCCGATCGGAGCGCCCTCGCTCAGGTAGAGGGCGAAGAAGAGCACCTTGCGCCGCGCCGGCGTGGCGAAGAAATCCATGACCCCCCGCAGCGGCCGGGGTTCAGCGGCTCAGTGCGCCGGTGATCGCCTCGGAGAACTCCAGCAGGTCGTAGGGCTTCTGCACGAAGCTGAGCATCCCCGCCTCGATCATCTCCTGCGCGGCGACGTTGAACCCGTAGCCGCTCGACAGGATAGCCCGGATCGAGGGATTGAGCGCCTTGAGCGCGAGGAAGCAGTCGCGGCCGCCCATCCGCGGCATGATCATGTCGATGATCACCAGGTCGATCTCGTCCGCGTGTCTCCTGTAGTAGTCGACCGCCTCGCGACCGTCGGAGACGGTGACGACCTGATACCCGAGATGCACGAGAAACTCGCTCGCCACGTCCCGCACGATCTCCTCGTCGTCGACCACGAGGATGCGACCCATCCCTGACGAGACCGACTTGTCGGTGGTGGACGATTCGACGGCGTTGCGGTCGGTCGCCGGGAGGAAGATCCTGAACACCGTCCCCTCGTCGACACGGCTGTCGACCTCGAACCAGCCGCCGTGGTTCTCCACGATGCCGTAAGCCGTGGCCAGTCCCATCCCCGTGCCGAGCCCGGGGCCCTTCGTGGTGAAGAACGGCTCGAAGATCCGGTCCAGGATCTCATCGGGGATACCGTGCCCGGTGTCGGAGACGGTGACGATGATGTAGCGGCCGGGAACGGCTCCGGGATGGGCCCGGCAGGTCCGCTCGCCGAGCATCCGGTCCTCCGTTCTCAGCATCAGGGTCCCGCCGTCGGGCATCGCATCGCGCGCGTTGAGCGCCAGGTTGAGGATGATCTGCTGCACCTGCACCGGATCGCCCAGCACGAATGGGTGCGCCGCCTCGAGCTTCTCCTCGATGAGGATCCGCTTGTCGATCGCGTGGCTCAGCAGCGCGATCACCTCCCGGATGCGCTCGTGGACGCTGACCGGGGTGTTCTGCTCCTTGCCCTTGCGTGCGAAACCGAGAAGCTGTCGGGTCAGATCCGCTGCACGCCGTCCCGCCCTCTCGATGACGTCTGCGGCGTGGTGGACGTCGTCCCCGGGCCGGGCGTTCGCCTTGAGCATCCCGGCGTGGCCCAGGATCCCGGTGAGGATGTTGTTGAAGTCGTGCGCCAGCCCGCCCGCCAGGGTTCCGACGGCCTCCAGCTTCTGCGCCTGCCTGAGTTGTTCCTCGCTCTCGCGCAAGGCCTCCTCGGCGCGCTTGCGCTCGGTGATGTCCTGCACGAGGGCGATGCTGTAGATCGGCGAGCCGTTCGATCCGAAGAGCCATGCGGCGCTTGTCCGGCCCCAGACGATCGAGCCGTCCTTGCGCAGATACCGTTTCTCCATCTCGAGCGAGGTGCGCCGGCCCGACCGGGCCTCTCCGACCAGCCGGAGGCTCTCGGCCAGGTCGTCCGGGTGCGTGACGTCGGGAATCTTCATGGTGACCAGCTCCGCCTCGTCGTATCCCAGCAGCCGGCAGAGGGCCGGGTTGGCCTGCATGAAGGTCCCGTCGGGGGCGAAGGTGGCCATTCCCGCTGCCGCGTTGAGGAAGATGGAGCGGAAGCGCTCCTCGCTCTTCTTCAGCTCGGCCTGCGAGCGCCGCAGGACCTCGAGGTCGGAGACGTCCTGCAGCATGACGATCGTCTCTTCCACCTCACCCAGAGGGGAGAGGATCGGCATGGCGGTCGCGTACATGTGCCGTGTCTCGCCGTCGATATCCAGCCTGAGCTCGTGATGGGCGACGCGTCCCGAGTCGAGCGGGCGCTTCGCCGGGCACTGCTCGCACAGCGCCTCGTCGCGGCACAGCACCTCGTGGCACAGCGTGCCGAGGAGCGAGCCCGGATGGGTGGTGGAGCCGAAGCGGCGGTTGAACTCCTCGTTGGCCCACACCACCCGGAGGGAGGCGTCGAGCACGAGAAAACCGGCGTCGGTGTGATTGAGGACCGCGGAGAGCTTCTGCCGCTCGCGCTCCAGGACGCGCATCTGCTCGTCGAGCGAACGGAACCAGCGCTCGTACTCGCGAAGTCGCAGCCTCAGCGATTCCAGGGTGTCGGCCGGTGCCGGCTGCGGCTTCACTGCGCCTCCATCACGCGTCCGCGGCGGCGGCAGGTGCGACCCGGGCCGCGTACGCCTCGGCGAGCCGACCGGCTATCCGTTCGACGCCCGAGACGGTCTCAGGATTCGAAGGCGTCCACTTCGTGGCTGTCGATGTCGATCTGGGCGAAGATCCGATCCCCCTTGCGGATCAGGATGACCAGCTCCGAGCGGGTCGCCGTGGAGCAGGCGAGATAGTTCGAGGCGAGCGAGACGTCGGGGACGTTCATGTTGCGCTTCTCGGCCACCGCCGTCCCGCAGACGCCGCGGCCGACGGCGATGAAGACGTGATCGGTGGGTGCGCCGATGAAGGGGCCGAGCCTCAGAACGTTGTCGGGGAACAGCTCGTAGATCCCCGTCCAGTGGAAACGGGGATTGGATTCATGGATCAGACGGACGGCCCGGTCGAGGATTCGCTCCAGAGGCGCGCCGCGCTCCCTCAGCCGGTCAAGATCCTCGCAGATCGCACCGATGTCCATGCGCAGCCCTCCCGGGGCGGCGGCGCGCCCCGGCCGCCGGACGGGTATAGGAATAGGCATTTGCCGGGACGAATCAAGACGACGGCGGCCGCGGGATATGGCGCATCGGGTCAGGGGTTTGAAGGGAGAGGCCCCCGGGCCTCACGCTCGCCGGTAGTGCCCCTCCATGAACGGCACCCACTTCTTTCCATCCTCGGAGTGATCGATGGCGAAGCCGTACCGTCCCTCACCCTCGAGGGTGTAGGTGTAGCGGGCATGTCCCATCGGCGACCTGGCCGTGAACACCAGCTTGTCGCCCTCCCAGCGGCCGCGCGCCGGCTCCGGGGCGGCGGATCCCATCGAATCGAACCAGAACATGGTGTACGACTCCTGCTGTGCGTCGTAGCCGAAGACCCCGTGTCCGCGGTAGGAGACCTGCCCTGAGCGCTCCTCCACGTAATCGGTCACGAGGTAGAATCCGTCCATGTCCATCCGCGACGTGATACGGGCCTTCGCCGGGCCGCCCTTCGGGTCCCAGGGGGAAGGGTGGATCGTCTCGTCGCCGCTCCAGGTGCCGGCGAACGCCGCGAGCCTGCCGTGATGCTCCGTGGGTCCTGGGCATCTCCATGATCTTCTCTCCTTTGCGTGACGGTCGTTGATGTCAGGCCCGCGCCGGCTGCCTGCTCCGGCCGAACCGCTGTGTCGCGAACCCGACCACGGCCCCGAGGGCGCTGCCGGGCAGCATGATCTCCATGTAGTAATGGGGCTGACTCGGGTCGCCGCCGCCCCAGGCCACGAGCCAGCTCAGCACGAGGCCGACGAGCAGCCCGAAGGCGATGCCGAGCGGCAGCGAACGCCACTTCGTGGCGAAGTAGCCTGCCACGACTCCGGTGACGAGCCCCTTGAACGTCGACCCGATGATGATCCCCACGATCTGCGCGCGGACGTCGGGGTAGGGGTAGGCGTAGGCCGCCGCGCCGTCCACCAGCCCCAGGACCGCGCCGAGAACCAGACCGAGCATTGGTTTGGACATGTCATCCTCCCTGTTCATGGTGTCCTGTTAAACGCGCGGCGGAATTCCTTTGAACGCCGCTCACCGGCCGGTGGCCGCCAGGATGGCCGCGCGCATCACCAGGTACGCCAGGACGAGCCAGAACAACGCCTTGTTGCGTCCGATCACCCGCCCCGCCCTCTCCAGCAGCGTCTCCCGGTGCGCGGTGACCGGAAGACCGTCGAGGAACCGATCCAGATCGTCGGCCATCAGGCTGGCGCTTGCGTACCGGTCGGACGGGTCGGGCGCCATCGCCTTCGAGACGATGCTCTCGAGGGGCCGCGGGATCCCCGGGTCGATCTCGGCGTAGCGGCGTGCGGCGCGCCTCGATCACCTGTCGCAGGATCTCCTCACGGCTCCGCCCGTCGTACGGCGGGCTGCCCGAGAGGAGGAAGTGCAGGATCGCTCCGAGCGCGTAGACATCGGTGCGGGGGTCGAGCCGGTCGACCTCACCGCGCGCCTGCTCGGGCGACATGTAGGGCGGGGTGCCGATCAGCGCGCCCTGCGCCGTCTGGTCGCGGTCGCCGGACCGGCCGGGCAGGGTCGCCGCTTCGGTATCCGCTTCCGCGACCCGCTTGGCCACGCCCCAGTCCATCACCAGCGCCTCGCCGAACGAGCCGACCATGATGTTTGCCGGCTTGAGATCCCGGTGGATGAGCCCCTGCGCGTGGGCGAACGCCACGGCTCCGCACACCTTCTGGAAGAGCCGCAGAAGGGCGGGTCTCGGAAGACTCCCTTCGCGCCATTCGTCCAGACGCTGCCCGCGCACCAGTTTCATCGTGTAGAAGACCCGGCCGTCCGGCAGCCGGCCGACGTCGTGCACCGGCACGATGTTCGGATGCTCGAGCCGCGCCAGGTGTCTCGCCTCCTCCACCAGCCGGGTCGAGAGCACACCGGACGGGTCGGGCAGACTCAGCACCTTGAGGGCGAGCTCCCGGTCGAGGTCCGGGTCGCGCACGAGGTAGACGGTTCCCATTCCCCCGCGGGCGAGCGCCGCACGAGCCGGTACCGGGTGCCCGACAGGTCGGGCTGGTCGGCCATGTCCCGCAGATGTCCGACCACGTCGTCCCGCAGCATCGTCAATCCGGGTCGGCGCCGAGGAGGAACCGCGCCTCGAGCCGGAACTCGTCGTCGCTGACGGTGATCTCGCGCAGTTTCTCGAGCAGCAGCCTGCGGAACTCGCGCCGCGCAAAGGCGAGGTAGTTGGTGACCTGGGTGACCGGCAGACCGTGCCGCTGAGCGAGCGCCGCGTACGTGGGCCGATCGGGGCCGGCCGGCTCGAGATCGTACTGCTCGAAGATCACGAAGTGAATCTCCTTGCCCCGTTCCCGGCATTCGGCCCGAAGGGCTTCCACGGCGAGTCCGAATAGGCTCCGGGTCCACTCGTTGTCGAAGTAACGGTCGAGGTCGTCCGGGGCGGGTATCTCCATGGCGGCGATCTCACCCTCGGCGTGCTCGAACTCCAGTGGCAGATGGGTCGCGCCACCGCCGCGCTTGATGCGCCCGGCGGCCTTGTGCTGGTTGGAGAGGAAGCCGTCGAGACAGGCGCGCAGGAAGGTGCGGAAACGGGCCCTTGCGGGGTCGTAGCCGGCGAAGAAGTCCTTCTCCATCGCGCGGACGAAGAACTCCTGCGTCAGATCCTGGGCATCCTCGCCCGTCCTGCGCCATTTGAGACGGATGTACTTGTAGACCGGCTTCCAGTAGGCCGCGATCAGGATCTCGAGCGAGCGGGTCCGCTCGGCGGCGTCGCCGCTGCGCGCTCCGAAGACCGCGGACCAGCGGGTCGCCGGGAAACGATCCCCCACTTCGTTCGGGTGGTCGTTCGATGTCATGCGGGACTCCGTGATTGCGGCGGATTCTACCATGCCGACCGGAGCGCTCAGGCCGGGAAGATCCGGTCGAGGGATTCCAGGGCCGTGCGCGGGGTCACGCCGAGGGCTTTCAGGTCCGGCGTGGTGTCGGCGGCGCGCATCTGCCTCAGGCCCAGCAGGTTCTCCGAGGAGACGGGGAACGGGATCCGCGCGGTCTCGATCAGCCTCAGGGCGGCGAGGGCGGGCGCCATCGGGAACGGCACGAAGAGCGGATGGCTCCCCTGGCGGGCCGCGAGGGCCCGCAGGAAGGCGCCCATCTCGATCGGACACGGCTCCGCCACGGTGAAAACGCCGCACAGGCCCTTCTCCACCGCGCCGGTGATCGCTTCGCACAGGTCGTCGATGTGCACCGTCTGCAAAGGCTGTCTTCCGCCGCCGAACAGCGGGACCACGCGGGCGGTGCGCATCGTCTCGGCCATCCGCGCGAAGAGGCCCGCCTCGCCGGGCCCGAGGACGAGACCGGGGCGGATCGCGAGATCGCCGGGCGACAGCAGCCCCTCGAGCGCCCGCTTGCTGCGGCCGTAGTACGACTGCGCGCCTTCGTGCGCCGACTGCGACGAGATGAAGACGAAGCGACGCGCCCCGGCCGCGCGTGAGGCGTCGAGAATCCGGCGCGTCCCGCGGTCGTTCACCTCCCGCGCCTGTTCGGGGCTGCGGAACCGCGTGACATAGGCACAATGGACCACCGTCTCGACGCCGGCCAGCCCCGTTTCGTCGACGTGGTCCGGCAGGTCGCACAGCACCCGGCGGTAGCCCTCCAGACCGGGCCGCGGTGTCTCAGGGTCGCGCACCAGCGCGCGGACCTCGCGTCCCTGGCGGGCGAAGGCAGCGCAGAGATGACGGCCGATGAACCCGCCGGCTCCGGTGACGGCGACCGGGCCGGCGCTCACGCGAGATCGTCCAGGACGGCGCGCGCCACCCGGTCCGCGTTCGCCATGAGGGTGAAGGTCAGCGGCTTGGCGGGCAGCCGGGGCAGGACACTGCCGTCGACGAGGTACACGCCGCGTGCTTCGCGCAGCCGGCACGACGGCGTGACGCTCAACCGGCTCTCCTGCGCGGACATCGGGAACGTGCCGCCGTAGTGGATCGAGGCGCCGTGGCCCGGGTCGATACGCCCCACCGGCCAGCAACCGAGCTGCCTCATGTGCGCGGACAGCCGCTTCTCGGCGCGGTGCTGCCGCCGCTCCGACTCCTCATCCTGCCGGTAGGAGACGTGGAGGACGTCGGGGCTCCCCGGCTCGCCGCGGCGCAGCAGGCAGAACTTCTCCGGTGATGGCTCGTCGTCGTGCTCGATCACCAGGATCGCGAACGAGCTCATCAGATCCCGCATGATGCGAGCGGCCTGCGGCACGGGCAGGAAGGACTCCTTCACGAGCTTGAACAGCAGCAGCGAGCCGTAGACGTGGATCTCCGAGTAGACCAGATGCGGGCCTTCCGGCCCGGGGTCGTAGACGATCCCGACCTGTGTCAGGCTGTGCCTCAGCGGGGAGGCGGCCTTGCCAAGCATCGCGACGTTGACGCATGGGATATAGATATGGGGGTTGCAGACGATCGGCACGGCGGTGTCGTACAGTCCGAGCGAGCGCAGCACGATGCGAGCCGTCCCCATCGCTCCGGCTGCCAGCACGAGCCGGCGGCCCGTGAACGTCTCCCGGCCTCCGGACCTCGGGTCGCGCGCCGTCACCTCCACGATCCCGGCCGACGCTTTTTCGCGGAAGCTCTCGACCAGCCACGGGCGGGCGTAGGTGAAGTTGTCCGCCTTCCGCATCGCCTCGACCGTGTACCATGGGCGATACACGCTGCGGTCGGCGTCCGCGTAGAAGTCCATGTCGTGGTACCGTTGCGCCCGCCGGCCGTCCAGGTCGCGTGTCAGGACGGCGAGACGGGGTCGGCCCATGTAGAACCCCGTGCGGTTCAGCCGCTCGCGACGCCGCTCATACTTCGACAGGATCCCGGCGGCGTTGACGTCCATGTCGAGCGGCGGCTGAAGCGACGCGCACTCACCGTAGTAGGGGAGCAGATCGTCGCGCGCCCCCGAAATCCCGATGCGCCGCGCCACGGCCTCGTAGTGAGGGGCGAGATCGGCCGGCGCGATCGGGAACCCCTCCATGTCCCTCTCATCGAACCGGATGGCGGAGGCGCCCCAGCCGCTTCCCAGCCCGCCGAGGGCGAGACTCTCGGTCGGAAAGAACGACGCGGAGTCGATGGGCGTGAGCGTCTCGGCGTCGCGGGTGATGTGGCTTCTCGGAGCGGTGAGCTGGGCCCCGACGCGCACACGCCCGAGCGGGATCGCCTCGTAGGCGTCGCCGAGAAAGTACCGGTGCTGGTTCCGCGCGGTGCGCCGGATCTCGGGAAACGGCGCCGCGGGGATCAACGGCGCGTATCGCGTGTCCTCGTTGCCGACGTCGAGCATCAGCACGCGCGCGCCGGCCTCGACCAGCGGCCAGGCGGCACTGACCGCGCTCGGGCCGGAGCCCACCACGATCACGTCGTGCGGCGCGGTCACGCGCGCCACCGCGCGACGGGCAGGATCAGGAGACCGCCCGCCATCTTCAGCGCGCTCGTGAGCCCGTGTCCCGCCAGACGCGCGATCAGGGCGGAACGGCCTGTGGGACGGGCAAGGAACAGATCGGCGTTGCCGGGGACCGTCTCGAGCAGAGCGAGCATGAGCAGCAGCTTGCGTCTCAGCAGCGCGCGGGAATCGAGCAGACCGCACGCGGCGTCGAGGAAGGGCAGGCTCCAGGCGTGGCCCCGGGCGAAGGCGACCACCGCGGCGTCGCGCGCGTCCGACTCGTCGCCGAACAGGCTGCCGCAGGCGTCGGCGTACCGGGCCGAAACCTCGGGATCCGGATCGCGTCCGAGGAGATAGCGGGAGAAGAGCCGGGCTTCGGCCTGGACATCCCCGGGCGGCGGCTGATGCATTCGGCTAAGGTAGTCGTACTCGATGGGGCTTTCAACAGGAGGATCGAGGGTGTTCCGGCTTTCGGCGGCTCATTACGATGCCCTGTACGCGTTCAAGGACTACCGCAAGGAGGCCGGGGCGGTAGCCCGGCTGGTCCTGGAGCATCGCCGGAGCCGCGGCCGTCGTCTGCTCGACGTGGGGTGCGGCACCGGGGCGCACCTGAGGTATCTGCGCCGCCGGTTCCGTGTCGAAGGGCTCGACGCCGACCCCGGGATGCTGGCCGTGGCGCGACAGCGGCTTCCCGGCACGCCGCTGCACCGCGCCGACATGGCCCGATTCGATCTCGATCGCACCTTCGATGCCGTGGTCTGTCTGTTCAGCGCGATCGGCTATCTGCGCACGCCGGCGAAGCTGCGGTCGGCGGCGCGCTGCATGGCACGGCACCTCGCGCCCGGCGGAGTCCTGGTGCTCGAGCCCTGGCTGACTCCGGCACGGCTGCGCCCCGGTCGCGTGCACGCGCTGTTCGTGGATCGGCCCGACCTGAAGATCGCCCGCATGAGCGTCAGTCGCGTCTCGCGCGGGTTCACCATTCTGGACTTTCATTACCTGGTGGGCGGGCCCGGCGGCGTGCGGGACTTCCGCGAGCGCCATGTCATGAGGAACTTCACCCACCGCGAGTATCTCGCGGCCCTGCGCGGGGCGGGCCTCGACGTGACCTACGATCGGGAGGGACTGACCGGCCGTGGCCTGTACATAGGATTGAGACCCGCCCTCGTGCGGGGACCGGAAGGAACCCGGGGGCGCCGTCTTCCGTAGATGAGCTGCATGAGCGCTCTGACCCGCCGTGGCCTCACGGCGCTTGCGGCCCTGTCTCTCCTGATCCCGAACGGACCCGCCGGGCGGGTGTTCGCCGCGCCGCGCCAGCCCGCCCGCCTGACCCTCGAGCTGCCGGGGCCGCCGGTGGAGATCATCCCGGTCGACCTGGACGGACGCAACGGCACCGATCTGGTGGTGGTCCTGGTCTACAACGAGTACGACGAGATCGAGTACGAGCAGGTCCTCCGGGTTCGTGCAGATCACGGAGATCGTTCCGGCGCTGTTCGAGCGCCGCGAAGCCCGGGTCTACCTGAGAACCCCGGACGGCGGCTACACCCTGGCAGGCGAGCCCCTCGCGCTGCCGCTCTCGGTCATCTCTCTCGCGGCCGGCCCGCCCGGCGTCCCGCTGATGGCGCTGACCGATGACGGGCTGGATGCGGTGAGGTTCTCCGGGGACGGCCCGGGTCCTTCGCTGGCGCTCGAGCCGTTCATCGCCGACCCTCCCGCGATGCGTGGTGCCGGCTCCTACATCCCGGGTCTCACGCCTGTCGCGGATCTGGACGGTGACGGCGACGCCGACGTGCTGCTCCCTTCCGGGTCGGGGCCCTCGATCCATCGTCTCGATGCGGCGGGGCGTCCCGACGGGGAACCATTCCGCCTGGCGATGCCGGGCGATCGGAGCGGTGTCGATCGAACAGCATGGCGCCGCTACCCGACACCGCAGATCCAGGACGTGGACGGCGATCGCGTGCCCGACCTGGTGGTGGTGGATCGCGACGCGGGCGCCGCGCGGATTGACATCCTGCGGGGCCTCGGCGGCGGCCGGTTCGCCGCGCCTCACCGCATCGACCTGGCCTGTCTCGCCGCGGGCTCGAAGGACGGGACGCCCGAGCTGGCCTTCTTCGGCGACGTCGACGGCCGGGGGCGGTCGGAGCTGGTCACCCGGACCGAGATCGCCGTGAATGGGCAGGGCGACATGGACGAGGCGCGACAGCCCCACATGGAATACGCGTTCTACCGCCTGGACGCCGATCTCGACACCCGAGCCAGCCCCGTTCAGGCAATTCGAGGTGGTCGGCTACGGCTTCGGCGGCGGCTGGCCGCAGAGGCAGGGGACCGAGATGCGCGATCTGGACGGCGACGGCCGTTTGGACCTGGTCACCGTGACCCTGGATTTCTCGATGTGGCAGATCCTCCGGGTGATGACCACGAAACGATTCGGCATCGGCCTCGAGTTCCATGTCTGGGCGCAGGATGCCGGGGGTGATTTCCACGAGGTGCCCGATCAGGATCTGGGCGACAAGATGCTCCTCGATCTGAACGATCTGCGCCTCAATCAGTTCGGCCATTTCGCCGGTGACTTCGACGGGGACGGGGCGATCGACTTTCTCTCGCTCAAGGGAGGCCGGAAACTGGTGATCCGGCGTGGCGGGGCCGGTTGCGTCTACGATCGCGCCGCATTCCGGGTCATCGACATAGGCGAGGAACCGCGGGACCCGGGGCTGGTACGTGTCATCGATCTCGACGCCGACGGGCGCGCCGATCTCGCGGTGACGCGGCCGCTCGAGCCCGCGGAGCCGGGAGCCACCGCGCCGGCGATGCTCGACCTGTACCTGAGCCGGGAGGGGGGATGAGCCTCCGGCGACGCATCGTGTTGTCGATCTGCGGATTGGCTCTGGCGCCGGGATTCACAGGGCCGGTCCCCGCGGCCGACGAGCCGCCTCCGGAGCCCGGTGTGCAACGCACGGCAGCCGGGGGTGCGGCCGTCGTGGAGGCGGTGCTGCCGGGGACGCTCGTCGCGTGGGCTGCGCCGCGGCTGAAGGATGGACGCCGGGAGATCTTCGCTCTCGTTGCGGCACCGGAAGGACGGCAGACCCCGTCGGACGGATGCAAACCGTCTTCCCAGGATACGGCGCCGCCGCCACCGACGATGCTCTATCGGGTCGGCTACGCGAACGGGGCGCTCGACAAGGTGGCCGCCTCCCTGCCGTCGGACGCGACGGCCCTGATGTGCGCCGATCTCGACGGCGATGGAACGGACGAACTGCTCCTCGTGCGTCCCGGCGAGGTCGGTGTGGTGCGTTTCGGGGCCGGCGCGGACGGCCGTCTCGAGACGTTGATGCGTGATCCGGATCTCGGCGGGACGGGGCGCAGCGACGCGGCTGCACGCGATCTCGCCGGCGGGAGACTCCTGCCGCCCGCCCATCATCTCGGCGGGGTGTCGTTCTTCGGCCTCGCACCTGATAACGGCGATTTGACGCGCGTAGCCGACATTCCGCTGCCCGTGAGCGCCACGCGTGACGACACCGCGCTCACGCTCACGAGCCCGCTGGTGGTCTTCCTCGGCGTCGCTTCCAGCGGCCGGCCGCTCTTCGCCGCCGCGACAAGGCTGGAAGGATTCGCAGCGTCTCGGCACGCTCCTGATTCGATCCGCTCGCTCCACGGGACGAGAGGGTCGCCGAAAGATGGTCCCGCCTGCCCGGGCAGGAGCGGGTGCTCGAGGCGGCCTGTCTGCTGCTGGACGGGCGCCCCGTCCTGGTGGTGACCACACGGCCGGCGCACAAGCTGAGCTTCTTCGCCGAGAAGAAGCTGCGTCTGTTCTTTCTCGACGCACCGGATTCGAAGCCGTCTCGGAAGCGCCCCGGCGCTCCAGGTAGAGTCCCGGGCGAACCTGTGGCAGACGATCCACCCGGCGGCGGCCGACGTCGATGGCGATGGTCGGGACGACCTCGTCCTCGGATACTGGAAGGGGATCAAGGACGACCGGGTGGTCCTGGACGCGTACCTGAGGGAGCCGGACGGTTCGTTCAAACGCTCGCCGCGGACGACGGCGTTCGACGTCGAGGAGGCCGACCGGAGCGTCCTCGGCTACGGCCGGGATTTCGATAATGACGGCGCGCCGGATCTGATCCTCCATGCCGGCGGGGGGATGAGGATATTTCGCGGCGATCCGGATGCCTCGCGCGGCAGGAATCTCGTGACGCAGGATCCCGGCGTTGCGCTGCCGTGGCCCGACGGAAGCTCCGGTGGAACGGACTGGGGCGACATGGAGTTCGATCTCGGCGACGAGGCCCCGAAGACCCCGCGGCTGAGGCGCCCCGGCGCCGGGTTCGGCCCGATACGGCTACTCGACCTCGACGGTGACGGCCGCCCCGAGCTGATCCTCGACGCCCGCGGGGTGCAGGGCAGGGGACGGATGGTGGTGGTCACTCCTCCCCGACGACCTGGTACTCCCTGACCTCGCGTTGCGGGTAGCTGTAGACGCCCGCGAGGCTCCTGTTCCCGTCGCGATCCACGGCCCGCACCCCGAGCGTCACGGTGTCTACCAGCACGCCTTGCAGCGTGTGCTCACGCGCGTCGGACGGCACGAACCAGGACTTCTGCCACCGGGGCGCCGCGGTGTCGCGCATCAGCACCTCGAACCCGGCCAGGTCGGCCGGCGTCTCGGGCATCTCCCACTTCAGCCGCGCATCGTAGCCGGACTCCCCGCGGTCGAGCATCGGCCGGCCCTTGTCGTCGGTCACCACCGGCGTGGGGGGAGCCATCGCCAATGAAGCGAGCGCCGCGGCGTCGACGCGGGCCACCCGACCCAGATAGCGTGCCGACACCCCCTCGACCGAGTCGCGCACGTCGTGCTGCCGGTCGTAGTTCTCCTCGGTGACCGTCATGCGCACGGCCGCGAACCCGTGCTGGTCGAACGGGGTGTGATTGCCGCCCCGGCCGAACCGGTCGTAACGGAAGACCGGCCGCACGTCCATCACCGGGACGAACATCTCGCCCACCCACTCCACGTAACGCGCCAGCTCGCGTGAGGCCGACTCGTGCGGGCCGTTCGAATAGACGTTCACCGCGGTGTTGTCGACGCGGCCCGAGCCACCTTCCTCGTTGCCGATGATGTCGTTGTTGAGCACGGCGACGATTGGCTCGTGGGTCCGCGCCGCGCGTGACGCATACAGGCTGGATCCGATCAGCCCTTCCTCCTCGCCGTCGAAGGCGATGAACACGACGGTCGCCTCCAGCGGCGCGTCGGCCACCACGCGGGCCATCTCGAGCACGGCGGCGACCCCCGAAGCGTCGTCGTTGGCGCCGGGCGCGGGCAAATCCCCCTGGTCCCAGTGGAACTTCCCGTCCGGCCCCTTGGCCACCGAATCGTAGTGGCCCGAGACGATGATGCGGCGGCTCGACGTGCCGGGCAGCACACCCACCACGTTCACGAGGTCGACCGGCTTCTCGATCCGTCCCCCCTGAGCCGCGAGACGGTGCCTGTCGAGGGTCACCTGCATCCGCGGCGAGATGGTGCGCATCCGTTCGGCAAGCCAGGCGCGCGCGGCGCCCGTGCCGCGGGTCTTCGAGTCGGTGGCGGAGTAGAGGTTGCGCGTGCCGAACCCGGCCAGCGTCTCGACGGTTGACAGGAGCCTCTGGTCGTCGACGGCGGCCACGATCCGCGCCACGGCCGGGTTGGGAGCCTCAGACGGGGGCGTGTCGGGAGCCGCGGCCGGCGTTGGCGCGACGGCCAGAAGCAGAAGAAGGGACGACGCGAGCCATCGTGACACGGGCACCTCCGGGCAGCGGGGCGGTCCGTTCCGCCGGGAGGTTCATTGTATCAGCCCGGTGCCGGGGTAGATCTCGCGCAACGTTCCGGTGGCGGCGTCGGCCAGCGCCAGACGCCGGATGAAGCCGCTCGGGTCGTCGTGGCCGACGATGACACGGTTGCGGCCCGACCAGCCGATCGGGATCGACCATCCTTCGGGCAGTTCCGTCGGAGGGCCCGTCGGGTCGAAGACGGCGAGAGGCAGCGGTCTGCCATCGTGGCCTCTCTGCTGGACCATCACCCGGCCGGCGGACGGGGAGAGCAGGATCCTCGATGCCGTCGCCTCGATACGGCCGATCGTCCGGGTCCTCATGTTCTTCAAGTCGACGATACGCAGCTCGGAGGAGTCTCCGTAGGCGAGCCGGTCGCCATCCGGGGAGATCTCGGTCACGCCGCGGATCTGGTCCGCGATCGTCCGGGTCGAGCCGTCGGACAGATCGAGCAGGACGAGGCTGGACATCGACGTGTCCCCCGGACCGGGATTCTGAATGATGACGGGAAGGTGGTCGATCCCGTTGTAGTGCCCCCGATCGTTGTCCTGGAGAAGCATCCACGGGTCGGTGGCGGCGCTGTAGACCGTTCGCACGCTTCCCATCCGCGGGTCGCAGGCCGCCACGGTGGTCTCCGCGCTCTCACCCCAGGCGGTTGCCACCAGGATGATCTCGCTTCCATCGGGCCTCCAGCCGGTGAGGCGCGCCCGCTCGAGCGGCGTGCCCGCCAGGTGAATGACGACCGGCGGGCCGCCCGACAGGGGGACCGCGTAGAGAACGCCCCCCGCCTTCATCGCCACCGTCGCGCCGTCGGGTGAGAAGAGGATTCCCGCTCGCAGCATGTCGTACAGCGGGCTGAAATCGATGTCGCCCAGATCCTCGATCAGGACACGATCGCCGCTCCCGTCGGTCCCGACGATGTGAAGGCTCCCCCGGGCGGATTGCAGGCCGAGCGGCCCGCGCGAGGATAGATAGGCCACGTTCCTGCCATCGGGAGAGAAGACGGGGCCGTACGACAGCCGGGCGGCGAGTCGATCGAGCCGCTCCCGTCCGCGTGAACCAGCCAGACCTGGGGTGAGTTGCCTTCGAGGGTGGACGCCGTGACCGCGATCGCAGCTCCGTCCGGGCTCACCTGCGGGCTGCTCAGGACCGCCGTGCCGGGTCCGAGGCGCAACTGGGCGTAGATCATCGGGACACCGACCAGAGCCAGCCCCCCCGCCACGTAATCAAGCAGGCCGGCCGCTATGCGGCGCCGCGCGCCGCGCCGCGCAGCATCTCCCCGCGTGAGAAGACATGAAACGACGCCAGAGAAAGAGAGTGCTGCCGAGCAGACCCTCTGCGGCGAGAAGCGCCGGCGCCAGACGCGGCTGCAGGTCCATCTGCGACCAGACGATCACGATGCCGGCCATCAGGCACAAGGCAGCGGCCAGCCCCGCGGCCGCGGCCGTCATGGCCCTGCCGATGAAGGTGGAGAAGAAGACGGCGGCGGGATACACGACCATGGCGACCGCGAGCCCTCCCAGGGCGTTGAGGAGCAACTCCCTCGACGATGACGCATCTTCGATCCGGTAGCTCGCTAGCGCGCGGAATGTCGCCAGAAAGACGATGGAACCGGCCATGAACGAGCCAGGGCGAACGCGCCGGTCGCCACCTTCAACAGCCACACTCGCCCGCGGGAGACGGGACGCGATAGCAGAAACCCGATAGTCCTGTCGCCGATCTCGTTGGCGATGGTCGTTGGCGCCGCAGGCGGCGGCGAACAGCGGCCAGACGAGCCCCAGCACGAACACGGGCATCCCTGTCCCTGCCAGCCCGGACGGGTCGAGCCTCGCGCACGCATGGCGAGCAGCCCTGCGGCCAGGAAGAGCGGCATGGCGAGGGTCAGCCCGAGCCCGGCCAGCACCACGAGGCGCTGCTCCCTCCACTCTTTCCACACGAGCGCTCTAGCGATCCTGGGCATGCGGTCCGCCTCCTTTCACCGTCTCGACGAAGATCTCCTCGAGCGACAGGTCGAGCACCTCGACCGACTCGGCTCCCGTCTGCAGCAGCGCTGCCCGCGTCGACTCGTCGAACCCGGTTACGGTGAGGGTCGCATGGTGCGCGTTGCGCTCGACACGCAGCAGCCCGGGCAGGTCGAGCCGCTCGGGCACCACGCCCGGGAAGACGGCGCGCAGCCTGCGGCTCCGGGCCTTGAGCCGCTCCAGGGTGTCGCGCACCACCAGCCGCCCCTCGTGAAGGATCGCCACCTCGTCGGCGATCCGCTCCATCTCGTGAAGCAGATGGGTCGAGAAGAAGACGGTGCCGCCTTCCGCCTGGACGTTGGCGATCATCGCCTCGAGAAACTCGTGCCGGACGACGGCGTCCAGTCCCGATGTCGGGTCGTCCAGGATCAGCAGGTCGGGCCGCGATCCGAGGGCCAGCATCAGTCCCACCTTGGCCTGCATCCCGCGCGAGAGCGACCTCAGCTTCCGGTCGCGCGGCAGCTCCAGCCGTGCCATCAGATCCGCCGCGAGGGTGGCATCCCACCGATCGTAGAAGGCGGCGTTGAAGCCCAGCACCTCGTCCACCGTCATCCACGGGTAATAGTTCGGCTGCTCGGGGAGGTAGCCGACGCGCTGGCGGACCGCCACCGACCCGGCGATCGAGTCATGCCCCAGCACGGTGAGGCGTCCCGCAGTCGGCTGCAGCAGATTGAGCAGCGTCCGGATCGTCGTGGACTTGCCGGCGCCGTTCTGCCCCAGCAGCCCGAACACCGAGCCGCGGGGGACCGACAGCGTCAGATCCTCGACCGCCACGTTGCGGCCGAACCGCTTGGTGAACCGTTCGATCTCGATCGCCGCCGACTCCATTCTCCCGCCTCCCTTCACTTGCGACGCGCCGGGCGTTGCGCGGCGCCCTCGAACGACCGTATCCGTCCGGCCAGCAGGTCGGGCAGCTCCTCGAACGGGATCTCCAGATGCGTCGCCTCGACGAGCGCTCTGTCCAGCATCGACTCCAGACGCCGGTACCGTTCGTCCCGCGACCAGCGCGGCGCACCGTTCGCGATGTAGCACCCCTGACCCTGCCGCGTCTCCACCACGCCGTCCGACTCGAGCATCTGGTATGCCTTTGCCGCCGTGTTGCGGTTGACCCTCAGAGCGGCGGCCAGCTCGCGCACCGAGGGGAGCTGGTCGCCGGGCCGCAGCGCACGGGAGGCGACCAGGGATCGCACCTGCTCCACCACCTGTGCGTAGATCGGAACGGCGCTGGCCGGGTCGAGCTTCAGATGCACCCTGAGTCCTCCTGCTCGCCGGCGGGTGCCGGCGCATACTGTCCTACTGTCATAGGACAGTATGCGCACCGGGCGGATCGATGTCAAGGCGGGAAAGAAGGGACAACGCGGAATGGGGGGAGTTCAGGCCCCGGCGGCGGCCGCGGAGCCCTTCGCGGTGTCGAACCCGGCGCGCGCCAGGGCGGCGGCCAGCTCGGTCCTTTGCACGGTCTTTGCCAGCGCCTCGGACGGCTCCACCAGCTTGCGCTTCACGAGGTCGACGATGGCGTCGTTGAGACAGACCATGCCGGCGCCCTTGCCGGCCTGCATGATGGAGGGGATCTGGAAGGTCTTGCCCTCGCGGATCAGATTGCTCACGGCGTTGTTGACCATCAGGATCTCCAGCGCCGCCACACGCCCCCCGCCGATCTTCCTGAGCAGGGTCTGGCTCAGGACGCCCTTGAGCGACTCCGAGAGCATCACACGCACCTGCGCCTGGCGGTCGGTGGGGAACTGGTCGATGACCCGATCCACCGTGGAAGCGGCCGTGCTGGTATGGAGCGTTCCGAACACGAGGTGGCCCGTCTCCGCCGTCTCGATGGCGATGGCGACCGTCTCCAGATCGCGCATCTCGCCCACGAGCACGATGTCGGGGTCCTCGCGCAGCGCGGCGCGCAACGCGACCTTGAAGGCGGCGGTGTGCGTGCCGACCTCACGCTGGTTGATCAGACACCTGCGGTTCGGGTGCACGAACTCCACCGGGTCCTCGATCGTGATGATGTGGACGGAGCGCGTGGTGTTGATGTGGTCGATCATCGCGGCCAGCGTCGTGGACTTGCCCGATCCGGTCGGGCCGGTCACCAGCACCAGCCCCTTGGGCAGGTTGCACAGCTCCAGGACATGCGCCGGGATCCCCAGCTCCGCCGCCGTGGGGATCCTCGAGGCGATGACGCGGAACACGCCGCCGGGGCCCAGCCGGTCGCGGAACAGGTTGCAGCGGAACCGGGCGAGTCCGGGGATCTCGTGGGCGAAATCGGCGTCATGGGTCGACTCGTACAATTCGCGAAAGCGCGGCGGCGTGATCCCCATCAGCAGCTCATGGGCCTGCTCGGCGGTCAGCGGGCCGCATCCGTCGAGGGGGACGATCTCCCCGTCCTTGCGGATGAGCGGGGGATTGCCGGTGGAGATGTGCAGATCGGACGCCTTGCTCTCGACCAGCCGCTTCAGCAGGGCTTCGAGGCCGCCGGATGGCGCGACGCCGGGCGACACCGCGGTCGGCGTGGGGGTGGTATCGGCGACCGCGCGTGAAGCCGCCGGGGCGATCTCGACCACGAGGCCGCCCCCGTCCCGCGTCACCTGCACCGTGACCGTCCCGGTCGGCGAGGCGTACTCGAACGTCCCGCCGGCCGCGCCGGCCGGCGTGATCTCGGACACGAACCCCTCGATCTGCTCGAGGGTGGCCGCCTCGGTGGTCAGGGGGCGCATGGCCCCGCCCGCCGCCAGGCGGACCTTCTCGCCCGCCGCCATGATCAGACGCTCGGCTCCGAGCTGGTGCAGCGGCTTGATGAATCGATCGATGCGTGCCACGGATGACGACCTCTGTGCTAGAGCGGACTGACGCGCGCGATACGCCGCTTGTTGACGAGATGCGCCTGGGCGTCCTGTCGTACGATGACGAACCGATCGTTGCCGTTCATGAAGTCCTGCAGTCTCCGGTTCGACTCGGGGAGCAGGTAGGTGACGGTCCCGCGGAGGACCGTGCCGTCGTCGAGCGAGAATTCGATCCGGGAGACGACCGCCTCGCCGGCGGCGAGATCCTCCAGGCGCTCCTCGTCGGGGCGAAACTCCCATGAGGCCTCCACCGAGACCACCATGATGGCGTCGACGTTCAGCAGTATGAGGGCGCCGTTGGCGTCGTCGAGCGCCGGCACGAAGCGGAGCCCGCCATTCAGCACGTCGCTGGGCCGCTCGGCCCCCATATGGCTCTGCGCCAGCTCACCCACGAACAGACGCGCGCGCAGCGACGCCCGTCCCGCCAGCGATATCTCCGCCGGGACCTGATGCTTCGGGATCCGGTACTCGAGGACCATGGGACGCGAATATAGGGTCGGTGCGCGTCATGGGCAAAGATCGCCACCGCGCGGGTGACGGCCCCCGGTCAGGCGTCGGGGTGGAGGAAACCGTCCGTCCCTGGCGGCCCTTCCGGTGGCGCCAGATGGCGCGCCGGCCAGATCGCACGCCTCCCGGACGTGGGTCGAGAGCCGGTCGGGGGGATAGGAGGCGGGCGCGAAGATCACCATCCAGATCGAGCGGGTCGTGTCGCGTATCGCCGTGCGCGCGGAATCGGAGGTGGGATTGCCGAACGGGCCCGTCCGGTCGGAGAGCACCGGCCGTCCGGTGAGATGCACGTCGTCCTTGCGGATCCCCGGATACGACTCGCCTTCGCCGCCGCGCCGCAGAGTCACGGGGCCGTCGATCTTCGTCCGATCGTAGAGGCCGATCGGCAGGAGAAACAGCAGCGCGCAGAGATTGCACAGATCCACGGCGTTGCTGATCCGCGGAAACGGCTTGCCCTGCAGGACGCGCCGCAGCAGCGCCTCCGATGACGGTCGCGTCCGGGTCGGGTCGATGCCGAACGCCCGGTACAGCTCGCGCGCCGGCGTCAGCCCGGCGATGTCCGAGGGAGAGCGTCCGGCGTGACGCGTTGTGAGGGTGTCCGCGGCGCCACGGATCGCCGCCTCGAGCTCCGGGCCGGTCGGAGCCACGGCCACCGGCTCCGCGCGGACGAGGCCGAGTCGCACCCTGCCCCTCAGCTCCTCGTCCATTGCCGGAACGACCCGATCCGGTGCGGCTCCTTCGGTCATGCTCATCCCCTCGTCGTCACCCGTATGTTAGTCTCGTTTCCGGAGATCATACAGGAGGGTTCCGCCGATGCGTTTCGTCGAGGCGGTGTACGACCTGGCGCTCGCGGTTCTGGTGGGAAGCATCATCGGGGTGAGCGTGGCCACGATCGCGTTGTTCGACCGGGCGCCGTCGCGCGAGTTCGCGGGACAGGTGGGCAGCGCGGTCTTCGACATGCTGGGAATGATCGCGTTGATCCTCTCGCTGGTCGCCCTCGCGTCCCGGTTCCTGATGCGGCGAAGGGAGCCGTCTTCCGTCCCGGGCGCCATCATGACGGGCCTCGCCGTGGTGATGGTGGCGGTGGCGGCGGCGATCGCCCTGTGGATCACGCCTGCGATGAACGCCATCTGGGCCGAGGCCCCTCACGCGCAGGACGGCTCGGGCCTGATCGGTCCGGAGCGGGCGCAGTTCATGTGGCTGCACGGCCTGAGCAGCGCCGCCTATCTCGGGCTCGTCCTGATCGGCGCGGCGCTCATCGTCGCCCGGAGTCCCGGGCGCTCGGCCCCCTGAGCCCCGGCTCCGCTCATCGGCTGCGCGTTGCCGTCCGGCCCTCTCCGAGCGAGCGTGTACCGGCCGCCAGGGCGGCCAGCCCGGCGGCCGCGCCCAGCCCGAACAGCCACCAGCGGAACGGCGGGGGGTACTCTCCCTGCAGCGTCAGCCTCCAGTCGAGCGTGAAGGAGGCGAGCACCAGCATCCCTCCAGCGATCGCAAGCGCCCAGTGCCACCCCGAGAACCGCAGCCGTACACCGCGTGTCTTGAGCCGCAGCAGCCACAGCGAGCCGCCGATGAGCCCGATGCTGACTGTCAGCGGCGCGACCACCGGGCCGATCCAGGGGACGGGGATCAGAAAGAGGATGTCCCACGTCAGCAGCGATGTCGGCCACCCGATGAAAACGCGCAGCCACACGTAATAGAAGATGTCCCACACACCGAACGCGAGGCAGAAGCACAGGAACCTTTCCCAACGGTCGGAGCCCGCCAGCACCGAGACCGCGAGGAGCATCAGCAGGGTGGCCGCCTCGCGCCCCACCTCGATCCCGGCCATCCGGTCGGGGATGATCGTGATCGGAAAGGAGAAGCCCGAGGGGTAGTAGATGGCCCGCAGATAGACGACGACCGCCGACTCGACGAAGGCCATGGCGACGGCGTAGACCGACACCCAGATGACGGCGCGACGAGACAAGGCCTAGTCGCCGCCGGCGGACCCGGCCGCGGGGCGCAGCACAGACTTGAACCCGCCGACGATCGCCGCCCGGATGTCGAGGCTGAGGCTGAACACCGCCGGCACCAGGAAAAGCGTGAAGACGGTGGACATCACCAGCCCTCCCACCACGACGCTGCCCAGGCCCCGGTACAGCTCCGAGCCGGCCCCGGGAAAGAGGATGAGCGGCAGCATCCCGAACACCGAGGTGCCGACGCTCATGAATATCGGTCGCACACGCGTGCTCACCGAGGCCCGGATCGCCTCGCGGTGGGACATCCCGTCCTCGCGCATGTGGTTGAGTGACTGGTGCACGATCAGGATGGCGTTGTTGACGACCGTCCCCACGAGGATGATGAAGCCGAGCATGGTGAGCACATCGAGCGTCTGCGTGGGGATGAACCAGTGCACGAGGGACAGGCCCAGAAACCCGCCGAACGCCGCCAGCGGCACGCTGAACATGATAACGAACGGGTACAGGAAGCTCTCGAACAGCGCCGCCATCAGGAGGTAGGTGATGATCAGCGCGAGGATGAAATTGTACTTGAGCGCGCGCCCCGTCTGGGCCAGCTTGTCGGCGCTGCCGGTGAGGTTCACCTGGTACAGGCCTCCCAGCCGCCCGTCGGCGCGCATCGGATCCAGGATCTTCGCGTCGATGTCGTCCATCGCCTGCTCGAGAGGGATCCCGTTGGGGGGCGTGACCTGGATGACGACGCTGCGCTGCCGCTCCCGGTGGTTGATCTGCACCGGGCCGTTGGTCACCTCGATATCCGCCACGGACGCAAGCGTCACCAGACGGCCGTCCGGCGTCGCGATCGGCATCTGCTCGAGCAGGTGGGTGCGGTGGGCGAAGCTGTCCTCGGCCTTCACCACGAGATCGATCTTGCGTCCTTCGTGCTGGTAGTCGCTCGCCTTGGCGCCGTCCACCAGCGCGTTCACCATGAATCCCAGATCGCGGTTCGAGATGCCGAGGTCGGCGGCGCGGCGGCGGTCGGTCACCACGTGTACCTCGGGGTTGCCCAGGTCGAGGCTCGGGATCGGGCGCGCCTGCGCGCCGGGCACCACCTGGCCGACCATCTGGAACACCTCGGCCCCCATCGCGATCAGCGTCTCGAGATCCGGGCCGCTCAGCTCGACGTCGATGTTACGCCCCTGGCCGGCTCCGCGCTGGAAGATGCTGGCCTGGCTGGTGACGGCGATGGTGCCCGGGATCCGGGAATTGGCCTTCTGGAACGACGGGAGCAGCTCGGTCACGCGCAGCGGCTCGTTGGAGCTCGCCCCCATGAACGCCTGGCTGGGCAGCGCGACGAAGAAGAACTTGCGGATGCCGCCGCCGGGCATCGCCTCGGCCCCGGGGCTGCCCGCCTCGGCCTTCCAGAGCGGCGACAGCTCCTCCTGGTAGATCTCCTTGGCCGACACCACCTCGTCGAGGTTGTACCCGGGTGGGGGGAGCAGGATCCCGAACAGAAAGTTCTGATTGCCCACGGGCAGGTAGTCTCTCCTGGGCATGATCATCCAGCTCAGGCCGAGCGATGCGGCGGTGAGCACCGCCGTGATCGCGATGCGGCGGGCGGTGGAGCCGATGATCCAGTGCACCGTATTGCTTATCCATTCGTTGACGGCCGTCGCCGCCCCGGTCAGCCCCCACAGGTCGTGAAACCCGCGGCGATCCGGGTCTTCCTCCACCGCGTGGAGGATCTTGGCCGACAGCGACGGGATGACCGTGATCGACACCAGCAGGCTCAGCGCCACGGAACAGCTCAACGCCACCGCGATGTCGCCGAAGAGCTGGCCGGCCTGCTCCTGGATGAAAACCACCGGAACGAACACGGCGATCGTCGTCAGCGTGCTCGCCAGCACGGCGCCCCACACCTCCATCGTGCCTTCGTAGGCGGCCGCGTATCGCGACTTGCCCATCTGGCGGTGCCGGTAGATGTTCTCCAGCACGACGATCGAGTTGTCGACGATCATCCCCACGGCGAACGCCATGCCCGCCAGGCTGATGACGTTGAGGGTGCGTCCGAACCAGGACATCATCAGGAAGGTGCCGATCAGGCTGATCGGTATCGACACCGCGATCACCAGCGTGCTGGTGGCGCTGCGCAGGAACAGGAGCAGCACCGCCACGGCCAGGAAGGCGCCGATGAACAGACTGCTGCGCACAAGGCCGATCGCGCTGTGGATGTACTCGGTCTCGTCGTATGCCTGGGTGAGCTCGAGCCCCCGCGGACGGAGCAGGTCCTCGTTCAGCCTCTCGACGGACTTCTTGAGATCCGCCATCACGTCCAGCACGTTCGCGCCGGTCTCCCGGATGGCGTTGATCGCGAGAACCTGCTCGCCGTTGGCGAATACCTCGGCGAACGCCTTGTGATACCCCAGCTCGGCCCTGGCGACGTCGCGCAGATAGATCGGCACGCCGTTCTTGACCGCCACGACGATGTCCTCGATCTCGCCGGCCGAATGATACTCGCCGACAGTGCGCACGACGTAGCGCCGCTTCCCCTCGTCGAAGTCGCCGCCGCTGTAGTCGCGGTTCTCGCGTTCCAGTGCCGCCGAGAGCTGGTTGAGCGTCACCTCGCGCGACGCCAGCCGGGCCGGGTCGACGATCACCTGCATCTCGCGCTCGCGGCCTCCGTAGATGTTGACGGCGGCGACGCCCGGCACCCGCTCGATCTCCGGCTTGATCAGGTCGTCCGCGAAGTCGAACAAGGTCGAGATGTCCCCGGCGAACGGCTTCTCCTTCGCGGGGGCGAGCATGAACCAGGCGATCGCGTTGGCGTTCACGTCGACGCTGCGGATGACCGGCTTGTCGGCGTCCTCGGGGTAGCGGGGAACCTGCTGCAGGCGGTTGGAGACCTTGAGCAGCGCGGCGTCGATGTCGGTGCCGACCGGGAAGGTCAGGGTGATGGAGCCGTTGCTGTCACGGCTGGCGCTCTCCATCTTGCTGAGCCCTTCCAGCGACTTGAGCTGCTCCTCCTGCTCCTGGACGATTTCGCGCTCGATCTCGTGCGGGCTGGCGCCGGGCCAGGAGGTGCTGATGGTGATCTGCGGTTCCTCGACCTCGGGTGTGAGCTGGATCGGCAGGCGGTACAGAGCGATCACGCCGAACAGGCAGAGCAGGAGCACGCCCACGGCCGTGGTCACGGGGGAGCGGATCGCGCTCTGGATCAGGTTCATGGCAGCGCGTACTCCACCGGCTCAGCCGTCACGGCGAGCCCCGGGCGCAGACGCTCGTTGCCGCGTGTGACGACCTTCTGACCCGCGGTCACCTCCCCCTCGACCACAATCCAGGAGCCCACACCCTCGCCCGTCTGCACCGGCACCACCGTGACCTTGTCGTCGCCGCCGATCAGGTAGACGAACCGGTTGTCCCCCTGTGTCACGACGGCGTCCTTGGGAACGACGGTGGCGCGGTAGGACTCGCCTGCGGGAAAAGAGACCTGCGCGAGCATCCCGACGCCGATCCGGCCGTCCTTGTTGGGGACGCGCACCTTGAGCGGGAAGGTGCGGGCCTGCGGATCGGCACGCGCCACGATGGCGCTGACCTTGCCCTTGACCTCGAGGCCCGGTATCGACCCGAACCGGACCGTGGCGGCCGCGCCGGGGTTGAGGCTGGAGAAGTAACGCTCGGGCACCTCGACTCGCACGTCGATGTCATCGAGCGAGAGCATCTCGACGATGGCGCCCCCCGTGGTGCTCCACTGCCCGATCTCGGTCCGTTCGCTCACGATCATGCCGGCGAACGGCGCGCGGATCGTGCACAGCTCCAGCGCGAGCCTGACCCGGTCAATGTCGGCTTCGAGCGACTCGACCCGCCCCTCCCAGGCGGCGTGCTCGTATCGCGCGTTGTCGTACTCCTGCTGGGAGGCGACCTCCGACTCGAACAGATCGCGCGCCCGGGCGAGGCTGAGCTCGGCCAGCTTGAGACGCGACTGCGCCTCCTTGAGCTGGGCCTGCGATGACTGCAGCTGGAGCTCCAGGTTGGTCGTCCTGAGCCGCGCCAGCGGCGCCCCGCGCTTGACGGTGTCCCCCTCGCGCGCGAGCAGCTCGATCACCTTCCCCTCGACCTCGCTCGCCACCACGCTCACCGTGTGCGACTCGATCGAGCCGGGCAGCGTGATCGTCCGCCGGACCGGATATTCCTTCGCCTCCGTGTACCGCACCGGGCTGGGTGGCATCCCCTGAGGCCAGCAGAGCGTGGCGGCCGCCAGGAGGGTGAGGGCGCCGGCCGCGGCGGCGGCGCCGGGACGGGCGTGCCTGGGAATCGGGCTCATGGTTCGACTCGCTCGAAGTGGTTCCAAACAACGATGATATCGGCCGGAAGAAATTCAGACTAGCACGAACCGAGGGAAGGATGCACGGGGAAACGTCAGGGCAGGGAGGCTCGCGAGACGCCGCCGGCGGCCACCGTCACCGGAACGTCGACCGGCGAGCAGAACCCACTTCGCCGTCGCGCCGGCCACCGCCGAGCCATACGTGGATACGGAATCGCCCGCGCCGATCCGCACCCTCATGCCTCCTGCGCCGGAGGTGTCCTTCCTCCTGACCACGACGTTCGGCAGAGGCCTGCCGCGGGGGTCAAGAACCGTCCCCGGGATCGAGGCGGCGCGCGAGCACCACGAATGACAGGTCGTCGTGAGGACGCGCGTCACCGAGGAACGCGTCCACCTCACGCAGGAGGATCGTTCCCGCCTCCTCGGCCGGCCGGCCGCGCAGCCGGGCCAGGAGATCCTTCAACTGCCCGGTGCCGAACTCCTCGCCGTCGCGGTCGAGCGCCTCGGTGACACCGTCGGAGTACACGAGCAGAGTCTCGCCCGGCGCCATCCCGGTGAGAGCCTCCTGGTAGGTGGTCCCGGCGATCATCCCCAGCGGCGTCCCCGAGGCCCCCAGCTCCTCGATCCCGCCGGCGCGAAGCAGATAGGCGGGGTTGTGACCGGCGTTGAGGTACCGGATGCGCTCCGACCCGGGCAGGATCTCGAGGTAGAACAAGGTGGCGAAGCGGTTCTCGATTCCGTCACGATGCAGGATCTCGTTGACGCGGGCGCCGAGCCGCTCCAGCGAGGGAACGTCCGGGGCGATGGCACGCAGGGTGGCCTGCAGCTTGGCCATCAGCAGTGCCGCGCCGAGCCCCTTTCCCGAGACATCCCCCAGGGCGATGCCGATCCCGCGCTCGCCGAGATCGAGGTAGTCGATCAGGTCGCCGCCGACATCGTTGGCCGGCCGTGTGTAGCTCCAGAGCGACCAGCCGGCAGGCTGGGGATGGGTGCGGGGCAGCAGCGCGATCTGGACCTGCCGCGCGACCTGTATCTCGTCATGCGCCAGGATCTTGTCCTTCAGCTCCAGCATCAGGACGATCAGCGCCAGCAGCGCGCCGATCTCCGCCACGTGGATGGAGACATGGGCCTCGCCGACCTGAAACGAGGATGGGCTGATCGTCACCAGAACGAACGCCGCCAGGAGGAGAAATCGCCGCGCCGGCGACAGGTGCATCAGGAGGCTCTTGGCCACCCAGACGCAGAACCAGACAGCGCGCTTGACGGGCCCCATCGAGGCGAGCCGCTCGCGCCTCTCCTCGGTGAGGTAGAAGGTGTAAAGCTCCTCGAGGTCGCGCGGGAACGTACGCCGCAGATCGGCCGCGCGCAGGTCGCCGATCACGACCTGCCTGAAGCTCGGCTCCTTCGAGCGATGGGTGCGGGCGCCGGATGGTCCGTCCATGACGGACCATTCTATCCGCTCCGCCTCGTGCCCACCTACCGGCCGGGCTCGAGCTTCACGTCGCCGCTTCCGGTGTCGATCCTGACCCGGATGCGCGCGTCGCCGCGGCGGTACCCGACGACCTCTCTGTCGCGGACGATCGGCTCGGCGTCGCTGTAGCGGTTGTTGAGGTCACCGCTGGCCAGATCCGCCATGGCCTCGAACGAGGCATCCGGGCCGAGCCGCAGGGTGACGTCGCCGCTGCCCGTGTCGGCATTGATCCGCTCGAGGCGCGAGCCCGTGGCCTCGAACAGGACCTCTCCCGAGCCGGTGTCGGCGGAGAACTCCACCGCGTCGGCCCCGACGACCCGCACGTCACCGCTGCCGGTGTCGCACTTGATCGTGTCTCCCGTGAACCGATCGAGGTCGATGTCGCCGCTGCCCGTGTCGGCGTCGAACGAGCCGCTGATGTCGCTCGCCTTGATGTCGCCGCTGCCCGTGTCGGCGCCGATGGCGCCATCGAGGCGCGTCAGCAGGATCTCGCCGCTCTGGATGTCGAACTTGAAGTCGCCGGAGAGGTTCTCGCCCGATATCCGTCCGGCGATGTTCCTGAAATCCGCCCGGGCGCCGCGTGCGGGCACCTGGATCTCGATGTCCGCGTACATCAGCCTTCCGCTGCCGCTCGAGATCCTGACCTTCCGGCCGGCGTATTTCGTGGTCGTGTTCGTGCTGCTGCCGAACAGACGTCCAAGCAGTGAGCTGTCGCCGGAATCGCCCGGATAACGGACGGTGTCGCCGTTCTCGAGCGGGTAGACCACGCGGAGCGTCGACTCGCCCGACACCTTCTCGAAGCGGATCGAATCGGCCAGGGCGTCGTTCTCGGCGTGTACCGTGGCGACCGCCACGATCGTGTCGCCGGAACCGGGCACCACTTTCATGGTGCCCGCGATGTTCTCTATCGTGACGTGCCCGTCGGAGGGCATCTCGGCGCGCAGCGTGCGAACGGCCTCGGCGGCGAGCGCGGGCGCCGCGAGGAGCGATATGCTGGCCAGGGTCACGAGCATCGGCAGTGTCTTGCGCGTCATGGAGTCCTCCATGGAATCGAGTTCGGATGTTTCCTACGATGACGCCCGCCCGGAGGTTCACTCCGAGGGGCTGATTCTCCTGACGGGAGCCACCGGGTACGTGGGAGGCCGCCTCCTGCGGGCGCTTCAGAAGGCCGGCCGCCGGGTCCGGTGCCTGGCGCGCAGGCCCGAGCACCTGGCGTCGCGGCTGCAGCCCGGAACCGAGGTGGCGCGTGGGGATGCCCTGGACCGGTCGTCTCTCGTGGCGGCGATGCAGGGCGTCGGGACCGCCTACTACCTCGTCCATTCCATGGGCTCCACGGGCGATTTCGAGAGACAGGACCGGGAGGCAGCCGCCACGTTCGCATCCGCGGCGCGGGAGGCGGGTGTCGGGCGGGTCATCTATCTGGGGGGGCTGGGGCGGTCGGCCGACCCGCTGTCCGATCACCTGCGGAGCCGGCAGGAGGTGGGGCGAATCCTGGCGGGCGGCGGGGCCCAGGTGATCGAGTTTCGAGCGTCGATCGTGATCGGATCCGGGAGCCTGTCGTTCGAGATGATCCGGTCGCTCACCGAGCGCCTGCCGGTGATGATCACGCCGCGGTGGGTGGCGGTGCGCGCCCAGCCGATCGCCATCGGCGACCTGATCGCCTACCTGATGGCCGCGCTGGATTTGCCCGCCGGACCCGGGCGGGTCTTCGAGATAGGGGGCGCCGACCAGGTCTCCTACGGCGAGCTGATGAAGGAGTACGCGCGTCAGCGCGGTCTTCGCCGGCTGATGATACCGGTCCCCGTCCTGACGCCGCGGCTGTCGAGCCTCTGGCTCGGGCTCGTCACGCCGGTCTATGCGCGCGTGGGCCGGAAGCTGGTCGAGAGCATGCGGCACCCCACCGTGGTCAACGACCCCGCGGCGCGGGAGGTGTTCCCCCTGCGGCCGGCTGGCTACCGTGAGGCGATCACGGCGGCGTTGTGGCTGGAGGACGATCGGATGGCCCGCACCCGCTGGTCC
This sequence comes from uncultured Acidobacteriota bacterium, assembly GCA_963806495.1. Lineage (GTDB taxonomy): Bacteria > Acidobacteriota > Polarisedimenticolia > JACPZX01 > DASXTC01 > CAWDYA01. The sequence goes on along the minus strand of CAWDYA010000009.1, from coordinate 300,926 downwards.
GATGCGCTCTCAACCCTCGGGGCGCAGCCCGAACGGACAGGGGCGCGGTTCGGGACGCGGTTGATCGACTCGCGGTCGGTGCGGGTGGAGGCGGATCCCGCCGCGGCCTTCGCGCCGATCCGGCGCATCGGCGGCAGGACCGGCTGGTACTGGGGAGACTGGCTGTGGCGGGTCCGGGGGTGGCTGGATCTCGCCGCCGGCGGCGCCGGCATGCGGCGCGGGCGCCCGGATGACGACACGCTGTGCCTGGGCGACACCATCGACTGCTGGCGCGTCGAGGCGTACGAGCCGGATCGCAGGCTGCGACTCGCGGCCGAGCTGAAGCTCCCGGGCCGTGCGTGGCTCGAGTTCGAGGTGCAGCCGGCGGGCGCCGGATCGACGATCCGTCAGACCGCCGTCTTCGACCCGATCGGGCTTGCCGGGCTCGCCTACTGGTACGGGATCATGCCCGTGCACCGTCTCGTCTTCGCCGGCATGCTGCGCGGGATCGCGCGCGCGGCGACCACGGGTCAGGCGCCGCGTGGCGGCTCGGCGGGGCGCAGCGCGGGCAGGTCGCGGAACTGATCGAGTGTCTCGGGCCGGACGATGGCGTCGCGGTTCGCCACCGGAAGCCCGTTGACCACGTTCTGGATCGCCAGCTCGACGATCTTGCCGCTGATCGTCTTCGGGATCTCGGCGACCGGCAGGATCACGGCCGGCACGTGCCGTGGCGACGCCTCCTCCCTGAGCCTCGAACGGATCCGCCCGCGCAGATCGTCGTCCAGCGAATGTCCCGCTTTCATGACGACGAACAGCACGATCCTCGTGTCGTCGTTCCATTGCTGCCCGACCGCCACCGACTCGGCCACCTCGGGCATCCTCTCCACCACCCGGTAGATTTCCGCGGTCCCGATCCGCACGCCTCCCGGATTGAGTGTGGCATCCGAGCGGCCGTGGATGATCAGGCCGCCGTGCGGCGTCAGCTCGGCGTAGTCGCCGTGGCACCAGACACCCTCGAATCGCTGGAAGTAGGCCCGGTGGTACCGCTCGCCGGTCGGATCGTCCCAGAAACCGATCGGCATCGAGGGGAAGGGCATCGTGCAGCACAGCTCGCCCTTGCCCCGGGAAGGGGCCGTCCCGCGTCGTCGAGGATCTCCACCTTCATCCCGAGCCCGCGGCACTGGATCTCTCCCCGGTACACCGGCCCGAGCGGGTTGCCGAGAGCGAAGCAGGAGATGATGTCGGTGCCCCCCGAGATTGACGAAAGCTGCAGATCCGCGCCGATCTCGCGATAGACATAGTCGTAGCTGCGCGGCGCGAGAGGCGACCCGGTGGACAGAACGGTCCGGAGGGCGGAGAGATCGTGGTCGCGGCCCGGCCGCACTCCCTGTTTCTCGATCGCGGACAGATAGCCGGCGCTGGTGCCGAATACGCGGACCTTCTCCTCGGCGGCCATCCGCCACAGGGCGGCCGGGTCCGGGTGCACGGGCGACCCGTCGTAGAGGACGACGGTGGCGCCGGCCGCCAGCGCGCTCACCAGCCAGTTCCACATCATCCAGCCGCAGGTCGTGTAGTAGAAGACGACGTCGCCGGATCGCACGTCGGTGTGCAGCACCTGCTCCTTGAGGTGCTGCAGCAACGTTCCCCCGGCGCCGTGCACGATGCACTTGGGGGAGCCGGTCGTCCCCGAGGAGTAGAGGATGTACAGCGGGTGGTCGAACGGCAGCGGGGCGAACGGGATCGGGGCGGAGGGACGGGCGAGGATCTCCTCGAAGGAGACGCCGTCCGCGCCGTTCGCGCCGATCATCACGATCTCACGGATCGAGGGGATGCCCTCGGCTACAGCGCGGACCCTGTCGCCGAGGTCGATGCTCCTGCCGTTGTAGCGGCAGCCGGCGGCGGCGAACAGCACGACGGGACGGATCTGGCCGAACCGATCGAGGATCGCCCCGGCCCCGAAGTCGGGTGAGCAGGAGGACCAGGTGGCGCCGAGCGTGGCGGCGGCCAGCATCGCGATGACCGCCTCCGGCACGTTGGGAAGCAGGCCGGCCACCCGATCGCCCGGTCCGATCCCGCGCGCCTTCAGCCACGCCGCGACCCGTCGCACCGCGCCGGCCAGCTCCGCCCGGTCCATCACCCGGCGGGTGCCCGTCTCGTCCCGCGCGACGATCGCCGGCTGATTGGCGCCGGGCTCGAGCAGATTCTCGGCGAAGTTGAGACGTGCCCGGGGAAACCACCGTGCGCCCGGCATCCGGTCGATCCCCTCGACGACGATCCCGCCGCGATGCGTAGCCCGCACGCCGCAGAAGTCCCAGACGGCGCTCCAGAAGGACGCCGGCTCGGAGATCGACCATCGGTACAGGGAGTCGTAGTCCGTGACGCCGGTCGCGCCTTCCCGACGAATCTGCTGAATGAACCGGGTCATGGCCGCCCGCTCTCTCCGCTCCGGAGAAGGGGCCCAGACGGGACGATCCATCGCACCTCCTCCCCAAGTCTCCACGTTTCGCCTGCGTGCTGCAACCCGGCGATCGCCACCCTGCCCGATTAGGGGTGGACAGCCGCGGGAAACTGGGATACAAAGCGCGGATGCTGCGCATGAAGCTTCACTGGTGGATCTTCATCGGGATTGCCGCCGGAGCGATCTGGGGAACGCTGCTCAACCGGGCCTACTACGAGGAGTTCGACCGGGCGGCGCACGTCGATGTGCTCGGCGAGCACTGGACTCCGGAGCAGAAAGCCGAGGCGACGAAGAAGATCCAGGAGGACATCGATCGCCGGTTCCGCGCCACCGCCGCCGGAAGCGCGGCACACGGTCTCGCGGCGTTGTTCCTCGGCCTGCTCAAGATGGTGGTGATCCCGCTGGTTTTCGCGTCGCTGGTGTGCGGCGTCGCGGGGATGGGGGACTTCCGGCGCCTCGGCAAGGTCGGCGGCAAGACGGCGGCCTGGTACGTCACCACCAGCCTGCTGGCGATCCTGACCGGTCTGTTCCTGGTGAACGTGATCGGACCGGGGCGCGGCGTGAGCCTGCCGCTGCCGCTCGGCTCGCAGCCCCCGCAGGCGCCCGAGTCGGCCTGGGATCTCGTCATGGCGATGATCCCGGTGAACGTCTTCAAGTCGGCAGCGGAGTTCGAGCTGCTGCCCGTGATCTTCTTCGCGATTCTCTTCGGGATCTTCCTGCTGAAGGCCGGGCCGGACAAGCGTGCCCCGGTCGAGTCGTTCTTCGCCGGGGTGTTCGAGGTCATGATGAAGATGACCATGTTCGTGGTCTCGCTCGCCCCGGTGGGAATCGCCGCCCTGATCGCGAAGCTCGTGGCCTCGACGGGACCGCACGTGTTTCTCGAGCTCGCGTCGTACGCGGGCACCGTCGCGGGGGCGCTGGCGATCCACTTCCTCGTGACGCTGCCGTTGCTCTTCTGGCTGATCACCCGTCGCAACCCGTACACGGTGATGCGGGCCATGAGCCCCGCCCTCCTGACCGCGTTCTCCACCGCCTCGAGCTCGGGCACGCTCCCGGTGACGCTGGAGAGGGTCGAGAACGGGGTGGGAGTCTCGAACCGGATTTCGAGCTTCGTCCTGCCGCTCGGGGCCACGGTCAACATGGACGGCACGGCGCTGTACGAGTGCGTGGCGACCCTGTTCGTGGCACAGCTCTACGCCTGGTCGCATCCCGATTTCACCCTCACCGTCGGCGCACAGGTCATGATCGTGATTCTGGCTCTCCTGGTCAGCATCGGTGCGGCGGGCATCCCGCATGCCGGTCTCGTGATGATGGTGATCATCTTCCAGGCGATCGGTCTGCCCGTCGGGCTGACCGCGCTGCTGTGGGCGGTGGACCGGCCGCTGGACATGTGCCGGACGATGGTGAATGTCTGGAGCGACACCATGGGAACGGTGGCGGTGGCCTGCACCGAGGGCGAGGTGGACGAGACGGTTCTTTTCGGCCCGCGGCGCGCAGGTTGATCGAGGGCGGCGTCGAGCCTAAGATAAGTGCCTCGGAAGCAACTCTTCGATCGGCTCCGTTCCGCTCCCCAGCGCCAGGCGCGCATGACCCGGCGGGCCACGCCGCCCGCACGAGCCGTTCACGAAACCGCAGGAGGTCTTCATGATGCGACGAGAACGCGTCGAGCCCCGGAAGTACCGCGCGTTCACGCGCAAGGATATCGACAGGATCCCCCAACTGAGGTTCCTGGACCCGGACGAGGTCACCGCGATGAAGGCGGTCTCGGCGGTGCTTCCGTTCCGTGTGAACGAGTTCGTGATCGACGAGCTGATCGACTGGAGCAACATCCCCGATGATCCGATCTACCAGCTCACCTTCCCGCAGGAGGGGATGCTCGGCCGCCGGGACTTCCAGCGGATGATGAAGCTGGTGCGCGATGGCGCGGGCGAGAAGAGGCTGCAGGCGGCGGCGCGCGAGATCCAGATGCACCTGAACCCCCATCCGGCACGCCAGATGGAGCTGAACGTCCCCTCGATGGGCGGCGAGCCGCTTCGCGGGATACAGCACAAGTACCGCGAAACCGTCCTCTTCTTCCCGAGCCAGGGGCAGACCTGCCACGCCTACTGCACCTACTGTTTCCGATGGGCGCAGTTCGTCGGCATCGACGATCTGAAGTTCGCCAGCCGCGAGGCGGAGTCGCTGTTCGACTACATCAAGGCGCACCCCGAGGTGCAGAGCGTGCTGTTCACGGGCGGCGACCCGCTGATCATGAAGACCGCCGTCCTGAGACGCTACATCGAGCCGCTGCTGTCGCCGGAGCTTGATCATCTCGTGAGCATCCGGATCGGCACCAAGGCCACCGCCTACTGGCCCTATCGATTCCTCACCGACCCGGACGCCGATGACCTGATGCGGCTGTTCGAGGAGGTCAGGCGCGCCGGCCGCCATCTGGCCCTGATGTCCCACTACACCCACCCGAGAGAGCTCGAGCCGCGGGCCTCCCAGGCTGCCGTGCGCCGCATCATCAGCACGGGGGCCACCGTGAGATGCCAGGCGCCCCTGGTGCGCCACGTCAACGACAGCCCGAGGCCCTGGAGCGAGATGTGGCAGGCGCAGATCCGTCTGGGCGCCGTGCCCTACTACATGTTCGTCGAGCGGGACACGGGCCCGAAGAACTACTTCGAGGTCACGCTCGCGCGCGCGCTGGAGATCTTCACCAAGGCGTACCGGCGTGTCTCCGGCCTCGCCCGCACGGTGCGCGGCCCGTCGATGTCCGCCACGCCGGGCAAGGTCCTCGTCGACGGGATCACCGAGATCGCCGGCGAGAAGGCGTTCGTGCTGAAGTTCCTGCAGGCCCGCGATCCGAAATGGGTCAACCGGCCGTTCTTCGCGATGTATGATCCGGAGGCGACGTGGCTCAAGCAGCTCAAGCCGGCGTTCGGCAAGAAGGACTTCTTCTTCACACCGGACATGGAGAGAATCCACCGCGCCGGTCGCGCGCCGGCCTGGGGCCAGCCGCCGGGCACCAGGCGGCCGGCCGCCATGTTCGGTCACGTCGAGTGGGAGTGAGCTCTCGAGGCGGAGAGGGGGCGGCGTGGGACGGACGAGGAACAGGGTTCCCGAGGTTCACCTCAATCTGAACGTCCGCGGCATGGCCTCCTCGGCCACGGTCGCCATCAACGAGCGCTCCGACCGCATCCGCGCGGAGGGGCGGGAGATCTTCAAGCTCGGCCTGGGCCAGTCACCCTTCCCCGTGCCGCGCCCGGTGATCGAGGAGCTCCAGGCGAACGCGCACCAGAAGGCGTACCTGGCGGTGCAGGGCCTGCTCGAGCTGAGGACCGCGGTCGCGGAGTACCACCTGCGCTCCCAGGGCATCGCCATCACTCCCGACAGGGTCCTGGTGGGCCCCGGCTCCAAGGAGCTGATGTTCCTCCTGCAGCTCGTCTACTACGGCGATCTGGTGATCCCCACGCCGGCCTGGGTCTCCTACGCACCGCAGGCGCACATCGTGGGCAGGCAGATCTTCTGGCTCGAGACGCACCGTGACTCGGGATGGAAGCTGACGCCCGACACGCTGGCCGCCCTGTGCGTGAAGGATCCCGACCGTCCGCGCATCGTCGTGCTGAACTATCCGAGCAACCCCACCGGCTTCACCTACACCATCGACGAGCTGAAGGAGCTGGCCGCCGTGGCCCGCACCTATCGCGTGGTGCTGCTCTCGGACGAGATCTACGGCGAGCTGCACCACAAGAACCAGCATGTCTCGATCGCACGGTTCTACCCGGAAGGGACAATCGTCAGCAGCGGTCTGAGCAAGTGGTGCGGCGCCGGCGGCTGGCGGCTTGGCACCTTCGCCTTCCCTCAATCGATGTCCTGGCTGCAGGAGGCGATGACCGCGGTCGCGAGCGAGACCTTCACCTCGACGTCCGCGCCGATCCAGTACGCTGCGGTGCGGGCGTTCCACGGGGGCCTGCGGATCGAGCGGTACCTCTGGTTCTCGCGCCGCATTCTGGGCGCGCTCGGGCGGTGGTGCGCCCGGCGGCTCCGCGAGGCGGGGGCGATCTGCGAGCGTCCCGCCGGTGCGTTCTACCTGTTTCCCGATTTTTCGCCGCTGGCCGAGCGGCTTCACGCGCGTGGAATCACGACGAGCGAGCTCCTGTGCGAGCGTCTGCTCGAGGAGACCGGCGTGGCGATCCTGCCCGGAGTCGCCTTCGGCCGGCCCGCGGCCGAGCTGACCGCGCGGCTCGCCTATGTCGATTTCAACGGCGCCCGCGCGCTCGCCGGGATCGAGGTCCTGCCGCGAGACGAGAAGATCGACGAGGAGTTCCTCCAGACCTACTGCGACCGCGTGCTCCGGGCGATCCAGGCGATCTGCGAGTGGGTGGGCCGCTGAACCGGCACGCGTTCAGCGCTCCGGCGGTTCCCCGGTAACCAGCCCGACGATCTCCCCCCGCCCCCTGATCCTGGTGTCGGCGACGGCATGCCGCAACCTGAGAACATCATGGCTGCACCCGCAGCGAGGGCGAGACAACGCAGAAACGTGGGCGTTCGGTTTTCTCCCGTGGGTTGAAGAGCACGGGAGCAATGCGACCCGCCGGCGGGCCGGTCAGACGCGCGGGCGGCGGGTGAGCCCGAGGACGAGCCCCGCGCCGAACAGCATCCCCTCGTACGCGCCCAGGATGGTGCGGGTGAGTGGGCCGGCGGCCGTCTCCCCGAACAACCGCCCGAGCGGCGCCAGGTCCACCTGCGATCCCTGGAAGGTCCTGGCCATCGATGCGAGGCTGTCGCCGCCGAGCGCGCCACCCGACCAGGTCAGCAGGATGCCCGCCAGCGCGCAGCAGATACCCGTGGTCAGCGCCGCCCAGCCACGTGCTGCGCCCCGGGGGGTGGCCATGCCGCCGCCACCGGGCCGCGGGGTCGACAGGGCGTATCCGAGTCCCGCCGCGGCGCCGATGATCAGACCTTCGAACCCGCCTCCCACGGCGGAGAGCGGGTGACCGAAGATGTCCTCGAGCGTCCACCGGCCCACCAGATGAGTGAGCCCGCCGACCGCCCCACCGCCGAGCGCGCCGAAGAGCACCAGCGCGACACCCCTCGCGGACCGGGCCAGCGCCTCGGCGACCGCGAGGCCGGCGCCCACACCCGCCGCGCCGAGCCCTCCCACGAACGCCCCCACCAGACCGAAGGCCACCGGCAGCGATGCGGGAGCCGCCGAGCCCGGCGCCAGCGCAACCACCGCGCCTCCCGCCAGGCCGGCCAGCAGCCCGGCAAGGGCGCCGCCCCCGGATGCGGCCGCCCACCTGCCGCCCGCCAGCCGCGCCGCCTGACGGAGACGCAGCCCGACCAGAGCGCGCGCCGCGGCCAGCCCGCCGGGCACTCCGAGAAGCGGAACGGATCCCGCGCCGCCGACATCCCAGCGTGTCTCGCGCAGGAAAGCGCGGCCCGTCGAGTGCCCCGGCCGCTCGTCGAGGCGCGCGAGCGCCTCGGAGGTTCCGAGAGCGTGCAGCGTCGAGGCCGCTTCCCGGCGGATGTCGTCCGCCGCCGCTCCGGTTGCGCCTGGCTCGAGCAGCCTCCGGATCACCGGATCGAAGGCGTCCCCGGCCCGATCCGCGGTGGGCATGATCTCCGGCGGCGGGCCGCTCCCGGGCTCGTCGTCGGCCTCCTCGACCAGATCGCGGGCGATGAACTGGTACCCGTGACGGGAGACGGTGCGGATGAATCGTGGCTCCCGCACGTCGTCGCCGAGGACCCTTCGCAACGTGCGGATCGCCTGGGTCAACGCGCCGTCCGATACGACGACATCGTCCCAGACCGTGTCGAAGATCTCCTCCCGGCGCACCGCGACATCGCGCCGCTCTATCAGGAGCAGCAACAGATCGAAGTAGCGGGGGATCAGGGGCCGCGTGGCTCCGGAGCACAGGAGCAGCCGCCGGCCGGGAGAGACCGTGAAGTCGCCGAATCGGTACCGCGGGCGCGCCATGGTGCGGTGATTCTAGCAGAGCGCCGCCGCCGTTTAGTTGTGTGGCTGGCCCGGAGCCCGGGGCTGAGATATGCTGATGACGCCCCGCGCTACCCGCCGTCGCCGACATGGCGCTTGATTCCATGGAGGAAAGCAGAATGAAGAGGATCCTGGCAACGACCGCTGTCGTGGCTCTGGTTTTCGCCGGGGTGGCGCTCGCCGCCCAGACGAAGCCGATGTCGAAGCCCGAGCCCGGCTGGGTCAAGGGCACGATCACCGCGTGGGACCCATCGGCGAAGTCGCTCAAGCTCAAGGACGGGGAAGGGAAGGAGTGGTCCTTCTCCTGGAACGACGACACGAAGGTCATGGGTACGCCGAAGGTGGGCGAGATGATCGAGCTGAAGTACCGGAAGGACAAGGACGACCACACCATGGCCACCCATATCTATGTCGGCAAGGAGCAGATGGAAAAGGCGCACATGAAAGGCGCCAACAAGCACCAGCGCTGACCGCGGACATGGTCCGCGCGCCCCGCTCGGGCGGGAGCGGAGAGCGTCGGCGCTTCGTTCCCGCCTCTCGCGACTACTCCCGGGGAGGGCAACGATGCCAATCCGAAACGTCCTGATCGCCACCGTGGCGCTGATCGCGGGGTTCCTCGCCGCGCAGGTCGTCTCCTTCGACAGCGTCGCGCGCGCGCCGCAACCGGTCTCCGCCGCGTCACCCGCTCCGGAGACGGCAGCGACCGGCGCGGCCATGCCTGCCGCCCCCTCGCCGGATCTCGACGGCGACCTCGAGCCGGCCGAGCTGCGAAACATCGCGATCTTCCGCAAGGCCTCTCCTTCGGTCGTTTTCATCACCAGCATCGCCGTGCGCCGGGATTTCTTCTCGCTCGACCTGTTCCAGATACCGCAGGGCACCGGCAGCGGCTTCGTCTGGGACACCGAAGGGCACATCGTGACCAACTATCACGTGATCGAGGACGGCAACACCTTCTCGGTCACGCTCGCCGATCAGTCCGAGTACGACGCCGTCGTGGTGGGTGTGGCCGAGGACAAGGACCTCGCGGTGCTCAAGATCAACGCCCCCTCCTCGGCGCTGCCGCCGGTGCCGGTCGGCCGATCCGCGGATCTCGCTGTGGGCCAGACGGTGCTTGCGGTAGGCAATCCTTTCGGGCTGGATCACTCGCTCACGGTGGGGGTGGTCAGCGCGCTGGGACGTGAGCTGAAGGCGCCGAACGGACGGCGGATCCGGGACGTCATCCAGACCGACGCGGCGATCAACCCGGGCAACTCGGGCGGGCCGCTGCTCGACACCCGCGGCCGGCTCGTGGGGATCAACAGCGCCATCTACAGCCCGAGCGGCGCCTTCTCAGGGATCGGGTTCGCGGTTCCGGTGGACACGGTCCAGCGGCTGGTCCCGCAGCTCATCACCCACGGGCATCCGATCCAGCCCGGCATCGGGGTGAGCCTGCTGCCCGACGGCACGGCCGCGCGGCTGAGGCTCCAGGGGGCGGTGATCTACGATGTCGCGCCGCAGGGCCCGGCGGCCCGGGCGGGGCTGCGTGGCTTCCGGGCCAGCCGGACCGGCCGGTACATCGTCGGGGACCAGATCGTCGCCATGAACGGCAAGCCGGTGGAGTCGGCCGACGATCTGCTGCACGGGTTCGAGACCGCCGGTGTCGGCGCCGACGTCGATCTCACGGTCGTGCGGGACGGCGAGAAGCGCAAGGTGAGCCTGAAGCTCGAAGAGGTGGACTGAGACACGACGGAAAGAGGGACGGGATTCAGCTTCCACCGTCACGTGGCGGCGTCTTCAGGATCAGCCAGAAGAACCGGGCCGTGAAGAAGATGATCACGCTCCAGGTCGCGATCAGCATCAGCCACGCCGAGCCGGTCATCGCGCGTCTCCCTTCTTCAGCTTCCACGCACGGTACACCAGCCAGGCACACGCGGCGAACACGCCGGTCAGGAGCAGTCGTGTCGTGTCCTGCACCAGGGCGTGGGTGCCGTATCCGTCCGGCGTGAACCACCGGTAATCGGTGTCGCCCGTGTGAAGGATCTTCCCGATCACGCTCGCCGGGTGCAGCGGCCACGCATGGCCGGAGATCAGAGCCGAGAGCGCGGCCTCCCAGTCGTCGGCCGCGGGACGCAGAAGCGAGGCCAGGAAGATGATCAGGATGAAGGCCGGCGTGATGTACTTGATGACCAGCCTGAACACGCCCGGGACGTGCATGTCGGCACCGCGCGTGATCTCGGCCCACCCTTTCTCCATGCCGAAGATCCACGAGAAAATGAACGCTTCGCCGAGGGCGAAGATCACGAGGGCGAAGGTGCCGGTCCAGAAATCGAACTCGTCGAACGAGCCACCCGGGTAAAGCCACACGCACACGAACCCGAGCGCGAGCGTCGCGGCGCCGAACAGCAGCGCCGCGTTGCGTCGCCGCACGCCGAACTCGTCCTCGAAGAACGCCAGGATCGGTTGTCCCATCGCCAGGGACGATGTGATCCCGGCGAAGAAGAGCAGGCCGAACCACATCGCGCCAGCGATCGGGGCGAACCAACCCCAGTGGTTGAACAGCGTGGGCAGGGTGAGGAAGCCGAGACCGAAGCCGCTGCCTCCCGCCGTGGCCGCCTGCACCGCGTTGAGCCCGAGGTACGCCGTGGCGATCGGGATCAGCACGGAGCCGCCGAGCACCACCTCCACGAACTCGTTCATCCATCCCGCCGACGAGGCGTTGAGCGCGATGTCCTGGTCCCTTCCCAGGTACGACGCGTAGCAGTGGATCGAGCCCATCCCCACCGAGAGGGTGAAGAAGATCTGCCCGGCCGCGGCGAGCCAGGTGCTGGGATTGCGCAGACCCGACAGGTCGGGGTGCCAGACGAAGTTGAGCCCGGCCAGGGGGCTCTGCACCACGCCCGGGTCGGTCGTGGTGAGCATCAGGCCGCGGACCGCCAGCACCGCGCCGAACAGCAGCAGCAGCGGCATGCCGATCTTCGCTGCCACCTCGATGCCGCCGGACAGCCCGCGCGAGAGGATGTAGACGTTGAGCGCGAGCGTCACCAGGAACCAGAGCCACGCCTCCATCGGGAACGCGAACAGAGAGTCGGCGTGCTGGCCGAGATAGGCTGGGAAGAAGTCGGTCGGGCTGATCCTGGAGAAGGTCCCGATCAGCGAGTGCCAGACATAGGAAAGCGCCCAGGATTCGATGTAGCTGTAGTAGGCGGCCACGCAAAGGTTGGTGAACAGCCCGAAGACGCCGACGTACTTCAGCCACCGGCGATCCCCGAGCCGGTCGAGCATCCCCGGAGCGGAGTGATGACCGTACATCCCCCCGTGCCTGCCGATCGCCCACTCGACCCAGAGCAGGGGAATACCCATCAGCACGAAGGAGATCAGATAGGGGATGAGGAAGGCCCCACCGCCGTTCTGGGCGGCCTGCGCGGGGAAGCGAAGGAAGTTCCCGAGGCCGACGGCGTTGCCCGCCATGGCCAGCACCAGCCCGGTGCGCGTACCCCAGTTCTCACGGTTTGCCATGCGGGGTCCTGCTCCCGACCACGGCGTTACCCGTTCGCCGTGATCGCGGATCTATATGCCAGCGGGATCCACCGCGTCAAGGGCGACGGTGCGCCGTGTTCCCGCCCAGCAGATGGCGCAGGGCATCCTCGAGACCGGGAGAGCGGAACTCGTACCCCGATTCGGACAGCTTGACGGGATAGACACGGGCGCTCGCCAGCAGCAGGGTGTCGGCCATCTCGCCGAACACCAGCCGCGCGGCGAGCGCCGGCACCGGGAAGATCGTCGGACGGTGCAGGACACGGCCCATCGATTCCGTGAACTCCCGGTTCGTCACGGGCCCGGGCGACACGGTGTTGACCGGGCCGGACAGGTTCTGGTGCGACATGGCGTGATGGATGACACTGACGGCGTCGTCGATCGCGATCCAGCTCATGTACTGTCGCCCCGAACCGAGACGTCCTCCCAGCCCCAGCCGAAACGGGGTGAGCATCTTTCCGAGGGCCCCGCCGGCGGGACTGAGGATCATCCCGAATCGAAGGTTGACCACGCGGATCCCGGCCGCGGCGGCGGGGGCGGCGGCCGCTTCCCAATCACGGCAGACATCGGCGAGGAATCCCCGCCCCGGCGCGCTCTCCTCGGTGAGCCTCTCGTCGCCGCGGTCGCCGTAGAACCCGACCGCCGAGGCGCAGACCAGGACCCCCGGCGGGCGCTTCATGCCGGCCAGTGCCTCGGCAAGACGGCGGGTGCCGGAGACCCGGCTTTCTCGGATGCGCTGCTTGACGGCAGGGGACCATCGCGCGCCGGCGATGTTCTCCCCGGCGAGGTGGATCGCCGCTCCGGCGCCCTCGATGGGAGTCGCGTCGAGCCCGGAGCCGGCGGGATCCCATTGCACCGCGTTCTCCGCGGCCGCCGGTGGCCTCCGGACCAGCCTGACCACCTCATGACCTTCCGTCGTGAGCGATGGCACCAGTGCCGATCCGACCAGGCCACTCGCACCGCTGATGACGATCCTCATTCCGATTCCCTCCGTGCCGCCGTGTCGCGGAGACGCTCGAGAGCTGTCGCGAGCTGCTCCATACCGTCGAGGTGGGTGGCGTCGGTCCCGCTCCAGGTCTTCTCGTAGGCGCCGACCGCCGCGCCACCCAGGATCGTCGCCGTGCCGGACGGCAGCAGACTCCCGAGCCGCCGCAGCTCGTCGTGCAGACGCGGGTCGTCCGGGGGGTGGATGATGCTCAGCGCCACGACCGTGGACCGGGTGATCCGTGCGGCCGCCGCGATCTCCTCCGCCGGCAGGTTCGCGCCCAGATAGCTCGCCCGCCATCCCTGCGAGGCGGCCGTGACGGCGGCCACCAGCGCACCCAGCTCGTGCGCCTGACCGGCGGGCGTCGCCGCCAGCAGGCCGGGTGCCGTCGCGGGCGCGTCCTGCGCCGCGAGCAGACGACCCAGCTCGGACCGGACCGCGGCGCTGGCGAGATGCTCATGGGCGATCCGCAGCGTCCCGGCACGCCAGGCGTCGCCGATCCGGCGCAACAGCGGCAGCAGCACGTCCTGCATGAGGGGCAGGCGGGGAAGCTCCAGGGCCGCCTGCGCGATCGAAGTCTGGAGCGCCCCCGTGTCGAGCTCTCTCACGGCGCTCAGGCACGCCGCCACGTAACCCTCCGGTCCGGTACCGCGCGGCGCGTGAGCGCTCCCGGGCGTGACGGCCATCGCCCGGGCCGAGGCGGCGTCGTCCGCCAGCAGGGTCTCCAGCTCCCCTGTGGACATCCGTGCGACCTGGCTGATGCTCCGACCCGCGAGAGTGGCCTTGCGCAGCAGCTGGAGGCGGCGCACCTCCTCGTCGGAATAGAGACGACGGCTGCCGCGGCTGCGCGACGGGGTGATCGCCTTGTACCGCTTCTCCCAGGCTCTCAGCACGTCCGGGGAGAGCCCGGTCCGGCGCGATACGACCTGGATCGGATGCATGACCTCCCGGACCGTCCTTTCCTCAGTCATGTCATCACGTTACAGCTGTGTCCATAATTTGTCAAGCAATAATCTCGATTACTCCTTGACATACGGCTAATGTCCATGTATTGTCTAGGACGTGACCAAGGAGGAGCAAACATGAAAAGCAGAACAGCGATTGGAATCAGTGCCGCCCTGATGGTCTGCGGCGGACTCCTGACGACCTTCGCAACGGCGGGGTCATATGGGAAGAGGACGGAAGGGTGCCCGCAGGAACGCTGGAGTCGCTCCTCGCCGACAAGGCGAAGCTGACGGCGGTGCTGACCTATCACGTCGTGCCGGGCAGGTAGGGATCCCGGCCGCCACTGCTTTCACTTCATCTTGACCGACGGCCCGCGGCTCCCTACGATGCGCATTCGGAGCCACGGGCATGCGCGTGAAACGAAGGATTGCCGTCATCGGCGGGGGGCCGGCCGGCTCGACCTGCGCCCGCAGGCTGTCGGCCGCGGGGCTCGACGTGACGCTGTTCGAGGAGCGCCCCACCGGGGAGAAGCCCTGCGGCGGCGGCATACCCGCCTCTGTGCTCCTGGAATTCCCGGAGCTCGCGGACCCGTCGCTCGAACGCCGTGTCGTCCGGGAGGTCCGGATCTACTCGCCGTCCGACCGCCTCACCGTCGTGCCCGCGCCGGCCGGGATCCACATATTCCGGCGCGCGCAGCTCGACACCTTCCTGAGGAAACGGGCCCAGGCGGCGGGCTCCCACCTGGTGCCGGCCCGGGTCACGTCGGTCCGCTCCCTGGGGATGGTGGGTTGGGAGGTGGCGACCGCCACCGGCCCCTTGGGGCCCTTCGACCTCATCGTCGGCGCGGACGGGGTGCGCAGCGTCGTCCGGCGGGCCGTGTCCGGCCCCATCGCTGCGGGCAAGCTGACCCTGGCACTGTACGCGTACGTCCCGGGTGTGGCACGAACCGGGATGGTGCTGAAGTTCTTCCGGGGTCTCGACGGGTACCTCTGGGCTTTCCCGAGGACGGATCACGTCTCGGTCGGTATCTGCTCTACCTTCAGGGCCATCGAGGCCGCACGGCTCGCGGATCTGCTCCACCGCTTCGTCGAAGCGCATTATCCAGAGGGACACGTGGCGCCCGGCTCCCTGAAGGGGTATTTCATCCCGGCGGACGACGATCCGCCCGCAACGGGCCCCGGCTGGGGCCTCATCGGCGACGCGGCGGGGTTCGTCGATCCACTGACCCGCGAAGGGATCTCGTGGGCGATGCGCTCGGCCGTGTCTTTCGCGGATCGAGTGACGGGGGAAGGGATTGCACGCACGCCCCGGGTCCCGGAGCACCTGATCTGGGCGCATCGGCATGGCGCCGGGTTCTACAATGAGATGTTCCTGGAGAGCATGGCGGGTTTGTCACGTGTTTCGCCGGCGATACGCAACGTTCTCTCGGACCTGCTCACGGGCCGGCAGGGGTACCGGGGGCTGAAACGGCGGCTCATCCTGAACGCGCTGCCGGGAGCGCTGCAGGCGGGATTCGGGGCGCTCGCCGGGGTCGTCAGTCTCGGCCGAAATGCAAGTCAGGGTTGACATTCCGGCCGGTTAGGCCCAAACATGTTGGATACATGACCTCCGAACAGGCGCTTGCCCGTCCCGAACCTCACCGATACCTGCTCCGCGCGATCCTCTGCGCGATGATCGGCGTGGCGGTGTCGCTGGTCTTCGCCGCCGGCCCGCCCTCCCGCGAGGAGGTGGTCCGCCAGGCGATGCTGCGCACGTATCTGCACGGCGTGACGGACGAGCTGGCACGTCAGGTTCTGGTTCCAGGCGACGTCTCCGTCCTGCGGGAGCTGCTGGCGGATCCGTCCTTCCCCCGGCGGGACAACATCGTGGCTTTTCTCGCCCATCTGGATCGGGGGGCCGCCACACCGGATCTGATCGGCTTCCTCTCGGCGCCTCCAGCGGACGCGCGGATCCCCGAGGAGGATCGCGCCCTGCTGCTCGCACCTCAGGCGCTGGGCCACATCGCGGCACGGGGCGACGCTGCGGCGCTCGAAGCGCTGATGACGATGACCGAGCCGGGCGGCGATGGCGGACCGCTCGAGCTGGCAGCCGCCAGGGCCGCCGACCCGATCGCGATGCGCGACGATCTTCTCGAGATGGCGTTCCGGGGGCTGGCGTTCTCGGGCTCGCCCCGTGCGCGCGGGCGGCTGAGGGAGATCAGCCGCGGACGCGTGACGTATCCCCGTGCGCGGCGCGATCTGTCGCGCCCGGCGGCCGAGAGCCTCAAGCTCTTCGACCAGACCGTCTCCGGCGTCACCGGGCTGGCCCCGGCCGGTGCGGGGAGCCCGGCGGCCTCATCGGCGGGCTTCGATGCGGGAGGCACGGCCTCGTCGTTGTCCGGCGGGCCCGTCGCCGAGTTGTTCGACACGCAGAACGCGGTCGACGACTCCCGTCTCACCTATGCCAACCATGTCAACGTCACGAGCCCGATGGACGACGCGCGTCTCGACTCGATCCTGCACGAAGCGAGCCTGCGGGCGGGACGGGCTGACTACTCGGACGACGTCGCGTGCTGTATCACGGTGTCGCGCTCGGGCACGGCGCAGAGCTTCGGCTCCGCGGCGGACGGTCTGGACATCATCGACAACAGCTCCGAGCTGAACGCCGTGCTGAACAACGCCGTCGCACGCGTCCACGTGGTACGGGCGATAAACTACTGCGGCGGCACCGGGTCGAATATCATCGGATGCGCCTGGGTGGGCGGCAACGGGATGTCACTGGTGCGCGAGAGCAACCTCGGCACCGAGGCGGTGCTCTGGATCCACGAGTACGGCCACAACACGGGTCTGAGTCACGTGACCGACAGCCGCGGCATCATGTACGCGACCGACCACGGCGGCAACAACCTCCTGGTCCAGAGCGAGTGCAACAGCTATCACAATCCCTCGGCCGGTGCCGGGATCAACCCGGTCAACACGGGCGTGTGCAGCGACAACGACGGCGACGAGGTGCAGGATGGCATCGACAACTGCCCGTTCATTTCGAACCCCAGCCAGGCGGACGCCGATGGCGACGGACAGGGAGATCCGTGCGACGGCGACGGCGACAACGACGGTGTTCCCGACGGGAGCGACTGCCTGCCGCTCAACAACCAGGTATGGTCGACCCCCGGCGAGGCGACCGATCTCGACGTCGTCGACGACACCGGCGGAACGACCCTCACATGGGCGGCCCCCGGCGACGTAGGCGGAACCTCCGCCTCGGCCCGGTATGATGTGCTCCAATCCGGCAGTGCGGACGATTTCATGACGGCGCCCTCCTGCGTGGAGAAGGACCAGGGGCCGGACACCATGGCGAGCACCTCCGGGCCGCTGCCGGATCTGTGGCAGAGCGAGGGGAACGCCCTCAGCGCCCGATACGCGATCTCGGTGGCTTCCGCGGGAGACGTGGATGACGATGGCTTCGCCGACATCATCATCGGCGCGCCGGGGTACTCCAACATGCAGGATCACGAAGGCCGGGCGCTCGTCTTCCTCGGCTCACCCTTCGGGCCTCCGGCCGGGCCGAGCTGGGCGGTCGAGAGCGACGTCGAGTTCTCCTCCTTCGGCGCTTCGGTCGCTCCGGCCGGTGACGTCAACGGCGACGGCTACGCAGACATCGTCGTGGGGGCGCCCGACTACAACGACGGCACGAACACCGGGGGACGCGCGTACGTGTATCTCGGCTCGTCCGGCGGGCTGTCGTCGAGCGCTGTCTGGGCGGTGTCGCCGGGCGCGGGCGGCGGAAAGTTCGGCACTTCGGTCGCGTCGGCCGGTGACGTCAACGGAGACGGCAAGGACGACGTGATTGTCGGCGCGCCACTGTACACGGGAACCCTGGCCGCCGAAGGGCGGGCCCACGTCTACCTCGGGACCGCTTCCGGTGTCTCCACGACGGCGTCGTGGAGTCCGCTCGGCGGGTCGGCGTTGGGGAGGTTCGGCACCTCGGTCGCCTCCGCGGGCGATGTGAACGGCGACGGGTACGACGACGTCATCGTCGGATTCCCCCAACTTCACAAACGGCGAGTCGGGCGAGGGAAGGGCCTCGCTTTTCCTCGGCTCGGCCGGCGGACTCGCGACCAGCCCGGCCTGGACGGCCGAGGGAGGCCAGGCCGGCGCGGCGTTCGGCGAGTCCGTGGCAGGGGCCGGTGACGTCAATGGCGACGGGTACGACGACGTCATCATCGGCGCCTATCTGTTCGACAACGGCGAGACCGACGAGGGCGCGGCGTTTCTCTATCTCGGCTCGCCGGCCGGTCTGGGGGCGTCACCCGCATGGGTCGCGGATGGCGCGCAGACCGGGGCTCATTTCGGCGACGCGGTGGCCTCCGCCGGGGACGTCGACAACGACGGGTTCGCGGACGTAGTCGTCGGCGCGCCCACACACGATGTCACGGTCTCGAACGAAGGGCGGGTCTACCTCTTTCTGGGCGGGTCGGGCGGGCTCACGACGTCGGCCGCAAAGGTCATTTCGGGCGGCCAGTCGGATGCGGATTTCGGCGCCACCGTGGCAGGCGCGGGTGACATCGACAACGACGGCCCGGGGGAGCTGGTGGTCGGCGCGCCGCGTTACGACAACGGCCAGGCCGACGAAGGGGCCGCTTTCGCCTACAAGGGCGTCTCGTCGCTCCTGCCGCCGCCCGGCGGCATCTACTACTACCTGATCCGGCCACGCAACGGCTGTGGCTCCGGCCCGCTCGGCGACGAGAGCTCCGGGACGCCGCGTTCCGCCGGTGTCTGCCCCTGACGCGTTATCAGGGTTTCGGGGATTCGGGTACGACGACCCGCCCGCCCTTCATCACGAAATCCACCTTCTCCAGCAGCCTGATGTCGGAGAGCGGGTCCCCCCTGACGGCCACGAGGTCGGCGGCCAGGCCCGGTTTGACCGCGCCCACCTCGCTCGACAGCCCGAGCAGCTCGGCGGCCGAGGAGGTTCCCGCCACGATCGCCTTCATCGGGTCCATCCCGTTGGCCACCATGAGGGTGAACTCGTGCCCGTTGGTGCCGTGCGGGAACACGCCCGCATCGGTGCCCAGCGCGATCTTCACGCCCGCGGCGGCCGCCTTGCGGAAGGAGGCGCGGGCGATCGGTGCAATGGTGAGAGCCTTCTCGGCCCGGTGCCCCGTCAGGATGCCGGCTTTGGCCTGACCCTCGACCGCCTCCTGCGCCATCAGCGTTGGCACGAGAAAGGTGCCCCTTTCCCTCATCATGGCGATCGCCTCGTCGTCGAGGGTCGAGCCGTGCTCGATCGAGGTGACCCCGGCGCGGATCGCGGCCTTGATCCCCGCGTTGCCGTGTGCGTGCGCCGCTACCTTCCTCTCGGCCATCGCCGCGGTCTCGACGGCCGCCCGCATCTCGGCCTCGGTGAGCTGCTGCACGCCGACAGCATCCCCCTCGGAGAGCACGCCGCCCGTCGCGCAGATCTTGATCACGTCGGCGCCATGCTTGATTTGGTACCGCACGCTCTCGACCATCTCGTCCACGCCGTTGGCGACGCCGTGGCGGATGTCGGGATCGAAGATCCCCGGGACGTATCCGTTGGTGTCGCAGTGCCCGCCGGTGATGCCGATGGCGTGCCCGGCCGCGACGATCCGGGGGCCCTCCACGACCCCCTCGCGGATCATGTCGCGCAGCGCGATGTCCGAGAACTCGGTCGCGCCGACGTTGCGCACCGTGGTGAAGCCCGCCCTGAGCGTGAGCCGGGCATTGCGCACGCCGCGGATGGCGTCCTCCTGGGGCAGGTCGCGAACCGCGGCGTCCTCCCAGTTGCTCCCCTCGCCGACGTAGCGCCCCGCGAGATGGACGTGGGCGTCGATCAGCCCCGGCAGCACGGTGGCGTCGGAGAGATCGATGACACGCGCACCCCGCGGGATGGTCACATTAGGCCCCGCGGCGGTGATGCGCCCGTCCTCGACGAGGATGACCGCGCCGTGAACGGGCGCGGCGCCCGTTCCGTCGATCAGTGTGCCCGCCTTGACCGCGATCGCCTCCGCCGCCGATGCTGCCGTGGCGCACAGGGCGAGGCCGATCGCGGCCAGCACGGCCCCGAGGAGCCTCTTGTTCATCTTCATCAGGGCTGGCGCACCGTGCCGAGCAGCGCGCGCATGCCGGGCGCGACGGCCTGCATCGTCGCCTCAGGGCCGATGCACTTGAGGAACCACGGCCCCTCGGACGTGACGATGACTCCCGCGACCATTCCGTAGCCGGTCTTCGCGCCACCGCCTCCCATGCCGCCCATCGAGGCGGTGTACGTCCCCGTCACCTCGACGAACGTCACCGGCAGCCCGTTGGTCTGGAAGTTCTCCACCCGCGCCCTTTCCTCGGTGCTGCCGCCGTCGGGCTGCTGGAACTGCCCGTACCAGCGCTGCAGGTTCGCCTCGACCGAGCCTCCCTGGCCGGGGAAGTGGAACAGGGCGCACTCTCCCGGCTCGGAGTCGCCCGGCGCGGGAGTGATGCGGTACTGCGCGACCCGCATGCTGCTGGAGGGCGTATCGGTGGCCCAGGAAGTGGGCGTCTGATAGGCCAGGCCGTTGAACGAGGTGACGGGACCCAGCGGCACGTTGGGAGCGGAGCCCGTCGCACCGCCGCCGCCACTGACGCCGGCGCCCGAGCAGCCGACCGTGAGGATGATGGCACCGAGAAGTGCCGCAAACGTATAGTGATAACCTCGCTGTGTGGATTTTCGCATTTGCGCATTCTAGCCGGGGGGTTCCACGCTGTCCAGCCGCGGCGGCGGGCGAGGCCGTGGCCGTACTACAATGGGTCTCCTCTGACCACCGGGAGGGATGTGAATGAACCGCATTATCGATCGCGGCGTCCTGATCGTGCTGGCGCTCTCGCTGGCCTGTGCCGGTGCGGCGAGCGATGCGGGCGACGACGCCTACCGGCACCAGATCGAGCAGTGGCGCGTGAAGCGCGAGGAACGCCTCAAGGCCGACGGCGGCTGGCTCACCGTGGCGGGGCTGTTCTGGCTCCACGATGGAGACAACACCATCGGCTCCGATCCCACCTCCGATATCGTCCTTCCCGAGGGCGCCGCACCGGACCGCACCGGAGTGATCAGCTTCCATGACGGCAAGGCGACCCTGGTCCTGCAGCCCGGTACCGGAGCCACCTCGGAAGGAAAGCCCGTCGATCACCTCGAGCTGAAGCCCGACACATCGGGCTCGCCGGATGTCATCACGCTGGGCAGCCTGACCTTCTACGTGATCCAGCGGGGAGACAAGTACGGGATACGTCTGAAGGATCTCAACAGCAGGTTCCGCAAGGAGTTCACGAAGCTGTCCTGGTACCCGGTCAAGGAGTCGTACCGGGTGACCGCCTCGTTCGTCCCGTATGATCCGCCGAAGGAGATCGCGGTGCCCACCGTCCTCGGGACGGTGGAGAAGATGCCGAGTCCCGGGTACGTCGAGTTCACGCTGAACGGCTCGAAGGTGCGGCTCGACCCGGTGATCGAGGAGCCCTCGGACCCCTCGCTGTTCTTCATCTTCAAGGACGCGACCAGCGGCAAGGAGACCTATCACTCGGGCAGGTTCCTCTACGCGGACATGCCCGTGGACGGAAAGGTCGTCCTCGACTTCAACAAGGCGTACAATCCGCCCTGCGTCTTCACGCCGTACGCCACCTGTCCGCTGCCTCCCGAGCACAACCGGCTGTCGATCCCGATCGAGGCGGGCGAGCTGGGCTACACGGGCCACTGAGCGCGCGCCGCGCGTGGTTCACTTCCTGCGGCGGCGCGGCGTCTCCATCTCCCCGACGCGGCGGAAGTAGTCGGCGAAGGCGACCATGCCCCCCTCGGCCTGCTGCCAGTCGTAGTTCTCGTTGGGCGCGTGGTAGCCGTGCTCGGGAAGCGACAACCCGAGGAAGTACACCGGGACCTTGAGGACGTGCTCCATCGAGAGCACGGCACCGATCGAGCCGCCCTCGCGGACGAACACCGGCTCGCGCCCCCAGGCGAACTTCATCGCCGCCCTGATCGCATCCGGGTGCGGGCCCTCGGTGCGGCCCTTGTAGGCGGGCAGGCCGTGCTCGGCCTCCACCTTGACGTCGGGATTGCGCTTGCGCACGAAGTCCTTGACCAGCTTGATCACCTTCTTGTCGCTCATGTCGGGCACGAGCCGGCAGGAGACGATAGCGGTCGCGCGCGGCGGCACGATCGTCTTGACCCCGGGACCCTGGTAGCCGCCCGCGATCCCGTGCACCTCGAAGGTGGGCATGCACCAGATCCGCTTCATGATCTCGAGCGGGTCGGTGACCCGCAGCGACTTGAAAAGGTGATCCTTCTTGAAGCCGGCCGTGGTGAACCCCGACTTCTTGAGATCCTCGATCTCCCTGCGCGTCGGCGGGACGACGTCGTCGTAGAAGTGGGGGATCTTCACCCTGCCGGTCCGGGCGTCGAAACACTCCGAGATGAGCTGGCACAGCTCGGCGACCGGGTTGCGTGCGGCGCCGCCCGAGGTGCCCGAGTGCTGGTCGGTCATGCCCGTCTCGAGGGTCATGCGGAACCCCTGCATCCCGCGCAGCCCCGCGGGGCAGGCCGGGCGCGACCGCGAGACCCATACGGTGTCGGAGACGATGACCGAATCGGTGGCGAGACGCTCCCGCTCGGATTTGATGGTGCTCTCGAAGTGCGGACTGCCGATCTCCTCCTCCATCTCCCACAGGAGCTGGATGTTCACACGCGCCCCGTGCTGCACGGCGTAGCGGGCGCCCCACAGCACGGACAGCGCGGGCCCCTTGTCGTCGGTGGTTCCCCTCGCGTAGTACCGGCCGTCCTTGCGCACGAACCGGAACGGCTCGGTGTCCCATCCGTCCTCCACCTCGGCGGGCTGAACGTCGAGATGGTTGTAAATCGTCACCGTGGGCCACGAGGGATCCTGCTGGAACACGCCGTGCACCATCGGGTGGCCGCCCGTCTGGATGATACGGACCTGCCCGCCCATCCGGCGCACCAGATCGGCCGCCCATGAGGCGCCGCGGACACAGTCCTCCTTGCGCTCGGGATCGCTCGAGACGGTCCGGATCTCCACGAACTCGCCGAGGGCGTCCTCGAAAGCCTGCCGCTCGGCTGCCGCGTAGTCGAGAAGCTCCTGTTTGGAGAAACCGCTGCCGCCGGTGTCGGTCATGACGTTCTCCTATGGGGTTCATTGAAGTCGATGGTGCGAGGATAGTCCGCGGGCGGGCGGAGGGTCAATCGAGGCGGTCGGCCACGGAGGCGGCGCCGAGCAGCGCCGTCCGCTCGTTGAGGATGACCCGTACCGGGATGCGTTGCATCAGCGTCTCGAACCTCCCCTTGTCGGCGAAGCTGCGCATGAAGGTGCCCTCCCGCATGAGCGGGAGGATCTTGGGGGCGATCCCGCCGCCGACGTACAGCCCGCCGAGCGACATGATCTTCAGGGCGAGGTTGCCCGCCTCGGCACCATAGCTCGAGACGAAGCGGCGCATCGTGTCGACACACACGGGGGATGTCCCGGCGAGAGCCGCCGCGGAGATCGCGGCGGCCCCGTCCGGCCCGGCGGCGGCTTCCGCAAGCTTCGGGGGGACGTCGTAGCGTCCCGTGGAGACCAGGTACTCGAAGATCGATACTATCCCCATCCCCGAGACGACCCGCTCGACGGAGACCCGTCCGAGATCCTCCTTCAGGTGCTCGAGCAGGGCGAACTCCTCGGGGTCGCGAGCGGCAAAATCGGAGTGGCCTCCTTCCGAGGCGCAGGGCACGTAGCGACCGCTGCCCGGGTCGTGGATCATGTACCCCTCGCCGAGCCCCGTGCCGGCGGCGATGAGGGCGCGCGGAGCCCCAGGCACCTCCTCGCCCTCGTTCAGCTCCACCAGCTCGCGTCCGGAAAGAAGCGGCACGCCGTGCGCGGTCGACTCGAGATCGTTGAGAAGCGCGACGGGACAGCCGAGCAGGGACTCGAGTTTCCTCTTCTCGATCACCCAGGGGAGGTTGGTGGCCTCCACCCGGTCATCGACAATCGGCCCCGCGATGCCGAAGGCGGCCGCCACGGGACGGGCACCGGTCTCCCCCAGAAACGCGCGGCAGATGCTCTCCAGATCCTCGTGGCTCGCGCTCGAGTACTTCTCGTGGCGCGACAGCGTGGGCACGGCGCCTCCGCCCCGCCAGAAGAGGCCGAGATCGACCTTGGTCCCACCGACGTCTCCGGCCAGGATCGCCGGGCGCCCCGTATCATTTCGTCTTGACGGCGTGTCCACCGAACTGGTTCCTCAGAGCCGCGAGCACCTTGGCGGCGAACGAATCGGGCCTGCGCGAGTGGAACCGCTCGAACAACGACAGCGCGATGACCGGTGCCGGCACGTCGCGCTCGATCGCCTCCATCACCGTCCAGCGTCCTTCTCCCGAATCGGCCACGTACGCCTGCAGGTGCTCGAGGCCGGGGTCGTCCGTGAAGGCCCGCTCCGCGAGCTCCAGCAGCCACGAGCGGACGACGCTGCCCTGGTTCCACAGGTTGGAGATCTTCCGCAGGTCGAGACCGTAGGGGGAGGCCTTGAGGATGTCGAACCCCTCCGCGTATGCCTGCATCATCCCGTACTCGACCCCGTTGTGGACCATCTTCACGAGATGCCCCGCGCCGGGGCCGCCCATCAGGCCGTATCCGTCGGGCGGCGCCAGGGTCTTCAGGGCGGGCTCGACCCGCTTGAAGTCCTCCACCGCGCCGCCGAGCATCATGCAGTATCCGACCTTCAGACCCCACACCCCGCCGCTCACGCCGGCGTCGAGAAAGTGGATGCCGTGGCCCTTCAGGTAGTCGTGCCGGGCCACCGAGTCCTTGTAGAAGGAGTTGCCGCCGTCGACGACGAGGTCCCCCTCGCGCAGGTGCGGGAGCAGATCCTCGATGACCTGCGAGACCGCCTTGCCGGCCGGCACCATCAGCCAGACCACGCGTGGAGCCTCGAGGCCGGCGGCAAGCTGTTTCAGGCTGTTCGCCCCGCGGGCACCCTTGGCCTCGATTTTCTTCACGGTCTCCGCCGTGCGGGCGTAGGCGACGACCTCGTGGCCCCCGCCGATGAGCCTCTCCACCATGAACCCACCCATCTTGCCGAGTCCGACCATCCCGAGCTGCATGGTGCACTCCTCCTGAGAAACAGCGTCCCCTACAGGCTGTCGATCACCCTGTCGAGACACCGGAGCTTGTCGACGGACAGATGAAGACGCGCGACACGGTAGCCGCGGCTGACGAGCGAGCGGTAGTCCCCGGCGGCCTGTGCCGCCTGGAGCACCCCGAACGAGTAGCGTTCTCCCGGGATGTCCAGATCGAGCGCCTTGTCGCTGGTGATCTGCAGGAAGACGCCCGCGCGGCGGGCCTCCCTTGTGGAACTGGCCCGTCGAGTGGAGGAAGCGCGGCCCGAACCCGACGGTCGTGGCGGCCCGGCATCGGTCGCGCAGCTTGAGCCGCAGCGCGTCGAGACGGCGATGAGTGGCCGGCTCCATCCTGAGGTACGCCATCACGGCGATGTAGTCGCGGGCGCGCACGCTGCGGCAGAAGCCGTCCAGCAGCCGCTCGAGCCCCGGGCGACGGCCCTCTCTGCGGGACCAGGGGATGCAGGACCAGCCCCGAATGCCGTCCTCGTCCAGGTCCGCCGGCGGCTCCTCGATCCTGCCGGTCCTCTCGAACCGCTCGAGGACCTCGTTCGTGTTGTCCTTGCTCTCCTTGACATTCGGCTCGTCGAACGGATCGATCCCGAGCACCGATCCCGCCACGGCGGTGGCGATCTCCCAGCGGTTGAACTCCGCGCCGATGTCGTACGGATTGTAGAGCTCGATCCGGATGACCGGGTGGCCCGCCCTCTTCAGGCCGGCCAGCCGGCGTTCCGATGCGGTGTCCCGCTCGCCCTGGACCTTGATGTGGACGAACACCCGGTCGTTGCGGTAGCGGGAAGGCGGGCCCGGCTCCTCTCCCTCAACGGGCAGCATCCCCTTTCCTTCCTTGCCCGTACTCTCCGCGATGAGCTGCTCGACCCAGTAGCCGAACGTGGCCAGGCGGCGCGAGGTGACGAATGTCACCTTGTCCCGCCCGGCGAGTGCGAGGGTCCCGAGCGCCGCCCCCAGCGCGATCGGGGGGCAATCGGCCGGCCGGACACCGGGCTGCAGAAGGCCCGCCATCGCGTCGCCGCGAAGGAGCAGTTTTCTGATGTCTATTCCCATGCAGGCCGCGGGGACCATCCCGAACAGCGACAACGCCGAGTAGCGCCCGCCGATGTCGGGCGGGTTCGTGAACACATCCATGAAGCGTTCCTCGCGCGCCTGCCGCTCCAGCGGGGTGCCGGGATCGGTGATCGCCGCGAACCGGGCGCCTTTTGCGTTCTCGCGGAAATACTGGTAGAACATGCGACTCTCGACGGTCGTGCCCGACTTGCTGGCCACGATGAACAGCGTGGCCGGCGGGTCGATCGCCCGGGCGACCTGCGAGACCGCCTCGGGATCGGTGCTGTCGAGCACCAGCACGGTGGGACGCCCCGCGCCGCGGCGGAAGGTCTGCCTCAGAACGTCGGTACAGAGGCTGCTGCCGCCCATCCCGAGCAGCACCACATGGCGGATGCCGTCGCGGGTGACGGTGTCGGCGAAACGCCGGATCACGTCGATCTCCGCGAGCATCCGGCCGGCGACCTCAATCCATCCGAGACGGTTGCTCACCACCGCGGCATGCTTCGCATCGTCCTTCCAGAGACTCGGATCCTTGGCCAGGAACCGGGCGGCGAAGTCGTTGCTTTCGAGCGAGCGGAGGGTCCGCTCCACGGCCGCGCCGTATCTCGCCAGCGCGAAGGACTGAACGGACCGGGTCCCGGGCATCATGTCCTCCTGAGACGGCTGATGGGAACTCGTCCAGCGGGCCGAGCGGCGGCCGCTGGCATCGATGACCTAGTCTAGTGGCAATGGGCGCCGGCTTGCCAACATGGCGAAAGCTGCGATAATGATGCCCTCGCCACACCGGCAGGGGGGACACGCATGGAAGACGGGCAGCCAGCCGCACATCGATTCCTCAGGGCATGCTCGCGCGAGAGGGTGGATCGGACGCCGATCTGGATCATGCGCCAGGCGGGCCGATACCTGCCCGAATACCGCGAGATGCGCCGCCGCCATCCGATGCTGGAGATGTGCCGCACTCCGGAGCTGGCGTGCGAGGTCACCCTGCAGCCGCTGCGCCGCTTCGACCTCGATGCCGCGATCCTGTTCTCCGATCTGCTCATCCCCCTGTTCGCCCTCGGCATCGAGTTCGACATCGTGGAGAAGCGCGGGCCGGTCCTCTCCCGCGCAGTGCGTGACGCCGAGGCGATCCGCGCGCTTCCCGCCGAGGCCGACCTGCGCCGGGTGGATTATGTCTTCGAGGCGGTGCGTCTCATCCGCGCCGCCCTGCCGTCCACGGGGCGGGATGTGCCGCTGCTCGGCTTCGCGGGCGCGCCCTTCACCATCGCCAGCTACATGATCGAGGGCGGGCCGAGCCGCGATTTCCGCGAGACCAAGCTGCTGATGTACCGGGACCCGGCGGCCTTCGAGCTGCTGATGCAGAGGCTCGCCGATCTGGTGATCGGCTACGTGGGCGCCCAGGCCCGCGCCGGTGTCGCGGCCTTCCAGCTTTTCGACAGCTGGGTGGGGTGCCTGAGCCCCGAGGATTACCGGCGGCATGTCTTCGGCCCCACCCGACGCGTGTTCGACGAGACACGCGCGCTCGGGATCCCGTCGATCCACTTCGGCACCATGAACGGGACTCTCGTCGATATGATGGCCGAGGCGGGGGGCGACGTCCTGGGAGCTGACTGGCGGCTGCCGCTCGATGCCCTTCGATCCCGTTTCCTCGATCGGGCGGTGCAGGGGAATCTCGACCCGGCGGCGCTGTACGCGCCGCAGGAGGTGCTCGCGCAGAAGATCGACGCCGTGCTGGAGGCCGCCGGGCCGGAGCCGGGGCACATCTTCAACCTCGGCCACGGGATAACCCCCGACGTGCCGGTGGAGAACGTGGCGTTCCTGGTCGACACCGTGCACGCGCGCACCCGGCGGGACTGACGTGCTCGCGCTCGCCGCGATTGTCATGGCATCGATGCCGCCGGGGGCGGCGGTCGAGTTGTCGGTGTACGCCGCCTCGAGCCTGAGCGACGCACTGGTCGCCGCGGCCCCCGCCTGCGAGCGGGCGACCGGCACCCGGCTCGTGTTCAACTTCGCGGCATCCAACCTGCTCGCACGCCAGATTGTCGCGGCCGCGAAGGCCGACCTGTTCGTCTCGGCCGACGAGGACTGGATGGATCATGTGCAGGATGCCGGTCTCCTGGACGTCGCGACGCGCCGGACGCTGGTGTCCAACCGTCTCGTGGTCGTCGCTCCGGCCGGCAGCGAGCTCCGGATCCACGACCCGGCCGAGCTCGCCGGGCCCGGGATCCACCGGCTCTCGCTGGCCCAACCCGAGGCCGTGCCGGCGGGAAGGTATGCTGCCGCCTGGCTCCGGTCCGTGGGCATCTGGCGACAGGTCGAGAGCCGCGTGGTGCCGGCGCTCGACGTGCGGGCCGCCCTGGCGGCCGTCGAGTCGGGAGCGGTCGACGCGGGGATCGTCTACGCCACCGACGCCGCGATTGGTCACGGTGTGAAGGTGCTGTACGAGGTGCCGCCCGGCACCGGGCCTTCTATCACGTATCCCGTGGCGGTCATCAGGGGCCGGCCCCATACCGGGGCGGCGCGCGCGGTGCTCGACTGCCTGTCGGGGCCGGGGGCGTCACGCGTGTTCGAGCGGTTCGGATTCACTGCGCCGTCAGCCGGCGAGGATCGGGCGGCCCCTTGACCGCGCCGGCTCTCGCGCCGCTCCTCATCAGCCTGAAGGTCGCGCTGGCGGCGACGCTGCTGGTGCTGCCGCCCGGTCTCGCTCTCGGTCTGCTGATGGCGCGGCGCGACTTCAAGGGCAGGAGTCTGGTGGAGACCGCCACCTCGCTGCCACTCGTTCTGCCGCCCACCGCCGTAGGCTATCTGCTGCTGCGTCTGATGTCGCGCGGGGGGCCTCTCGGTTCCGTGACTCTCGGCTTCGACCTCGACCTGCTGTTCACCTGGAAGGGGGCCGCCATCGCCTCGGGGATCATGGCGCTGCCGCTGGTGGCGCGCACCGCACGCGTCGCGTTCGAGGAGGTGGACCCGCGGCTGGAGGCGATGTCCCGCACGCTGGGGCACGGCCCCGCCGCGACGTTTCTCGGGGTGACGCTTCCGCTGGCCCGCCGGGGCCTGACGGCCGCCGCCGTGCTTGGTTTCAGCCGGGCCGTCGGCGAGTTCGGGGCCACCGTGATCGTGGCGGGGAACATCCCGGGGCGCACTCAGACCCTGGCGCTCGCGATTTTCAGCGACATCCAGATCGGACGCGATCGCGAAGCGATGTCGCTCGTCGGCGTCACCGTGGTGCTGGCATTCGTCTCGATGTGGGTGGTCGAGACGCTCCTGCGGCGCGGAACGGGGCGGCGATGAACGCAACGCTGTCGCTCGACGTCACGGTCCCGCTCGACCGGTACACGCTGGCGGTCGAGTGGGAGGCCTCCGGGGCGTTTCTGGGCGTCTTCGGCCGGTCGGGATCGGGCAAGACGACCCTGCTGGAGTCGATCGCGGGTCTGCGGCGCGGCGCGCGCGGCCTGATCCGGATCGGCGGGACGACGCTGCTGGACTCGTCCGCGGGCGTCTGCCTGCCCCCGGAGCGCCGTGGCGTCGGGTACGTTCCCCAGGATGCGCTCCTCTACCCCCATCGCGACGTCGAGGGAAACCTGCTCGCCGGGCGCCGCCGGGCCGCCTCGGCGCGTCGCCCGGCGCCCGACTCCTCGCGGGTGATCGACGTGCTCGAGCTGAGCACGCTGCTCGAGCGGCGCGTCGACACCCTTTCGGGAGGGGAGAGGCAGCGGGTGGCGCTGGGCCGGGCGCTTTGTTCCGGCCCCGACCTGCTGCTTCTCGACGAGCCGCTATCCGGACTGGACGCGCCCCTCAAGAGCCGGATCCTGCCCTACCTGATGAAGGTGCACCGGGAGTTCGGAGTCCCGACGGTGTACGTCACGCACGATGCCGCCGAGATCCGCGTGTTGTGCGACGAGATGGCGGTGCTCGAGGAGGGGCGGTTATCGGTCGCGGGCGATCCGCGCGAGGTGATGGCCGACCCGCGCGTCTTCCCGCTGGCCCGCCGCGAGGGGTTCGAGAACGTCATCGACGGCAAGGTGATCGCCCTCGAGGAGAGCGCCGCGCGCGTGCGGACGGACGGGGGGCTCGAGGTACTCGCGCCGCGGGCCGGGCTGTCGGTGGGGGACAGGGCCGTCCTGGGGATCCCGGCCGAGGATCTGATCGTCGCACTCGGCTCTCCCGCCGGAGTCTCGGCGCAGAACGTGCTGCCTGCCACGGTGCGCGAGGTGCACGCTCTGTCCGAGAACGGGCCGGTGGAGATCGTGGTGGCGCCGTCCGTCGGAGCGCCGCCTCTGATCGTCACGGTCACGCAGCAGGCCCGGCGCCAGCTCGGCCTCGAGCCGGGCGCGCGGGTGCACCTGATCGCGAAGGTCCAGTCGATCCACCTGCTCGCGCGGCTGGACGCCTGAAAGATCAGGAAGCCTCGAGAAAGGCGCGAAGAACGTCGCGCCCGCCGGTGGGCAGCGAGACGCCGTCGCCGACGAGCACTGCGTCGAACGGATGCTCGAGGAGACGGTGGAGCCCCTCGCGGGCGAGCGCCACGTCGGCGTACTTTTCGGCGGGCAGCAGGCTCAGCTTCCCGGAGGGCCTGCCGATCAGCGCGTCACCCAGGATCACCGCCCCGGCGCCCGGACACAGCAGCGCCGTCTCCCCGGGTGACTTCTGTCCGGAGAGCGCCAGCGCGATCAGGCCGGCGGGCAGCCGGTCCCCGTCCCGGTAGACCCCCCCGAGCCGGACCGTGGCCGGAAGGGGCTCCGCGTCCTTCTCCGGCAGGAGGATCCGGATGCGCCAGCGCTTCGCGAAGCTCATCGCGTCGCGCGTGTGGTGGCAGTTCGTGATGAGGATCGAGCCGGGGGGGCCGATCCTCTCCGCTGTCTCGATCTGCTCGTCGGTCATCGAAGGCGGGTCGATCAGGACGCACTCCGAGCCGGAGGAGACCAGGTGGCCGTTGAAGTCGAGCCCCTTCTCCTTGTTGAACACCGACCAGGTGTGAACTCCGGGCAGAATCTGCCTCATGAGAGATCCTTTCCGAAAATGACCTTGTCGTCGCCGACCGCGAAGAAGTCGGGGATACGCGCGATCTCAGCGTAGCCGAGCTTCTCGTAGAAACGGCGGGTGGCTCCGTAGGAGGTCTTGCCTCCGGTCTCGATGAAAATCTTGCGCGCACGCCGGCCGAGCAGGTCCGACTCCATTTCGCGAACCATCTCTCGGCCGAAACCCCGACCCTGGGCGCGCGGGTCGACGGCTATCCAGTAGAGATCCCAGCACCGATCCGACAGCGGTATCTCACCGTAACACATGTATCCCGCCAGCCGCCCCGACGCCTCCTCGACACAGAGGAACCGGTAATCGGTCTGTCCCGGCCTCGTGAGGGCGTGGTCGATCAGCTCGAGCGCCACCCGGATCTCCGCCGCGGAGAAGGCATGCGTCGACTCGAGAATCTCGAGCAGCACGGGGCGGTCCTCCTGCCGCAACGGACGAAGACTCATGTCACGTATACTACCTGACGGGGAGCGCCCGATGCCGGACGACCACAACCTCTACACCTGGACGTCGCAGCGCGACT
Organism: uncultured Acidobacteriota bacterium; assembly: GCA_963806495.1. Lineage (GTDB taxonomy): Bacteria > Acidobacteriota > Polarisedimenticolia > JACPZX01 > DASXTC01 > CAWDYA01. Next base: position 269,335 of record CAWDYA010000009.1, on the reverse strand, counting down.
ACGCGCCGTTTCCGCTCGGTGGAGGGCAGGGAGCCTGGTTTCACGACCGCGCCGGTACCCGCTACCTCGACCTCGCCTCCGTGGTGCTCAACGCCAACGCCGGCCACAACCACCCGCGGATCATCGCCGCGATGAAGCGCCAGCTCGACGACCTGGCGGTGGCGGGCCCGTTCATGACGACGCCGATCCGCGAGCAGGTGGCTCGGGATCTGTCGCGTGTCACGCCCGCGGGGCTCGACCGGTTCCTCTTCACGCTCGGCGGGGCCGACGCCAACGAGCACGCGGTGAAGATGGCGATGCTGGCCACCGGCCGGAAACGCGTGGTGTGCCGCACCCGGGCCTACCACGGAGCCACGCTGGGCGCGCTCTCCTTCTCCGACGACCCGCGCGCCGCCCCGTTCGCCCCGGGGCTCGGCGGCGTGTTGCGCGTGCGCGACCCTTATTGTCATCGCTGCCCGTGGGAGACGCGTCCCGACGTGTGCGATCGCCCCTGCGTCTCGGAGTTGGAGGATACGATCCTCAGGGAGGGGCCGGACACGATCGCCGCCGTCTTGATGGAGACCGTGCCGGGGACCACCGGCGGCTACTTCCCCCCGGCCGATTACTATCGCGGACTCCGGGCGATCTGCGATCGCCACGGGATCCTGCTGATCCTCGACGAGGTGCTCGCGGGATTCGGCCGGACGGGCCGGTGGTTCGCCTGCGATCACTACGACGCGTCGCCCGACATGATCGCCATGGGCAAGGGGATCACCTCGGGTCACGCTCCGCTGGGCGCTGTGGCGGTGAGCCGCCGGGTGGCCCGGTGCTTCGACGACCGGCCGCTCGCCACCGGCCTGACACACACGGCGCACCCCGTGTCGCTCGCCGCGGCGGCGGGCAACCTCGAGGCGTTCGAGGAGGAGGGGCTCGTCGAGCGCTCCCGCGTCCTGGGGGAGATCCTGGCCGAGAGGCTGAGGCTCTGCGGGGCCCAGAACGGTTTCGTGCGCGATGCCCGTTCGCTCGGGTTGTACGGCTGCCTGGAGATGGCCGACGAGGTCGACCTGGCCTCGCTCAAGCGGGAGGCTTTCGACAGACAGGTGCACCTGCTGGTCCGGGGGCGGTGCCTTTTCGTGGCCCCGCCGCTGGTGATCGAGGAGGGGGACCTGAATCGCGGCCTCGACGTGGTGGACGAGATCCTGGGCCTGGTCTAGGATTCGGGGAACCGTTGCGTGGAGGAGGGACCGAATGAGACTCGTGCATGGTGCCGCGCTCGCGCTGCTGCTGGCGGTGAGCGGGTCAGGCTGGGAACTGGTGACCCACATGGGGCCGATAAACGCGGTGTACGTGGAGCCGGCGAAGGCGAAGGACATCAAGGTGCTGGGCTCGATCATCGACGAGCTGCTCGCGAAGAACGGCAGGGAGCACGCGATCCAGATCGACTTCTTCGACGACCGCGAGCTCACCCCGAAGACCCGGCCGTACCCCGCGGCCTGCAAGCCCGCCTACCGGGCCAAATACAACTTCAACCCGGCCAACGGCCTGGATCGGTTCGTCTGGATCCTGCCGGCCGATCCGAACAACCCCACCGGGAAGCTCAAGGAGGTCGAGGAGAAGCTGCCGCACTGACGGGAAGCTACGGCCGGACCCCCTCGAACACGCCCCGGCGCGAGAGGGCCCCCTCGATGATGACACGCACCAGCCCGTCGTAGCCGAGGGTGGAGACCTTCGCCGCGTTGGCGAGCCCCGCCGCATCGGTAATGTCCGGGTTGGCGTTGACTTCCAGTACCCACGGCTGCCCCGACGCGTCCAGCCTCATGTCGACCCGGGCGTAGTCGCGACAGCCTGTGGCCTTGTACGCCCTCAGCGCGATCTCCTTGATACGGGACTCCGTGGCCGCATCCAGCTCGGCCGGGCAGACCGGCACGCTGTTCCACCACTCCACCGAATCGTGCACCCACTTGGAGCGGTAGCCGACGATCCGCGGCATGCCTTCGGGATACTCGAACGTGATCTCCGACAGCGGCAGGTTCATCGGCGGGTCATTGCCGATGACGGCCGAGTTGATCTCCCGTCCATCGATGAACTCTTCGACCACCGCCGCCTGTCCGTACCGTTCGTGGACGTACTCGACGCGGGCGTGCAACGCCGCGGCGTCCGAAACCACCGATTCGGCGGAGATCCCGACACTCGCGTCCTCGAACGCCGGCTTGACGATGAGCGGGTAGCGCAGGGCGACGCCGGCCGCCGCGGGGGCCTCGCCGGCGGCGGCGCCTCTTTCCACCAGTATCCCGCGTGGCGTGGGGATCCCCAGGCCGGACAGGAGCGCTTTCGTCAGCGCCTTGTGCGTGGTCAGCCCGCACGCGAGCGGGCCCGAGCCGGTGTAGGAGACCCCGAGCAGCTCGAGCAGGGCGGGCATGTTCATGTGCGCCAGGTTCGAACCGCGGAACGACTCGCAGAGGTTGAAGACCACCGCCCCGGGATGGCCGCGGACCCATTCGACCACCGGCGCCACGTCGTCCTCGACATAGATCCGGGAGGGGGTGTGGCCGAGACGCTTGAGCGATCCCTCCACGGCGATCACCTCGACGATCACGTCCTCGTCGTCGGGGTTGCCGGCGGGCGACTCGGGCAGAGCGTCGGGCGGCTTGCACCAGAGGATGCCGACGTCGGCCACCGGTCAGGCTCCCGTCGGCAGCGCGCGCGAGCGCGCCGCGGGCGGCCGCCGCACCTGCCGCCGCGAACGGCCGATCGCCTCGGTCAGGATGCGGCCGATCAGCTCCTCGTAGGTCAGACCCTCGAACCGGGCGATGAAAGCGAGGTCGCTGGTGCGCGGGTTGAGGCCCGCCAGAGGGTTCACCTCCATGCAGCAGGGCCGGCCCTCGGAGTCGCAGCGGATGTCGACACGGCTGAAATCGCGGCAGTCGAGGGCGGCGTGGGCCGCCAGGGCCACCGCCTCGATCCGGCGCCGCAGCGCGGGCTCGATCTCCGACCCGGGCCGGTACCGCACCTTCTGCTCGAACTCGGCCTTGGACGTGCCGGTGTAGATCGTCTCCTGCCCGGGGTCGGCCACGATCACCTCCATCGTGCCGAGCACGCCGGCGGGGGAGTTGCCGATGATCCCGGTGGTGAACTCGCGCCCCGGAAGATACTCCTCGACCAGCGCGGGCTGGCGGTAGGTCCTCAGCACCCGTGACACCTGGCGTCGGAGGGACCGCATGTCCTGTACCAGCGACTGGGTGGTCACCCCCTTGGCCGTGCCCTCGTGGATCGGCTTGACGAACAGGGGGAACTCCACCTCCCATGCGTCCACCTCGGAAAGGCTGGGCGCGACGAACCAGTCGGGGGTCGGCACCCGCTCGCTGCGGAACACCTTCTTGGACATCCCCTTGTCGAGGCTCAGGGCCATGGTGAGGGCGTCCGAGCCTGTGTAAGGGATCTCCAGAAGCTCCAGGATGGCCGGGACCTGGGCCTCACGGCCACGACCGGAGACGCCTTCCGAGATGTTGAACACCAGGTCGATATCGAGATCGTCGTCCTCGGCGAGCCGCAGGAGGGCGCGGGCGCTGCCGATCCGGACGGTCTGGTGGCCATTGGCGCGAACCGCGGCCTCGAGCGCGGCGATCGTCTCCTCGGTGTCCAGCTCGGTTGCCGCGTCCGGCGGATCCTCGGGCAGCGGAACGTAGTCGTCCTTCAGGTCGTAGGTCAGTCCGATCCGCACCGGACCTCCTCGTCGTAGACGTACTCCCGGCCTGCGTAATTGCGCAGACGCAGCACCCCCTCCTCGTGCGACAGCACGTAGTCGGGGTTGATCGGGACCTTGCCGCCTCCACCCGGGGCGTCCACCACGAACGTGGGCACCGCGTACCCGGTGGTGTGGCCGCGGAGCGATTCGATGATCTCCACCCCTTTGGCCACGGTGGTCCTGAAGTGGCTGGTGCCGGTCACCGGGTCGCACTGGTAGAGGTAGTACGGCCTCACCCGGATCTTGAGCAGCTCGTGGACCAGACGGCGGAAGGTGGCCGGGTCGTCGTTGATCCCCTTCATCAGGACCGACTGGCTGCCGAGCGGGAATCCCCCGTCGGCCAGCATCGTGCACGCCCGCCGCACCTCGGGGGTGATCTCCCGCGGGTGATTGAAGTGGATACTGATCCAGACCGGATGATGCCTGCGCATCGTCTGGATCAGCTCGGGGGTGATCCTCATGGGGAGGAACACCGGCACCCGGGTGCCGATCCGGATGAACTCGATGTGATCGATGGCCCGCAGCCGGCCAAGCAGCTCGTCCAGCCGCTTGTCGGAGAACAGGAGCGGGTCGCCTCCGGAGATCAGGACGTCGCGGATCTGCTTGTTCTGCCGCAGGTAGTCGATGGCGCCGTCGAGCCGCGGTCCGAACATCATCTCGTTCTCGTCGCCCACCCATCGCGACCGGGTGCAGTACCGGCAATAGGCGGCGCACATGTTGAGGGGGAGCAGCAGGACACGGTCCGGGTACCGGTGCACGATCCCCGGTACCGGGGAATGGCTGTCTTCGGCCAGTGGATCGACCATCTCGGCCGGCGAGACCAGGTGCTCGTGAGACGTCGGGATGACCTGCATCCTGAGCGGACAGTGTGGGTTCACCGGATCGAGCAGCGAGGCCCAGTAGGGGGTGACCCCGACCGGGAAGCGTCCCTGCGCCATCCGGATGCCGCTCACCTCGGCGGGGGTGAGACGGAGGTAGCCCTGCAGCTCCTCGACGGTGGACAGACGGTTTCTCATCTGCCATCGCCAGTCGTTCCACTTTTGGGGGTCGATACAGGTCAGGGATCTCTGTGAGTTACCGGATTCGGTCTCCATCAACTCCTCGGGGGCTCCCCGAACGGATCCGTGCCTTCGCGGCGATTGTGGGCATCACGAGAAGCTCCGGTCGGTAGGGTCAATCTCTAGGGGAGCCATGGGTGGGAAGCGTTCGCGGAATTGGCGAGGACGATCCTCGCATGAGGCCGGATGGGTGCCCGGCCAGGTTGGGACTGATGATCTTGAGATCGCGCTCTCGATTCAATCGTCATCATGTTGCGGGTAACATTAACACTATCCGATCCGCTGTCAAGAAAAAGAGAAGCCGAGAGATGGATTTCCGCGGCCCTGGTTCCCTTGACACTCGCCGGGGGGCGCGCCTACCCTCCGATGACATGAAGGAAATCCTCACCGAGATCGCGGCGCTCGTCTCGCGCGGGCAGACCGGGGCCCTCGTCAGCATCCTCTCCTCGAAGGGATCGCTGCCGATGTCGCGCCGCTCGAAGATGCTGATCCTGCCTGACGGCACGCAGCGGGGCACCGTGGGCGGCGGCTGCCTCGAGGCCGAGGTACACGCTCGGGGGCAGGCGGCCATCCGGGCCGGCCGGGCATCGCGGCACCAGTTCACTCTCACCGAGACGAAGGCGGGAGCGGAAGGACTGAATTGCGGCGGGACGGTGCAGATGCTGATCGAGCCGGTGGGGCGGCTGGCGGCCGGCGACTCCTCGGAGCTCTTCGTCCGGGCGCTCGAGGCGATGGACGCGCAGGAGGAGACGGTCATGGCGACGGCGGTCGGCGCCGACCCGTCGGCCGATGCGGACGGGGTGATCGTGACCGGCAAGGCACTCATCGGCTGGAAGGGGATCCGGTGCGGATGGGGGGAGCTCACCCCCGGGGCGTCCCTGGCTCCGGCCGCGGTCGAGGAGGGGCTCGGCATCCTCGGGCAGGACAGGGCCGTCGTGGTCGAGGGCCCCGTGAGCCTGTTCCTGGAGACAATGAGCGTGCCGCCCACGCTGTACCTGTTCGGCGGCGGCCACGTGTCGCTCGCTGTCGCGCGGGTGGCGCGGACGGCCGGCTTCAGGGTCGTGGTGATCGACGACCGGCCCGCCTTCGCCAACACGGAGCGGTTCCCGGACGCCGAGGGGACGCACGTGCTGCCGATGGAGACGGCGGTGTCGAGCCTGCCGATCGGACGTGACGCCTACGTCGTCGCGGTCACCCGCGGTCACCAGCACGACGAGCCGGTGATCGAGCAGGCGATCCGGACGCCGGCGGCCTACATCGGGATGATCGGCTCGCGCCGGAAGGTCGAGATCATGTGGAGCCGGCTGAAGGAACGGGGAGCCACCGCCGAACAGCTCGCGCGGGTGCATGCGCCCATCGGGTTGCCGATCGGCGCCGACTCGCCCGGCGAGATCGCGGTGGCGATCGTGGCACAGCTCATCGAGGTGCGTCGAGCACGTTCGAGCTGAGGGAGGGCGGGGGGCGCCTTACCGGACGGGGGTGCTCGGGACCCGCCTGTGGGCCACGATGTCGACGGTCACCTGGGCGAGATCCAGGATCCACTCCGCCTCGGCGATCGCCCGATCCGCGTCGGCGATCATGAGCTTGTCGACGGGGGCCGCACTCTCCTCGAGAAGCGCGGACTGCCTCTCCTGCTTGAGATCGTGGTAGATCTCGAGGATACGGTCCTTGTGGGCCGTGACGTCGGGCGGCAGGCGGTGGATGTTGTCGGTCAGCACCTCGCCCACGTCGAGCCACCGGGACACCTCGATGCCGAAGATCCGCAGCATCCCCCGGAAGCACAACTCGGTGATGTCCCGCGCCTCGCGGATGACGTCCGCGAAGTCGGCCTCGTCGCGCAGGGTGTCGAGCGTCTTGAGACGGACGCGCGCCCGCTCGAGGAACGCCTCGGCGAGCCTCAGGTTGGTGAGCGATGAGCCCCGTGTCGCTGTCTGTGCCACGTCGTCTCCCGCGCCCCCCTTCTGGGGGCCGTATGGCGGCGCATTATAGCAAGTCGCATACCATTCCGGCCAATAAATCTTGTAAGCTACTTCATATCAACAGCTTACGCAGGCACGGCCGGCGGATACAAGCCGGTGCCGAAGGCCTTGATCGGTCCCGCCGGAATGTTAGAATCCGCGCTTGATGAATGCCACCCGGCAGCCCCTGTCCGCGTCCGAGGTGCAGGAGCCGCAGCGAAAAGGGCTGATGCGGCTCTTTCGGATGCTCGTGGGAGCTCCGAAGAACCCACTCGACCCACGGATCTTCCACAAGCTGAGCCTTGCGGCCTTCCTGGCGTGGATCGGCCTCGGCGTGGACGGACTGTCGTCGTCCGCCTACGGGCCCGAGGAAGCGTTCATGGCGCTGGGCGACTACCGCCACCTGGCGCTCCTGCTGGCCCTGCTGATGACGATCACCATCGCCATCATCTCGGCCTCCTACTCGCAGATCATCGAGAACTTCCCCACGGGCGGCGGCGGGTACGTGGTGGCGACCAAGCTGCTCGGGCCCTCTGCCGGGCTGATCTCGGGCTGCGCCCTCGTGATCGACTATGTCCTCACCATCGCGATCTCGATCGCCTCGGGCGCCGACGCCGTGTTCAGCCTCGTCGGACCCCAGTACCACGGCCGGCTCATCTTCTGGTTCTGCATGCTCGTCCTGGCCGTCCTGATGATCATGAACATGAGGGGAGTGAAGGAGTCGGTGGCGGTACTGATGCCGATCTTCCTCGTCTTCCTGGTCACGCACGTCGTGGTGATCCTGGTGGCGGTCTTCGGCAACGTGGGCGAGCTGGCCACGAACGTGGGGATGGCGGTTCGGGAGGCCCGGGCCGGCGTTGCGACGCTGGGTTTCTGGGGGTTGTTCGTGGTCTTCATGCGGGCCTACGCGCTGGGCGGCGGCACCTACACCGGGATCGAGGCGGTCAGCAACGGTCTCGCCTCGCTCAAGGAGCCGCGGGTCGAGACCGGCAAGCGCACGATGGTGTACATGGCGGCCTCGCTGTCGTTCGTGGCCGGCGGGATCCTGATCTGCTACCTGCTCACCGGGGTCACCCACCAGGAAGGCAAGACCCTCAACGCCGTGCTCGTCGAGACCGTGGCGGGGGGCTGGAGCCTCCTCGGCGTCCCGGTCGGGCAGTGGATTCTCTACATCGCCATGGTGGCCACCACCGCCCTGCTGTTCGCGGCGGCGCAGACCGGTTTTCTCGGCGGCCCCGGCGTGCTCTCCAACATGGCGCTCGACTCGTGGGTGCCGCGCCGTTTCGCGCACATCAGCGAGCGGCTGGTGGTCAAGAACGGGATCGTCCTGATGGGGCTCGCGGCCGGCCTGATGCTCTACTATACCGAGGCGTCGGTGCACATGCTGGTCGTCATGTACAGCATCAACGTCTTCCTGACCTTCACCCTGTCCCAGACGGCCATGTGCTACCACTGGCTGCTGAAACGGCGTCAGGGGGCGCCCTGGGGCTACGGGTTCACGATCAACGGCGTGGGCCTCGTGCTCACCACCTGCATCCTCCTGATCACCGCGACCCTCAAGTTCAGGGAGGGCGCCTGGGTCACCCTGGCGATCACCTCCGGATTCGTTCTGCTCTGTTTCTGGATCCGGGGGCACTACCGGCACATCAGGACGCTGCTGCGGCGTCTCGACGAGGATCTCATGGAGATCCCGATCCCGCCGGATGGAGAGGCGGGCAGGCCGGAGCCGGCGGTGATGGACCGGAACCTGCCCACCGCGGTGATGCTGGTGAGCGGTTACTCGGGACTGGGGCTGCACTCCTTCCTCGCGCTGCACGCGCTGTTCCCCGGCCAGTTCAAGAACATCATCTTCGTGTCGGTCGGGGTCATAGACTCCGGCAACTTCAAGGGAGTGCAGGAGATCAAGAACCTCGAGCGGAGCACACGGCAGAGTCTCGACAGGTATGTGAGCTACGCGCGCTCGCTCGGCTTCAACGCCGACTCGCGCTACTCGATGGGGACGGTGATGGTCCCCGAGATGCGCCGGCTGTGCGCGACGATCCGGGAGGAGTTCCCGCACTCGATCTTCTTCGCCGGAAGGCTGATCTTCCGCGAGGAGAAGTTCTACCACCGCTGGCTGCACAACCAGTCATCGGCCACGCTGCAGCGGAGGCTGCAGTTCGACGGGATCCCGTTCGTTATCCTGCCGATCCGGGTGCTCTGAGGGGGCCCGCCGGCTCAGCGCGAGAGGACGCCCAGCTCGCCGCCGACCTTCTTCATGGCGGCCACCGCGAAGTCGAGATCGTCGCGGGTGTGCGCCGCGGAGACCTGGCAGCGGATCCGCGCCTGCCCCTGCGGGACCACCGGGTAGCCGAACCCGGTCACGAACACCTTCTCGTCGAGCAGTCGCGCGCTCATCCTGATGGCGAACGAGGTCTCGCCCAGGATGACCGGCACGATCGGGGTGGGGCCGTCGAGCGGCTTGAAGCCCGTCTCGGCGATCCTCTCCCGGAAGTAGCGGGTGTTCTCGTGCAGCGTGCGGACCTTCTCCGGGTGCGCCTCGAGACACCGCACTGCGGCGAGCGCCGAGCCGGCGACCGTGGGCGGCAGGGCGTTTGAGAAGAGCTGGGGACGCGAGCGCTGGGTCAGATAGTCGCACAACGCGGCCGACCCGGCGGTGAAGCCTCCCGCCGCGCCCCCGAGCGCCTTGCCCAGGGTGGAGGTGATGACGTCCACCTTGCCGTGCAGGCCGTAGTGCTCCGGCGTGCCGCGGCCCGTGGCTCCCATCACGCCGGTGCCGTGCGAGTCGTCCACCGCCACGATCGCGTCGTGTTTCGCCGCAAGGTCCAGGATATCCGGGAGCTTCGCGAGGTCCCCCTCCATCGAGAAGACGCCGTCGGTGAAGATGAACCGGTGTCGCGCGTCGCGCGAGGCTTTCAGGTGCTCCTCGAGGTGCGCCATGTCGGAGTGCCGGTACACCTTCCGGCCGGAGCGGGTGGCGCGCACGCCGTCGATGACGCTGGCGTGGTTCAGCTCGTCGGAGATGATGACATCCTCCTCGCCGAGGAAGGTCGGCGTGAGGCCGGTGTTGGCGGTCCAGCAGGAGACATACGTGATGGCCGACTGTGTCCCGAGCAGCGTCGCCAGCGAGGTCTCGAGCTCCTGGTGCACGTCGAACGTCCCGCAGATGAACCGCACCGACGCCGTACCGGCCCCGAGCCGATCGAGCGTGTCCTTGCCGCCCTTGACGACGGACGGCTCGTTCGACAGCCCGAGGTAGTTGTTCGAGGAGAGCACCAGGACCCGGCCGTGCCCCTTCATCTCGACCCACGGCCCCTGGGGGCTGCTCAGCGTGTTGAGCTTCTTGTAGACGCCCTGGCTGCGGAACTCCTCGAGCTCGTTCTCGAGCCTCGCGACAAAAGGCTTGTTCATGAGTCGCTCTCCATGGACAGGATCACCTTGCCGGCGCCGGAGTGGATGGCGGCCATCGCCTTCTCGAAGTCGTCGATCCCGAACCGGTGGGTGATGACCGGGGCGGGGTCGAACAACCCGGCCCGCAGGTACGAGCGCATCGAGTACCAGGTGTCGAACATCCGGCGGCCGATGATTCCGCGCACCGTGATCCCCTTGAAGATCAGGTCGCGCGACAGGTCGATCGGGACCTCGTCGTCGGGCAGGCCGAGCAGGCAGATCTCTCCGCCATCGCGCGCGACCCTCATTCCGGCGCGGATGGCCCGCGGATGGCCCGACATCTCGAGCACCACGTCGGCGCCGGCCCCTTCGGTCTGGTCGCGCACGATCGTGTCGAGATCGTCCTCGGCGGGGTTGATCACCTGATGCGCGCCCATGATCCGCGCCAGCTCGAGCCGGCCCGGCTGGATCTCCGAGGCGAAGATGCGGCTCGCGCCCGATGCCTTCGCGATGCCGATACAGAAGAGCCCGATCGGGCCGCAGCCGGTGACGAGCACCGTCCTGCCCCTCACGTCCGCCGACATCACCGTGTGGAACGCGTTGCCCAGCGGGTCGTGGATGGCGGCGATGTCGAGCGGGATCTCCGGGTCGATCTTCCAGATGTTGGAGGCCGGCATCGCGATCAGGTCGGCGAACGCCCCGTCGATGTCGACGCCGATGATCTTCACGTACCGGCAGATGTGGGCGTTGCCGGTACGGCACTGCGGGCAGATCCCGCACGAGATATGCCCTTCGGCGGTGACGAGATCGCCTTCGGCGTGGCCGGTCACCTCGGAGCCCGCCTTCTCGATCACGCCGGCGAACTCGTGGCCAATCGTGACGGGAGGGCGGAGCCGGCCCGCCGCCCAGGTATTCCAGTCATATATATGTGCGTCCGTCCCGCACAGCCCGACCCGCTTCACGCGGATCAGCACGTCGCGGGGTCCGCAGCGGGGTTCGGGCACCTGCTTGAGGACGAGACCTTTGCCGGGCCGTTCCTTGACGAGGGCTCTCATAGGGATTGAAGTCAGTCTACTTCCGTGGGCCGAAAAGGGTCAAGCAGCGCGACCGGGACCCGCGTTGCTGCCGCGCCGGGGCTGTGTTACCGTCCGGTGCCATGTATACCGTCACCGAAACCGTCTACTTCTGCTATGGCCACCGCCTGCTCGAGTATCAGGGCAAGTGCATCCATCCGCACGGCCACAACGGGAGGGTGGAGATCGAGCTGGCGGCCGACCGGCTGGACCGGCTCGGGATGGTCGTGGACTTCTCCGAGATCGGCGACGCGATGCAGGCCTGGATCGTCGCGAACCTCGACCATCGGATGCTGCTGCGGGAGGACGATCCCCTCTGCGAGGCGCTGTCCGGCATGGGCGAGCCGTTCTACACGATGAAGGTCAATCCGACGGCCGAGGCGATCGCGAAGGAAATCCACGACGAGGCGCGCCGGCGGGGTTTCCCGGTGCGCGAGGTCAGACTCTGGGAGACCGAGTCGTCGGTGGCGTCCTACCGGGGCGAGCCGCCTCAGCGCTGAGCCGAGGGAGCCTCGACCGGCGTGGATCGCGCGCGGTTCCGCGCGGTGACCGGGGGATTGAGGGCCAGCAGCGGGTCGATCGGGACGCCCTTCCAGCGCAGCTCGAAGTGCAGATGGTCGCCCGAGGCGTTGCCGGTATGTCCCACCAGCGCGATGATGGTGCCCGCCGTGACGTGCTGGCCGACGGCGACCAGGTTCTTCATGTTGTGCCCGTAATACGACACCAGGCCGTCGTCATGCTGGATGGTGACCAGCCTCCCGTAGTCGCCCCGCTTCTCCGCGGCCACGCTGACGACGCCGTCGGCCACCGCCCTGATGGGAGTGCCCCGGCTGGCTCCGATGTCGATCCCCTGATGGCGATGCGTCCGGCGGGGACGTCCGTAGCGCGAGACCACCCTCCCCTCGGTGGGCCAGAGGAGCGACGGGAAGGCATCACCGGCGAGACCGGCCGGGCCCGGCACGATCAGCCGTGAGCCGGCGAGGATCCGTGACGGGTTGACGATGCCGTTGAGCGAGACGATCCGGGCGAGCGGGACGCCGTACTGCCGTGCGATCGAGTAGAGTGTCTGGCCCTTTTCGACAACGTGCATCCGCAGGGCGGGCGTCTCGCCCGCGCGGACGGCCGGCGCGCCGAGCGCGAACGCCGCCGCAAGAGCCGCAGTGATCATGAGGAGTCTTCTCATCGTCCCTCTCGTGTCCCGGCCACTATAGAATTTCCCGCGCACCGACTCCATCACTTTCTGCAGGTCGTCACTCGTCCGCCCGGATGACGCGCCCGCGCGTCTCGGGCAGTGTCCATACCCACCCGGCCGCCAGGAAAGCGAAGCCTGCCGCGACGGATATTCCCCCCGCCAGACGGTACGATGCCGCGATGGCGGACACGGCGAGGGGCGCGGCGAACTGGACGCCTCGCGCCGCGTTGTAGATCGTCCCCATGGCGGTGCTGCGCAGCCGCGTGGGGAAAAGCTCGGAGAAGAACGGCCCGAAGTTGGACCATGTTCCGGTGCCGATCCCGACGATCGCCATCGAGGCGAGCAGCAGCGCCGGCTGCGCCGACACGACGTTCCATCCCAGCGTGATCGCCAGGAGCCCCGTCCCCATCAGGCAGGAGTAGAGCGTGAAGGCCGGCTTGCGGCCCCACCGGTCGGAGGCCACGCCGAACGACAGGTATCCGATCAGCTCGCCCGTCACGATCACCAGCACCCAGAGCCCCGACTTGACGATGCCGAGTCCCCGCTCGTCGCGCAGATAGGTGGGAAGCCAGATGAAGGTGAACCAGTAGGCGGACATGTTGCAGGTGGTGAGCACCAGCGCCCGCACGGTGCGCCAGAGCATGCTGCGCCCCAGCAGCTCCCGCAGCGTGCCGAGGAGGCCGTCACCGGGTCCCCGGCCCCGTGCGGCCGACTCGAGCCAGACATCCGACTCGGGGACATGCCGCCGGATCACCGTCACCATCAGGGCCGGCAGCGCGGAGAGGATGAACGTCGCACGCCAGCCGATGACCGGCGCGACGAACGAGCCGATGATCGCGGCGAGGCCCACTCCGAGCGGCGCGCCGGTCTGCATCAGGGCCCCGAACCGGCCGCGCAGCCGCGGGGGGAACACCTCCGAGACCAGGGCGTGCCCGGTCGCCCATTCGCCCCCGACCCCGAGACCGGTCAGGATCCGGAACGCGGCGAGCGACCAGAGGCCCGGGGCCAGGCCGCTGAGAAGCACGCCGGCGCTGTAGGTGAGGATCGTCCACTGCAGCACGGTCTTGCGTCCGACCCGGTCGGCCAGGGCGCCGAACACGAGGCCGCCCACCGCCGTGGCGCCCAGAGACAGCGACAGAATCCACGCGTGCTCGCCCCGGCCGAATCCTAGGTCGCGCCCGATCGGGTCCAGCAGGAAGGTGTACAGGACGAGATCATAGAAGTCGAACAGCCAGCCGGCCCACGCCATTATCAGCACGGCGTAGTGTGTGCGGGTGGGGCGCTCGTGCTCGGAGAGCCTCATGGTCGGGTCGTCCCGATCAGGTCCGTGGCCGCAGCTCCTCGGGTGCGTCCGCGCGTTGGCGGTCGTCGGAAGCGGCGTGCAGCGTGAACGAAGCCTCCCATGCGGCGCCCGGATCGGACGACAGTCTCAGGTGACCTCCGTGCAGTGCGACCAGGCCGCGCGCCACAGAAAGATCCAGCGCGGGGACCCCGCCGTTGGCGCCCGGCGCCGCGACGTCCCCGTCCGGGCCGCCGGACCGGGCGGGGGGCGTCCCCCGGAGCGTCACCTCCACCATCGCGCCGCGGCGGCTCGCGCCGATCACGAGCGCGCTCGGACCGGCGTGCCGCAGGGCGTTGCCGATCAGGATCACCAGGATCTGCCGGATCCGCGCGGCGTCCCCGCGCACCGGCGGCAGCCCGCTCTCGAGCCCGAGCTGCACATCCACGGCGCGCGCACGGGCCCCGGACTCGGTGTCCTGTGCCGCGAGCAGCGCCACCCCGCCGAGGTCCACCGTGCCGCCGGCGAGGGCGAGCCGGCCCGATTCGACCAGGGCGAGATCCCCGACCTGTCCGGCGATGGCCACGAGTCGATCCACCGTCGACCGGATCCGCGCGAGCCTCGAGCTCTGCGCTGGTGTCAGCGGACCGTCGGTCCCGGCCGAGAGCATGTCGAGCAGAGCCACCAGCCCGGCGAGCGGGGCGCGCAGATCGTGCGACAGGGCGGCCAGGAACCGGTCGGTCCCGGGCCGGGGCCGATCGGCGGCCGGCGTTACCAGGGTGGGGGCGTTGCGCGCGGCGGACCGCATCGCCGACTCCTCCGCCATCCTCAGACACAGATGAGGCAGTCGGGCCAGCGCGCAGCCTCGAAGCGGCAGATAGTCCGCGGCGCCGTCGCGCAGATACGCGACGGCCGACGTCTCGCTCTCGTCATCGGCCAGGACGAGGACGCGCAGGTGCGGGTGTCGCGCAAGAGCCTCCCGAAGCAGATCCGATGCCGGAAGATCGGGCAGGCGCGTGGGCAGGAGCATCACCTCCGCGCCGGCCTCATCGAGCGCGGCAAGTGCCTCGGCGGCGGAGCCGGCCGGAGTCAGCTCGACATCGAGCCCGCTCTCGCCAAACGCCGAAGCGACGGCGGAGCGGAGAACGGGGTCTGCCTCGACGAACAGAATCCGGCGTGGCGTTCCGGCTGCGGTTCGAGCCATGCATGCCTCCCATGAAGGGGCGATGGCGCGGGGCGCGGCCGCACCGGCGACGAGGAGCAGCCTGGTAGCGCTACGGGGATTCGAACCCCGGTTTGATGGCTGAGAACCACCCGTCCTAACCCCTAGACGATAGCGCCACTGGCCGTCTCGAGCAGGCCCCGATCTTAGGAAGGTCCCTGTCGGCTGTCAAGATCATAAGGATGTTCGGGCGGGTGACCGAAGAGACTGCTAGAATGAGCGACGATCTTTCCACAGCTTCTGTGGAAAACCGTGCGGAAAACTCCCGGTTACGATGGTGTAACCGGCGCGCGAAAGAGACGTTACACCACATCGCACATCGAGGTGTGCACCATGAGAGGACATCGCTTACGATCGCTGGCCGTGATCGCCGCCGTGGCGGCGTCGGTCGTCGCAACGGTGCATCGGGCCGAGGCGCTCGACAGGTCGGCGCTGTCTCAGGTGGCCGAGGTGGTCGAGCACAAGATGTTTCCTCTGAAGGTGAGCCTGCACGAGCCGGTGATACGCGGAAGCGAGATGCAGGTCCCGACCCTGACGCCGAGGGGGTGGATCCACGTGGACGATTCGAAGAGTGTCGTCCTTGCCGCGGGGTCGACGGTCGAGGTCACCGGCGTGTTCGACTACGCCGATCAGGGGCTCTTCCTCGAGCTGGCCGCGGAGTCTCACGGTTTCTTCAGCGAGCCGATCACGAAGCGGGCGCGTATCCGGATCCGGATCATGGTGAGCGCGCCGATCGACGATCCGGGTGCCCAGGCGAAGGAGGCGATCTCGCTGATCGGCCGGGTTCTCGCGCTGTCGAGGCCTTGACGCAAAGGGCATCCTGGAGTATTTTTCGCGGATGCCCGCGGCGACCGACGTCACAATCGAAGGCCTCGCAGAAGTCGAAGGGTGGGAAGCCCGCTGGCTGGAGCACCGCCAGGATCCCGAGGACCCCTTCGAGGCCGAGCGACGCAAGGGGCTCGTCTACGACCTGACCGACGAGGAGGATCGGTTCCTCGTGACGGTCCTGTTCCCCACGGTCGTACCCAACCATCCTCTCAAGTACCGCTACGGGATGCCCGACGCGATGCCCGACTACAAGGTGCGCGTCGATCTGGGTGACAATACGCTGACGGTTCGCGCGTCGATGGACGACCCGCTGGTGGCGCATCTGTGCGACTACGTGTCCGATTTTCCGCGCGAGTTCACCCTCCGGTTCGACCTGACCGATCCGGCCCGCACCTTCGTGGAGCGGTACTGGAACAGGATGGCCGTCATCCAGGTTCCCAAGACATCCTCCACCGAGGCCGCGCTCGGCGCGCACAAGACGGTCGAGTTCGAAAAGGCCGCGCCGGTGCACGACGGAAGCGACGCGGTGGAGTGGCGGGCCCACTACATCACCTCGGAGTGCGTCGGCTGCTCGATCTGCGACATCAAGTGCCCCACCCATGCGATCTCCGGGATCAAGAAGAACATCTACGTGATCGAGCCGGAGCTGTGCATCAACTGCGGCGTGTGCGGCATCTACTGTCCGTACGACGCCATCGTGGACCAGCACGGCGATCTTGTGAAGAGGATCAAGGCCAAGGACATCCCGAAGGCGGTGGTGATCCCGGAGCTCTGCTCGGGATGCGAGTACTGCATCGACACCTGTCCCTTCGACTGCATCAGCCTCATCCCCGCGCCGGGCGTCGAGGAAGGCGAGGCGCCGCACATGTCCTCCAGGATCGCGACGGTGGACGAGAAGACGTGCGTCTCCTGCGGAATCTGCGAGACCTTCTGCATCAAGGAGGCGATCATCATCGATCGCAAATTCAACTGGAACGACGCGATCGGGTTCTCGTACCAGGAAGGCCGCCTGGTGCCGCACCCGAATCTCCCGCCCGCCGACGCCGCCGAAGCGCCGGCTCCGCCCCCGCCGACCGATCCTTCCTGACGTCCGGCCCCGCGCCGCGCCTGTGCTATCCTCGCCGTCATGCCGAAGGAGTTGTGGCCCTACCAGGAAGCGGAGAAGATCCTCAAGACCTTCCCCGCCGCGTCGAACATCGTGCTCGAGACCGGGTACGGCCCCTCCGGCGCGCCGCACATCGGGACCTTCGCGGAAGTGGCGCGGACGACCTGGGTCGGCACCGCGCTCGAGGATCTGAGCGGCAGACCCTGGACCCTCGTCGCCTTCTCCGACGACATGGACGGGCTGCGCAAAGTCCCGCTCAACATGCCGGCCGAGGCGCTCGCACCGCATCTGGGCAAGCCGCTGTCGCACGTACCGGATCCGTTCGGATGCCACGATTCGTACGGAGGCCACAACAACGCCCGGCTGCGCGAGATGCTCGATTGGTTCGGTTTCCGCTACACATTCGCCTCGAGCCACGAGCAGTACGCGTCCGGCGCCTTCAACGACGGGCTGACCCGCATCATGGCCGGCTACGAGGCGGTGCGCGAGGTAATCCTGCCGACGATCCGGGAGGAGAAACGCGCGAGCTGGTCTCCCTTCTTCCCGATCTGCGAGTCGTGCGGCCGGATCAACGGCACCCGGGTGACCGGGTACGACGCCGCGGCGCTCACGGTGACCTATGTCTGCGAGGGGGACAGGGCCGGCGCTCTCGGAGACGATCCGTCACCGGATGACGACGAGGCCGAGGCCGGCCCGAGCCCTCGCCCGGCAAGCGCCGGTTGCGGCGCCTCGGGCACGGTGAGCATCCTGGACGGCAAGGTGAAGGTCGGCTGGAAGGTCGACTGGGCGCTGCGCTGGTACGTGCTGGGCGTCAACTACGAGATGTACGGCAAGGACCTGATTGAGTCGGCCGCGCTCTCGGCGAAGATCTGCCGGATCATCGCGGGCAAGGGACGCGGCGGCCCGGTGCAGTCGTTCTACGAGATGTTCCTCGACGAGCAGGGGCGGAAGATCTCCAAGTCGGTCGGACGCGGCCTGACGGTGGACACCTGGCTGTCGTACGCCCCGAAGGAATCGCTCCTCCTGTTCATCCTCAAGGACCCGCGCAAGGCCAAGAAGCTCACCTGGGAGGTCGTGGCCCGCTCGGTGGACGAGTACCTGCAGCTCCTGCAGCGACACTATGCCGAGCCGCCCCGCGAGGACGGCCGCCGCGACGAGCTGGGGTTCATCCAGCCCGAACTGCCGGCCTCCTGCCCGTACGAGTATCCCGTGTCGTACTCGATGCTGTTCGGGCTGATCGGCGCCATCGGGGTTCCCTCGCCGGACGTGGTGCGGGACTACGTGCATCATTACAAGGGAGCGATCCCGGCGAGCGACCCGGCCCTTCAGACGCTCATCGGCTACGCGTCGGCCTACGTGAAGGACCAGATCCTGCCGGGGCGCGTCCGACCCGAGCTGACGCCGGAGCGGGCCCGTGTCGTCAGGGCACTCGCCGATGACCTCGACGCCACGCCCGGTGGCGAGGCGGAGGAGATCCAGTCTCGCGCCTTCGCGATTGCCCGCGAGTCGGGCATGGAGCCGAAGGAGTTCTTCCGGCTGATCTACAATGTGCTGACCGGCCAGGATTCCGGCCCGCGGCTCGGGAGCTTCGTGAAGCTGCTCGGACAGGACAAGGTCGCCGCGATGCTGCGCGAAGCGGCCTGCCCGAAATCATAGGAGGAACGGCCATGTCGAAGACACTCAGGTGCGGCGATTCTGATGCCGGGTTGCAACGCCGTCATCGAAGGCAAGGACACCGAGGAAGTCATGAAGAAGGCGGGGGAGCACGCCTCGAAGGATCACGGTGTGGCCCAGATCACGCCCGATCTCGCGCAGAAGGTGCAGGCGGCCATCAAGGACAAGTGAGACCGTCGCACGCGCCCGACGCCATGATCGAGGCTCTCGGCGGATTGGCCCGCCTCGCCCGCGCGGTCGTGCCTCGGGTCGACATGGTCGATGAGAGCGGGAAACCGGCGTCGTCGTGCCTCGACGAGGGGACGCGGGGGTTCCGCTGTGCCTATGTCGGCATCCGGCCGGAGGCGGTCTCAGGGGATATGTTCGAGTAGCCGGGTCACCCCCCGGCGCGCTTGCGCCGGCGTTCGACCGCCGCGGGCGACTCGGGCTTGTGATCCTTCTCGTCGGCGACCTCGAAGACGCTGAGATCCTTCAGCTCGGTTCTCAGGTAGTCGCGCAGACTGCCGATCACCTTCTTCTCGATCAGCCGGGCGGCCTCGCGCGTCAACCCGAACTCGTCGCCGATCGCCTGCAGCGTGACCGGCTCCTCGGCGATCAGGCGGCGCTCGAGCACGAACCGCTCCCGCTCGTCGAGATCCCGGCTGAAGGCGGCCAGCTTGTCGCGCAGGATCTCGCGCAGCTCCTGCTGGGCCACCGCCTCGTGGGGGGAGGGCGCCGCGGTGGGGATCGTCTCCCACACGGCGCGCTCCGACTCGTCGCTGACGGGTGCGTCGAGCGAGAGGTCGCGCCCGAGCAGCGCCTTGCTCACGTCCACCACGTCCTGCTCCGTCGTGTCGAACGCCTCGGCGAGCAGCTTCGGCCCGGCCGTGATACCGGCCTGCTCCAGCCGTGCTTTCTCCTTTTTGAGGTTGAAGAACAGCTTGCGGCGGGCGTTGGTCGTTCCCACCTTCACGATGCTCCAGTGATCCAGGAGGTGCTTGAGGACGTAGGCGCGGATCCACCAGGCGGCGTACGAGGAGAACGGAACGCCGCGCAGCGGGTCGTACTTTCGAACCGCCTGGATCAGCCCGATGTTCCCCTCCTGGACCAGGTCCAGGAGGTTGAGGAAGGTGCGGCGATACTCCAGCGCGATCCGGACCACCAGCCGCAGGTTGCCCGTCACGAGGCGGTAGGCGGCCGCGGCGTCGCCGAACTCGCGGTATCGCATCGCCAGCTCGTGCTCCTCCTCGCGCGTGAGACGCGGGTACCGGACCACCTGCCGCATGTAGTGGCGGAAGGTGTCGGCGGGACGTTCGAGCCCGGCCTCGGCCGGCGCCGGCGGCGGCAGCAGGAGGGTGGGAGGATCGGCCTTTTTCTTCTTCCGAGGCATCCGCGACTCTCGTGTAAGTGGTTGAATCCACTCGATTCTAGCACAGGGATTCCGGTGTTCCGGGCAGGTGATTCAGGTTTGACAGGCAGGGGCGAACGTGTAGAATGAACACTCGTACCCGATCATGACGACGGCACCCGAAGGGCCCCGCAGCCTGTCGCGGGGTTTTTGTGTTTTGGGGGCGAGCGATCGTCGGGGTCTTCGGGACCTTGACACTTTTTGTTACGGTCACAATGTTTCACCCGTCAAGTTCAAGGTACGGCCCCGACCCCGCGGGGCCGACGTCGACAACCCCGCCATAACGGAGGATTCCGCAATGTGGGACAGGAAAGAGGCCGATCGGGACCGGTTCGAGCCGCAGCCGGCGCGTAACGAAATGCCCCGTACGGCCGCAGCACCCGCCTTCCAGAGCCGAGCCAACACCGCGAACATCGGTCAGTCGCTGTTCATCAAGGGAGAGGTTTCGGGCAGCGAGGACCTGACGGTCGAGGGCCGGGTCGAGGGGCGCATCGATCTGAAGGATCACAACCTGACGATCGGCCCCAACGGACGGGTCCATGCGGACATCCACGCCAAGAACATCACGATCGTCGGCGAGGTGACCGGCAACGTGCTGGCGGACGAGAAGGTCGACCTGACCGATACGGGCCGTCTGGTGGGTGATATCCGAGCGCCGCGCATCGCCGTGTCCGATGGCGCCCAGTTCAAGGGCAGTGTGGACATGGTGGAAGCCCGCCACGAGAACGCCGATCGACAGAAGAATCAGCCCGTCCAGAAGGAAAAGAACGCCGGCGCGCCCGCCGTCCAGGTGGCCCAGGCCGCCCAGGCCGGTAAAGCGATCCAGTAAAGCCCCTCACGCAAGAGGGTCGGATGCTCGAACGACTCAGGGAGCGGTCTACCATGACATCGGCCAGGCCAGGTCAGCGGGCCCCTCGCGCCTCGACCGTGGATTTCCCCAGCCAGTGCCTGGCTGATTTCCTGAGGAGAATCCATCGCGTCGATCCGCATCCGGCGGTGCTGGATCTGGGGATCCTCTGCGGGGGCAACATCGCTTTTCTGGGAGCACGTGGCTGTCGTGTGTCGGTGGAGAGCCTCCCCGTGCCGGGGAAGGCGGCCGTCGCGGCGCCATCGGCGGGTCCGTCACGGGGCCCGCGCAAGGTCGAGGAGAGCGCGCACCCGGCTCCCAGGGTGCCGCTCTCCCCTCTGAACTACCCTCCAGGCAGCTTTTCGGGAGTTCTGGCCTGGGACTCGATTGCCCGTCTGCCCTACGAGGAGGCGATCGGGTTCGCCGAGACACTGCGCAAGCTGCTTCTCGACGGCGGCGCCGTGCTTGCGTACTTTCCGGGCCCCACCGTCAGCTCTCCGAGCATCTCGGGCCGGTACCGGATCATGGACGAGGAGCGGTTGTCCCTGGAGCCGGCTGCCGGCCGATCCCTGCCGGGCAGCCACTACCAGAACCGCGAGATCTACTCGCTCTTCTCGAGGTTCAGCGTGGTGCGTCTGGCCCAGCTCAAGACCGGCACGCGCGAGGTCCTCGTCGCCAAGACGCGGCGCACCGGCAGGGTCTGATCCCTCTTTTCACTCCCGCCAGACGATCCGTGTAACCCTTGGTCTCTCTTTTGCATCCGTATGGGCAGGAGGCCGGCGTCAGCCCGGCACGACGCCGGAGAGAGCCATGAGACCGTTGAAAAAGACAGGAACTCGGAGAAAACGCGATAAGCGGCGGGTCCTGATCTGCAAGGTCGGACCCCGCGAGGCGATCGACCAGGCGCTGATGTCCTGTGGAAGGAACGCCCGGATCGGAACAGTGGACAGCCTCGGCGAAGCGATCGCCTCGTGCCTCGAAGGCGGGGTCGACACGCTGATCGTCAACATGTTCTCCTTCAGCGCGGGGGAGCTGACCGCGCTCATGATGTTCCGCGAGATGAGACCCCGTCAGGAGGTCGTCCTTCTGTGCGGTGAGGATGCCGTGCCGATGCTCTCGATTCCCGGTCTCGCCACCGCCTGCTACCCCGTCGCCACACCCCCCGCGCGCATGCCTCGCGCGCGCCGCGTCCGCCCCTGAGAGCGTTTCCGATCCGCTACTTCGTCTGCACGAGCACCGAGCCTTCCGGCGGGTAGTCGAGCTGTCCCCGGATCCGGTCCATCTCCTTGTCCGTGAAGTCCGGGAAGGGCATCCCGTGCTCCTCCCGCAGCTTCCGGATCTCCTTCTCGGCCTTGCGGACGAGATCCTCGTCCAGCCCCGAATCGCGGCCGAGATAGGTCGTCTGGGAGGGGAACGCGAAGGAGGAGCCGCTTGCCTCGACGATGTCCATGATCCTCAGCAGGATGTCTTCCTGGATCCCGCAGAACTCTCCATAATCCTGCGTCTTCACGTAGACGAACACCTCGATGTTGAGCGAGTAGTCGCCGAACCCGACGAAGCGCACCCTCCAGAACGGCTCGAGATCCACCTTCGGGTGCGAGATGAGCATCCTCCTGACTCCCAGCAGGACGTGTCTGAGCTGATCGGCGCTGGTCTCGTATCTCAGGCCGAGCAGCATGTTGAGGCGGATCCTGTCGCGCCGGCTCAGGTTGTCCAGATGCATCTCGGCGAACTGGGAGTTGGGCACCGCCATGACCGAGCGGTCCAGAGTGCGGATCTTTGTGGAACGCAACCCGATGTCCTCGACGGTGCCGAGCGAGTCGCCGAACCGGCAGAAATCCCCGACCCTGACAGGCTGATCGCTGATCAGGGACAGTCCGGCGAACAGGTTCTCCAGCGACTTCTGCGCGCCCAGCGCGATCGCCAGGCCGCCGATCCCGAGGCTCGCGAGAATGCCGGTCACGTTGAAACCGAAGTTCTGGATCGCGGCCAGCGCCGCGAAGAGTAACGCTATGGCCTTGACCGTCCTTCTGCCCAGGGGCAGGACGCTCACGGCGGCCTGCCGGTTCTCCTTTTCCAGCCGCCTCTCCAGAATCTCCGAGGAGACGTCGATCATCCTCAGGGCCAGCCAGCAGACGGCGACGATTACCGCCGCGGCCTCCAGATGGTTGAACGCCTTCTGTGCGGGCATCGAGAGCTGCAGCACCAGAACCCCCAGCGCGAACAGCGCGACGGCCAGGCCGAGACGGGCGGGACCGAGCACCGCGCCCAGCAGGCGATCGTCCATGGATGTGCGCGTTCGGGACACCAGCGGCCGGACGGTCTGCTGGACGAGCCACAGGGCCAGCCAGGACGCGAGATAGGTCAGCGGCAGCAGCGCGAAGAGTCCGATCCACTGCCACAGCTGGATACGGAACAGCACCAGCTCGAAGAAGATGTCCGGCAGGTACTCGCCGAGCGGCCCGTATCCGAACCGCTGATACAGCGCCGGAATGCGGGCCACCGTCCCCGAGGCGATGCGCCACACCTCGAGACCGTTCTCGTCGGTGACACGCTCGAGCATGACGTCCACGTCGCCGCGATCCGTCTCGATCGTTCCGACACGGTCCCGCTTCGACGAACCGTCCTCCACGTCCCCCTCGGGCGCGTCGCTCAGGTCGTCCGGGTCGATCCAGAGTTTCTGATCCAGCACCACCTTGAGCTGCCATGCCATCGTCGCCGGCTGGAGCCCCTTCGCGACGGGAGGGAGATCCGTGGTGTCCAGGTACTCGCCCGCCTGGGCGAAATCGCGATCGCGGCAGGCCTTCAGGTACAGGAGCATCAGCCCGCGAGGTGTCGAGTCGTCGGCCGGCTTCTCCTCCCGCTCGGGCTGTGTCTTCCCCTGCTGCTGGATTCGTGCCCTCAGGGCCGGTCTGCGCCCTGGCGGGAAGGGGAGCGAGAAACAGCGCGGCGACCATGCCGGCCGAGAGCGAGAAACGGATCCATGCCGTTCGATGTGAGGTCATGACGTTCCTCCAATCTGCATTTGGCTGTGCGAGGCGGAGGCCGTCCGGGATGCGCGCTACGACGCGTGGGTGAGGGGGGAGACGACGCTCGCCCAGGGAGCGCGGGGCGGACTCACCGCGCGATCGGGATTCGCCTGATGACGGGACTATAGCACAGGGTCATTCGGCGCCTCCGGAGAGCGCGCTGCGCTGCCGATCCGCTCCCTCCAGCTCATGAATGGCAGCGTCGATGCGTGCGATCGCCTCCGGGTCGGATTCGATCGTCCTGAGACGCCGGAACGCATCGAGCGCGTCGCCCGGGCGTCCCCGGCGCAGCGACAGGCCGGCGATGTTGCGCAACGCCTCGCCATCGCCGTTGAGCCTCGAGTCGAGATCGCTCCAGGTCTCGATCGCCTCGTCCACCGGTCCTGTCCGGTTCAGCGCCGCGCCCAGCATCCGCAGGGCCACCGTGTCGCCCGGCTTCCATCGCAGCGCCTCGCGTATGTGTGAGACGGCGGAGGTCAGGTCGCCGTGCTCGAGCGCCTCCTCGGACTGGCGGCGGTTCCAGCCGGCCAGCGAATCGCTCAGGCCCGTGACCACGCGGAACTGCGCGACGGCCTCCACCTCCCGGCCCGTGGCGATGTACGCGCGGGCCAGATCGATCGCCGCCTCGATACTCTGCTCCGCCGGGTGCGGGAAGCCGGGGTAGTCGTCGAAGTAGCGGCGCAGCTCCACGATCGCGTCGGCGGGCCGCCCCGCGGCCATCAGGGCCCGGCCGCGGCACATGCTGGCCAGGGCCGCGATCCCGGGCTCCCAGCCCGGGTCGGGCCCGGCGAGCGGCCGCAGAGTCTCGATCGCGCCGCGCGCGTCTCCTCGCTCCAGACGCAGGAACGCGAGGTCCAGCCGGCAGCCCGGGTCGTCGGGCAGCGCGGCGAGCATCGTCTCGGCGGCGCCGATCTTCCCTTCGTGACGAAGACGCGAGGCAAGACCCCGCGTGGCGGCCGGCTGATGGGGCTCCAGGCGGAGCGCCTCGTTCCACGCGGCACGCGCCGCCCGGGCGTCCCCACGCTTCATCATCACATCGCCTGACAGGGCCAGCAGACGCGCGGTCCTCGCGGGCTGTCCCGGGTGCTGTGCGTCGAGCGCCGCCCGGATCAACGCCTCGGCGCGATCCAGCAGCCCCTGTCCGGTCAGGCGTGCCGCCACCCGGGCGGGCAGATCCGAGTCGATCGATGCCGCGGTCAGATGGCGCAGGATGTTGTCGGGAAGGGCCAGCAGCCGACGGTCGTTCTCCATTCCGTCGTCCCGGTAGAGGCTGCGCGCGGCCGCGAACTCCACCAGCGCGTTGTCGTCCGTGTTGAGCGGCGCATCGCCGTCGGCGGCAGCGAACCGGTCGATACCTTCGTCACCCGCCCGGAAACGGGCCAGCAGGTCGGCCACCGAATCCACGTCCACCCGGCCGAGGTCGGCTCTCACTTCCCGCCGGGCCATCCGCGCGCCGATCGTCTCCGGATCGAACGTGATCGGCTCCATGCTCCCCAGGACCAGCAGGTCCCCGCCCGCCCCCTTGAAGATCGCGCGGTGCGGGAAGACATCCGCGTAGGTCCGGAGCAGGGAGGACAGGGTCGGGGCGTCGAGCCCGTAGAGCTGCACCCACTGGCACAGGATGCCGCCCTCGGTGAGCCGCGAGCGGGCGAGATTGAAGAACTCCCGGGTGAAGAGCTTCGAGGGGCCGCTGATCCACGGGTTGGACGGCTCGGAGATGATCACGTCGTATCGCTCGTCCGACACGAGAAGGTCGTTGCGCGCGTCGTTGATGCGCAGGGTGGTGCGCGGGTCGCGCAAGGGCCTGCCATTGATGTCCGAGAACAGCTCGGCCGCCCGAACGATGGCCGGCTCGATCTCCACGATCGCGAGCCGATCGATCGGATGGGTGAGGGCCGAGCCGGCGCTCACGCCGCTGCCCATCCCGATCACCATCACCGACCGCGCGTGCGCGACCGTCAGCAGCGGGAGCTGGCCGAGCAGCACCTGCGTCTCCATGTCGCCCACGGATGACGCGTCGACCTTGCCGTTGACCGACAGCACGGTGTTGACCTTGCCTTCGAGCCTCTCGGGCCGGCGCTCGACCGCCACCGTCGTGGTGGGGCCGTCCTCGTAGAAGAGCTGCCGCAGGTCCCGGTGATAGTCGAGGAACTGCCGCCGGGAATGAAACTGGCTCATGTACCGCGGCGCGTACTGGAAGACGCCGCTCGTCATCACCGCGCGGTTCCAGGGCGGCGTGCCGACCGCCAGCCCCGTCAGGCAGACCACGAGCAGGGCGGCAAGACCGAGCCGCGCCGGTGCCCGGTCTCCCGGGCCGATCGCGACCAGCAGCGTCCCGGACGCCAGCAGGATCAGGCAGCCGGCCACGAGCGTGCCCTGAAGCCCCAGCGCGGGGATCAGGCTGAACCCGGCGGCGGTGGACCCGACGATCGCGCCCACCGTGTTCCACGCATACAGGACTCCGATCCGGCGTGACACCAGCAGCCCGTCCTCGAGCGCCGCGTGTGCCGCGATCGGAAAGGCCGCGCCCAGGATCAGGGTCGTGGGCAGCATCACCGCCCCGGCGATCAGGAACCGTCCGGCGTCGAGCGCCAGCGGAGCCGCACCGACGCTGCGGAACAGCGCGATGAAGGCATACGGCAGCTCCGGAAACAGGGTCACCCCGAGCAGCGCCGTGGCGCCGGCTCCCAGCTCCACCATCGCGAAGGCGAAAAACGGCTTCCGGATCCGGGGCAGGAGCTTCGTGGCGAAAGCGCTTCCGAGCGCCAGCCCCGTGAGGAAGGTGGTGAGCATGATCGTGAACGCCTGGGTGGACGAGCCGAGCACCAGCGAGAGGATCCGCGTCCAGACCACCTCGAACACGAGCGCTCCCGCTCCGGATGCGGCGAAGACCAGGAGCAGGGCGGCGAACCGGGGCCCTACCCGGGGCGAGTGCGCCTCCGTGCGCTCGAGCGTCGCGGGTGCGGCGGTCGCGCGGCGTGCCGAGAGCCGCCGGGCCACGACCGCGGCGGCGAGGTTCGCCGCGGCGGCCACGAGCGCCGAGCGGGTCATGCCGAGCGCCGGCAGAAGGGCGAAACCGGCGATGGCCGTTCCGGCGACCGCGCCGATTGTGTTGGCGGCGTACAGGGCGCCCGCGCCGGACCCGCGCACCGGCTCTCCGTTCGAGCCCTCCCGCGGCATCCTCTCCGCGTGGGCGCTGAGGATCGGCAGCGTCGCGCCCATGAGGGTCGTCGGTGGCAGCAGCGCCAGGCCCGCGAGGAGGAACCGCAGCAGGTCGAGCGCAGCGGGGGAGGCGCCGGCCAGATCGTGCGCCGCGCGATAGATCGGCGTGAGCGCCGGCAGGATCCCCAGCACGCCGACGGCCGTCACGGCGATCGCCAGCTCGAGCCAGGCGTAGGCTTTCAGCGGATTCGTGAGGCGGTCCCCGCGGCGGCCCGCCAGCAGGCTTCCCAGGGCGAGACCGCCCATGAACGCCGCCAGCACCGTGCTCACGGCCTGGGTCGTGGAGCCGAAGACGAGCATGAGGCTCCGGGTCCAGACCACCTGATAGATCAGGCCGCTGGCGCCGGAAATGAAAAAGATGAAGAGGAGGGTCGAGCGTCCCGCCCTCTCGTTGCCGCCCCCGGACCCGTCTGGTAACATCCGGCAAAGATATGGACGCCTCCAAAAAGGGTCAAGGTCACCGCAACCGGCGTGCGCCGGGAGTCGAGATCCTCGACTCCGGCGCATACGTCGAGAAAGAGCTGCAAGGCACCCTGTCGGACCTGCGGCTCTACAATGCCCGGTTCGGCGGCACGCGTCTGATGGTGCGCGAGGTGGCAGCCCTGATCGACGCCGCCGGAAGGCCGCGCCGGGTGACGCTGCTCGATGTCGCCACCGGGTCGGCGGACATTCCGCTGTCGCTCGGCCGGTGGGCCCGGTCGCGCGGGATCGAGCTCGCCGGGGTGGGGGTGGACGCCAACCTCGAGGTTCTCGAGGAGGCGCGCCGGTATGGACAACGGACCGCGTCCGGGGGCAACGGGCATCCGGCGGCGCATCCGGCGCTCTTCGTGCAGGCGGACGCATGCCGTCTGCCGCTTCCGGACGGCTCGGTCGACATCGCGATCTGCTCCACCTTCCTGCATCACCTCGGCCGCGAGGAGGCGGTGGCGGCCCTCAACGAGATGCGCCGTGTGGCGCGTCTGGGTGTCGTCGCCGTCGACCTGACGCGCAACCGCTTCGCCCTGTCTCTCGTGTGGTTGCTGACGCGCGTGACATCGAAGAACCGACTGACACGCCACGACGGCCCGCTGTCGATCCGCCGGGCCTTCACGCCCGCCGAGCTGGTGGAGCTTCTGGCCGAAGCGGGGATGGAGGACTCGACGGTGCGGCGGGTCGGCCCCGTCCGGATGGTCGCGCGTTGGTCCGCGGAGACGCCGGCGGGATGGACGTCATGAAATCGTTCGAGAAGCTCGGAGTCTTCTACCTGGGACGTCGTGTCGACGCGGAGGGGACCCCGCGCCCGGACGCCCCGCTCCTGTACGAGTCGAAGGACCTCACGACGCATGCGGTGTGCGTCGGCATGACCGGGAGCGGAAAGACGGGGTTGTGCGTCTCGCTGCTCGAGGAGGCGGCGATCGACGGCATTCCGGCCATCGCGATCGATCCGAAGGGCGACCTCACGAATCTGGCGCTGGCCTTCCCCGACCTGGCGGCGGCCGACTTCGCGCCCTGGGTCGACCCGGACGAGGCCGGGCGCGAGGGGGTCCCGGTCGAGGAGTACGCCGGGAGGGTGGCCGAGCGATGGCGCCGGGGGCTGGCTGAATGGGACGAGGACGGCGAGCGTATCCGGTCGTTCCGCTCGGCGGTGGACCTGGCGATCTACACACCCGGGAGCACGGCCGGGCTTCCGCTCAGGGTCCTGCGGTCCTTCTCGGCTCCCGGCGCGCGCGTGGCGGACGACACCGAGGCGGTTCGTGATCGGATCGCGGGGACGGTGTCGTCCCTGCTCGGGCTGCTGGGCATGAGCGCCGATCCGATCCGGAGCCGGGAGCACATCCTCCTCTCCACCATCCTCGACCGGGCATGGAGCGAGTCACGCGATCTCGAACTGTCGGACCTGATCCGCGCGATCCAGACGCCACCATTCGACCGTGTGGGCGTGATGGACCTCGAGTCCTTCTATCCCGCGCCGGAGCGTTTCGAGCTGGCCATCATGCTGAACAACCTGCTTGCCTCGCCCGGATACGCGGCCTGGATGCAGGGCGAGCCGCTCGACGTCCAGCGCCTCCTGTTCACCACGCAGGGTCGCCCGCGGCTCTCCGTCATCTCCATCGCGCATCTGTCCGAGCCCGAGAGGATGTTCTTCGTGACGCTCCTGCTGCACGAGGTTCTGTCGTGGGTGCGCTCCCAGTCGGGCACGAGCAGTCTACGGGCGATTCTCTACATGGACGAAGTGTTCGGCTACTTTCCCCCCTCGGCCAATCCGCCGTCGAAGACACCGATGCTGACACTGCTCAAGCAGGCCCGCGCCTACGGGCTCGGTGTCGCGCTCGCGACACAGAATCCGGTCGATCTCGACTACAAGGGGCTGTCCAATGCCGGCACCTGGTTTCTCGGACGGCTCCAGACCGAGCGCGACAAGACGCGAGTCCTGGAAGGGCTCGAAGGTGCCTCGGCGGCGGCCGGCCGCGGGTTCGACCGCGCGCGGATGGAGTCCACCCTCGCGGGGCTGTCCAGCCGCGTCTTCCTCATGAACAACGTGCACGAGGACGAGCCGGTCCTGTTCCACACCCGGTGGGCGCTCAGCTATCTTCGCGGCCCCCTCACACGGGATCAGATCCGCGCGCTCGGCCGGACGCGAGAGCCCGAGCCACCCCGGCCTTCCGGTGTGGAACGGGTGGCGCCGCCGGACGGCCCGGCGCCCGGCTCCCGCCCGGTGCTGCCGCCGGGGATCGACGTGGCGTTCCTGCATCCGCAGCGCGAGGCGGGTACCGGCGAGACGCTGCGGTACCGGCCGGGCCTGCTCGCCCCTGCGCGGCTGCATTACGTCGATGCCCGGCGGGGCCTCGACTTCTGGGAGGAGCTGTGGCTCCTGGCGCCGCTGGTGTCCGGGCCGGGCGGCGATCCCTGGGAGGCCGCCTCGACGCTCGCCCACGCGCCGGCGGGGCTGGACAGGGAGCCGGTGCCAGGCGCGGGCTTCGAGGTGCTTCCGCCCGACGCCTCCCGGGAGAAGAACTACGCGGCATGGCAGAAGGCGCTCGAGAGTTTCCTCTACCGCGAGCGGGAGGTGACGCTTTGGAGCTGCCGGGCCCTCCTTGCGGTGTCGCGGTCCGGCGAGTCGGAAGGGGACTTCCGGGCGCGGCTGGCGCACGAATCGCGTGAGAGACGCGACGAGGAGGTGGAGGCGCTCAAGCGCAAGTATGCGCCGAAGCTGGCGAGCCTGGAGGATCGTGTCGGGCGTGCGGAACAGCGGACGGAACGCGAGCGGAGCCAGTACGAGGCGCAGCGGACGCAGACCGCCATATCCGTGGGAGCCACGCTGCTCGGCGCGCTCTTCGGTCGCAAGCTCATCGGCGCAGGCACGGTGGGCCGTGCCTCCACCGCCGCGCGCGGCGCCGCGAGAGCCGCGCGCGAAAGGGGCGACATCGCGCGGGCCGTGGAATCAGCCGAGAGTCTCAAGGCGCGGCTGGATCGGCTCGAGTCTGAGCTGGCGGAGGAGATCGCGCGCGTACAGGAGTCGTTCGCCCCCGAGCGAATCCAGCTTGAGACGATTGCGCTCAAGCCGCGCAAGTCGGACATCAGCGCCGGGAGGCCGTCGCTCGTCTGGATCCCCTGGTGGGTCGACGAGCGCGGGCTCGCCGCGCCGGGTTTCCCCTGAGGGTCCCGGGACTCAGCAGTCTCCTCACTCGAACAACGCAGGCACAGCCTGATATGGCAGGATATCGGGCCGATCGCCGCGTTCGCCCGGGACTTGACCGGCGGCGGCAGAGCATCCAGAATCCCGGTCATGGCAACGCGATCCTCGGGATACGGTCCCGTGAAGGCGCTCGTGGCCGCGATGGCGCTCGTGGTGTTGGTTTCGCCGGGGTGCTCTTCGAAGCCTGCCGGACCGCCGCCGCGGCCCGTGGACTCCCGGGCGGCGTACGATACGCTCAAGAAGCGCGTGGCAGATGAGGTGCGTGCCTGGCAGGCGGATGGCGGGCGTCGTCCCGACCCGAGACCGGCGCTCTCAGACGATCTCGTGGCCTTCGCCCGCGAGCACCCCGATGCGCCCGAGGCGGCGGATGCGCTCGCCGGGGCGATGGAGATGCGGGCGGCGCGCTTCGACATCGACGGGTTCTTCGACGCGTACGACCTGATGCTGGAGATCGCGGCCGACTCGCCCGCCCTGCGCGGCGTCTTCTCCCAGATCCCGGTGATGCGCATGGTGGAGGTGGGCGGACCGTTCATCATGCAGAACCCGGACTTCGCGGCAAAGAAGGCCGCCTATCTGCAGGCGGTCCCCGCCATCGTCTCCGATCTGAAGAAGGCGATCGACGTGACGAAGAACCAGGCCAACATCGCCGCCGCGCATTACGCCATCGGCAGCACCTGGTACCAGCTCGAGGCCGACCCCGGCAAGGCCCTCGAGGAGTTCCGGATCGTGGCCGAGCAGCACCCGAACTGGGCCTACTCCGGATCGGCCCGCGAGTATGTCCACGAGCTCGAGACGCTCGGTATCGGCAGACCCGCTCCCGATTTCTCCGGCACCGCGCTGCGCGGCAGGGAGGTCTCCCTGTCCGGCCTGCGGGGCAAGGTGGTGCTCGTGGATTTCTGGGCGACCTGGTGCCAGCCCTGCATGCAGGAGCTTCCCAACCTCAAACGGGCCTACGAGCGGTTCCGATCGAAGGGGTTCACGATCATCGGCGTCAGCCTCGACAACGACCTGGCCCTGGTCGACCAGTTCCTCGAGCTGCACCGGCCCGGGTGGCCGACGCTGGCGAGCGGCAAGGCGATGGCCGATCCTGTGGTGCGGCTGTATGGCGTGCAGGCGATCCCGATGTCGTACCTGGTGGACCGGAAGGGGATCATCCGCGGGCGCGCCCTGCTCGGGGACGAGGTGGAGAGGGCGGTGGCGGCTCTGATCGACGCCCCCTGAGGCGTCGAAGGCCCCGCACGCATTGACGACCCGCGCCGCACGGGGATAGACTGACCCGACCTCGACGCCATCGATCCCCGCTGGAAACGAAGGGAGGCGCATCCCGATATGAGACGCTACCCGGCCTTCGATCCGCCTGAGTACGTGGAATGGGCGCCGGATCCGGACGTGATGTCGGCGTTCGCGGCCCGGGTGCCCGCCGATTTGCCCGACGAGCCGGTCCTGCTGCGTCTGTACGAGGGGATGGTGCGCAACCGGCTTCACGACATCGCCCTCAAGCGGTGGGTACGCCAGGGGGTGATCTCCAAGGCCTGGCTCGGCACGGGCGAGGAGGCGGTGACCATCGGCAACGTCCACGCGCTCGAGAAGGGGGACGTCGTGGGCCCCATGATAAGAAACGCCGGCGCCGGCCACGAGATGGGAGTGCCGCTCGTCGAGATGCTCAAGGCGTACCTGGGCACGCACGACACGATCACTCAGGGGCGCGACCTGCACGCGGGCGACCCCGGCAAGGGGGTGATCCCCCCGACGTCGTTCGTGGCGAGCCTGGTGCCCGTGTTCGCCGGCCTGGCGCTGTCGTTCCGGCTCCGGGAGCAGAAGCGGGTCGCGATGACCTGGGTCGGCGACGGGGCGCGGTGGACGGGCGAGTTCCACGAGGGGATGAACCTCGCCGCCGCTCAGCGCGTGCCGCTCGTTGTGGTGCTGCAGGACAACCAGGTGGCGCTCGGCACCCGCAACGACGCCCACTCGCGCGCGAAGTGCGAGGCGATGGCCGGGGCGTACGGGGTGGAGGG
Source organism: uncultured Acidobacteriota bacterium (assembly GCA_963806495.1). Taxonomy (GTDB): domain Bacteria; phylum Acidobacteriota; class Polarisedimenticolia; order JACPZX01; family DASXTC01; genus CAWDYA01. The sequence goes on along the minus strand of CAWDYA010000009.1, from coordinate 236,656 downwards.
GATGTCGTGCGACGGGAACAATATCCTCGACGTGTACGCGGTCTCGCGAGCGGCGGTCGAGCGCTGCCGCGCCGGCGACGGGCCGGTGATCCTGACCGCCACGACCTTCCGCATGGGCGGCCACGCCACTCATGACGAGGGGGAGGCGCGGCATCTCTTCGACGCGAGTCTGTTCGCGTCGTGGGGCAGGCGGGATCCGATCGGAATGTACGAGACCTGGCTGACCACGGCGCGGGGAATCGACGCGGCGCGGCTGACGGAAATCGAGGACAGGGTGACGCGGGAGGTCGAATCGGCGGCCGAGGCGGCTCTCGCGAGCCGCAGCGATCGCGATGTGGGACCCGGGGATGTGAGCCGGGGCGTCTACGCGGAGGAAGGTACCGCGGCAGGGGGACGATGAAAGCACGAGCGAACAACCGGGCGAAGGTTGCCGACCAGGGGCAGGGGCTGAGCCGCGATACCCTGGTGGGGATCTATCGCATGATGTACCTGTCGCGGCGGCTGGACGACAAGGAGCTCCAGCTCAAGCGGCAGAACAAGTACTACTTTCAGATAAGCGGCGCGGGCCACGAGGCGATCCTGGTGGCCGCCGGCATGGCGCTCGAGCCGGCCCATGACTGGTTCTATCCCTACTATCGCGACCGCGCCCTGTGTCTCCAGCTCGGCATGACCCCGAAGGAGATGCTGATGGAAGGGGTGGGGGCGGCGGCGGATCCCAACTCCGGCGCGCGCCAGATGCCCTCGCACTGGGGCCACAAGGATCTCAACATCGTCTCGCAGTCGAGCCCCACCGGCACGCAGTGGCTGCAGGCGGCCGGCTGCGCCGAGGGAGGGCGACGACTCGCCCGGCTCGACAAGGCCCTCGACAGGGCGGCCCGGTTCGAGAAGGACGAGATCGTGCTGGTGTCGGGCGGTGACGGCGCCGTATCGGAGGGGGAGTTCTACGAGGCGGTGATGACCGCCTGCGTGGGCCGGCTTCCCGTGATATTCCTCGTCGAGGACAACGGCTACGCGATCTCGGTGCCGGTCACGGTGCAGACGCCCGGTGGCAGCATCAGCGATGCGCTCGCCTCGGTGCCGAACCTGACCGTGCGCCGGGTCGACGGGTGCGACCCGGTGGCCTCATTCGAAACCATGTCCGCGCTCGTGAAGGAGATGCGGAGCCGGAAGATCGGCCCCGCGCTGGTGCACGCGCGGGTCATCCGGCCCTACTCGCATTCCCAGAGCGACGACGAGCGGGCCTACAAGACACCCGAGGAGAGGGAGGCGGAGTCCGGGCGCGATCCGCTCACGACCTTCGCCGCCAGGCTCGTGGCGGAAAAGCACGCCACCGAGGCGTTTCTCGAGGAAGTGCGCGCCGACGTGGACGCCGAGGTGTCGCGTGCGGCCGACGAGGCGCTCGCCGAGCCGAGGCCGGCCCCCGAGTCGATCTACGACCATCTCTACTCTCCCGACGTGGACCCGACGTCGAGCGACTTCGACACCCCGCCCCGGGAGGATGGCTCGCCCACCACCATGGTGGACCTGCTCAACTCCTGTCTGCGCGACGAGATGGAGCGCGACGAGCGGATTGTGGTGTTCGGCGAGGACGTGGCGGACGCCACCGACGAGAAGAAGCTCGACGAGGTCAAGGGGAAGGGCGGGGTCTTCAAGGTCACCTGGGGCCTGCAGAAGAAGTTCGGCGGGGAGCGCGTCTTCAACTCGCCGCTCGCCGAGGCGAACATCATCGGGCGGGCGATCGGGATGGCTACCCGCGGCATCAAGCCGGTCGTAGAGATCCAGTTCTTCGACTACATCTGGCCCGCCTTCATGCAGCTTCGAAACGAGATGCCCACCATGCGCTGGCGGTCCAACGGCGCCTTCTCCTGCCCGATGGTGGTGCGGGTCCCGATCGGCGGCTATCTCTCGGGCGGCGCCATATATCACAGCCAGTCGGGCGAGGTGTACTTCACGCACCTTCCCGGGGTGCGCGTGGTGATGCCGAGCAACGCGGCGGATGCCAACGGGCTGCTGCGCACCGCCATCCGGTGCGACGACCCGGTGATGTTCCTCGAGCACAAGCATCTGTACAGGCAGACATACAACAAGGGGATCTATCCCGGGCCCGACTACATGATCCCGTTCGGCAAGGCCCGGGTGGTGAAGGAGGGGCACGACCTGACCATCGTCACCTACGGAGCCCTGGTGGAGCGAAGCGCGCGCGCCGCGAGGAAGGCCGCCGAGAGACACGGTCTCGAGGTCGAGGTGATCGATCTGCGCAGCCTGTCGCCCTACGACTGGGGGGCGATCGAGACATCGGTCAGGAAGACCGGCAAGGTCGTCGTCGCCTACGAGGATGTCCTGTCCTTCGGCTACGGGGCCGAGATCGCCGCGCGGATCGCCGACGAGCTGTTCGAGCATCTCGACGGGCCCGTGCGGCGCGTGGCCGCCAAGGACACGTGGGTCGCCTACGAGCCGGGGCTCGAGGATGCCATCCTGCCGCAGGAGGCCGACCTGCTGGCCGCCATCGAGTCACTCGCGAGGTACTGATGCCGCCTGCCGACGACCTGCTTGCCTGGCGCCTCGAGTTCCCGATACTCGAGAACTACACCTACATGATTCCGCACTCGCTCGGAGCGATGCCGCGGGGCGTTGACGACAGGCTGCGGCAATTCACGGACCTGTGGAACACGCGCGGCATCCAGGCCTGGGAGGACGCCTGGTGGGACATGCCGGCGAGGGTCGGCGACGTGCTGGGGGGCATCCTGGGAGCGCCGGCCGGCTCGATCACGATGCACCAGAACGTCTCGGTGGCCGAGTCGATTATCGCCTCGACGCTCGATTTCTCCGGGCCCCGCAACGGTGTCGTCTACACCGACATGAACTTCCCCTCGGTCATGTATGTCTGGGAGGCGCGGCGCCGGCTGGGTGCGCGCATCGTCATGGTCGCATCCGACGACGGGATCACGGTGGACACCGGCAAGCTGGTCGACGCGATCGACGAGAGCACGCTGGTGGTGCCGATCTCCCACGTCCTGTTCCGCAGCGCCTTCATCCAGGACGTCGCCGCCGTCGTGGAGAAGGCCGAGAAGGTCGGCGCCCTGGTGGTGCTGGACTGCTACCAGTCGGCCGGCACCGTGCCGATCGATCTCACCGCGCTCGGCGTCCATATGGCCGTGGGCGGCTCGGTCAAATGGCTCCTGGGGGGCCCCGGGGCCGGATACCTGTACGTCAGGCCCGACCTGATCAACCGGTTCCAGCCCGCGGTCACCGGATGGGCCGCGCACGCGCATCCTTTCGATTTCACCACGGGGGCGATCGACTACGCGGAAGGGATCATGCGGTGGATGCACGGCACGCCCGCCGTCGCCCCCCTGTATCAGTGCCTGCCCGGCTACGAGATGGTCGCGGAGATCGGTGTCGACAGGATCCGCAGCAAGTCGATGCGGCAGACGTCGTCGATGATCGAGCGCGCGCGCTCGAAGGGGATGCGCGTCAACAGCCCGCCGGATCCCTCGCGCCGGGGAGGCAGCGTCGTGGTGGACGTGCCCGGCGGGCACGACGTCTGCAGGGAACTGATCCGCCGCAAGTACCTCGTCGATTACCGCCCCGGCGCGGGCGTGCGGATCGCGCCCCACTTCTACACCCGGGACGAGGAGTGCGACGCCGTCATCGACGAGATGGCGTCGATCGTCTCGTCCCGGGAGGGTTGACGGACGATGTCACGCAGCGCCTCGAGCTACAACGGCTATCTGAGGGTTCACGACCTGCTGGACCTGCAGGAGCCGCTGTCCGAACCCCCGCAGCACGACGAGCTGCTATTCATCATCATCCACCAGGTGTTCGAGCTCTGGTTCCGCGAGATGATCCACGAGATCGAGGGGATTCTGACGGCCCTTCATGCCGGACAGGTGCGCCGTGCCACCCGGCTGTACCGGAGGCTGATCGAGATCCAGCGTGTCCTGCTTCAGCAGATCTCGGTGCTGGAGACCATGCGCCCGAGCGACTTCAACGAGTTCAGGGACCTGCTGAATCCGGCGAGTGGCTTCCAGTCGAGCCAGTTCCGCGAGCTGGAATTCCTCTCGGGCATGAAGGAGCCGGCCTATCTGAAGATGATGGCGAACGACGAGAAGGCGCAGCAGCGGCTCAAGGCGCGTCTGGCGGGTGAAAGCCTCGCCGACGGCTTCGACACGCTGCTGCGGGCGCGTGGCTTCGAGGTTCCTGCGGGAGCGGATGAGGCCATGGCCGCGGGCAGGCTCGAGGCGCTCAAGACGATCTACGACCGTCACGAGAGCAACGACGACCTGTACCAGCTCTGCGAGGCGATGATCGAGTACGACGAGAACTTCCAACTCTGGCGCTACCACCATATCAGGATGGTGGAGCGGATGATCGGCAGAAAGCCGGGAACGGGGGGGAGCGAAGGGGTCGGGTATCTCGCCACGACGCTCGACAAACGCTGCTTCCCGCAGCTCTGGGAAGTGCGCACGCACCTCTCGGGCCGCCGCGCCGGCTCCGACTGATCCCTGCCGGGCGCACTGCGACCGCAACGTATCCCCTCTGCCGGCCGACGGGTCTCAGCCGTTCCGCCAGGCCGGCGAGCGCGCGCTTCTGCCGGATCGTCTCGTAGCGCGTCTCCGTCATGACGACCACCGCCTCGCTCCCCTCGGGGAGGCTCTCGAGCGCGGCCCGCAGCTCGGGCCCGCGGCGGGCCCAGGTCACGTGCTTTCCCGAATAGAACACGAGACTCGGCGCGAAGCAGCGGTACCCGATCAGCACGCGCGGCCCGGGCCGATCCAGCCCCGCCTCGCGCACCAGCTGCCTGAGGCTCCGCTCGCGCGAGAGGACGGGGGAGCCGAGCCAGACGGCAGCGGCCAGCGAGACGGCGGTCACGGCCGCGATCACCGCGACGAGGCGTGGTCTGAGGTGCGCTGCCGCCAGCAGGGCGAGAGCCGGGGCGGCGGGCAGCAGATAGGCGTCGTTCTTGTCGGCCGGGAGGCTGAAGAAGATCAGCACGACGACGAACCATGCTGCCGGAAGGATCGCCGCCGTCCCTCCATCGTGCCGGGCGCGCGCCGCCCTGACGGCCACGAACGGAGCCGCCAGCGACCAGGGAAGGAAGACGGGCCAGAAGGTGAGCGCGTAGTGATAGACGGGGCGTGGATGATCCAGCCCGCTTACCGCCCGCGTGAGAACCTCACGCCTCGCCAGTGCGAGAAGCTCCGGCATGCCGATTCGACCGGCCAGCGCCACCAGCCAGGGCCCGGCCGTGAGGGCGATCCCGGCCAGCGCCATCGCCGTCCCGCGGACGGTGACCAGACCGCGCCGTCGCGAGACCAGCGCCGTCGCGCCGATGACCGCCGCCGGAAGCGCCGCGCCCACCGGCCCCTTCGACAGCACCGCGAGCCCGGCGCACAGCGCGGCGCCCGCTGCCGCGGCGCGGCGGAGTGATGGCCGGGTCGCCCCCACCGCCTCGTGCCAGAGCAGCACCGCGCCGGTCACCCACAGCGCCAGCAGCATGTCGATCGTGCCGAGACGGGCGCAGCCGAAGAATATCGGGATGGTCGCGAGCGTGACGGCCGCCGGCCCCGCCGAGCCGCTTCCGATTTGGCGGCGCGCCCAGCCGGCAACCATCAGGAGCATCGCCACGGCCGCGACCAGCGACGGTAGCCGGGCGGCGGTCTCGCCGCGGCCGGCAACGTGAAAAGCCGCCGCCTGCAGCCATGTAAACAGCGGCGGCTTGTTGATCCTCGGCTCGCCGTCGAAGTGCGGCACGAGCCGGTCCCCTCCTTCGGCCATCTCGCGCGCCGTGGCGGCGTATCGCGCCTCGTCCGGGTCGAGCAGGGCCATCCGTCCCGGCCAGAGGCAGAGAAGGGTGGCAGCGAGGAGGACCCAGGTCCAACGGGATAAGCCGCTCATGACGTGCCGATTCTACTCCCGCCGCGGGAGAGACGGATCCGCGCTATGCTTTGAGAATCATGAAAGCCTGGACGCTGACTGAGCAGGCTCCCGTGGAGCAGCGGCCGCTGAAGCTCGGCGACGTCGCCAGGCCCCGGCCCGGCGACCACGAGATTCTCGTCCGTGTGCGCGCGTGCGGCATCTGCCGCACGGATCTGCATGTCGTCGAGGGTGACCTGCCGCTCAAGCGGCCGTCGGTGGTGCCGGGACACCAGGTAGTGGGAGAGGTGGTGTCCACGGGGCCGTCGGTCGACGGCTACGCGCCCGGCGATCGGGTCGGCATCGCCTGGCTGAGCCGGACCTGCGGGCAGTGCCGATTCTGCGTCTCGGACCGGGAGAATCTGTGCGAGCATCCCCGGTTCACCGGCTGGACCGTCGACGGCGGTTACGCCACGATGATGACCGCGCCGGCCTCCTTCACCTACCGGCTGCCCGAGAGGTTCGACGATCTGCAGGCGGCACCGCTGCTGTGCGCCGGCATCATCGGGTACCGTGCGATTCGCCTCACCGGCATCGATTCCTGGGCCGGCACCCGGCTCGGGATCTACGGCTTCGGCGCGGCGGGACACGTGGCGATCCAGGTGGCGCGCGCCCGCGGTGCCGAGGTGTACGTCTTCACCCGCGACGAACGACACCGGGCGCTCGCCTCCGAGCTGGGTGCGGCCTGGGTGGGCGGCGACGGAGACGCTCCGCCGCTCAAGCTGGACACGGCCATCATCTTCGCCCCGGCGGGACGTCTCGTCCCCGAGGCGCTCGGCCGCCTCGACCGCGGGGGGACGCTCGTGCTCGGAGGCATCCACATGAGCGACATTCCGTCGATGCCGTACGAACTGCTCTACGGGGAGCGAGTCGTGCGCACCGTCGCCAACAACACACGCGAGGACGGCCGCAAGTTCCTCGACGAGGCGGCGCGGATTGGTGTGAAGACGCGCGTGCAGACGTTTCCTTTCGAGAAGGCCGACGAGGCGCTGCTGACGCTCAAGAACGACGCGATCCGCGGCGCGGGCGTCCTGACCGGATTCCCCGACGAGTCGTGAGGATCTCCCGGCGGCCCCGCCTTTCTGGTAGCATGACGTCATGCCCGGACCGCTCAGAAAGTCGCACAACAGGATGATCGCAGGTGTCTGCGGCGGGATCGCCGGTTGGCTCGGCTGGGATCCGACGCTCGTTCGGCTGCTGTACGTCATCCTGTCGATCGTCAGCGTCGCCTTCCCGGGAGTGCTCGTCTATCTGATCCTCTGGCTGGTGATGCCGCCAGCCGAGTGAGCCGATCCTCCATGCCGCGTCACCGCCTGCTGCCGGCCGCGCTCGTCGTCCTTCTGGCCGTCTGTGCCGCGCTCTCCTTCCGGCACCTGGCGGGAGACGACCGCCTCTTCGTCATAGACACACCGCTTCCCGGTGTCGGGGCGCGCGTGGCGGCGCCGGGCTGGCGTTTCGCGCCGTGGCTGCTGTACCGGGTGTCGAGCTATCCGGCGGATCCGGTCCGCCAGCGCATCGAGCTGGCCGGCGACACCGCGGCGCGCACGCGCGAGGGAGCCCGGGTCGACCTCGACGTGGAGGTGACCTGGGCGATCCATCCCGATTCGGCTGCTGAAGCTCCACGCCTCGCGCGGCCCCGGTTTCCCGAAGTCCTGGCTGCCGGATCTGGTGGGTGACGCGGTCCGCTCGAAGGTGGCCAGCGTCTCCTACGAGCTGGTGCGCGACCGCGACCCCGCGCTGACCGAGGCGCTGGGCGATGCCCTGCGGGGCCCGCTGGAGGAGTCGGGACTCTCCCTGCGCGGCCTGAGGCTCTCGCAGGCCGCGCCGCCGGGCGCCACGGACGAGATCCTGCGGGCCGGCGTCGAGCCGCTGGACCGCGAGGTGGTGCTGATCGGCGTCGACTCGTTCGACTGGAGCCTGATCGACGCTCTGGTGGCGAAAGGCCGCATGCCGAACATGGCGCGTCTGATCCGCCGGGGGGCGCGAGCGAACCTCAGGACGATCCGGCCGATCCTCTCGCCCGTCATCTGGACGAGCATCGCCACCGGCGTGAAGCCGTCTCGGCACGGGATCGCCGACTTCGTCGTCACCGCGCGGGACACCGGCGCCCTCGTGCCGGTCACGAGCGCCATGCGGCAGGCGCCGGCGCTGTGGAACCTCGCGAGCCGGCAGGGGATTCGACGTCGACGTGGTCGGCTGGTGGGCGACCTGGCCGGCGGAGACGGTGCGCGGCTCGATCGTGACGGACCGTGTCGCCTTCCAGCTCTTCGAGAACGAGATCAAGGACGACTGGAGGAGCGCGGATCCGGAGCGCAACAGGGGAAAGACCTACCCGGAGAGCCTTTTCAGGAAGATACTCCCGCTCATCCGCGTGCCTTCCGAGGTCACCGACGCCGACGTGTCGTGGTTTCTTCCGGGAGGCCGCATGCCGGCGTCGCTCACCGCCTCGCAGCGCGAGCTGCTCGACGAGCTCAGGACCGTGATCGCCGCGGGACAGACCTATCACGCGATCGCGCTGCGGCAGCTCGCCTCCGATCCGCATGGGCTGAAGATGCTCTACTACGAGGGGCCGGACGAGGCCTCCCATCTCTTCATGAGATACCGGCCCCCCCGGCTCCCCGGTGTCGACGGCGCCGACGTGGATCTGTTCGGCGGCATCGTGGAGAAGTACTACGAGCTGCAGGACAGGTACATCGGCGAGCTGGTCGACGCGGCGGGCCCGGACGCCGCGATTCTGGTCGTGTCGGACCACGGGTTCAAGTCGGGCAACGACCGGCCCCCCGACAGCGATCCCCGGATCGGCAAGGGCGACGCCGCGAGCTGGCACACGCCTGTGGGCGTGCTGCTGATGGCGGGCCCGGGAATCCGGGCCGGTGTCTCGATCGACGCGGCGTCGGTGCTGGACGTCACCCCGGCGATCCTGTCGCTGTACGGGCTTCCGGTGGCGCGTGACATGGACGGCCAGCCTCTGCCCGAGGCGCTCGAGCCGTCGTTTCTGGGACAGCATCCGATCGCCTGGGTCGATTCCTACGGTGGATACCGGGAACCGGGCGGGACCACGGCCTCCGCCGCCACGCCGTCGGCCGATGACGCGGAGATGATCGAGAAGCTGAGGTCGCTGGGCTATATCGGCGACGACCGGCTGACCGCGCACAACAACCGAGGGCTGATGGCGCTCGACGAAGGGGACGTCGACGGGGCGATCGCCGACTTCGAGAAGGCCCTGACCGCGGGAGGGGAGCAGGCGGGCCCGATGATCCGCGCAAACCTGGCGGGCGCCCTCCTGCGGCGTGGCAAGGGGGATGACGCGACGCGCGCGCGCGATCTTCTCGAGGGGGTGCTGGCCCGGGATCCTGAGAACAAGCAGGCGCTCATGGCGATGGGGCTGGCCGACATCAAGGATGGGGATCTGGCGGCCGCCGAGCAGCATCTGCGGCAGGCGGTGGCGGTCGACCCGACCTACACGCAGGCGATCTCGAAGCTGGGAGAGGTTCTGCATCGGCGCGGGGACGACGACGGCGCGCTGGCGCAGATGAAGAAAGCCGTCGAGATCGCGCCGTTGAGCGCCGCCGACTGGCTCGGGATGGGGAACATCCAGCGGGAGCGGGGTGAGATCGATCACGCCATGGAGAGCTACCGCGAGGCGCTGCGCGCCGATGCCCGGCAGGTCGGAGCGTACAACAACCTCGGGCTGCTGCTTCAGGAGAAGGGCCGGCTCGACGAGGCGAGAAAGCTGTACGAGAAGGCGCTGCAGATTCGCCCCGACAGCCCGATCCTGCGCAACAGCCTCGGGACGCTGCGCTCGCTGCAGGGGGATCGGGACGACGCCATCGCGCAGTTCACGCGTGCCGTCGAGGCCGACCCGAACTGGCCCGTCGCACGGGGCAACCTGGCCACCCTGCTGTTCGAGACGGGCCGGTTTCCCGAGGCGAACGAGCAGTTCGAGCAGGCGGTCAGGCTGGAGAACGACTCGGTGGAGATGCGGCTCGGGCTCGCGCTCTCCTCCCTGATGCTGCAGAAGCGTCCCGAGGCGATTGCCGAGTTCGAGGAAGTGCTCCGGCTGGACCCGGACAACTTTCGGGCGTGTGTCGCGCTCGGGGAGACGTGGCTGAAGCAGGGCGATCTCGAGCAGGCGCAGCAGCACCTGGAGCAGGCGGCGCGGATCGACGCCGGCGTCCCCCGGGTGTTCAACGACCTCGGGGAGATCTACCTTCAGCGCGGGATGCACGAACAGGCCGCGACGGCCTTCGAGAAGTCCCTGTCAATCGACCCCGACCAGCACGAGATCCGCCAGCGCCTCGCCAGGACCAGACGCTGAGAACCTGCCGATCAGAACTTCCCGCCGAAACGCCATCGCACGCCGCCGTGGATGCTGTTGAACGCCACGCTGTCACGGCCCCTGCGTGACGGTGCTCCGTAGCTGAACCCCTGCTGTGACGTGAGCGGATCGGTGACGAGGCCGTCCCAGTCGGAGGCTTCGTAGCCGATGAAGAGATCCGCCGGGCCGATGTTCCACACCGCCTTCAGCCCGTAGTCGCGTATCTCCCCCCTGATGTTGTTGTCGTTGGCCTCGACCGTCTGGAAAGTGGCGCCCGTGTAGTCGGAGAGAAAGCCGTCTCCGCTCGTGTCGGCCTGCATGAACGACACGGCCAGATCCGCCTCCAACGAGAACATGTCGGTGAACCCGTACACCACGGTCGCGCCCACCCTCAGCCCGGTCGCGTCCGACTTCTGGTGGCTCGCCTGGCGGTACTGGACGACGCCGTCGTTGCCGCTGAATGACAGGTCCTCCTCGTACGACGCGATGCGCAGCCCGGCCAGCCACTTGATCGTGAGTTTCTCGCCGGCCGACATGGGCCGGACGTAGTTGATGTCCCAGGTCGAAGCCTTGGTGGTGGACTCGGCGTCGTAGCGTGGATCGATCAGGTACTGGCTTCCGCCGTAGTAGGTGAAGATGGTCGGATACATGGACCCCGACACGGAGCCGCCCGCGGTGTCGGTGTTGTCGAATCCCCAGTAGGAGACCTCCAGGCTGCCCATCTTTCCCCAGCTGTAGCCGGCGTTCGCCCTGAAGGTGAAGTCGCTGTCGTTGTCCATCACCAGCCGCTCGGACCGCAGGACGGGACCCGAGGTCTTCGTGACGTCGGCGTAGTGCTGGTCGAGGCTCTCGGGCTGTGTGAGCGCGAAATCGATCGCTCCGAACCAGCCCTGATACGGTTTCTTCGCCGGAGCGGCCGTTGCCGGTGCGGCCGCCGCGAACAGCAGCGTCACGGCGAGAGCCACGGGCACGAGGCGGGAGGCACGCATTATGGATCCGTTCCGAACCTGCATCGATCGTCCCCCATCAGAGAGTCTGAGCTCGAAGTGGAACCGGACCGTATTTCAGATGATCACTCCCGACAAGTCAAGGGGAGGCCGTGTTGACAGCGATCGGCACCGTCCTTAGGATGAATCCAGAATGCGCCATTCCGCGCAGTATTCCGCCGCGTTTCTGCTTCTTGCCGCCGCCGGCTGCTCCGGAAGCGGCCGGAGCGTCCCCACCTATTCCGGCACGATCGAGGCGGTCGAGGTGGACGTCGGGCCCGAGGTGGCCGGGAGAATCCTCGAGCGGCCCGTCGACGAGGGCAGCCGGGTCGAGGCCGGGGACGTCATCGCGCGGATCGATCCGGAAAGCTACGGGATCTCGGAGTCGGAGACCGAGGCCGCGCTGTCGAAGGCGAAGGCCGCGCTCGCCGAGATGACGCACGGCTATCGTGTCGAGGAGGTCGAGGCCGCCGCGCGCGAGGTGGACCAGGCGAAGGCGCAGCTCGTGCTGGCCGAGACACAGGTCGGCCGCGCGCAGCGTCTCGTCGCCGAAGAGGTCCGGCCCGACGAGGACCTCGACGTCGCCCGGCGGGATCTCGACGTGGCGAACGCGCAGCTGAGAGCGGCGCAGGCCCGATACGATCTCGTGCATCGCGGATACCGGCAGGAGGAGGTGGACCAGGCGCTCGCCGAGGTGAAGCGGTTCGAGGCGCTGCTGGATCAGCGGCGGCTGGACCTTCGCCGCACCACCGTCACCTCGCCTTTGAAAGGCACCGTCACGGAGAAGCTGCAGGAGCCGGGCGAGTATGCGAAGGTGGGCTCGCCGATTGTCACCGTCGCCGATCTGGAGAACCTCTACACCTGGGTCTACCTCAGCACGCTGGAGCTGCCGCACATCAAGGTGGGCCAGGAGGTCTCGGTCCGGATCGACGCCTTCCCCGGCGAGGACTTCCCGGGCCGCGTGTCGTACATCTCTCCCGAAGCCGAGTTCACGCCGAAGAACGTCCAGACGGTGGAGGACAGGGTCCAGCTCGTCTTCGGCGTCAAGGTGTCGGTCCCCAACCCCGACGGGCGGCTCAAGATCGGCATCCCGGCCGATGTCGTGCTGAACCGCACCGATCCGCCCTGACCCCCATGTCGGGCATCGTCGCCGACAGGCTTACCCGGCGCTTCGGCTCCATCCTCGCGGTGTCCGAGCTCGACCTGACCGTCGCCGAGGCCGAGATCTTCGGCTTTCTCGGCCCCAACGGCGCCGGCAAGACCACGGTCGTACGGATGCTGTGCGGGCTGCTCGCGCCGACCTCGGGCACCGCGAGCGTGGCCGGGTACGACGTCGTGCGGCAGCAGCGCCGCCTCAAGCAGCACATCGGGTACATGTCGCAGCGCTTCGGCCTCTACAACGATCTCACCGTGCGCGAGAACGTCGACTTCTTCGGGGGCGTCTACCTGGCCAATCGCAGGGAGGCGAGGCAGCGTGCCTCGGAGGTGCTCGACGAGATGGGGCTCGCCGGGCGGGCGGGACAGCTGGCCGGGACGCTCAGCGGAGGATGGAAGCAGCGTCTCGCGCTGGCGACGGCGATCGTGCACCGGCCCGGGATCGTGTTTCTGGACGAGCCGACCGCGGGCGTCGACCCCGTTTCGCGCCGCGAGATCTGGGAGCTGATCTACTCGCTGCAGGGCCGGGGGATCACGCTGTTCGTGACCACCCACTACATGGAGGAAGCCGAACGGTGCAACCGGATCGGCTTCATCCACTCGGGCAGGCTCGTGGCGCTCGGCACGCCCTCGGATCTGAAGGCCACGCGGATGCATGCCGACGTGGTCAGCCTGGCGGGGCCGGATCTGTACGGCATCTACCAGGCGCTCAAGGGATCCGATCTCGTCTCCGACGTCAACATCTACGGCAACGACGTGCACGCCGTCGTGCAGGATGCCGGGAAGGCCCTGGACGCGATCCGCGAGCGGCTGAGGCGGGAAAACCTCGAAGTCACCCGCGCCGCGCCGATCGCGCCGTCGATCGAGGATGTCTTCGTCAAGCTGACGAAGGAGACCTGATGCACAGGCTCAGGGCGCTCGTCCACAAGGAGTTCCGTCAGATGCTCCGCGAGCCGAGGTCCGTCGCGCTGAGCTTCGTCGTGCCCCTGGTGCTCCTGCTGCTGTTCGGCTACGCGATCACCTTCGATATCCGCGAGATTCCGCACGGCGGTGTGGGACCGGGACGCCTCGGTGCAGAGCCGGGCGCTGCTCCGGTCGTTCCTTGCCTCGGGGTATTTCAGGGAGACGGCGCGGGTGAGCTCCACCGGGCAGGTCCAGCGCGCGCTCGATTCGGGCGTCTCATCGGTGGTCATCGTGGTGCCGAAGGGGTTCGAGCGCGACATCATGGATTCGCGTCCGGTCGAGGTTCAGGTCCTCGTGGACGGCACCGACTCGTCCACCGCCAGCGTGATCCAGGGCCACGCACGGAAGATCGTGCAGACATTCACCGCCTCGATCGTCTCCCAACGGCTGCGCGACGCGGGCGAGCGCGCTTCTGACGAGCTGCTGCCGATCGACTTCCGGCCGCGGGTGCTCTATAACCAGGAGCTGAAGAGCCGCAACTTCATGGTGCCGGGGCTGATCGGCGTGTTGCTCACCATCCTGGGCGTGCTGCAGACCTCGCTGGCGATCGCGCGAGAGAAGGACCGCGGGACGCTCGACCAGCTCCGCGTCACCCCCTTGCGCGCGTGGGAGATCCTCGTCGGCAAGATGCTCCCGTACGCGCTGGTGGCCGTCGCGAACGCGTGGATCGCCCTCGCCGCGGGCCACTGGCTCATGGGGGTGCCGGTGCGAGGAAGCCTGCTGGTCTTCTTCGCGGGCACGGTGCTGTTCCTGATCTCGGCGCTCGGGATCGGGCTGACGATCTCGGCGCTGACCTCGACCCAGCAGGGAGCGCAGACGGTGGCGTTCCTGGGCTCCGTGCTCCCGGTGTTCTATCTCTCCGATTTCATGTTCCCGATCCGCAGCATGCCGGCGGCGCTTCAGGCGGTGACCTGGCTGATCCCTGCGCGGTACTACGTCTCGGTGCTGCGGGGAACGCTGCAGCGCGGGGTCGGCTTCGCGGAGCTGTCGGGCTCGTTCGCGGCGCTGGGGATCTATGCCGGGCTGATCGGGCTGGTGGGGGTGCTGGCGATCCGGAGGGTTTTCCGGTGACGAGAATCGCGCGTCTCGTCGTGAAGGAGTTCCTCCAGCTGAGGCGCGACCCGCTCACGCTGAGGCTGGTCTTCCTGGCCCCGGTGCTGCAGCTCGTGCTGCTCGGCTACGCGGCCACCCTTGACGTGCGCAACATCCCGACCGTGGTATGCGACCTGGACCGATCCACCGCCAGCCGGGACATGGTGCGCGCGGTGCTCGAGTCTGGCTACTTCACCGAGGTGGCGAGGGTCGACCGGATCGACGACGTGATCGCGTACCTCGATCGAGGGGCGGCCGTGGCGGGTCTGGTGCTTCCGCGGCGCTTCGGGGAGCGTCTCCACGCGGGGGACGACACGGCGGTGCAGGCGGTGATCGACGGCAGCAACAGCACGGAAGCCACCACCACCATCGGCTATCTGTCCGGGATCGTGATGAACCGGGCCCTCGAGGACGCCGTGCGGCGTCTGCCGCCCGAGGCGTTTCCGGGGCGCGTCGGGCCGCCGGTCGAGGCGGAGATGCGTGCCTGGTACAACGAGGCGATGGAGAGCAGCCATTTCATGGTGCCCGGCGTCATCGGGCTGGTCATGCTCGTGACCACGATGCTGCTGACCGCCGTCGCCGTGACGCGGGAGAAGGAGATCGGCACCATCGAGCAGATCCTGGTCACGCCGATCCGTCCCTACGAGTTCCTGGTGGGGAAGCTGCTGCCCTACTCGCTGCTGGGGTTCATCGACGTGGGCGTGGTCCTGGCGATCGCCCGCTATTGGTTCGGGATCCCGCTGCGGGGGAGCCTCTGGCTGCTGTTCGGTCTCAGCGGCGTGTTCCTGCTGACCACCCTGGGGGCGGGCCTGTTCGCCGCCGCCGTCTCCGCCACGCAGCAGCAGGCGATGCTCACCTGCATGGCGTTCGTCATGCCGAACATGCTCCTGTCGGGATTCATCTTCCCGATCGAGAACATGCCCCGGGTGATCCAGTGGCTCACCTTCCTGATGCCGATGCGGTACTTCATGATCATCATCCGCGGAATCCTGCTCAAGGGGATCGGTCTTCAAATCCTCTGGCCGCAGGCGGCCGCCCTGATGGCGTTCGGCGTGGTGATCTTCCTGGCCAGCCTCGCCGCGTTCAGGACCCGCACCGCCTGACGGGTGGTCGCGCCGCGGTCCGTCACTGTATGCTAGGGGCCGCCATCCACGGGAGGTGCGCTTGAGAATCGTCGTCGTCGGGGGCGGTCCGGCGGGGCTCTACTTCGCCCTGCTCGCGAAGAAGCGGCGGCCGGACTGGGACCTGACCGTCATCGAGAAGAACCCGCCGGGCGTCACCTGGGGGTGGGGTGTCGTCTTCTCCGACGAGACGCTGGACCGGTTCGCCGAGGCGGATCCTCAGACCTACCGGGAGATCGCCGGCACCTTCGCACGGTGGGAGGCGATCGACGTCCACTTCGGGGATCGGGTGATCCGCTCGGGGGGGCATGCCTTCTGCGGTCTGCGGCGGATGCGTCTGCTGCAGATCCTCCAGGACCGGTGCCGCGATCTGGGGGTGCGGCTCGAGTTCGACACCGAGGTGGACGGCTCCGCACGTTTCGAAGACGCTGATCTCGTCGTCGCCGCGGACGGGGTCAACAGCCGGATCCGCGACGCGCACGCCGACCGCTTCTCGCCCGACATCGAGCTGGGCCGGTCCCCGTACATCTGGCTGGCCACGCACCGGGTCTTCGAGGCGTTCACGTTCATCATACGGGACAACGAGCACGGTCTGTTCCAGGTGCACGCCTATCCGTTCGACCGCGACACCAGCACCTTCATCGTCGAGACCGACGAGACCTCGTGGCACAACGCGGGCCTGGATCGGGCCACGGAGGCCGAGAGCGTCGCCTACTGCGAGCGTCTGTTCGCGCCGGAGCTGGGCGGCGAGAGGCTCATGAGCAACAATTCGGCCTGGATCCGTTTCCGCCGCGTGCGCAACGAGACCTGGCGAACCGGCAACATCGTCCTGATAGGCGACGCCGCGCACACCGCGCACTTCTCGATCGGATCGGGCACAAAGCTCGCCATGGAGGATTCGATTGCGCTGGCCGGAGCCCTGGCCGCGAACGGCGACGTCGGCGCGGCCCTGGAGGCGTACCAGGAGGATCGATGGATCGACGTGGCGAAGAAGCAGCGCGCCGCCGAGGTGAGCCAGCGCTGGTTCGAGACCATCGGGAGACGGGCGCACTACGAGCCGGAGCAGTTCGCCGCGAGCCTGCTGAGCCGCAGCAAGCGGGTGACCCACCGCAACCTCGGGCTGAGGGATCCCGGCTACGTCGAGCGGCTCGACCGCTGGTTCGCCGACCGCAACGGATGCCGCGACGAGAGGCCCGCGCCGCCGCCGATGTTCACCCCCTTCCGCCTGAGGGATCTCGTGCTGGCCAACCGCGTGGTGGTCTCGCCGATGTGCCAGTACTCGGCCGAGGACGGCACGCCGAACGACTGGCACCTCGTGCATCTCGGGAGCCGGGCGATCGGCGGCGCCGGGCTGGTGGTCGCCGAGATGACCGACGTCTGCCGTGACGGGAGGATCAGCCCAGGCTGCACGGGGATGTACAAGGACGAGCATGTCGGCGCGTGGAAGCGGATCGTCGACTTCGTGCACGCACGCTCCGAGGGCCGCATCGCGATGCAGCTCGCGCACGCCGGCCGAAAGGGGGCCACGAAGAGGATGTGGGAGGGGATGGACGAGCCGCTTGCGTCCGGGGCGTGGCCGCTGATCTCGGCGTCGGCGCTGCCCTGGTCGCCGGCCAGCCAGGTGCCGCGGCCGATGGACCGGGCCGACATGGACCGGGTGCGCGACGACTTCGTGGCGGCGGCCCGCCGGTCCGACGCCGCGGGGTTCGACATGCTCGAGCTCCACTTCGCTCACGGCTATCTGCTCTCGAGCTTCATCTCGCCGCTGACCAACCGGCGCGACGACGCGTACGGCGGCAGCCTCGAGAACAGGATGCGGTATCCGCTCGAGGTGTTCGATGCCGTAAGAAGCGTCTGGCCCGAGGGGAAGCCGATGTCGGTGAGGATCTCCGCCACCGACTGGGCGCCCGGCGGCTTCACCCCCGCGGATTCCGTCGCGGTGGCGCGGATGCTCAAGGAGCACGGCTGCGACATCGTGGACGTCTCGGCCGGGCAGACCACGACACAGGCGCGGCCGGTGTACGGCTCGATGTTCCAGACGCCGTTCGCCGAGCGGATCCGGAACGAGGCGGGGATTCCGGTCATCGCGGTGGGCAACATCCGCGACTGGGATCAGGTCAACACGATCATCGTCACGGGGCAGGCGGACCTGTGTGCGCTCGCCCGCCCGCACCTGTTCGACCCCTACTTCACGCTGCACGCGGCTGCGGACCAGGGATACGGGAAGGTACGGTGGCCCGACCAGTACCAGCCCGCGCGTCCGCGAAGGCGGTGAGAAGACCGCCTACTGCTCCAGCACGTACTCCCGGTTGGTGAAGATCCAGGAGCCGAGCGCCAGCAACGCGACGGTGACCATCAGCAGCCAGACGATGGCGAGCGGCTTCGAGGCGGTCGTCTCGACGAGCGAGATGAGGCCCCGCTCTCCGGCCGCGTGGGGCAGTAGCGTGATGAGGTAGTACTTGATCGTCAGCTTGCTGAGATAGCCGGGGATGAAGGTGACCGCCGTCTCCCAGACCAGGGCGAACAGCAGCCCCACGAACACCGGCCGCTTGCTGACGGCCCCCAGCAGGGTATAGAGCGACCCGTAGGCCAGTATCCCCAGGGCCAGCACGCCGAGATCCTGAAACAGCACCGGCAGATGGTGCGCCAGCTCGCCGGCCGGGTCGGCGGTCATGGTGATCAGGAAGCACAGAGCGGCCGACGGGAGCAGCAGCAGCGCGCCGGCCACCAGGTAGGACAGGTACTTCCCGAGATAGATCGTCGCCTTGGGGACGGGACGCATCAGCAGATAGGTGAGCGTCTTCTCCTCGAGCTCGTCCGACACGAGCGCCGTGCCGTAGAACAGCGTCACCACGACCAGCATCACGTAGATGTAGATGCCGGTGATGATGTTGCTGTAGATCATGAACCCGGTCACCTCGTGCGACGCGATGCCGCTGAGCACGAGAGCCGCCCCCCCGGCGGCGCCGAGCGCCGGCAGGAAGCAGAGCAGCCCGATGACCAGCGTGCGGCGGCTCCTGAGCAGCACGGCGAGCGACAGGCGGAACATGGCGTTGAGCGGGTTCATTTGACCAGATAGTCGAAGACGGCCTGCAGATTGTCGTCGGGCGAGAGCAGCCGCGTCACTCTCACCTTGTCGCCCAGGATCACGTCGGGCAGCATCGTGAAGAAGGCGTCGGGTCGGGAGGTCTGGATCTCGACGCCCGAGTCGTCCAGACGCATCCCGGCCACCTCCGGCCAGCCCACCAGCCGGCCCGCCAGACGGCGCGGGTTGTCGCACTGGATGAAGATCCGGTGCGGGTGGTCCTCGATCAGCTCGCGGATCTCGTGGACGTTGCCCTCGGCCACGATCCGCCCGTGGTTCACCAGCAGGATGCTCGAGGTCATCGACTCGATCTCGTGCAGGATGTGGCTCGAGACGATGATGCTGCGACCCTGCTCCGCCCAGTCCTTGATCATCCGGATCGTCTGGCGGCGTCCCAGCGGGTCCATCCCCCCGAGAGGCTCGTCCAGGATCAGCAGCTCGGGGTCGTGGGCGATCGCCTGAGCCAGCTTTACGCGCTGGCGCATCCCCTTGGAGTAGGCGCCGATCTTCTTGTCCCTGGCATCGAGCAGATCGACCGCCTCGAGCGCCTTCATCGCGCGGTGCTTCACCTCGGCCGGCGGGTACCCGCACAGGCTGGTGAGCCCCTCCACCCAGTGCAGGCCGGTCATGCCGCTGTAGAAGGCGTCCTGCTCGGGGCAGAAACCGACCCGGCGCATCAGGGGCGGGTTGTTCCAGATCGGCTCGCCGAGCACCTTCACCGTGCCGCGGCTCGGCTTGATCTGCCCGGTCACCAGCTTCATGAACGTGCTCTTGCCGGCGCCGTTCGGGCCGAGCAGGCCGGTGATGCCGCGACCTATCGACAGCGTCACATCGTTGATACCGATGACCTGCTTGTACCAGCGCGAGAGTCCCTCGGCGGTGATGACGTCGGCAGCGCTCACGTGACGATCTCCACGGCCTTGACCCGCCGTCTGAGGATGAGACAGCAGATGGCGACGAGCAGGGTGAACATCAGCATGGCGGGAATCGGATGGTTGCCGTACTCGGTCGGCCCGCCGAAGAAGATCGCGCCCGCCTGGTCGACCAGGGAGCCGAGCGACAGGACGATGAAGGCGTGGTTGCCCGTGATCAGCCGCAGGAGCCCCGCTCCGGCTCCCGAGATGAAGACGACGGCGAAGAACAGCAGCCCGGCGTACCGTCCGCTCCGGGTGAGCGAGGAGGCGGCCAGCGAGAGCAGCGCCGCGCCCGTGATCACCACGATGGAGTACCCCAGGATCGCGAAGGGGAGCCACCAGAACGAGACGATGAACTGCGTGTCGGTGGAGAGCCCGAGCTCCATCAGGAACAGCAGCAGCGCCGGAGCCGGCAGCAGCAGGCTGGCGATACCGGCGATGATGGCGAACTTCCCCACCACGTAGTCGATCCGAGTCAGCGGCTTCGACAGATAGAGCTGGATGGCGTTGGTCCTCAGATCCCGGGCGATCAGGATCGCGCCCGGCCAGATGCAGATCAGCATCAGGAACGGTCCCTGCCAGGTCATGAAATTGCGGAAGAACGTGGCATCGACCACGTCGAACGCCGACTGCTGCGTCTGATGGCTGAACCACACGATCACACCGCGCGCGATCGCCGGGATGAAGGCGATGAACAGGAAGATGAGAAACAGTCGCCGGGAGAGGTAGTGGGACAGCCCGGCCTTCGCGATGGTGAGCCATCGCAGCGTGTGCGGCTGCAGGGTCCCCCGGTACGGCCGGTACGACTGGTCGTAGATCGGCATCTACTTCTCCCCCACGGCGCGGGCGAACACGTCCTCGAGGGTCGGCTGCTTGCGCACCAGGTGGCGCACCTGCACCTTCGCCGTTCGGGCTGCCTCGAAGATGGTGTCCGAGCCGAGCCCGTCGTGCAGCGTCACGTCCAGCAGGCCGTCGGGCGTCGGTGTCGCGGAGCACCCGGCCGCCGCGAGCGCCGCCAGGAACGGCTCGCTCTCCCCCTTGAGCCGTATCTCGAACAGCTCACCCGCCGCTCCCTTCAGCGCCTCGATCGTCCCCTGACCCACCACCTTGCCGTGCGACAGCATGACGACGCTCTCGCACGTTTCCTCGACGTCGCGTAACAGGTGGCTCGAGAGGATTACGTTGACGTTCTTGCGGCGTGAGAGGTCGCGGATGAGAGCCAGCATCTCCATGCGGCCCTTCGGATCCAGGCCGTTTGTCGGCTCGTCGAGGAACAGGATGTGCGGCCCGTGCACCAGCGCCTGGGCCAGCTTGATCCGCTGCTTCATGCCGGTGGAGTAGGTCTCGACGTTCCGGTAACGCTCGTCGCCCAGACCGACGTAATACAGGGCCTCGTGGGCGCGCTGGATCGCCTCCACCCCCGGCATGCCGCACAACTCCCCGAGGTACGCGGTCAGCGCCACAGCGTTCATCCCGGGGATGTGGCAGTCGATCTCCGGCATGTACCCGACGCTCTGGCGCACGTCGAGCGGCTGTTGAGCCACATCGATGCCCAGAACGCGTGCGTCGCCCTGGTCCGGCTTGACGAAACCGAGCAGCGTCTTGAGCAGGCTGGACTTGCCGGCGCCGTTCGGCCCGAGGAGGCCCACGGCCCCGGTGGGGAAGGCGGCGGTCACTCCGTCCAGGGCACGATTGCGCCCGTACAGGATGGTGAGATCCCTCACCTCGATGACCGCGCCGCTGTAGGCTGGCTGCTCCGGCATGCCCCTATCTACGGATCCGGGAGAGTTTCGGTTCACTGCGAAGGCTCATGATTCGAGCCGGAACTTGAACACGAACCGGGACAACGATGTGCCCACGATGATGACGTCGTGGTCGTGCAGGGGTGCCCTCCGCTCGCCGGAAGGCCCGCCGATTGTCTCCCCCTCGACCAGCGTTCCGCAGGCGCTGCCCCGATCCAGCACGAAGAACCCTTCCGGGTCGCGGTCGATGAGCAGATGCTCGCGCGAGACGTTCATCGGCTCGACCTCCTCGACCAGGTAAAGATTGTTGTTCGGCGCCGCGGTGCGACGGCGTTCGCCCACCATGCCCTGCTCGGTCCATCTCAGCCGGCGCGACTCGCGTCCGATCCGGAAGGGCAGGTGCGGGATGTTGATCGCTTTCGCGCCGAACGCGTTCGACCCCTCGGGTGTGAGCGCGGTCAGGTACGCGCCGGTGCTGCTCTGCCGCCCGGCCATCGGATGCCTCCTCGGCGGAGCCGCTCCGCCCGCGCGCGATGTTAGATCAGCGCCCCGGCTCCTGTCACTTTCCGCCCGCCGGCGGGCCGACATCGCAGAGATCCGGCTCAGCGGGGCGCCGGAAGTTGCGATTACAAGTCTATGGAAAGAAGAGACTTGCTTGTGGGCGCCCCGGAACTTATATCTACCTCCATGCAGCTCATGCCGGCCGAGAACGCGTTCAAGAAGGGGATGACGGCGCTCGACGAGGGCCGTTACGAGGAGGCGGCCGTCTTCTTCGAGTCGGCGCTTCGCATCGAGAAGGAGCGTCGCGTCAAGCGCCCGCCGATGCGCTATCTCTCGTATTATGGTCTGGCGGCCTGTCTCGCCCGGCGCCCCACCCCCGAAGCGATCAAAGCGTGCGAAGTGGCGGCCCGCCGTGAGTTCCTCAGCGCCGAGCTGCAGCTCAACCTGGGCAAGGTGTACATGCTGGCGGGAAAGACCACGCGGGCGCTCGCGGCCTTCGAGCGCGGGCTCAACATCGCGCCGAGCAACAAGGACCTGCGGGCCGAGCTGTCGAAGGTCGACCGGCGGGGATCGCCTACCATCCCGTGGCTGCGACGCAACCACCCGCTCAACCGCTTCCTGGGTCGGATGCGCTCGCGCGCGGCGAGGAGCCGGCGCCGGACCGAGCCCAGCAGGGGATAGCCCCGGCGCCTAGAACGCCTGCCCGATCGAGAAGAAGAACTGTCCCGGACTCTCACCCGGCTTGCGATCCAGCTTCCAGCCGTACTCCACCCTGAACGGGCCCACCGGCGTGTCGATGCGCAACCCCAGGCCCCCGACCTGCCGCAGATCGGTCAGGTCGTAATCGGATGGTGTCGCGAAGACATTGCCGGTGTCGTAGAACACCACCCCTTTGAGCAGGCTGTAGATCGGCATGCGCAGTTCGGTGTTCAGGATGAACAGCCCCTGCCCTCCCAGCGGATTGCCTGTGTTGGGGTCCTCCGGGCCGACCGTGTTGTAGGCGAACCCGCGTATCGTGGTGTCGCCGCCAGCGAAGAACCGCTCGCTGATCGGTATGTTGTCCGAGGTGAGCAGGCCCGCGCGCACCGACGAGGCCCAGACCACCTTCCTGCCGATCTCCCTGTACCTCGCCGCGGAGGCGAACAGCCGCCAGAAGTCCTCCTGGGATCCGAACACGTGGTCGTACAGCCGCGCGTCGGTCGTCGTGAAGCCGCCCCTGGTGGGATTGACGATGTCGTCGCGGGTGTCGTACGCGAGCGACAGGCCGAAGCTGCCCAGACGGGCGGTCTGGATCCGCGCCTCGGAGATCGAGACCTCCAGGTTGTAGATGTCGATGTCCTCGAGCAGGTAGCGCCCGAAGACCGTCGTCCTGGCGCCGAACTTGCGTGAAAGCTGCATGCTGGCGCCGCGGCGTCTTTCATCGTAGGAATCGAACTCCTGCTTCCCGAAGAAGCCGCTCCACAGGCTCTCGATCTTCTCTCCGAACAGGTCCGGATCGCGCAGGTTGATCTGGTAGCGGCGATCCACCGTGGATTCGCGGACGAACAGCCCTGCAGAGCGGCGCGTGCCGAAAAGGTTGTTGTGCCCGAGCTCGAACGAGGCGCGCGCACGCGACTCGGTGTCGTATCCCACGCCCCACGCCGTGAGCAGGGGGGAGCCCTCCCGCAGGTCGATCTTCACGTCCATCAGGCCCGGCTGCCCCTCCACCGGCTCGGGGCTCACCTCAACGGAGCGAAACACCCCCAGGCCGTAGAGATTGCGCTGCGTCTGCAGGATGGACGTGCGGCTGAGGTCCTCGCCCTCCTCGATCGTGACCTCCCGTTTCACGAGACGGGTCTGCGTGCGGGTGTTCCCCTCGATGGTGACGTTTCTCACCCGGGCCCGCTCGCCGGGGACGATGGTGATGACGACGCGGCTGCTTTCCGGCTCGCCCTCCAGATGCGTTGACACACGTGACTTCCAGTAGCCGTTCTTGTCCAGCGTGGTGCGCACCCGGTCGGTGGCCTCGCTCATCGCCGCGGTCGTGACGACCTGCGAGGCCTGCAGCCCGCTCTTCTCGAGGAGCAGCTCGGAGGGGACGCCCTCGGCTTCACCCTCGACGGCGACGGTGCCGATCTTCCACTGCGGGCCCTCCTGGACGTTGATGGTGACGTTCGCCTCCTTGCCATCGGGTGTCAGCTCGATCTCCGGGTCGAGGACCTTCGCCGAAAGGTAGCCGTGGGCGAGGTAGAGACCCCGGATCGCATCGACATCGTCCTGGAGGACCTTCTGCTTCAGCAGGCCCCGGTGGAACGGGTTGAGCGCCTGACTTTCCCTCGTGAGGATCTGACGCCGGATCAGATCCTCGGTCAGCGCGTTGTTTCCCGTGATGGTGATGCTGTGAACATGCACCTTCGGGCCGGGCTCGACGTCCAGATGCACCTCCCGGACGGCCGGCGCCGGGCTGGTCTCCTGTGCCTCGACGTTCGCGGAGTAGTGTCCCTTGTTCACGAGATACGTGCGGGCGGCACCCTTCGCCTCGTCCGTGAGATCCTCGAGCATGATCGGCTCCGACCAGGCCCGCTTCACCGCCTTGCGTATCGGCCGGTGGCGCACGTCCCCGGCGACCGAGACGTCGTACCTCGGCCCGGACCGGACGGCGTAGGTGACGTTGACGCGCGAGGGGTCCTCGCTGGCCGGCTCGTCCTCGGCCATGTCCACCTGCGCGAGCGGGTATCCGTGACGGGCGTAGTAGAGCCGCAACTCCTCCCGCCCTTCCAGCAGGTCGCCACGCCGGTAAGGATCTCCCTCGTCGAGGTTGAGGCTGCGGACGACCTTGCCGCCTTTCTCCGGAAGATGATCCGCCACGAGCGTGATCTTCCCCAGACGCACCCGTGCCGGTTCCTCCCCTTCGGGAGCCCCGGCAAGCGTCGACGCTCCAAGCCACCGACGCCGGAATCTCAGGTCCGTGCCGAGCGAGCCGTCGAAGTTGCGGGTGGCCAGCACGTCCCAGATCCTCCCCGGGTTGTACTCGAACTGGTAGACCTGCTGCCCGCTCTGCCCGAGGCTGCTCGAGTAGGTGAGGAGGACATTGGTCGTGACCTGCTTGGTGATGGTGAGGCGCGCCGACGGATCCGCCGTGCCGTTGAGAAAATACGGATCGATCTGCAGGCTCGATACACCGAGGACCTTCTCCAGCGGTTCGGAGACGACACCGGTGACCGGGGCGGCGAGATAGCCGGCAACCTGTCCCTCCGCGAGGCCGCGCGTGGCCTCATTGCCCGCCTCGTTGGGCACTCTCCCGGTCAGCAGCAGCAGCACGATCTCGCGCTGGGACAGCGGGGGATCGGATGTCAGATCGAAGATCGGCTTGGAGAACCGGCCGGAGACATGCAGGGTGACCTCGTAGCTCTGCACGCGGGTCGAGGCCTCGATGTTGAGCAGCGGATCGATCCGGGTCACGTCGGTGAAGTCGAGCGAGCCGCCGACGATCGTGTAGGTGACGTCCCGGAACCGGAACAGACCCCCCTCGATGGCGGAGATGCGTCCGGAGAGCTCGGGCTGGGCCAGGGTGCCGGCTAGCGACAGGTCGGCGGACGTCTCGACGCGGGCGTCGTCGTTGCGGACCCACACGCCCCCGTCGGCCTTGATCTTCAGGTCGAGCACGATCGGCACCTGTGATGCGTTGGGGCCGGAGCCGGGCCCGAAGTCGCGGCCCCGCAGCATCAAATCGGCAGGTTCGAGGCCGAACGAGCGCGAGTAGATTCCCCGCAGGACATTGATGTTGCCGCCGACTCTCAGCTCCTCGCCGACCTTGTCGACCGTCACGTCGGCGTCGAAGAACGCACGGAACTCGGGCAGGATCTCGGCGCGGATCCCGCTGCCGTGCATGGTGAGATGCATCGAGGGCATGGTCGCCCCCTCGAAACGGGTCCAGCCGCTGCCCGTCACGGTTCCCCCGCCGGTCGTGAAGCTCATCGAATCGATGACGAGCCGGCCGTTCTCGGTGAAGGTGGCGCTGCCACGCACCTGCTCGAGAGGCTGCGGGAGGGCCGGGTCGCTCACGCGCCCGCCGTCGAGCGTGATCGTGCCGTGGTAGGTCAGCTGGTCGGCGCGCTGCACCACCTGCAGATCCGCCGTCCCGGGCCCCGACGCGCGCATCTCGGGAAGGAGGAGCTGGATCAGGCCGAGGTCGTAGGTGCCCTGAAGCCGCGCGGTCACGTCGTAGCTGCCGCCAACCACCATCGAACCGGCGAGCGTGAGGTCCACCTTGTCGCCGAGCAGATGCGTCGGGGCGAGTGTCAGGAACCCGTCCTGCAGCGTGATCCGGACCGGTTCCTCGTTTCTCACCGGCGTGCCGACGGCGGTCAGGCTGAGACGGTCCAGCACCGCCCTGATCACCAGCGCCGACGGATCGGACAGCGGCCCTTCGGCCGTGACGGTGCCGTCGGCCTCCCCCTCGAGTCCCGGCAGCGCGCCGCTCGGCAGCAGCGGCCGCGCCATCTCGAGGCTCAGACTGCGGGCGGTGAGCTTCATGTCGATCCAGGGAAGCGAGTCCTGCGGCGGCTGGCCTTCCGCCCCGGTGGAGGTGAACGACAGGGTCGCCGACGCGGCGAGAGCTCCGCCCGAGTCCTGTAGCTCCAGATGAGGTTGCTCCGGGCTCCCCGTGATCGTGCCGGACACGGTCCCGAGGCGGATGCCGGCGATCTCGATCGCGGTGCCGGTCAGCCTCCCGGTCATCCCGGTCGTCGGCCCGAAGGTGAGAGTACCCTCGGCGTCGAGGATACCGGCCAGGGACGGCCCTTCGAACCTCTCGTCGACGGCGGACAGATCGAGGCCTTGCGCCCGGATGTCGACGGCCCCGGCCCCGGTTTCCGGCGCGGACAACAGGGGGACGCGCCCGCTGCCGGCGACCTCTCCGCCGAAGAGGTTCAGTGAGGCCTGGTCGAGCAGGAGCGATCCCGCGTCGAGCCTCCCGTCGGCTTTCACCGCGGTCAGGTCGAGCCCGGCGATGGTCGCCCAATCCGCTTCGAGGTGGAGCGACCCCTCGAGGCTGGCCCCGGGACCCGTCCGGTGCAGATCCACGAGACTGCGCGTGGATCCGCTCAGGCCGAGCCGTCCGACATCCAGGCCGGCCAGCCTTCCGAGCAGCTCGGCCGGCATCCGCGCCGCGTCGGTGCTGAGCGCCAGCAGGTCGCCGGTTTCCGGGTCGAGGCTGAGGCCGAACGAGGCCTCCAGTCCTTCGCCCTCGGCATGAGGCAGCTGCAGGTCGAACCTGCCGGGCGTGTATGTGAGGTGACCGTCCGCACCGGAGAGCGCCAGGCTGATGCGGGTGACGTCGCCGCTCGCAAGCGGCGGCAGCGAGATGATGGCGCTGCCGACGCGGAAGTCCGCCCGTACATCGAGCGCGTCGGCCGGGCCGCGCACCGTCAGGTTCGCGTCGATGCCGCTCTCGAGATCGGTCGGCAGCAGCCGGGGGCGCTCCTCCCCGGGGGGCGGCTTGAAGAGCGCGGACAGCCGCTCCTCGATGAACCGGGCGAGCGGCGTGACATCCGACGAGGACAGGTCGATGTTCAGGTCGAGACGCGCGGTCTGCCCGGTGAGGTCAATCCCGCCCGTGAGGAGAATCCGGGATCCAGGCATGTCGAGGGTGGAGGAATCGAAGCGCAGGCTCTTTCCCTTCCAGGACAGGTCCATCGTTCCGGTGACCGGAGGATCGCCCGGACCCGGCTCCAGGTCGAGATGCGCCGAGCCGGTCGCGGTGTCGAACTCGCCGGCGTCCCAGTGCATCCCGGCCCGCCCGGTGACCAGCGCGGAGGGCGACGCGGTGGCCTCCCCGGGCAGCCGCAGACGCGACAGGAGCTGGGGGAGCGCGAGCCGGCTCGCCTCCACCGTGACCTGGTGATGGTCCGTCCCCCCCGCGGCGTCAGGGGTGGATGCGTACTGTCCGGTGAGCGTGCCGCCGGCGAGAATCCGTCACCGTCGCTGAGACCGACAGGCCCGACGCGGCCGCCAGAAACGTGCCCGAGGCCCCCCGTCCCACCCAGGCACGGCTCGGCCCGTCGCCCTCCTCCGTACGGTCGATGTCGATGCTCGGCCCGTCCAGCTCGAAGGTCCCTTCGACGGTGGTGGTCCCCTCGCCGTCGTACCCGATGGTGGCCTGCAGGGTCGCGCCGGCCGCGCCGAACTGGGGCAGGGGGCGGGTCAGGGCGGGGGAGGAGCGGGTCGATGCTTCCCTCGACCGTAGCCTCGACGTGCGGGGGGCGGCCCGGCCGCACACGGCCATCGCCCTTGACCTGTACCCCTTCGGCGCGCAGGCTCAGGCGCTCCAGCCTGACCTTTTCAGGGTTCGCCTCGAAGGCGACCGCCCCCTCGACCCCCTCCAGCGCCAGGTCGTGGAACGAGATCCTGCCCTTGTCGAACGAAGCCGAGCCGGACCACGGCCCCTTGTACCCGCGTGCTTGCCGGCTGCCCCCGCTGTTGCCGGCCGTGACCGAAAGGCCCTCCATCTCCGCCGAGAACTGGTGAGCCTGAGAGCCGACCAGCATGGTGCCGCCCGCGACGTTGAGACGCCGCAGGTCGATCCGTTGGGCCATACCGCCGCCTTCGGGGCGCTCGCCCCCGGCGAGCAGCCTGGCGGTGTCGATATCCCACCGGACGACCGGTTCCGAGACACTGACGTCCCTTATCGTGACACGGCCCCTCAGAAGACCCCGCATCGAGAGCGTGGCTTCCACACGGGATATCGACACCAGCGGCCCGTCGCTCCGGATCCCCTCGACCACCACGCCCGGCGGGACGAGCTTCAGGGTGACCCGCTCCACGGTCACCGGATGGCCGAGCGCTCTCGACAGGGCCTCGACCAGACGGCTCTCGAGGGCCTGCTCCAGCCGGCCGCTGCGCAGCAGGGCGACGCCGGCGAGGAAAACCACCGCCATCAGGGCCAGAAACGAGTAGACGATCCAGCGGAGACGGCGCCGACGCCGCGTGGAAAGCATGACATAGTCTATAGCACGGTGACGGCGTGCTATCATCGGGCCGATTCCCGGGAGACAGGCAATCATGGCGGTTGTCAGAACGGAAGGAGGATCCCCGATGCGCTCGTCGTTCGTGCCGGCGCTCGCCTTCGGAGCGCTGCTCGTGAGCTCCGCGCCGGGCGGCCCCGGAGCGCAGACCATCCACGCCGACATCCGGCTCGACGTCCGGCGGCACACGCTGAGCAACGGCCTGAGCCTGCTCGTGCTCGAGGACCACTCCGCGCCGACTTTCTGCTACATGACCTATTTCCGGGTCGGCTCGCGCAACGAGGCGCCGGGTATCACCGGGATCTCGCATCTGTTCGAGCACATGATGTTCAACGGCTCCGCGAAGTACGCCCCCAAGGAGTTCGACCGGATCATCGAGTCCAGCGGCGGCTACTCGAACGGGAGCACCTGGTACGACTACACCAACTATTACGAAGAGGTCTCCAGCGACAGTCTCGAGACGGTCCTGGATCTCGAGGCGGATTGCATGCGCGCCCTGGTGATCACTCCCGACAATCTCGAGCAGGAGCGCAGCATCGTGAAGGAGGAGCGCCGTCTGCGCACCGACAACTCGACGGAGGGGAAGCTGTTCGAGGTGCTCCTGTCGAACGCGTTCACCGGCTCGCCCTACCGCTGGCCCGTGGTGGGCTGGGAGCCCGACCTGAACAACATCGCTCTCGAGGACTGCAAGGACTACTTCCGCACGTACTACGCGCCCAACAACGCCATCGTGGTGATTGTCGGCGACGTGGACGATGCGAGGACGGCGGAGGCGATGGAGCGCCACTTCGGGAGCATTCCCGCGCAGAAGCCGCCGCGCACCGTGGTGGATGCCGAGCCGGAGCAGCGGGGCGAGAAGCGCGTCATCCACAGGATGCAGGCCGAGCTGCCGGCGGTGATGCTCGGGTACAAGGCGGTCGATTTCACCAGCGCCGATTATCCGGTGCTCGAGGTGATCCGGTCCATTCTGGCCGACGGCGAGTCTTCCCGGCTGTATCGCAGCCTGATCTACGAGAAGCAGATCGCCACCGAGACGTACGCCTTCTTCCGGCCGACCCTGCAGCCCGGGCTGTTCGTGATCTACGCGCAGGCCAAGGAACGCGTTTTGCCTTCCGCGCTCGAGTCGGCGATCTATGGTGAGCTGCTGGCGCTGGCCTCGGGCGAGGTGCCCGACCGTGAGATACAGAAGGCGAAGAACCAGATCGAGTCGGAGGCGATCCGCGAGCTGAAATCGAACTCGGGCAAGGCGGATCGGATCGGATTCTACGAGCTCATGACGGGCGACTACCGGCAGATGTTCGACGTTCTCGATAGGGTCAACGCGGTGACCGGGGACCAGATCGCCCGCGCCGCCCGGAAGTACTTCCATCCGGACGGCCGGACCGTGGCGACCCTGGTGCCCGAAGAAGAGCATTGACGGCCATGCGGCCAGGCATCCTTCTCTCCATAGCGGGAATCCTCATGTCGACGAGTGAGATCACGGCAAGCGGCGGTTTCCACCTCCCGCCCACGACCACCACGACGCTGCCCAACGGCGTGCGCGTCTACGCGATGGAGTACCATGAGCTTCCGCTGGTGGACTTCCAGGTCGTCGTGGGCTCCGGGGCGGCGCAGGACCCGAAAGGGAAGGAGGGCCTCGCGGATTTGGTCTCCGACATGCTTCGCAAGGGAACGGCCACACGATCGGCGCAGGAGATCGCCGACGCGATCGACTTCGTCGGGGGCTCGCTGGACGCCGGCGCGGATCAGGACGGCACGCGGATCTCCGCCGAGTTCATGAAGAGCGACCTGTCCCTCGGGCTCGACCTGCTGGCCGACATGCTTCTCGAGCCCGCCTTCTCCCCGGCCGAGGTGGAGCGTCTCAAGAGCGAGACGATCGGCGAGCTGCAGGCCATGAAGGAGAATCCGGGCGCCCTCGCCAGCCGCCGCTTCATCGAGCTGCTGTACGGGGATCATCCGTACGGCCACCCCACCTCCGGCTGGGAGACATCGGTGTCCGCGATCACCGCCGAGGACGTGCGGGCGTTCTACGAGGCGCACTACAAGCCCGACAACATCATTGTCATCGCGGTCGGCGATTTCGACAGCGCCCGGATGACGCAACTGATCGGCACGAAGCTGTCCGGGTGGACCGGCAAGGCGGCGCGCGCCGCGGAGCTGCCCCATCCGGCGCCGCTGAAGAAGCGAAGCCTCTATCTGATCGACAAGCCCGACTCCACGCAGAGCCAGATCCGGATCGGCGCGCTCGGGATCCAGCGCACCGACCCGGACTACATCCCTGCGGTGGTGGCCAACACGATCCTCGGCGGCGGCTTCACCTCGCGGCTCGTCGAGGAAATCCGCGTGAACCGCGGGCTGTCATACGGCGTGGGCAGCCGGTTCTACGCAATGCGGGAGACCGGTCCGTTCGTGCTCAGCACTTTCACCAAGAGCGCGACGACGCGGGAGACCGTGAAGGTCGCGCTCGACGTGATGGAAGCGTTTCGCAGGGACGGCCCCACGGCCGAGGAGCTGGAGAAGGCCAGGAAGTATCTCAAGGGGGCCTTCGCGATCGGCCACCAGTCGCCCGACTCGCTGGCCGACGCGCTGTCCGAGATTGCCTTCTACAACCTGCCGCTCGACTACTACGACAACTACCTCGACCGTCTGGCCTCGCTGACACTCGAGGACGTCAAGCGCGTGGCCGCCGCGCGGTTCCCGGCCGAAAAGCTGGACATCGTGGTACTCGGGGAGGCCGGCGCCGTGCGAAAGGACCTCGACACCCTCGGTACCGTCACGCCCGTGCCGCTCACCGAGCACTGAATCCCCGCCGCTTCGACAGTTGACATCCTGTATCGGGTCCGTGTAGAAAGATAAGAGACTTGTCGTGCGGCCTTTTCCGGGGGATTCGATCCATGCCACGTCCGCGCGTCGTGCTGTCAGCCATGTGCCTCGCCCTGCTCGGGACCGCCGCGGCGCTCCAGGCCACCACCTTCCCATGGAAGTCGGAGTACACGGCCGCCTCCTCGCCCGATTTGGAGCGTCTCGACACGGCGGTGAACGCCGCCGCGGCCACGGGCTTCACGGCGGTGCCCGTGAAGGATTCTGGTTCTCTCTCAGGAAGGATTCACCCTGAGCATGAAGTCCGGCACGCTGTTCCTCGAGCCGCCCGTGGAGGGGGTCCACGCGGGGGGCTGGTTCTCGGGGGACGGGACCGTCACCTACCACCCGACGACGCAGACCACCCGGGCGGTGATGGCCACAGAGCTCGGCCACGAGACGATTGAGGAGGCCCGTGTCACCGCCGCCTACATCTACTCGCTCGGCGGCAGCTCGTTCGTCCCGGCGTTCGCGGCCGCGCATCCGGAGGCCGCCGCGGGGAACCCGGACGACATGAACACGTACCAGGCGGACAAGTCGGCGATGCGCCAGCTCGGCTTCAAGCTCACCTCGATGTTCATGGATTGCGACGGTCCCGCCGCCGGCGCCACCTGGGTGCTCTTCCCGATGGAGTCGATTCGGATACCCCACTCGGAGGAGGCCCGGCTCCTCTACACGTTCGACCCCACCCGGCCGCTGCCCGTCTCTCTGAGCGTCTTCGGCCACGAGGAGATGGTGGCGGTCAAGCCATACAAGTTCCGTTTCTACCCGCTCTCGACCTCTCCCGCGCAGGAGCCCCGCACGCGGGGAACCGATTCTGATCCGTTCCGCCGTGCGCATCTCGCTGGGCACCATGGCGAAGTCGGCCAAGGAGAATGCGACGCTGCTGCTCAGGCCCGCCCCCGGCCAGAGGTCGCTGCTGCTGTCGCTGACGATCCAGATGGTGGTCCGGAGCGTTGTCGGCCCCGAGGGTCGCCCGCTTCCGTTCCTGCAGTGGAAGCGGCTCATCAACGACCCCGACTTCGACCAGACGGTGCTGGTCTCGCTCGAGGATACGGCGAATACCGGGCAGCTCTCGGTCACCGTCATCTCGGAGGGAATACTGTTCGAGCCCTGGCACAATTCGTTCTATCTCGTGAACGAGGACGACTGGTACCCCAGGCCCACCGCCACCATCGACAACGACGACGCCGAGCAGGATCTGGATCTCCACCATTCCGAAGCAGTTCGAGGGAATCGGCATCGGGGAGAAGATTTCGGACAAGGTCACGGGACAGGAGCGGACCGTGAGCTACAGCACGACGCAGCCGGTGCCGTTCTCCACTTTCTACTACGGCGACTACACGATCGATCAGGGAAAAGCGGACGACATCACCCTCGAGCTGTACCTGAACCGTGACGACCACAACGAACAGCAACAGGCGAAGTACACTCTCACGGAGATCGCCAACGTCATCAAGGTCTTCAACCGGATGTTCGTCCCGCTCGACATCAGGAATCTGCGCGTCACCTCGATTCCCGCCTGGCATGGGAGGGGGTTCGAGGGGTTGCTCCTGCTGGCCGCGGGCGAGGTGGCCACTCGTTCCTCATCGGAAGCCGACCTGTTCAGGGCCCACGAGGTCGCGCATCAGTGGTGGGGCGGGTATGTACGGACGAAGTACTGGCCGGAGGACCGATGGCTGTCGGAGGCGTTCGCCGAATACTCGGCGATGGAGTTCTACAAGCTACGCTACGACCAGAAGAAAGCCGTGACCCAGATGCACGAGAGATGGGAGCTGCCGGTCACGGATGGTGTTCTCCGGTACAAGGATTCTTCCGGCGAGGTGCGGTCGGTCATGGGGGGCACAGCGGATCCCCTGTCCCGCGGCGGAGACAACGTCTACACGAAGGGGCCGCTGGTCATCAACATGCTGCGCTACCTGTTCACGGCGCAGAAAAAGGGGGACGACGCCTTTTTCGCCATGCTGAAGGACTTCCTGCAGACCTACAAGTACGCCGCAGCGAGCACCGACGACTTCCGCCGGCTCGTCGAGACGCACCTGGGGATGAAGCTGGACTGGTTCTTCAGGCAATGGGTGGAGGACGGCGGCATCCCGGTCCTCAAGTGGAATTACGAAACCTCGCAGCACGACGGGAGCTGGTTCCTCACCCTGCACGCGCGGCAGCTCCAGACCGCCTACACGCTTCTGGTGCCGATCTACGTCCACTTCGGCGGCGACAAGATGGCCGTCACGCCCTGGGTGATCGAAGGGGCATCGGCGGAGCGGACGATCAAGCTGCCGATGAAGCCGAACGAGGTGACTCTCAACGACAATCTCGAGGCGCTGCTGATCCTCAAGGGGTTGAACGCGGACGCTACAGGAGACTGAACTTCTTCATCTTGTAGCGAAGGGCGTCACGGGAGATGTCGAGGAGTCTTGCGGCCCGGGTCTGGTTGCCGCGGGTCTTCTCGAGCGCCTGGCGCACCATCTCGCGCTCGAGCGACTCGAGCGCGTAGCCGCTGTCGGGGAGGCGGAAAGGGCAGTCCTCGCTTCCGTTGCCGCCCGAGCTCTCCAGGATCTCGGCCGGGAGATCCTCCACGCCGAGGTACTCCTTGCTCTCGAGGATCATGGCCCGCTCGATCACGTTGCGAAGCTCGCGGACGTTGCCGGGCCAGTGATACGCCATCAGCCTCCGGATCGCATCGTCCGTCATCCCCCGCGTCTGCTTCTTGAACTCCCGGTTGAAGGTGGTCACGAAGTGGTTCGCCAGGATCGGGATGTCCTCGGGGCGCCGGCGCAGCGTCGGCAGGTCGACCGGGATCACCTTGAGCCGGTAGAACAGATCCTCGCGGAACCGGCCATCCGCCACCGCCTTGTCCAGGTCCTTGTTGGTGGCCGCGATCACGCGCACATCGACGCTGATGTCCTTGATGCCGCCCACCCGGCGGAATGTCTTCTCCTGAAGGAAGCGCAGCAGCTTCGACTGGAGCGATACGCCCATGTCGCCGATCTCGTCGAGAAAGAGAGTGCCACCGTCGGCCAGCTCGAACAACCCCTGCTTCGCCTGCCGGGCATCGGTGAAGGAGCCGACCTCGTGCCCCATCAGCTCGTTCTCCAGGAGGTTCTCGGGCAGGGCGGTGCAGGTGATGTTCATGAAGGGGCGCGCCGCCCGGTCGCTCGCGTAATGGATCGCCTTGGCGACGAGATCCTTGCCGGTGCCGCTCTCTCCCGTGATCAGAACGGTGGTGGCGGCGGAACGGCCGATCTTCTCCACGAGCTGACAGACCCTGCGGATTTCGGGGCTTTGTCCGAGGATGCTCGCCGGCCCGTACCGCTCACGCTGCCTCACGCGCCAGGTGCGCACCTCACGCTGCAGCCGGGAGGATTCGAGCGCCTTGGAGATCCTCACCGCCAGCTCGTCCTGGTTGAACGGCTTGTTGATGTAGTCGAAGGCGCCGAGCTTGATCGCCTCCACGGCGGTTTCCAGGGTGCTGTATGCGGTCATCAGGATCACCGGCACATCGGCGTGGTTCGAGGTGAGCTTTCGCAGCACCTCGATGCCGGTGATGTCGGGCAGCCGGTGATCGAGCAGGAGCATGTCCATCCCGGGGTCGTCGGCCAGCGCAAGCCCCTCCTGCCCTGTGGCCGCCTCGTACACCTCGTAGCCCTCGCGCTCGAGCCGTTCGCGGAGGGACCACCGCAGGAGCTTCTCGTCTTCGACGATCAGGATCCTCTCGTGGCTCATGGCTGCGACCAACCCCTCTCCGGCGGTGTTGCGGGACGGAGCGCCGGCCGACCCCGCACGGAAGGCCGACTCCCCGTCCCGCGTGCTTTACCGCAACTCCCGTGCCATCTCCTGCCGCTCCGCGCGTGGCGATAATCGCCCGATTTCGTGCCCGAAAGGCGTCAACCCGCGCAAGGAGTGGGTGAGAAGGCGCACGAGGCTCCCGTCATCCGGGGAAGCCGGCCGGGTCCCAGCCCTCCTGGACCGGGTCCTTCGCGATGGCGCGCAGGATGTCCATGGAACTGACGATTCCAACCACCTTCCTCTCCCGGCAGATGATGACCCGGTGCACCTCGCGTCTGACCATCAGGGCTGCCAGCTCCGAGACGGTGGCCCATTCGGTGGCCACGCACGGCACCGGCGTCATGACGTCGCGGGCGGCGGGCGTGCTGTACTGGTACACATGGGCGCCGCGGACGCCCTCCAGACGGTAGTTTTCCTCGCCGCCGGAGCTTTCCTCTCCCGTGACATAGTGATGCGTCACGAGGTCCGTCTTGGAGAGGACGCCGAGCAGGTGCCCTTCCATGTCCACCACGGGGGCGCCCGAGATCCCCTTCTCGAGCAGGATCTTCTCGCACTCGCGAATGTCGAGGTCCTCGTTCAGGCAGACCACATTCCGGGTCATGATCTCGGTCGCCTTGATGCTGTCGCTCGTGCAAACGGTCATGGGTCAGCCCTCCCGGATACTCCCTTTTCAAGATCCGCGCCAACAGTTCGGGCGGGCCCGGCCAGGCTGGCACGCGGTGTGCAAAACGCCTGCTGGGCGCCTGCGATCGTGGGTGATATCCCGGTCGCAGAGGGCGCGCCTGGAGCGAACAGGGGGTTGGACACAGGAGGGGGTATCATGCGGGCACTGGGCAAACGAAAGCAGCAGGTATACAGAAGACGACTAGAGAATCTTCGCTGGATCATCACCCGCGAATACTGGAAGGAGCGGGAAGGCAGCCGGGATCACACCAAGGAGATCCCCGAGGACGAGATCGATCTGGCGGTCAGGACCTATACGAGAGATTTCCTGCTTTCGCTCAGCGAGATGGAGCGCCACCAGCTATTCCGGATAGAGGAAGCCCTGCTCCGCATGGACCGCGGAAGCTACGCCGTCTGCGCCACATGCAATGAGCGGATCCCCGACGCGCGCCTCGAGGCCGTTCCCTGGGCGGGGATGTGCGTGGTGTGTCAGGGTGCGCACGAGGAAGAAGTCCGCGCGCTCGCCTCTCTGGAGGGAGAGCAGGCGGCCTGATCCGGATCCAGCCCCCCCGCGGTCTCCGGCTGCCGTCCCGGCAGGGTGATCGTCACGCGCGTCCCCTCGCCGGGAGCGCTCGACAGGGTGATGCCGCCGTGGTGTGCTTCGACGATCGTTCTCACGATCGCCAGGCCCAGCCCGGTGCCGCGGGCCTTGGTCGTGAAGAACGGCTCCAGGGCGTGCGACAGCGTCTCCGGGCTCATGCCTCGCCCGTTGTCAGCGAATACCATCTCGATGAAACCGTCGCGCCTGTTCGTGCTGATGGTCAGGACGCCTCCCGGCTCCATCGCCTGACACGAGTTGGCGATCAGGTTCTGGAACGCCTGCTCGAGACGGACCGCGTCCACATCGGCGAACAGGGCCCCCTCGCAGAACCGGGCGACGAGTCTCCTCCCTTCCGCCTCGGGAAGGCTGTCGGCGAACTTGCGTGCCCGTTCGAGAACCTCGTGGATGTCGGTGCACCGCCGGTCGAGTCGGCCGGGGCGGGCGTAGCTCAGCAGATCGTCGATGATGTGCGCGATGCGCGCGATCTGCCGCTTGACCTCCTCGCCCACGTCATCGGGCAGCTCTTCCCAGGCGCGTGTTCTCTCCAGGATGCTGATCGTGCCCCAGATCCCGGCCAGGGCGTTGCGCACCTCGTGCGCGGTACTCGCCGCCGCCTGACCGATCGCGGCGAGCTTCTCGGCCTGGATCAGGCGGGCCTCCATCTCCTTCTCGCTGGTGATGTCGCTGACGATGGCGGACGTTCCGATGACGCGCCCGTCGCCGTCACGCAGTAGCGAGCGGGTCACGCGCACGACGATGCTCCCTCCGTCCTTGCGCACGCGCCGCGTCTCGAAATTGCGGATGTAGCCGTTCTTCCTCACCGCCTCCATCAGCTTGCGCGACTCCCCGGCGGCGAGCAGATCCTCGGGGATGAGACGGTGGAAGGTCTGGCCGAGGATCTCGGCCGACGAGTAGCCGTAAATCCGCTCCGCGGCGCGGTTCCAGGTGCGGATGATCCCCTCGTTGTCGAGGCTGATGATCGCCTCGCCCGCGTCCTGGATGATGTTCTCGAAGAAGACCCGCATCCGCTCGGCCTCCTCCGACTGGCGCCTCAGCTCATGCTCGTATTGCCTCCTGTACCGGATCATCAGAAAGACGGTCAGGGCGGTCATCAGGGCGGCCGTGGTGAAGAGACGCACCACGTAGAAAGTGGCACGCCCTTCTCCGGAGAGCCGGTCGGCGAGGGCGGTCTCGGCGAGCTTGCCCGCGGCGTAGACGGTGATCATCACCATGAAGAGGATCAGGACAATCCTCGAGACACGCAGCGTCACCGCCTGCTTGTCGGTCACGGCACCTTCTCTTCCACGAACTGCTCCCGCTCGGTCTCGAGCATGGCGACGTGCTCCTCTTCCTCGGCGGCCAGCTCCAGACAGACCT
The DNA here is from genome assembly GCA_963806495.1 of uncultured Acidobacteriota bacterium. Classification (GTDB taxonomy): domain Bacteria; phylum Acidobacteriota; class Polarisedimenticolia; order JACPZX01; family DASXTC01; genus CAWDYA01. The sequence goes on along the minus strand of CAWDYA010000009.1, from coordinate 198,570 downwards.
CCTTCTCCGGGCCGGCGGGCAGGCCCGCGGCGAGATCGCGGAAGTGATCGCGCGTCCGCCGCTCCATCAGGATCGCCTTGTCGTATAGGCCGAGAGGGCCGGCCGAAGGATCGGCCAGGTCCACGCCCTCGAACAGCGCGTCGGCGAGCAGCGTGTCGGTGTCGGGTCTCAGGTTCAGGACATCGTCGTTGAGGTGGGTGTGATACCTCTCCTGCAGTGTGTGCAGGTGATCCACCTCGTGCTGGTACAGCTCCTGGAATATCGCCTTGAGGGTTGGATCGGTGACCCGGGTCAGGGCGAGCCGGTAGAAGTGGTACGTGTTGAGCTCGAACTGGACCGCCTCGCGGATCGGCTTGACGGTCATCGGGTCGTCGAACTGGTGCCCTTCGATCACCTTCAGCTCGCCGCCGCACATGAAGCACTTGCCGTACGGAATGGCGAAGCCGGTGGACACCTTGTGGCACGCGGTGCATCTCCAGGTGTAGACGAGATCCGCGCAGCAGACCGCGTCCTCGGCCAGGACGCGATGGCACTTCGGGCAGGACGATGGCATGTCGGTTCTCCTATCGGGCCGCCGCGGACGCCAGCGGTGCGGGCGCCCCCAGGCCGAGGAAACGCTGGATACCGGCGGCGGCCTTCCGGCCTGCCCCCATGGCCAGGATGACGGTGGCGGAGCCGGTGACGATGTCGCCGCCCGCGAAAACCCCCGGCAGCGATGTGGCGCCGGTCTCGGGGTCGCTCTCGATGTATCCCCACTTGTTGACATTCAACCCGGGAGTCGTCTGGGCGATGATCGGGTTGGCGGTCGTACCCAGCGCGCAGATCACCGTGTCGACATCGAGGGTCTCCTCGCTGCCGGGCACCGCGATCGGGCGGCGCCTGCCCGAGGCGTCGGGCTCGCCCAGCTCCATCCGGATGCACTCCATGCTGTTGACCCAGCCGGCGTCGTTGCCGTTGATCTTCACCGGGTTGGTCAGCCAGCGGAACCGGACCCCTTCCTCCTGGGCGTGATGCAGCTCCTCGATCCGGGCGGGCGACTCGCGCTCGCTGCGCCGATAGACGACCGTCACTTCCTCGGCGCCGATCCGCAGAGCGACGCGGGCCGAGTCCATGGCCGTGTTGCCGGCGCCGACCACCGCGACCTTGCGCCCCATGCCGACCGGGGTGTCGTAAAGCGGCTGCTCGTTGCCCCGCATCAGGTTCACCCGGGTGAGGAACTCGTTGGCCGAGAAGACGCCGTTGTAGGCCTCGCCCGGGATGTTCATGAACTTGGGCGAGCCTGCGCCCGTTCCGATGAAGACGGCGTGGTACCCCATCCGCTCCATCAGGTCCGGGATGGTGAACAGCTTGCCGATCACGTTGTCGAGCTCGAACCGCACTCCCTGGCGTCTCAGGTTCTCCACTTCCATGTCGATGATGTGGTTCGGGAGCCGGAACTCGGGGATCCCGTACTTGAGCACGCCGCCTGCGACGTGCAGCGCCTCGAACACGGTGACATCGACGCCGAGCTTGATCGAGATCGCCGGCGCAGGCGAGCCCCGCGGGGCCGGATCCGATGATCGCCACCTTGCGGCCCGTCTTCGGCGTGTCCGGCACGGCGTCCCATCCGCGCGCCACCGCGAAGTCGGCGACGAACCGCTCGAGACGGCCGATTGCCACCGGCTGGAGCTTCTTGCCGACGATGCAGGTCGCCTCACACTGGCTCTCCTGCGGGCACACCCGCCCGCAGACGGCTGGCAGGGCGTTGCTGTCCTTGAGGACCCGGTACGCCGTCTTCAGGTCGCGACGCGCGGTGGCCGCGATGAAGGCGGGGATGTCGATCCCGACCGGGCATCCCGGAACGCACCGCGGCTTCTTGCAGCCGAGACAGCGGTCCGACTCGGCGATCGCCTGGTCGAGCGCGTAGCCGAGGTTCACTTCCTCGAAGTTGTGCGCCCTCAGCTCGGCCGGCTGCTCCGGCATCGGCATGCGTGTGGGCGCGATCGTGCGGATCGACTTGACGATGCGCGGCCCGCCCGTCTCCTCCGGCAGGATCTCCGGCAGCGGGGGCAGCTCGGGGCCGGCCTCCTCCGTGCCCGCGCCCGCCTCCTCGGCGCGCGCGCGAAGCACCGCGACCGAGTCGAGCGGGTCGCTGCTGGCGCACGGCAGCGCGGCGACCGCTTCGGCCTCGCGCTGGTAGCGCGCCATGGCTTCCTTCTCCTCGCGCTCGAACCGCTTCTGGCGGAGCATCAGCTCCGTGAAGTCCACCTTGTGGCCGTCGAAATCGGGGCCGTCGACGCAGGCGAACCGCATCTGCCCGTCCACCGTCACGCGGCACGAGCCGCACATGCCGGTGCCGTCAACCATGATCGAGTTCAGGCTGACCATCGTCTTCACGCCGCGCGGCCGGGTCACCTCGCAGCAGGCGCGCATCATGACCAGCGGGCCGATCGCCACCGCCTCGTTCGCGTCCGGGTGCTTCTCGAGCACCTTCTCCAGAGCCGCGGTCACCAGCCCCTTCATCCCGAAGGAGCCGTCGTCGGTGGTCACGTGGAACTCGTCGCTGTAACGGCGGAACTTCTCCTCCCAGAACATCAGCTCCCTGCTGCGGAAGCCGATGATCGAGATGGTGTAGTCGCCGCGTTCCTTGAAGGCGCGAAGCTGCGGAAAGGTGGGGGCCACGCCGAGCCCACCCCCGACCAGGATCACCTTGCGCTGCGGGCCCCCCGGCTTGCCGATCTCGCTGGGCAGACCAAGCGGCCCGACGAAATCGAGGATGGACGCGCCTTCGGGCAGCGCCATCATCTGCCGGGTCGTCTTGCCGACCGCCTGGACGACGACGGTGACGGTCCCCCTGGCGGCGTCGTAGTCGGCCACGGTGAGGGGGATCCGCTCGCCCGTTTCGTCGATACGGACCATGAGGAAATGTCCCGGACGCGCCGCCCTCGCCACCTGGGGCGCCTCGACCTCCCAGAGGAAGGTCACCGGGCCGAACTGCTCTCTTTTCACGATTCGAAACACGGTAACTCCCGGGTGAAATGACGCACTGCGTAGTTTGACCACCTGCAAGCCGCTGTAACCCGCGCTCTGCCGGGACCCTCGGGGGGGGGGTGAGGATCCCGGCAGGTCACCATGTCGGTATCGCAAGAATCGTGCCCGGAGCCGGTGTGCGGATAGCCCCACGACGGACGACCGGACTGCGCGGTTCCGCCTGATCGCGGGGGGCGCGAAGAGGAAGCCGCTGCCGAAATCGCTTGTCCGTCGGGATTTACAGCCGGGCGAGCCGTGGCACGAAGTGTGCTTCTCCAGGGCAGGGAAGCGGGGCTCTTGAGTGATATCAACCTCCCGCACGGGGGCGATGGATGCGGATGAAGGGCTGGGTGCTCATCGATCAGGAGAAATGCACCGGGTGCGGGATGTGCGTCGTTGTCTGTCCGGTCGGCGGGATCGTCGCCTCCGGCTCGACCAACACGAACGGCTACCCGACGGTTCGTTTCGCCGGCGAGGATTGTCGTGCGGACCGTTTCTGCCTGCGCGCCTGTCCCGAGATGGGGACCATCCAGGTCTTCCACGGCACGGAGGAGGCGCATCATGGATCAGATTCAGCTCGCGAGCATTGACGATCCGATCGCGCGCGCGCAGGCCGGGCGCGTGCGGGCGCTGCTGGAGGCCGGACCCGATCCACTTGCCATTGTCTGGATGGTTTTCGAGAGCTCGGTCAGCCCGTCCGAGCAGATGACGCGGCTGACGGAGAGGCTGCTCGACCGCGACGTCGATGTCGTCGCCTACCCGGCCGAGCGTCTCCCGGGCCACCTGCCCGAGGGGATCGCCCTGCGCGCGATGATCCGGGATCGCGGCGCCCACTACTGCTGCGTGTCGCCCGGCAGGCCGGTGCTCGCCTCCCTGCGGCCCGAAACGCGGCTGGTCGCCTGCGACGCGGTCGCCCGCGCCCAGCTCCTTTACAGTTTCCCCCGGCTCCGCACCGATCTGGCCACGCTCTGCTCGGGGGTGCTCGACGGGCTCAGACGCGGCGAGTGGGATGCCGCGGTGGCTCCCGCCGGCCTGCTCGAGTCGGGCTCCCTGATGGGACTTCACTACGAGCCGGTCGCGGTGGAGGACGTCACTCCCGCGGTGGGGCTCGGGATGGTGGCCGTCCTGGGAAGGGCCGAGGAGGCACCGCGGCACGACCTCGTGGGGCAACTCAACGACCCCGAGGCGGAGCTCCTGTTCGAGGCCGAGCGCAGCTTCCTGTCGGGCGCCTGCCAGGGGACCGACGCGGTCTGCACCGCCCGCGCCCGCCTCACGGGTGATATGGTCGAGGTGACAGGCCTCATCGTCGACCCGGACGGCAGGTGGCTCGTGCGAGACCAGGGGCGGGCGCCCTTGCGTTTCGCTCCCATCGTCGGCCGTGAGGTGGCGGACTCCTGTGTCGAGATGGCGCGGGAGCGGGCCGCCCGGACGACCCTCGAGAAAGTACCAAGCTACTAAGGAGTCATCATGGGACAGCCGGTGGTTTACCTGAACGGCAGGTTCATGGCCGAGTCCGAGGCGCGGCTCCCTCTGCTCACCCACGCGCTGCATTATGGAACGGGCGTGTTCGAGGGGATACGCGCCTATCACGATCCCGACACGAACGAGCTGCTGATCTTCAGGCCGCAGGACCATTTCCGCAGGATGCTGGCCAACGTGAAGTTCCTCAAGATCACCCTTCCCCATACGGCGGAGGAGCTGACGCGGATCGCCGTGGAGCTGATCCGTCGCAACGGCTTCACCAGCGACGTGTATATCCGCCCGCTGGCCTTCAAATCGGCCGCCAAGGTGGGTGTGGTGCTCGGGCCGGAGGACTCCTTCGCGATGATGTGCGTTCCGATGGGGCAGTACCTCGACACACACAAGGGGCTGCACTGCGGTGTCTCGTCATGGAGACGGCTGCAGGACAACGCCATCCCGTGCCGCGGGAAGATCTGTGGCGCCTACGTCAACTCCGCCCTCGCGGCCCAGGAGGCGCGCGACCGCGGCTTCGATGAAGGGATCTTCCTCAACGAGACCGGACATGTCGCGGAAGGCAGCGCGATGAACATCTTTCTGCTGCGGGGCGACACCCTCGTGACGCCCGACGTGTCCCAGGGAATTCTCGAGGGGATCACCCGGGACACGGTGATCACCCTCGCGCGCGAGAAGCTCGGCATCGAGACCCGGGAGAGGATCGTCGACCGGACCGAGCTGTACGTGGCCGACGAGGTGTTCCTCTGCGGCACCGCCGCCGAGGTGGCGCCCGTGACACGCATCGATGGGCGGGCTGTCGGCGAGGGAACTCCCGGACCGGTCACGCTCAGGCTCCAGAAGGAGTACGAGCGTGTCTCGCGGGGTCGCGCACCACGGTACGCCGGGTGGGTGGAGCCCGTCTACGGGCGGGTGGAGGAGGAGACAGAGCTAAGGCGACCCTGCCGATGATGAGGGCCGAGCTTCTGCCGGGAGAGAAGGTCCGTCCGGAGGATCTGGTCGACTATGCCTCCGGGTCCCTGGTCAGCCGGGTGCTCGGCAAGACCGCGGCGGGCAATCTGACCGTATTCGCTTTCGACGCCGGCGAGGATGTCAGCGAGCATTCCACGCCGTGCGACGCCTGGGCATTGGTCCTCGACGGCAGCGCGGAGCTGGTCGTCGGAGGAAAGACGGTAACGGCCGGCGCAGGAGAGATCGTGATGCTGCCGGCGGGGGTTCCGCACAGCCTCCATGCGAAACAGCGCTTCAAGATGCTCCTCTTGATGCTCAGAGGATGATGCCATGGAACTCAAGACCGATGCACTGACCTACCACCGGGGCGGTCGCCCGGGCAAGATTGAAGTCACTCCGACGAAGCCCTGCATCAGCCAGCGCGATCTGTCGCTGGCCTACACCCCGGGTGTGGCGGAGCCCTGCCGCGAAATCTCACGTGATGCTGCGGCCGCCTACACCTACACCGCGAAGGGAAATCTCGTCGCCGTGGTGAGCAACGGCACCGCGGTCCTGGGTCTGGGCGCCATCGGCGCGCTGGCCGGCAAGCCGGTGATGGAGGGCAAGGGTGTCCTGTTCAAGAGGTTCGCCGACATCGACGTCTTCGACCTGGAGCTCGACACGACCGATCCGGATCGGGTCATCGAGGCGGTCCGGTTGCTGGAGCCGACCTTCGGCGGCATCAATCTCGAGGACATCGCCGCGCCCGACTGCTTCTACATCGAAGAGAAGCTGATCGAGACGATGAACATCCCGGTCTTCCACGACGACCAGCACGGCACGGCGATCATCTCCAGCGCGGCCCTGCTCAACGCCCTCGAGCTGGTGGGCAAGCAACTCGATGCGGTGCGGATCGTGGTGCTTGGAGCCGGCGCGGCGGGGATCGCCTGCTCGCGTCTCCTGATGGCCCTCGGCGTGCGCAAGGAGCAGATCATCCTGTGCGACAAGGCGGGCGTCATCTACCGCGGCCGCGAGCATCACATGAACCCGTACAAGGCCGATCTCGCCACTGACGAGCCGTGCCGGACACTGGCGGAGGCGATGAAGGGGGCGGACGTCTTTCTGGGCGTCTCGGGGCCGGATCTCGTGAGCGGCGACATGCTGCGGGGCATGGCCGACAAGCCGATCGTGCTGGCCATGGCCAACCCGGATCCCGAGATCACCTACCCGGAGGCGAAGAAGGCGCGTCCCGACGTCATCATGGCGACCGGACGCTCCGACTACCCGAACCAGGTGAACAACGTGCTCGGCTTTCCCTTCATCTTCCGCGGGGCGCTCGACGTGCAGGCCCGCGCCATCAACACCGAGATGAAGCTGGCCGCGGTGAAGGCCCTGGCATCCCTTGCGCGGGAGCCGGTGCCCGACAGCGTGGTGAAGGCCTACGGCGACGTCCACCTGCGGTTCGGCCCGGAGTACATCATCCCCAAGCCTTTCGATCGCCGGGTGCTGCTGTGGGAGGCCTCCGCGGTCGCCCAGGCCGCGATGCAGACAGGGGTGGCCCGCAAGCCCGTCGAGATCGACGAGTATCGAGAGCAGCTCGAGAGCCGTCTCGGGCTGACGCGCAACACGATGAGAGTCATCATCCACAGGGCGCGGCGGGATCCGCGCCGCATCGTCTTCCCCGAGGGGCGGCACCCCAAGATCCTCCACGCCGCCGCCGAGATCGTCGGTGAGCGGATCGCCCGGCCGGTGCTGATCGGGCAGCGCGGGGAGCTGGAGACGGCCGCGCGGGCGAACGACGTCTCGCTCGACGGGATCGAGACGATCGACCCCGTCCACTCCGAGAACCTGCCCCGCTACACCCAGGAGCTGTACAGGCTGCGGCAGCGAAAGGGGATGACCGAGGCGGACGCGCACCGGCTGGTGCTCGAGCCGAATGTCTTCGGGGCGCTGATGGTCCATCTCGGCGACGCCGACGGACTGGTGTCGGGTGTGACGCAGCACTACCCGGAGACGATCCGGCCCCTGCTGCAGATCGTGGGCAAGCGCGAGGACGTGAACAACGTCGTCGGCGTGTTTCTGCTGACCTTCCGCAACCGGTTCTACTTTCTGGCCGATGCGACCGTGAACGTGGAGCCGGACGCCGAGTGCCTCGCCGAGATCGCGACGCTGGCGGCCGGGACCGCGCGCCGGTTCAACGTGCAGCCGCGCGTGGCGATGCTGTCGTTCTCCAACTTCGGCAGCGTGCGGCACCGGCTGGTGAGCCTGGTGCAGGAGGCGACGCGGCTCGTGCGCCAGCGGGAGCCCGACCTGGTGGTCGACGGCGAGATGCAGGCCGACACGGCGATCTCGTCCGAGATGGCGCTCGGGCACTTCCCGTTCAGCGCCATCAAGGGGGACGCCAACGTCCTGGTCTTCCCCGACCTGACCTCCGGCAACATCGCCTACAAGCTGCTTCACCGTCTCGGCGGCGCAGAGGTCGTGGGCCCGATCCTGGTCGGCATGCGCCGGCCTGTCCACGCGTTGCACCAGTCGAACGAGGTGGCGGACATCATCAACCTGACCGCGCTGGCGGTCGCGGAGGCTCAGGACATCGAGTCCGCCGGCCGGCTCGAGCCGCAGACCCTCGGGCTCACGCCGGTCGGGGCGCGCTGAGCCTGCGGCGGCTGGCCCGGTTTGCGAGCAACCCGGCCGTCAGGAAGATCGCCTCGATGGCGGCGATGAGGGCGAGCCACCGCACCACGCCGGAGCCGGCGAAGCCATAGGTGTGCAGCCCGGCCGTCAGGACGAAGTTGACGCCGACGTAGGTCATGATGATCGTCCAGAAGGCCACGATGCTCAGGGCGGCGACGCCGAACGGGCCGATGAACCGGTCCAGCCGCCCGTGAAGGATCGCCAGGTAGGCCAGAAAGGCGATCAGCGACCAGACTTCCTTGGGGTCCCATCCCCAGTACCGGCCCCAGGATGACGCGGCCCAGATCGAGCCGGTCAGGATCCCCGCGATCAGCAGGATGGCGCCGATGTGGGCGTACCAGTAGAGCAGCTCGCTCATCCGCGCCACGCGGTCCCGCCGCGACGGGGCGAAGATCTCGAACCCGATCTGCATGTGCGCGACCACGACGCCCAGGGCGAGCACCGAGTAGCTCACCATGATGATCGGCACGTGGATCGCGAGCCATGGCGTCCCCGAGAGCACCGGGGGCATCGGATGGATGAACGGGTCGAGAGGCAGCTTGTCGGTCAGGAACATCGTGAAGGCCGACATCGCGGTGGCGTTGAGGATCACCAGGCGGCTCCTGAGAACCACCATCGCCACGAGGGCGAACAGGCCGACGCCCCAGCCGAGAAACAGCAGCGACTCGTACATGTTGGAGGCAGGGATCCGGCCGGCAATCTGCCAGCGAGCCGCCAGGCCCCACGTCATGACGCCGAAGCCTGCGAGCAGGCCCGCCACCGCGGCCACGTCGAGCCAGCGCCGGTGGAGGCTCCAGGCCAGGATCGAGAACAGGGTGGCGCTCCCCAGGATCCACCAGGCGAGACGCGACGGCTGGACACGGTTGTAGGTGATCTCCCTGCTCACCAGCGCCGGCGAGATCGCGGCTCCCGCAGGACGCCTGGCCATCAGCGTCATCAGATCCGCGGCGCTGTCGAGATGTTCAGGCACCGACCACTGGGCGGTCGGCTGCTGCGGATCGGGGATCGGACGGATGATGGTCCGCTGCAGGAACTGCTGCATGAACACCAGCCGGCCCTCGAGCCGATCGGCGGAGCGCAGCAGGGGGTTGATCGGAAGACCCTGCTCGTTGGCGCGCCGCGCCTGGCCGATCAGCCCCATCACGCGAGGGTTCCCCGCCAGCGCGTGAAAGGAGGAGTGGGTGACGCCGGCGGAAAGCCCCGCGGCGGCGGCGAGTTCGCCCTTGCCGACGTAGACGACCGGCTCCTCGGCCCATCCGTCCGGGTCGAAGGTCCATCCGAGTACCATGGCCACCGGCTCGATCCCGTCGTACTCCCGCTGTCCGGTCACCTTCAGCACCGCCTCGCGAGCCAGCGTGTCGAGCGGCATCACCCGCCCGTCGTGCTGGACCGGCAGTGCCGTCAGCGCGGCGCTGGAGGCGGCGTCGGGAACCTCGGCGGCCTCGACGCGGCCGGCCGGTCCGAACAGGCAGGACAGCGCCACGGCAAGAGACAGCGCCGCGACGCGCCGCGCCGACTTGGCGTCGAGCAGCGAGGATCGCAGCGCTCCGGCCGCCCTGTTCTGCAGGATGCGCGTGATCAGCACCGTGAACATGCCGAGCATCAGGAGGGCGTACCCGGTGAAAACGATCGGCTGGCCCGGGTCCTTCGACACCGACAGCACGGTCATGTCGCGATCCTGGGTCCGCTGGTAGCTGCTCTGGAACAGCTTGTATCCGGCGTACGACAGCTCGTGGTTCATCTCGATGACGGCAGGGAAGGTCCGGCCGGCCGCCGGGTCGGTCACGGTCACGCGGCTGCGGAAGGCGGCGGGCATGTGCGTTCCCGGATAGGTATCGATCTCGAAAGAGTCGAGCTTCACCGAGAAGGGAAGAACGAGGTCGCGGGGCATGCCGTTCGGGCCGGGCCCCTGGAAGGTGGCACTCTGCTCGCCTTCCCACAGGGAGAGACGTCCCTCGATCTTGAGCTGGTCGGTGACCAGCGCCCCGGCCAGGATCAGCAGCATGGAGGCGTGCGTCAGGGCGAACCCGGTCCGCTGCCAGCCCCAGGGCCACAGGTCGATGAGCGAGCAGATGACATTGATGGCGAACAGGGCGAGCAGCAGGCGGAACCACATCGAGTAGTAGACGACGCGGGCAGCCACGTCGGTGCCCCTCATGGACTCCAGGATCGTGCCGCCGGCCAGTGCGACCACGATCAGCACCAGCAGCCCGACCGCGATCTTCATGGACCCGAGAAAGTGGATGAGATCCTTCACGATGTTCCTCCTTCGGCAAGGGCGAAGCAAATTCCGTTCCCTCTTCCCGGACCTCGCGGCGCGTCGTGGGAGCGGGACTGTCGGGGCCTCAGTGGGTGGGTGAAAACACACAGTTGGGTGGGCCGGCCCGACCGGACCCTGTCTTCCCCCCGCGCGGAGCGTGGCATCGTCCTTGCTTGTTCGTGGTTCCCGAGGAGGAACGACACCGATGCCCGGGATGCCGCAGCTCGACTATCGCCAGACCCCGTTTCTGATCATCTGGGAGGCCACGCAGGCATGCGACCTGGCCTGCAGCCACTGCCGCGCCTCGGCACAGCCCGAGCCGGACCCGAGCGAGCTGACCACCGCCGAAGGCGAGAGCCTGCTGAAGCAGGCGGCGGCCATGGGCACGCCGATTTTCATCATCAGCGGGGGCGACCCGCTCAAGCGGCGCGACCTGTATCACCTGATCCGGTACGGCGCCGACCTCGGGTTGCGCATGGCCACCATCCCGGCCGCCACCCCCCTGCTGACCGAGGACGTTGTGGCCCGTCTCAAGGAGGCGGGCTGCAGCCAGATGGCCCAGAGCCTCGACTTCCCGACCGCCGAGCTGCACGATACCTTCCGTGGAGTTCCCGGCGCCTTCGCCAGGACGATGCAGGCGGTTCAGTGGGCGCACAAGCACGGTCTGCCGCTGCAGATCAACACCACCCTGGCCGCCGAGTCGGTGAAGCACCTCGACCGGATGGTGGACCTGGTGAAGACGCTCGGAATCGTCTTCTGGGAGGTGTTCTTCCTCGTCCCGATGGGCCGCGGCGAGAAGCTGGGCGGTCTGAGCGCGCAACAGTGCGAGGAGATCTTCGAGGTGCTGTACCGGGTCCAGAAGGAGTCGGACTTCCTGGTGAAGGTCACCGAGGCTCCCCACTACCGGCGCTACGTCGCGCAGCGCGAGTGGGCGGAGCGGGGAGGACGGCCCGACAGCCCGGCGGGAGGCCACGATCTGCCCGACCAGCTCCTGCGCACCGAAGGTCCGGGCCATACGATCGGCCTGGCCACCCAGGGCGTGAACTCCGGAAACGGGTTCCTGTTCGTCTCCCACCGCGGCGAGATCTTCCCGAGCGGCTTCCTGCCGGTGATGGCGGGGCACGTCCGCCGCGATCCGATCGCCACGGTGTACCGCGAGTCGCCGCTGTTCAGGCAGCTGCGCGAGCCGGCGGGCTTCAAGGGGATCTGCGGTGTCTGCGAGTTCAACGTTATGTGCGGCGGATCGCGGTCGCGCGCCTACGCCCTCACGGGCGACTACCTCGCCACGGATCCGTGGTGCGCCTATCGGCCGCGCAGGGCGGAGGCGGTGCCGCCTAGCCGTGACAGTCGGCGCAGTGGCCCCGCTTGAGGGTGACGGTTCCCTGCTGCGTCATCTCGTGACAATCCGAGCAGGTCTGCCCCATGTCGTCGATGTGGAAGGCATGGCTGAACTCGCCGCGCTCGGTGGGGAAGGTCCGGTGGCGGACCGACCGGTGGCAGGCGAGACAGTCCCCCTTGCGGTTCTGATGGTGACATGACTCACAGCCTTCGGAGCCGTAACGCAGAATCTCTCCCTTGGGCTTCTCGTCGTGCGGCCGGTGGCACGACGTGCATTGGACCTTCGCGTCCAGCACGTGCGGTGCGTGACGGAAGTTGCGCCCGAAGACCGTCCCCTGCTGGGCGTCGATCCCCTCGTGGCACTCCAGGCAGGGGGTCTCGTACGGCACCTCCGGCCACGGCACCCCGAGCGGCCTGAACCCCTTCGCGACACGCGCGGTGTTCATGTCGTCGTGCGCCTTCTTCAGCAGGGCGCGTGCATAGTCGACGTTGTGCACCCCATGGCCGTGCTCCACGAGGTCGAGGTTGAAGCGGGCATCCTCGAGCTGCGGCGGCACCGGCTTCATGAGGGCGCGCGTCGTCTCGGCCATCTGGCGCGACAGGCCGGCGGTGCGCCGTGTCATGTCCTCCTTCCAGGCATTGAAGATGTTGCGATATGACGGGCCGTGACACGACATGCAGGAGACTTCCGAGGCGCGCTTGGTGTCTGTCGGGTGCCCCGGGATCTCGAGATGGCACCCCTCGCATCGCACGCCGGCGAGAAACATCCGGTCGGGCATCGGATCCACGCCCCGGCCGCCGATCCCCGTGTACAGGCTCATCTGTGGCGAATGGCCCTTCAGGTGGCAGGTGCTGCAGGCCGCCGTGGCCGCCTCGATCCGCGGCTTGCCCACGTGCTGGATCTCGAGGTGGCAGTTCAGACAGTCGACCTTGTGCTCGGTGACGTGGGTCCGGTGCAACAGGTCGATGTTGCCGTACTCCTCGAGACGCGACGGGTCGTTGTGACAGGTCACGCACCGCTCGCGCGGTACCGCGCCGTCGCTGCCCTCGGGCCGGGCGTGGCACCAGGTGCAGTCCATCCCGAAGCGGCTCACATCGGCGTGATTGAAGGTGAGGGTGCCCTGGCGGATCACCTTCTCCGGCACCGTGTGACACAGCGTGCAGCGCGCGGTTCCGGTATTGGACGCCTGCCCCTTGAAGTGACAGAGGATGCAGGTGGAGGTGGTCACCGCGATGTGGCTTCCCTGCACGATCTGGGAGTGGCATGACGTGCAGCGGAGTGTCTTGCCTCGCCGCATGCCCGACAGGTGGCCTGTGTGGTCGAACAGCACGTCGCCGAACAGCTCCTTGCCGGCGAGCAGCCGCCGCTCATGGCAGCGCAGGCAGGCGGCGTCGTCGATCTCGGTCCAGGGGTTGGTGCCGTACGTGCCGGTGAAGTAGCTGGCCACCATCGAGAGGGCCTCGTACTTCTTGCGGATCTCGGCACCGACGCCGGGCGCGATGTGACACTCGACACACGCGACGTTGTTGTGGCTGGAGTGCTTCCACGACTCGTAGTACGGCCCCATCACGTGGCAGGAGCCGCAGAACGCCGGGCGGCTGCTCACCTCCACCGCTGTGCCCATCGCGACGAGGCCGAGGCCGATGATGAGCCCTGCCGTCAGCGCGATCACCGAGATCGAGACGGCGCCGGTGCTGCGGATGGATCTCATTGCAGGGCCGCTCTCGCCGCCCGCCGCCGGTAGCGGACCAGGATTCCCACGGTCAGGATCAGATAGAACCAGAAGAGGAGCAGGCCGACGCGGCGCCATTTGCGCCCTTCGATCTTGCCGTTGACCTCGGACTCCACCTCGCCGCCGATCGAGCGCGCGCGCCGCGTCAGGCTCTCCACGCGGGACAGGTCGAGTGAGTGCATCGCCGGCAGCGACTCGAGCAGGGACGTGCGGCCTTCGCTCAGGCGGGCGCTGTAATCCTCGATATTCAGAGGGATCTTCGCCGCGACATCGACGGCGGTCCGGGCTTTCTGGAGCTCGTCGGACGCGGTGGTGAACAGGGTCTTCATCTTGCCGGCCAGATCGACCTCGGCCGACTCCTGTCCGTGGCACTTGAGGCAGACGGTGTCGAGCATCCCGATGTCCGCCTTCATGATCCGGTGGTGGCCGTGGCACGACGCGCACTCCGGCAGGCCGGCCGCGTCCATGGCCGCCTTGTGCGGACCGTCGATGAAGTGCGCGCGGGTGGTCGTGTGACACTGGCCGCACACCTTGTCGATGTCGCCCACACCGGGCGGCGTGGCGCCGTGCGCCCCGTGACACCGGGCGCACTGGGGCGCCGAGACGTTGGCTTCCTTCAACAGCGCCTCGCCGTGCACGCTCGCCTCGTAGTCGGTGTACGGATTCTCGGTCAGCCCGTATCGGCTCATCAGCTCGGTATCGCCGTGGCAGCGCCCGCAGGTCTTCGGAATGTTGAGCGGGTACACCGAGCTGGACGGATCGTCGGTCGGGAGGATCCCGTGCACACCGTGACAGTCGGTGCAGACGGCCACGTGCGTGTCGCCCTTCGCGAGGAGCTGGCCGTGCTGAGAAGTCTGGTACAGGGCGTACTGATCCGTGGGGAGGTTGTAGGGACGCATCATCATCGGGTCGGAATGGCACGAGGAGCACAGACGGGGGATCTCCTTGCGGCCGATCTTCCCGCGGAAGTTGCCCCGGTGGGCCGCCTCGACGGTCGCGGCGGTCGGGTCCCCGCCGTGGCACGAGACGCAGCTCACCGCCTCGGAGCTGTGAATGCTCTTCGCGAACTCGACACGGACCCCGGGGTGGCACAGGGTGCACAGGTTGCCCGGCTCGGCCGAGACGGCCAGTGCCAGCAGCAGCGCGGCGGGCATCATCGGTTCACCTCGAGGTGATAGCCGTACCAGGAGAAGAAGATCCAGAGCACGAAAACGACCAGCCCTGCCACCACGGCCAGACGGCGCCTGCTGAAGGTGCGTCCCTCGGAGCGGTCGATGAAAGGCAGCAGCACGCAGAACGCCAGGATGCTCTCCAGCAGGAGGCCGCGCCCCCACCGCGGCACGATCGAGGGGAACGACTCGACGAACCCGTGGGAGGCCAGCAGGTACCACGGGGGCCTGGCGCCGGGAGGCGTGCTGAACGGATCGGCGATCGCCAGAAACGGCGCGGGAACGAGCGTTGCCAGGGTCACCAGACAGCCGAACAGCACCACCGTCAGGATCAGCAGGTTGTACAGATAGACCTGATAGACGGGAAGCCCGGAGCGGGTTTCGCCCGGGAGCGCAGACAGCCCCACTCGCCGCACTCCGGAGAAATGCAGGTAGAAGAGCACGGCCAGCATGGTGGGCAGCACCACGACATGCAGGAAGTAGAACCGCACCAGCACCAGGGCGTCCACGTCGCCGCCTCCGGAGACAAAGGAGAACAGCGAGCCGAGCACCGGCAGGGCATGGACGATCTCCAGCGCGCGCACGGTGGTCCAGTAACCCCCGGTGCTCCACGAGAGGAGCCGTCCCGTCAGGTCGGAGTGCAGCGCGACCAGGAAGGTCAGCACGGCCACGATCCAGAGCGCCTCGCGCGGCGACTTGTACATCCCCTGGAAGAAGAACCGCCAGCCGCGGATCAGCAGGATCAGCATGAACGCCTGGGCTGCCCAGAAGTGGATCTGGTGCACGAACCAGCCGAAGCTGACATCGCGCACCACGGTGGTGACCGACTGGTACGCCTCGTTCGGGGTCGGCTGGTAGTAGAACGCCAGCATGACGCCGGTCAGCCCGAGGAAGCCGAACAGCAGGACCGCGAGGATCCCGAAGACCCTCGGCCAGCGGGCGTACGACGGCATCGGGCGCGACAACGCCTCCCGGATGGCTTCCGAGACCGGCTTGCGGGAGTCCAGTTCGGCCGGGAACAGGCCGTAATGAGTCAGAAACGAGAACATCTCGGTGAGATTGAACCGCTTCTCGAGCCACCCGGTCAGCGTGCGATTCCCTTCGGTGCGGTCGGCGCTCAACGTGTCCTCTCCGGGATCAGGTGTGGACGATGATCTCGTCGGCCCTCACCTCCGCCCGGTATTCAGGCAGAGGACGGGTCGGCGGCCCCGACAGGGCGTTGCCGTTGCGATCGAACGCGCCGTCATGGCAGGGGCACAGAATGCTGTTGGACGCGTCGTCCCACTCGAGGACGCATCTCAGGTGCGTGCAGATGGCCGACAGCGCGATCACCTGCGTCTCGTTGGCGCGCACGACGAAGAACGGCTCGGTGCCGTGGCGGATGAACCGGGCCGCTCCCACCTGGAGTGTGGAGAACGCGCCGCAGCGGACGAGCCCCTCACCGGGGCGCTTCTCCTGCTCGGGCGCCTTCAGAAACGAGATGCCGAGACCCGCGGCCCCCAGACCCCACAGGGACAGGAACCCGCCGATGAGCCACCGCAGGATCGACCTGCGCTCCGTGACCGGGGAATCAGCCTCTTGCACCGGTGTCATCCTCCTTGTCGCGGATCGCGGCCAGCTCCCGCGGGTGCTCGTCCGCCATCTCCGATTCGGTCAGGTACCCCGTGAGCCAGGCCATGTTCATCGGATAGACGTCCGGGTTGAAGACAACGAAGTAAATGTGCCACACGAGGATGGCCAGCGTCGCCAGCCACGCCTCGTAGAAGTGTATCGTCCGCGATATGTCCCATCCCAGCTTGGTGATCAGGCCGATCGAGGTGTTCTCGAACCACATGATCAGGCCGGTCGCGGCCATGACGATCGTACCCCAGACCAGGGCCCAGTACTCGGCCTTCTCGACATAGCTGAACCGGCCGAGCTCCGGTTTCTCCCGGGACAGGCCCAGATTGTACTTCGCCATGCCGAGCGCTTCATGCAGATCATCGAACCGGGGCAGCAGGTCGAACACCAGCCTGCGCCCGCGCCGGGTGAGGGTGACGTAGCCGATGTGCGTCAGGCTGGCCAGGATCATCACCACCCCCGCGGTGCGGTGCGTCAGGCTGCGCAGCTCGAACGCGTTGTCCGACAGACGGCGGATCCCCTCGACCCACCAGCTCTCCGGGTAGCTCAGCATGAAGCCGGTGACGACCAGCACCATGAAGCTGAGCATGAGACTGACGTGCTGGATCCGCTCGGCGACCGTCATCCTCAGATAGAGGGCGTGCCCGTGGTACGGCTCCTCGATCTCGCCACGTCGCGCCTTCATCTTCCGCTGAGACTTCCTGATGAAGTCGGCCAGGTTGTGGATCAGCATCGCGCCGATCGTCATCACGATCAGCAGGATGTAGGTGGTGGCGATCCAGTAGAGGATCGGCTCCTTCTCCTCGGTCACCGCGACGTGGACGTCGCCCATGGCGAACCGCTCGTTGGCCCCCGGATGGCACTCCCCGCAGGTTGTCGCGAGGTTGGCCTTGTTGGTGCGCGACGTCGGATCGCTGGACGGCTTGATGTCGTGGGCGCCGTGACAGCTCGTGCAGTTGGCCGCCTCGAGCGAGCCGCCCCGCAGCGCGAGCCCGTGGTAGCTGTCGGCGAACGTCTGGAACCGGTCGCTGGCGATGCCGTACTTGGATGTCAGCCTGACCGAGCTGTGGCAGGGCGAGCAGACCATCAGCGAGACGTTGCCCGCGGCGACCGGCGAGTTCGGGTCGTTGTGAAGCAGGATGTTGTGCTCGCCGTGGCAGTCGGTGCAGACGGGCGCCTCGGTGTTGCCGCGGGCCACCGCCAGACCGTGGATGCTCTCGTCATACTCCGCGGCGATCGTCGGATGGCATTTCGCGCAGGTGGCCGGAATGCGCGTCTTGCTGACACGCGCCTCCGGGTCAATCCCCCTCTTCATCTCGTGGCTGCCGTGGCAGTCGATGCAGGTGGCCGCCTTCTCGTTGCCGGCCATCAGGGCCGCCCCGTGGACGCTCTTCTCGTACGAGGCGATGAACCCGGCGCCGGGGCCCATCCGCGCCCGGACCTGGGGGTTGTCGAGATGGCACGCCAGGCAGATCCGCTCCTCCTCGATCTTCAGCTTCGCCGTCCGCTCGCCCGCCGCGCGCGCCAGGGTGATCGGGTTGGTGTGACACCCGATGCAGCTCGGCGCTCCCGCCTCGCCCTCGGCGAGGGCGCGCCCGTGCTCGGAGCGGGCAAACTGCGAGGCGATGGTCGCGTGGCACTTGCCGCAGGTGGCGGTCAGACGGCTCGCAGAGAAGGGCGAGTCGGGCGAGCCGAGTGGCAGGACGTCATGGGTGCCGTGACACTGCTTGCAGGATGTGCCGGGCGGGCCGTCGGTGCCCGTGGCCTGCGACATGACCGAGTGGAACGGATGCAGCTCGGCCGCGTCGGAGTGGCAGTCCATGCAGTTCACGGGGGTAATCTTCGCCTTGTGCGGGATCTCCTCGGGGTTGAAGCCGTTGTGGCAGTCGACGCAGGTGAAGTCCTTGTGCGGCGAGCGGGCGAGCACGGCGGAATCGACGAACAGCGAGACCGTGCGCTTGCCGCGCTCCGTCGTGAGCGTCTGATCGCTGTGACAGGCGAGGCAGTCGTCGTTGGACTGCGCGAGCGCGGCGGAACCGGCTGTCAGGAGGATGGCCAGGGCCAGGACGAGGCCCGGGTGGACCGGTTTCACCTTTCTATCCTTTTGACCGTGAGCGTCAGGGCGATGAT
The DNA here is from genome assembly GCA_963806495.1 of uncultured Acidobacteriota bacterium. GTDB lineage: Bacteria > Acidobacteriota > Polarisedimenticolia > JACPZX01 > DASXTC01 > CAWDYA01. Next base: position 180,214 of record CAWDYA010000009.1, on the reverse strand, counting down.
GACCGAGATGATGATGACGAGGCTGAAGCCGAGGCCCATCCTGCGGAAGCGAAGCTCCCCGAAGGCATGATGGCCCGCCTCGACCCCGCTCTCCGCGGCCTTGATCCCCTCGGAAGTCACCCCGGTGAAGCGATCCAGGTCGAACGAGTGCACCAGCACGCGGGCCTCGACCAGGCTGTCGCTGGCCTTCTGCAGGGCGAACCGGTCCGGGCCGACCTCCACGCCGGCCCTCTCCGCGTCGTCGAGCAGCTCTCTCGCCTTGGACAGCTTGTTGCGCAGCGTCTTGAGGTCCTCGCCCATCTTGCTGGCGGCCTCGTATCCCGGCTGGCCGGCGTCATGGCATCCCGTGCAGGTCGATTTGGGTCCGACACCGATCATGTCCTGGGTCGGCTCGAGCACCGCGTGGTTGCCGTGGCAGATGACGCACTGGATGCACGGCTCGAGGTTGAGCTTCTTTCGGGCTTCGACCTCGCGGAACAGCGTCGCCTCGCGGTTGTGACACGACCCGCAGACATTCGCCACGCTCTGCACGCCGGGCGGAACCGCGCCATGGCTCCCGTGGCAGTCGTTGCAGGTCGGCGCCGACGTGTCCCCCTTGTCGTACAGGGCGTGGGCGTGCACGCTGGTCTTGTATTCCGCGAACTGGTTCGCCTTGATCCCGTATTGCCTCATCAGGTCGGCGTCGGCGTGGCAGTGGGCGCAGGTGTTCGCCACGTTGAGGGGATAGACCCCCGATCGCGGGTCGCTCACCTTGACGATGCCGTGCGCGCCATGGCAGTCGATGCACACCGCCGTGCGGTCGTCTCCGGCGGCGTTGCGCTGCCCGTGCACCGACGTGCGGTACTCGCTGAGCTGGTCCGTGCGCGTCTGCGGGTTGTACTTCTTCATGAACGCCGCGTCGGCGTGGCACTTCCCGCAGAAGACGGGCACCTCGAGCCGCGTCGGCCGGTGCCATCCCATCTTCACGTCGTGCGCCGCCTCGGGGTCTCCGTCGAACCCGGCGTCGGGGTTGCCGCCGTGGCAGTTGTGGCACGACAGACCATTGGCGAAGTGGACGTCGGTGTCGAGGTGCTCGGTCTGCTCGCCGCCCAGCTCCTTGTGGCAGGTGACGCAGCTCGTGTCGAGAGGGCCCGGGCCGCGTTCCGGCGGTGGCGGCTCGGCGGCGAAGACCGCCACACCGGCGGCGATCAGGATGATGCAGGACACGACCAGTGCGCGCATGTCAGTGCCTCACCGGGAGGTAGGCGATGACCGTCATCACCGCGATGAAGACGATCGCCACCCAGCCGAATATGGTGAACGCGCGGCTGACCTTGCTGCCGGGCGCCGGATTGCGATCAAGGAAGGGGACCAGCAGCCAGAACAGTCCGCCGGCCGAGATGCCCAGGACGCCCACCAGCTCGCCCTCGATGCCCAGGATGTGGCCCGGCAGCTCCTTGAGAAGCTGGAACATCCAGCAGAAGTACCACTCCGGCCGGATCCCGGCGGGCGCCGGCGCGAACGGGTCGGCCTTCTGCCCGAGCTCCCAGGGCAGCACCGCCGCCAGGATCGCCAGGCAGGCCAGCGCGATGCACCACCCGATCAGGTCCCTCAGGAGGAAGTTGGGCAGGAACGGGAGGTTCTTCTTCGATTCGACGCCCGGCGGAGTGCTCATCCCGTGCTTTTGCACCAGAAACAGATGCGCGCCGAGCAGCACGGTGGTGATGGCCGGCAGAACCGCCACGTGGATCCCGTAGAACCGGGTCAGCGTGCCGCCCGTCACGAGGTCGCCGCCGCGGAGGAACCGGACGATGAAGTGGCCAACGAACGGCAGCGAGCCGGCCACCTCGGTGCCCACCTGCGTGGCGAAGAAGGCGAGCGTGTTCCACGGCAGCAGGTAGCCCGAGAAGCCGAACCCCATCATCAGGAGCAGCAGGAAGAACCCGGTGACCCAGGTCAGCTCGCGCGGCTTGCGGTATGCCTTCATGAAGAAGACGCTGAACATGTGCAGGAACAGGACGAAGATCAGCAGGTTGGCCGACCAGGAGTGGATCGACCGGATCAGCCATCCGAACGGGACCGAGGCCATGATGAACTGGACGCTCTCGAAAGCCTGGTCCGCGGAAGGTCTGTAGTACAGCAGCAGGAGGATGCCGGTGATCACCTGCACCGAGAAGAGAAACAGCGTCATCCCGCCGAGGTAGTACCAGATCGTGTGCTTGTGGGATGGCACCTGCTTGTGACGGCCCAGCTCGAGGAACATCGAGATGCCCAGCCTTTCCTCCAGCCAGCCAGAGACGCCCGCCCGTTCCGGTTGGACCTGTTCGCTCATGATTTGGTCACTATGATCTCGTCGTTGGCGATGTTGACCTTGTACTCCTCGAGCGGCCGGGGCGGCGGTCCCGATATCACCTCGCCGTTCAGGTTGTACAGGCCGTTATGACAGGCGCACCAGATCTCCTTGAGGTCCTCCCGGTACTGCACGGTGCAGTTGAGGTGGGTGCAGGTGGCGGAGAGCGCCTTGTAGGTGTTGTCGGCGGTCAGGATCAGGATACCCGGCCGCCCGCCGAACCGGAAAATCTTGCCGGAGTTGGGCTTCAGGTCACCCACGCGTCCCGCGACAGCCTGCTGAGTCTGGGCCTCCGGCACGTCGGGGGGCGAGATATAGCGCGTGATCGGGTAGAGCACCGACACGCACATCGCTCCCACCGACGTGCCGAGGAACCAGTTCAGGAAGCTGCGCCTGCTCGGCCCGGCCTCCGTTGGGCTCACTACTTGGCCGCCTGGGGGTTCGGGTGCGCGATCTTCGCCTTGGCCGCGGCGAAGTCGAAGCCCTTGAAGGTCGGACTCTCGGAGTTATGACAGCCCTTGCAGGTCTCCTCGGTCGGCATGACGAGGCCGGCCGCCATGGCCGCCGCCTTGTCCTTCATGACCGTCATCTTCCAGTAGTCGGCGCCGGGACCGTGGCAGGCCTCGCAGCTCACGCCGTCCTCGACCTTGTACTTGTCGGTCAGCCTGGCCGCGTCGACGCCGTGTCCCGCGACGTGGCACTTCAGGCAGGCATCGGCCTTCTGCGGATCGGCGATCCCTTTCTCGGCGCCGATCTTCTTGGCCTCGTCGGAGGCCAGCGTCGCGTAGGCCTTCGAATGGGCGCTCTCCTGCCACTTGGTGTACTGCGCGCCCTTCGCCGGCGAGTTGTGGCACATCTTGCACTTGTCCGCGCCGACGTAAGCATGATCGCCGGCGAACGCCTGGGAGGCCGGCCCGAGTGCCAGCACGCCGAGGGCGAGACCTGTACCCAGAGCAAACACCCACATCGACCGCTTCATAGTCACACCTCCATCAGAACACTTGTCTCCTCAATTTGCAGATCCTATGCCATCGCGGCACCATTCCGGAAGTGGGGGCCGCTCCACCACGCTAATAGAGGATAGCGCATCCGGGTTCAGGATCTCCTCCGCCCGGAAGGTCCCTCCGGGCTGCGTGCTTCGACCCGAACCGATGCGTCTCCCTCCCCAGATTGCGCGAAATACCCCTTCCCGGGCATCTGCTGTAGAATGACGGCACATATGGAGACCGTCTTCAGTGAGATGAAGCGCTATGTGGGCTTCACCCGGCAGGACGAAGAGGCGCTTGCCAGGGTCCGGCCCCTCGTGGCCCCCCACTATCCGTGGATTGCAGACGAGTTCTACCGCTGCGTCGAGGCCCATCCCGCCGCAAGGAAAGTGTTCACCGGCCCCGAGCAGGTGCGTCGCCTGAAGGTTACACTGCAGGGGTGGGCGGACAGGCTGCTGAGCGGCCCCCACGACGAGGAGTATTTCCGGCTGCGGTCGCGCATCGGGCGTGCCCACGTCAAGGTGGGGCTCAGGCAGGTCTATATGTTCACCGCGATGAGCGTCATGCGACAGTCCTTCGAGACGATCCTGGCCCGGGAGCTGGCCGGGGATCCGGACCTCTGCGGACAGGCACGCCAGGCCCTGGCCCGGCTCCTCGACCTCGACCTGGCGATCATGCTCGAGACCTACCGGGAGGAGTACATCGGCCGCATCCACCAGTCCGAGCAGCAGGCGGCCCTGAAGCGCCTGGCCGCCATCGGCGAGGTGGCCGCCAGCCTCGCGCACGAGGTGCGCAACCCGCTGGCCGCCATCAGCGGCGCGATCGAAGTGCTGCGCGACGATCTGCCCGCCGACAGCCCGCGCCGTGAGGTGATCAAGGAGATGCTCGGTCTGGTACGACGCCTCGACGAACGGGTGCGCGACCTGCTCCTCTACTCGCGCCGGGTGAACCTGGCCGTGCAGGCGATCGACCCCGCGGAGCTGATCCAGGGCACGATGTCGCTCGTCGCCGGCGAGCCGCTGATGAACGGCATCCGGGTTCGGACCAGCGTCGATCCCGGCGTCGGCCGGCACCCGATGGACCGCGGGCAGATGCAGGAAGTGCTGCTGAACCTGATCCTCAACGCGGCCGAGGCGATGGGCGGGCGGGGCGAGCTGCTGATCGAGGCGAAGCGCGGCGACAACGGGGACCTCACCATCATGGTGGACGACTCCGGCCCGGGCGTTCCCGCCGACCGGGTCGAGTCGATCTTCGCCCCCTTCTACACCAGCCGGCCCGAAGGGACCGGGCTCGGACTCAGCATCGCGCGGCGTACGGTGGAGGCGCATGGGGGCTCGCTGACGCTCGAGCCAGGGAGCCTCGGCGGCGCCCGGTTCATCGTCTCGCTGCCGGCCATGACGGTCGTCGAGCCATGAAAGAGAAGATACTGGTCGTCGAGGACGAGAAGCTCCTCCGCTGGTCGCTCAAGGAGCGGCTGACCAAGGAGGGGTTCGAGGTGCGCGAGGCCGAGACGGGGCAGGCCGCCCGCGCGCTGCTGGCCGAGGAGGACATCGACCTGCTCCTGGTCGACTACCGCCTGCCCGACACCACCGGCGTGGACATCCTCAAGGAAGCCATGAACACTCGCCCCGACGTGCCGGTCATCCTGATGACCGCCTACAGCACGGTCGAGACGGCGGTGGAGGCGATCAAGCTGGGCGCCTTCGACTACATCAACAAGCCGTTCAACCAGGACGAGATGGTGCTGGTCGTCGCCAAGGCGCTCGAGACGAGCCGCCTGCGTCGCGAGGTCCGGTCCCTGCGAAAGCAGCAGGAGGAGCGGTACGGCCTGACCAGCATCGTGGGCGACAGCCCTGCCATGCGCGAGGTGTTCCGCATGATCCGCAAGGTGGGGCGATCGGCTGCCTCCACCGTCCTGATCACCGGCGAGAGCGGCACCGGCAAGGACCTCGTGGCCAAGGCGATCCATTACGCCAGCGACCGCTCGTCCGGCCCGTTCATGAACATCACCTGCTCGGCGCTGCCCGAGAACCTCCTCGAGAGCGAGCTCATGGGACACGAACGGGGCGCTTTCACCGACGCCCGGCAGTCGAAGCAGGGACTGTTCGAGCTGGCCAACAACGGCTCGCTCTTCCTCGACGAGATCGGCGACATGGGGATCCTGCTTCAGGCGAAGGTGCTGCGGTTCCTCGAGGAGAAGACCTTCAAGCGCGTGGGCGGTGTGCGGGACATCAAGGTGGATGTCCGCATCATTGCCGCGACCAATCGCGACCTCGCGAAGGCGGTGCAGGAGAACCAGTTTCGCGAGGACCTGTACTACCGGCTCAAGGTGATCCCGATCGTGCTGCCCGCGCTGCGCGAGAGGGTCGAGGACATTCCGCTGCTCGTGAGGCACTTCATCGACCAGTTCAACCGCGAGTTCAAGAAGAACTGCCGCGGGATGACCGACGAGGCCCTCGACCTGCTGGCCAAGCACGGCTGGCCGGGCAACGTCCGCGAGCTGCGCAACGTGATCGAGCGCGCGATGATCCTCGAGGACAAGGAACTCCTCGACGAAGACGATCTGCCCGAGGAAATCGGCGGTACCACCGTCCCCGCGCCGCCGAGCGGCGGCTCGGACGGATTCCGGCTGCCCGAGGGCGGGTACCCGCTCGAACGGATGGAGCTCGACATGGTTCGCCAGGCCCTCGAGAAGGCGGGCGGCAACCAGACCCGGGCGGCGCGACTGCTGTCGATCAGCCGAGACGCCCTGCGCTACAAGATCAAGAAGTTCAACCTGTGAGGTGCTGCCATGAAAATCCTGCTTGCGGTGGACGGCTCCAGGTGCAGTGAGGAGGCCGCGAGGGAATTCGCGCGCCGGCCGTGGCCTGAGGGGACCGAGCTTCGCATCGTCGCGGCCTTCGAGTACGCCCCGATGGTGGCCATGCCCGAGATCGGAGGGCCCCCCGGCGACTTCTACGAGCGGCTCAGCCGCGCGGCCGAGCATCAGGCCTCTGCGGCGGTGGATCGGGCGGTCGCGCTGGTGAGGGCGGTCAAGGGCGCGGCGTTCCCGATCACGACCGGCGTGATGGAGGGTTCCCCCAAGACCGTGATCCTCCAGGAGGCGGAGCAGATCGGTGCCGATCTGATCATGGTGGGGTCTCACGGCTACACCGGTCTGGCCCGACTTTGGTTGGGCTCGGTATCCCACGCCGTGGCGACGCATGCGAAGTGCTCGGTCGAGATCGTCCGCAGCCGAGAGACGGCCGGGGACTGAGCCTTCGTTCATTGCGGTACCAGACGCCCGATTTCTTTCTGCCCAGCCGCCAGACGACGCCGAGCGGGGCCCGTCCGCGGCAGGAGGCGAGCCCGCCGTGCTCGCCGCGCAGGTGGTGGGTCACGCAGGCCGTGGCCAGATTTGAGCGCTCGTTGCCGCCGCCCCAGCTGCGGTGGGCCAGGTGGTGCAGCTGCAGGTTGCGGCGCATGGTGCACCCGGGCGCCGTGCAGCGAAACCCGTCCCTCTCGAACACCCGGTCCGCCCGGCGCCGGCCCTTTGTCGGCGGATCCCATGTGTCGACGAATTGCGTCAGGAGCGAGAAAAGGCCGACCCAGGCGGGGATGCGCCGGCAGGCTTCGCCTTCGTCCTCGATGGCTGCCTGGATCCGCCGACGCTCGGCCTCGACGGCGGCGACGAACCGCCCGGCGATGTCGTCCGGCAGGGTGAGCCTGTGGAAAACAGCCGGCCCGGGATCGGACGCGAGCGACTCACCGAGCCGCCGGATCCGCTCGCGCGCCATCCCCGGCTCTCGGCGGATCGACGCCTGCCAGTCGGCATCGTCCAGCGGTCTCGGGTCCGCCCCCTCCCGCTCCAGCGCCCGCACCTCGTCACGCAACCGCTTGACGGTGGCTTCCCTCGCCCTTTCGACCCAGACGCGCTGTGCTTCAGCGGTCGCCTCCGTGCGACGCAGCAGCCGCACGAGCCGCAGGGTGGCCTCCAGGCCGATCTCCCCGTCGTCATGCGCGCGGCGCACCGTGGCCAGACCCCGCAGCGCCCGCGCCGCCATCGCCCGGTCGCGCGCCGTGGTGCGTGACATGCCGAGTCTCTGCTCGGCGTAATGACCCAGCCCCGCGAAGCGCAGCCGCGACCAGGCGCCGCGGTCGCCCATCTCGGCCAGCACCATGCCGAGCCGGCGCTGCAGGCCGTCTTCCAGGTCCACCAGCGCCCGAAGCTGCGTGCCGAGCTCCACCGGCCCGCCCTGTCCCGCCATCGACTCCAGACGTCGAAAAGCCTCCAGGCTCCGGAGCGCCATGACGAACGCCCACGAGTCGCCCGACGCCTCGGGCAGATGCGACCAGTTGCCGGTGGTCCGGGCGAGCGTCGACTCGACCGCATCGCGCGACGGGCCCGTGACCGGAGCCAGCGAGACGATGTCGATCGGACGCAAGCCCGTGGTCGCCTCGGCCACCAGCGCATCCACGAACGACGTGACGGTTGATTCGTGCCCCTCCACCGCGCGATACAGATCCAGCGTCTCGTCGAACGCGACCCACACCGGTGGCGGCGCTTCGATGTAGACGGCCTGCCGGCTCTCGCCGTCGACACCGGGATCCTCGCCGTCATCTTCGCCCGTCGCGCCGGCGGCAAGGTCGCCACCGTCCGGCCGGTCGGTATCGGCCGCCCGCGCCTGCCGCACCGTCGCTCTCAGCGCCCGGACGGACGACCGCCGGGCGCAAGCCACCCAGACAGGCAACGACTCGACTGAAGCCACCCGCCCGATGAGCAACGCCGCCACCACACCTATCGGGTGCCCGCCGTCGTCACCGGTCAGTGCCGCGGCCAGCCCGGGCAGTTGCCGGCACGCGTCGGCCAGCGCCGCGAGGTCCCGCAGCCACCGGCTCGAGCGCCCCAGCCGCTCGCGGGCGAAGTCCTCGGCCCGGGCGAATCCCAGCTCGAACCAGCCATGCTGCCGGCAGAACGGCTCGGCCGCCCGCGCCGTCACCAGGGCCAGCCGATCCAGCGCCGCCTTCAACGCCATCGCCAGCGCATCGCCGCGAAACGCGGCATCCTCGCGCCATCCCCGAGGGCGCGCCGACCGGGACGCCGTCTCCGAGCAGACCCACGGTCCCGGCAGCGCTCCCGCCGTTTCGCCCGCACCTGCCCCCGCCCCAGCCCCATGCGACGACGGCACGGGATAGGAAAGGGGAGCCGTGAGGGCACGCGCTGCCTGAGCCATGCCTGAAAGGATAGCGAATATTAAACGAAAGTCAAGTCGGCTTGCACCTCGGCGAGCCCCCGCCCGCACTGCCGATTTCCGTTATCATGGCTGCCGCATCCGAAATCACATCACCAGACATCCCGGGAGGAGGAACCACGCCATGCCGACCCGCATCGACTGGTACTACCAGCGCCCCGGCTGAATGACCTGCGCCCGGGCTCGGGAGTTTCTCGAGCGAAAGCACATCGATGTAGCCACCGAAGTCAACGCCACGAAGAACAGGCACGGGAAGAAGGACGCCCTCGCCCTCGCATCGAAGGCGAAGAAGCTCATCGCCGCCAAGGGGACGAAGATCACCGAGCTGGACCTGACGAAGAAGCCGTCCGACAGGGAGATCCTGGCCCTCATGCTCGGCCCCACCGGCAACCTGCGCGCCCCCACCATCCGGGTCGGCCAGACCCTCTACATCGGCTTTCCCAAGGAGGGGTTCGAAGGGCTGAAGTAGCCGGTACGGTTGCGAAGCCGCAGCCCCCGGCATTACCTTGGGCCCGAACCGATACCGGACACATCGAGAGCACGGAGGGGCGGCGATGGGGATCAAAGGAGTGGTTCTGGCCGGGGGCACCGGCTCGCGGCTCGACCCGCTCACCCGGGTGACCAACAAGCACCTGCTGCCCGTGTACGACAAGCCGATGGTGTTCTACCCGGTCGAGGCGCTGCGCGACTCGGGCATCGACGAGATCCTGATCGTCACCGGCGGCAACGACCCCGGCGACTTTCTCCGCCTGCTGGGCAACGGCCGCGAGCTCGGCCTGAGCCACATCGAGTACGCCTACCAGCAGGGAAACGGCGGCATCGCCCACGCCCTCGCGCTCGCCGAGAACTTCGCCGCCGGCGGACTGCTGTGCGTCATGCTCGGCGACAACATCGTCCACAAGGTGTTCCGCTCCTCGGTGGACGCCTTCGTCAGCCAGGGCCGCGGCGCGCGCATCCATCTCAGCCCCGTGCGATCCCCGCAGCGATTCGGCGTACCCGAGTTCGACGGTGACCGCATCGTCCGCATCATCGAGAAGCCGGACAACCCCCCGAGCCAGCTCGCGGTGACCGGCATCTACATGTTCGACGCCAGCGTGTTCGACATCATCCGCACGCTCAAGCCGTCCGACCGCGGTGAGCTGGAGGTCACCGACGTCAACAATCACTACATCGAGCGCGGCGAGATGTCCTGGACGGTGCTGGACGGATGGTGGACCGACGCCGGCACCTTCGAGTCGCTGCACGAAGCATCCAATCTGGTCTGGCAGTACCGGGCGAACAACCCGGAGATCACCCCGGGTGTTCCGCATCCCTCCCTGCGCACCAACGCGGGGATGAAGGCCGCCGAGGGCTCGGCCGTGAAGGCCGTGCCCGCTCGCGGCGGTGGGGGACGATCATGAAGAACAGCAACGCCACCCTGGACAAGACCCGTCAGGCTCCGCCGCCCGTCATCGACGGCGTCAAGACCAAGCGCCTCAGCGTCATCCCGGATGAGCGCGGCCGCCTGATGGAGATGCTGCGCAGCGACGACGCCCTGTTCAAGAAGTTCGGCCAGGCGTACCTCACCACCGCCTACCCGGGCGCCGTGAAGGGATGGCACTACCACAAGATCCAGTACGATCACTTCATCGTGGTCAAGGGGATGATGAAGATCGTGCTGTACGACGCCCGCCAGGAGTCGCCGACCCATGGTGTCGTGAACGAGTTCTTCATGGGCGAGCACAACCCGATGCTGCTGCAGATCCCCCCGTACGTCTACCACGGGTTCAAGTGCGTCAGCGACCACGAAGCGTTCGTTGTCAACCTGCCCACCGAGCTGTACCGATACGACCAGCCCGACGAGTTCCGTGTGCCGCCCGACGACCCGTCGATCCCGTACGACTGGTCGCGCAAGAACCGTTGAACCGCCGCAGAGGAGGGAAGCGGTGAAGCTGCTGGTCACCGGAGGCTGCGGGTTCATCGGCTCGAACTTCATCCGGCGGATGCTGCGGCACACCGACGCCGCCATCGTCAACCTCGACCTGCTCACCTACGCCGGCAACCCCGAGAGCCTCGCCGATATCGCCGCCGACCCCGCATTGAAGACACGCTACCGGTTCGTGCGCGGCGACATCGCCGACCCGGCGCTCGTCGAGCAGGTGATGGCGGAAGGGTTCACCGCCGTGGTGAACTTCGCCGCCGAGTCGCACGTCGACCGCAGCATCGAGAGCGCCGCACCCTTCGTGCACACCAACGTCACCGGCACGCAGAACCTGCTGGACGCCGCGCGTCGGCACGAGATCGGCCGGTTTCTCCAGGTGTCCACCGACGAAGTGTACGGCGCGCTCGAGCTCGACACCGAGGACCGGTTCACCGAGACCACCCCGCTCGCACCCAACTCACCCTACGCCGCGAGCAAGGCCTCGGCCGACCTGCTGGCACGCGCCGCGTTCATCACGCACGGCCTGCCCGTGATCGTGACCCGCTGCTCGAACAACTACGGGCCTTATCAATTTCCTGAGAAGTTCCTGCCCCAGATGATCATCAACGCGCTGGAAGGCCGGCCGCTGCCGATATACGGCGACGGCCTGTACGTGCGTGACTGGCTGCACGTCGAGGATCACTGCGCTGCGATCGAGCGCGCGCTGATCAAGGGGCGCCCCGGCGCCGTGTACAACATCGGCGGCGACAGCGAGCGGGCCAACATCGACATCGCGAGACACGTGCTGCGGCTGACCGGGCGGCCCGAAAGCCTGCTGACCCGCGTGCCGGATCGCCGCGCCCACGATCGCCGCTATGCCATCGACGCCGGCTTCACCCGCCGCGAGCTTGGCTGGGCGCCCGCCCATGACCTCGACCGCGGCCTGGAGGGGACGATCGCCTGGTACCGGGAGCACGAGACCTGGTGGCGGAGGATCGTCAGCGGCAACTATCTCGTCGACAGGACTCAGGCGCGGGGCTGAGGCGGCGCGGCTCCACCTGCCCTGAGTCCATGGCAGACCAGTCTGGCCCGCACCCATCATCGCCGGCTCTTGTCGCTGCCGGGATGAGGAGCGTCGAACGCAGATCCCCTCACGCCGACGCATCTTCTCGGCCGCGCCGCTCGCGCCGCTACCGGTCCAGTGTCAGCGGAATGTTACGAGGCGTGACGTGGACCGGTTCCGCTCGAGTCGGACGAAGTTCCCGGACGGTCCCCGCACAACCACCCCCCGTGTCAGTTCTCCGAAGCCCGGGCCCTGTTCGCCACGCCCCCTGTACGATACTTAAAATTTTGTCGACGGGTGGCGATTCGTTGATAGAATTGAAGCAATTCCGCACAATGTCGAATCGTCGGCATCCATAGGGACCTCAGTTCTTACTGCCACCCGTGAGGCGCATCATGAGAACGCTGCCGAAGCTCGCTCTTGTGTTACTCGCTCTCCCTGTCACGTTTCCCTTTTCGCTCCGGATCGCTCATGGGGGCGTGACGCTGCGCTCGGCGGGTGACACCGCCGCTCTTATCGACCCGTGGCCGCACATTGCTATCTGGGAGCCGTCGATGACCGCCACCTACCGGACGCACGAGCCGCTCGTCGAACGACTGCGTGGCGTAGTTTCGGCGGAGACTGAGGTAACCTCGGTGACCTGGGCGAACGACCGGGGTGGCGAGGGGGAGGCGATGCTCGAGTGCGTGAAGGCGGAAGGAACCTGCGACTGGACGGGCGAGCGCGCGCTCTGCTCGGGTGTGATGACCTGCGACTGGTCCGCGCGGGATATACAGCTCCAGCCGGGCCTCAATAACCTCGCAGTAACGGCGTTCGACAGCGAAGGGAACACGACCTCCCGGAGCCTCGCCATCGATCTCTACACGCCTCAGAACACATGGTACGTGGACTGCAGCCGGAGCACGAACGGGAGTGGCACGCTAGCCGACCCGTTCAATGAGCTCTCCGCAGCAGTATCGGCGGCGGGCAGCGGAGATATCGTCAGCGTTCTGGCAGGGCCCTGCCAGGGAGGGTTCGGGATCTCCCGCGGTATGTCGATTGTGGGAGCCTCTGATTCGTCGCCTGTGGAAGTGGACGGCGGGCTGCGCGTCTGGGGGACAGAGCCAATCGAGCTCCGGAACCTCGTCTTCGTTAACAATGCTGTGATCCAGGGGGACTACGGAACCAGCGTGTTTGCTCGGAACATCCATGATGCGACGCTGCGGGGCTACGAGTCTCCCTACCCGGTGTTCTACGTCAAGGACTCGAGCGGGATCACGATCGAATTGTATGGCAGCGGGTCAGGCTTGCAGGTTTTCGCTGATCGGGTTGTGGGGATCCACGCCACCGGGCCGATGAGTGGCGGGCTGTTCAGGTTTCGAGGAGAGGACTCGGAGATCACGGGTCTCTTCGTCGACTTTCACGGGGTCTGGGACTTTGGCATGGAAAGGTGCTGGATTCACGGAGGGAGATTCGGCGTCTCCAATGACAACGAACTCTCCCTTCCTTTCAGTGTGGTCGTGCGAGACTCGACCATCTCGGACGCGCAGCTCAGCGCATTTCGGCTCGACCTTCCGAACGCATATGCGTACAGCCCCTTCTTCGTCCTCATCGAACGAAACCGCATTGAGAATAGCAGTCTGTCGTTTCATGTGACGCATTGGGGCCCGCGTGATTCGCCTGCGTCCCTGCCTCGGGACTTCATCGTGCGCAACAACCTGTTGCTGGATAGCGGCATCCACGCAGGCTTCGAGGCGTGGGATGACGTACGTCAATATCTGGATCCATGCCGTCACGACCTTGCACGTCACCAACAATACGATTGTCGGAGGCGGCGTGGCCGTCGACATGACCGGCGCGAGCTCCGACCCCGGGCCATGGCCGTGGTACGGGGACATCACGAACAACGTGATAGTGGGAGCGTCTGAGGGGATTCACCTTGAGGCCGATGGCCTGGTCGCCACCTCGGTCGAACACAACGACATCCATGACAGTCTGCTTGGCCGACTACGCCGGCGAGTTCGGCGATCAGACCGGGCTGAACGGAAATGTCTCCGCCGACCCGCTGTTCGTTGATTCGAGCGGAGGCGACTACAGTTTGCGACCGGGCAGCCCCTGCATCGACGCGGGCGTGGCTGGCCCCTGGGTGCCTCCGGTCAATCTCGCCGGCACACCCCGGCCGGTTGACGGCGACGGAGACGGGGTCGCCATGCCTGACATGGGCGCGTTCGAGTTCCACCAGGCGGACGCGGACGGCGACGGTTACCCGATGGTTGATGATTGCGACGACACGAATCCGGCAATCCATCCGGGTGCGACCGAACTCCCGGGCAACACGACGGACGAGGACTGTGACGGCAAACTCGACTGCGACCCGACGACCACCTCGCGCAACCACGGCCGGTTCGTCCGCTGCGTGGCTCAGACCTGCAACCAGCTCATCAGGGCCGGTCTCGCGGATCGGCAGCAGTGCAGCGACCTGAGCGGCCGGGCCGCGCGGTCGGCAGTCGCCAGTCGGCAGCGGGGAGGGAGTCTCGGGCCGCCCGAGGAGCCGTGACGCCCGTCCGGCCCCTTGCCGCAACTCCTTCCGGTCGAGTAGGATGACCCCGTCGGGGCGTAGCGCAGCCTGGTAGCGCATCTGCTTTGGGAGCAGAGGGTCGGAGGTTCGAATCCTCTCGCCCCGACCAGTTCCTACCCCTTCCCCATCGACACGAACATCTCGCGGTTCTCGCTGACCCACCGGTACAGCCGCTCCACTCCCTCGCGAGCCCCCACCGCCGGCTTCCAGCCGAACGACTCGGCCGCGCGGGAGATGTCGCAGATGAAGACCGGCTGGTCGCCGGGCCGCCAGTCGGCGTAGCTCACCTCGATCGGCTTGCCCGTGAGCGAGCGCAGCATGTCGAGCAGCTCGTGCAGCGACATCGTGTTCGCCGGCCCGCCGCCGATGTTGTACACCTGCCCGGCGGTGCGGTCGATCGCCTTGGCCGCGGCGTCGTACGCGTCGACCAGGTCGTCGATGAACAGCACGTCGCGCACCTGCATCCCGTCGCCGTAGATCGTGATCGGCTTGTCCAGCACGCCGGCGATGGTGAACCAGGCGACCCACCCCTGGTCCTCCACGCCGAACTGCCGGTAGCCGTAGATGCACGACTGCCTGAAGGTCACGGTACGCATCCCGTAGATGCGGGAGTAGTCGCGCACGTACTGGTCGGCCGCCCCCTTCGAGCAGCCGTACGGCGAGTGGAAGTCCAGCCCGCGCTGCTCGCTGACGCCCCCGGTCAGCTCCGCGTACTCGTACCGCTGCGCCGTCTTGCGGATCGCCACGTCCTCCATCCCGCCGTACACCTTGTTGGTGGACGAGTAGATCAGCACCGGGTCGATGCGGGCCGCGCGGATCGCCTCCAGCAGGTTGAACGTCCCCAGCGCGTTGATCAGGAAGTCGTTGCGCGGGTCCGTCACCGAGGTGGTCACGGCCACCTGCGCCGCCAGATGCAGGCACAGGTTCATGTCGGCGTGGGCGGACACGGCGCGCGCGATCGCCACCGAATTGGTGATGTCCACCTTGAGGAACTCGAACTCCCCGACGGTGCGCAGCCAGTCCAGGTTGCGGCTGCTGCCGGCGCGCGACAGATCGTCCACCACGACGACCTTGTCACCCCGCTTGATGTACCGGGCCGCCGCATTGCACCCGATGAACCCGGCCCCTCCCGTGATGAATACCTTCAACGCGCGCCTCCTTGGACAAGTGTCCCCCGTTGCAGACGCTCGAACACCTGCAGCGTCCGGTCGGCCACGATCCCCCACGAATACATCTCGCGCACACGCCGCAGGCCCGCCTCCGCATAGCCCCGCCGCAGATCCTCGTCACGCATGAGCCGCAGGATCCCTTCCGCGATCCCCGGAGGGCTGGCCGGCTCCACGAGCAGCCCGGCGTCAGCCACCACCTCGGGGATGGCGCTCACCCGGGTCGTCAGCACCGGCGTGCCGCAGGCCATCGCCTCGATGATCACCATCCCGAACCCTTCCTTCAAGGACGGGAAGACGAACAGGTCGGCCTCCCGGTAGATCCCCGGCAGCTCGTCACCCCACCCGTCGACATAGCCGCAAAAGTCCAGCTTCGACCCGAACCCCAGCTCGGCCGCGCGCGCCGTCAGGGCCGACCGCTCGGGCCCGTCGCCCACCACCGTCAGCGTCCAGCCCGGCTCCTGCGCGTCGACCTGCGCCAGCGCCTCGATCAGATGATCGATCCCCTTGCGCCGGATGAGCGGCCCGACGAACAGCATCCGGAAGGGCCCGCCCGCCGCGCCACGCGACGCCGCACCACCCGCGGCCGGCGTGAACTTGCCGACATCCACGCCCAGCGGTGTCACCGCGATGCGCGCCTCGTCCACCCCGTACTCCGAGACAAGCACCTGCCGGCTCGAGGCGGAGAACGTGATCACCAGCGGCGTCCGCGAGAAGAACTTCTTCTCCATGGCGTACAGGCTCGGCAGCGTCAGGTACTGGTTCAGACGCGAGGGCCGGTCGCGGTGATAGAAGGTGGCCACGAGGGGCGCGCCTGCCCTCTCGGCGAAGCGTGTCGAGGGCAGCGCGATGAACGCCTGCACCAGGTCCGCCCCCTCGAACAGGTCCGGCCTTGCCTCCAGGCTGCGTGCGAAGCTCCTGACGTGGTTCGCGAACAGCCGCCCGACGCGGCCGTACCGCGTGCCCGAGTCGGCGACCCGGTGGATGTCGAGCCCCTCGTACGACTCGTGCGCCTCCCCCCCGTTCCAGAAACTCGTCACAATGCGAACATCGATACCTCGCTTCGCGAGGGCGCGGCTGTACTCGTAGATGTGGCGCTCGATGCCGGGGAAGATCCCGCGCCGCGGATAGGGGAACACCATGGAGACAAGGACGATTCGCACGCTTTCCTCGGGGGTTCGGAGCCTAAGTGTACCGTGGCCCGCCGGACCGGGCAACGTCGCGGGGCCGGGAAAACGGCGCCGGGCCATGGGCGGCGGTTGACGCGGCCGGATCCGCGGCGATACCGTGTCACGGGCGGGAGGCGGAGGATGGACCGGCGCGCCGACATCGACAGGCTCGGGCCGCGGATCGAGCGGCGCCTCGACGCCGCGCTGCGCCACACGCGCGGGCAGCACTTCACCTCACCCGATGTGGCCGACCTGGTCAACGCCTTCTGCATCCGCCGCGCGGACGACCGCGTCCTCGACCCCGCCTGCGGCACGGGGGCCTTCCTCGTCCGGGCCCGCGCGCGGCTGCGCCATCTCGGAGCGCCCGCCGCCCTCGCCGCCACGCAGCTCGAGGGTGTCGAGCTCGACCCGATCCTCGCGCGCGCCGCCCGCCGCAACCTGCCGGGGGCTGCGATCCGCACCGCCGACTTTCTCGACGACGCACCCGCCGGAGCTGCTCCCGACGCGATCGTGGGCAACCCACCCTACGTCCGCCAGGAGCTGATCGCCGGAAGTCTGAAGCGGAGTCTCGCCGCACGGCTGCCGGGGGCCTCGCGCCGCTCCGACCTGCACCTGTACTTCTGGCCGCCCTGCCTGGAACGGCTGCGCGAAGGGGGAAGACTCGGTCTCGTCACCAGCGGCGCCTGGCTCGATGCCGTGTACGGCGGTCCGCTCAGACGATGGCTCGCGGCCCGGTTCCGCGTCGTCGCGATCCTGGAGCCGGAATCGGAGAGCTGGTTCGACGACGCCCGTGTGCGGGCGGTGGTCGCGATCGTGGAACGCTCGGCGCCGGCCGCGCGCGCCCCGACGCGCGTCGTGCGAATCGGCCGCCGGCTTGCCGACATCGCGCCGCCCGATCTCTCCGACACCGAGCGGCTGGCCCGGTTCGACGCGCTGGCCCGCAGCATCGAGACCAATCGGCCCTGCCGCGCCGCCGCGCGCGCCCGCACCGTGCGCCCCCCGGTGCTCGCGCGATCCGCGTGGGGCCCGCTGCTGCGCCAGCCCGACGTCCACTTCGAGCTGCTCGAACGCGCGCGCGGGCTGGTGCCGCTCGAGGAGGTGGCCGACGTGGCCTGGGGGATCAAGACGGGCGACGACCGGTTCTTCATCCTCGACGATGCCGGCGCGCGCGACATCGAGCCGCAGCATCTCTCGCCGGTGGTCTTCAGCCTCAGCGAGCTGACCCGGCTGATCGTGACACCCGGCCAGCTCGCGCGCCGCATTCTCCTGGTGGACCTGCGCCGCCATCGCATGACACCCGGCCTGCGCCGCCACGTCGCCCGGGCCGAAACGGAGCGCCGCTCGCACGGGCGGCCGACCTGTGCCGCACGCGAGCGCGAGGGGACGGCGCCGCGCCGCTGGTTCGAGCTGCGCCCCGCCCCCGCCGCCCCGATCCTGTGGTCGATCATGCACCAGTACCGGCACCTCGTGCCGCTCAACCCCGCCGGCTTTCCGGTCAACGATAATCTGCTCGGCGTGACGCCGAAACCGGGAATCGACCTCCGGCTGGTCGCGGCGATCCTCAACTCCCACGTCGTGGCGCTGATCAAGCACGCGCACGGCCGTCAGCGAAACGAAGGGATGCTCAAGACACAGGCGGTCGATCTGAAGAGGATGCCGATCCCCGACCCGCGCCGCGCCGCCCCCGGTGACGCGCGCCGCCTGACGGAGATCTTCGACGCGTTGTGCCGCCGCCCGACGGGCACGGTCCCGCGGGAGTGCGCCCGCCCCGATCGGAGGCGTCTCGACGAGGCGACGCTGCGTCTGCTCTCGTTCGACGCGCCGGGCGCCCGCGAGATGGCGCAGGCGATCGGCCGTGCGCTCACCGGGCTTTATGCGCGCGAGCGGCAGGGGGAGATCGACGCCGTGTCACGGCGCACCGCCCGGAGGCGGCGCCGCGTCAGCGCGGGCCCAGCAGCCTGACGAGCTGTGCCAGGTCCGCCACCTCGGCCGACGGCTTCGCTTCAAACGGGGGTGTGGCGCCCGGCCCCGCGCGACCCGAGCGGCGGTTCACCCACACCGCAGGCAGCCCGAGACGTCTCGCGGGGGCGATATCGTGATAGAGGCTCTGCGCCACGTGAAGCACCCTGCCGGCCGGAGGCCCGAATCCGCCGCAGGGCTTCCTCGAACATCCTCGGCGACGGCTTGTAGGCGCCCACCGACTGCGCCGTCACCACCCAGTCGAAGGCGATGCCCAGTCGCGAGGCGGTCCCCGCGAACAGATCGTCGTCGACGTTGGAGATGACACCGAGCCGGTACCGCGCCGCCAGTGCCTGCAGCGCCGGCACCGTGTCGGGGAACGGATCCCAGCCCGGCAGCGACGCGGCCAGCGCATCGGCCTCATCGCCCCCGAGGGCGAGCCCGTAATGCCGCCCGAACCCCTCCACCACCCGGCCCAGCACTGTCCGGTAGGGGACGAAGCCGCCCGACTCGGCCTCCGGCTCGAGCCGTCCGTAAAGCGCCAGGATCTCCTCATCGGAGGCCGCAGCCCCGTGACGCGCGAGCAGCGGCCGCAGCGCGGTGAGGATCCCGCTCTCCCAGTCGATGAGTGTGCCGTAGCAGTCGAAGGTCAGGACCTCGGGCGCCTCAGCGGCAGACCGACTGGGCACGATCCACCTCGCTGCCGTCCGAGCGCATCCCCGCCGGGGACTCGACGTCGTCGACGTGGGCGGTGATCAGGAAGTACAGGTCGTCGCCCGGCAGCGAGGCCGCGGCCAGGTCGATCGATCTCCGCCCGCCGCCCGCGTCGGCGGTCGTGACGCCGCACAACGGGCCGAGGGGAGCGGTATGCCCGTGGTCGTAGAGGCCTGTGGCGAGCGTCGCCAGACGGCCCGCGTACAGGTTGTACCGCTGCGCCCCCGCCAGCGAGTCGAACGAGACATCCAGATCGCCGGCGGGATCCGCGGTGACATCGAAGCCCGTCACCTGACCCGGCCGCGGAACCTCGTAGCCGTACAGATCGATCCAGGCGTGATCCAGCTCGATCGCGTAGCCGTCGTTGCCCGGCGTGCCGGCCACCGGCGCGGCCGCGATCCTCATGGTGGCGGTGTTCATGTCGTCCGCATCGGGAGCCGGCCAGACATACTCCGCCGCGCCCGGCGGCAGCTCGGGGTTCTTCGTCAGGGCAGCCGTCACCTCGCGGTAGGCGGGAACGTCAGGCACCGCGAGCAGCCGCTCATTCGGGTAGTCGGGGTTCTCAGGCGGCTGGTTCGGCCCGCCGCCTCCGACGATCGGCGTGTAGAAATTCCAGTTGGTCGGGGTGTAGCTGAAGCCGGGCGGTGGCCGGAACTGGTCGGTGACCGAGGCCTCCATCCTGTAGAAGTCGTCGTTGACGGTGCCGGTGGTCCGGTAACGGACGCCCGCCACCGCGCGCACCACGCGGATCTCGTCGTACCAGTCGGGGAACCCCGAGAGCCTTACCTCCTCGCTGCCGGCGCCGAGCGTGATGGTCGCCGCGGCGCCGCCGTCGGTGCCGGAGAAGGCCGCCTCGGGATCGGTCACCGCCGCGCCGTTGCGCGTCTCCCAGGTGGTGGGCGACAGCCGTCGCACCAGCCGGAGGTAGCCGTAGTCGACGCCATTGATGGAGCTTCTCGAAAGCGCGTCACCCGAGCCGAGGCTCGCCCCGCCGGTCGCCTCCCACAGCTTCTCGCGCAGGATGTTGTATCCGTTCTGCGTCGGGTGGATGTCGTCCAGGCCGAAGAGGTCGCGGCAGATCATCCCGGTGAACCCGGTGCAGGCGCCCGTCTGATCCTCGTGGGCCAGCTCGGCCGCCACCTCCGCGATCGAGGCGCGCCGCGCCTGACCCCAGGCGAGGTCGCGCAGGATCCGGTCCACGATCGGCAGCCAGGTGCGGTGAAAGGCGCTCGGGTTTCCCGTCGTGCAGTTGTACGCCTCGTTGTCGTACAGGGAGTTGAGAACGATGTCGGCCCCCGGCACCTCGGAGGTCATCGCCGAGAGCGCCTCCTGCAGATTCTGCCTGCCGTCGAGGACCTCGGCCACGGCGCGGTTGATGTCCTGCTGCGTCGGGCTCGAGCCGGGGTCCACGTCGAGCAGATCGTTGCCGATCATCGACAACGTGATCAGATCGGGCTGCGCCGCGATCACCTGGAAGACATTGTTCAGGTTGTCCGTGCCGGGCACCAGCAGATCGTCGGTGTGCTCGCCCAGCACGGCCGCCTTGTCGAGCGTGAAGCTGGTCGAGGGGGACACGCAGGCGAGCCGGGCGCGCACCTGGTCGCTGTACCAGAAGGCGGTGGGGAACGTGCAGATATTGAAGTTGCGGGCGATGCTGTCGCCCAGCGCGGCGAACCGGTACTGCCCCGAGTCGAGATTCGTGATCCCCTGATCCAGCTTGGCGAAACGGGGGATACCGACGGGGAACATGAAGCTGGACGAGGCGGGAAAGCCGTCGGTGCGCGACTGGCTGAGCCTCCATCCCGCCGGGTCCGCAGGCTGTACCAGGTAGCAGCCGTCGCCCGGCGTGAAGGCGTAGCTGCCGTTCGGGTCGGTGGCCGCCGAGATGTCGATCGGGCCGCCGCCCGAGGTGTGGCCGAACAGCCGGACGTCGACGCCGGCCAGCGCCGGCTCGTTCGGGTCACGCACCCCGTTGCCGTTGCGGTCGTCGAACACCCTGCCGCCGACCTGCTGCGCCGGGAGCGTGGAGACACCGGCCAGCACGACCGCGAGCACGGCGAGAAGTAACGCCCGCCTCACGGCGCTCTCTCGAAGGAACGTCGCACGACGTACGAGCCGGCCGGGCCCTCGTCCTCGATCAGGGTGACGGTGGCGGTCCCGGACAGGGTACGGCCGTCATCCGACAGGGAGTACTCCTCGACGATCTCCAGACGCCGCGATGCGTCGGGCGAGGGCTTCAGTGTGTACTGCGCCCGAGCCACGCCGCGCGCGGCATCGACGTCGACCTGACGCTTCGTGATGGTGGCCTGACTCAATCCCGCCGGCACCGACGGCCAGGGGAGCATCGGCCGGGCCGGGCCGCCCATGCGCACGCGACCCGTCAGCTCGGCGCCGCTGCGGACGAACTCGAGCATCAGGGGGACGCCATCGGGCGAAAGGGCCCGCGCAGGCCCGGAGCCGTGGCTCTGCCCCGTCAGGATCCAGCGCCCCTCGAGACGTCCCGCCGCGTGGGGATACGATACCGCCGCCGCGAGCGCGACCAGAGCCGTCGTCAGCACCTTCGCCCAGCGCAATCCGGACATGCACCCCTCCGCCTCGTGTGGCAGAAGAGTACACCCGTAACGCGCCAGCGTCGAGGACTCAGGCGCTTCGACGGGCCCCGCGGCTCACGTCACCGCCCGCACTCGCGCTATCGCCTCCAGCTCCAGCTTCATGCCGAACGCCAGGCCCGACGAGCCGAGGCAGGCGCGTGCCGGCAGCGGCGGATGGAAGTACTCGAGGTATATCCGGTTGAACGCCGCGTAGTCGTCGATCGAGGCCAGGAAGATCGTCACCCTGAGCACGTCCTGCATCGACGAGCCGGCCTCCTCGAGCACCGCGCGCAGGTTGTCGAGCGTCAGACGCGCCTCGGTCTCGAAATCGGCCGGCGTGTAGGCCCCGCGAGCCATGTCCACCGGGCCCTGACCCGACGTGAAGATCAGATTTCCCTCGCGCGCGAACGATGAAAACGGGTACCCCATGCCTCGCCCCCCCCGAGTGTCGGGCCGATTGACAGCGCCCGGGACCGCCACTAGAATGCGGTTCTCGTTGTCAGACAATGATTTCGGTGCGCCTGTAGCTCAGCTGGATAGAGCGGCAGATTCCGGATCTGTAGGCCGGGGGTTCGAATCCCTCCAGGCGTACCACCAGCGCTCCGGTTCGGTGGTGGGTGTAGCTCAGTCGGTAGAGCTCCGGATTGTGGTTCCGGCTGTCGAGGGTTCGAGTCCCTCCACTCACCCCAACCCGCGCGCGTTCTCCTCTCACTGGACGTAGCCGAGGCTCCTCAGCTTGTCGCGCGTTCCCTCGTCGATCGTCTGCGTCCCGTCGGGCTCCGCAGGGGCCGCCAGCGCCCGGTGCCAGTCCGCCTCCAGCCGTCTCATGAGGGAGAGGGCCGCGGGATCGCTTCCGGCGAGGTTCACCGTCTCGCCCGCGTCGTCGACCAGATCGTAAAGCTCCTCGATCCCGGTGGACGCGTGGATGTACTTCCACCTCAGCGTCCGCGCAGTCACCAGATCGCGATCCCACCGCTTGCCGTAGCGTCTCACCGAGTCGTCGCTGCGCGGCTGCTCCGCGAAGGCGATGTCCGCCCGAGCCAGCACGCCGCCGCGCCGTCCCGCGTCGGCCGCCGGCATCCTGCGGGACGCCAGCCACGCCGTCAGATCGCGACCCTCGATGCCTGGTGGCGTCTCCAGCCCGGCCACCGAGAGCACCGTGGGGAGGATGTCGGTCGGCTGCGCGATCACGTCGTTCACCACGGTGCCGGCGTCCCGCTCCCCTGGCAGTCGCATGATGAAGGGGATGCTGGTCACGTCCTCGTAGAGGACGCGCGTGTGCGCCCAGTGACCGTGCTCGCCGAAGCTCTCGCCATGATCGCCGGTCAGAATCACCAGCGTGTCGTCGAGAGTGCCGGACTCCTCGAGCGTCCGCAGCAGCTCGCCGAGCTGGTCGTCGACATAACGGATCTCGCCGTCGTACAGCGTCAGCGTGTCCTTCAGCGCGGCCGGCGTGAGCATGTAGCTGCCGCCGAGCAGCATCCTCCCCTGGTACACGGGAGCGATGGTGGTGCCGTCGGCGCGCCGATTGTAGGGGGCCGGTGGATCATAGGGTGCGTGAGGGTCGTAATAGTGCACGAAGAGGAAGAAGGGTCTCGGATCCGCACTCCGCGCACGGATCCAGGCCTGTGCGAGCGGCGTGACCTCTCCGGCGCGGCGCTCCGCATCCAGATCCCGGCTGGTGAAGACGCCGGCCCGCCGCATCGCCCGGAACGCCATCGTGTGCGAGAACAGCAGCGCCCGCGCCGAGTCGAGCCGGTCGATCCGGTCGTCGAACACGTCGAACCCGCGGGCGAACCCGAACGCATGTCCCGTCAGCGAGCAGCTCACGAACGCCGCCGTGTCGTATCCCTGAGCGGAGAGGATCTCCGCCAGCGTCGGGTACGAGTCGTTCATGGCCCGGATCGGGAAGGCGCCGGGGTCCTCGTGCCGGTAGGTCGCGCCGTGGGTCGTCGGAAACAGCCCGGTCATCATGGAGGCGTGCGCGGGCACCGTGAAGGCGGCGGTGCTGGAAGCGTGTGCGAAGCGGACGCCGGCGGCGGCCAGTGCGTCGATGCTGGGCTGCCGGCTGTCGCCGTACCCGTAGCTGGAGAGATGGTCCGCTCTCAGGGTGTCGATGGAGATCAGGACGATGTTGGGCCGGCGGCCGGTCGAGGCCGACGGCGCCCGGCCCGCGGACCGCGCCGACGCTTCGGCCGGGCTCACGATCTCGGCGAACTGCCAGGCGCCCAGGCAGGCCCACACGATGAGGATCAGCCACCCGGCGGCCATCGCCGGCTTCCGCGTGCGTGGGATCGCCCGGACGGCCGCCCGGTGAACGGCGGCCTTGCGCGATCCGCCCAGCGCGCCTGCCACCAGTCCGGCGGCGCACGCGAGCAGGGCCAGCAGAGCCTCCAGGAGCAGGTGGGTCGAGCCGGCCTCTCGAAGCTGTGTCAGCTCATGGAGCCAGCCGAACACGCAGATCGCGGTGGCGGTGCCGGCGAAGACGGCCCGCGGGGTGCCGAGGTGCATCGCCTTCGAGACGAGCATGACCCCGGCGAGCGCTCCCACCCAGATGGCGGCGCCGTAGGGAAGCGCCAGCCAGGCCAGCAGCACGGCGCCATCCGCCCACGAGAGATGCGGTACCCCCGGCTCGGAGAGCGCGGCGGCGATCTCCAGCACGCCCAGCGCCGCGCCGGCGCCGAACGACCAGGTTGCCTGGAAGCGAAGGTTCACGCACCTCCCACGGACTCTGTGTGCGAGCGAGGCGGTATCATAGCACCCGTCATGAATCGTGGAAAGGGTGGTGGTCGCGACCGGGGCGCTGATCTATCATGCGCCGGTCCAGGGTGCATTCCCTAGGGGGGCCGGCTTATCGCGAGCGAACAGGTCAGACGGGTCGGGCACCTTTTTTACCGCTACCGGCAATATCTTTCGGTGGCGTTGCTCGCGGTGTCGATCGCCGTGGCGCGCCCGATGACGGCCGATCCCCGGCTGAACCTCGTGATCGACATCGCCGCGTTCTGCCTCGTGCTGGCGGGCGGCGCGATCCGCTCCTGGGCGATGGGCTACCACGTCTGGCGGCGTGTCCACGGGGCCGGCTCGCGGCGCACTCTGATCACCGCCGGGCCGTACGCCATGGTGCGCAACCCGCTCTACTCGGGCACCCTGCTGATCTCGGCGGGTGTGGCCCTCATGTCGGGCTCCTGGGCCATCGTGGCGATCTATCTGCTGGTGTTCTGGCTCGGGTACCACGCCGTGATCCGCTGGGAGGAAGGCAAGCTCACCTCGGAGTTCGGCGACGCCTACCAGGACTACTTTTCCAGCGTGCCGCGTCTCATTCCCGCACCGCGAGTCTGGCCCCGCCGGGAGGGTGTGTTCAGCATGGCCACCATGATGCGCTGCATGGAGCCGGTCAAGACGGTCGGTTTCCTCGTCGCCCTCGCGCTCATGGTGTGGCTCAAGTCCGGCCGTCTGCCGGCCTGATCGGCCCTCCCGCCTATACCTCTATCGCAATTTTCTCGTGACAACCGCGATAAAACTGTGGTCTGATGTCCATTGTGCCAGTATGGGAGGAGGCAGGCGACATGGAAACGGGCAGGATCAAGAAGGTAATGAAGGACCGGGGATTCGGCTTCATCAGCACCGATGAAGGCAAGGAGGTATTCTTCCACCGCAGCGAGTGCCGGCAGGTCGAGTTCGACGCCCTCGAGCAGGGGCAGGAGGTGACGTTCGACCTCATGTCGGACCCTAAGGGGCCGAGGGCGAGGAACCTGGCGGTCAAATAGCCTGCTCGCGGCGCCGGCGCGATGCTATCCTTCCGCCGAAGGATGGTGCGCGACATGGTCCACGATACAAACGGGCGGGCGTTCCGCGATCTCAGGATTTCGGTCACCGATCGGTGCAACTTCCGGTGCCCGTACTGCATGCCGGCCGAGACCTACGGCGAGCGGTACCGGTTCCTGCCCCGGGCGGAGATCCTCACCTTCGAGGAGATCACCCGTCTCGCGCGCCTGATGGCCGGGATGGGCGCCCGCAAGATCCGCCTGACCGGCGGCGAGCCGCTGCTGAGGGAGGGGTTGCCCGGGCTCGTCTCACGGCTCGCGGCCATCCCCGAGCTGGAGGACCTCGCTCTCACCACCAACGGGTATCTCCTCCCGCGTCACGCGCTGCCGCTCAAGCAGGCCGGGCTGAGACGGGTCACGGTCAGTCTCGACAGCCTCGACGAGGCGGTCTTCCGGCGCATGAACGGGCGTGACTACGGGCCCGACCGCGTCCTCGACGGGATCATGGCCGCGGAGATGGCCGGCCTCCTGCCGATCAAGATCAACGCCGTCGTCATGAAGGGCGTCAACGAAGAAACCCTCGTCGAGCTGGCGCGCCGTTTCAAGGGAACGGGGCACATCCTCCGGTTCATCGAATACATGGACGTGGGCAACGTGAACGGCTGGCGCGAGGAGAATGTCGTGCCGGCCGACGAGATCGTATCGCGGATCAACGACGTCTTCCCCCTCGAGCCGGTCGAAGCCAACTATCCGGGTGAGGTGGCCCTGCGGTACCGGTACATCGACGGCAGCGGGGAGATCGGAATGATCGCCTCCGTCACCCGGCCGTTCTGCGGCGACTGCACGCGCGCGCGACTATCCACCGAGGGGAAGCTCTACACCTGCCTGTTCGCGACCGAGGGGCTCGATCTGAAGACGCCGATGCGCGGCGGGGCCACCGACCCGGAGCTGGCCGATCTGATCGGCGACACCTGGCGCCGGCGTGACGACCGGTACTCGGAGGATCGGGCCGCGTCACATGCCTCGGGATCCGGCGGCAAGGTCGAGATGTACCAGATCGGAGGCTGACCGGGCCGCATCACTTCACCTCGATCCGCGCGGTCGCCGTCAGATCCAGCCCGGCCGCGGGTATCGAGCCGGTGAGCCTGTAGAGGCCCGGATCGAGCGTTCCCGAAAATGTCTCCTTCCATGCCAGCGTGGTCCCCGGCTCGATCGTCTCCCGGCCGAGCGCCTGGGTGAACACCCGTCCGTCCGACCAGCGCCAGACCACCTTGCCGTTCCCGTCCCGGATGGTGAAGTCGTAGCGCTGACCCGAGCGGAATCGCAGGTCGACGGGCTTTCTCGCCCGGCTGGTGACCGACAGCGTCATGCCGATCGGCTCGCCGGTGGCGGCGATCGCGGCGGAGGGGGTGAGTATCACCTCGAGATTCCGCTCGGCGGGCGCGGGCCGGCCACGGCCCGCAGGCGCGGCCGCCAGCCCGATCAGCGCCGCGGCGAGGGTGGTGAGGACGGATGGGAACGTCGGCTGCATGGTGCCGTATTGTACATCCCACGTCCGCGACGGGGTTCCCTCGAACCGCTGCGTATGGCAGAATCGAGCCTCATTTCCGAATTTCCGGGGAGGAGACATCATCATGAGGACACGGCGGTTCCATCACGGCCGGGCGTTCCTGTTCGCGCTGATTCCGGCGCTCGCCGTCACCGCCGCCCTCGCGGCACCCGGCGTCGTCGACCCTCTGCGCCTCGGCGACGCGGTGACACCCACGTTCGAATCGATTCACCTGAAGCTCGATGCCGACCGGACCGACTACACAGGCTCCGTCCGGATCGAGCTGCGTGTCGAGCGGCCGGTGACGACTTTCCGCTTCCATGCGCAGGAGATGGACCTGAACTCGATGACGCTCAGCGGCGAAGGCCGGACGGTAACCCCGACCTGGGAGACCGGCCCGATTGGCCTGGTGACCGCCACGGTCCCCGAGCCGCTCACGCCCGGCGACTGGACGCTGGCCATCGAGTTCGCCAACGACTTCGGCACGCGCGCCGTCGGCCTGTACCGGATGGAGCAGGACGGCCGCGGCTATGTCTTCACGCAGTTCGAGTCGGACGACGCGCGTGAGGCGTTCCCCTGCTTCGACGAGCCGGCCTTCAAGATCCCTTATCAGGTCACGGTCGAGGTGCCCGCGGCGCACCTGGCGGTGAGCAACACCCCGATCGAGAAGGAGAAGGTCGAGGGCGGCCGCAAAACGGTGGTGTTCGCGAGGACGAAGCCACTTCCCTCGTACCTGCTGGCGATCGCGACCGGCCCGCTCGACACCGTCCCGATTTCCGGCATGAGCGTCCCTGGCCGGGTGATCACCGTGAAGGGGCGGGCGGGGCTCGCGGGCACTGCGGCGACGATGGCCCCTCCGCTCCTGGCCGCGCTGGAGAAATACTTCGACCGGAAATACCCGTACGAGAAGCTCGACCTGATCGCGGTGCCGGACTTCTGGCCCGGCGCGATGGAGAACCCGGGCGCGATCACCTTCGCCGAGCCGCTCCTGCTGGTGGATCCGCAGAGCGCGAGCGTGGCGGCGAAGCGCACGCTGGCGCGGGTGACCGCGCACGAGATGGCGCACATGTGGTTCGGCGACCTGGTGACCCTGGAGTGGTGGGACGACCTGTGGCTCAACGAGTCGTTCGCCGACTGGATGGGCGACAAGATCACGCAGCAGGTCCATCCCGAGTTCAACCTGGAGCTGACGGAGCTGCAGTCGATACAGCAGACGATGAAGGGCGACGCGCGCCCGTCGTCCGAGCCGATCCGCCGCGAAATCAAGGCGGACTCCAACAAGCTGGAGGGCGTGGGCCTCGCCTACGACAAGGGCAAGGCGGTGCTGGGGATGTTCGAGCGCTGGGTGGGGGAGGCGACCTTCCGCAAGGGCGTGCTCGACTATGTCGAGAGCAACGCCTTCGGCAGCGCCCGCGCGTCGGATCTGTGGAGCGCGCTGTCGAAGGCCTCGGGCCTCGACGTCAAGCTCAGCGCGGCAATGGCCACCTTCCTCGAACAGCCGGGTCTTCCCCTCGTGACGGTGGCGGCCGGGGACGGCCGGCTGATGCTGAGCCAGACACGGTACCTCGGAGCGGGAGCCGAGGCGCCCGGCGAGCTGTGGCAGATCCCGGTGACGCTGAAGTACTCCGACGGGCACACGATCCGCACCGCCTCGATGCTGCTCTCCGGCAGGCAGGGTTCCATCGATCTGCCCGAGGGTGTCACGCCGGTGTGGGTGATGCCGGACGCGGACGGGCGGGGTTACTACCGGTGGAGCGTGCCCGAGTCGATGTTGCAGGCAATGGCCACCGACGCCACCCGGAGCCTCGACCCGCGCGAGCGGATCGCCCTGATCGGCAACCTGTCGGCGCTGCTCACCGCGGGGACGATGCACGGCGACGTCTATCTCGACGCGCTCGGCCGTCTCGCCGGCGACCCCGAGCCGCAGGTGGTGTCATCGGTCGTCTCGGCAATCACCGGCGTGAGACAGGATCTGGTCCCGGAGACGATGGACGACGCGTTCGCCCGTTACATCCGGTCGACGCTCGGCCCCGCGCTGGAGCGCTTCGGTCTGGAGAGACGGCCCGGCGAGGCCGAGGCGGTCTCCCTGCTGCGTCCCCAGCTCGTCTCGGCGCTCGGCGTGGAAGGAAACGACCCGCGTATCCTCGAGTACGGAGCCGGACTGGCGCGTCGCTACATGGCCGATCCCGGCTCGATCGACCCGGCGATGGCGGGTGTCGCCCTGCAGCTCGCGGCGGTCCGGGGCGACGAGAAGCTGTTCGACGAGTATCGCAAGCGGATCGAGGAGGCGCGCACGCCGGACGAGCGCTCACGGCTCATCTCCGCGTGCGGCACCTTCCGCGACCCCGCGGTGATGGACAAGGTTCTGGCCTTCTCCCTCAGCGGGTCTCTCAGGCCCCGTGAGATCTTCCAGATCATGGGCGGGATGAACCGCACGGCGGCCGGCCGCGAACGAGGGTACCGGTTCGTGACGGACAACTACGACGACATCGTCGGGCGGCTGCCCGCCGAGTTCGCCGGGTTCATGCCCTTCGCCGCGTCCGGCTGCGATCGGGATCGCCTCGCGGCGGCGAAGAAGTTCTTCTCCGATCCCGGGCACGACAAACCGGGCACGGCGGCCACGCTGCACAGGGTGGCCGATCAGGTCGAGGAATGCGCCCGCCTGCGCGACCGTGAGGGCGCCTCGGTGAAGAGCTTTCTGGAGGGCTACTCCCCGGCGTCGTCGGGCGTCCAGGCCCAGGACACGCCATGAGCCTCGAGCCGGGCAGCACCCTCGGGCACTACCGGCTGACCGAGCAGATCGGACAGGGCGGGATGGGTGTGGTCTGGAAGGCGGTCGACACCACCCTGGATCGCGAGGTGGCGATCAAGGTGCTGCCCGAGCTCATGTCGGCCGACCCGGAGCGGCTTGCCCGGTTCGAGCGCGAGGCGAAGCTGCTGGCCTCGCTCAACCATCCCGGCATCGCCACGATCCACGGTTTCCACGAGGCGGGAGGCGTGCGCTTCCTCGCCATGGAGCTTGTGGCCGGCGGCGACCTCGCGCACCGGCTCGAGCAGGGAGCGCTCCCGGTGGACGAGGCGCTGGCGATCGCCGCGCAGGTGGCCGAGGCGCTCGAAGCGGCGCACGAGCAGGGGGTGGTCCACCGCGATCTCAAGCCGGCCAACATCCAGATCACGCCCGAGGGGAGGGCCAAGGTGCTCGACTTCGGCCTCGCCAAGGCGTTCGAGCCGGACGCCTCCGCGGTGACCGGCTCCATGTCGCCAACCCTCACCACCCCCGCGACGCGCGCCGGCGTGATCCTTGGAACCGCGGCCTACATGAGCCCGGAGCAGGCCAAGGGAAAACACGTCGACCGGCGTGCCGACATCTGGGCGTTCGGCTGCGTGCTGTACGAGATGCTGGTCGGCAGGCGTCCGTTCGGTGGCGAGGGAGTCTCGGAGATCCTCGCCGCGATCATCATGGCGCCGGTGGACCTGGAGCCGGTGCCGCAGGGCACGCCGGCCTCCATACGACGTCTGCTCAAGCGGTGTCTGGAGAAGGACCCGAAGCGCCGGCTGCGCGACATCGGCGAGGCGCGCTTCGTGATCGAGGAGACGCTCTCGGGCGCGCCGGATGCCGCGGGCGTCGGGCTCGAGGGGGCCGCAACTGCCGGCGCGGCCGCCACCCGGCGGGGCGCCGGCTGGCCCGTGCTGGCGGTCGTGGCCATCCTTGCCGCCGCGGCGGCCGCCGCCGTGGTCTGGAGCCTGTCGCCGAAGCCCGCCGTGCCGCCGCTGCGCCGGTTCGAGCTGCCCACCAGCGGGGCGCACCGGTCCGGCGTGCAGGGCAGGCTCGTGGCGATCGCACCCGACGGCTCGCGGGTCGCCTACGTCGAGAAGAACGCGATCAAGGTGCGTGTGCTGGACCGGCTCGAGGCCAAGGAGATCCCCGTCGCGGGCGAGCCCGGATTCATCTTCTGGTCTCCCGACAGCGCCTGGATCGCATGGTATGCCGGCGGCAAGATCTGGAAAGCGCAGGCCGGCGGGGGCGAGAGCGTGGCGATCGCGGACGCGCCGGGGGCGTTCACTGGTGGAAGCGGCGGGACCTGGGGCCCCGACGGGATGATCACGCTGGCGCGTGGCGACGACGGCCTGTACCAGATCCCCGCCCGTGGTGGCGACAGCAAGACAATCCTCACCGCCGACACCGAAACAGAGTCCGACTTCCACGATCCCGAGGCCCTGCCCGATGGCAGCGGCGTGCTGTTCGTCGTTCACGTGAAGGCGGGACGGCCCGATACGCTGGCGCTCCTGTCGGGCGGAGAGCACAAGACCCTGCTGCGGATCGAGGGACAGGACATCTGGCACCCGGTCTACTCTCCCACCGGTCACATCCTCTACAGGAGGCAGCCGACCAATCCGGGGATCTGGGCGCTGCCGTTCTCGCTGTCGCGCCACGAGGTGACCGGCGAGCCTTTCCTCGTGGCGCCGGACGGCGACCTGCCGAGCGTGTCGTCGGACGGCACGCTCGTTCACGTGCGGGGCGTCGCCACGCGGCGCACACGGATCGTCTGGCTCGGCCGGGACGGCAAGGAGCTCGGTACGATCGGCCAGCCTGAGGAGCAATGGCCATTCCCGAGCCTGTCGCCCGACGGCCGGATGGTCGCGATCTCAGCGAGCGAGAACGAGGAACACGAGATTCGGGATCCACGACGCCGAACGAGGCACACGGACAAGGCTCACCTTCGGCGCCGACGCCCGCTATGGCGCTACCTGGACTCCCGACGGCGGTCAGGTCGTCTTCACCGAAGGCGCCAACTTCCCCTTCGGGATCGGGATGAAGCCGGCCGACGGCGGAGGAGAGCGGAAGGAGGTCGGTCGCGGCTGGGGCCCAGAGGTCAGCCCGGACGGCCGCTACGTTATCGCCTCGATGGAGGATCCGAACACGGGTCTGGATCTCTGGTACGTGGACCTGCAGGGCGACGGCAAGCAGGTGCCCCTGTCGAAGGAGCCGGGTACGCAATACGGGGCCCGCGTCTCGCCCGGCGGAGAGTACGTCGCCTATGTCTCCGACGAAACCGGTGCGCCGCAGGTGTACATGAGACGCTTTCCGTCCGGGGAGGGGAAGTGGCAGGTGTCCGTAAAGGGAGGATTCTGGCCGCGCTGGAGCCGCGATGGCCATCACCTCTATTTCGCCTTCGAGAACGACATCCTCCAGGTCGGGGTGAGCGGCGCGACCACGCCGCGGCTCGGCAAGCCGACCGTGGTCCTCACTCGTCAACCGCTCGCCTGGCCTCTCATGTTCAACTGGCCCCCCGGTTTCGATTTCACCCCGGACGAGCAGCGGTTCGTCGTCTGCCAGGGAGTGGAGGGGCAGCACACTTCGGAGGGGATCGTCGTCGTTGAGAATTGGGTTTCGCAATTCAACAAGCCGCAGCCTTGATCCGCACCGCGGCCCCGAGCCGCGTTCGCCCTTCGTCCTCGTGAGGATACCCATGAGCCGCCTCGTTCGTATCACCGCCGTCGCCGCCTTCTTTCTTCTTCACGTCCCCCTCGCCGTTTCAGCCGACGAGCCGACCCGGCTCGTCAGGCAGCCCGACGTGAGCGCCGCCAGCATCGTGTTCGCCTATGGCAGCGATCTCTGGATCGTGGGGCGGGAGGGGGGTGAGGCGCGCCGTCTGACCAGCTTCCCCGGCGTCGAGTTCGACCCGCGTTTCTCGCCGGACGGCACGATGGTGGCCTTCACCGGCAGCTATGACGGCAACACCGACGTGTATCTGGTGCCCGCCGAGGGCGGCGAGCCGCGCCGGCTCACCTGGCACCCCGATCCGGATTACGTGCGGGGCTGGACGCCGGACGGCCGGGTGGTGTTCGCCTCGGGCCGGACCGGGGCGCCGATCCCGAACCCGAAGTTCTGGACCATCGGGACCGAGGGCGGTTTCCCGGAGCCGATGCCGCTGCCCCGCGCGTGGCGCGGGCAGATATCTCCCGATGGGAAACGCGTCGCGTACGAGCCCGTGGCCCGCTGGGAAACCGAGTTCCGCAACTACCGCGGCGGCCAGAACCATCCGATCTGGCTGGTCGATCTGGCCGATCTGTCGCTGGCGAAACTGCCGTGGGACGGCTCCAATGACACCTATCCGGTCTGGGTCGGCGACACGATCTGCTTCCTGTCCGATCGGGACCATGTCTCCAATGTCTACGCCTACGACACCGCTTCGCGGCAGCTCCGCCAGCTCACCCACTCGACGCTGTTCGACGCCAAGAACCTCGAGTCGGGCGGGGGGCGGCTCGTATACGAGATGGGCGGCAGGATCCATCTGCTCGACCCGGCAACCGGCGACGACCGAGAAGTGCCGATCGTGGTACGCGGGGACTTCCCCTGGGCGCGGCCCCACTGGAAGGACGTCGGCAAGCAGCTCACCGAAGGGTCGCTCTCGCCCACCGGCGTGAGGGCGCTGTTCGAGGCGCGCGGCGACGTGTTCACCGTGCCGGCGGAGAACGGGGATGCGAGGAACCTCACCCGCTCGTCCGGCGCCGCCGACCGCGCCCCCGCGTGGTCACCCGACGGCACGCGGATCGCCTGGTTCTCGGACGAGGGAGGCGAGTACCAGGTCGTCATCGCCGACCAGATGGGCGAGCACCGCAAGGTGTTTCCCCTGAAGCACCCGACCTTCTACTACACGCCGGCCTGGTCGCCCGACTCGGCGCATCTCGCCTTCGCCGACGCCGACCGCACCCTGTGGGTGATGGATGTCGGATCGGGGAGGGTCGACCGGATAGACAACGAGGGGTTCACCCACCCGCTGCGGACCATCTACCCGGAGTGGTCGCCCGACTCGAAGTGGATCGCGTACGCGAAGCGGCTCACCAACCAGTACAACACGATCTGGGTCTATTCGCTCGAGACCGGGGAGCGGCACCAGATCACCGACCGGATGTCCGACAGCATGGCGCCGGCCTGGGACAAGGGAGGCAAGTACCTCTACTTCCTCTCCTCCACGGATTACGGTCTCAATGTCGGCTGGCTCGACATGAGCTCGATCGGCCGCCCGCTCACCCAATCGATCTACGTGGCGGTGCTTCCGGCCGACGAGCCGTCGCCCCTGGAGCCGAAGAGCGACGAGGAGCCCGGCCCCGAGGCGGACGAGCCCGGGGACGAGGATCACGGCAGGAAGGACGACGACGAGGATGATGAAGCGGAGGCCGCGCCGCCTCCCGATGTGGAGATCGATTTCGAGGGTCTGAGCCGGAGGATCGTCGCGCTCGATCTGCCGGCGCGCGCCTACACCAGCCTGCGCGCCGGAGCGCCCGGCGTGATCTTCTATTCGGAGGTGGTCCCGAACGAGGACGGCTTCACGCTGCATCGGTACGACGTCACCAAGGACGACGACCCGGTGGAGGTGATGGACGGGCTGGATCAGTTCGCGCTCTCGGCGGACGGCAAGAAGCTGCTGTACGGCTCGGACGGGGGGTGGGGGATCGTGGACGCCTCCGGGCAGCCCAAGCCGGGTGACGGCGCGCTCGACCTGTCGGACGTGAAGAGCCGGATCGACCCGCGGGCGGAGTGGCAGCAGATCTTCCACGAGGCGGTGCGCTTCCAGCGCGACTACTTCTACGTGCGCAACGTGCACGGGCTCGACCTCGACTGGATCGAACGGACCTATGGCCCCTGGGTGGACTGGGTGCGTCATCGCGACGATCTCACCTACATCCTGGACATCCTCGGTGGCGAGACCTCGGTCGGGCACTCGTTCGTGTTCGGCGGCGACGAGCCCGAGGTCCAGAAGGTGCCGGTGGGTCTCCTCGGCGCGGATCTCGAGGTGGCCGACGGCCGCTACCGTATCGCGCGCATCTACACGGCCGAGAGCTGGAACCCCGATCTCAGCGCGCCGCTGAGCGGCCCGGGCATCGACGCGAAGGTGGGCGACTACATCCTCGCGGTGAACGGCGTCGAGCTGAAGGCGCCGACGAACCCGTACAGCCTGTTCGACGAGACGGCCGGCCGGCAGACCGTCCTGACCCTGAGCGGCTCGCCGAAGGAGGACGGCTCGCGCGACGTCACCGTCATGCCGGTGCCGAGCGAGGCCGGCCTGCGGAGACGCGACTGGATCGAGTCGAACCGCCGGAGGGTGGACGAGCTGTCGGGCGGCAAGCTCGCCTATGTCTGGCTGCCCAACACCGGTGAAGGCGGCTACGACTCGTTCAACCGGTACTACTTCGCCCAGCAGGACCGCAAGGGTGCGATCGTCGACGAACGATTCAACCAGGGCGGCTACATCGCCGACTACATGGTCGATCTGATGTCGCGCACCCTGATGGGGTACTTCAACAACGCGATCGGCGACCACCAGCCGTTCACCGCACCCAACGCCGGCATCTGGGGCCCGAAGGTCATGATCATCAACGAGATGGCCGGGTCGGGCGGCGACATGCTCCCGTACATGTTCCGCCTGAAGAAGATCGGGCCGCTGGTCGGCACGCGCACCTGGGGCGGGCTGGTCGGCATCTGGGACGTCCCGCCGCTGGTGGACGGCGGGCTCATCACCGCGCCGCGCGGCGGCTTCTACGATCTGAGCGGCAAGTGGGCCGTCGAGAACGAAGGGGTGGCGCCCGACGTGGAGGTGGAGCAGACGCCAGCGATCGTCGCGGCCGGCCACGACCCGCAGCTGGAGAAGGCGGTGTCGGTGGCGATGGAGCTGCTGCGCACGCAGGAGATCCGCCTGCTGCCGCAGCCTCCCGATCCGGTCAAAGTGCACCGGCCGTAGCGGCGACCGGACGCCTATCGCTTGGTCTGCGGCTCGATCACCTGCAGAAGCACGACGTCGAAGTACAGCGTGTCGTCCGGCCCGAACGGGGTGCCGGGCGGCAGGGCGTCGCGCTTGTTGAGGGACGGCGGCACGCTGAGGCGT
This sequence comes from uncultured Acidobacteriota bacterium, assembly GCA_963806495.1. Taxonomy (GTDB): domain Bacteria; phylum Acidobacteriota; class Polarisedimenticolia; order JACPZX01; family DASXTC01; genus CAWDYA01. Next base: position 144,348 of record CAWDYA010000009.1, on the reverse strand, counting down.
CTGTGCTCGCCGACGCGCATCCCGCGGATCCCCTCGTCGAGGCCGTCGATCACCTGGTTGTCGCCGAGCTGGAACTGGAGCGGGTGATTGAGCGCCCAGGTGTCCATGATGACGGTGCCGTCCTCGAGACTCGTGATCTCGTGGATCGAGACGATCTTCCCGACGCTGGCGATCGGGCCGGTGCCCGGCCGGAGGATCCGGTAGACGAGCCCGGAATCCGTGGTGACGGGTGGCGAGGGGGCGCGCGCGCCGACGGCGCCGCCGCCGGGCTGGGTACAGGCGACGGCCGCCGCGAGGAGCGCCAGGGCCGGGACGAGGCGCCGCATCATGGTGCCTCCGGAGGCGCCGCCGGGCCGCGCCCGAGCGGGAAGCTGAACATCACCGGGTCGGGAACCGTCTCGACGCCGCCCACCGCGGCATACAGTCCGATCGCGGCGGTGTTGGACCCGCCCGTCAGCACCCGGGCCTCCCCGCAGCCGGCGCCCGGCCCCGGGATCTTCACCGTCATGGTTCACCTCCTGCGCTGTCGGCCTGAGCGACCGGGTGGCGCGCGGCCCAGGCGTTGATCAGCGGATCGTACAGGCCCAGATTCATCCTCGCGATTGTCTCGAGCCTCGCCATGTCGAGGATCCGCCCGCGGGTGATGATCCGCACCGCGTCATAATACCGTTTCAGATCGGGGTCCTGCAGCAGATTGGTCCCGGCGGCGAGGGAGTCGAGATAGCCGGCCGGGATCGCCCGGTGGAAGTGGCCCGACTTCCAGTCCTCCGCCCGCGGGGGCCGCAGGGCGGGCAGGTGGGACAGCAGCGGATCGCCCAGCGCGACGAGATCCACGATGTACTTGCCGGGCCCGGCCGCGTATCCGACATACCCGATCGCCTCGCCCCCGAAGGCGCCGCCGACGTGGACCTTCTGCGGCATCCGGCGCAGTTGCTCGCCGTAGTGGTACCACGCGTGATCGGGCAGGCTCCGGCCGGGGCGCCAGTCCAGCAGCGCCGCGCCCTCCTCGAGCACGAAGTACTTGGTGTCGATGCAGCTCGGGTTCTGCGCGTAGGGATGATAGGCGGGCGTTCCGAACCGCAGCGCCGAGACCGGGCTCGCCACGCACCAGATCAGCATCAGCCCGAAGGCGGCCCCGACCGCGCGCCGGTCCTCCAGGAGCAGAGCGACCATGGCGACTGCCACGAACAGGGGCACCGCGAGAAACCGGCCGCTCATGTGGGTGGCGGACGCGCCCGCAACGACGACGTACACGATGTACAGCAGCACCCCCGCGAGGGGAGCCAGGGCGGCGGCCGATCTGCGTCGGAGCGCGAGCCACACGTATGCCGCGAGGATGCCGTAGCTGAGCGTGTCCCAGCGGACGCTGTTGGCCAGGTACTCGAGGCCGCGCGTCAGTCTCCACGACAGCGGATAGCCGGTCGCGAGCATCTTTGCGTAGGCGGTGTTCGGAAACAGGTAGCCGTAATAGACGAGCGAGAAGAGACACCATCCGCTCGCCGGCAGCGAGGCCACCACGGCGATACGGATTCGACGCGCCGGCGGCACCTCACGCAGGGCCAGATAGTCCCACGCCAGAGCGGGCAGCACGATGAGGATCGTGTCGGGCCGGTTGAGGAACGCCGCCGAGGCGAGCAGGGTCAGCCGGAGCAGACGGCGGCCGCCGGCGCCCGCGCCGCTCGGGGGAGCCGTGACGAACACGGCAAAGAACAGCGCGAGGACGAGGTACGACAAAGGGCTCTCGAGGCCCGAGGAGGCGTAGTCCAGCACCGCCTTCGACGAGACCATCCCCAGCACCAGCAGCGCCGGACGCCAGAGGTCGCGGCGGAACCGGTCCGTGATGCGGGCGGACCAGGCCAGCGCCGCGGCCAGCGTGAGCGCCATCGAGAGCACGATGGCGGTGTAGAACGCCTCCGAGGTGAACAGATAGATCGAAGACACGAGGAGCATCCAGAGCGGATGCGTGTACACCTGAACGCGCTCCTCGACGTTCCAGGTGAGCCCGTAGCCGTGTGTCAGGTTGTCCACCGTGCGGAAGGTGATGTAGGCGTCGTCCACCACCCAGGCGTTGATTGCGAGCACGAGCGTGAAGACGGCGAACAGGGCGACGAGCAGCAGCCGGGCTCGCGGCCTGCTCATCCCCGGGCCCTTCAGACCGGCAGCGGCGCGGCGCGGTAGGCCGGCAGCGGTGCGGTGAGCCGCTTCACGACGTAGATGAACAGCCCGGTCAGCATGAGGTTGAGCGCGAGGCTGAGCATGGCCACGGTCAGGATCGGGCCGCCGATGCCGTAGCTCAGGGAGATCACCAGGACCCCCGCTCCCACCTCGCCGCGGGGCCACATGCCGATCGCCACGGCCAGCCGCTCGCGCCAGTGGGCCTCCCGCCGGTAGCACAGCGCCGGGAACATCTTGCCGATGTTGGAGACCACGGTGACCATCAGCACGTGCCAGGCGATCGCGAGCCAGCCGAGCCCCGGCTGTGCGGCCGTGATCCGTCCCGTACCCTGCGCCGCGCCCACACCGGCCGCAGCCGCCTCGGCCGCGGGAGCGCCGCCCGCGTGCAGCGAGAGTTCGACCTCCTCGGCCGCGGCGGGCTTTCGCGCCGGATCGCCACCCGTGATCAGGGGCATGGAGAGGCCCACGAGCACCATGAAGACGGCGGCGATTATCGTGGTCACACGATGCTCCACGGGGGTCTCCAGGGCCTCGTGTGCGTGATGGGCCGACGGCTCCTCGCCGTCAGGCCCCCCGGGGTAGGCCATGATGCACCCGAGCACGAAGGCGGGCAGCAGAACCTCGATGTGGATCGGCACCGATTCGTCGATGAGCTTCGAGCCGGCGTAGACGATCTCGCTGAGCGCGCTGATCACGGCGGCGTACCCGAGCACCCAGGGCCAGCTCACCGGTATCCGCACGCGGTGAAGCAGGACCCAGGCAGCCGCGAGCATGACGGCCATCGCCACCACGATCGCACCGAGCTGCCAGGCCAGCCCCACCATCAGCATCTTGAGGGGGATCATCAGCAGCACGGTATCCAGGTCGTCGAAGATGGCGAGCACGCGCGCCTTGCGGAACAGCCAGGTCGCACCCAGCCCCGCTGCGGCGAGCATGGAGAACAGCACACCCGCCGATGTCGGCGCGGCGAACCGGCCGGCGAGCATCGATTCCTGCCAGGCGGCGGCGCCACCGCGGACCTCCGGGGGCAGCAGCACGAAGACGAAATAGAGCGTGACGAAAACCCAGGGGAAGCTCGCGGCCGTGAAGGCGACGACATAGTCCCAGCCGTACCGGCCGAGACGGGACTTGTCGAGATCGAACTCGTAGCCGACCCGGATCATGATGAATGCCAGTCCGGTCATGGTCAACACGCGGACCACGTCGCCCACCCCGCCGTAGGCCGGGCCCAGCACTGCGGGGAGCCATTGCGAGCCCGCCAGCCCGATCAGGAGGAGCAAAGAGAAGCCGAGGACCTTACGCATCGATCCTCACCTTCTTCCGGCCGGCAGACCGCCGAAGAAATCCACCACCCCCGTCTCGAGCGAGTACTCCGCCTCCACGACCATGAGACCCTGCTGCCGGATGAGCTGCTCGAGCACATCGGAGCCGTGACGCAGGTGGTCTGCCGAGGCGCGGATGTTGGCGCGCACGGCCTGCCGTACCAGCTCGTCGGGTCGAAGCCGCAGATCGGTGGCCATCAATCCCTCCACCGCGGGACGGACACGGTCGACGATGGCGCGCAGGTTGGAGGAGTGGCTCAGGGACGGCTCGGAGAGAGCCTCGATCGTGGCGAGGATCGCGCCGCAGCGGGAATGTCCCATGACCACCACGAGCCGCGTGCCGAATCGCTCCGCGGCGAACTCGACGCTGCCGACCAGCGACGGGGCGACGATGTTGCCGGCCACCCGGATGACGAACAGATCGCCGAGCCCCTGGTCGAACACGATCTCGGCAGGCACGCGCGAGTCCGAGCATCCGAGGACGATGGTGTGCGGCTGCTGGCCCTCCGTGAGCGCCTCTCGGCGCGAGGCCGAGCGAGGGGTGCCGCTCGTCGCGACGTCCGAGACGAAGCGGGCGTTTCCTTCACGAAGGCGGTCGAGCGCCTCGGATGCGGACAGGGCCAACGTTGGATCCCCCGAATCCCGGGCCGGCAGCCTCCCCGCGGCTAGCGGCCTTCCGCTCCCCGCCGGGCCGACCCGGACGCGGGCAAGGGTAGCATCATCGCCTGCGGGTCGAGGTCCATCGCGTCGCCCCGGGTTGAAAACCCGCGGCCCGCGGACTGTGTCCGGCAGGATGAATCTCCAGCCCGCGGATGCCGTCGCCACCGGCTGGCGTCACCGTGTTGTAACATCCATGTAACAAATCTCTGCGATACTCCCGGCTCACGCGAACACCACGGGAAGATCAGCGTCCTTTCACACCGCCCGCGCGGCCGGCAGGAGGAGATCGGTGTCCGATCCGTCGTCGACCATCCCGCTCGATTCCCATGAGGCGTTCTTCAACCGCGAGCTGAGCTGGCTGGGCTTCGCGCGCCGCGTGCTGGCCCAGGTCGAGGACCGGAGCCTGCCCCTGCTCGAACGGGTGAAGTTCGCCGGCATCGTCGGGATGCTTCACGACGAGTTCTTCATGAAGCGCATGAGCGGGCTGCGCCGTCAGATCAAGAAAGGCTCCCGCAAGATGTCGATCGACGGCCGGCAGCCGCAGGAGGAGCTGGCCGCGTGCCGCGAGGAGCTGGTGCGGCAGACCGATATCATCGCTCGCATCATGCGCGACGATCTGCGCCCCGCGATGCGCGACTGCGGCGTCGGACTGTTCGATTACGATCAGCTCGACGGCGAGCGCAGGGCCTGGCTGCGCGATTACTTCCTCCACGCGGTGCAGCCGATCCTGACGCCGCTCGCGGTCGACGCGGAGCATCCGTTCCCGTTCATCAGCAACAGCGGGCTGAACCTGGCGGTGATGGTGCCCGACCGGGAGCGCGAGCGCGAGGTGTTCGTGCGGATCAAGGTGCCCGACAACCGGCCGCGCTGGGTTCGTGCTGCCCGAGGGCGCCGGATTCGTCCCGCTCGAGCAGGTCATCGCCGCGAACCTCGACCTGATGTTCCCCGCCGCCCCGCCGGCCGAGATTCACATGTTCCGCGTGACGCGCGGCGCCGAGGGGGAGACCGGTCAGGCCGCGGAGCTGGGAGAAGGGGAGTCGAGCGAGCCGGGCAGCATCATCCGCCTCGTCTCCAACGAGCTCAAGGCGCGGCGCTTCGCGGGCGTGGTGCGGCTGCAGGTGGGGCCCGCGATGCCGGAAGAGCTCCTCGGGTGGCTCACGACGCAGCTTCGCGCGCACCACGAGGACGTCTATCGCTCCAACGAGCTGCTCGGCCTGGCGGATCTCCTCAGGTTCGAGGTGCCGGACCGGGAGGACCTGCGCTACCCGACCCACCTGCCGGTCACGCCGGCCCGTCTGCTCGCGATCGACCCGACAAGCAGCGCGGCGATCTTCGACGAGATCGCGCGCGGGGACATCCTGCTGCATCACCCGTACCACAGCTTCGACACATCGGTGCTGCGGCTGCTGGAGTCGGCCGCGGTCGACCCGGCGGTGCTGGCGATCAAGCTGACGATCTACCGCACGAGCGGCGACTCGCCGATCGTCCGCGCGCTCGCCGAAGCGTCGCGCCGCGGAAAGCAGGTGGCGGTGCTGGTCGAGATCACGGCGCGTTTCGACGAGGCGCCCAACATCGCGTGGGGGCAGTACCTCGAGAACGAGGGCGTGCATGTCGCCTATGGCGTCGAGCAGCTCAAGACGCACGTGAAGCTGGCACTGGTGGTGCGCGAGGAGAAGGGCCGTATCCGCCGCTACGCGCACATCGGCACCGGCAACTACCACACCGGGACCGCGCGGATGTACGAGGATCTCGGCCTGCTCACCTGCCATCGCGGGATCTGCGAGGACGTCGCCGCGGTGTTCAACGAGCTGACCGGGGCGTCGCCGGGCGTCGGATACCAGCAGCTGCTCGTCGCGCCGGCCGCGATGCGCGCCCGTTTCGTGGAGATGATCCATCGCGAGGTCGAGCACGCGAAAGCCGGGCAGACCCTCCGGTATCCACGCCAAGATGAACCAGCTCCAGGACCCGGAGATGATCCGCGAGCTGTACCGCGCGAGCCAGGATGGCGTCCCGATCACGCTCAACGTCCGGGGGCTGTGCTGTCTGCGGCCCGGAGTCCCGGGGCTTTCCGAGAGGATAAGAGTGTTCAGCGTGGTGGGACGGTTCCTCGAGCACAGCCGGATCTACCGCTTCGCCAACGGCGGCGACCCGGAGTACTACATCGGCTCGGCGGACTGGATGAAGCGTAATCTCGAGAACCGGGTCGAGACGATCACGCCGATTCTCGATCCCGAGGTGAAGAGCCAGCTGGCGGAGATCCTCGAGACGTACGAGCGGGACAACGCCTCCGCGTGGGACGGCTCGCCGGACGGATCCTACAGGCGCCGCGTTCCTGCGGAAGGCGACACCGTCCGGGCCGCGCAGGAGATCTTCATGGACGAGGCGCGACGGCGTGACCCGTGGCTTTCGGCCCCCGCGATCGAGGCCGACGGACCGGCGGGGGGGAGCCGTCGGAGAAGAAGCGTCGTCGCCGTGCCGACGCGCGCACGGCACGGGGGCCCGGCTGGGCCTCGCGCCGATCCATCCGGGAAGCCTGAGCGGCGGCCGGCTCAGCGGCGGGTGCGTGCCCGGCCGGCGGAGCGCTTCGGCCGGCGTTCACGCGTGGCCCGCGTCCGGGGCGCCCGGCGGGGCGCGGCGGCCACGGCCTCGAGCCGGAGCGGGACGCCGAGGGCGTCCTCGAGCACGCTCAGGTGCCGGTTCGCGCCCCAGATCTCCAGCTCGGCGTCGCCCAGGATCCGGCATCTCAGCTTCATCCCCTTGCCGGCCCGCACGCCGCTGACCGAGCGGACATGCTGGCGGTGGGTCCTGTCGAGCGACTCGCCGAGACGCAGCAGGCCGGACAGCACCGTCACCCGGAGCCGGTCGGGGCGCTTCAGCGCCGCGAACTCGGCGTGCTTCCGGCTCGGGTCGGCGCCCGTGTGGTAGCGGGCGATGCTGGCCATGATCTCGATCTCGGCGGGGTCGAAGCCGCGCAAGTCGCCGTTCTTGATCAGGTAGTACGAATGCTTGTGGTGCTGGCGATGGGAGATGTGATGACCGACATCGTGCAGCAGCGCCGCGTACTCGAGAAGCTCGCGCTCGGCGGTGCCGAACCCGTGCAGCCTGCGTGTCGCGTCGAACAGATCGAGCGTGAGCCGTGCGACGTGCAGCACGTGGGCGTCCTGCCCCGTCCACCGCTCGGACAGATCCACGACGCTGCGGCGTCGCACATCCGGCAGCACCTCGGCGCGGGCCAGCTCCTTGCGGTGCCGCGCCGCGTACTCCAGCAGGATCCCCTCGCGCAGGGCCCAGTCGCACAGCACGATCTCTCTCGCGCCGATCCTGGAGAGGACGGCGTCGAGCACGATTGCGCCGGCCGGCAGGATGTCGACGCGGCGGCGATCCATCCCGGGCAGCTTCAAGCGATCCCGCGCGGAGAGCGACGTGAGACGGTCCTTCACCTCGCGGACGGCATCCACGGTGAGCGTCACGTGATGCAGCGACTCGGGACGCTGCCCCGTCCGTGCCGCGAGCGCCAGACGGCCGAGGGCGAGGATGGTGCCCGAGGTCCCGACGACACGGTCGAACCCCTTCCTGCGGATCCTGTCGGCCACCGGGTCCAGCGCGCGCCCGATGTGCGCCAGCAGCTTGCGCTCCTGGCGTGTGGTGATCGGATCGGCGCGCACGAAGGCTTCGGTGAGCCGCAGCACTCCGAGCTTGAGCGAGGCGGAGATCTCCACGCCCGCCGCGCCACCCAGGATCAGCTCGACGCTGCCGCCGCCGATGTCCACCACCGCGGCCCGGCGGCCGTCGAGATGCACGCTGTGCAGGACGGCGGAGAAGATGATGCCGGCCTCCTCCTCGCCGGAGATGGCGCGCGGCCAGATCCCGGTCTGGCGGCCGACGGCCCTGAGGAAATCCTCGCCATTGCGCGCCTCGCGGACCGCGGAGGTCGCCAGCGCCACGATGTCCTCGACACGGTGGATCTTCGCCAGACGCCTGTAGGCGCGCAGCGTCGTCATCGCGCGATCCATCGCCGACGCGGTCAGGACGCCGGTCGACATCGCGCGCGAGCCGAGCCGCACCGCCTCGGTCTCGCGGTCGACGAGCCGGAACCCGCCCGAAGCGGTCAGCTCCGCGATCACCATGTGGATCGAGTTTGTCCCGAGATCGATGGCGGCGATCTTCACGGTGTCACCTCTGCCCCAAGTGTACACTCCCGGCTCCGCGGCGCAGAGGGGCGAAAGCAGCGAGAAGAATCTGTGAATTCCGTGTGACGACCCAGGCGGAGTGTCGCTCCCGGACCCGGCCGGTGCATAATACGCCGATCCTCCATGAGTGACGGAGTGCGGGTAGCCGGACGATGCCCCGAAGGATGTCAGGCTCAGCGGTGAACTGTTCGCCAAAAGGGCTCGCGGACTGGATGCAGCGGGTGCAGGAGCAGTGCGACCGCGCGGCGGCGGGGTTCGAGCCCGAGCCGGTGCACGAGCTTCGCGTGGCGCTGCGCCGGTGCCGCACCATGGCGGACTCGCTGAGACGGATCGATCCGGACCCCGACTGGCGGCGGATGAAGCGGATCGGGGGCCGCCTGTTCCGGGCGCTTGGCGATCTGCGCGATGTCCAGGTGATGCTGGAATGGGCCGGGAGGATCGGCACGCCGGGCGACCCGATCCGGCTGCGGCTGATCGGGGCCCTGGGCGAGCGGGAGGCGGCGCTGAAGATCACGGCGGCGGGCGCGGTGGAGGAGTTCGCGCGCCGCCGCTGGGAGAGGCTGGCCGAGCGCCTGCCCGAGCGGATCCGGGCGGTGCCGGCCGACGGTGCGGTGTTCGAGTCGCTCGCGCTGGAGCGATGGCAGCAGGCGTTCGCAAAGCACCGGGCGGCGCTCCGGCGCCGCAGCGGCATCGGGTGGCACGAGCTGCGCATCGGGGTGAAGCGGTTCCGCTACGTGGTGGAGAACTTCCTTCCTCGCAGGCATGCATGGTGGGGAAGGGATCTCAAGCGGGTGCAGGATCTGCTCGGCGAGGTGCACGATCTCGACGTTCTCGCGGTCGAGGTGCGAAGGCTGCGACCGCTGCCGGGTGCCGGCGCGCTCGCGGAGTGGAAGGGCCGGATCGTTGCCGAGCGTGCGGAGCGGCTGGCCGAGTACCGGCGCCGGGCCTCGGGCCCTGACTCGGTGTGGGCCGCGTGGCGCTCGGGCCTGCCGGAAGGCGAAGCGATCCTCTCCACCTCGAGACAGCGGCTCGCGGTATGGGCCTCCGCGTGCGACCCGGACTTCCGCACCACGCAACGTGTCGCCCGTCTCGCGCTGGATCTTTACGATGGGCTGGCCGCGCTCGGGATCGAGGGCGAACCCGCCGGGCTGGACGCGCGGCGATTGCTGGATACCGCGGCGCTGCTGCACGGCACGGGGCGGGCGCGGTCGGCGGCAGGGTTCCAGAAGGCCTCGCGCAGGATGATCCGACGCATCGCCGTGCCGCCGGGATGGAGCGCGCCCGAGATGGACCTGGTCGGAATGGTGGTCCGCTATCATCGTGGCGCGTTGCCAGAAAGGGATCGTGCGGACATGGCCGATCTGGAGCCCGCCCGGGCCGGGCTGGTGGCTCGTCTGGCGGGGATGCTGCGCGTCGCCGCCGTCCTCGTCGAGAGCTGCGATCCGCCGCCGGCCACGGTGGACGCCGAGCTGCTCGGCGACGTCGTGCAGCTGAGGGTGACGGCAGGCATCGACAGCTCCGGTGCCGCGGGCCGCATCGGCGCCGCGGCGCACTGTCTGGGCGCCGCCATCGACCGGCCCGTCCTGGTCCGGTCACGTTTTCCCCGCGGGTAGGGCCGACCTACTCCTGCGAGGTTGCGCCGCCGGCCGCGAGCTTGCGCAGCATCCTGGACGGGGCGAGCCACACGAGCTGACCGCGGCCGGGATAGCCCGGGTCGATCTCGAGCACGGCCGCGCCCGCCTTCTTCATCGCCGTGAACGGCTCCGGGGCGCCGACCGCGAACGAGATGAGGTGGTCGACGTGGGGCGCGTGCCCGCAGCACAGCACGCTCGGGATGGAGGCGGCGCCAAGCTCCTCGAGCAGCCGCGCCGGTGCGGCGCCGGACAGCAGGGCCTCGGTGACCCCGATACGGGCGGGATCGAAGCCCAGGGCGGCGGCGGCGATCCCGGCCGTCTGCCGGGCCCGCAGGTAAGGGCTCGAGAGGATCGCGTCGGGCTCGACCCCGAGCCGCTTGAGGCCTTCCATGGCCAGCCGTGTGCGCTCCAGCCCGATCTCGGTCAGAAAGCGCTCCGGGTCGGCCGGGCAGTCGGGCGCCTCGCGGCTGATTGCGATGCCATGCCGTACGATCGTCAGCAGCATTGTCTCCTCCCCGGCCCCGGCAGCCTGCGCCCGGGCGTCGTTCCGACAGCGTAGACTGTATCGCCCGTTACCGGTCGTGGACCGCAGGCTCCGTCGCCGACGCGACCTTGACGACCAGATACGTGACCGAGCCACCCGGATCCACGCGCACCTGATGGGGGATCCCGGCCGGGACGATCATGAGGTCTCCCGCAGCGAGCGGACGGGCGGTCCCGCCGGTGATCCCTCCTCCCCGTACCTCCCCGGGCCCTCCGCCCGGCCGCTCTGCCCCGATCTCACGACCGCCCTCGTGATGTCCACCGTAGACGATGGTGCCCGCGCCCTCCTGCACGATGATGATGTCGTCCCACAGAGCGTGCACCTCCACCTCACCCGTCCGGTCACGGCGGATGATCATGTACCTGTAGTCGCCCCGGGTGCCGAGCAGCATGGCGGCGGTGCGATCGGGCGCCTCGGCCGCCCCGGCGACGCTGTCGCGCAGGCCGGTGGCGGCGAAGTACTCTGCGCCCGCGGTCTCGTGCGACGGCGCGGACAGGGCGCCCGAAAAGAAGAGTGCGACGAGAATCAGGGACATCATGTCCGGCTCCTCCTTCCGACCGCCTTCTTCACGAGCGCGACGATCCGCTTCTCCTCGACGGCGGTCAGCTTCGTCAGGGCGAACGAGGTGGGCCACATCGCGCCCTCGTCGAGGTTCGCCCGGTCGCTGAAGCCGAGCGTCGCGTATCTCGACTTGAACTTGTGCGCGCTCTGGAAGAAGCAGACGACCTTACCGTCCTCACCGGCATAGGCCGGCATCCCGTACCAGGTCTTCGGCGTGAGCGACGGCGCGCCGGCCTTGATGATCGCGTGAAGACGTGTGGCCATGGCGCGATCCGGGCCCGGCATCCCGGCGATCTTCGCGAGCAGATCGCTCTCCCCGTCGGTCTTGCCCGCCCGCTTCAGCTCCCGCGCGCGTTCCTTCATGGCGGCGCGCTCCTCGTCCGTGAAAGCCGCAGTCTTCTTCTTTGTCATCGTGTCTCCGGAGAAATAGTGCGTGACCTTCCGTCGCGCACCCTACATCGTGTCGTCCGGCGCTCGCGAGGGAGCGAGCTCGCTGATCATCACGTAGTATCCATCGGGATCGCGCAGCGCGAACTCCCTGGTTCCTGTATTGGGGCTCACCTGCGGCGGCTCCTCGAGCCCGGTGACGAGGGCGCGAGCCCGGCTCAGCGCCTCGTCGAAGTCATCCACGCGGAAGAACAGGATGAGCCCGTTGCCGGGTCCGTGCGGGCCGGGGCGGGTCAGGGTCGGATGCTCGTGGGCTCCCCACTGGTGCAGACAGAGCAGGACTGTTCCATCGGTGTCGCAGATCTGACCGAAGTCATCGTGGGCAGGAGGCGTCTCCGGCTGCCCGAACAGGGCCTGGTACCATCTCGAGCTGCGAGCGACGTCGGCGACGCCGATGATCGTCCAGGTGCGTTTCATCGTCGTCTACCGGCCGGGCCAAACAGGTCGCGCAGCGCCTCGGGGAGGTCCGGAAACCGGAAGGAGAAGCCCTGCTCGCGCAGGCGTCGCGAGACACAATAGCGACCGAACAGAGCCAGATCGGGATCGGTACCGAGCAGGAGCGGAGCCGCCAACCGGACCATCCAGCTCGTCGCCGGAAGACCGATGGGGATCCGCATGGCCTTGCGCAGCTCGCTCATGAACGTGGCGTTCGAGACCGGGTTCGGGGCGGTGGCCAGGTAGGCTCCGGTGGCGCCCTCCTCGAAGAGGGCCCACGCGAACAGGCGGTTCATGTCCTCCTCGTGAATCCAGCTGATCCCCTGTCGGCCGTGCCCCGCCTTCCCGCCCAGTCCCCAGCGCGTCAGACTCGCCAGCCGTGGGAGCGCGCCACCGCTGCGTCCGAGCACGAAGCTCGTCCGCAGTATCACCTGTCGCATCGTGGCTGGCGCCGCCCGTGTGAAGGCCTCCTCCCATGCGGCGCCGACCAGCGGCGCCAGCCCGCATCCGAAGGCGGAGTCCTCATCGATCACCGAGCTCGGGAGGGTCGCCATAGCGATGGGCGGTCGCCATCTGGACCCAGGCTCGCGGGAGCGCGCTCACCTGTTGAAGGGCGCGACCCAGGACTCTGGTGGACTCGACACGGGAGCGGAGAATCTCGTCACGATGGTCCGGGGTCTTCACGCAGTCCACCGTCCGGCCTGCCAGGTTGACAATTGCGGCGGCGCCGTCCAGATGGCGCATCCAGTCACCGAGCGTGCGCGCATCCCAGGTGACGTGTGTCCATCCTGGATTCGTGTCCGGCCGGTGGCGCGAGAGGGCGACGACCTCGCAGCCCATATGAGCGAGGTGTCGCGCCAGATTCCGTCCCAGGAATCCGGTGCCTCCCGCGATCACGATACGATTGCCCGGAGTCACGGGCGCGTGACCGGGTCGAGTCACTTTTCGTAGTCGCCGGGCGATGGCGCCGGGGGCAGATCCCCGTCGCTCGCACGGTGAACTGCGACGTCGCGGCCTATCACCTCCTCGGGGAGGATGACGAGCTTGCCCGTCATCGAGTCCCCCGTGACCGCGTACGACCAGACACCGTGCGTATGCCCCACGGTGAACTCGCAGCGCAGCGTCTGGTGCTGTCCGTCGACGTCGCACACCAGGGCGCCCATCGGCAGGCGCTTACCTTCGATGATCTTGTCCGCGAGCAGACGCGCCTGGCGTGGATGACCGTCGACGGGCATGAACCGGTACACGACCGTCTCGTTCCTGCACGCGGGCCCATCCCCGACGCACGTCGACGTCCCGGTCCATGTCCCCACGATGAAGCCGAGCCCCGAAGGCAGGGGAGTCTCGTCGGACGCGAGCGCGACGTGGGCGGCCAGGAACCAGCACAGAACGAGGAGGGCGGCGGATGGGAAGCCTCGTGGCATGGGAAAGCACCCCCTTTCGACGCGGGGCGGCGCGCCGGACCGTCTCATGCACCCGGCCGCCGATGTGCCCGAGAATACGATCCAGGACATGTGGGTGTCCATCCGGGACGTCAGGATCACGCGTCCTCCGGCGAGTCGATCGCCGGGCCATAGAGGTCCGGCGCCGACAGCCACCGGTGCTCGATGTTCCTCATGATGAGCGCGTGGTCGAACTCGACGCTGCCCGAAGGGAACGCCGCCAGGTTCTCGAAGTAGCTCGAGCTCACGGACTCCACGGCGAGAGGGGACACGGCCCATCGTGCGGTGTCCAGGACGAGACCGTCGAATCTCGCCACATCGCGGGTCCGGGAGTAGCCGAGCGAGCCACGCTCGAAGAAACCGGACGCCTCGTCGAGCGTCTGAAACAGCGAGGTTGCCGGGAGCGAACGCGCCTCCGCGGCGGACACGCTGAGACTCACCGAGCCGTCCCTGGACTTCATCGACAGCGAGATGCGGCCGTCCCGATCGCTCACCTCGAAGTCCGCGGGATGATGCTCTCCCGGGAACAGCCGCCCTCCGACGAGGGTGTTGATCCGTGAATCGCTGTCGCGGCGTGGGATGAAGACGCCCTCGTGCCCGTCGTTCCACTCGACGGCGATGCGGTGGGCTGCGTTCTCGCTGGAGATGCCGAGGATCGAGGGCACGAGCCGCGGCCTGATGCTCTCCAGGCGGATGAGACAGACGCCACCGATGGCGAGCCCACGATGGAGCTTCGGACGGAAAGGATGGGGAACCTGTCGGGCCATAACCGCCGGGTCGATGCGGAAGTTGAGCAGCAGCCGGCGCCTGATGACGCCGTGAACTCCCCGGGCTCTCATCATCCCGCCCCGAGGCTCATTGCGGAGTGCGTCTTCATGATCTCCCGCGCGCGATCGTCACCTCGCACCGGCGCCCCGGCGCGCGAGCAGCCACGCGAGGTAACCGCCCGCCGTGGCGTCATAGGCGAGACAGAATCCGGGCCACCAGTCCGGCACGCCCGGATTGGCAATGATACCGCCATGGAGCAGATCGAATACCCCGTGTGCCACAAGGGCGGCCACGACCAGCCACAGGGTGCGTCTGAAGCCAGCGACCGCCATGGCCATGAAGCCGGCCATGGGGACCGACTCGGCGGCGAGGGCGGGCATCGAGTTGGCCATGACCGCGAAGAGTCCGTACAACAAGGCGATGACGATCATCACGGTCGGATAGAAGGCCCGGTCACGATCCAGGCCCACGATGGAGGCGAACAGCCCGACCGCCAGGGCCAGGGTGACGCCGACGAAGATTGCCATGATCTCACCCCATGAAGATGACTCTGGCCGTGACGAACCCGCACCAGATGAGGACGATGATCAGCCACACGGGGCCCGCGCAGGCCACCTCGCGCCACCTTCCGCTCTCACGCCCCGGGTCGGAGAACAGTGTCCGGATGGCAAGCGTCCCTTTGTCGAGGAACACCACGAAGCCGGACACGACGGCGGGAACGAGGCTGGGGAGGAGCAGCCGGTTGATCGAAAGCCAGATGATGACCAGCCAGTCGGGGATCCGGAGGCGCTGCCCGGAACCCAGGGCCAGCTCGATCGACCGTATCCCGGTCGTCACGGACAGCCCGGGTGTCGCGGCGAACAGCGCGAGAACAAGGCTGGACGAGGCCGCCCAGCACTTCACCGCGAACGCCACGCTGCGGGTCGTCAACGCCTCCCCTTTTCAAATCCCCACCGTTGGGTGCCACCCGGGGCGGCCCATCGCGTCTCAGCCGGCCGCCAATCCGAGTCTGCGCCGAAGCACGATGGCGACCATCACGAGCGGGACCACCGCCGAGGCGGTGATGAGGTCCCACCCGATACCCATCTGACGCATCACCACGACGGATATCGCGAGTGTGGCGGCGCCGTAGCACGCAAGCGCGAGCCGGCCGGCCCCACTGAGCCGATGCCTCCTCACCTTTCTCAGAAGGCGTCGGTCGAACGCCGGTGACAGGCTCGGCACAGGGCCCGAAAGCAATTGTGAGAGCATCCCGTCGATTCTCTCCTGTTCAGACATTTCCGAATCCCTGTTCCCGCAGCATCGAGCTGAGCAATTGTCGTGCCCGGTGCAGATACGATTTCACCGTGTTGTCTGGAACGACCAGGAGCTCGGCGATCTCGGCGACGCTGGTGCCCATCCAGTAGTGCATGCGCAGCGCCACCTGATAGACCTCCGGGAGTTGCACGATGCACTCGGTCAGCGCCCGCTGCCGGTGCGAGGCTTCGAGCTGTTCGTGCGGGTCCGGCTCCATGGACATCCTCGAGGCAAGCACGTCGTCGGTGAGGTGCGGCGCTCTATAGCGGATCCGTTCCTTCAGATTGACCGCCTGGTTGAACGTGATGCGATACAGCCAGGAGCTGAACTGCGCCTCGCCGCGAAACGAGCGCAGCGCATGGTGGACGCGGAGAAACACCTCCTGCGCGACCTCCTCCGCCTCTCCCGCGAACCCCTGACCGAGGATCGACAGCGCGAGGCGGAACACCGCTCCCCGGTGCCGGCGCACCAGCTCGGCAAAGGCATCCTCATCGCCGAGCTGACGGCAGCGGGCCACCAGGACATCATCAGTCTCCACGGTGCGTTGACGGTCGGGCCTCTCGCTCCCTGCCGGCCAGGAGATAGTAGATTATCAGGCCCCCGCCCATGAACGTCACCGGCATGGGTATGGGCCACGAGGCACGCAGGCTATCCACCATCGCGAGGGCGATCATCGAGCCGGCGCCGAACGCGACGAGGAGAATCCCCAGTATGAGCGGCACGTGTGGATTCGGAGGCCGCACGGCCCTCGTGGACGGCGGTTGGATGGGCAGCTCCGGGAGCGGGATGCCCTTGTCCATGGCCGCCAGACGCTCGGCGTGCAGAATATCGAGCCGCTGGCGGCGTTCGAGGTATTTCAGCAGGAGAAAACCGACCAGACCCACTGTCAATGCCGCAACGATGATCCCATCGCCGATGCTGTGCCCCATTTGCACCTCCTTGCACCCTAGGACAGGGTGTCGGCATCCCGGGTTGCAGCTCGTGGGCCGAGATTCGGTGGACACTATCTGAAGCGTCGATACGATGTCCAGTGGGGACGGGCTCGATCCCCGAGGGGGCCGTGCAGGACATGTTTGCCGAGCGCTTCTTCCGCGTGGCGATGGCCTTGGTGCTTCTCGGGTTCGTCATCCATCGCGGGTGGCACATCCGGGCGCTCAGGGTACGCGGTGCGAAGACCGCCACGTCGACCCCGGGGCAGGGGCGGCCCGTGCTGGCGAGCGGTCTCGGAGTGGTGGCCTCGGTCGCCGGTCTGTTCTATCTCGTCTACCCGGCGCCGGTCTCCTGGGCGGCCCTGGGACTGCCGGCATGGGTACGCGTGTCCGGCGTGCTGCTCGGGCTGGCAGGTCTCGTCCTCATCGCGTGGGCCCAGCGGTCGCTGGGGGCGGCATGGGATGTCGCCGCCGAGCCGGCCGCGGGAGATCTCCTGGTGACGCGCGGCCCGTACCGGTACGTCCGGCACCCGATCTACACGGGGTTCCTGCTCGTGTTCGGCTCGACGCTCCTCGTCAGCTCCAATGCGCTCGTCGGCGGGCTGTTCATCGCGATGTCCGGCGTCGAGGTAGCCGGCCGTGTCCGGGCGGAGGAGAAGTCGCTGCTCGAGCGGTTCGGCACCGCGTACGGGCGGTACATGGAGACGACGGGGCGGCTGCTGCCGCGCCTCTACCGCCACCCGCGCGGGCGGGCGCTGTAGTAGGATCCGCCCCGGGCGCCTGTAGCTCAGGGGATAGAGCAACGGCCTTCTAAGCCGTGGGCCGCAGGTTCGAATCCTGCCAGGCGCGCCACACGCACCCGCCCGCCTCAGGGCGGGGTCGGGCAGGCCGAGAGGATCGGCCTCGGCACGGACGACGACGTGACGCCCAGCCCGCCTTCGCCGCAGGCCTCCTCCTCGCTCACCAGGTAGTAATACGACCACCCGACCGGGGGATCGCCGTACTCGAGCGTGCGGGTCGGCCCGTCGCCGGCGAGATTGGCGCTCTCGAAGCAGACATGGTCGTACTCCGACCCGGCCGGCCTGCTGGACAGCAGCCCGGGGGGGATCGTCCCGCGATAGCTGTTCCACTGCGGGGCCATGGGCACCGGCTGCCAGATGAGGCTGATCCGGTTGGTGAACTCCACCGTGTCCACGTCGAACAGCGCCTTGTCGTGATAGACACAGCGGCCGCTGCCCGGGTCGCAGCTGTCGGCGGTGCAGCTGCTGCCGTCGTCGCAGTTCAGCGGCGCGTTGGAGCACATCCCGGTGGCCGGATCGCAGGCGTCTGTCGTGCAGAGGTTCGCGTCGTCGCAGCTCACCATGCCGGCCGGGACGCAGGCGCCCGTCTGGCAGGTCTCCGACAGCGTGCAGGCGTCGCCATCGTCGCAGGTCGTGCCGTCGATCGCGACGATGTGATCACACGCGCCCGTCCTGCCGGAGCAGGTGTCGGTCGTGCACGGGTTGCCGTCGTCACACGTCGCCCCCGCCACCACGCACGCGCCCGAGGCCGGGTCGCACGCGTCGACGGTGCACGGGTCGCCGTCATTGCAGGTCAGCGGCGTTCCCGGCACGCAGGCGCCGAGATCGCACACGTCGAACGTGGTGCACGCATTGCCGTCGTCGCAGACCGTCCCGGTCGGCACCGGATCGAACTGGCAGCCGGCGCCCGGGTCGCACGTGTCCGCCGTGCAGGCGTTGCCGTCGTCACAGGTGAGCGCGGTGTTGACGCATGCCCCGGTACCGGGGTCGCACGTGTCGGTCGTGCAGGCGTCGTAGTCGTCGCAGGTGACGGGCGCGTGGTAGCACTGCCCGTTCTGCGGCACGCAGCGGTCCTCGGTGCAGGCATCGCCGTCGTCACAGGTCACCCCGGCACACAGGTCGGTGGGATTGCCTCGCGCCGAGGGGCCGGGCGGCGTGCCCAGCGCGAGCCGGGCGATCGAGGTGTCGGCGCTGTCCACCAGGCCGTTCTCGTCCAGGTCGGCCGCGGCGCAGCCGCGCGCCAGATCGTAGGCGGGGCAGGGGCCGGTGCCGCCGCAGGGGTTCGGCGGGACTTCGCGTCCCTGCATCGAGAGCGGCTCGGCGATCGGCATCCGCAGCGTCAGGTCGGCCCCTTCGCACGCCTGCACCATGGCCAGGTCGGCGGAGGTCACCAGCAGGTCATTGTCGAGATCCGCGTCGCAGGCGTTGCCGAATCCGTCCCCGTCCGTGTCGGTCTGGTTCGGGTTGTAGGCGATCAGGCAGTTGTCGTCGGCGGCCGGGGTCCCGTCGTCGTCGCCGTCGTACATGGCGGCCCCGGCCGGATCGTGCCCGAGAGCGAAGGTCGCGGCGATCACGGGCGGGCCGGGATTCTGTTGTGGCGTGATCGCCAGGAAGCCACCACGCGTCACGTCGCCGATCGTCGCATCGCCGGCAACGTACTGCGCCACCACCGCCACGAGCGAGCCATCGGCACGCGAGCGTATCTCGAGCTGCACCGGGTCGCCCGGCGCGATCGTGGGTGATCCGGAGGAGGCTGCCGCCGCGACACCGCCGGGCGCGGTCGCCAGCGGCACGGAGAACGCGCTGCCGGCGGCGGCGAAGTCGCCGTTGAGCACCTGCGCTGTCTCGGACACCGTGCGTCCGGTCAACGGCTGCACGTACAGCACGTCGTTGTAGGCGGTGAACTTGCCGGGCAGCACGACGAACTCGGCCGGGCTGACGATCGAGGTGATCTGCAGGAAGTCCGGGTCGCACGACCCGCCCTGACAGGTCTTCCAGAACGGGGGGCAGGTGCCGTTGAGCGGATGGCATCCGTCGCCCGCCTCCAGCGGGCAGGGGTCGTTGCCGTACGGGCCGGCCACGCAGCCGCCTGGCGGCACGCCCGCGACGCTGTCGTCGAGCGGGCCGCCCTCGTCGCAGAATCCCGTCGTTGTCGTCGTCGTAGTCCTCGCAGTTCAGCTTGCCGTCCCCGTCGGTGTCGAGCCCCTCGAAGCCGTACACCAGGCACCACGCCCCAGCCCGCACAGCGAGGAGAAGCTCGAGCCGACCGGCACCGAGCCATCGTCGGGATGCTGGTCGTTGACGTCGGGGCAGCCGTCGCCGTCGTCGTCCATGTCGAACAGGGCGCCGAGCTGATCACCGTCGAGGTCGGTCGCGGGGCCCGTGTTGCCAATCTCGTAGTCGCACACGTCGCCGAGGCCGTCGTGGTCGGTGTCGGTCTGGGTCGTGTTGGGCGTGGCGGAGCAGTTGTCCTCCTGGTTGCACCAGCCGTCGTGGTCGAAGTCGCCGCCCTTGTTGAGACACACGTCCTCGAGCACGCCCTCGCGATAGTCGTGATAGCACTTCCCGATCTTGGCGGTCGAGTCGGGCGAGAACGCCTCCTGCCGCTGGCCGAACCGCACGTACGGGCCGACACAGCCGGAGCCCCAGTAGCTCATCGCCATCGCCTGCACCGGCTGGTCGGTCGGATCGGTGCTCGGGTTGAACGGAAGCGGATAGCCGCTCGCCGTCTGGGAGCAGTTCGAGATCGCAGTACTGTCCGTGCGGGCTGCCCTTGTCCACGGAGGGCTGCGTCACCGTGCCGCAGAACTCGTGGTTGATCTCCCACAGGCCGTTCTGCTGCCGGTCGCGTCCCGGGTCGCCGACGCCGTCCCCGTTGCCGTCGTACGGCTCCTCCCAGCCCGGATCGCCGCTCGTGTCGTACACCTCGCACTGCGGGTTGCTGTCGCCGCTCCAGTCGAGCGGCCCGTCGAGCGCCTGCACCCAGTCGGCCGTGTCCATCGGCGAGTCGGTGCTGCGGTTCCAGCCGTGCGTGTGGCACAGGCAGAAGTGATGGCCGATCTCGTGGGCCAGGATGGAGCCCAAGTCGTACGTGCTGCGCGTGGTGTCGCACAGGATGCCGAACAGGTCCTCGGGCGGAATGCCCGGGTTGGTGGGGATCCCGCTGCAGCACAGGTACGAGTCCTGGGCCGAGGAGCGGTAGTTCAGGATCACCGATATCCGCTTCGGGTTCTTCGCCGCCACGTCCTGCCGCCACTCCTCGAAGAACTGCGACTCGTCCACCCCGTCGTTCGGGTCGACGT
Source organism: uncultured Acidobacteriota bacterium (assembly GCA_963806495.1). GTDB lineage: Bacteria > Acidobacteriota > Polarisedimenticolia > JACPZX01 > DASXTC01 > CAWDYA01. The sequence continues at coordinate 123,843 of CAWDYA010000009.1, read as the reverse complement.
CGACGCACCGGGCGGCGAGGAAGTCGGGTGTCGCAGCGGAACCGGGATGTACCCGGGGCGGAAGGAGATGCCGTTCGGCTCCCACTGCAGGTTCAGCTCCTGGATCGCCTCGCGCAGGTAATGGACATAGGCGCCGTAGCTGCCGTAGCCGCAGAACGAGGGGCTCGGCGGGCAGTAGGTGTGGATGTCCAGGTTGAAGGTCTCCGCGTGGACGGTGGCGGTGCCCAGGCACGCGATGATCAGGGCCGCCGCGGGCCACGCGGAGGCACGGGTGAACGTTCGAAACAGGTGCATGGTGGATCCTCCCCTCCACGGCCCCGGCCGTTTACCCTGATTCACGCAAGAGCTGCGCCTCCGGGGCCACATCGCGGGGGAAAAAGGCGGGCCGGGGCCGGCCGGCGGCGCGTGTTAGACTCCCGACCGAGCGCGCCCATAGCTCAGCTGGATAGAGCGCCGGACTTCGAATCCGTAGGTCGGGGGTTCAAATCCCTCTGGGCGCGCCACCCGTGCCCACGCGACGCCGGGGACCTCGGCCCCTCCCAGAGCCCGTGTCAGCGGGACGGGTAGTGCCCCGTGTGACGCGGGTCGGCCTGGACCATCGTCCAGCCGGCGGCCCGGGGATCCCACGGCGCGGTCAGATCGAAGACGTGAACCACGCCGGAAAGCGGGGCCACCACGAGCTCCACGTCACCGTCCCCGTCGAGATCCCCTGCGGCGGGCGACACGAAAATCTCCCCTCCCAGGTCCACCGAAGGGCAGGTCTCGCTCCCGTCGCGGCTCCAGGCGTGGAGGAGACCGTCATGAGAGCTGGCGATCACGTCGTTCCAGCCGTCTCCGTCCGCGTCGAGGACCAGCGGCGACCCGCGGACGGGCTCCGCCGTCGGCACCGGCCATCCGGCCCCGAGCCCGAACCCGGAGACACCGCCGAGGTCGGGGCCCACGAAGAGCTCCGGTCTCCCGTCGCCATCGATATCGCCGAGGGCGAAGAAGGCGTAGTGCAACAAGCCAGTCGGGAGGGTTCGCATCGTGGTGCCGTCGCCGCGATAGAAGAACACGCTCGTGAGTCCGCCATCCACGATCTCGGCGGCACCGTCGTCGTCGACATCGCCGATCACGGGAGAGGTATGCGCCCCAGCCGCCGCGAGGGGAAACCCTGCCACGGTCCTCCCATCGGCGTGACGGACCTGGAGCCTGTCCATCGACCGCACGACGATGTCGGGCTCGCCGTCTCCGTCGACGTCACCCACTGCCGGCGTGGTCTGGATGTTGAAGTCCAGACGTTTCGGCCAGCCCGCGAGCTCGGCCGTGAAGGGGGCGTCGTACACGTGCACGAGGCCCTCCGCGGTCGCCACCACGACCTCGAGCTCGGGGTCGGCGTCGAGATTCGCCAGGACCGCGGACCCGCGGATCTTGTCCGTGGGCGTGGCCCCGGCCTGTATCGGAAAACCCTCGACCGCCCGTCCGTCGAGATGCCATGCGTAGACCGTCGAGAAGAAGTAGGTGGCGACCACGATTTCGTTCTGTCCGTCCCCGTCGATGTCACCGATGGAGGGACTGCCGAAGGCGGGGGCGTCCATGCGTTGTGGCCAGTGACGCCTGCGGGTGCCGTCATGGTTCCAGATCCAGACCCAGTCGTCCACGTCGGCCGCGACGATTTCCATCGTACCGTCGTCATCGAGGTCGGCGACGACGGGGGATGCGGTGATGTATGGTGTGTTTCCACGTTGGATCCGGACCGGCCATCCCGGCTGCTCGCTCGCGCCGCAGAACGGCGCCGCCGGGAGCGCCCGGGCCCACGCTTCCTCCGGGACGGTCCCGACCGGCACGAGCCTGGAGGCCGGCATGGCCGCCAGTCCGGTGCAGGCGACCAGCACGAGGGACCATGGATGGATGACCGTGTTTCTCACGATGGGTGCCCCTTTCCCGAGCTGCCGTAGTATCAATCATACGCCGTTCGGGTTCGAAAGGCTTCCCGAAAACGCCTCGGCGGCGGCGCGGCGGAGACACGGGCGGTGGTAGCATGTCCGATGGTGCACCGGGTGGCATCCGGCGCCGTGTTCCGGCCGTTGCCTCACCGGGATCCTGCTCGACCATCCATCCGACAGGAGCCACCCTGATCATGACATCGCCGCGTCGTTCGACACTCGTGCTGCCGGCCGTCCTGTGCCTCCTCGTCCTGGCCACCGGTGCCGCGGCGCCTTCCCCCGCGCTGCTGCATCACTCCCTCGACGTGCGTCTCGACCCCGGCCTCCCACCGGCTCGACGTGACCGACCGGCTGAACTTCCCGCCGGGCACGCCGCCGAGACCGACTTCCTGCTCAGCGCGAAGCTGTCGCTCACCGCGTCCACGCCCGTCGTACGCGAGGTGCCCCTGGGCGACGTCGGGCCGTTTCTCGGGATCAACGCCGGCGACGACGAGTCGGCGCCGCCCCCGCTGAAGCGGTACCGGGTGCGATTCGAGGGGGACGACCGGGAGGTCACGGTCTCGTATGGCGGCGTGTTCGACTTCGGGCTGTCGGATCAGAAGGAGGAGTACACCCGGGGCTTCCGCGAGACGACGGGCGCGATCGGCCCCGAGGGCGTCTATCTCGCGGGCAACGGGTTCTGGTACCCGTACGCCGGGCGCGACCTGTTCACCTTCGACGTCGCGGTGACGGCCCCGGAGGGGTGGCGTGTCGTCAGCCAGGGCAAGGGGACGTCGCGCGGCGAGGACGGCGTGGCGCGCTGGGACTCCGAAGGACCGATGGACGAGGTGGTGCTCGCGGGCGGGCCGTTGATGATGTGGGACGACAAGGCGGGCGCGGTGGTCACCGAGGTGTTCCTGCACGAGAAGGACGACACGCTGGCGGGCAAGTACCTGACGGCGGCCGGGCAGTACCTGAAGATGTACGCCGATCTCGATCGGCCCGTATCCGTACGCCAAGTTCGCCCTCGTGGAGAACTTCTGGGAGACCGGCTACGGGATGCCCTCCTTCACGCTGCTGGGCCCGCAGGTGATCCGCTTCCCGTTCATCCTCCACTCGTCCTACCCGCACGAGATTCTGCACAACTGGTGGGGCAACTCGGTCTTCGTCGACTACGACACCGGCAACTGGTGCGAGGGGCTGACCGCCTACATGGCCGACCACCTGGTGCAGGAGCAGCGCGGCAAGGGGGCCGAGTCGCGCCGCGCCACGCTGCAGAAGTACCGTGACTACGTGGCGAAGGGGCGCGATTTCCCGCTGACCGAGTTCCGCTCGCGGCACAGCGCGGTCACCGAGGCGGTCGGATACGGCAAGACGATGATGGGATTCCACATGCTGCGGCGCAGGCTCGGCGACGACGCCTTCCGCAAGTGGGCCGCGCGGTTCTACGAGCAGGAGCGGGGACGACGCGCCTCGTTCGCCGACGTGCGGGCCACGATGGAGGCGGTGTCGGGGCAGGATCTCGGCTCGTTCTTCGAGGCCTGGGTGAGCCGCCCCGGCGCGCCGGCACTGGAGGTGAAGGTGACCGGTGTCGAGCCGAAGGCGGGCGGGTTCGTGGTGCGCGGGATGCTGCGACAGACACAGCCGTCGGAGCCCTGGCCGATTGACGTCCCGCTGGCCGTGCAGACGGGCGGCGCGCCGGTGGTCGAGTCGGTGCGCATGGATGGCCGCGAGGCGGCCTTCGCCGTCACGACAGCGGCGCCCCCGCTGGCGCTGCACGTCGATCCCGCGTTCGATCTGTTCCGCCGCCTCGACGCGCGCGAGACGCCCCCGTCGATCGGGCAGATCTTCGGCGAGGCGAAGATCCTGGCGGTGCTGCCGGCGGGTGCGGGCGAGGACGAGAGGAAGGCCTATCGCGCCCTGGTCGAGGGGTGGCGCAGCGACAGCCACGCCCCCGAGTTCACCACCGACGCCGAGGTGACCGATCTGCCATCCGATCGCGCCGTCTGGGTCCTGGGACGGGACAACCGGCTCGCCCCGAAGGTGGCGTTCCCGTCCACGGAGGCGTCGTTGACACCGACCGAGCTGAAGGCAGGCGGCGAGACGATGCCGCGGACCGGACACAGCTTCGTCCTGACGGCGCGTCACCCGGCCGACCCGGCGCGCGCGGTCGGCTGGATCGTGGCCGACCCGCTCGAGGCGCTGCCGGGTCTCGGGCGCAAGCTGCCCCACTATGGCAAGTACTCGTACCTCGGCTTCGAGGGGTCCGAGCCGACCAACGTCCTGAAGGGGCAGTGGTCGGCGGCCGACTCGCCCCTGGTGGTGGATCTGCGCGCGGCCGGGGACCGCGCAACGTCGCTTCCGGCCCTGCAGCTCCCCGCGCGGCAGGCCCTGGCGGAGCTGCCCCCGGTCTTCTCCGAGAAGAGGATGCGCGAGATGGTGGCCTGGCTGGCGGCGCCGGAGCGCGAAGGCCGCGGGATCGGCACGAAGGGTCTCGATGCCGCCGCCGAGCGGATCGCCTCGGAGTTCGCCGCCATCGGGCTCGCGCCGGGAGGCGACGGCAACGGCTACCTGCAGCGGTTCACCACCGAGGCCACGCCGGACGGCAAGCCGCGGCAGGTCGCCAACGTGATCGGCGTGCTGCCCGGCACGCGGCCCGAATGGTCCGGCCAGTCGGTGGTGGTGGGCGCGCACTACGATCATCTCGGATTCGGCTGGCCCGACCCGCACGCAGGCGACGAGGGGAAGCTGCATCCGGGGGCCGACGACAACGCGAGCGGCGTGGCGGTGATGCTCGAGCTGGCCCACGCGATGGCCGACGGCGAGCGGCCGCAGCGCACCGTCGTCTTCGTCGCTTTCACGGGCGAGGAGGAGGGGCTGGTCGGCTCGCGCTGGTACGTCGACCATCCCGCCCGGCCGATCGACAAGGTGATCGGCATGATCGCCCTCGACACGGTGGGGCGGCTCGGGGAGAAGAAGCTCTCGGTGCTGGCCACCGGCACGGCCACCGAGTGGCAGCACATCTTCCGGGGCGCGAGCTACGTCACCGGTGTGGACAGCCGGATGATCCCCGAGGCGTACGAGTCGTCCGACCAGAAGAGCTTCATCGACCGCGGCGTGCCGGCGGTGCAGATCTTCACCGACCCGCACGCCGACTATCATCGCCCCGGCGACACGCCCGACAGGATCGATTTCGCCGGGATGATGAAGGTGGCCGCCTTCACCCTGGAGGGGGTGGCCTACCTCGGCGAGCGGCCCGAGCCGCTCACCGTCACGATCGCCGGTGCCGGTGCTCCGGCGACTGCGCGTCCATCGGGTGGCGACGCGGGCGGTGGGCGAAGGGTCTCGGTGGGCACCGTGCCCGACTTCGCGTTCCCCGGCCCGGGTGTGAAGGTGTCGGGAGTGGTGCCCGGCTCGCCCGCCGAAGCGGCGGGGTTCCGCGAGGGAGACATCCTGGTGCGTCTCGCGGGCAAGCCGGTCGAGTCGCTCAAGGGTTACTCCGATCTGCTCCGGACGCTCGAGCCCGGCGCCACCGTCGAGGCGGTGGTGATGCGTGACGGCGCCGAGACGACCCTGTCCGTGACGCTCGTCGCCCGCTGAAGCCGGACCGCGGCGCTGCGCCGCGAACAGGCGGCGGATCCCGACAAAGGGGACGGCCATACACGCTCCGGGTCGGCCCGGTTGAAATGCGCCGGTGTCACCCTACATTGCATGGGTCCCGGGAGAGACCATGCCAAAACGCCGGGCGCGCGCTCTCGCGGGCGCCATCGCTTTGTCCTGCCTGCTCATGCCGCAAGCCGCCGGGTCGGCGGTGCCCGGCTCCGCGCCGGCCGCCGCCGGAAACTACGACATCAGGATCAACGGGCGGGGGCGGCTCGCGGTGCTGCGGCTTTCCACGCCGCCTCCTGCTGCGATCGCCCGCGGCATGCGGGACGGTCTGCAGCGGCTGCGGCGGGCATCGCCCGGCACGAGGGCCCGATTCTCGCCGCTGATGGGCGCCGCCGAGAAGGTCATCGCGCGGTCGGGTGGGCTGAGCCCGGTCGATCGTTCGCGTCGTCCGGCGGATATCACCCTCGGGTATCTGCGCGACCACGCCGATCTGTACGGCCTGGCGCCGTCCGGGATCGACGCGCTGGAGATTCTGGGGGAGAGCCGCGGCGCATCACCCGGCCTGCTCGCGGTGCGGCTGCGGCAGAGGCTCGACGGCCGGCCCGTGTTCCAGAGCGAGACCTGGGTCACGCTCGACGGCGACGGCCGTGTCCTGGCCACGACGGGACGGCTGGTGCCCGGTCTGGGTGCCTTCCGCGCACGTGGAGGAACTCTCCTCGGTGCCACGGAGGCGCTCGCTCGCGCGCTGGCGGATCTGGGCGTGACGGCCGACGCTTCCACCATGGAGGCCGGGCCGGCGGGTGAAGGCTGGGACGCGATGGTCCGGGTCGAACAATCCGGCGGTCACGCGTCCCGTGCCGAGCCGGCTCGTCTGGTTCCCGGTGGCCCCGGGCATCGTGGTGCCGGCCTGGGCGCAGGTGGTCGTGATGAAGGGCGACGCCGACTGGTACCTCCTCACGGACGCGCGCGGCGGCGAGCGCTGTTCCGCAAGAACATCCGCCACCGTCTCTCCACACAGCAGGCGCGATTCAGCGTCTACACGCAGGCCGGGCACGCCCCGGCCGACAGCCCGGCTCCGGCGTCCCCCAACATGGCCGCGGTCGGCTCCGGCACCCAGTATCCGAGATCGCCCGCACGGTCGAGGAGATGCTGACGGTTCAGGATCCGGTCGCGAGCCCCGGCGGATCGATCGCCGACGGCGGAGAGACCACGACCGGCAACAACGTGGACGCGTATCTGGATCGCAATGGAGACGACGCGCCCGATGCGGCCGCGCTCGATGCCGGCGGCCGGCCCGTGGGCAACCCGGATGGCGACGGACGGAACCGCGATTTCCTCGGCTCCGCGCCGCGCAATTTCGTCTACGCGCCGGCGCCCGTCGGCGGCGATCCCGACGCGGGATACGATCCGGGATCCGTGCCCTCCCAGCGCGGCGCGGTGACACAGCTCTTCTATGTCGCCAACTTCTTCCACGATCGGATGTACGGTCTCGGGTTCGACGAGACGGCGGGCAACTACCAGACCGACAACTTCGGACGCGGCGGCACTGGCTCCGACCCGGTCCTGGCGGAAGCGCAGCAGGGCGCCGATTTTTTCGGCGCCAACAACGCCAACTTCTCTCCGCCCCCGACGGCGCGCCCGGCATCATGCGGATGTTCCTGTGGACCAGCCCCGTTCCCGCGCGTGACGGCGATCTCGACGCCGAGATCGTGATCCACGAGCTGACGCACGGTGTCACCAATCGGCTCATCGGCGATGCCGCCGGCCTCAACTGGAGCCCGGGAGCCGGCATGGGCGAGGGGTGGAGCGACTACTACGCGTTGTCGCTGCTCAACACGCAACCCTCAGACGACCCGGACGGCCGGTACGCCGCGGGCGCCTACGCCCTGTACGGGCTCGGAGGCATGCCCACGGACAACTACGTGTACGGCGTGAGACGATTCCCATACCACACCGACAACACCGTGAATCCGCTGACCTGGGCCGACGTGGACGACATCACGGCCGACATGTCGGGAGGCATCGCCCCGAGCCCGCTGGGTTTCGAGTTCAATGGCGCCGTAGAGGTCCACAACGTGGGCGAAGTCTGGGCGCTGAGCCTCTGGGAGGTCCGAAGCCGCATCATCGCCGCCATGGGAGGCGACGTGGCCGCCGGCAACGAGGCGATGCTTCACATCGTGACCGACGCCCTCAAGATGACGCCAATCGACCCGAGCTTCACCGAGGCGCGCGACGCGCTCGTCGACGCCGACTGCGCCGCGAGTGGCTGTGCCCACGAGGAGTCGATCTGGGGCGGTTTCGCCGACCGCGGTCTGGGGTTCAGGGCGGAGGCGTCGCTCGGGATCGCCACCCACGTCGGGGTGAAGGAGTCGTTCCTCCTGCCGCACCCGGTGCCGGGCGCGGTCGTCGCCGACGACTCGGCCGGTGATGGCAACGGCTTCATCGATCCGGGCGAGACGATCGATCTGAGCGTACCGCTGTTCAACCCCTGGCGCTCCGCGTCCAAGGACCTCGGCCTCGGCCACGGCCACGCTCACCTCGACTACGCCGGGCGTGACGGTGACCAGCGCGACCGCGTCCTACGGGCCGATCCCGGCCCAGGCGACCGTCGCCGGCAATCCATTCACCTTTGAGGTCGATCTGTCGGTGGGATGCGGATCCCTGCTGCGCTTCGAGTTGCTGATCACGAGCGCGAAGGGCGTGGTCACCGTCCCGCTCGAGCTCGGGATCGGCCAGCCGGTGGGCGCCGGCGCGCCCGTGACGCTGACCCGCGTCATCCCGGGAGGCCTCGTGATCCCCGAGGCGGATCCGACCGGTGTCACCGACACCTTCACCGTTCCCGACGACCTGGAGATCGCGGACCTCGACTTCCGGATCGACAGCCTCAGGCACACCGCCGTCGGAGACCTGACGTGGAGCTGAAAGCGCCCGGCGGCTTCGGCGCCGACATGGTGTTCCGGCCGGCCGATTGCATCACGTTCTTCGGCTGCTTCCTCGGGTACAACGCCGGCGAAGACTTTATCGACACCGTCTTCGACGACGCCTCGAGCAACGACCTGCTCGGTGTCGGCGCCGAGGCGGCGCCGTTCACGGGAAGCTGGCTGCCTTCCATGAACTCCCCCTCGTCGGACTATGCGGACCCGACCGGACAGCTCTCGCACCTCAACGGCACCCTGACCGGAGGAGACTGGCAGGTGTTCGTCTCGGACAACGAGATCTACGACACCGGAACGCTGGACTCCTGGTCGCTGATCGTCACGCCGATGATGTTCGATTGCTGCCAGGCGGCAGCGACCCTGACGGTGACCTCGTCGGCTGGACCTGCGACAACTGTCCTCTCGCGGCGAACCCGGGGCAGGCCGATGCCGACGGCGACGGGGCGGGGATGCATGCGACTGCGCGCCATCGGATCCGGCTCCTACGCGCTTCCGGGCGAGGTGCGAGTGACCTCGACGCCGATCCCGTATCGATGGCCTGGACCGGCGTCGCGACGGACGCGGCCCGCCACCGTGCACGACCTGGTGCGCGGCGATCTCGTCGGCTCCCGGTGGGCTCGGGCTGGAGCATCGTCGTCTCCGGAAGCCGATCCAACGGATGGACACCTCGGTGCCGCCGCCGGGCGCCGGGTACCGGTACCTCGCCCGCGGCCGCAACGTCTGCGTGACCGGGCCCATGGGGCAGCGCGACTTCAGGATCGCCGAGGAGCACCGCCGTCTGTCCGTGAGCGGCGGCCCGCCGATCAGTATGCGGCAGGCCGGCACCCTCCCGACCAGAAGCGTCTCGGCCCGGCCGCCGAGGCCGTCCCCATCGTGAACACGATGCCGTCGTCGTATCCGGCCAGATAGAAGAAGGCCCGGCCGGGGGCCGGTACCGTGTCGTCGGCGCGATCCCCGCCCAGACAGTCGAGAGCGCCGAGGATCACGGTGCCATCCGCAGAGAGGGCCAGCGACGAGACATCGCCACGGACCAGCTCGCCGGCGGCCGGGCCGTCCGGATCCTCCCAGAGGATCGATGTGACGCCGCCCGTCTGTGCCAGGGCCAGATCGAGGGGGTCGACGGCACCGCCCAGATCGTGCGGCACCACAACCGACAGGCTCTCCATCGACGTGGCGCCCGAGGCGCATGTGATCTCGTATACCAGAGTGTAGGTGCGGCCGGGCCCGCGCGCGTCGCGCTCGGCGCGCAGGAGGATCCGCAGCCCGGAGCCGGGCTCCTCGGAGCGGATGTCGCCCGAGGTCCGGCCGTCGGACCCGCCGGGCGCGTCGTCCTCCTCGCTGCTGCCAATCGCGCGCAGCAGCGAGGAGGGGTCCGCGCAGTCGTCCGTCTCGTGCGGCGTCACGTTAACCTCGCTGAGGCGATGGTCCGGCGGCCAGAGCCGCGTCGGCTCGATGGTCAGCACCGGCGCGGCGGAAACCGGGCCCGCGGGCCCGAAGATGGCGAAGAAGAGGGGCACGGCGAGCCAGCGGCGCATGAGGAAGCCCTCCCGGTAGGCGTCTTTCGGGCCGTTCGTGAAGGAATGCGAGTGGGTCTATTCTACATGCGTGGCCCGAAAAACGGGCCGGAAACATGCAAGGAGGATTCGTCATGAAAGTCGCACTTACGACACCCACCGGTCATGTCGGCGGCGGCGTCGCCCGCCGGCTCCTCGATTCGAAAGCGGACCTCGTTCTGCTGGCGCGCCATCCGGAGAAGGTCTCCGAGCTGGCGGGCCGCGGCGCGCATGTGAAGGAAGGCTCGCAGGACGACGAGCGGTTCGTCACCGAGGCGACCCGCGGCGTCGATCTGCTCTTCTGGGTCACCCCGACCGACCCGAAGACGGACGATCTGCGCGCGTCGCAGAACCGTTTCGGCCGCGCCGCCGCCGCGGCCGTGAAGGCCAACAGGATCCCGCGCGTCGTCAACCTGTCGAGCGTCGGGGCGCACAACGCGAAGGGGACCGGCCCGGTCGACGGGCTCCACGACGTGGAGGGCCTGCTCGACGCCACCGAGGCGGCGATCACCCATCTGCGGCCCGGCTTCTTCTTCGAGAACTACCTCATGATGATCGACGGGATCCGCAGCTCCGGCAGCATCTTCATGCCGAACCACGGCGGGACGCGCGTCCCGATGATCGCGACACGCGACATCGCCGAGGCAGCGGCGAAGCGGATCCTCGACACGGGCTGGAAGGGAAGGTCGGTGATGGGGCTGCATGGCCCGGCGGACCTGAGCTTCGACGAAGCCGCCGTGGCGATCGGCGAAGGGCTGCGGCGGAGGGTGACCCACGTGCAGGTGCCCGAGTCGGAAGCGCGTCAGGCGCTGCTGGCGATGGGGGTGAGCCCCGCAGTCGCCGACGCGATGCTCGAGATGCACCGCGCGATGGCGTCCGGTGTGATGCGGCCGGAGCGCCCGCGCACGCCGGAGACGACCACCCCCACGACCCTCACCCGGTGGACGGTCGAGGTGATGGCGCCTCTCGTCTGAGCTTCGCCCCCCGGCTGAGTCTTCCGGCGCGATGCTGCGCCGTTCGACGCTGCCGCCGGCCAGGATCGCCCGGCCGACGGCCTGTCGGGGCCCCCTCTTCCTGGTGTGGATCTTGCTAGTCTCCAGTGTGGAGACGAAGAGAAGCCGTGTCGACGCGCCCGGGCGGCGCGCACGTGACGAGGAGGCACGCCCATGATCATCGGAGTTCCCAGGGAGCCGCACCGGCTCGAGCACAGGGTCGGTCTGACGCCGTTCGCCGTGCGGCGCCTGACACAGGCCGGACACACGGTCCTGGTCGAGCGCCAGGCCGGCGTGGAGGCACACTTCACGGACCAGAACTTCGAGGCCGCCGGTGCGCGGATCGTCTACACGGCCGAGGAGGCTCACAAACGGGCGGACATGGTCTGCCGGGTCGGTCCGATCGGAACCGAGGAGCTGGACCTGCTGAGACCGGGCACGATCGTCTGCAGCTTCCAGCATCTCGCGGTGTCGCGACGCGAGACGGTCGTGGGGCTGATCGAGAAGAAGATGACGCTGGTGGGCTACGAGGTGATCCGCGACGCCTCCGGAGACCTGCCGGTGCTGCAGCCGTTCAGTGAGATGGCGGGCCAGATGGCGCTGCACATCGCGGCGCAGTACCTGCGCAAGGAGTGGGGAGGACGGGGCGTCCTGATGGGCAACGTCGCCGGCGTGCCGCCGCCCACGGTCGTGGTGCTCGGCGCGGGGACTGTGGGCCGCGCCGCGGCGCGTCTCGCGCACGCGACGGGCGCGCACGTGATCGTCCTCGACGCGGACCTGGGCAAGCTGCGGTCGATCCATCGCGCCTTCTCGGGCCATGTCGCCACCGTGGTGGCGGCGACCGAGCGGCTCGGCCAGTACGCCGCCATCGCCGACGTCCTGATCGGCGCCATCCTGATCCCGGGGGGGCGCGCGCCGTTCATCGTGAGCGAGACGATGGTGAAGGGGATGAAGTCGGGCAGCGTGATCATCGATGTCTCGATCGACCAGGGAGGCTGTGTCGAGACGAGCCGGCCGACCACCCTCGACGATCCGACCTACACGGTGCACGACGTGGTCCACTACTGCGTTCCCAACATGACCGCGGGAATCCCGCGCACCGCGTCACGCGCCCTGGCCAACGCCTCGATGCCGTATCTGACGGCGATGGCCGACGCCGGTCTGGAGGCGGCGCTGCGCGCCGACGCGGGGCTCGCGGCGGGCGTCTACATGTATCACGGCCGTATCGTCAACGAGCGGGTCGGGGGCGCCCTCAAGATAGAGACGGTGCCCCTGGCGCGTCTCCTGCCTCCCGAGGTGGGGCCATCATGAACTGGCTGGATGACTACAAGTCGAAGCTGGTCAGCTCGGATGAGGCGGTTCGCCGGATTCAGAGCGGGGATCATGTGTACTACGGCGGCAACGCCGCCATGCCGCAGGAGCTGACTCGGGCGCTCGCCCGCCGCCGCGACGAGCTGAGCGAGGTGCGGCTGAGCCACGTGCTGCTGGTGGGCACCGACCCGCTGTGCGCGCCCGAGATGGCCGAGCACTTCAGGCACAACTCCCTGTTCGTCGGGTCGGCCGACCGCGAGGCGGTCAACGACGGGCGTGCCGACTACACACCGATCTTCCTGCACCAGATCCCCCGGTTGTTCCGCGAGGGGATCGTGCGCGTGGACGTGGCGATGGTGCAGGTCTCGCCACCCGACGAGCATGGTTTCATGAGCCTGGGCGTGGAGGTTCTCGCCTCCAAGACCGCCTGCCAGCTGGCTAAGACGGTCATCGTGCAGGTCAACGAGGAGATGCCGCGCATCCTCGGCGACTCGTTCATCCACGTCAGCCGCGCCGATGCCATCGTGGAGCACACCGAGCCGCTGATCCTGCGCCGCGTGAAGCCGGCCACCCCCGTGGAGAAGGCGATCGCGGCGAACGTCATCGGTCTGATCGAGCCTGGAGCCACGCTGCAGATGGGGATCGGCGGCATCCCCGACTCGATCTACGAGGCGATCGAGGGGCCGATGGAGCTCGGCATCCACACCGAGATGATCTCCGACGGCGCCATGCGCGCCATCGAGCGCGGCTCGGTGACGGGCACTCGAAAGACCCTGCACCAGGGCAAGGTGGTGATCACCTTCGCGCTGGGCAGCCGGGAGCTGTACCGGTTCCTGGACAACAACCCGCTGATCGAGGCGCATCCGGTCGACTACGTCAACGACCCGTTCGTGGTGCGACAGAACGAGAACCTCGTCGCGATCAACTCGGCGATCGAGTTGGATCTCACGGGGCAGGTCTGCTCCGACTCGATCGGGGCCTACATCTACTCGGGCTTCGGCGGGCAGGTGGATTTCATCCGGGGGGCCGCCAGTTCGAAGGGAGGCCGGCCGGTCATCGCCATCCCCTCGACCGCCAAGGGCGGCGAGATGTCGCGGATCGTGCCGTTTCTCAGCCAGGGAGCGGGCGTGGTCACCAGCAGGGCGGACGTTCACTACGTCGCGACCGAGTACGGCGTGGTGAACCTGTTCGGGCGCAATCTCAGGCAGCGTGCCGAGGCGCTCATCGGGATCGCGCACCCGAAGTTCCGTGACGATCTGCTGCGCGCGGCGAAGGAGCGCCGGCTGCTTCAGTGACGGCTCACCAGACGCCGGCGAACACGGGAGGCTGCTCCTCGGGCTGGGGCCGGGGCCTCCCGTGGTCGGGATGCAGCCGGTTGGCGCAGAACGCCTGCAGCATCCGCACGGCACGGTCGGCGCTGCGGAAAGTGACCACGCCGTTGAGCTCGAGCGTGAGCGCCATCGGATCGTACTGAGGCCCTGCGTCCACGACCGCGACCCAGGGTTTTGTCAGCTCGCGGGAAAGACGGATCATCCGGTTGACCACCGAGTCCTCCCGTGTCATGTCCTCCGGGATGGTCTCCGCGGGCGGCAGCGTCTGCAGCGCCCCTGTCAGCGGGACGCAGCCGATCACCCCCACGTCGACCCGGTCGTCCTCCATGACCGCGCGGATCGCCTCCTCGAAGGCCGCGTCGTCCATGATCGGCGTCACGTCGAGCGGGTTGTTCACGTCCACGATCGAGGAGAGCCTGCACCGCTCGATGAGTGTCTTGAGGCGTGCGTGGGTGCGGGCGCCGAAGCCCGGAAGCCTGAACGGACCGGCGCTGTCGGCGATCCCGACGCACTCGAATCCCGCGTTGGACATCGCGCCCAGCCCCCAGCCACCGACCGGCTTGCCGTGCAGCAGGCAGAACAGACGCACCAGATCCTCGAAATCCTCGAGGCTCTCGGCCACCACCACGCCCGCGGTCTGCGCCAGCTCGCGGGTCACCGCCGCGTCGCCCGCGATCGACGCCGTGTGCGAGCTGCTGGCCTTCGCCCCGGCCGGTGTGCGTCCTGCGCGGTACAGGATCACGACGCGGCCCGTCGCGGTGATGTCGGCGGCGGCCTGCAGCATGCGACGTCCGTCGAGCGGGCGGAACCCCTCCACGTAGCATGCGAACACGTGCACCGCCTCGTCACGCGACAGCCAGGTGAGATAGTCGCCGACGGTGAGGTCGGTCTGGTTGCCCAGCGAGATCAGATAGCGTGGATTGAGCGCGGCCAGCTTGCTCGCGCGCGCCACCGCGAAGGCGCCGCTCTGCGAGACGAACGCCACCGGTGAGACCGGGCCGCGCGGCTCGGGCAGCTTGAAATCGGGGATGAACATGGTGTCGTAACCGCCCGGTCGGGAGCGAATCCCGAGGCAGTTGCCGCCGTTGATCACCGGCCCGCGCCACGTCGTAGCGCGCGAGGCGGCCAGCGAGGCGCGGATTCTCTCCTCGATACGCTCGCCGCCGGCGCGCTCGCCCAGGCCTCCCGGGATCACGATCAGGCTTTCGGCCTTGCGCCAGGCTACCGTCTGCGCCACCAGGTCCGGCACCTGCTTCGCGTCGACGCTCAGGATCAGAAGGTCGACGGCGCCGGGCAGCGAGGCGAGATCCGGCCAGCAGCGGCATCCGTCGATCGAGTCGAGCCCCGGCTTGACCACGTGGATCCGCCCCGGGTCGTACCCGGCGCGAAGCATGTTTCGCAGAATCATGCGGCCGGGGTTCATCCGCTCCGACACACCGATGATCCCGATCGATTTCGGTGTCAGCAGGTTGCGTATCTTCTCGATCGGGCGTGGCGGCTCTGCGGCCGGAGGCGCCGCGCCGACCTTGAGCAGCACGTCGAGCGCCACCGGCCCGCTTCCGGTCAGCACGAGCGGATTGATCTCGAACTCGGTGGCGCCGTCCGGCATCACGGCGGCCGCGGCCTCCATGAAGCGCGTGACCAGATCGATCAGGTCCTCCATCGGGATGCGGGGAGCCTGCCCCCGCAGGCGGCCCGTGATCAACGGAACGATTGCCTTGGACTCGAGGATCGCCTCGATCCGCTCGGGGCGGGTGAGGGCGGGGGAGAGGATCGCCGTCTCGCGGCCGGGCCGCAGGTTCGCCGAGAGGAACTCGGCGTAGATGCCGCCGGGCGACAGCGTGACGACCGGGCCGAAGTCGTCGGTCCAGCGCGCCCCGAGGAGCAGCTCGCCGCCGAGCGAGGCGTCGTGCTCGATGAACTGGTTGATGGTGAAGCCGAGGATTTCGCGGCCTTCGAACCGCTCCTGCATGTTCTCGATCGCCGCCACCACCGCGCCGCGCTCCCGCCGCACGAAGGCCACGCCCCCGACGTCGCTGCGGTGCAGCACCTCGGGGAGATCAGCTTGATCACCACCTTCGGCCCGGTGAAGGTGTCGAGATCCACCCGGGCGGCCGCTGCGGCGTCGCGTGCCATGACGTGCCTCGGCACGGCGATCCCCATCGCCGCCACGAGGGTGTAGCCGTCCGGCTCCAGGATGACCTGCCGCGACCCGGCGCGCGCCCGCTCGAGCAGGGGCCGAAGCACACGACCTAGGCCACGGGGCACGGCACCGCCTCCCGGCCGGCCGCGAACGCCTTCAGGTTGGCCTCGACCACGGCCGGTCCCTTGGAGGCGAACGCCTCGCGGATGTACGAGATGATGCCGTCGGCCGGGATCGGGAGCATCCCCGAGGCCGCCCCCACCATCACCACGTTGGAGCAGCGCGCCGAGCCGCTCGCTCGCGCCAGCCGATCGGCGTCCACGAGGATGGCACGCGGCATCGACCGGATGGTCGCCAGCAGCCTGGGCTGGTCAGGGTAGTCGGCGATGTTCACCACCGGGTCGGACGAGGTCACCAGCCACCCGCCCGGTGAGAGATAGTCGAGATACCTCAGGCTCTCCACCGGCTCCATCCCCAGGATCATGTCGGCCGTCGCCCGCGGGATGATCGTGCTGTGGATCGGCTGATCGGCGATCCGCAGGTTGGCCAGCACGGCGCCGCCCCGCTGGGCCATGCCGTGCACCTCGGACTGCTTGACGTGATGACCGGCTCTCATCGCGCTTGCGGCGATGATCGTGGAAAGCGAGACGACTCCCTGACCTCCCACGCCCGCCAGGATGATGTCGTATTTCATTTCTTCTTCCTCCTGCGCGCGGTCTCGATGCACTCGCGCACGCAGATGACGACCGAGAGACCCGGATGGTCCAGCTCCGCCCGGATCGTCTTCGTCATCGACTCGACGTTCCTTGGATGGGCCGTCAGCAGGTGCATGTGTGCCGGATCGACCCCCAGCCCCAGCACCAGGTCCTTGAGCCGCGAGGAGGGAAGTACGCTGGTCTGCCCGCCGGTCATCGCGACCACCTCGTTGTCGAGGATGATCAGCGTCATGTCGGTGTTCGCGGCCACCGCGTCCATCAGCGGCGTCACGCCGGAGTGCAGGAACGTGCTGTCCCCGATGACGGCGATGGCGGGACGGAGCCCGGCCTCCGAGGCCCCCTTGGCCATTCCGACCGAGGCGCCCATGCACACGCACGATTCGATCGCCTGCCACGGAGGAAGCGCTCCGAGCGTGTAGCAGCCGATGTCGGAGGCGACGAGCGAACGATCGAAGCCCGCCAGCGCGAGCTGCAGCGCGGTGTAGGCGTCACGGTGCGGACACCCCTCGCAGAGCTGCGGCGGTCGTCCTGGCAGCGTCACGGCGGGCGCCTCGCCGGGCGTGCGCGCCGGGATACCCAGGGCGGCGCGCACCCGCTCCGGTGTCAGCTCGCCGTCGGCGGGCAGATGCCCCGTCTCGCGGCCGAGCACCTCGACCGGAACCGGCAGCAGACCCTTGATGCTTCTCTCGATGAACGGGTATCCCTCCTCCAGCACCAGGAGCCGGCGCACCCTGGAGGCGAGGGCGCGGATGGCGTCCGCGGGAAGAGGATACGCCCCCACGTGCAGCATCGGTGGAGGTGCGGGCAGATCGGGGAGGTTCTCAAGGTAGTAGCCGCGCGCCACTCCCGCCGTGAGGACCCCCAGCTCGGAGGCCGGGCCATCCGGTGCGGGGACGTTGTAGCGCGAGGCGGCGGTGAAGGCGCGGATCGCCTCCTGTCGATCCAGCAGCGCGCGCCACTGCCTGCGGGCGTTGGCCGGCAGGAGCGTCCACGAGCGCGAGTCCTCCACCTTGTGCAGGTCGTTCTCGGCACTCGGGGGCCTGACCGTGACGACCGCGCGGCTGTGCGCCAGCCGCGTCACCAGCCGCACCACCACCGGGACGTGGAACCGCTCGGAGATGTCGAACGCCTCACGCGTCATGTCGTACGCTTCCTGCTGGTCGGCCGGCTCGAGACAGAATCGTGCGTGCGAAGTCGGCGTAGAACCGGCTGTCCTGCTCGTTCTGCGAGCTGTGCATGCCCGGGTCGTCCGCCACGGCCACCACCAGCCCGCCCTGGATCGAGACGATCGCGGCGTTGATGAAGGGATCCGAGGCGACGTTCAGCCCGACGTGCTTCATGCTCACCAGCGCGCGGCGCCCCACCATCGAGACGCCGAGGGCCTGCTCGAATGCGGTCTTCTCGTTGGCGCACCAGCAGGCGCGCGGCGTGCCGTGTGCGGCGGCGTGCTTCAGGATCGATTCCTGGATTTCGGTGGCCGGCGTGCCGGGATAGGCGTACGCCGCGGTCGCCCCCGCATGGATCGCGCCGAGCGCCACGGCCTCGTCACCCAGCAGCACCCGTGTTGCCAAGCTCTTCTCCAGTGTCGCGGGCGCACTCATATCGTCTCCTGTGGGGGGCGGGTGTGTCGTGCAGAGCCATCCGGAAGCAGTTGCAAGAAAGGGGCCAGCGCGGGGGAGGGGTGACGCGCACGGGAGGCCGCAGGTCGTGAGGGAGGACTCCCAGTCAGGGAGAGGGTTGGGTCGGTTCGCGCAGGGCGTTTCGGCCGCCCCGCGGCCTCACTTGCCGGCCAGCAGCTCCCTCACGGTGGCCAGCAGCTCCTCGGGATCGAAAGGCTTGGTGACATAGCGGGTGGCGCCCCAGTCCAGCCCCTCCATGATGTCGGCGGGGGCGTCCTTGGCCGACACGATCACCACCGGCAGCTCGGGCCGAAGCTCCCGCAGCGCGTGGCAGGCCGTGGTTCCGTCGAACTTCGGCATCATGATGTCCAGGAGCACCAGGTCCGGCTTGAAGTCGAAGTTCTTGTGTACGGCCGACGGGCTGTCGGTCGCGACCTCCACCTCGTACCCTTCCGCCCGCATCAGGTCGCCCACGATACGGTTGTGATGCGGGTCATCGTCGACGATCAGGATTTTCTTCTTGTTGCCGACCATCGTTACGTCCTCCTGTCCTGCGTGGCGGTTGCGCCCTCCGGCGGACCGGATGGCAGCCGCAGCGTGAAAGTGGATCCTTCGCCGGGGCGGCTCGCCACGGTGACGTCGCCGCCGAGCAGCCGGGCGATCTTGCGGCTGATCGACAGACCCAGCCCGGTGCCTCCCTGCGATCGTACATCCGAACCGTCGACCTGGCGGAAGGTCTCGAAGATCAGCTCCTGATCCTCGGCGCGGATACCCACGCCCGTGTCCTCCACGGCGAAGAGCACTTCGGACCCGTCGCGCTCCACCCTCAGGAGGATACCGCCGCGTGCGGTGAACTTCACGGCGTTTCCCAGCAGATTCAGCAGCACCTGCCGGACCCGCGCCCGGTCCGACGTGATCCCGATCGGGCCGGCGACGATCTCCGAGCGCGCCTCGAGCCCCTTGTCGAGCGCCAGCGGTCGGATCGTCTCGACCAGATCGGCCGCCAGCTCGCCGGCCTCGAACGGGGCGATGTGGGTCGTGAGCTGGCCCGCCTCGACCTTCGACAGGTCGAGCACGTCGTTGATCAGACCCAGCAGCGCGGAGGAGGTCTCGGCCACGCCGGCGAGCGCCTCCTTCTGCTGGTCGGTGAGCGGGCCGTACAGCCCTCGGCGCATCAGCGAGGTGTAGCCCATGATGGCGTTCATCGGGGTGCGCAGCTCGTGCGACATGGTGGCGAGAAACTGGCTCTTCATCCGCGAGGCGTGCTCGAGCTCGCGGTTCTTGGCCTCGATCTCGGTCTGGTGCCTGGCTATCGTCTCGCGCGCGCGGGCGAGGTCCGCGACCATCCGGTTGAAGGCGTCGGCCACGTCGGAGAACTCGCTGTCTCCGGCGAGATGCACCCGCGTGCCGAGATCGCCGGCGGCCACGGACGACAGGGCCCGCGCCATGATCGGCATCGGCGCGAGCACGTGACGCGCGATGCCCACGACGCTGGTGACGCCGATCGCGATCAGAAGCACGACGGCGGAGAGCTGCGCCCACCGCAGACGCGACAGCGACGACGCGGCCCCGGAGCTGAGCGCCGCCATCAGCCCGCCCATGCTCTTCTCGACGGCCAGGCCCCGGTCCACCACCATCTGCCGGTAGGCGATCGATACTTCGTGGGCGTCCAGACGGGCCCAGTCCTCCAGGTCGTCCTGGATCGCGTCGCGAAACGGCGCAAACGCCGCGCGCGCCTCGCCCAGCGCCTCGAGGGTCGCCGGCTCGACGGCCGGGCCGAACCCCATCCGGGCGTCTCCCCGCTCGAGCGCGTCGAGCGCTGCGGCGAATTCGCGAAGACCGGCGCGGATCGCCTCGAACCGTTCCGGCCCGCCATCTCGGATGTATTGCAGCGACTCGGCGGCGATCGCCAGGACGGCCGAGCGCTGGCCCGACGCGGTCTCGAGCCGCCGCACCGATGCTTCGACCTGCCGCGCGTAATACAGGTTGGCCGCGAGGATGCCCAGAGCGAGCGCCGCGCTGATGGCGACGCCGGTGTAGAACCGCCTGCGGATCGAGATCTTCACGGCCCGCTCCGCCGGGCCGCCAGCAGACGGCGTACCTCGTGAACCAGGTCGAACGGATCGATCGGCTTGGCGAGATAGCCGTCGCATCCCGCGTTGCGGGCGGCCTCCTGGTCCTCGCGCATCGCGCGGGCGGTCAGAACGATCACCAGAGGCGGCGGGTCGATGATGCTCCGGATCCGCCGCGTCGCCTCCAGGCCGCCCAGCCCCGGCAGAGCGATGTCCATCACGACGAGGTCGGGCCGGAACTCGAGGGCGGTGTCGACCGCCGTCGCGCCGTCGGCCGCGTCGCGCACCTCGTAGCCGGCGGAGCCGAGGGCCAGGACGTTGATCCGCCGGGTGTGCGGGTCGTCCTCCACCACCAGGATCCGGCTCGCCGCCATCGTGACGCCCGTCAGGGGAGCTTCTTCTCGGTAGGAGAGCGATCGCCGAACGAGGCCCACATGCGCGCCACGGCCTCCTTGCTGCCGAGGCCGAAGGCCAGCGCGACCACCAGACCGACGGTGCCGAGGCCGATCTTGAGCGCCGTGCCGACCGTGTGCGGGGCGATCGCCATCTCCTCGAGGGTGCATGCCACCACGAACGACACCAGCGTCCAGTGCACGATCCTTCCGACCATCGCGGCCTTGCCGAACCCGTCGGCGGCCAGGCCGGTGCGCACTCGCGTGGCGACCGCCGAAGCGACGATGCTGCCCACCACGAGGATGATCAGCCCGACGATCATACGCGGCAGATAGAACACCAGCCCGCCGATCAGCTTGGCCACCACCTCGAGATGCCAGACGAGCACGGCGTTGTTGAGGAAGATCAGAAAGACGATCCCGGCCGCCGCGTTGCCCAGGGCGTTGGTGAGGGCATGCCGGACGTCGGCCTGGCTCAGCGGCCGTGCCCAGGCCATGCCGCGCGCCACGCGATCCAGCCGCATCAGGATCAGGATGCGGACCACCAGCGCCTTGACGAGCCAGCAGACGGCCGCCCCCAGGATCAGGATCAGGAGGCCGGCCAGGAGGCTGGGCGTGTAGTTGATCACCTCCGCCCACATCTCCTGGAACGGCCCCAGCACCGTTCCACCCACCGCGCTCTGTCCCATGGGGTCCTCCTACCTGAATGTCAGAAGCCGCTCGAGGAGTCCCGCCGGCTGCCCCTCGTATTTTCTCACCATCACCATCGGGGTCTGTCCCCGCTCCATCACCTCGACCGGGACGGGCACCGAGATGAGCTGCGCCAGCGTCCCGCCCGCCGAGCCTCCGATCAGCAGGAGGTCTCCCGCGTCGGTGCCGGTGAGGATCTCCTCGGCGGGGTCGTCGCCCCGCACCATTCCGAGCCGCGCCTCCACCCCGACCTCCTGGAGCAGGTTCTCGGCCCGCTGTCTCAGCTTCTGCGCCTCGTCCTGCGGGACGGTCGTGGGCACCACCGTCAGCGGGCGGATATCGGCCTCGTACCACTCGGCCAGCGCCGTGGCCAGCTCCGCGGCCAGACGCGGGTGGCGGCCCTCGTCGACCGGCAGCACAATCCGGCGAACCACGCCGCGGCGGACGCGCCCGCCGACCACCGCCACGTTGCACGGGGCGTCACGCAGCACGTTGTCCACGGTGGCGGCGAAGATCCACTCGAAGAAGGTGGGGTGACGGCGGCGCCCCATCACGATGAAGTTGCATCCTTCCTCGCGCGCCGTCTCGACGATGCCGAGGCTGATCCGGTGCGTCACCTTGATGATGCCGCGAGCGCTCACGCCCGCCTCCGCGGCCTGCCGGACGGCGCCCTGGACCAGCTTGTCGAGCTTGCCGGTCTCGTCGAGGCCGGCAAGCAGCGGCTGGTCCTCGGGCACCTCGACCAGGCCGAGACAGACCAACTCGCCGCCGTGACGCCGCGCGATCGCCGCGCCCACCTCCACCAGCGACTCCACCGTCCGCGGCGAGGAGACCGCCACGAGCACCTGGTACTCGCGCCGCTCCACCTTCTCGATGCGTGCGATCCGGTCGAGCGCCTCCTCCTCCTTGGGCGCCGCATAGAAGCGGTGCAGCAGCCAGCCCCCGAGGATCCAGATTCCCGCCGAGGCCCATGCCATCGGGCTGAACTTGAACAGCCAGGCCGCGATGAACAGGTTGCCCAGGATCCCCAGGATCGGGATCAGCGGGAAGAACGGGATGGTGAACCCGCGATCCAGGTCCGGCATCCGCCTCCGCAGGCGGATCATCGCGACGTTCACCTGCAGGAACAGCAGCAGGAACATGATGTCGGCGGCGCTCGCGACATCCTCGATGGGCAGCCACAGCAGCATCGCGATGATGATCGCCATCGAGAAGAAGATCGCGACGTGGGGCGTCTTGTGGCGCGATGAGAGACGCCCGAACATCCCGGGCAGGTTGTGGTCCCGCCCCATGGCGAACGAGACGCGTGACGACGAGAAGACGGTGGCGTTGAGCGCCGACATGGTCGAGAGGAGGCCGCCGATGAGCAGCATCAGGCCGCCACCCTTGAAGAACTGCCGCGCCGCCTCCACCATGGCGATTTCCTTCTTCTCGGCGAGATACTGCCAGGTGGGCATCCCGCCGCCGTCGATCGCACCGACCGCCACCAGGGCGACCAGCAGGTAGATCGGCACGACGATGGCCAGCGAGTAGAAGATCGCGCGCGGGATGTTCCTCCTGGGGTCCTGCACCTCCTCGCTGCACTGGGCGATGATCTCGTAGCCTTCGAACGCGATGAAGGTCAGCCCCATGGCCATGAACACGCCGCCCCATCCCTGGGGCATGAAGTCGGTGAAGTTCGCCTTCCAGTCCGGGTGGTGGTACATGGCGGTAAGGCCGAACCCGATGAAGACGGCGATGATGATGACCTTGGCCACGGTGATGAGGTTGCCCGCCTTGCCGGTCTCGGAGGCGCCGCGGTAGTTGATGAAGCAGAAGAGGATCACCACGCCCGTGGCGAGCAGCTTCTCCATGCTGAACGGGAGGCGGTGGTCGATGTCCCACCCGATCATCTTCACGACCAGGCTGAAATAGGCGCCGAACCCGAGGGCGTACAGACTGCAGGCCACCGCGTGCGCGAACCAGGACATCCATCCGGAGAGAAAGCCGTTCGGATCGGGCAGGCCCTTCTTGACCCACAGATAGCCTCCACCGGCGTCGTGGAAGCAGGAACCCAGCTCCGCGTACACCATGGCGGTGAAGAGACTCACCACGGCGTTGAGGGCGAACGCGAGGATCAGGGCGGGTCCCGCCACGCCCGCCGCGATGCCCGTCAGGACGAAGATCCCGGCGCCGATCATGGCTCCCACGCCGATCATCGTGACGTCGACGAGCCGCATCTCGCGGCTGAGCCTTACTTCGGGCTGACTTTCGGGCATGCGGTGAGTCCCCCCGGGCGGGCCGCCGGCGGTGCGGGCGCGGGGCGCATTATAGCCCGGAAACGGTTGCCGGGAGGGGTGACTGCCCGTACCATTACGGAGACCACGTGCTACGTCTCGTCGAGGGGGATGCATGACCGCGGTAACCGAGGGAAGAGACCGCCTGCAGGCGGCGCTCACGGAGCTGAGCCGGCGCTCGCGCGCCCGGTCCCGCGCCCGTTCGGGTCGTGAGCGGCGCCATGCCGCACCTCCCCGGACCACGCCGGTCCCATCCCCGAGGCCCGAGCCTCGCCCCGAGCCCCCGAGGGGCCGCGATCACGAGCCGCCGGTAAGGATCGCCATCGAATCTCAGCGAGCTGGTCGAGCGGCTCGAACGGATCGAGGAGAAGGTCTCCGATCTGCAGCGGGTGCCCCGGCCTCGACCCGCCACCGGGGAGCTGTTCGCGGAGTGGGTGAGGCTGCGAAGGTGGGAGTCGATGCCGTTCGGAGACTTTCTGAGGCTACGGCGCGCCGGGGTCCTCTGAAGGGTCCCGAGGCACGGTCTCCACGTCGTCCTCGGGTTCGTCGGTCCCCGAGATGAACCGCTCCAGGAACTCCACCACCCCTTCGAGCTGCTCCTCCACCACGAGATCGAACAGCACGCCGATCTCGTAGCGCGTGATCCCCGACGATTCGAACGCCTCGATACGGACCACCCGGCCCGGGATGAGCACCTGGTCCGCCTCGCGCCGGTTGCGGCAGAGGATGTGGACCATTCGCCCGAGCTCGATCGGCTTGTCGCTCTCGAACAAAACGCCTCCGGAGGAGATGTTCTTCATCGCGGCGGGCGCGCTCGTCTCGGCCCCCTCGGGGATCAGGGTCACCTGCAGAATCCTCGTCCTCGGCGGCGAGCCGGATGTACTCGCGCCGCTCGCGGTAATGGACGGCCACCCGCCCCCGTCCGCGCGCGCGGGCTGTGTAATACGCCTCGTTCGCCTTCATCGCGAGATCCTCGGCGGTGTCCGCGTCCTCGGGGAAGGCCGCCACGCCGCCGCTCACGGTCACGTCGAGAGGACGCCCGCCCACCCGACGCTCGAGATAGAACTCCTCGACCCGCTGCCGGATCCTCTCGGCCACGTAGTAGGCGCCCATCCGGTCGGTCTCGGTCAGCAGGAGGGCGAACTGCGCGGAGGAGACGCGCGCGGCGTAGTCGATGGTGCGGATGCACCCCGTCACGATGCCGGCCACCTCGCGCAGCAGCACGGTGCCGAGGGTCCGGCCGAGCCGCTCGGTGACGCCGGCGAAGTCGTCGATCTCGATGTGGACGTACGACAGGTCGAGCTTGAAGCGCCGGGCGCGCCCGAACTCACGGGGGAGCTGGTCGGCGAGGAAGCGGCGGGTATTCAGGCCGGTGACCGGGTCGGTCATGCCCTGGCCGTCCGTCGGCTGCGTCTCGAGCAGCTCGAGGAGACGCGGCCGGGGGTTGTCGCGGTTCGCGCCGACCAGCGCGTCGAAGGCCGCCACCCTCAGGGCCACCGGGCGTCCGAGGGCGCGCTCGAGCGTCTCCTGGTGCTGGCGGATACGGTCCCACTGCTCGCGCGCTTCCTCCTCCTCCATGGTCAGGTTGCACAGCAGCAGGAGGAGGCTCGAGTACGGCCCCGGCCCCACCGACCAGCCGAGCCGGTCGACCCTCTCGAGGCACCAGGCGAGGTTGACCGGGTCCTCGTGAAACGCGTCCCGGATCTCGGTCCTGATCCGTTCTATCTCATCCGGGCGCAGATGCGGGGCTGGGGACATGCGGGGAATATATCGTCGCCCACGATGTGGTCAACCCGGGTCGTCGCCGCGCGGTTCCCGCAAAGCCCCGTCCTACTGGCCGATTCGGACCGCGTCGCCGTCCGAGAGCCCCTCGGCCCCGGCGGTGATCACGGTTTCGTCTCCCGTCAGGCCGGAAACCACCTGCCTGAGGTCGCCGCGGCTCTCCCCCAGGGTGACGCCCACCCATGCCACCTGGTCGGAGCGGACCACCAGCACGCCGGGGGCGCCGCCGTCGAGGCGGACCGCGGAGGAGGGGACGAAGATGCGCGGCGGGGCGGTGGCGTCCTCGGCCGCGACCTCCCGTGTCAGGAAGGCTACCCGGGCGCTCATGTCGGGCACCAGCCGGTCGTCAGGGTCCAGCAGGTGGACCTTGGCCTGCACAATCCCCTTCTGCCGGTCGGCGGCGGGCACGAACCGCCTCAGGACGCCCCGGTAGCGGCGATCGGGGACGGCATCCACCGACACCAGCGCCGCCTGGCCGACCGAGACCTTCGGCAGGTTGCTCTCGTTGATGTCCGCCTCCATCTCCAGCGTGGAGAAATCGGCGAGCGTGACAATCGCTCCGCCGGTCGGCTGCCCCGTGAAGGCTCCCGCGGCCACCATCTCACCCACCTCGGCGCTCTTCTTGGTGACCACGCCGTCGAACGGTGCGCGGATGATCGTCTTGTCGTAGTTGGCCCTCGTGAGGTCGAGACGCGCGGCGGCCGCCTTCACCGCCGCCTCGGCCGCGGTGAGACCCGCGGCGGCCACGTCGCGGGCCCGCCTGGCGGCGTCATCGTCGGCCTGGGTGTTGATCCCCTCGTCGAGCAGGTTGCTCTGACGCTGCTGCTCGCGCTCCGCCTCCCACAGCGAGGCGCGCGCCTGCTCGAGCGTGGCCTTCGACTGCGCGAGCACCGCCTCCGCTTCGGCGACCTGCGCGGCGAGGTCGTCGTTGTCGAGACGAGCGATCACTTCTCCCTTGCGGACGCGGGTGCCCTCGTCCACGCCGAGCCACGCAAGCCGTCCGGAGATGCGCGCCGACAGGACGGAGTCGAGCTGGGGCACGATGTAACCGGTGGCCGTGAGCACCTCCTGCGCGTCGCCGGCCTGCAGCACCACGGGGCGGGTCACCTTCACCAGGGGAGCGGCGGTGGGGAGCCAGTCGCCGCGCCAGGCGACGAGCGCCACCGCGAGGATGGCGGCGAGGGAGAGGAGCCAGATGAGCCGGCGGCGCCCTCGGTGCGGCCGCCCGGGCCCTTCCTCGTCTCGATGGATCCGCAGGGCGGAGAGATCGGCCGTGGTCATGCGGGTTCCTTGACAGTAATGTGGTCGGAGGCTAGCATAAGCGCTTCCCGGAATCGAGCGTGTGCGAGCGCAATCCGGTTACGGGCCGCTAGCTCAATGGCAGAGCAACGGACTCTTAATCCGTGGGTTCAAGGTTCAAGTCCTTGGCGGCTCACCAGCACTCCCCCATCCCCGCGAAAGTGGCGGAACTGGCAGACGCGCCGGACTTAGGATCCGGTGGGGCAACCCATGGGGGTTCGACTCCCCCCTTTCGCACCAGCTCACCGCCAGGAGAACCATGAGCCCCGACGGACAGGTCAAGGAAACATCAGGCATCAAGGTCTCGGTGTCGGACGTCACCGGCGCGAAGAAGTCGATGACGGTCGAGGTGCCGGCGGCGCAGGTCGCCGCCGAGTACGACGGCCAGTGCAGGAAGTACGCGCGCAACCTCAAGGTGCCGGGATTCAGGCAGGGGAAGGTGCCCCCTCATATTATTAGGCAGCGGTACGGCCGTGAGCTCGAGCAGGAGGCCGTCGAGCACGTCATCGAGCACACCCTGTCGCAGGCGATCACGGACCAGCATCTGCAGCCTCTGCGCGCTCCGATCCTCAAGGACTACAAGTACCAGAAGGGCGAGCCGCTCACATTCACGGCCGAGTTCGAGGTGCGGCCGAAGGTCACTCCCGCCGGCGTCGACGCGCTGAAGGTGAATCTCGACCAGCCGGTGGTCACCGATGCGATGGTGTCCGAGGCGCTCGACACGCTGCGCGAGCGGGCTGCCCGATACGAACCGGTCGAGGGGCGCGGCGTGGAGCCCGGCGACTTCGTCGTGATGGATGTCTCCGGCCGGTTCGCTCCCGGCGAGGGGGACGACTTCGCCCGTGAGAACGTCATGATCGAGACCGGCTCGGGAGGCCCGCATCCGGAGCTCTCCGACGACATCCGCGGGATGAATCCGGGGGAGACCCGCGAGTTCGGCATCAGCTACCCGGCCGATCATCAGGCGTCCGAGCTGGCCGGAAAGCGCGTCACCTACACGGTGACCGTGCGCGAGATCAAGACCAAGGTGCTGCCCGAGCCGGACGACGAGTTCGCGCGCGACCTGGGCAAGTTCGCGACCCTCGAGGAGCTCAAGACACGGATCACCGAGGACCTGACGGAGAGGGAGCGGCGACGGGTCAGGGACGCCGCCCGCGGCGAGATCGTCGAGCAGCTCCTGAACGCCAACCCCGATGTCCCCGTGCCGGACGTCATGGTGGACGAGGAGGTCGACCGGCGGGTGGACGACTTCGTGCGGAGCATGATCGTCCAGGGGATGGACCCGCGCCGGCACCAGATCGACTGGGACGATATTCGGGAAAAGCAGCGCGAACCCGCCTCCCGATCGGCTCGTGCTATGATCCTACTTGACGCAATAGCAGAAGAGAAGGAGATTACCGTTGAGCCCGAAGCGGTCGATCGGGCGATCGCTCACGAGGCGGGCGCGCGTCGTCAGACACCGGAGGCCTTCCGGGCGAAGCTCACGAAGGACGGGCGTTTGGAGTCGTTGAGACAGCAGCTTCTGAGGGAGAAGGTCCTTGACTTTCTGGTATCTGCGTCTAATACTTAGCGCTGGTTGGGGGAGTTGAAATGCCGCTTATTCCGATGGTTGTGGAACAGACCAACCGGGGAGAGCGTGCCTACGATATCTACTCCCGTCTCCTGAAGGACAACATCATCTTCATCGGAGACGCGATCGACGACCACCTCTCCAACCTCGTCATCGCGCAGCTTCTCTTCCTCGAAGCCGAGGACCCCGATCGCGACATTTCCATTTATGTCAACTCGCCGGGCGGCTCCGTCACCGCCGGGCTCGCCATCTATGACACCATGCAGTTCGTCCGTCCCGACATCAGCACCATCTGCATCGGGCAGGCCGCCAGCATGGCCGCGGTCCTGCTGGCCGCCGGCGCCGACGGCAAACGTTTCGCGCTGCCCAACTCCCGGGTCATCCTGCACCAGCCGATGGGCGGGTTCCAGGGGCAGGCCTCGGATATCGACATCCATGCCCGCGAGATCCTGCGGATCCGCCACCGGCTCAACCAGATACTCGTCCGGCACACCAAGCAGCCGCTCGAAGTGATCGAGCGCGACTGCGATCGTGATTTCATCATGGCCGCCGAACAGTCGATGGAGTACGGTGTCATCGACCAGGTCATTCACAAGAGAGACTGAACCCTGGGTGACGGCTGCCTGATGGACCGAGGCTGAGATGGCACGGAAGAAGAGCGACGGGGACATCCTGCGGTGTTCCTTCTGCAACAAAAACCAGCGTGATGTGAAGAAGCTCATCGCGGGGCCGACGGTCTACATCTGCGACGAGTGCGTCGACATCTGCCTGGACATCATCGCTGAGGAGAAGGACAACAACGAGTCGAAGGCTCGCACGAAGCTGCCCAAGCCGGTCGAGATCAACACGTTCCTCGACGAGTACGTGGTCGGGCAGGAGAAGGCGAAGAAGCGACTCGCCGTGGCCGTCTACAACCATTACAAGCGCAACGAGATCACGCGGCGGAAGAACGACGTCGAGCTGACCAAGAGCAACATCCTGCTCATCGGCCCGACCGGCACCGGAAAGACGCTGCTCGCGCAGACGCTCGCGCGGCTGCTCTCGGTGCCCTTCGCGATCGTCGACGCCACCACGCTCACCGAGGCGGGCTATGTCGGCGAGGACGTCGAGAACATCATCCTCAAGCTGCTGCAGTCGGCCGGCAACGACGTCGAGAAGGCGCAGCGCGGCATCATCTATATCGACGAGGTCGACAAGATCTGCCGCAAGGGCGAGAATCCGTCGATAACCCGTGACGTTTCCGGCGAGGGAGTGCAGCAGGCGCTGCTCAAGATACTCGAGGGCACCGTCGCCAACGTGCCGCCCCAGGGCGGCCGCAAGCATCCGCAGCAGGAGTTCATCCCGGTCGACACGACAAACATCCTGTTCATCTGCGGCGGCGCCTTCGTCGGGCTCGACCAGTCGATCAAGGGCCGGCTCGGGACGAAGTCGATGGGGTTCAAGGGCGACGTGCACCCGAAGGGACAGGACAACCAGCATCTGCTGTACGAGCAGGTCCAGCCGATCGACCTCATCAAGTTCGGGCTGATCCCCGAGTTCGTCGGGCGGCTGCCGGTCATCGCGACACTCTCCGAGCTGGACAAGCCGGCGCTGGTGAAGATACTTACAGAGCCGAAGAACGCCATCGTGAGGCAGTACCAGAGGATTTTCGAGTACGAGAACGTCAACCTCAGGTTTACCGAAGACGCCCTGTCGTCGATCGCCGACAAGGCCCTCGAGCGCAAGATCGGCGCCCGGGGCCTTCGGGTGATTCTCGAGGACCTCATGCTGGACATCATGTACCAGCTCCCCTCGCTGACAAACGTGTCGGAGTGTGTTATCACGAGGGAAGTCGTCGAGAGCAAGGTCGACCCCCTGACCGTGCTGCAGAAGGCGGGCTAACGTCTGCGCTGCCGGATGCAGTCCCATTGAGCCAGGCTGTATAATCAAGAGAATCGATGACTACGATAACCTTCAAGAACGACAGCATTGAAACCCTGCCCATGGTGCCCCTGCGGGACCTCGTGGTGTTTCCGCACACGATGATCCCGTTCGTCGTCGGGCGGAAGAGCTCCCTGTCCGCCGTCGAACAGGCGCTCGCGCAGGGCAAGAAGATCTTCCTGTCGACGCAGAAGGACGCGAAGATAGACAACCCGGGCAGCGATGATCTCAACCCGATAGGCAGCATCGCCAACATCATCCAGAGCCTCAAGCTGCCCAACGGCAACATCAAGCTGCTCGTCGAAGGGAACTTCAGGGGCCGCATCCTCGAAATGCACGAGCAGGACGGCTGCTTCTTCGCCCTCGTGAAGGTGATCGACCGCAAGACCGAGGTCACACCCGAGCTCGAAAAGGAGATGCAGAAGGCCGTCTCCCTGTTCGAGAAGTACGTCAAGCTCAGCCCCAATCTTCCCTACGAAACGATGATCTCCACGATACGGGTCACCGAGCCGGGCCGCCTCACCGACACGATCAGCGCCCACCTGCAGATCGGCATCGACGACAAGCAGCGGCTGCTCGAGACCTTCGACCCGCGCGAGCGGCTGTCCACCATCGTCGAGATCCTCGACGGCGAGATCGAGAAGCTGCGTGTGGATCGCAAGATCCACCATCGCGTCAAGAAGCAGATGGAGAAGGCGCAGAAGGAGTACTACCTCTCCGAGAAGATGAAGGCGATCCAGCAGGAGCTGGGGCGCAAGGACGACCGCGTCAACGAGGTGGAGGAGTTCAAGCAGAAGATCGAAGAGGCCAAGATGCCCAAGGAGGCCAAGGAGAAGGCCCTCCAGGAGCTCAAGCGCCTCGAGGTCATGCCTCCCATCTCGGCCGAGGCCACCGTCTCGCGCAACTACCTCGAATGGCTGCTCTCGGTTCCCTGGAGCAACCGCTCGAAGGAGAACCGCGACATCGAGCGCGCGGAGCGGATCCTCAACGAGGACCACTACGGCCTGGAGAAGATCAAGGAGCGGATCGTCGAGTTCCTCGCGGTGCGCAGCCTCGTGAGGACGCCCAAGGGGTCGATCCTCTGCTTCGCGGGCCCGCCGGGGGTCGGCAAGACCTCCCTTGCGCAGTCGATCGCCAAGGCTACAGGGCGCAAGTTCGTGCGGCTCTCCCTGGGCGGCGTGCGTGACGAGGCCGAGATTCGCGGGCACCGGCGCACGTACATCGGCGCCTTCCCGGGCCAGATCATTCAGCTCATGAAGAAGGCCGGCACGCGCAACCCGGTGTTCCTCCTCGACGAAGTCGACAAGATGTCCATGGACTTCCGCGGCGACCCGTCGGCCGCGCTGCTCGAGGTGCTCGACCCGGAGCAGAACGCCACGTTCGTCGACCATTATCTCGACACCGAGTTCGATCTCTCGCAGGTCATGTTCATCGCCACGGCGAACGTGCTGCACACCGTGCCGCCGGCCCTCAAGGACCGGATGGAGGTGCTGCGGCTGGCGGGCTACACGCTCAGCGAGAAGGTCAACATCGCGCAGCGTTTCCTCGTGCCCAAGCAGCTCAAGGGCCACGGGCTGGACGCGGAGAAGGTCTCCTTCTCCGATCTGACCGTGCGCGACGTCATCGAGCGGTACACCCGCGAGGCGGGCGTGCGTAACCTCGAGCGCGAGATCGCCTCGATCTGCCGCAAGGTCGCCCGCCGGGTGGTGAAGGAGGGGCCGGGCTTTACCCTCACCATCGAGCCCGGGATGCTGTCCGAGTACCTGGGCGTGCCCAAGTTCCGGCCGAAGGAAGGCGAGAAGAAGGACGAGATCGGCGTCGTGGTCGGTCTTGCCTGGACCGAGGTGGGCGGCGAGATCCTCCCCACCGAGGCCACGATCATGAAGGGCAAGGGCCAGCTCATGCTTACCGGCAAGCTGGGCGACGTCATGCAGGAGTCGGCGCACGCCGCCATGTCGTACGTCCGGGCGCGGGCGGCCGATCTCGGCATCGACGAGAACTTCCATCGCAAGTTCGACATACACATCCACATTCCCGAGGGTGCGATCCCCAAGGACGGCCCCTCGGCCGGCATCACCATCACCACCGCGCTCATCTCGCTTCTGACACGGATCCCGGCGCGGGGCGACGTGGCGATGACCGGGGAGATCACCCTGCGTGGGAAGGTCCTGCCGATCGGCGGGCTCAAGGAGAAGGTCCTTGCGGCGCACCGGTTCGGCATCAAGACGATCATCATCCCCAAGGACAACGAGAAGGATCTGGCGGACGTGCCGCCCGAAGTCCAGGGGGAGCTGGATTTCCGGCTTGCCGACACCATGGACGACGTGCTCAAGGTCGCCCTGACGCGGCAGCCCGTGCCGGCCGAGAAGAAGGAAGAGTTCGAGGACAAGGACATCGGCGCCAAGACGCCGGGTGATCAGACAAACCGGCCGACGGCGCATTGAGCGCCCGCCGGTGATTCGCTGGCACTCTCGCCCTCCCGAGAGCCGGTCCAAAGCCGCCCTTTGAGGATTACCGACTGCCGTTTCCTGACAGGCGCGACACGTCGCTCCGAGTACCCGCCGGGTAACCTGCCCGAAATAGCCTTTCTCGGCAGGTCGAACGTGGGGAAGTCGAGCCTGATCAACGCCCTGATGGGCAGGAAGCTGACCCGGGTCAGCAGGACGCCGGGCCGGACGCAGCAGGCGAATTTCTACAGCATCAACGACGCGGCACGCCTCGTCGACCTGCCGGGATACGGATACGCGAAGGCGCCGGCGAGAGTGAGGGAACAGCTGGTCGGGATCATCGAGTCGTACCTCACGGCGGACAGACCGCTCGCGGTCGCCGTCCTGATCGTCGACTCGCGCCATGAGCCGAGCGATCTCGATCTGAAGATGAACGCATGGCTCGCGGCGGGCGGGCACCCGGTGCAGGTGGTCTGCACCAAGATCGACAAGCTCTCACGCCAGGAGCGAAACAGATCCGTGACTCGTTGCCGGCGGCTCATGGGGCACGAGGACATCATTCCGTTCTCCAGCGAGACAGGAGAGGGCAAGAGGGAATTGTGGCAAGCCATCGACATCCAGATCGCATCACTGACGAGTCGGGCGCCGGAACCAGCGGCCGGCGCTCCCCCGAAATGACCCGCCAGAACTCCCCGGGCGCGCAGGCGCAGTCGGGCGGTCCGTCCGGCCAGGGGCCGCGCGGCGAGCGGGGATCCCGCGGGGGCGGAACCCGCGGTGGTGGCGGCGGCGGACCCCGTGGGGGCGGCTTTCCGAACGGAGGGCGCCGCGGTGGAGACGGCTTCGGCCCGGGCCGCGGCGGTCCACGGCCGGCGCCCGCCGAGGCGCCCGCGGGTGCGAACGCGGAGGCGGACGGCGCCACGAACGGCTCCCAGAGCGCGGCCAACGGTGCGCCAGCTGGCGGCAAGGGCTCGGCTCCGGCGGGCGGGGGCGGCGGAAAGGGCGCGCGTCCCTCGGGCCCCGTGCTCAACATCGCCGAGCTGAAGGAGATGAGCATCGCCGAGCTGACAAAGGTGGCCAAGGAGCTCGAGGTGGCCGGCGCCACGGGGATGCGCAAGCAGGAGCTGATTTTCGGGATCCTGCAGGCCCAGACCGAGAAGAGCGGCCTCATCTTCTCCGAGGGCGTCCTCGAATGTCTCCCCGACGGGTTCGGCTTCCTGAGAGCGCCCGAGTACAACTACCTGCCCGGCCCCGACGACATCTACGTCTCCCCCTCGCAGATCCGCAAGTTCGATCTGAGGACGGGCGACACGGTCTCCGGCCAGGTGCGCCCGCCCAAGGAAGGGGAGCGGTACTTCGCCCTCATCAAGGTCGAGGCGGTCAATTTCGAGCATCCCGACATCGCGCGCGACAAGGTGTTCTTCGACAACCTGACGCCCCTGTATCCCCAGGAACGGGTGGTGCTCGAGACCGATCAGGAGAACATCTCGGCGCGGATCATGGACCTGCTCACGCCCATCGGAAAGGGCCAGAGGGGGCTGATCGTGGCCCCGCCGCGGACCGGCAAGACGATGCTGCTGCAGACGCTGGCCAACAGCATCACGCACAATCATCCCGAGGTGGTGCTGATCGTCCTGCTGATCGACGAGAGGCCGGAAGAGGTCACCGACATGGAGCGCTCGGTCAAGGGAGAGGTGATCTCCTCGACCTTCGACGAGCCGGCCACGCGGCACGTGCAGGTGGCCGAGATGGTGATCGAGAAGGCGAAGCGTCTCGTCGAGCACAAGAAGGACGTCGTGATCCTGCTCGACAGCGTCACCCGTCTGGCGAGGGCGTACAACACCATCGTACCCCCCTCCGGGAAGGTCCTCTCGGGCGGTGTGGACGCCAACGCGCTGCAGCGGCCGAAGCGTTTCTTCGGCGCCGCTCGCAACGTGGAAGAGGGCGGCAGTCTGACCATCATGGCCACCGCCCTCATCGACACGGGCAGCCGGATGGACGACGTGATCTTCGAGGAGTTCAAGGGGACCGGCAACATGGAGATCCATCTCGATCGGAAGCTGGCCGACCGGCGCGTCTTCCCGGCCATCGAGATCCAGCGCTCCGGGACGCGCAAGGAGGAGCTGCTGCTCCCCAAGAAGGAGCTGGACCGCACCTGGGTCCTGCGAAAGGTCCTCAACCAGCTCTCGCCTCCCGAGGCCATGGAGCTGCTCATCGAGAGAATAAGCAAGGCCAAGAACAACAAGGAGTTCCTCGAGTCGATGAGCGAATCACTGGCGTGACGACCCCATCCGCCCTATAATGTGGGGTTTCCCGAGGAGGCCATCGAAATGAAGCCCGGTATCCACCCCGAATATCAGGAGGTCACCGTCCACTGCGCCTGCGGAGAGCAGTGGGTGACCCGTTCCACCCGCAAGGAGCTGCGGCTCGAGATCTGCTCCAAGTGCCATCCGTTCTTCACGGGCAAGCAGAAGCTGATCGACACCGCCGGTCGTGTGGAGAAGTTCAACCGCCGGTACGGACGGAAGACCGAGCCGGCCCCGTCCCGGTAACCCACGGTGCTCGAAAAGCTGGAGGCGCTGGAAAAGCGGTTCGAGGAGCTGTCGCGCCTCCTGTCCGACCCCCAGGTGATCGCCGATCAGACCGCCTACAGGACGCACACCCGCGCCTTCTACGACATCGAGGAGATTGTCGGCGTCTTCCGCGAGTACCGGAAGACGCTCGCCGAGATCGCCGACGCGCGCGAGATGATGGCCGGCGGCGCAGGGAGCGATCCGTCCCTGGTGGAGATGGCGCGCGAGGAGCTCGCCACCCTCGAGACGAAGCGCGCCGAGCAGGAGGAGCGGCTCAAGGTCCTGCTGATCCCGAAGGACCCCAACGACGAGAAGAGCGTCATCCTCGAGGTGCGCGCCGGCACGGGCGGCGAGGAGGCGGCCCTGTTCGCGGGGGAGATCTTCCGCATGTACACCCGCTACGCGGAGCAGCGCGGGTGGAAGGTGGAGATCATGGACATGAGCCGCGCCGATGCGGGCGGCATCAAGGAGGTCGTGGCCGCCATCGAGGGGAAGGGCGCCTTCAGCCGCCTCAAGTACGAGAGCGGCGTGCACCGCGTGCAGCGTGTGCCGGTGACCGAGTCGTCGGGGCGCATACACACTTCCGCCGTGACCGTCGCGGTCCTGCCCGAGGCGGAGGAGGTGGAGATAAAAATCGACGACAAGGACGTCCGTATCGACCGGTTCTGCTCGTCCGGCCCCGGCGGCCAGTCGGTCAACACCACCTACTCGGCCGTCCGTCTCACGCACATACCGACGGGGCTGGTCGTCTCGTGCCAGGACGAGAAGTCGCAGCACAAGAACCTCGCCAAGGCGATGCGCGTGCTGCGCTCGCGGCTGTACGATCTGGCGCAGCAGGAGAAGGACAAGGAGCGCGCCGCCACCCGGCGCGAGATGGTCGGCACCGGCGACCGCAGCGAGAAGATCCGCACCTACAACTTCCCCCAGGGGCGCGTCTCGGACCACAGGATCAAGCTCACGATGCACAATGTCCACGAGTTCCTCGAAGGGGACATGGACGAGATGCTCGATGCCCTCACCACCCACTACCAGGCCGAGAAGCTGAAGGAAGAGATCAAGGTCTCATGACCCCGGCGGACGGTCCCACCCTGCTCTCGCTGCTGAGGGAGGGAGAGCGGGTGCTCGCGGCGGCCGGCTCGGGAAGCCCGCGGCTCGACGCCGAGGTGCTGACGGCCCATGCCCTGGGCGTGGATCGGGGGCGTCTCGCGGCGATGCAGGCGGCGCCCGGCGCCGGCGCGCTGCCTCCCGGCCAGACGTCGGTCTGCCGCGCGCTGTTCGCCCGCCGCGCGCGTCTCGAACCCGTGGCATACATCGTCGGCACGCGGGAGTTCTGGTCGCTCCCTCTCGAGGTCACGCCCGACGTGCTGATTCCGCGCCCCGAGACCGAGATCCTGGTGGCCCGGGCGCTCGAGCGGCTGCCTGCCCCGGCGGACGGGTCGATCGAGGTGGCCGACGTCGGCACGGGGTCGGGGGCGGTGGCGATTGCTCTCGCGGTCGAACGAACCGATGTCCGGGTCCTGGCGATCGACGCGTCGGCCGCGGCGCTCGCCGTCGCGGGCCGCAACACCCGGCGGCATGGCGTCGCTGGGCGCGTGGAGCTGATCGAGGGGGACCTGCTCGCGCCCCTGACGATGCGTGGCCCGCTGCCGATGGTGGTCAGCAACCCGCCCTATGTCAGCCTCACGGAGCGTCCCGCGCTCATGCCCGACGTGCGCGACTGGGAGCCGGCCGCGGCGCTGTTCGCGGGCGAGGACGGGATGGAGGCGATCGCGCGTCTCGTGCCGCAGGCGGCCCGCGTGCTCCGGCCCGGCGGCTGGCTCCTGCTCGAGCTGAGCCGGGAGCGTCTGCCGGCCACGCTGGGTCTGCTCTCGAAGGCCGGAATGTGGCAGGATCCTCAGGTCCACGAGGACTACGCTGGACAGCCCCGGGTCGTGGCGGTCCGGCTGCGCGAGGAGGCAGCGCGATCATGATCGACGTCGACGACGCATTGCGGCGCGTCCTGCAGGCGGCAGGCTCGCATGGCGCCCTGCCCTCGGAGGCGATCCCCCTGAGGGAGGCTTGCGGGCGCGTCCTGCGCGAGACCGTCCTGGCCGATCGCGATATGCCTCCCTTCACCCGCTCCGCGATGGACGGCTACGCGGTGCGTGCCGCCGACGTCGCGCACGCGCCCGTCGGGCTCGACGTGGTGGAGGAGATTCCGGCCGGCCGCCAGCCGGAGAGGGTGGTGGGGCCGGGGCAGGCGAGCCGGATCATGACCGGGGCCGCGCTGCCTCAGGGCGCCGACGCCGTGCAGATGATCGAGAAGTGCCGGGTCGCGTCGCGCGACCGGGTCGAGGTGCTCGAGCCGGTTTCGCCCGGGACCCACGTGCGCCGGGCCGGCGAGGAGATGCGGCAGGGCGCGGTGCTGCTCGAGTCGGGGGTGCTGCTGACACCGGCGGCGATCGCATTGTGCGCCTCGGCGGGCCGCGCGCGGCCGGTGGTGTCGTGCCGCCCGCGTGTGGCGATCCTGCCCACGGGCGACGAGCTCGTGCCCGCGGAGCGCGAGCCCGGCCCGTCGCAGATCCGTGAGAGCAACGGCCACGCGCTCGCCGCGCTGGTGACGTCCGCGGGCGGGGTCCCGATCCTGAAGGGGATCACGCCGGACAGTGAGGCGGCGCTGGACGCCGCGATCGCGTCGGCGCTCGAGGAGGCGGACGTGCTGCTATTGTCGGGCGGGGTCTCGATGGGCGACTACGATCTGGTCGGCCGGGCGCTGGTGCGGCAGGGGTGCGTCACACTGTTCGACCGGGTGGCAATCCAGCCGGGTAAACCCCTGTACTTCGGGACGATCGGCGGTGAGGGGGGCAGGCTGGTGTTCGGCCTGCCGGGCAACCCGGTGTCGACCTGTGTCGACTTCCTGGTCTTCGCGCGTCCCGCCCTGCGCGCCATCATGGGCGCGGCGCGACCGGTGGAAGGGACACTGGAAGCGGTGCTCGCCGAGCGGGTCGATCGGCGGGCGGGGCGACGGGCCTATCTGCCCGCGGAGCTGACACCACGCGACGGGCGGCTGTTCGCGAGGCTCCTGCCGACGAAGGGCTCCGCCGACATGGCCTGCTTCG
Organism: uncultured Acidobacteriota bacterium; assembly: GCA_963806495.1. Taxonomy (GTDB): domain Bacteria; phylum Acidobacteriota; class Polarisedimenticolia; order JACPZX01; family DASXTC01; genus CAWDYA01. The sequence goes on along the minus strand of CAWDYA010000009.1, from coordinate 85,613 downwards.
CCCGCGCCGATGCGCTGGCGATCCTGCCGGAGGGGATGGAGACGCTCGAGGCCGGCGTCACCGTGCGTGCGCTTCCCTTGGATGGCTGGACCAGCGCATGAGCCGCCGGCCCAGCGACTGCGTCAGGGTGAGCAGCGTCACCCAGGAGAACCCCGAGGCGAACAGGAGCAGAAACGGCAGGGGCGCGATCCATCCCGCTGCGAGGCCGCGCACGATCGCCGCGATGAAGTAGACCGCGAAAGCCGCCTCCACCAGAACGAGCGCCGACCCGGGGCCGCAATAGGCGAGCCTCCTCCAGTCGGCGGCCCGCTCCCCCGGGTCCGGCGCGCCGAACTTCGGTGTGCGCTGGAACGCCGACGTGCGGCCGGCCAGCGCCTCCAGCACCGCGAGGCCGTTGTTGAGGCTGAGCCCCACCCCGATTGCCATCGTCAGGGGGATCGCCGCAAGCGGCGGCAGCCAGTCCCGGCGCGACGCCCGTTGTGCCACGCCGCAGTACACCGCGAACGACCCCGTCCCGAGCGCGAACAGCGGCAGATCGAGCAGGAGATAGGTGATCGGGCGATCGCCGCGCGCCGCGAGCGCCGGCACCATCAGCACCGCCAGCAGGGCGAGCAGCAGATAGGCGACGTTGTTGGTCAGATGCGCCACCGCCTCGAGACGCACCGCCGCCGGCAGGTTCGCACGCAGGACGCGCGGCAGCAGCTTGGTCGCTGTCTGGATCGACCCCATGGCCCACCGCCGCTGCTGAGACTTGAGCGCGTTGATGTCGACCGGCAGCTCGGCGGGCACGACCAGAGAATCGAGATACTCGAAACGCCATCCGGCGAGCTGCGCCCGGTAGGAGAGATTGAGATCCTCGGTCAGGGTGTCCGCCTGCCAGCCGCCCGCCTCCTCGATGCAGGCGCGGCGGAACACACCGGCGGTGCCGTTGAAATTGAGAAAGCGCCCGGACATCTGGCGCGCCGAGTGCTCCACGACGAAGTGACCGTCGAGCAGCAGCGCCTGGGCCCGGGTGAGCGTCGAAAAATCCCGGTTGATGTGGCCCCAGCGGGACTGGACCATGCCGAGGCGGCGGCCACGGGCGGGGTCGAGAAACGGAGCCACGGCGCGCCGCAGAAAACCGGATCCGGGGACGAAGTCGGCGTCGAAGACGGCGATCAGATCGCCACGCGCCCGCTCCAGCCCGACCGCGAGCGCCCCGGCCTTGTACCCGGTCCGCGTCTGGCGATGGATGCGATGGATGTCATGGCCCCGGGCGCGATACGATGCGACCAGATCCGCCGCCAGTTCGGCCGTCTCGTCGGTGGAGTCGTCGAGCACCTGTATCTCGAGCCTGCCGGCCGGGTACGACAGCGCGCAGGCGGCGCGGATCAGCCGCTCCACCACGTAGCGTTCGTTGAAGATCGGAAGCTGGACGGTAACGACGGGCCAGTCGCCGGCGGGCGTTGCCGCTTCGGTCCGCCGGCGCCGCCGCGCCGCCGTTCCGCGCAGATAGATGGCCACCAGCGTCAGCCGGTGCAGACCGTACAGAGACAGCAGCGACAGGGTCGTGAAGTAGGCGGCCTGCAGGAGCGTCCCGGACCATGTCATGGCTCTTCCGCCCCTTCGTCTGGCGCGCGGCGATCGCCGCGGCCGGCTATGCGGTTCTCGCCCTCGCGGGGGATCTGAAGGCGCACATCGGATTGTATCTTCTGGTCCACGCGATCCTCTTCGGCCTCTATCTCTCCTCGTGGGCGGTGGCGGCCCGGCGCGGAGAGGAACCGCCCGGCTCGCTCGCCACGATTCTCGCTGCGGCGCTCCTGTTCCGCGTGATCCTGCTGCCGGCGCCTCCGAGCCTCTCGGACGACATCTACCGCTACATCTGGGAAGGACGCCTGCAGCTCGAGGGGATCAACCCGTATGCGATGCCCCCGTCCGACCCGCGGCTCGCGCCGCTGCGGGATCGGATCTGGGAGGGGATCAACAACAAGGACCTGCCGGCGATCTACCCGCCCGCCACCGAATGGATACTGGCGGCCGGGGCGTTCCCCGGGGAGACTCCCACGCTGATGAAGATACCATTCATCCTCGCCGACATGGCACTGGTCGTCATGCTGGTAGGGCTGCTTCGGGCGCGCGGCCGGCCGGGCACCCTCGTCGTGGCTTACGCCTGGAGCCCGCTGGCGGTCGTGGAGGTGGCCGGCAGCGGCCACAATGACCCGCTCGCCGTGCTGCTGCTCGTGGCCTCCGTGGCGGGGCTGCTGGCCCGGAGGAGGCTGCTGTCGATGGGCTGGCTCGGTCTCTCCGCGCTGGCCAAGCTCTTCCCTCTGGCCCTGCTGCCGCTGTTCGGGCGCCGCGTCAGGCCATGGTTCCTGGCGATCCCGGTGCTGCTGGTGGTCGCGGGCTACCTCCCCTACGTCCCGGCGGATGGCAGCCTGCTCACGTCGCCGCGCGCCTACGCCGAGCGCTGGCGCTCCAACGAATCCCTCTTCGCCGTGATGGAGGAGGGGATCGCATCGACCGGGCTGCCCTCCGCCGCGAAGCGCTGGGCCGACGCCCACGGCGTGGACAGCCTGTACGCGCAGCCGCACATGCTCGCGCGGGGTGCGGCGGGGGTGGTGGCGCTTTCGGTGCTCCTCTTCCTGACAGCGTGGCTGTCACGGCCCGGCCGGATGCTCGAACGCGCGATCTTCCTGTTCACCGGTACCGTCCTGCTGCTGGGCCCGGTGATGCACCCCTGGTACCTGCTCTGGATCCTGCCGTGGCTCACCCTGTTCCCGTCACCGGCCTGGATCGCGCTCTCGGGTCTGATCCCTCTGTCGTACACGGGCGCGGGGTGGGCGCGGCCGGTCGAGTACGGGGTCTTCTTCGCGCTGCTGGCCGCGGGGCTGGTGGCCGGCAGGTGGCGGCCGGGGCGCGATGAGCGTGTGGTAGAGTTGGACGCGGATACAAGGAGATGAGCTTGGACCAGGCCGGCCCATCGTCTCTGATGCGGGATATCATCAGCCGCGTCGAAGCCGGGCGGCGCGTCATCGCGCTTCCCGAGACGGGGGATGAGCGCGTGCTTCGCGCGGCCGCCCGTGTTGCCGCGGCGGGGTTCGCGACGATTCTGCTGGTGGGTGCGCGCGACGAGGTGATGTCGCGCGCCGCGGCGCTCGGGCTGGAGGGCGCGCTGGACGGCTGCCGCTTCGCGGATCCCTCGCGCCACGACCGCATCGACGAGATCGTCTCCGTCTACCACGAGCGGATGCGGGCGAAGGGCGTGACCCGCGAGGAGGCGGCGCGTGACGCGCGCGATCCACTGCTCTTCGCCGACCTGCTGGTGGCGACCGGCGCGGCACACGGCAGCGTGGCAGGCGCGGCCAGCACCACGGCGCGGACCCTCTCCGCGGCCCTGCGCGCCCTCGGTCCGGCTCCCGGCGTGCGCACCGTGTCCTCGCTGTTTCTCATGATCCTCGACCGGCCGGGGCCGGGACCGGGTCGCGAGGGTGCGTTCATCTTCGCCGATTGCGGGCTGGTGCCCGAGCCGACAGCCGATCAGCTCGCGGAGATCGCGATCCAGTCGGCCGGGAGCGCGCGGCTCCTGATGCAGTGCGAGCCTCGTGTCGCGATGCTGTCGTTTTCCACCCACGGCAGCGCGAAGCACCCCGCGGCGGAGAAGGTGGCCCGGGCTGTCGAGATGGTCCGGGCGCGGTGCCCGTCGCTGGTGGTGGACGGGGAGCTTCAGGTCGACGCGGCGCTCGTGCCCGCGATCGCCGCCGCCAAGGCGCCCGGAAGCCCGGTGGCCGGGCGCGCCAACGTGCTGATCTTCCCTGATCTCGCTTCCGGCAACATCGCCTATAAGCTGACCGAAAGACTCGCCGGGGCGACCGCGCTCGGGCCGGTGACCCAGGGGCTGGCCAGGCCGGCCAACGATCTGTCACGGGGATGCACCGTGGAGGACATCGTGAACGTCGTGGCGATCACGGCCCTGCAGTCGCTGGCGCCGGGGGCTTCGCCCGTGTAGGCTCCGACGATGACGCTCCGTATCAGGCACAAGGTGATCCTGCCGGCACTGGCGATCATCGTCGTGCTTCTCGCTCCGGCGGCCTACTCCGTCTACTCGATCTACCAGATCAACATCCAGGCACGCCACCTCCTGGAGTACGACTTCCCCGGCACCCTGACCACACGCCGCATCAGCAGCCTGCTCGACGACGTGATCCGGCTCGGGCAGGTGGCCGCCGTCAGCACCGATGCGGCGGAGTATCTGGCGGGATTCCGGGACAAGCAGGAGGAGCTCGACACCGAGATGCGCCAGCTCATGCTGCGCGAGCCGGACGGTCCGGAGCGGGTCCACCGCCATTTCAGGCAGGCGCTCGACACGCTCTACGCCGCCCTGCTCGAGACGGGAGACGGCGCCGAGGACGGCCAGCAGCAGGCGATCGAGAACGCCCGCGAGCGTCTCGACGAGCTGAAGGACTACTATGCGGGCCGCGTGCAGCACCGCATCGACGAGGTGGTCAGCATCGGCAGCTTCGCGGCACGCTTCACGCTGTACGCTCTTCTCGCCGGACTGGTCGTCTCGCTCGTCGTCTGGTTCGCCATCCTGCTGAGCCTCGGGCGGCCGCTCAGGGATCTGGTGGCCGGCACACAGCGCGTGGCCCGCGGCCGCTTCGACGAGCCGATCCCGGTGCGCGGCAAGGACGAGCTTGGCACTCTGTCGGACGCTTTCAACCGCATGGCGGAGAGTCTCAGCGAGCTGGACCGGATGAAGGCCGAGTTCGTGGCGACCGCCTCGCACGAGCTGAAGACGCCGCTCGCCTGCATCCGCGGCTTCGCCTCGCTGCTGCGTTCGGGCTCGCGGGGGCCGCTCACCGAGCAGCAACGAGCGACGCTGGGCCAGATCGAGGAGCAGGTGGACCAGGTCTCCTCCTTCGTGTCGCAGCTTCTCGATCTCTCGCGGCTGCGGGCGGGGCGCGTGCAGATGAAGCTGCGATCGCTGCCGGCGGAGGCGTTCTTCTCCTCGGTGGCGCGCGGTTTCGAGGGAGTCGCGGAGCGACGCGGTATACGGTTCCGGATCGGGCTCTCGTCCGAGTTGCCGCAGCGGATCGAGGCCGACCCGGACCGGCTGCGCGAGGTCGTGTACAATCTGCTGGGAAACGCATTCAAGTTCACGGACACCGGTGGTGAGGTCACTTTCTCGGCCGAGCCCGACGAAGGGTTCGTGCGTGTCACGGTGACGGACACGGGGCCGGGCATTCCGCAGGAGGACCTTCCCTTCATCTTCGAGAAGTACTTCCGGGGGCCTGATTCGAACGGAGCGCGGGAGAACGAGGGGGCGGGGCTCGGCCTGGCCATCTCGCGCGGCATCGTGGAGAAGCACGGCGGCCGGAATCTGGGTCGAGAACGGGCCCGACCGTGGCACGAGCTTCATCTTCCGGATTCCCTGTCCTTCGCCGGCCGTGCACCGCGGCAAAGAGGGGAGCCGGAGCGCGTAACACGAGGAGAGACCGATGCGGACTGTAATGTGGGTGAAACGGGACCGTCGTCCGACGCTGTGGCTGTTCGCGGTCTGCGTCGCGGCGTGTGTCGCCTCCTGCGCCGTGCACCCTGTCAAGCCGGCCGTCGAGCCCTCTCCCGCGGAGCCGCCGCCCGCGGATCAGGAAACGCCTGTCGTCGAGGCTCCGGCCCCCGAGCCGCCCTCGGAAGCCGAACTGGCGATCCAGGCCGCCGCCGAAGCCGAGGCGCGCGGCGACTACGAGACGGCGCTCGAGCTGTACGGCTGGGCCTCCGTCGCGCAGGGCGTGACCGACCGGGAAGGGGAGATCCACTACCGCCGGGGGATGCTGTACGTGGATCCGGACACCGGGATGATGGACCTGGCCCAGGCGCGGCGCGAGTTCGAGCAGGTGACCGGCGCCCTGCCCCGCTCGGATCGCTATCGTGAGGCGCGCGTCATGCTGAAGATGCTCGACGACCTGGAGTCGGCGCGGACGGACTCCGCCTCACTGCGCGAGCAGATCGAGGCGCTCAAGGGGGAGGTGGCGAGCCTGAAGAGCGACCTCGCCAAGAAGGAGCAGGAGCTCAACAACATCAAGCAGGTGCTGCTCCAGAAGAACCCCTGATCCGTCGCCCCCGCGCCCGCGGGCAAACCCTCTCCCACTCCCCTGCGACCGCGACCCCCCTCGGGTCGGTGTTGCGCGCCGCCCGAGCGGCGCGCCCACCTCCCTCTCCCTCGCCGCCGCGCCCGGCGCGGCAACCGGCTCGGTCCGAGAGGTCCCTCGGGTGGGTCCGTTCGCCGGGTCGCCGGCACGCCTTCGACGGGCACCCGCGGGTGCGGGCAGGGGCGCGTTTGCGAGGTAGAGGGGCGGCGCTACGAGCCGGAGTCCTCACGGAAGTCGGCCGGCGCGAGCCCGTGTTTCTTGAGGAGCGTGTAGAACTCGCTGCGATGCTTGCCCGCCTCCCGGGCCGCCTCGCTCGCGTTGCCCCGCGTGCGCCTGAGGACCTCCACCAGGTAGGCCTTCTCGAACTCCCGCCGGGCATCACCGAGCGTCAGGCGTTGAGCGGAGTGCGCCGCCGATTCCGGCCGCCGCCCGCGCCCGTCGCCATCGGCGGGCGGTCCGGACGCGGAACGGCCCGGATGGGACGGGACGGGCCGTCTCTCCTCGAGCAGGAGATCGTCCACGCCGATCACCTCGCCGGAGCACATGATGAGCGACTGCTTGATCTTGTTCTCCAGCTCGCGGATGTTCCCCGGCCACGGGTAGGCGAGCAGCTTGTCGATGGCGCCGCGCGAGAAGCCGGTGACTCCGCGGCCGGTCTGGAGCCGGCCACGTTCCAGGAAGTGGAACGCCAGCGGCAGGATGTCGCCTTTGCGCTCCCGGAGCGGGGGAACCACGATCGGCATCACGCTGATCCGGTAGTACAGGTCCTCGCGGAAGGTGCCTGTCTTCGTCATGGCCAGCAGATCGCGGTTCGTCGCGGCGATGATCCGCACGTCGATCTTGCGCTGCACGTTGTCGCCGACCCGCTTGATCTCCCCTTCCTGGATTGCTCTCAGGAGCTTGACCTGGTGCTCGGAGGCGATCTCGCTGATCTCGTCGAGGAAGAGAGTCCCGGACGAGGCCTCCTCGAACAGCCCCTTGCGCTCGGCCGAGGCGCCCGTGAACGCTCCCTTCACATGGCCGAACAGCTCGCTCTCGAAGAGCTCGCGCGGAATGGCGCCGCAGTTGACCGGGACGAACGGCGCGGAGGCACGCCCGCTGCGGCGATGGACCTCACGGGCCAGGACCTCCTTGCCGGTGCCGCTCTCGCCCATCAGCACCACGGAGAAATCGGTGGCCGCCACCGCGTCGATCCGGGCCAGCACATCCTGGATTGCCGGCTCGTCACCGAAGACGTACTCCTTCGCGATGTCGAGCTGCTTCTTGAGCGCGAGGTTCTCCGCCATGAGCTCCTCGCGCTCGAGGGCGCGGCTGATCCGCATCAGCAGGTCCTGGGTGTTGTACGGCTTGGCGATGTAGTCGTACGCGCCCTGCCGGATCATCTCGAGCGCCTCGTCGACCGTGCCGTGCGCCGTCAGGATCACGACCGGCAGATTCGGCCACCGGCGCGAGCACTCCTTGAAGAGCTCGTGGCCGTCCATCCCCGGCATCTTGAGGTCGGTGAGCAGGAGGTTGAACTCCTGGCTCTCGAGACGGTCGAGCGCGGCCTCGCTCGACTCGGCGAGGGCGATGCGGAATCCCTCGTCGGCCAGGATGTCTCCGAGGATTGAGCGGAGGTCCTTGTCGTCGTCCACGATCAGGATCGACTTCGGTACGCTGGCCGACATGCGGGTAAGTCTAGGAACCTGGACAGGAGGTGTCAATGAATTCCTGACATGCATTCGTGGAATACTGGACGCCCCGAGGCGTGTGGAATCTTTCGACCGGAAAGCCGTTGCGGCACAGTACGTCTCATCACGGTTTTGGGCCAAGGTTGGCAAGCAGGTTGCATGAAGCCGATGCAGATTGTGAGCTAGGCGTGATGGCACTGAAGCCGGGCCACGAACGAAGTTCCTGAAACCGGGTACCGACCCAGCAGCAGCGGGGCAGCCGGGAAGGGACGACGGAGCGGGGACGGCGCTCGACGGAACGGCTCAGCCATCACGCCTCGGCTTTCAGACTCAACCGGAGCCGCCGCTCGCTCCCAAACTCAAGGCATCCTCAACCCGCAGACGAGGATCAGTGGCGCTTCAACAAAACATCCCACCGCACCCGACGGTGGCTCCGGATTAAGCGAGGGGGTCCGAAAGGACCCCCTTTTCCTTTTTTATAACTGCCCGACAACGATGCGCCCGCCTCGGACTGGCTGGAGCGCGAGCTCAATTTCTGCATGGATTGGTGGCCCGGACCGCGGGCACACTCCGGTCGGGCAGCTTCTCAGGGAACCTCGATGTCGGGGATGCTCTCCATGTCCGAGTCCTTCCGGATCCTCTCCATCTTCCGGCCGTAGGCGACGATCAGGTCCCGCCGGCTGAAGACCCCCAGCACCTCGGGCGATTCGGCGCTGGTGACGACGATGACGGCGTCGGTCTGGCGGCCCGCCAGCAGCGCGGCGGCGGTCGCCAGGTTGTCGTCCACCCGGAGCGGGCCCACCGCCGGCCGCATGAGGTCGACGGCCACCACCAGCTCGGGAGGCGCTTCGGACAGGAGGGCGCGCCGGACGTCCTCGATTGACAGCTCGCCGATGAGACGTCCAGCGGCGTCGGTGACGGGGAAGAGGTTCTGGGCGCTGCGTGCCGCCATCTGGACGAGTGACGGCAGCGAGGCGTCGCCCTGCACCGAGAGCACCGCGGTGGGCTGCGGCTCCCAGCTGTCGCGGATGCGGGATGTCTTCAGCACATCCACGGCGAACGATCCGAGGTGTGCCGGCGAGTCGACCCGGCTGGTGACCTGGTTCTCGTAGAGCTTGATGCCGGGAGGCAGCGCGAGGTACGCGATCGCGGCAACGAGCAGAGAGGGCACCAGCAGCCCGTAGGACCCGGTCATCTCCATCACCATGATGACCGAGGCGAAGGGCACCTTGGCGACCCCCGCGAAAAAGCCGCCCATCCCGACCATGATACAGGCGGCGGCAGGTGGGGCGATTCCCGGCAGGAACTGGTTGGCCGCCTGGCCGAACGCGGCGCCGAGGGCGCCGCCGATCACGAGCGACGGGCCGAACACGCCGCCGCTGCCGCCGCTGGAGATCGTCAGCGACGTGGCCACGATCTTCACCAGGGCGAACACCAGCAGAAAGGTGATCGTGAAGCGGCCGTCGATCGCCTGCTGCGTGTAGCCGTATCCCATCCCGAGCGACTGGGGGAAGAAGACCGCGATGAGCCCCAGGAGCAGCCCGCCGAGCCCCGGCTTGGTCCAGGTGGGTATGGGCAGGGGGTGGAAGAAATAGTCACGGATCCCGTAGAAGATCTTCGGGTAGATCGCGCCGACCATCGCGCAGAACACCCCGAGCAGCGTGTACAGCAGCAGATGACGCGGCTCGTGGAAGGTCACCGGCGGAACCCGGAACAGCAGGCCCCAGCCGGCGTACGAGCAGTAGATCGAGAAACCGACGATGGAGGAGATCAGGCCCGGCAGCAGCACCTCGTACTCGAACTCGGGCTCGGTGTACAGGACCTCGGCGGCGAAGAACGTCGCACCGAGGGGCGCGCGGAAGATGCTCCCGATCCCGCCGGCCACGCCCGCCATCATCATGATCCGGCGGTCCTCGTTGCGCAGCCCGACGACATCCGCCAGGAACGAGCCGAAGCCGGCGCCGATCTGCGCGATCGGGCCCTCGCGGCCGCCCGACCCGCCGGAGCCTATCGTGATGGCCGATGCGACCGCCTTGATGAACGGCACCCGGCGGCGGATTTTTCCCAGCAGGTGGTGGAAGCTCTTGACGACGGCGTCGGTGCCGTGCCCTTCGGCCTCCGGGGCGAAGCCGAACACCAGGGCGCCGGAGAGCAGGCCGCCGATCAGCAGCGACACCGGCAGGAGCCACGGTATCAGCGGAGCGTAGCCGGGGCCGCCCTCGCCACCGCTGGCGGGCGGCAGGAAGTGACCGATCTTCTCGAGCATCAGCCACTGGCACAGCCGGAAGGCCAGATCGAACAGGATGGCGCCGATTCCGGAGACGATGCCGATCAGGGCGCTGTAGAGGATCCATCGCCCTCGCCGCCCCATGTTCGGATCCCGGAAGATCCCGAACGGTCTGGTGGCCCAGTTGAAGCTGAGGGGAGGACGCCTCACCGGTGGCGCACCTCCCCATCCCGGCGAGCCGGGTGGACGCCCGATCGTTGCGTTCCGGTATGCAGAGGATCCTCCTGGCGTTGCCGCGGCTCCGCCTGATGCGAATTGCGGGAGAAGGTTGGCTCAGGGATGCTACCCATCCCCGCAGGCCGGGTCAAGCGGCGGGGCGGTCCGGGAGGCCCCGCCGCGGGCGGGAATTCCCCGTTTGACCAATGGGATATAATAAACCGGTCTTAGGGAATACACCCCGCTTACCGCGTTCCACCCGGGCAGGCGCCCCTGTTCCGGGCTACCTGAGGTACCACGGTCCATGGGCAGATTGATCCTCGTCTCCAACCGGCTCCCGTTCACCGCCCGCCGCCAGGGCGGCGAAACCGTCCTGACGCGGAGCTCGGGCGGGCTGGTGGCGGGGCTCGGGCCCGTGCACGAAGCCAAGGACTCCCTCTGGATCGGCAACCCCGGCGGCGAGATCGGCGGCCTCAAGCGGGACGCCCTGAGGAAGAACCGCATCGTGCCGGTCGCCATCTCGCGCGATCGTGCCCGGCGCCACTACGAGGGGTTCTCCAACGGGGTGCTGTGGCCGCTCTTTCACTATTTTCTGGAATCGGTCAAATACGATCCGGATGATTTCGAGGCGTACCGCGACGTCAACCGCCAGTTCGCCGAGGTGGTGGCGCAGCACGCCCGGCCGGGCGACAGGATCTGGATCCACGACTACCACCTGATGCTCATGCCGACGATGATCCGCCAGCTGAGGCCGGACGTCACCATCGGGTTCTTCCTGCACATCCCGGTCCCGTCGTCCGAGGTTTTCCGGGTGCTCCCGGTGGCGGAGATCATTCTCGAGGGGCTGCTGGGCGCCGACCTGATTGGCCTGCACACCTACGACTACGTCAGGCATCTGACCACCGCGTACAGGCGGTTCCTCGGCAGACCGTTCGACCTCGACTCGGTGGAGCGCGACGGGGGCCGCTGCCATGTCAGGGCGTACCCGCTCGGGGTGGACGCGGAGGGGTTCGTCGAGCGGGCCGGCTCGCCCGAGGCGGAGCGGCGACTGTCCACCTGGCGCAAGCGTGTGGCCGGGCGGAAGGTGCTGCTCGGCGTCGACCGCCTGGACTACAGCAAGGGGATTCCGCTGCGTCTCGAGGCGTGGCGCCGCCTCCTGTCCAGGACGCCCGCCTGGCGCAAGCAGGCGGTGTTCCTGCAGCTCGCGGTTCCGTCGCGCGGGACGATCGACCAGTACCGCCACCTCAAGGCGCAGGTCGAGCAGCAGGTGGGGGAGATCAACGGGGAGTTCAGCGACATGGGGACGATGCCCGTGCACTACATGCACCGCAGCGTGCCTCCCGACGAGCTCGTGGCGTTGTACCGTCTCGCCGATGTCGCCGTGGTCACGCCGCTGCGCGACGGGATGAACCTCGTCGCCAAGGAGTTCATCGCCAGCCGCACGGACGAGGACGGCGTGCTGGTCCTGAGCGAGTTCGCCGGGGCGGCGTCCGAGCTGGGCGAAGCGCTGGTCGTGAACCCGTGGGATCTCGAGGGGACGGCCCGTGCGCTGGACCGTGCCCTGCGCATGGACCCCGACGAACGGCACCGCAGGATGTCCTCCCTGCGCGGCCGCGTGCTGGCCTACGACGCTCGGCACTGGGCGCAGAGCTTCCTCGACGACCTGAAGGGGATCGCCGAGAGGACGAAGCGGGACGTGGAGGTCACCTCGGATCAATGGACCGCGGATCTCTGCCGCCGGTTCGCGAAGGCCGGCACGCCGATGGTGGTGCTGGGCTACGACGGGACGCTCAAGGGATTCGAGATGGAGCCGCACTCCGCCTGCCCGGACGCCGAGCTGATCGGCCTGCTGCGTCGACTGCATTCCTCGGGCGCCAACGTCGTCATGATCAGCGGGCGGGACAGGGACACCCTCGAGGCATGGTTCGGAGAGATCCCTATCCACCTCGTGGCCGAGCACGGATTCCTCCACAGGCCCGCGGGAGCGCGCGCCTGGGAGGAGCTGGCTCCGGGCCTCGATCGCTCCTGGTTCCCGGTCGTCGAGGAGACGATGCGCAGCTACGTCGACAGGACCCCCGGCTCGTTCATCGAGCGCAAGCAGGCCGGCCTCGCCTGGCACTACCGCAGGGCCGAGCCCGGTCTCGGTCTGCGTCAGGGCCGGGAGCTGGCGCATCATCTCACCGAGTACTTCGCCAACCGTCCCGTCAGGGTGATCCGCGGCGCGTGCGTGGTGGAGGCGAACACGCAGGGGATCGACAAGGGGTGGGCGTACCGGGCCCTGCAACGGAGGGTCGCCGAGTCGGATCTGATCATCATGGCCGGCGACGATCGAACCGACGAGGACATGTTCAGGGCGGCCGGCGACGATGTCTGGTCGATCAAGGTCGGTTCCGGGGTGACGGCGGCACGCTACCGCGTCGCCTCCCCCGAGCAGCTCCGCGAGCTGCTCTCGCGCGCCGCCTCGGCACGAGGGGAAGCGTCGCAGCGGAAGCGCACCGCGCCACGTGTCATCCGCGACCCGGCTGCCGGCAAGACAAAGGCGGCCTCGTTGAGGGCCGGCGCCTCCGAATCCGGGCCGCGGCAAGCCGGACGAGGTCTGAGCCTCCTCCTCAGTCGTCGTCCCTGACCAGATGCACCGTCCGGGTCGGGAAGGCGAACGACGTCCCGGCTCCCTCGACCACCTCCATGAACTGCAGCAGCACCTCCTGGCGGATGAGCTGGAACTCGCTCCACACCGAGGTCAGGAACCACGCCATGATCTCGATGTCCATCGACGAGGCACCGAACTCCTTGAATCGCACGACGATGGCGTCCGGCCAGATTTTCGGGTGGTCCCTCAGGACCTTCTCCAGTCCGTCGAGCACCTGACGCATCTGCGCCGCCGTGGTGCCGTACACGAGCCCGACGGTACAGGCGAGACGCAGTCGGTCGCGTGCCGTGAACGACTCGAGACGCATGTCGGCCAGCTTGCCGTTCGGGATGCTGATCAGGGTACGGTCGAGCGTCCGGAACCGCGTCGATCGCAGTCCCACTGTCTCCACGGTTCCCACAAAGTCCTCGATCTTCACGAAGTCACCCTCACGAAACGGCTGGTCCACGCCGAGCGAGAACGCCCCGAAGATGTTCTCGCCCGTCTTCTGGGCGGCGAGCGCCAGGGCGAGTCCGCCGATGCTCAGTCCGGCGAGCAGGCTGGTGACCGGATAACCGAGGTCGGAGATGACCGCGATTGCGCCCATCGCGATGATGGCGACTTTCACGCTGCGCACTCCGAGGGGCACGAGGGAGCGCAGCGCGGGCAGGTCGGTGGTGCGAGGTGACGTTGTGATCATCCGGCCGAGGATGTCGGCGGTGCGCAGCATCGACCAGAAGAAGACGAGGAAGACGCCCACGCGCAGCGTCTGGTTGACGAACACCTCGGCCGGCTCGTACAGATCGAGCCACGGCACCAGGAGATACGTCCCGAAGAGCATCCAGGCGAGCGTGAGCGGGCCGACGATGCGATCCACGATCAGGTCGTCCCAGTGGGATCGGGTGCGCAGGGCCAGTCGCTTCAGGATCGACTGGGTGATCGAGCTCAGCAGCCGGCCGATGCCCCAGGCGATGAGCAGCAGAAGGGGCAGGGCCGCCCACTGCCACCAGAGCAGGTCCTTCGGTCCCGGGCGCAGCAGCGGCGCGGGGAGGTATTCCAGCGCCCAGCGGTTCTCGAGACGATAGTACCAGCCATCGATCCTCTCCACCGTCGCCCGTGAGAAATTCCAGATGGCCCCGTCGGGCGTTTCGTGACGGACGAACCGTACCGGCTCCGCGGGATTCCCGCTCCCGCCCGGGATCGTGCCGAGCTGGTCGGTGCCGGGAGGGAGACCGTCGTTCGGGTCGCCGTCCGGCGGCCCGAGACGGAATCGAGATCGAACCAGATGTGCCGATTCGAGCACCGCCTTCAGCCTGCGCGCGAGGCTCGGTGCCCTGTCCTGTTCGTCCGCCGGAATGTCGAGGTAGCGCGCCGCGCGGCCGTACTCCCCGTCGCGGCACAGGTCCAGATAATGCTGCAGCGAGACGCGTGGAGAGTCCTCGGCGGGCCCGGTGCCGGCATCCGTACCGGCCGGCTCCGCAGTCTGTGCCGCCGCCGGGGCCGGTCCGCCTGCGGGGGCGGACGGCTGCGGCGCCTGCTGCCCGGCCGCGGCCGGGCTCCATGCGCAGAGCAGGGAGGCCACGAGGGTGACGATGACGGCCGCCGGCGCGGAGGATTCTCGTGATGGCTGATGTCATGTGCGCACCTCGTCAGAGTGGGGATGGCGATGAGCGGTCAGCGTAGGACCATCGGGCCGGCAGGTCAAACACCACCGTACGACACCGCCTCGCCCGGGCGGCTCACGAGGCGGCGGGCGCCGTCCGCCCGAACAGACGGTTGAAGTTGCCGAGCGTGGCTTCCGCCAGACGCTCCACCGGCACGCGCCGAAGGGCCGCGAGATGCCGCGCCACCTCGACGACGTGCGCCGGCTCGTTGCGCCGTCCGCGATGGGGTACGGGAGCCAGATACGGAGCGTCGGTCTCCACGAGGATCCGGTCGAGCGGGACGATGGCGGCGGCGTCGCGGATCTCCCCTGCGTTCCTGAACGTGAGGATCCCCGAGAAGGAGATGTAGAACCCCCGGTCGAGACAGTGACGCGCGAAGTCCGCATCCTCCGAGAAGCAGTGCAGCACGCCGCCCGCCTCCCGGGCGTCGTCGCCGTCGAGCAGCCGTGTCATGTCCTCGCGCGCGTTGCGGCAGTGGATGACGAGCGGCAGCCCCACCGAGCGGGCGAGAGCCGCCTGACGGCGCAGCACGTCGCGCTGAACCTCGGGCGGCGAGAAATTGTAGTGGTAGTCGAGGCCCACCTCGCCGATTGCCACCACCTCGGGCGACGAGGCGATCAGCTCGCGCAGGGCCGATTCGCTGCCGTCGTCCCACTGCGATGCCTGGTGCGGATGGAAGCCGACCGAGGCGAGCACCCGGACCTCGCCGGAGGCTCTCGTGACAGCGATATTCCTCGCGGCGTCCGAGAGGGAGGTGGCGCAGGACATCACGCTGGTAACGCCCGCCCGAGCGGCCCGGGCGAGGACCTCGTCGCGGTCCTCGTCGAAGTCCGGCATCGAGAGGTGCGCGTGCGCGTCGGCGTACACGGGACCCGCCCCTCAGCGGACGGTGGCGCCGGGGGGCACCTCCGATTCGAAGGTCGCGACGATTGGACGGCCGTCGGCGTCGGCGGCGAGGATCATCCCCTGGGACTCCACCCCTCGCATCCTGCGGGGGGCGAGATTGGCCACCAGGATGATCGACTTGCCCACGAGAGTCTCGGGTGCGTACTGAAGCGCGATGCCGGCGAGCACGGTGCGCTTCTCATCGCCGATGTCGACGAGGAGCTTGAGCAGCTTGTCGGCGCCCGCAAGCTTCTCCGCCTCGAGGATCCTGCCGACCCGCAGTTTCACTTTCATGAACTCGTCGATACGTGATCGTGTCGCCGGCGGGGGGTGCGGGCTCCGGCCGGGCGGGGGGCTGCTCCATGGTCTTCTCCTTGGTTTTTGTGGATGAAAAATAGGCCGCCTTGTCGATGCGCGGAAACAGCGCGGTGCCGCCTCGGGTCCGCTGGCCGGCGGCGAGCCCGCCCCAGGCCAGTCCCGAGAGCCCCCTGTCCACGACGGTGCCGGGGCACCCGAGACGATTCCGAATCTCGGTGGCGGCGGCCGGCATGACGGGGGAGAGGGCCACGGCGACGATCCGGAGCGCCTCGGCCGCGTTGTGCAGCACGGTGTCGAGGCGGTCGCCCGCGGCCGGGTTCTTCGCGAGGCTCCACGGCTCCCACCGGACGATGTAGCGGTTCGTCTCCGAGACGAGCGTCCAGATCGCGGCCAGCCCCTCGTGGAACCTGTACCCTTCGAACGCCTCCATGTACGCCGCCGCGGCGCTTCGCGCCGTCCCAATCAGCGAGGCGTCGGCCGGGTCGTCGCCCGAGGCCAGGGTCGCCGCGGGGATGACCCCGCCGCGGTAGTCCCCGATCATCTTGAGGAGACGGCTCAGCAGGTTGCCGAGATCGTTCGCCAGGTCGTTGTTGATCCTGTCGATCAGCGCTTCCTCCGAGAACTGGGCGTCGTTGCCGAACGCCATCTCCCGCATGAGGAAGTAGCGCAGCGGGTCCGGGCCGAACTCGTCCAGCAGCGGAACCGGGTCGACGATGTTGCCGGTCGACTTGGACATCTTCGCGTCGGAACGCAGCCACCATCCATGGGCGAACACCGTCTTCGGAAGAGGCAGTCCCGCCGACATCAGGAAAGCCGGCCAGTACACCGCGTGAAACCTGAGGATGTCCTTGCCCACCAGGTGGAGGTCTGCCGGCCAGCAGGCCTTGTAGAGATCGGGCGTCTCGCCGTACCCGAGCGCGGAGACGTAGTTGCACAGCGCGTCGAACCAGACGTAGAAGATGTGAGCCGGATCGTTGGGGAAGGGGATTCCCCACGTGAACGAGGTGCGGGATATCGACAGATCCCTCAGCCCCATCTCCACGAACCGGCGCACCTCGTTGAGCCTGAAGTCGGGCCGCACGAACTCGGGGTGCTCCGCGTAGTGCTTCAGCAGCGGTTCCTGGTAGCGGGAGAGCCGGAAGAAGTAGGAGGCCTCGCGCACCTTTTCCACAGGATGGCCCTGCTCGGGGCACTTTCCGTCCACGATCTGGTTCTCCGGAAAGAACGCCTCGCAGCCGGTGCAGTACATCCCCTCGTACGAGTCGAGATAGATGTCCCCCTTCTCGAAGATCAGGGCGAAGATACGGTGGACCCCTCGGTGATGACGCGCCTCGGTCGTGCGGATGAAATCGTCGTGGGTGATCTCGAGACGCTTCCACAGAGCGTGGTACCGGGCCACCACCCGATCCGCGAGCTCCTTCGGCTCGATGCCGATCCTGCGTGCGGCGCGCTCGATCTTCTGGCCGTGCTCGTCGGTCCCGGTCAGAAAGCGCACCTGCCGGCCCGCCAGTCGCTCGTACCGCGCTACCACGTCCGCCACCACCGTCGTGTAGGTGTGCCCGATGTGGGGCACGTCGTTGACATAGTAGATCGGCGTCGTCACGTAGAATGTCTTCATCGGCCCTTCTTCCCGCCGCGGACGGGCCGCTCCCAGGCCGCCAGCGCCGCGCGGCGGACGGTCTCGAGCGGCACCCGGCGGCGCGCGGCCGCTTTACGGCAATCCTCGTACTCGGGCTGTGCCTGCGCCACGCGTCCCTCGAGGGAGGCGATCTTCACGCGAATCCTCCCGTACGGAGTCGTCACCGTCTCGCTCCGGCGCTCGAGCTCGATACGCCCCATGGTCCGGTACCGCATGCCGAACGTTGTCGTCTCGTCGAAGATGATCCGGGCCAGCGGCTGCAGGTCCGTCGCGGCGCAGATGACCGTCACGAGCACCCCCGGACGGCCCTTCTTCATCTGCACCGGAGTGTAGAACACCTCGATCGCGCCGGTTTCGAAGAGCCTCTCCATGAGATACCCGTATCCCTGCGGGTTCATGTCGTCGATGGTGCATTCGACCACCGTCACCTCGCGGCCGCCGGGCCCGCCCGCCGGCCAGGAGGAGCCGAGCATCGCCCGGAGCACGTTCGGGTGGCCCTCGAAGTCGGCGTCGCCCGCGCCGTAACCGATCCTCTCGATCACCATCGGCGGCGGCGCGCCGAACGAGGCGGCCAGCGTCGTGACGATCGCCGCACCGGTCGGCGTGACCAGCTCCGCGGGCGGGCCGGCGGCGTAGATCGGGGTTCCCTCGAGCAGGGCCGCGGTCGCGGGGGCGGGCACGGGCAGGCGCCCATGCTGCATCGCCACGGTGCCGTGCCCGACGTTGAGGGCGGAGCAGGCGATCCGGCCCGAGCCCTTCGCGCCGGGCGGGCCGAGCAGCTCGGCAACGCCCGCCACCGCCCCCACCACGTCGACGATCGCGTCGACCGCTCCCACCTCGTGCAGGTGGACGCGCCCCTCGGGGATGCCGTGGATGCGCGCCTCGGCGCGCACGATCCGGCGGAAGATCTCCATCGAGACGCGCTTGACGGCGGTATCGAGCCGGCTGCCTTCGACGATCGCGCGGATCTCCTTCAGGCCGCGGTGCGCGTGCCGCCCCGTCACCCGGACGTCCACCTTGCGGGCGGCGAAGTGGGAACGGGTGACGCGGCGCGAGGCGATCGTGTACCCCTTCACCGGCAGCAGGCCGAGGCGTGACCGCAGCAGGCGCAGCTCGACGCCGAGATCGACCAGCGCCCCGAGCAGCATGTCGCCGCTCACGCCGCTCGCGCAGTCGAGGTAGAGGATCGTCACGTGGCCTCCGGATGGCTCGATCTTGTGGCGCTGCAACAACTTAAAAACGGTCGATGTTATGATCGTGCGCGAGGCGGTGTCAAGGCGGGGCTTTGACACCGCAGGCACCGGGGAGTAACATCCCGCGCCGTGTCCCAATCCCGGAACCACCATCGCTCCCGTCACCGAGACTTCAGGCTCCCCGTCCCTGGTCCGCGCGGCCAGTACGTCGATGCCGTGGAGGTGACGCGCGGCCCGATGGTCGACTCGGTTCATGCCGCCGCGATCGCCGTGGCCGACGCGGACGGACGGCTGGTGGCCCGGCTGGGCGGGATCGATCAGATCGTGTATCTCCGTTCGAGCGCGAAGCCGTTTCAGGTGATGGCGGTGGTGGAGAGCGGCGCCGCCGACCGATACGGCTTCAACGCGAAGGAACTGGCCGTCATGTGCGGCTCGCACAGCGGTGAGCCGGAGCACGTGGCCACCGTCGAAGGGATCCTCGCGCGCCTGGGGCTCTCGGCGGGCGATCTGAAGTGCGGCGTGCATGTTCCGTTCGGCCGCAGCGTTGCCGAGGCGTGGCGCGCGGCGGGCCGTCCCTTCACCGTCCTGCAGAACAACTGCTCGGGCAAGCACGCGGGCATGCTGGCCGTGGCGCTTGCCGGCGGGCACGAGATCCGCGGCTACCTCGAGCCGTCTCATCCGGTGCAGCAGAGAGTGATCGGGATCCTGTCGGACCTGACGGGCCGGATGCGCGATCGCGTCGTGGTGGGGGTCGACGGCTGCGGCGCGCCGACCTTCGGCGTTTCGCTCTCCGAGGCGGCGCGCGCGTTCGCCCGCCTGATGACGCCCCCGGGGCAGGTGGCGCCACACGCGGAGGCGGCCGCGCGTGTCGTCTCGGCCATGCGGGAGCACCCGGACATGGTGGCCGGCACCGGCATGATGGACACCGAGCTGACCGCTTCGGGCCGCCACGGCCTGCTGGCGAAGCGCGGGGCGGAGGGTCTGCAGTGTCTGGGCTATCTCCGGGACGGCTCGGGGCATGGCGTCGCCGGCAAGATCGCCGACGGGAACGACGGCCGCGCGCGTGTCGGGCTGACCGCCGGCATGCTCAAGCAGCTCGACCTGATGACCGATGAGGAGATCGGCCGCCTCACAGAGGCCGCGACGCTCATTGTCCGCAACCACGCCGGTCGCGAGGTCGGGCAGGTGCGACCCGCGTTCACGCTGCAGCGGCTCTGAGCGGGCGGCTCCGCGATGATCGAGGCGCGCGGGCTCACGTTCAGCTACCGCAACGCGAGCCGCCTCGCGCTGGACGGGGTCGATCTGGATCTGGGAGCCGGTCAGTGGGGGCTCCTGCTCGGGTCGACCGGCGCGGGTAAATCCACCCTGGTCCGCTGCCTCAACCGCACGATCCCGCGTTTCTTTCCGGGCGCACTGCAGGGAACGCTGAGGGTTGCGGGACGGGATGTGTCGGGTCGCGGCGTGCCGGAGATGGCAGGCGACGTCGGTGTGGTGTTCCAGGACTTCGAGACGCAGATCTTCTGCACCACCTGCCTGCTGGAAGTGGCGTTCGCGATGGAGAACCGGTGCCTGGCCCCCGACCGGATCCGCAGCAGGGCCCGGGACCTTCTCGAGCAGGTCGGGCTCGCAGGATTCGAGCAGCGCGACCCCGCGACCCTCTCGGGAGGGGAGAAGCAACGACTCGTGATCGCCGCGGTGCTGGCCCTCGAGACGCCGCTGCTGGTTCTCGACGAGCCGGCCAGCGACCTGGACCCCGGCGGGCGCAGCCGGGTGTACGACGTCGTGTCCTCGCTCGGGGACCGAGCCGTGCTGCTCGTCGAGCACGACCTCGAGGGGCTTCCGCCGGCCGGCCCGATGACGCTCCTGCGGGAAGGACGCTGCGTCGAGCGGCGGAGCGCGGCCACGTCGGCGGAGATGATCGCCACCGCGGATCGGCTCGCCGAGGCGGGAGTGCGGCCCCCGCCGATCGCATCGCTCGCCGCCGCCCTGTCGGCCGCGCATGGCGTGCCGATCGCACCGGACGCGCTCACCCCGGAGGCGCTGCACGATGCGCTCGAGCGCGGCGGATGGGTCTTCCGCGCACCGCCGCGCCTCGCGGCGACGGAGCGCCGCGGGCCCGCGATCCTGAGTGTCGAGGATCTCGGATGCGTCTACCCGGGTCCGGAGGGCGGGTGCCGCGCGCTGGATCGGATCGATCTGACGGTGCGGGAAGGGGAGATGCTCGCGATCATCGGAGCGAATGGATCGGGCAAGACGACGCTCGCCCGGCACCTCAACGGGCTCATGAGTCCGACGAGCGGACGGGTCCTCTATCGAGGCGAGGACGTCCGATCCCTCCCCGCGAGGCAACGGGCGCGCGAGATTGGATTCGTCTTCCAGAACCCGGATCATCAGATCTTCGCATCAACGGTTGCCGAGGAAGTGGCCTTCGGGCCGCGCAATATCGGACTTCCCGAGGGCATGGTGGCGCAGCGGGTGGAATCGGCGCTCGGGGTCGTGGGGCTTCCGGATCGCAGGGAGGAGGACCCCTTCACCCTCACGAAGGGAGAGCGGCAGCGCCTCGCGCTCGCCTCGGTCCTGGCATGCGAGCCTTCGATCCTCATCATGGACGAGCCGACGACGGGGCTGGACCTTCGCCAGCAAGCGGCCGTGATGGACCTGCTCGCGACCCTGCAGGAGAGGGGGCACACGATCGTCATCATCACGCACGCGCTGTGGCTGCTGCGGCCGCCGGTCGGGCGGGTGCTCGTGATGATCGACGGACGCATCGCCGCCGACGGGGATCCGGTCGACCTGCTCGCCGACGAGGTGCTCATGACGCGCGCCGGGCTCCGGATGCCCGACCTCGCACGTCTCGCGCGTCTGCGTGGGGCCCGCCTCGTGACGCAGGAGGCGTGGCTCGCCGCGCTGACGCCCGGCGCGGAGGCGGGCTGACATGCCGGCGGCGCTGTACGAGCCCGGCACCACGTTGCTGCATCGCGCCGACGCGGCGGCCAAGATCCTCGCGCTGTCGGCCTGGTTCCTGGTGGCGGTGCTGGTCACCCGTCCCGGCCCGGTGGCGGGCCTGGCCGCCCTGGTGGCGCTGGTCGCAGCCGTCACCGGGTTGTGGCGGGTCCTCATGCGTTTCGCCGTATTCATGGGGACCCTGTTCGTCGTCAGTGCCCTGCTGTGGTCCTTTTTCTCGTTCGGTCCGGGGCCGGCGGCGGCGGTCCAGGGCCCGCTGGCGCGCGGGGTGGTGATGGCGGCGCGGCTCACCATCATGCTGTCGATGGGCCTGCTCTTCCTGGCCAGCACGCGGATCGAGGATGTCGCCTCGGGGCTCCGGCGCCTGGGACTTCCCTGGGTCGCGGCGTTCGCGCTCACCCTGGCGTTCCGGCTCGTGCCCCTGTTCGCGGCCTCCGCCTCCACCATCGTCTCCGCCCAGGCCTGCCGCGGACTCGACGTGCACGAAGGGGGGCCGGTGACCCGGCTGAAGCGGTATCTGCCTCTGCTCGTGCCGCTGGTCCTGGTCAGCCTGCGCTCGGCTGACGGTCTCGCCATGGCCCTGGAGTCACGCGGCCTCGGCATGAACGAGGGGCGGACCTCCGCGATCGCGACCCGCTTCGGGCCGGGCGAGGCCGCGGGGGTGGCGGTTTCGGCCGCCGTGCTGGCCGCCGTGGTCTGGCTCAAGCTCGCGGGGGCGGTGATATAGTCGGTCGCCGGGGTTGTTCCCGCATGCCCCGGCTGACGCGGCATGCGGGGCGTCACTCGCCCCACGATGGAATAAACCGGCCTCCCCGGCCGTTGAGACCCACATGACCCAGGTGCCCGGAGCCAGCGGGGAGTTCGAGCGTCTGGCGCTCGATCAGATGAGCCCCCTGTACAGCATGGCCGTCCGTCTGACGCGCCGCCCGTCCGAAGCCGAGGATCTGGTGCAGGAGACGCTCCTGCGCGCCTACAGGTTCTACGACAAGTACGAGCAGGGGACGAACTTCAAGGCATGGCTCTTCCGGATCATGAAGAACGCGTTCATCAACCGCTACCGCAAGTCGGTGAGAGAGCCCGAGACCGTGGAGTTCTCCGCGATCGAGGACGGGCTCGAGCGGATCGTGGACACCTCCTTCCGGGGGACGCGCGAGGCGGGTTCCGATCCGGAAAGGGTCTTCATGGACGGAGTGGTGGACGGTGAGATCGAAGCCGTGATCGCGACGCTGCCGGAGGAGTACCGGATGGTGTTCCTGATGGCCGTGGTCGAGGAGATGTCCTACAAGGAGATCGCGGCCGCGCTTTCCTGTCCCATCGGCACGGTGATGTCCCGTCTTCACCGCGCAAGGCGTCTCATGCAGTCGGGGCTCATGGAGTTCGCCCGGAAGCGGGGTCTCGTCCCGCCTCCTGGGACGGCGGACGGCGCGCGGGCCGACGTGGTCGACATCAAGAATTTCCGCGGGAAGACGGGATGAAGAGGTCGAGATGACGACGAACGACGCATGCCGGGAGGTCAGGGAGCTGCTGGCCGCCTTCCTCGATGACGAGCTTCCGTGCGAGCGGAGCCATGGGATCCAGGAGCATCTCGATGCCTGCGACGGTTGCCGGGGCTTCTCCAGGATGGAGCGAGGGTTCACCAGCGCGATGCGGGCCAGGGTCGCCAGGCTGCAGGCGCCCGAGTCGCTGTCCGAGCGGGTGCGTGACGGCTGGCGTCGGCTCGACCTGGATCCCGGCGCAGACGGGACGGCCGAGCCCGGTCGCCCTTCACCCCGCGCGTCGCTCTGGGGACGGCTGGCGTCGAGCCGGGCGGCATGGGGGCTGGCGGCGGCGGTCCTGGCGGCGCTGCTTCTTGCGCCCGCCGCGTCGATCTGGGTTCCGGGCGCCTTCCAGGAGTACGTCGACTCGGTGATGGGCGTGAGGCGGGTGGCGGGCGTCCTGGTGTGCATCGAGTGCGAGCGCCACGGCGCTCCGATCGAGGCGCAGAAGCACTGCCACGCACAGGGCCACCAGACCGGCCTGAAGTGCGCGAAGACAGGGCTGTGGCATTTCGTGGCCGATGATGCGTCGCGACGTCTCCTGTCCGATCCCGCGATGCGCGGCGCCCGCGTCGTCGTGGAAGGCCGCCTTCTCTCCGACATCCATTACATCGACGTCCGGTCGGTGACGGTGGCGCCGGGGACCTGAGCCGTCTGTAACGCCCTCGACCCGGGCGATCGCCGGCCGGGCGGTCTTGCCAGGCTCGAGGCCGGGAGCCTATACTTGACGCATGGAAAAGCCCGTGATCGAGGTCAACGACACCAATTTCGACTCCGAAGTCGTCAAATCCGAGCAGCCGGTCCTTCTGGACTTTTCCGCCGAGTGGTGCGGTCCGTGCAAGAAGCTCGAGCCGGTGGTGACCGAGCTGGCGAAGCAGTATGAAGGGAAGCTCAAGGTCGGCCACGTGGACGTCGAGCAGAGCCCGAACACAGCGGCGCAGTTCGGCGTGATGTCGGTCCCCACGCTGATCTTCTTCAGGAACGGCGCACCGGCTCATCAGGTCATCGGCGCGGTCTCACGCCAGGCCCTCGAGCAGGCGATACGGAAGGTGATCGTTTGACGCCTGCCGCCGCCGTCCTGGCAGGCTTCCTCCTCTTCCCGACAGCATCGACATCCACGGCTGGCGGGGACCCCAAGCCGGGAATCGCCGAAGGGGATCGCATCCCGGCCGCGCCCCCGATCCTGCTCGTGGATTTGCGCGGACACGAGGTGGATCTCGCCAGGGAGATACTCGCGGCGCCCGGGAAGGACGCGCATGCCTCCCTGCTCGTCTTCTGGGCGACCTGGTGCCAGCCCTGCATCCACGAGGTGCCCGACCTGAAGGAGCTGAACCGCTACTACGCGAAGGACGGGCTGCGCGTGATCGGCATCGGCGTGGGCGGTGGCGACGACGCCGCGGCGCTCTCCGGCGCGGTGGCGCGTCTCGGGATCGACTACCCGGTGTACTTCGACAAGGACGGCAGCGCCGGCCGCGCGTTCCAGGTGAGGGCGCTGCCGACGTCGGCTCTCGTCGACGGACGCGGGGTGGTGCGCTGGATCGGCCCGAAGCTGCCGAAGGACATCAGCGTCAGGATCAGAGAGGCGGTTGCGCCTGCCGAGGACGGTGACGAACACGACCAATGAAGCGCGCGAGCGCGCGATCCTCGTCGGCGTCGTCCTGCCGCAGATGGAGCAGGAGGAGGCGGCGGATCACCTCGACGAGCTGGCCCGGCTCACCGAGACGGCCGGCGGGCAGGTCGTCGATCGGCTGCTGCAGGACAGGACCCGGATCGACGCGGCGTACTTCGTCGGCCGGGGCAAGGCCGAGCAGATCGCCGCGCACGCTCGCGGGCACCACGCCGACCTCGTCATCTTCGACGAGGATCTCTCCCCCGCGCAGGTGCGCAACCTCGAGAAGCTGATCGAGGCGAAGGTCATCGATCGTTCCGGGCTCATACTGGACATCTTCGCCCGCCGCGCCCGCAGCCGTGAGGCGCGCACGCAGGTCGAGCTGGCACAGCTCAACTACCTGCTGCCCCGGCTGACGCGTCGGTGGACCCACCTCTCCCGGCAGGTCGGCGGCATCGGCGTGCGCGGTATCGGCGAGACGCAGATCGAGATCGACCGTCGCCTGATCCGGCGGCGGATTTCGCGTCTGCGCGGAGATCTGGAGAAGATCGAGCGGGGGCGCCATCTGCGCCGGTCCAGCCGAAAGGGGATCCTCAAGGGGGCCCTCATCGGCTACACCAACTCCGGCAAGAGCACGCTCCTCAACGCGCTGACGGCCTCGGACGCCTTCGTCGAGGATCAGCTCTTCGCGACGCTGGATCCTCTGGTGCGCCGGCTCGAGATCGAGCCCGGACGCCCGCTGCTCCTGATCGACACGGTCGGCTTCATCCGGAAGCTGCCGCATCACCTCGTCGCGTCGTTCCGCAGCACGCTCGAGGAGGCGCAGGAGGCGGACTTCCTGCTCCAGGTGGTCGACGTCAGCCACCCGAAATACGAGGAGCAGATGGAGGTCACCCAGCAGGTGCTCGCCGGGATGGACATGACGGGCAAGCCGTCCATCCTGATCTTCAACAAGATCGATCTGGTGAGGCAGGCGGGGATCCTTGAGCGGGAGGCGCGGCTCCATCCCGACGCGCTGCAGGTCTCCGCCGCACGCGAGATCGGGCTCGACGAGGTGCGCTCGAGGCTGGCGCGGCTGGTGAGCGAGGATCTGGTGGAAGGCCATATCCGGCTCCCCTCGCGTGATTCCGAGGCGATCTCGCGGGTTTACATGCAGTCGCGGGTACTGGACGCGAGCTATCACGACGGTTATGTTGACCTTACGTTCATGGCCAGCCGCGCGAGGGCGCTCGCGCTGTCCCGGATGGCGGATCGGAACGGCGCCGAGGACGGCGGCCGCCCGCCTGCCATCGAGGAGATCCGTTCATGAAGCGGATTCGTGTGGGGCTGATCTTCGGGGGCCGCTCGGTGGAGCACGAGGTCTCCCTGGTCTCGGCCCGGGCCGTACTCGACCACCTCGATCGCGACCGTTACGAGGTCGTCCCGATCGGTGTGACCCGTCATGGCCGGTGGCTCACCGCGGCCGACGCACGCGTCCTTCTCGAGGAGGGACTGGCGCGCTCGGCGGGGAGGCGCGCCGCTCTGACCGGGGATCCCTCGGTGGGCGGCCTGGTCCCGATCGGAGACGGCGGAGTGCCGGTGACGCTCGACGTCATCTTCCCGCTCATCCACGGAACCGGCGGAGAGGACGGCACGCTGCAGGGCCTGCTCGAGCTGGCGGGCCTGCCGTATGTCGGCTCCGGCGTGCTGGGATCGAGTCTCGGCATGGACAAGGCGGCGATGAAGATGATCTTCGCCGCCGCCGGGATCCCGTGCGCGGCCCACGTCACGGTGACGAAGCGGAGCATCGCCGATGATGCGGCGGCCGTGCAGCGTGACGTGTCCCGTGAGATCGGCTACCCCTGTTTCGTCAAGCCTTCCAATGGCGGCTCCAGTGTCGGCGTCAGCAAGGTGAAGGGCGCGGAGTCGCTCCCCGCGGCCCTCGCCCTGGCCGCCGCATACGACCGGCGTGTGATCGTGGAGGAGGCGATCGAAGGGCAGGAGGTCGAGTGCTCCGTCCTCGGCAACGAGAGCCCCGAGGCATCGGTGGTGGGTGAGATCGTCCCGTGCCACGAGTTCTACGACTACGATGCCAAGTACATCGACGACGGCTCGGAGCTCGATCATCCCGGCGCGGATTTCGGCGAAGCAGTCCGACCGGGTTCGTGCTCTCGCGGTGGAGGCGTTCAGGGCCCTCGACTGCGCCGGAATGGCGCGCGTGGATTTCTTCGTGAGGAGGAGCGACGGCGAGGTGCTGCTCAACGAGGTGAACACGATCCCCGGGTTCACGCCGATAAGCATGTACCCGCGACTGTGGGAGGCGAGCGGGGTGGGCTTCGCCGCCCTCGTGGATCGGCTCATCGCTCTGGCGATCGAGCGGCACGAGCAGGGCGCCGAGCTGAGGCGGGACTTCGCTCCCCGGCAGAAAATCCCCGGTGGGGGATGAGACGGGGGCGCGCCACGGTGACGAGAGACCGGCGTTGAGGTAGATTGGATCATGCTCGATTCGAATGTTCTCGTTCTGAACAGGTTGTTCCAGGCCATCCAGGTGACCTCGGTCCGCAAGGCGTTCTGCCTGCTGTACAAGGGCCAGGTCAAGGCGGTGGAGCCCGACTACTCGACCTACTCGTGGGAGAACTGGTGCGACGTCCCGGTGCAGCCGGATGACGACGTCATCACGACGCCGGGGATGAGGCTCAAGATTCCGCGGGTGATCCTGCTGCTGCACTACGATGCCCTGCCGCGTCACGAGGTGAGGTTCACCCGCAAGAACATCTATTTCCGCGACAGGAACCGCTGCCAGTACTGTGGTGAGAAGTTCTCCACGCGGGAGCTCAACCTGGATCACGTCATCCCGCTGTCCCGCGGGGGAAAGTCGACCTGGGACAACGTGGTCTGCTGCTGCATCGAGTGCAACGCTCGCAAGGGAAGCCATCTGCCGGGCGAGGTCGCGATGCGCCTGCTGAAGCCGCCGGCCAAGCCGAGGTGGCACCCGCTGGTGAAGATCTCCTTCGCCGGCGCCCAGTACGAAGCCTGGCGCAATTTCCTCGACATCGCCTACTGGAACGTCGAGCTCGACTGAGCCCGGGCGTGGTCGCGGCCCGGGGAGCGTCAGCGCTTCCCGGTCGGCTCTCCCTTCTCGATCGTCGAGCGGATCGTGTCGGACCCAGCCTCGATCCATCCCGTGAGCCGGTCCAGTCCGTCCGCCTTCACCGCGATGGTGCCGGTGCCGCCCGCGTCGACCGGCACCGCCTCGAGGGTGACACCGCTGAAATGCAGCGCGCCGATCCGGTTGGCGATGTCCTCGGTGAGATCGCGAATCGCATCGTCCGGCGTGCCTCCGGCGAACCGGAGCACGACACGACCGCTGCCGGACCGTGCCGTGGCGGCATCGAACACGAACGAGAGGCCCGTGACGGGAGAGAGCCTCTCCTCGGGCAGATCGAGCGTCTCGCCCGGGATCAACGCGAGACAGCGCGCGAGCGAGCCACCACGGTTGACGAGGGCGCCATAGAGTGCATGCCCCCCGCCCGCCGCGTCCGGCAGCAGGCCCAGCAGCGCGTTGTCGGCGGGTGGCGCGGACACGGGCGTGTTCATGCGCGTGACCGCATGCCGTGCGGCGTCGAGATCCGACGCCCAGACGAACACGTTGTCCCGGATGAAGATCTGCCCGGGCACCTTCGTGCCGGGAAATGAGGTGATCCCCTCGCCCTCGAACTCGACCCGGGAGATGTGGGGGTCGGGCGCCCATCCCGCCTTCCATAATCCGATGTCGGCGAGCGTTCCGATGAGCCTGCCCTTCGGCGAGAGACTGAGGGTAACCATGTACTGCTCGCCGTCCCCCTCACGCTGCACGGCCGTCCAGACGGCTTCGGCCGGGAGGATGTCGTTCGGATCCGTGCTGCGCATCGAGTGTCGGCTCATCCGCTGCAGGAGATCGTCCACCCACGGGTCGTCGGGCGCGAGTCTCGCCGCCGCCACGCCCACGGCGTCCTCGTCGGCGAGCAGGGTGACCGGCGGCAGGGGAGCGCGGCCCGACAGGCTCATGTAGAGCGTGACTCCGGAGATGAGGGCCAGACCGACGAGAACCAGCACGATGATTGCGCATCCGATCAGAATCCTCCGGGTGCTCATCCTTGTGACCTCTCGGGCCGCTGTGCTAGTCTCGCGGCATGCCACCCTATCAGTACGGCCGGCAGCGCTACGGCATCTCCTTTGGTGGTCCGCTCACTCCCGCCGTCAAGACCCTGATCATCATCAATGTCGCGGTGTACGTCCTCGAGCTGTTCGTCGCCGGGATCGGCGGCGAGGGCGCCTGGGAGGCGATGCTCGACCTGTTCGCTCTCAACACGGTGCAGCTGGTGCATGGCTATGTCTGGCAGCTCGTGACGTACATGTTCATGCACTCGCCGACCTCGATCTTCCACATTCTGTTCAACATGCTCATCCTCTGGATGTTCGGGTGCGAAATCGAGCGCTTCTGGGGGACCCGCCGGTTCACACGATACTACCTGATCACCGGGGTCGGCGCCGGAATCGTCAACTGCGCCTTCAGCTTTCTGCCGCAGACGAGAACGCTCGGCGCGAGCGGCGCGATCTTCGGATTGATCGTCGCCTACGGGATGCTCTTTCCGACCCGTACGATCCTGTTCTGGGGGATCTTCCCGATGACGGCCCGGCAGTTCGCTCTGCTCCTGGGAGCGATCGAGCTGGTTACCATCGGGGCCCTGTCGCCCGACGGGGTGGCCCGCTTCGCCCATCTCGGCGGCGCCCTCACCGGCTACATCCTGATCAAGGGGTTCTGGGATCCGCGGCGGTTCATCTCCGATCTGCGGTGGCGCATCCGGAGACGGCGGTTCCGCACGATCTCACGAGGCGACTCACGCCGGGACGACGATCGTGGATACCCCTACCACTGAGGCCTAGTGACAGGAGTGGTCGGCCAGGCTCTGGGCGATGGCCCGGGGTGAGATCCCCGAAAGATCGACCAACGACAGATCCGTCACCGTCTGGCCCCAGACCCCGGTCGAAGGCTCCTGCAACCCGAGCACCAGCCGGCAGTTCGTCACCTGATAGGCGGCAGGATGGCCGCAGGACATCAGGACGCCGTGGTCGGGTGCCGCCGCCGGGTTCGAGAAGCATGGGACCGCCGAGGCCTTGCTCGTGGGCGCGGCCGGATCGTCCATACCCCCCACCTGGTCGAACGGGTCGCTCGTGCTGAGCAGCTTCCTCCCGGTGCGCGGAGTCTGCGGCTCGAACGGCCGACTGGCAGGTCCCAGAGGCTGCCCGCTGCCCACGCCGAAGCTGCGCAGATAGACGGGACCGCCGACGCCGTCACCCCACCAGAGAACGTGTGCCTGGTCGCTGCCGTCCACCAGCACACGCGCTTGAGTGTCCGGTGTCGAGTTCGACGTGAGCGGAACGTCAGTCGACCAGACTCCGGACGGCGTCCGGCTCGCGAGAAACAGCTCGAGATCGCTGCCGTCGTCCCGGCTCCAGACCACGACGATCCCCCCGAACGGGTTGAGGGTAATTGCGGGCTCCGCATCGAGGGTCGAATCGTACGTGGAGGGGACGAACTCGTAGGACACCTGGCCGCCGGCCGTCTGGCTGCGGAGACGGATGCCCTGGACGTAGGGATCGACGGGGTCGCTGGCGACATCCACCGTCATGATGACGCCGGTGGTGGGATCGACGATCGTCGGCCCTGCCTCGAACACTCCGGTGAGCACGAGAAGGAGGCCGATCGCGATCGCCACGGTGACCGGGACGCTGAATCGGATTCTTCTCATCGTCTGTGCCTCCGAATCACTGCGGGAACCTCAATGCGATGATTTTGCTGACATCGAATGTGCAGAGAAAATCCCTCAGGAACGGCAGATGCGGATACAGATCCTGCAGCTTGTAGAAATAGTAGTCCCGCATCTCATCGTCGCCCTTCAGGAAGTTTATCTCGCCCAGCAGGTAGTAGCAGTTCTTGATGATCTCCCTGTACCCTTCCTCGTCGGCGATCTCGAGAGCGCGCATGCCGTATTCCTCCGCGAGGTCGAGCTTGCGGAGCTGCATGTAGCCGAAGCTGAGATCGTGGGCACACTCGCAGATGCACTTCTTGCTGGCGAGATCGGAGACGAGGGTGAGCGCCTCCTTCACGTTCTTTATCCCGCGGGCATAGTCGCCGTTCAGCATCTGGCAGTAGCCGATGTTGTCCTTGAGGATCGCGATCGAGAACGGCTTCGGCTCGGCCTCCTGCAGCCGGAGACCCAGTGCCTTCTCGTACTCGACAAGCGCCTTGTCGAGGCGGCTCTGCACGAGATAGATGTTCCCGATGAGGTTGTGGCACCTTGCCTGCCAGGCGGGGTCCCCGAGGGCGCGGCTCTTCTCGCATGCCTTCTTCGCGTACACGAAGGCCTTCTGATGCTGGCCGAGCCGCCTGAGGCTCGTCGAGAGGTTGCAGGCGGCCGCGCATATCGTCTCGTCATCGGTGCTGCGCAGGATGATTTCGCGCAGCCCTTTCGCGGCGCGCTCGTACTCTCCCATTTCGATGAGACAGGCCGAGATGCCGGAGGCGGCCTTGTTGGCCCGCTCCTGGTCGCCGGACTTCTGCGCGGCGGCCCGGGCCTGCCGGTACTGGAGGAGAGCCTGGGGGAAATCACCCTTCTGGAGGAGGGCGTAGCCCTGCTTCATCAGCCGGGCGCTTCGAGTCTTATCCGGGCTTCCTGTTCGACCCATGCTCGGGTCCTTTACCGTTTGCGGCGCGTCCTCCGGGATTGACGCTCCACGAACTTGATGAAGTGCCGGACTTCGTCGCGCGCTGCCATGGGCAGATTGCGATACGCCTGCAGCAGCTCGGCCTCGCTCTGAGCGAGCTGACCCGCCGGCGGCTCGTGGAAGAACTCGCCGACGTTCATGCCGAAGATCTTCAGGATCTTGAACAACGTCTCGAGGCTGACCTTGTACTCGCCCGTCTCCATCCGACACAGGTCGGACTGCTGCACCCCGACCTTGGAGGCGAGCTCCGCCTGGGTCAGATTCCGGTCCTTTCGGAGCTCCCTGATCCGTCTGCCCACCAGTGGGAGCTGCTGGCGCCTGATGCTCAATCCGCCGCCCAGCCTTTCCAAAGGAGGCCTCCCTTCCCGCCCCGGGTCACTCCGGCACTCCGCATGCGCCGGGGTTGGTGCTGTGACGAATGGTCACCCTGGGCCGAAAAATTCGGTCGTTACCTTTTATGCTATATCGACAAGATTTCCTTGACATCGATGGCTCGGAAACATAGACTTGCTGAGGTCTGGCGTACAGCATGTGGCGCACCGGGGGGGAAGCTATCCAAGCACGTATCGCCTACGGCAACGCTGGGAAAAAACTACCCCGATTCGTCACAACTGTCAAGGAGAAATCGAGGCCCAAAATCATTGCCATTGCGTGGTTTCCGGCTCCAGTCCCCTGCCAGGGAGTCCCTTTCAGTCATGCGAGGGTCAACCGCTCATGAGCCGACGCGTCGAAAGAGATTCATCACTGGGACGGTACCTTTCCGAAATCGGGCGCTACTCCATTCTCACCAAGGAACAGGAGATGGACATTGCCCGTACGGTTGAAGAGCACGGCTGCAGGGAAGACCTCAACAAGCTGGTCGAGTCCAACCTCTCCTTTGTCGTCAAGATCGCCAATGAATACCGGAATCTCGGTCTCCCGTTCGAAGATTTGCTCAACGAGGGGAACATCGGTCTGATCGAGGCCGCGAGACGGTACGATCACACGAAGGGCACGAAATTCATCACTTACGCAATCTGGTGGGTGCGCAAGTCGATCCT
This sequence comes from uncultured Acidobacteriota bacterium, assembly GCA_963806495.1. GTDB lineage: Bacteria > Acidobacteriota > Polarisedimenticolia > JACPZX01 > DASXTC01 > CAWDYA01. The sequence continues at coordinate 53,152 of CAWDYA010000009.1, read as the reverse complement.
CAAGGCTCTTTCCGAACAATCGAACCTGGTCAGGGTTCCCAATTACCAGATGAAAAAGGTGCGGAAGATCCGGGAGACCGAGGCGAGTCTGTCTCGGGAGCTGGGCCGCCGACCCGGGCGGGACGAGATCAGCAACAAGCTGGAGAGCACGATCTCGAAGATCGACGAGATCCTGCTGATCAAGCTGCGTGAGGTCTCGCTCGATGACAAGGTCGGGCGCGACAAGACGATCCCGATCAGCGACTACCTGGTCGATGACACGACCGTGAGCCCCGAGGAGGAGCTTCTCAAGAACGAGAGCGAGGACCTGGTCCGCTCGGCCATGGTGCAGCTCACCGAGCAGGAGAAGACCGTCATCGCGAACCGCTTCGGGATGCAGGGCGGACGCTCCTTCACGCTCAAGGAGATCGGCGAGAGCATGGGGCTGAGCCGGGAGAGGATCCGGCAGATCGAGGCACAGGCGAAGAAGAAGCTCAGGCGCGTATTCGCGCTCAACAAGTATCTCTCGTCGCCGTCCCGGGGTCCTGCACCGAGCGAGTCGATGGTGCCGGTCCGGAGGGTCTCGAGCTCGCCGAGGGGAAGGTCCCGTGAGCTGCCCGAGTCTCCCATGATCCGGCCCTCCGTCCTCGGGCCGGGAGGAGGCAGGAAGGCCGGCTCCGGCGGCTCGTCCCGCCCGAGGCTGATCCTGGTGCCCAAGCACACGAGCGAGTAGATTCCGGTTGTCGCCCGACGGTCGGCGACAACGCGCATCCGACCCCCGCTTTCGCGCGCCGCGCGCGGAAGCGGGGGCAGCCTTCAGGGGGGCTCGTTGACACTTCGCCGAGCGTCCGCGTAGAATGAACCCCCCATGAGCACGGACCCGACCGGCGTCTTCTCCGAAACCACCCGCGCCGACGATGCACCGGGAGGGGTCCCGGGCGCGGGTGACATCGCGCTCGCGATCGCCTCGCTGCTCGCCGTCACCCACGGTCCGGCCGGGATGGCCGAGGCCTTTGTCGACCGTCTCTCCCGGCTCATGCCGGTGCGCGCCTGGCTCCTCGGCTGGGATCCGGAGCGGGCCGAGCCGTCCTGGATACCGGAAGGGGGTGGCGAGCCGTTCCCACTGCGGGCGGTGCGCGAGGAGGGGAGCCTCGTCCGCGCGGTGCTGGAGGAGAGGGCGCCCCGGCGGGCCAACGGTCGAACGGAGCCGGCCGCATCCCCGGAAGCTCGGTACCTGCGGCGAAGCGGCGGAGCCTGGGCGTTCCTGCCGCTGATTGTCGGCGAGCTGCCGGTCGGTTGCCTTATCCTGAGGGCCTCCGGGGCCGCCCCCCTCGCCAACCTGACGCTCGAGGGCCTGTCCGCCGCCCTCCCCCCGCTGGCGCTCGCGCTGCGTGCGGGGCACCTCCAGCGTCAGCTCGAGGCCCGCGTCGACGAGCGGACCGCGGAGCTGGCGCTCCTTTACGATATCGGCAGCTCGCTCAGCAATGCCGTTCACATCGGTGACCTGTTCGACCTGGTGGGCCGCTCGCTCCATCGGGCCGTGCCGTACGATCTGTACGCGCTCACGCTGCTCGTGGCCGGACGCCGCGAGATGTCGATTGAGGCCCGGGTCCACGCCGACGATGTCCAGATACGCAGGCTCAGCCGGGCGGCGGCCGCGGAGGTCCGCCGCGTGACGGGCTCGCGTCCCGGACGGTTCCCGCTGACGGTGATTCGCAGGGTCGACAAGGACACCACAGAGCCGATCGGAGCCGGAGAAACCAAGTCCATCACCCACGTGCCGCTGCAGATCCGCGGCGAGGTCGTCGGACTCGTCAGCTTCACGCACGGAGAGGGGGGGGAGCCGGGCGAGGCGCGCATGCGGCTGGTCTACGCGATCGCCAACCAGGCCTCCCTCACGCTCGACCGCTTGCGGACGGTGCACGAGGCCGAATCCACCCGGATCCACTCCATGCTGGAGTCGATGGCGGACGGGGTGCTCCTGCTGGACAAGGACCTGCGCATCGTGATGTCCAATCCGGCCTCCCAGAGCTACCTGTCCACGATCCTGCAGGGCGCTCGACCCCGCTCGCTGCGGAAGCTGGGCGATGTCCGGCTCCGGCCGCTGCTCACGACACTCGGCCCGAACGGGGCGAGGTCGGAGTCGTTCGAGATCGCCTCTCCCCACGAGGCGAGGCTGTTCTCGGTCACATGCTCGCCTGTGCTGGGGCTCGACACCCACGCGCAGGGATTGGTCGTCGTGATATCGGATGTCACGGAATCACGCAACCTGCAGCTCCAGATCGCGCAGACCGAGCGGCTCTCGGCTCTCGGCGAGATGATCTCGGGAGTGGCCCACGAGCTGAACAACCCGCTGGCTTCCGTCATGGCCTGCGCCCAGTTCCTGCAGAATCGGCCCATGGAGGAGGAGGTCCGCGCGAAGCTTCGCGCGATAGACAGCGAGGCGACGCGTTGCCGCCGGATTGTGCAGACCCTCCTCCGGTTCGCGCGGCATCACACTCCCGAGCACGGAGCGCTCGACATCAATGCGGCTCTGGAGTCGGTGCTCCAGCTCCTGGGCCATCAGCTCGAGGTCGACGACATCCGCGTCACGGCCCGGCTGAAGCCCGACCTGCATCCCGTGATGGGCGACTTTCATCTTCTGCAGCAGGTGTTCCTCAACATCATCTTCAACGCGTACCAGGCGATGAAGGAGAAGGGCGGCCAGGGGCATCTGCAGGTGACCACGAGCGAGGAGGGTGGCCGGATCCGCGTCGAGGTGACCGACGACGGCCCCGGCATCGCCCCGCAGCACCTCGGCCGCATCTTCGACCCCTTCTTCTCCACGAAGGAGGTCGGTAAGGGGACCGGACTGGGTCTGAGCCTCGCCTACGGCACGGTCCGTGAGCACGGCGGCACGATCACCGCCCGCAGCGTGCATGGCGCCGGATCCACGTTCCTCGTCGATCTGCCCGCGGCGCCGGCCGGCGTCACGCTCGCGGCCGATCCGTCGGCCCCGGAGGCGGTGTCCGGTCCGTCCTCCGCGCGCCAGCCGATCGCCAGGCGGATCCTCGTGGTCGAGGACGAAGCGCCGCTGGCGGAGGTGATCGCCGAGGTTCTTCAGGCACAGGGCCACCGGGTGGACATCGCCGGCGACGGCCTGACCGCCCGGACACGGATCGCGGACGTGATGTACGATCTGATCATCAGCGACCTCAAGATGCCCAACATGAACGGACGGGAGTTCTACAGGCACGTCGCCTCGCGTGACCCGGGGCTCGCGAGCCGGATCATCTTCTCGACCGGCGACACCGCCAACCCGGAGACACAGGCGTTCTTCGAGGAGGTCGGTAACCCATTTCTCCCCAAGCCCTTCAGCCTCTCGGAACTGATCCGGGTCGTGGATTCCCTGCTGCCCGGCGAGTGAGAGCCGTGGCCGCCCGGGTCCCATGGTGATAGACTCCGGGCCATGAAACTTCCGCCCGTGCTCGTCGATCACATCTGCACGCAGGTGGTGAAGGGGCTGATCAAGGAAGGCCTGCTCGCCGCCGCGGACCCTGGAGAGGCCGCCGGTTCCGCGGCCTCGGAGGTCACGGCCGATCTGCAGATTGAGGACCGCCTCAACGAGGAGGTCCGCGAGATCCTGCGCAGCCACTCGGACGAGATGACGCGCAGCGGTGTGCAGTATCACGACATGTTCAAGATGATCAAGAACGAGCTGGTCCGCAAACGCAAGCTGATTCTCTGAGCCTCATGAAACTCAGCCACGAGAAGGTCATCCACCTTTCCCACGTCATCCTCCGGGCTCTGGAGAACGCGCGGGGGGTCCGGTTCGAGACCGAACCGAACCAGGTGCGGCTCAAGATCGTCGAGTTGCTGCGTTCCGAGCTCAGGCGGGACGAGGAGATCGAGCGGCGGGTCAGAACCAAGATCGTCTCCCAGAAGCGCTCCATTCCCGAGGGCAGCCCGGAGTGGGACATCCTCTTCAGGAAGTACTACGAGGAGGAGCTCGACAAGATCCGCAACGTCTAGGCCTGGATCCCCTCACGGACACTCCTCCATGAAGCACGTCGTCGTCGGCACCGCCGGCCACATCGACCATGGGAAGACGCGGTTGGTGAAGGCGCTGACCGGGGTGGATACCGATCGCTTCAAGGAGGAGCAGGAGCGGGGCATCACGATTGACATCGGCTTCGCCCCGCTGCCGCTCGGCCCCGGGCTGACCGTCGGCTTCGTCGACGTGCCGGGCCACGAGCGATTCGTCAAGAACATGCTGGCGGGGATCTGGGGCATCGACCTCGTAATGCTGGTCGTGGCCGCCGACGAATCGATCAAGCCCCAGACACGGGAGCATTTCGACATCTGCTCGATGCTCCGGGTGGCGCGTGGCGTGATCGCGCTCACCAAGATCGATCTGGTGGACCGCGAGCTCGTCGAGCTGGTGTCCCTGGAGGTCCGCGAGTTCGTGCGCGGCTCCTTCCTGGAGGATGCTCCCCTGGTTCCCGTCAGCGCGAAGACGGGAGAGGGGCTCGACCGGTTGCGGTCCGCGCTGGCCGATTGCGCCGGAAGGGCGCGCGCCGGGCGCCCCGCCGGCATCCTGCGACTTCCCGTCGACCGGTCCTTCAGCGTGAGAGGATTCGGCACCGTGGTGACCGGTACCCTGGTCTCGGGCTCGATTGAGGATGGAGGTGACGCGGCCGTCTATCCCCAGGGGATGACCTGCCGCGTGCGAGGCCTCCAGGTCCACAACGAGACGGTGTCCTCGGCGTCGGCAGGCCAGCGCACGGCCGTCAACCTGCAGGGCGTCGACTCCTCGGCCGTGCGGAGAGGCGACGTCCTGGCGCGTCCCGGAGAGCTCTCGCCGACGTCGCTGCTCGACGTGCGGCTCACCCTGCTTCCGCATGCGCCGGCCCCGTTGAAGGACATGGCCCGGGTGCGGTTCCATCAGGGGACGAGCGAGCTGCTCGCACGGGTGCGGCTGCTCGGCCAGGAGGTCCTGGCGCCCGGCGGGCAGTCGTACGCGCAGGTCAGGCTGGAGCGACCCGGCTGCTGTCTTCCGGGGGACCGGTTCGTGATTCGCCGCTATTCACCCACGGTCACCATCGGCGGCGGGGTAGTGCTCGACGCGCATCCGGTCAAGCACCGGGGCGCCGCGAGCGCCGATTTGCTGGGCCGCCTCGCGCGGCTCGAGACGGCGGATGCGCGGGGGGCGCTCGCGATCTATCTTGAGGGCGAGCCGGCCGGGCTCGCGATCGCGGACCTGGCCGTTCGGGCGGGACGGACGAAGGAGGAGGTGCTGGAGCTCGCCGGGAAAAAAGACGCGGGGCGCGATATCCTGAAGACGGGTGAGAGCCCTTCAGCGGCCCTGATTGACCCGGTTGCCTGTGCCGCCCTGGAGAAGGCGGTGGCCGGGGAGCTGGCGGCCTATCACCGGGCGAACCCGCTGAGACCCGGGATGCCCCGTGAGGAGCTGAGAGAGCGCTGCTTCTCGAGGGCCGGCACGGAGGTGTTCCGGTTCGTGTTGTCCCGGATGCAGGCAGCCGGGGCCGTCTCGAGCGACCGTGAGGCGATTCGGCTGGCCGCGCACAAGGTCACCCTGTCGCCGGGAGAGGAGCGCATGATGCACGATCTCGACGAGAGCTTCCGGGCGGCCGGCCTGAACCCCCCGACGCAGGAGGAAGTCGCCGCGGATCTCGGGATGGACCCGGACCGGGCGGGCCGGATGCTGCATCTCCTGCTCGTGTCGGGGCGGTTGATCAGGATCAAGGATGGCAAGCTTTTTCATGCGGACGCGATCGAGGGGCTCAAGACCAGGCTGCGTGAGCTTCTCCCGGCGCGCCGTGTCATCGATATCGGGTCATTCAAGGAGCTGACGGGCACCTCCCGCAAGAACGCGATCCCCCTTCTGGAACACCTGGACTCCGTCAAGGTGACACGCCGGCTGGGGAGCGACCGGGAAATCCTGCCTCCGACGGGAGGCTGAGGAGAGTTTCCATGGGAAGAATCGGTGGTTGGGAGTGGATCATCATCCTCTTCATCCTCCTCCTGCTGTTCGGCGCGAACAAGCTGCCGGCCATGGGGAAGGGGCTGGGCGAGGGCATACGCAATTTCAAGAACGCGTTCAAGTCCGGCGCCGAAGACGACGAGAAGGACGATAGCGACAAGGTGGAGAAGAAGAGCAGCTGATACCGCGACGTGGCCACACCACAGATCCAGGAAGAAATAGCGTTCCATCGCCACATGGTCTCCCTCATCAAGCGGGAGATCTCGGCTATCGATCCGCACGGCTCCCGGAAGTACATCCGTGAGTTCACGGATGAGTTCCGGCGTTTCCGGGACATCAGCTCCTACGACGACCTGATCATCGCCTGCTTCAAGTCCGACATCGTCTACCTCGGCGACTACCATGCGCTCCCCTCGTCGCAGTTCTTCGCCGCCCGGCTCCTGCGTGAGGTGGCGACGCGCTCCCGGCAGGTGATCCTGGCGGTCGAGATGGTCTACGGCCGCAACCAGCGTGTCCTGGATCGCTGGATGGCGGGCGAGATCGACGACGACGAGTTCAAGCGCCGCATCCGCTACGACCTGGAGTGGGGGTACGACTGGGGCGCCTTCCGCCGGGTGTTCGACACCGCACGCGACTACGGGCTGAAGGTGTTCGGCATCGACTGCCCGCCCCGCAACGGACTGCGTTACATCCGCAAGCGCGACCGTTACGCCGCCTCACGCATCGTGGACATTCTCGAGAAGAACCCGGGGGCGAAGGTCTTCGTGCTCATCGGCGAGTCGCATCTTGCGTCAGGGCACCTGCCCGGCAAGGTCCGGGACCTGCTGGCCAGGCGGAACATCGAGAAACGATCGGTGCGGGTGATCCAGAACGTGGAGGAGATCTACTGGCAGCTCGTGGCCCAGGGCCAGGAGCATCGTGACGTGGTCAGCCTGGGGCACGGGACCTACTGCGCCTTCAACACCAGCCCGATCGCGAAGTACGAATCGTATCGCCAGACGATCAATCGATGGAAGTCCGAGCAGGCCGACGACGACCATCTCGATCTGACCCCCACCATCTACAACATGATCGACACGATCCTGAAGTTCCTCGGTATCGACAAGTACCGCAGGTGCGTGCGCAAGGAGGCGGACTGCATAGAGTTTCTGGTCGACTACTATCCCGAGGTGTATTCCCATATCGACGGGGCGACGCTACAGAGGATCCTCGCGGCGAACGACTTCGCGCGCTCGGACATCCGGGACATCAGCCGGCGCGTGTCACGCAACGGGTCCATGTACATCCCTCGCATCAACTCGATCTTCATCGGCCGGTTCAGCCTGGTGCACGGCGGGGAGGAGGCCGCGCACTTCGTCAACATGGCGCTGCGCGGGGACGTGTTCCGCAATGGCGGGGGCAGCATCCCGCGCGTCGACCTGTTCTACACCTCGGTGCTCGAGGAGGCGATCGGGTTCTTCGGCTCGAAGCTGATTGACCCGAGCCGGAACCACTTCTTCGAGACCAAGCTCTACCAGTACCACCGCAAGGACCGGGCGTTCATCGAAGCCAACACCGACTACACCTTCGAGCAGTTCCGCACCATCATCGACTTCATCCTCAAGCACAAGAAATTCGAGCGGAGCTATCGGGAGCACAGCGAGGTGCCGGCCTGGCTGCTCGCGGGGATCGGCACGCGCAACGCGAGGATGTTCTCCGTCATGGCGCACGAGCTCGGCTACTATCTCGGCCAGCAGCTCTACGACGGCTACCACCAGGGGAAGATCGACCGCCGCGCCATCATCGATCTGTTCCGCGCGCGGTTCGACGGGCACGGCAGTGCCCTGTCGGCCTACCTGGATCTGGTCGAGCGGCTGCCCGGGTAGCCGGCGCCCGGCTCGCCGGGGGCTCCGTGCGGAAGCGCCTGATCTCCCGGCACGAAGCCCCCGGCCCCGGGGCGCGGGGAGTGGGGTGGTTCCCCGCGCCGCCCGTGGGGTATTCCCGACGACAGGGGAATCCCCCGCGCGGGCGCTCATGCAGGCAGGGGCACGACGCCCGAAGATATCTCGTGAGGGATTCCGTGAAGAGCCCAGCAATCCCGGTGCCAGCCGGTCGCCGCGGGCGTCGCTGCAACGGCTGCGGGGCGGGGGATCAGGACGTGCCGCTCGGGGCAGGCCGGCGCCCCGTCTCGGATTGAGACGGGCTCAGACGTTGTGCTTGCGGCAGAGATACTTCATCTGATCCTTGTTCAGTCCCAGCAGCGCCGCCGCCTCCTTCTTCCTGCCACCGGACTTCTCGATGGCGCTCAGCAGCAGGGTGCGCTCGAACTCGGCCATCTGCTCGGAGAGCACCACGCCGCCATCGGGGATGCCTACGGCCGCGACCGAAGCCGAAGGGCGGCGATCGCGGATTGGCCTGGGCAGGTGCCGTGCCTCGATCGACTCATCATGGGTCAGGAGCACCAGAGCCTCGATGGTATCCTCCAGCTCCCTCACGTTTCCCTTCCAGAGGTGTTCCGACAGGCAATCGAGGGCATCGCGAGCGATGCGCTTTCGGGGCTTCCGGTGGTCCCGGCAGCCTTGTTCGAGGAAATACTCGGCGAGCACCGGGATGTCCTCGCGCCGCTCGCGCAGGGGAGGTATCTCGATGGTCACCTCGGCGAGGGCACGGAGCAGGGCGGGGTCGAGCCGGCCGTCCCTGACCTCCCGGTGCGGATCCCGCGCCATCGAGCTGACCAGCCGGACCCCGTTGCCCACCGATGCCTCCCGCCCCGCCCGACCTGACCGGACCGCCTCGAGCAGGCGTCCCTGGCTCTCCTCGGGGAGCGAGCCCGGCTCGGCGATGTGCAGCGTTCCTCCCGACGCCCTGACGAGGGCGCCCCGGGGGCTCGGGGGGAGATGCCGCCCGGCGGGCGGTGGGACGCCGAACAACTCGGCATCCACGAGCGAAGCCGGCAAGGCCGCGCAGTTGAACGCGACGAACGGACCGTCCCGGTGCGGGCTCGTAGCGTGCAGAGCGCGGCAGACGAGCCCCTTGCCCGTTCCCGGCTCTCCACGGACGAGGACCGAGGCCGTCGATCCGGCCAGTCGTGTCAGGGTGAGCCGCACCTGGCTGATCGCCGGGCTCGATCCCTTGATGCTCCTCAGGTCGGACCGTCTCGCCAGCTCGTCCTGCAGGCGCCGCACCTGGCTCTGCAGCCGGCGATGCTCGAGCGCCCGGCGGATGGCCAGCTCCAGTTGATGGGGATCGGCCGAGCCCCCCACGAAATCGTGAACCCCGGCGCGCGCCGCCTCGAGGATCCGTTCGGGGGGGAGATTGACGCCGACCATGAGCACGAGGGTTCCGGGGGAGAATCGGGAGACATCGCCGGCCGCGCGGAGCGCCTCCTCGAGAGACTCGGCGTCAGGCCGTCCGGCCACCGACAGGACCACCAGGTCGTTCGTCTCCCGGTGCAGACGGGCGAGCATCTCGGCCCGCTCCCTCGCCGTCACGACGACGTGGGAGGGACCCAGAAACCCGCCGATCAGATCGCCCAGCCCGGGCTCCTGATCGACGACGAGCAGTCGGACCCTGCGTTCTTCCATGGACGGTCGGCTCCGGCCGCGCCGACGCCCGGAGGACCACCTGGCGTCTCTACTTGGCCATGAACCGGGAGATCAGGTTCACGAACCCCACGATGGCGAGAACTCCCAGCCCCATGCTCAGGAGAATGCCGCTCAGGACGAGCGTGACGATAAGGACCGTTCCCATTCCCGGGGGACCTCAGAAGGGCTGCAGCGGGTCAGCGTTGATTCAACTGCTACGACGAGCGCTCCTCATCCTGGTTGTCCTGGACTTCTTCGATTCGAGCTTTCCCATCAGCTTGCCGAGCGTTTCCTCGAACTCCTTTCGCAGCGTCCGGTCCTTGAGGATCTCGCTGATGCCGGCGAGCGATCCGTCGAGCCGGTAGATGTTGCCGCGCACCGCCTCCATGCTGGCGGCGCCCGTCCGGACTACCGGACGGCGTTGCGATGCCGTCGAACCAGCGCGCTTGCCGGTCTCGACTCCATCGGGAGCCAGACCCGACCGGCGAATCCGCTGCGAGGCCTCGTCGAGCGCCGTGCGGTATACCGCGCGGTGCACCTTGACGGCCGCGTTGAGGGCCTGGAGCGTCCCTGCCGCCATCTCCTTCAGGGACCGGGCGACCTCCGGGACATCGACATCCTCCAGCTCTCTCGGCCCGGTCTTTCTCAACTCCTTGACGGCGCTCTGGATAATCCGGAGCGCTTCCTCGAGGGTCTCGCGCTCCTCGTCGTCGTAGGCGTTGAACATGAAAGCCAGGTCATAGATCTTCGTGGGAACCCGGTGCATCTCCTCCGAGCCGTTCTCCCAGTGCCGGCCGGTGAGAATCCACTCGACCGTCGTGTTACCGATCCTCGCGAGCTCCAGAAGACGCTTCGGTTCGGGGAGAACCCCACGCTCGTACATGTGAATCGCCGGCTGCGTGGCACCGATCATCTCGGCGAGCTGCCACTGTCTCAGGCCGGCCTCCTTGCGAAGTCTCTTGATCCTCGCGCCGATCTCTTTCTTGTCCACTGCCGGACGGGCGTCTCCGGGCATGATCCGCCTCATCGAGTGAAAGATGAACGTATGAAGTCATTTCGACAACATGCATGATACGGCCGAATCTAAAGGAAGAATCGGGACTTGTCAAACGGAAGCGGTCTGGACGTGGGGGCTTTCCGCGGAAGCGGTCGGACCTTTCGCCGCCGCCCCCGGTGGGCTAGAATGACGATCTCGTCACGTGTCAGAGGAGGCGGACGGATGAACATGCATCGCCGGGCCCACCGGGCAGCAGGGCAGCCCCGCAGGCAGGATCTGCAGGAAGCGTTGAGCATGGCTTCGGAGCGACCCGATCTCGAGCGCCTGTTCGAGCGGCGCGTCGCGCTTCCCGATATCCTGCGTCTTGCCGGCCGCGAGGTGAGCCCGGGCCGGGTCTCCGATCTGCTCGAAAGCCCCGACCTGGCCCGCGATCTGCGAAAGCTCCTCGACCAGTGATCGGGGCAGGCCGACCCGACCCCTCGACCCGGCGATCCGGCAGGGCGGCGCTCCCGTCTGCTGGCCCTGCTGCGCGAGCGGGCACTCAAGTTCGGTGACTTCACCCTCGCCTCCGGCCGCAAGAGCACCTACTACCTCGACGGCCGCCTCGTCACGCTGCACCACGAAGGGGCCTACATGACCGCCCGCGTGATCCTCGACGTCGTCCGCCGCGAGGAGATCCGAGCCGAGGCGATTGGCGGGCTGACCCTCGGTGCCGACCCGATCGCCGCCGCCGTGGCGGCCGTGAGCCACCTGGAGGGGACGCCGCTGTCCGCTTTCATCGTCCGGAAGGAGGCCAAGGGGCACGGCATGGGCCGGAAGGTGGAAGGGGGACTCGCGAAAGGGCAGAGCGTCATCGTCGTCGACGACGTGGTAACCACCGCCGGCTCGACGCTCCAGGCGATCCGGGCCGTCGAGGAGATCGGGGCGAAGGTGGCGGCGGTCATCTGCCTCATCGACCGTGAAGAGGGGGGCAGGGAGGCGCTCTCCGGATACCGCTTCTACCCGTTGTTCGCGCTGGCCGAGGTGCTGCCCAGCAGCGCGCCTCGCTCCTGAGGCGAGAGCAGCCCCTCCTCACGGCACATCCTGAAGAACACCCTGAGGCTGTCCGACTCGGCCGGTCCGAGCCTGAAGTGGATGTTCCTGCGCAGGTACGAGGCGATGATCGCGGCGGGCAGACCGCTGCGCTGCGACTGCTCGGCGGCGATGTCGTCGATGTGCCTGAGCCCCTCCTCGAGCGACTCGTCGAGCAGCGTCCGCATCTCGTTGATGTCCACGACGGGCCGGCAGGCCCACAGGGCGAACACGAATGGCATCCGGGTCAGCTCGTTCCACTCGCTGGCGAGATCCATGATCCGGAGGTGCCGGTCGACGGCGGCGGCGTCCGCCGACGCCTTGAGCGCCGGGTCGCCGATCAGCAGGGCCGCGTCGTTGTTGCGCAGCATGGCGTCGAGATCGGGGCTCATGGACGCCATACGCGGCCGGCACGAGTAACGCCGCGCGAGGATCACGCGGGTCAGCGCGACCGAGGTGCGGGAGTTGAGGTCCACGGCGATGCTGCGGATCGAGACGGGCTCCACCTTCGTCGCGACGAGGACCGAACGGACCTCCTCACGCGAGGAGATCCCGGTGCCCGGGACGGCGGCGAGCCCCGTGATGCGGGCGAACTCGATCGAGGGGATGAGAGCGACGTCGACGAGCCCCTCCTGGAGCAGGCGAGCGCACTCGTGGGGCGGCGCGGAACGCAGGTCGATCCGATCGCGCCGACGACCGTGGGAGAATCCCCAGGTGAGAGGCAGCGAGTTGAGAAAGGAGACGGAGGCGAGCCGGATCCTCTGCATTGCCGGCCATTCTAGCAGAGCCGCCGGGCCTCGTGGTAACATCGCCGTTCTGGATGCTCATCTATGCCATCACGGATCGCAGGCTGAGGCCCGGGCTCGATCCCGTCGCGCTGGCGGCATCGCTGGCGCGCTCGGGGGCGGACATGATCCAGATCCGGGAGAAGGACCTGACGGCCGCCGAAATGCTGCCGCTCGTGCGCGCCGCGGTGGGGGCCGGCGGCGCGGCCGTGATGGTGAACGGGCGTCCCGACGTGGCGCTGGCCGCGGGTGCGGCAGGGGTGCATCTGCCGGCGAGCGGTCTTCCGCCGGGCGCGGTGCATGCGGTGTGGGGTGGTCGTCTCCGGATCGGCAGATCGACGCACAGCGTGGAGGAGGCCATCGCGGCGGAGGCGGACGGGGCGGATCTGATCACTTTCGGGCCGGTATTCGCGACCGCCTCGAAGCTCCGCTACGGACCGCCGGTCGGGGTGGCGGCGCTCGCGAGAGCGGTCGCAGCGGTGAGCATTCCGGTTTTCGCCATCGGGGGGATCGACGAGCGGAGCGTTCGTCGCCTGCGGGACGTGCCGGTGGCCGGCGTTGCGGTGATATCGGCGATCCTCGGCGCCGATGACATGACGGGTGCGGTCGTGGCGCTCAGGGCCGCCGCCGCGGGACGTGGTCACACTTCGAGCGGATGAGGATCGGGCAGGGGGACATGACGAGACCCAGGAAGCGCAGAGGACCCTCGCACACCATGAGGACCCCGGGAGCGGTGCGGTCACCCGAGGCCCCGGCCCCGGCCGTCCCGTTCTCGTTTGCGGGCTCCGGACCGGAGATCTCCGGGACGGTGCTGACGATCGCCGGGCTGGATCCCTCGGGAGGGGCGGGGATCGCCGCCGATCTGAGCACCATCGCGGCCTATCGGCACCACGGGGCCGCCGTGGTCACTTCGGTGACCGCGCAGAACACGCTCGGGGTGCAGGCGATCTACGACATCCCCATGGAGTTCGTGGCTCAGCAGATCGAGTCGGTGGTGTCCGATCTCGACGTGAGCGCGGTCAAGATCGGGATGCTCGGCACGGCCCGTACCGTCAGTCTGGTCGCGTCCCTCATCGAGTCTCTCGGTCTGCGATGCGTCGTGCTCGACCCCGTGCTGCGGTCCACGAGCGGCACGCCCCTGCTCGAGAAGGACGGGATCGCCGCGCTGCGCGACAAGCTGATCCCCAGGGTCGATGTCGTCACCCCCAACATGGAGGAGGCCTCGATCCTGACGGGTCGCAGCGTGACCGATCTCCCGTCGATGAAGGAGGCGGCGCGCGCGATCCACGCCTTCGGGGCCCGCAACGTGGTTGTTACCGGCGGACACCTCGGCGCGCGCGCGATCGACGTGCTCTTCGACGGCGACCACGCCTCGGTCTTCGACTCGGCGAAGATCTTCTCCAACAGCACCCACGGGATAGGCTGCACCTTCTCGGCGGCCATGGCCTGCCAGCTCGCACGCGGTGTCGCCGTGGCGCAGGCGGTGGACGGTGCGAAGCGCTACATCGCCCGCGCGGTGAGCAATGCCTCCAGGATCGGGCACGGGTCGGGACCTCTCAACCACCTGGTCTCGCCCTTCTGACCCGGTCAGGAGCGGCTGCGCGGGCCGGTCCAGGGAGTGCGCACGCGGACGAAGAGTGTCTCCGTCTGGCGCATCACGAAGAAGAGCACGCTCTCGGGCTTCTCCTCGCGGAGGCGATCCGCCTCGGCGTGGAAGGCGGCGAGGTCGTCGACGGGGCGGCCGTCCACCGACTGGATGATGTCGCCGGCCTGCAGCCCGGCGATCTGGGCCCAGCCGGCGCGCTCCATCTCCGAGACCACGACGCCGCTCGTGCCCGCCTCGAGGTTCTGACCCAGCAGGTCGTCCATCGTGATCTCGCGCACCGTCAGCCCGAGGTCCTTGTCCTCGTACTCCTGGGCGGTCCATGCGGTCTCGGGCGCCTCGCCGAGATCGAGCGTGACATCGCGGCGCTCCCCCTCCCTCAGATATCCGATCGTCACCTGCTCGCCCACCCCCATCCGCTCGATGCGCCGGCGGAAGTCGGCGAGATCCTCCTCCTGCGTCACGTGGAGGGGCTCTCCCTGCAGGGCGACGATGATGTCCGATGTCCGCAGACCGGCTTTCAGGGCGGGCGAGTCGTCCACCACCGAGCTGATGATGATGCCGCCCGGCACGTCGAGCCTCCAGTAGTCGATCAGATCCTGATTGAGCGGCTGCATCACGATTCCGAGCCACGACCGTCCGGTCTCCGGCTCGATGGGAGGCGGGGAGGCGAGCTGGGCCTCGAAGAGCGCGTAGGGGAACACCATCGGATACCCGATGCGCCGCCCCTGGGTGAACGAGCCGAAGATCGAGAGAATGTTCGCGGGCATCCTCTCGCCGGCGGGCGCCTCCTTCAGGACGTCCTCACCCAGGATCCCCATCGCGCGTCCCCCCTCCGTGACCACGAGCCCGCCGATGGCGAGGTCCTGCATCGGAACGTCCAGGCTGTACATGTGCCGGGGCTTGCTCAGCTCGGCGTTCACCGTCGCGGTGTAGAAGACGGGCTGGTAGTCGTATTCCTTGGAGAGGATTCCGATGACGTACACGCGGTCTCCCACGCCCACGGCGGGGTCGTCCTCGAAATCCACCGCGCGCAGCGAGACGGGCGGCGTCTCGAGCCTCAGGTAGGCGAGGTTCATGTCGCGGTCCACCCCGACCGCGTCGGCGTCCATCGCCCGTCCGCCGCCGATCCTGACCCTGAATTCCACCGGCTCGAGCGTCGTCTTCGGATCCCCTCCGGGATCGGGAAACGGGTCCGCCGATGTGATGATCAGGCCCTCGGGGCCCAGGAGAACGCCGCAGATCGCCTCCTCGACCTTGCGACCCTCGCCTCCGGCAGGCTTCTCGTGCGGCCGCAGCGTGTAGGTGATCGCCACCATGTTGCGCGCGTACCGGTCGAGGATGCGGCGGCCGATCGGTACGGGCTCCGGCGGGACGGCGGCGGCGGATGTCGCCGCCGCGAGCAGCGACAGGGCGAGGATGACAGCGGTCACCGGTCTCGACGATCCGCTCTCCTGTCCGGCAGGGGACTCGTTGTCGGGCGGCTCGCTGTAGGTCGGCTTGATGACGTGGTAGTTGTGCAGACGCCCGCGGCGCGTCTCGACCAGCACCATGTCGCGTCTCGAGGAGACCATCTCGTTGTACAGCGTCTCGTACTGCTTGAGCCCCTCGATCAGCCTCCCCTCCATCACCACCATGATGTCGTTTCTTCTCAGGCCCGCCTCGTCGGCAAACGAGTTCGGTTTGACACCCGAGATGATCACGCCGCGCCGGTCGGCCAGCCGCAGCGCCCGCGCGGTGTCCTCGTTGATCTCCTGGACGGTGAAACCCCAGTCCTTGCATTCCAGCTCGAGCGCCTCGACATTGGGGCGATCACGGGTCACGACCCTGGTGCTGTGGGGGCGCCCGCCCCGGATAAAGGTCAGCGGGAGGTCCGCTCCGATGGGCAGATCCGCGATCTGCTTCTGCAGGCGGGGCAGTTCCTCTTCATAGCGTGCCACCAGTGGCTGGTTGGCGATGCTGGTCACGACGTCGCCGGCCTTGAGGCCCGCCTCGTCCGCCGGCGAGCCCGGTACCACGCCGCTGACGAGCGCCCCCTCGTCCTCGTCGACGCCCAGATGCACTCCGAGCCCGCGGATCTGCTGCCACGACACGCCGATCCAGGCGCGGGAGATCTCACCTTTCGCGATGAGACCGGCGGCGATCTCCTTGGCGACGTTGATCGGGATCGCAAAGCCGAGGTTCTCGCCGAGGACCGGGATCGAGCGCGCGTTGATCCCCACGACGGCGCCGTCGAGATCCACGAGCGGTCCGCCGCTGTTGCCCGGATTGATCGCGGCGTCGGTCTGTATCCAGGTGTTGTAGGTGCCGGTCAGACTTCCCGTGGGCAGCACGCTCTCGGGGAAGTACCGATCCAGGCTGGAGATCACACCCATCGTCAGGCTGCGCGCGAGGCCGAGCGGGCTGCCCATCGCCATCACCATCTGACCCACCTGCAGCATCGCCGAGTCGCCGAGCGGGGCATGGTGGATCCCCTCGCCCGCATCGGCCATGTCGATCTTGATCACGGCGAGATCCGATAGCGGGTCGATCCCGATCAGCCTTGCCTCCACCTCCTGCTTGTTCGACAGGGTGCAGGTCAGCCGGCGGGCCCCGCCAACGACGTGTGTGTTGGTCAGGATGTACCCGTCGGGGGAGAAGATGACGCCCGAGCCGGTGACCGCGATCTTCCCTTTCTCGCCCGCGCGGTACACCTCGAGCACCGGCTGAATGTGGACGAGCGCCGGCAGGACGCGATCGCGCGCGGCGAAGATCCGGTTCTGGGTCGTGACGGCACCGCGGCCGGAAAAGCCGGCGCAGGCGACCGATGCCGCGGCGATGAGGAGCGGGAGGAGAGCAAGCGTTCGCAGCGGGGCGCGCATCCGGCGAAAGTAGCACACGGTATGCATGACCGCTAACCATCGCCGCGCGTCGGGCTCCCGGGGCCGTCAAGAGCGTGGCGTTTCGCGGTTGGGGGGATACTGTATCCAGCCCGGTGTGCGGTGACCTCGGTCCTGCGGGGGTTTTATGGTTTGCCGAGAGGACGGCAGCCCCGGGAGTACCAAGGCGACCATACCCAAGGTATTGGGCCCCTGTCAAGGATAAAGTACTACTCCTTGTGGGTGGGGGGGCTCCGGTCTCGTCCATCAGGGCGAGCTGCCCGCACGCCGCGGCGACATCACGCCCCCGGTTCCTGCGTATCGAGGCGGGGACCCCGAGCGCGAGCAGGCGGTCGCGGAACCGTCTCACCGCGTCGGCCTGAGGCTCCGCGTATGCCAGCCCACCGCCGGCATTGAACGGGATCAGATTCACCTTGGCGCGCACCCGGTGGCGCCCCATGAGCGCGGCGAGGCGACGTGGATCCTCGGGCGTGTCGTTGATGTCCTTCAGCAGGACATACTCGAAGGTGAGGCGCTCGTGAGGCGCCATCGGATACCGGGCGCACGCGTCGAGAAGCGTCGCGAGCGGATAGCGGCGGTTGATCGGCATGAGACGGGAGCGCACCTCGTCCGTGGTGGCGTTGAGCGAGACGGCGAGACGGGGCCGCACCGGCTCCGCGGCGAGACGGTCGATCGCGGGGGCCAGCCCCGCCGTGGAGAGCGTGATCCGCCGCCGCGGGATGCCGATACCCTCCGGATGCGCGAGAAGCCTCACGGCGGCGGTGGCCTGCTCGTAGTTGTGGAGCGCCTCGCCCATCCCCATCATCACGATGTTGACCGCGCGTCGCTCGATACGGGACCCGTTGTCGTCGAGCAGCTCGAGCACCTGTCCCACGATCTCCGCTGCGGACAGGTGCCGCGTCAGACCCATCTGCGCCGTCAGACAGAAGCGGCAGTCGAGCGCACAGCCGATCTGGGCGAGATGCAGAAGGTCACGCGCCGCTCCTCGGGCATGAACACCGACTCGACGCTTCCACCGTCCGCGAGCGCGAAGAGGTACTTCCGCGTGCCGTCGGTCGAGGCCTGCACCCGCCGCGCTTCGGGCCGAGCCAGCCTGAAGGAGGCGGACAGACGCCGCCGCAGATCGAGCGACAGATCGGTCATCTGGTCGAAGCGGCGCGCGCGACGCGCGTGGATCCACCGGAACAGCTGCATCGCGTGGAAGCGCTTCTCGCCGAATTCCTCGAGCAGCCGTTCGAGATCCTCGGGTTCCCGGCCCAGGAGATCTGTCCCGGTGCCGCTGCGGGTGGGCGTTTCAGGCATGATGGACGCCAGTATAGTGGACTGCCGCCATGACCGGCACCTCCGGGCGCACGCTCGTCGGGTGGTTCCCTAGCGCCTCACACGCGGGTCGAGCCAGGCATAGGAGATGTCCACGAGCGTATTGACGACGAGGAATGCCGCGGTCAGGACGATGGCTCCCCCCTCCACGACCGGCAGATCGCGGTTGTTGAGCGCGCGCAGCATCACCAGCCCGAGACCGGGCCAGTTGAAGACCGTCTCCGTGGCGATCGCGCCGCCGAGCAGACTTCCGAAGTTGAGCCCGATCAGGGTCACCACGGGGAGCAGCGAGTTGGAGAGCTGATGCCGCCACAACGCCGCGGACCCGGAGGCCCCGCGCGCGAGAGCGGCACGGGGATACTCCTGCGACGCCTCCTCCACCACCGAGGCGCGCGTGACGCGCGCGAGAAACCCGGCGGAGAAGACGGAGAGGGTCACGGTGGGGAGCACCATGTGCATCAGCCCCGGCATCCGCACCCCGAGGATCGTGACCCCGTGGCCGTATCCTTCGACCGGGAACCAGCCGAGACGGGACGAGAAGACGAGCATGAGCATCAGACCGAGCCAGAAGGTCGGAAGGGAGATCCCCGCGGCGGACACCACGCTGGTCACCCCGTCGAAGACCGAGCCGCGATGACCGCCCGCCAGAGCGCCCAGCAGGACTCCCGCGATTGCCGCCAGCGCCGTGGCCGTGAGGGCGAGAACGAAGGTGCGGAACATGCTCTCCGCGATGATCGCGCTCACCTTGCGACCCTGCTGGACGTACGACGTGCCGAGATCGAGACGCGCCAGCTTCGAGAGAAACATCCCGTATCGCACCACGGGCGGTCTGTCGAGGCCCCACTCCGCGCGGACCGCCGCGATCACGTCGGGGTCGGGGTTCTGGCCCGCGAGTATCCGGGCCGGGTCGCCGGGGATGAGAAACATCAGCACCCAGACGAGGGTGGCCGCCGCCCAGAGCACCGGGATCATCCACAGCAGCCTTCTGACGATGTATGTGGTCATCGTCCCGCGGTCATCTCCTCCCAGGCGATCCCGAAGGCGCCGAGCGGGCTCGGCTCGAGCCCCGTGAACCAGGGCTTGAGCATGATGTCCTGCCCGTACCAGTACACCGGCACCAGCGCCGCGTCCTCGAGGAGGATCGTATCGGCCTGCCGGTAGATCGCGGCGCGGCGGTCCGCATTGCGCTCCCGGCGGCCCTCATCGATCAGCCGGTCGAACGCCGGGTTGCTGTACCGCCCGAAGTTCCCGCCGGCACCCGTCGCGAACTGCATGCCGAGAAAGTTGTCCGGATCGGGATAGTCGGCGTACCAGTTCATGCGGTACAGGCCGAACGCGGGAGCCTCGCCCCCCTCGGGCGCCGCGCCCGTGGTCAGCGCCTGAAGGAACGCACCGAAGTCGAGCATCTTCACACGGAGCCGGATCCCGACACGCGCCAGATCCGATTCGAGACGCTCGCCGATCCGGCGGAAGCCCTCGGTTTCATTGCTCAGATAGACGATCTCGGGAAGTCCCTCGCCGTTCGGATGCCCGGCCTGTGCGAGGAGCCGCTTCGACAGATCCGGGTCGTAGGCGGGCGGCTCCCGGTCGGGATCGAAACCCGTCATCCCCGGCGTGATCACCCCGCTGGCCACGAGGTCCTTCCCCTCCTGCAGCACCCGGACCATGAAATCCCGGTCCACGGCGTGCAGGACCGCCTGGCGGAGCAGCGGCTGTCCGGCGAACGGTCCGGCCGCATGGTCGAACCCGAAGTAGAAGATGCTCAGCCGGGGCCAGTTGTGGAACTGGTCGGGCATTTCCGCGCGGATCGCCTCCCTCTGGCCGGGCGGGATCTCCTGGGTGAAATCGATCCCGCCGGCCCGGTACTGCTCCATCGCCGTGGAGGCGCTCTTGATGAAGCGGAACGCGATCTCGTCTATGCCCTTGTCGGGTGCCGGCTTCCAGTGCCCGGTGAACCGCTTCAGGTCGAGGGAGATGCCGGGCTGCCATGACTCGAACCGGTAGGGGCCGCATCCGACCGGATGCCTCTGATACCCCTTGTCCGGGTCGGCGTAGACTTCGCGCGGGAGTATCGAGCCCGCCTCGCTCGCCAGGATCGAGAGAAACGGCTCGAATGGATAGGCGAGCCTGAACACCACCGTGTGCGGATCGGGGGCCGATACCCCGGGGAGCTCCTCGGAGCTGCCCGACCAGAACGCCTCCTTCCCCTCCAGCGCCTCGAAGAAGGAATCCTTGCCCGACTGCGCGTCCTGTGAGAGCGCGCGGCGGACCGACCAGACCACGTCGTCGGCGGTCACCTCGCGGCCGTTGTGGAACTTCACGCCGGGACGCAGCGTGAAGGTGTAGGTCTTCCCGTCGTCCGAGACCGTCCAGGACTGCGCGACCGCCGGCCGCACCTCGAGCGTGCCGGGCACGAACTCCACCAGACCGTCGAAGATCAGATAGACGTATACGAGCGAGTTGTCGTCACCCGCCCGGAACGGGTCGAGCGAGGGCGGGTCCTCCGGCATCCGGTAATGCAGCGTCCGCCCTTCGTCCGTTGCCGGCGTCTGGTCGGTGGTCGTCGCGCACGACGCGAGCAGCGCCAGCGCCAGCGCGGCGGCAAGGAGCGATCGGAGCCTCATCGTGTCATCTCCTCAGGAAGTGTGGGTGGCGACCCGGGTCCTCGGATCGAGTGCGTCACGCAGGCCGTCCGCGAGAAGCACGAAGCCGAGCACGGTGATACCGAGCGCGATCCCGGGGAAAACACACAGCCAGGGCCGGATCACGAGCTCGGGCTGGGCGTCGACGATCATCCGTCCCCACGACACGGCGTGACCCTGCACGCCCAGTCCCAGGAACGAGAGCCACGCCTCGGTCAGGATGTTGCCCGCGACGCCGACCGACGCGGCGACCAGTGCCGGAGCCGCGGCCACGGGCAGGATGTGCCGGGTGATCAGCCGCGTGTTGCCCGCGCCGATGGCACGAGCCGCCTCCGGGTAGCCGCGCTCGCGCACCGAGAGGCACTGCGCACGCGTCAGCCGGGCGATCCCGGCCCATCCCATCAGCCCGAGGACGACGAACACGAGGGTGATGCTCCGCGTATCGAAGACGGCGATCGCCGCCATCGCCAGTATCGGCACCGGAAAGGCGAGCATGATGTCGGCCAGCCGCATGAGCGCGGTGTCGATCCAGCCGCCGAAGAAACCGGCCAGGGCCCCGATGACAAGACCGAGGAGCAGGGCGATCGCTTCGGCCGCGAGCCCGACCTGAATCGAGATCTTCGACCCGTGCAGCAGCCTCGAGAGCAGATCGCGCCGCTGGACATCGGTGCCGAGCCAGTGGCGCGAATCGGGTGGGGTCGGAGGCGACTCGATCGTCCGATCCTCCTCGTGCGGCCCGTAGTCGAGGACGTACCTTGAGAGGATCGATTGCTGCGGCACACCGAACTCGATCGAGAGCGCCGCGAGCGTCGTGACGAAGAGCACGATACAGAGGCCCGTCACGACGGCCGGACTCCTCCTCAGGGCTCTCGCGGTCAATAACACCCCCAGAGAATGGGACTCACCTATAACACAGGGGTTGCCCGCGATCAAGGAGGGGACGCGGCCTTGACCTGCCGCCGCCGTTTCATCTACCCTCCCGTTGTGAGCACCAGCGAGCGGATTTCCAGCAAGCAGATCTCCTTCGGCATCGCCGGCATCATCTTCGGCTTCCTCCTCGGCTATGTGACGGCCTACGAGATCCACACCGGCCGTATGATGGGCGTCACGCAGGCCGCTGCGGCGCCGCCGTCGGCCCCGATGGGTGGCAACGCGCCCCCCGCCGGGGCGGCCGGGGGCGGCCCGCAGGCCGACCGGATGGCGCAGGTCCAGCAGGAGCTCGCGGCGCTCAGGCAGGCCCTCGATCAGGATCCGAACAATCTCGTCGCGCTGGTCCGCATGGGCAACATGTACATGGACGCCTCGATGTTCGACAAGGCGGCCGACCTCTACCAGCGTGCCCTCGACGTGGATCCGAACAACCCGGATGTCAGGACAGACATGGGTGCGTGCCTGCGGGAGATGGGCAAGACGAAGGAGGCACTGGCCGCCTTCGAGAAGAGCCTCTCGCAGGACCCGAACCACTGGAAGAGCTGGTTCAACATCGCGATCGTCAACCTCTACGACCTGGGTGATTACGAGAAGGCCGATGCGGCCTTCCGCAAGGTCGTCGAGCTCAACCCCGGCGCGCTCGACATGAAGGCGGTGGAAGCCGAGATTCGAGAAGGTCAAGGCGCAGAACGGCAACGCGACCGCCCCGAGGAGCCCGTCGTGAGACGCTTCCTGCTGATCGCGGCCCTTTTCGCGTTCGCCTGGGTGATGCTGCGCCGGATGTTCGCGCCCGCAAGGCCGGCTTCGGGGCGGAGCGGGCGGCAGCAGGCCCGACGCCGGGAAGGCTCGACCGAACTGGTACGCGACAGAGTCTGCAACACGTTCATTCCGAAGACGAGGGCCCTCTCCCTGGAGGAGGGAGGCCGGACGCACTTCTTCTGTTCCGAGGAGTGTCGTTCCCGGCATCAGGCCGGCTCCGGATCATCCCACACCGAGGAACTGGCCTCGTAGGGCCTTCCGGTCGGCGCACGAGAGGGGCGGGTGGACGGACCCTACGGCGGTTACGGACAGGCGACGCGCCCCGGCCCCCTGGGCAAGCGGGAGTTCGAGCACCGCAACGACATCGTCGAGGTGGGGCGGCGACTGTACCAGAAGGGGTTCATCGCGGCGGCTGACGGCAACGTCAGCGTCCGGATGTCCGAGGACCGCATCCTCACCACCCCCACGGGCCTCAACAAGGGCCGCCTCGGACCCGAGGACCTCGTGGTCACGGACATGCGCGGCACGAGACTGTATGGTCGGCGCGAGCCCTCCTCGGAGCTGGAGATGCACCTGGTGATGTACCACGAGCGCCCGGATATCGGCGCGGTGGTGCACGCGCATCCGGCGCATGCCTCCGGGTTCGCCGTGGCGGGGATCGCGCTCGACCAGCCGTTGCTCTCCGAGGTGATTCTCACCCTAGGGACGGTGCCCCTCGCCGAGTACGCGACGCCCACCACGCCCGAGCTGGCCGAGGCGGTGCGCCCCTTCGCGGCATCCGACGGCATCCTGCTCGCGAACCACGGCGCGCTCACGGTGGGCCCGGATGTCTTCGCCGCCTATGACCGGATGGAGACGCTCGAGCACTCCGCCCACATCTACGTGGTGGCGAGAACGCTCGGGACGGAGCGGCCCCTGTCGGATGAGCACGTGTCCAAGCTGAGACGGATCCGCGATCGGCTCCAGTTCAATCCGCCCGCTCATGCCTGCCTGAGCTGCCGGGTGCTCGACGAGAAGATGACACAGACCTCGGGAGGGTCTGCGGCGGCACCCGCCCCGGGCGGGACCTACCAGCTCACGAGGGACGAGTTGATCGACCTGATCACCGACGTCGTGAAGAGCATTTGATGCCTGAGACGGAGAACGCATGAAGGATGAGAAGGAGGAACGCATGGGCGAGGCCCTGGGGATGATCGAGACCCGCGGGCTCGTGGCGATGATCGAGGCCTCCGACGCCATGGTCAAGGCGGCGAAGGTGACGCTGGTCGGCTACGAGAAGATCGGTTCCGGATTGGTTACGACGATCGTGCGTGGAGACGTGGCGGCCGTCAAGGCGGCGACCGACGCCGGCGCGGCCGCGGCCCGCCGTGTCGGCGAGCTGGTGTCCGTACACGTCATCCCGAGGCCGCATCAGAGCCTCGAGGATCGTCTCCCGATCGGAAAGACCGTCCGGAGCTGACGCGCCGGGGAGACCGTCATGTATCTCGCGAGGATTGTGGGCACCGTCGTGGCGACCCGCAAGGACGACCGCCTCGAAGGTTGCAAGCTGCTCGTCGTGCAGCCGGTCGACCCGACCGGCCGGGACGCGGGGGCGCCCGTCGTGGCGGTCGACACCGTGAGCGCCGGCTACACCGAAACCGTGCTGGTCGTCACGGGCTCCTCCGCCCGCATGACCTCCCGGACGAAGGATGCTCCGGTCGACGCGGCCATCATCGGCATCGTCGACACCGTCTCGCTCGACCGGCAGCGGGGAAAGGACGCATGAGGCTCGCGCGGGTGATCGGCCGCATCGTCGCCACCCACAAGGATCGCGGGCTCGAGGCGCGCAAGCTTCTCCTCATCCAGCCCCTCGATGCGGCGATGGCCGAGACCGGCCCTCCGCTCGTCGCAGTGGACGCGGTGGGGTCGGGCGCCGCGGAGCTGGTCGTCTTCGTGCGAGGCCGCGAGGCGGCGCACGCCTTCCTGCCCGATCATGTCCCGGCCGACGCCGGCGTGGTCGGGATCGTCGACACCGTCTCGGTCGGGGCCGGGCGGTGAGCGGGCCCCTCCCATGCTCATCGCGCGCGTGATCGGTCAGGTGGTCTCCACGGCGAAACACCCCACCTTCACGGGATTCAAGCTGCTGCTCGTCCAGCCCGAGACCCCATCGGGCGCGCTGTCCGGCGACGAGATGATGGCTGTCGATTCGGTCGGCGCCGGCCCGGGCGAGCGGGTCCTCGTGGTTGTCGAGGGGCGTTCGGCCGGAGAGGCCGTGCGTCTGAAACAGGCGCCGCTGGACGCGGCCATCGTGGGGATCGTGGACCGGTTCGACCCTGCCTGAAAACCCTCGTCCACCAGCACGTTTCGCTTCATCCTCGCAATGCTGCGGCTTGCCTGTGTGTGGGTCGGGCACCATGTTATAGCCCGCCGCGCCCCCTGTGGCGGGGGGCGGGCCATGCGACCCCTCGCGGCGAGGAGACCTCACGGATGAGCGCAGAGCGGATCACGGCGCTGCTGGACGAAGCGGCGGAGCGGTACAACCAGGGCCAGTACGAGCAGGCGGTTCAGCTCTGGCGCGAGGTCCTCGAGCTTTCTCCCGCCGAGCAGAAGGCGCGAGAGGGGATCCGAATGGCGAGTCTTCTGATGGCCGAGCATGGTGGCTCAACGGCCGCAGTGGCAACCGCCGCGCCGTCCGAAGGAACGCCCACGCCGCCGTCTCCCGCCGCCGATGACGAAAAGGTGGCCGCCGGGCTGGCCCGCGTCAGGGAGCTGATGGCCGCGGGGGAGATGGAGCAGGCACTCGAAGGCTGCACCATCCTGAGCGAGCTGGCACCGGAGAGTCCCGAGGTCCGCGCGCTCGCCGAGGAGATCGGCCGCTCGGCGGGATTCACTCCCAAGGAGGCACCGGAGGGTGACGTCGAGGCGTTGCTCGTCGAGGCGCGGGCGGCGCTCGAGGAGGGGCGCAACAAGGATGCGACCGCGGCGGCCTCCAAAGCGCTTCAGATCGATCCGTCCAACATGGAGGCGTGCGGCATCCTGTCCCTGGCCGCCGACGACGAGACGGCTGCCGTGCCGCTCGACATCGAGACCGGGCAGCACGCGGCGGTGGATGCCGCCGGCGATCCGCCTCACGTGGGCGGGATCCCGCTCGAGGATCCGGTTGCCCCCGACGCGGGCGGCGTCGCCACGGGTGCGGCCCGCATCGAGCAGCTCATCGAGGAAGGGCAGTCTGCGTTCGATGCCGGCAAGCCCCAGGAGGCTGTGGAGATCTGGTCGCGGGTCTTCGCCCTGGACCAGACCAATGCCCGGGCCTCCCAGCTCATGGATGAGGCCAAGGCAGCGATCGACGAGCAGACACGCGAGATAGACGACATTTTCTTCCGCGCGGTGGATGCATACGACGCCGACCGGCTCGAGGAGGCCCTCGGCCTCTTCAATCATCTGCTCTCCATCAGCCCGTTCCACGTGGAGGCCGCGTCGTACGTCGAGCAGATCAACGCGCGTCTGACCGGTGAGGGACAGACGATCAAGCTCGATGTCTCGGCCGCCAGCGAGGCGCAGGCCGAGAAGCCCCCGGTCGAGGAGGACCTCTTTGACGGGGCGAGCGTGGCTCTGGCGCTCGATCGGGACCCGGCGCCGGAACCGGCCCCCGATCCGGAAGACCGGCCGGCCCCGGCCCCCCGCCCGCGCCGGATGGCCGGCCCCCCGCCGCGGGGTGGGTTCAAGCGTCTGCTGATCGCCACGACCGGAGCCGCCGTGTTCGTCACCGTCGCCGTCGGCGCCTATCTCTGGTTCGGCACGGACGCTTCGTCCATGCCCTCGGCTCAGGCGACGACCCAGCCACCGCCGCCACGGCCGGCACCGCCGCCGGCGCAGGCCGCTTCCTCGACCGCGCCGCTTCAGGTTCTGCCGGGCACCAAGCCGAAGCCGCCGGAGCCGGCCCCGGAGCTTCCGAAGGTGGAGGACCTCAAGCAGCAGGCCGCGACCATGGAGCGTGAAGGGCTGAGGGAGTATGCGGAGAAGCACTGGGCCGAGGCGGTCCTGGCGCTGCGCAAGGCGGCGGAGCTCGACCCGCTAGACTTCAAGGCCAGCGACCAGCTTGACGATGCAATGCAGCAACTCGAGCGGCAGGCGCGCCTGGAGGAGGAGACCGCCCTCGCCACGAGATACTTCAACGAGCAGGACTACGCCTCGGCGCTGCACAAGCTCTATCGCCTGCAGCTCGACTATCCCGAGATCAAGCAGTTCGACACGTCTATCAGGAACTCCTGGTACAACTGGGGGGTCGTTCTCCTCCAGGCGGGCGCCGTCGACGAGGCGGAGGAGAAGTTCGGCGAGGCGCTCGAGATCTCGCCCAACGACAAGAGCTCCGCGCGCGGCCGCGAGATTGCCCAGCGGTACCACGGCAGGACCCGTGACGCCGCCTTCGACGCGTTCGCGGCGTCGCTGTCCCTCAGGGCGCTCGGCCAGCGCTGACCTCCGTACGGGCCGCCCCCGGTCCCGGCGTCGCCTCGATGGGTGCGCCGGCCCGTGATAGAATTCACTGCAAACCAGCACGAGCCGACGACAACGTCCCCCCGCACCACACGGAAAGGGCGGCCGTGTCGTCGCGGACGGTGCCCTCGGGCCCGGCCGGTCGCCTGCCGGCGGGATGCGAGGGCCAGGGGAGGTGGAGACGATGAGGCTGTTCTCGAGGGAGGAGCTCCGAGCGCTGGTCGAGGGATTGGGGAGCGACCGGGTTTCGATCTTCCTGTCCACCGAGAAGGCGGGCAGGGAATCGCTTCAGAACGCCAGACGATTCAAGAATCTCGTTCGGCGCGCCGAGGAGCGCGTGCTCGAGGGCCAGCGACTGCGGCCCCCCGAGGTGCGGGACATGTTCCGGCCCGCGTACGAGCTGATCGACGACTCCCTGTTCTGGCAGCATCAGCGCGACGGTCTCGCGGTCTATCTCTCCCCGGGGTTCTTCCGCTATTACCGCGTGCCGATCAAGCTCGACGAGCTCGCGATCGTCGAGGACAGGTTCTACGCGAAGCCGCTGCTGAGGCTCCTCACGACGAACGGCCGTTTCTACGTCCTGAGCGTGAATCGCAAGCAGATGAAGCTGTACGAATGCACGCGCTACGAGATCGGGGAGGTCGATCTGGGTGAAATGCCGGTGAGCTTCAAGGAAGTGGTCGGCAGCGAGACCGAGGAGGCACACCTCCAGTTCCACACGGGGGCGCCCGCCGGAGGCGGCGGCCGGCCCGCCATGTTCCACGGACAGGGCGGCGGCGCCGACGACGTGAAGCCGGAGCTGCGCAAGTTCTTCGGCGTGGTGGGCAAGGGTCTCAAGGAGATCCTGCGCGACCGCGAGGCGCCTCTCGTCCTGGCCGGTGTGGAGTATCTGCTGCCGATTTTCCGCGAGGCGGCCGCGCTGCCCGACCTCGTGGAGGACGAGATCCGGGTGAACGCTTCCGAGCTGAGCCCCGGCGAGCTCAGGGAGCGCGCATGGTCGATTGTCGAGCCGCGTTTCGCCCGCGAGCATCTGGTGGCGGCAAGCCGCTTCCAGCAGCTCTCGGGAACGGGCAGGGCCTCGGAGCAGCTCGACGTCATCCTGCCGGCCTCGCTCGACGGCAGAGTGGAGACCCTCTTTCTGAGGAAGGGCGCGCGTGCCTGGGGCCGCTACGACCACGAACAGCGCCGGCTCGAGCGCGATGACGAGCACCGGGACGGCAACCAGGACCTGCTCGACCTCGGGGCCGTACACACGATGCTGCAAGGCGGCAGGGTGTACGTCGTGGAAGGCGAGATGATGCCGGTGGACGAAGGGGACCTGGCGGCGGTCTTCAGGTACTGAGCGGCCCCGAAGCCGCACGGATCAGCAGCTCCAGAAACCGTTCCACCTCGTCGTGACCCGACAGGGAATATTCGGCGTGCGTCGGGTGATCTCCGCCCTCGACGACGGCGGTCAGGCCGCGGCCTTCCAGGGTCGCGAATGCGTCCTCGTCCGTGAGATCGTCCCCGACGTAGACGGGCAGCGGGTCGCCGGCGGGCTTCAGTGCCGAGAGGATCCAGTCCACCGCACGGCCCTTGTCCCAGTCGATGTCGGGCCTCAGCTCGATCACCTTCTTGCCATCAGCGCGTCTCAGACATGGGTGCGCGCCGAGGACGCGTGCCGCGGTCGAAACGACCTGCGTCTCGTCACCCGGCGCGACGTTGCGGTAGTGCACCGCGATGCTGAACCGCTTGCGCTCCACCTGCGAGCCGGGGACCGCGCCCAGTGCCCGCATCAGCGCCTCCTGCGCCGCGTCGAGGTCGGGGAGGCACTGCAGCCCCTCCTCGTGCTCGAGCCGGAGCCCGCCCGGGCCGGAGATCTCCAGGCCGTGGCTGCCCGCGTAGACGAGCCCGGGCAGACCGACGAGCGCCGCCACGTCACGCATGTCGCGCCCGCTGATGATCGCGAGCGGTGCGGCGTCCGCCAGCTCGCTCACGAGCTGCCGCGTGGTCGGAGGCATCGAGGCAAGCTCCGGCCGGGGGGCGATGGGAGCGAGCGTGCCGTCGTAATCGAGAAAGACCACGGGCGTCCTGCCCCGCATGCGGCGTGAGATCTCGTCGCGGCGCGTCAGCGCGGAGGGAAGGTCACGGATGGAGCGGCTGCCGGTCACGGAATAGCCTCCTGATGCCGCCCGGGGGGGCGGGCGGCATCAGGAGAGCATACACCCGCGGGTATCAGTCGGACGCGATGCGCGGGTAGTCGGCCTCGACCGGAAGCTCCTCATGCGCTGCGTACTCCTTCCATGAACCCTCGTACAGACGGACTCTCGGATAGCCGAGTACGTGCTTGAGAACGAAATAGTGCAGCGTCGCCTCCCGCCCCGTGCCGCAGTACAGGATGATGTCGTCCTTTCTGAAGATCGTCCGGACCTCGTAGAGCGAGCGGAGCTCTTCCGCCGAGCGGAACGCGTGCGGGTTGTCCTCACGCACCAGCAGATGCCAGTCGATGTTCAGCGCTCCCGGGATGTGGCCGTTGCGGATCCACGTGTCCACCCTGCCGCTGTACTCTTCGGCGGGCCTCGCGTCGATGAAGGTCGCGTCTCGCTGCCCAAGCAGCGCGCGCACCTCGTCCAGGTTCACGCGTATCGAGGTGTTATCGAGCGCCGGCAGGGAGCCTTCGTCGTAGGCCGGATAGTCCTGCGAGGTCCTCAGCCCGGCTTCGCGGTAGGCCGACCAGCCGCCGTCCATCACCATCACCTCCGGGTGCCCGAGACGCTCGAGCGCGTACGCCACGAGCGTCGCCCCCAGCACGTCCGCACCGTCCGAGTAGACGACGACACGATCGCTTTGACGCACACCCGCGCGTGAGAGGATCGCCGCCAGGGTCCCGGGCGCCTGGTACTGCGCCGGGATCCCCTCGCACGGGCCGCGGAGGGACGAGTCGGAGAGGTTGACGGCGTTGGGGACGTGTGCGACGAAGTAGTCGTGCGGGTTGGCGCGCACGTCGAGGATGCGCAGCTCTGGCTCGCCCGTGTGCAGGGCGACCCACTGTGGCGAGACCATCGAGGCCGGAACCGGTGGTGAGGGAGCCGCGCCGGCGACGACGCAGGCGAGGAGAAGGATCGTAGAGGCGGCACCAAACGACTTGCAGGTCATGGCCAGGCCCTCCTTGGAGGGGCCCCGGGCCTTCCGCGGACGCTCCCGTCTACCAGGCGGGGCGTGAGACCCCTGGCGGGGCGGGCCCCTGCGATAAAGGATGCAAGGGTGACGCCACGGCGGGCGAGATGGATGTGGTTCGGGTAAGTGTTTGTATTTAAGATACTTACAGGAAGAAGCCGCGGCCACGCGCCCGTCGCTCACGGCCGGGGCTGTGTCGTATCACCCAGCGAATGCGTCAATGTCTGAAATGGCGGCGGCCCGTGAACACCATCGCGATGTCGTGCTCATCGGCGGCCTGGATCACCTCGGCGTCGCGGACCGAGCCGCCGGGCTCGATGATGGCGCGGACGCCCGCACGGGCCGCTTCATCGATATTGTCGCGGAAGGGGAAGAAGGCGTCCGAGGCGAGCACCGATCCCTCGAGCGGCACGGCGGCCTTCATCGCGCCGAGCCTGACCGCGTCGACGCGGCTCATCTGCCCCGCGCCCACCCCGATGGTGGCGGTGCCCTTCGCGTAGACGATCGCGTTGGACTTGACGTGGCGTGCCACACGCCACGCGAACAGCAGCGAGTCCATCTCCTCCCGCGTGGGGGGGCGCCGGGTCACGATCTTCAGCGACGAACGGTCGATCGCGGACCTGTCCCTGTCCTGGGCGAGCAGCCCCCCGGCGACACGCTTGTAGTCCCGGCCGACCTGAGCGGACTCGGGCGTCCCGGTCCTCATGACGCGGAGGTTCTTCTTCGCCCGCAGCACCTCCAGCGCTTCGGGATCGTAGTCGGGGGCGATGACCGCCTCGAGAAACAGGCTGGACATCTCGCGGGCCGCTCCACCGGTGACGGTCCGGTTGAAAGCCACGATCCCACCGAACGCGGATAGTGGATCGCAGGCCAGCGCGAGGCGGTACGCCTCCTCGAGGGTCGGGGCCAGAGCCGCCCCCGCCGGGTTGTTGTGCTTGATGATGGCGCAGGCCGGCGTATCGAAGTCGCCCGCAAGGCCCCATGCGGCGTCCAGATCGAGGATGTTGTTGAACGAGAGCTCCTTGCCCTGCAGCTGCTCGGCGGTGACGACGGAGGAGCCGGTCTCGCGCGGATCGGCATACAGCGCTGCGCTCTGATGCGGGTTCTCTCCGTAGCGCAGATCGGCGACCTTGTGATAGGAGAGGACCAGCCTGTCGGGGAAGCCGGCGGTTTCACCCCGGAACCGCTCCATCGTCGCGGCGATCGCCGCGTCGTAGCCCGCGGTGCGGCCGAAGGCCCGCGCGGCGAGCTCGAGGCGCATGGCGTCCGGCACTCCTCCCGCACGAACCTGCTCGAGGACTCGGGGGTAGTCGGCCGGGTCGACGACGACGGTGACGTAACGGTGGTTCTTCGAAGCGGAGCGGAGCATTGCCGGTCCGCCGATGTCGATCATCTCGATGATCCGCGCGCGATCGTCCGGATTCTCCTCCACCGTGCGCTCGAACGGGTACAGGTTGATCGCGACCAGGTCGATCATCTCGATGCGGTGCTCCTCCGCCTGGCTCATGTGCCCCGGGTTGTCGCGCACTGCGAGCAGGCCGCCGTGGACCCGAGGGTGAAGCGTCTTGACGCGCCCGTCGAGCATCTCGGGGAACCCGGTCAGGTCGGAGATCTCGCGCGTCTTCACGCCGGCCTCGGCCAGGGCGCGTGCGGTGCCGCCCGTCGAGACGATCTCCACGCCGGCCTCGGAGAGCCCCTTCGCGAAGTCGATGATCCCCGTCTTGTCGAACACGCTCAGCAGCGCACGCTTGATCCTGCGGCTCATGGTCGTCCCCCGCTTGACATCCCCGCCGAAAGCTCCCGGGCGAGGTAGGGGGTGCCGCGAAGATCGCCGTGGGCGCGCCCCCAGATGTGAAGCCAGATCCTGGCGGTGTCGGTTACGGTATGAGAATAGCAGAGCGAGCCGATGCCGAACGGCAGCGATCGCACGTCGAAGCGCTGGGCGACGGGACGGGGGTCGCTGGAGGCGTAGGCGCGGCGGATGTGCCGGTAGTGCTCGCGGCTGCGCCGGGCGATCGACTCCGCGAACGAGGCGACGTCGCCGTCAGCCGGTCGGCCCGGCAGGCCCAGATGCGTGTCCTTCCACCCGTAGAAGACGAGTGGGTACCGATCCAGATTGCTCTCGACATAGGATGCGTAATCGCCCGCGTAGCGCTGCTCTGCCGGGTCGTCGCTCGAGACCTGGAGAGGGTCGTTCAGATCGCCGATGACATGCGCCAGGGCGCCCATCGAGCGCGCCACGTCGGCGAATGGTTTATGGCCGTTGATCATGGCGATCGTCTCGGCGACCTTTCTCGCGGCCAGGGTGGCGGCGCTGGATCCTTCCTGACCCGGGTCGAGCGTGTGATCCGGCCCGGATTCGTCACCGGCGGCCTCCCTTATGCCGGCGGTCATGTCGGCCAGATGGGTCTCGAGGATCTCCCGCAGCGACGTCGGCATGAGGCGAATCGCCTCGTGGGCCACGCGGTCGTCCATGGCAGGGGTCCATCCCAGCGCCCGCGAGGGGGCCGCGGCGAGGATGAGCAGCAGGCTCACGCCGGCGACTCCGGCCGTCCGCCTCGAGCGAGCCGTGGGGACAGCCATCGCCTCATCCACTCCGCTGCTATTCGGGAAGTCGGTCGAGGGGAAGCGCGACGTTGCCCGATTCTTCGAGGAAGTGCCGCAGCTTGACCACCATGAGGTGCGGGTTGTTCAGCACCTGCGGGTTGTACGTGGCCTCCGCGAGCTCCGGCTTGAGCGAGATCGCTTTCAGATAGAACTCGATAGCCTTGTCATAGTCGTCCTTCGCGTCGTAGATCGTCCCGAGGTTGTACCAGGCGAGCGCGTAGTGGTCGTCGATCTCGGTCGCCTTGCGGAAGGCGCTCTCGGCCGCGCCGATTCTGCCGATCTTCCGGTAGGTCGTTCCCAGGTTGTTCCAGGGCACCGGGGACGCAGGGTCGAGTCTGGCGGCGTTTTTGAACTCGCGGATCGCGTCGTCCATCCTGTTCTGCAGAACGTAGGCGTTGCCCAGGTTGTTGTGGAGCCCCGGATTGTACGGGTCGGCGGCCAGACGGACGCGATACGCCGCGATCGGATCGTCCTTGGTCTCCTGCTTCCAGAGGCTCGAAACATCGACCGAGACCGCCTCCTGGCTCGTCTCGAGGTCATTGGATCGGTGATGATGCGCGCATGCGCCGGCCAGGATCGCGCAGGTGACCGCGAGGGCCAGCGCGGCCGATCGACTGACGATGCTCCTCACTTCTTCTCCTTCCCGCCGCGCGCGGGGCGCGCCTTGAGGCTGACGCCTTTCCCCTTGACCTCGATCGAGTAGGTGACCGACTCGCACCCGGATTTCTTCTTGATCGCCTCGGTCTTGGCGAGGATCTGGCTCAGGAACTTTCCGTAGCTCACGGACTTACGCGATGCTTCGACGTACCTATCATAGAACAGTTTCAGGGAGTCGCCTTCGGTTTCGGGGCTGCGGAAGGTGAAGCTCTCGGGGCCCTGCGGACTGCTCCCGTTGCCGTTTCCGGCGGCCGCCTGCTGCTGCCGGCGGATCGGCTCCACGAAGCCGGGAATGCCGGGCCTCAGGCGCCCTTCCTCCTTGGCCCTCAGCATCTTGTTCCACAGCTCGACCATGGTCTGGTACTTGGTGGCGAGGGAGTTGAAACGGTAGCGGTCCGCGAACCGCTGCATGCGCATGTCGCCCACGGTCTTGATGAGGGTCTCGAGATCCTTGCGGACCTCGAACGGCTGCCGCGGCATGGCCCCCGCGAAGAACATGTCGTACTGGATCTTGAGCTGCCGTATCCCGACCTCGATGTGGTTGAGCGCTTCCTCGATGGGATTGGGATCGTTCATGGAGTCCGTGTCCGTTCCGTGGGTGATGGTGAGACAGGTTCCGGCGGCCCCGCAGCAGCCTATAATATATGGACTTGCGCCGGGAGGATCAATCCGGCCGCTCGGGGGGGCGATGAATCGTAAGAAAGAGACGGCGCGGGAATACCGGGAGATTCCCTCCATCGACTCGATCCTGCGCCATGAGGACGTGACCCCCCTCATCGCGGCCCACGGCCGGGCCCTCGTCACCGATGCGGTGCGCGAGGCGGTGGCCTGGCTGCGCGGCCGCCTGGCCGCGCAGGGGGCGAAAGCGGGGGATGGCGACGCCGCGGCGAGTGTCCGCGAGCGTGTGGCCGAACAGCTCGCAAGGCTCACCACGTCGACCATGGTGCCGGTCATCAACGCCACCGGCGTCATCGTTCACACCAACCTCGGACGCGCGGTCCTCTCTCCGGAGGCGCGGATGAGCGTGGCCCGGGTCGCGTCCGGCTATACGACGCTCGAGTACGATCTGGAGGCGGGGCATCGCGGCTCCCGGTCGAGCCACCTGCGGCGCAGCCTCTCGCAGCTCTTCCCCGGGCTCGGCTCTCTCGCGGTGAACAACAACGCCGCAGCGGTCCTGCTGGCGCTCAACGCGCTGGCCGAGGGCAGAGAGGTTGTGATCTCGCGTGGCGAGCTCGTCGAAATCGGCGGCTCGTTCAGGATCCCGGACGTGATGACGAAGAGCGGAGGCCGGCTGCGCGAGGTGGGCACCACGAACCGGACGCGTCTGTCGGACTACGAGGAAGCGGTCGGCCCCGGGACGGGTCTGCTGCTGAAGGTGCACCGCAGCAACTTCAGGGTGGTCGGGTTCACCGAGGAGGTCGAAGTCGTCGCCCTCTCCGATCTCGCTCGCCGCCGCGGCATCCCGTTGATGGTGGATCAGGGCAGCGGCACGCTGATCGATCTCGCGCCGGCGGGTATCCGCGATGAGCCGACGGTGGCGTCCGTGCTCGAAGCGGGCGCGGACATCGTCACCTTCAGCGGGGACAAGATCCTCGGGGGGCCGCAGGCCGGCATCGCGGTGGGGCGTCAGAACCTGATCGACGCCATGGTGGCCAACCCGCTCTACCGCGCGCTGCGGCTCGACAAGATGACGATCGCCGCTCTGGAGGCGACCCTCGATGTTTATGTGCGCGGCACGCAGACACAGGCGATTCCGGTGCTGAGGATGATCTTCGCCGACGCCGCGAGCATCGGCTCGCGGGCGCGTGCGTTCGCGGACAGGCTCGCCCCGAGGCTGCCCGAGGGGCATGCCGTCACCCTGGTCGAGGGCGTCTCGCGGGTCGGCGGGGGGGCTGCGCCCGCCGAGGACCTGCCGACCACGCTCGTCCGCATCCGCCCGGGACGGGCGGGCCGCCTGCCCACCGCGGCGCGGTGGGAGGAAGCGCTGCGGAAGGCGCCGCACCCCGTGGTGGCGCGGATCCAGGAGGACGCGCTGGTCATCGACCTGCGGACAGTCGAGCCGGAGCGCGAGGACGATCTGGTCGAGATGCTGAGCAGCACGGCCTGACGCCGGTGGCCCCGCGTCAGAGGCCGGAGCGGATGTGCATGATGTCGCCGTCGGCGACGACGTACTCCTTTCCTTCGAGCCGGAGCACCCCTTTCTCCTTCGCCGCGTGCAGCGACCCGCAGGCCACGAGTTCGTCGTAGGTGACCACCTCGGCGCGGATGAACCCCTTCTCGAGATCGGAGTGGATGGTGCCCGCCGCGCGTGCCGCGGGCGTGCCGCGGCGGATCGGCCAGGCCCGGCACTCGTCGTCGCCCACGGTGTAGAAGGAGATCAGGCCGAGCAGATCGAACGAGGAGCGGATGATCCGATCGAGGGCCGGCTCCGGAATGCCGAGATCCTCGCGGAAGGCGGCCGCCTCGTCGGGGGCGAGCCCGGCCATCTCCTCCTCGATCTTCGCAGAGACAC
Organism: uncultured Acidobacteriota bacterium; assembly: GCA_963806495.1. GTDB lineage: Bacteria > Acidobacteriota > Polarisedimenticolia > JACPZX01 > DASXTC01 > CAWDYA01. The sequence continues at coordinate 17,236 of CAWDYA010000009.1, read as the reverse complement.
CCACGACCTTGATACCGGGGCGCGTCGCGGCCTCCCGCAGTCCCGAGCGCGCGGCGGCGTCCTCCACGTCTGCCGTCCGATCCTCGCCCAGGTTCACGACCACGAGCAGCGGCTTGGCCGAGTAGAAGGCGAAGCCGCGCAGCAGCTTTTCCTCCTCCGCCGACATCTCCAGGCCGCGCAGGGGCGTGCCCGCCTCGAGGGTGACGATCAGCTTCTCCAGGACCGCGAGCTCCTTCTTCTCTTCAGGACGGTTCGTCTTGGGGATGCTGCTCTTCAGCCGCTCGACCCGCCGTTGCGCCGCGTCGAGATCAGCCAGGATGAGCTCCATCTCCATCGTCTCGAAGTCGCGGGCAGGGTCGAGCGACCCCTCGGTGTGCGGCACCGCGTCGTCGGCGAAGGCGCGTGTGACGTGCGCCAGCGCGTCCATCGGCTTGAGAGCCGCCAGGGAGAGCGAGCCGCGGGCGTCGCCCTTCTGCAGGCCGACGATGTCCACGTAGTCGAAGCTCGCGGGGGTGGTCTTCTTCGGCGAGAACATGCCGGAAAGCCGGGACAGCCGGGCGTCGGGCACACGGGCGATCCCCAGGTTGGGATCGGAGCGGCCCGCAGCGAAGCGGGACGTCTCGACGTGCGCGCCGGTGAGGAGATTGAACAGGGTGGTCTTGCCGACCTGTGGGAAGCCGAACAGTCCTATCTTCATGAGTCGGGCATCGTAGCACACGGTGCCCGGCCCGGAGGTGATGCTATAGTGGCGTCGATGCGCTCCCTTTGCCTGCTCGCCCTATTTCTGGTCCTGGCCCCGGCCGGTCAGGAGGCTCCCCCGGATCCGAACGACGCGGGTTCGAAGGGCGGGTCGGACCGTCCCCCGCTCGACTTCAAGGTGTTCAACAGCATGCAGCGGCCGATCGTGGGCGCATGGCGGATCGCGATCCCCGATGCACCGCCACGGCGCCTCGACCTGAAAGAGCAGCTCCCGGGGGACAGCCGCGAGCTGATCGGCGTCGATCCCGAATCGGGCGAGGAGCTGCTTCGGGTGGAGCGCAAGAAGGAAGGGATCGGGTACAGCGGGCAGCTCACGAGGGTCCTCGCCTCCTGCGGTTTGGACACGCTGTCGATCAGCGAGTTCCTGCCGCTCGGGGACTCGATCGTGATGCGGTTCCAGACGCCGCTGACCGAGATCCCCTGCCCGCCCATCGACAGCGGCAAGGCCGGAACGTTCGAGGTGGTCTCGAGGCGTGGTGGCCCGGTGCGGCTGCACGACCTCTCCGACATCTCCAGCTCGAGTGTGCGCGATGCCTACAGCATCGGGGGCGACCGGGCGGGCGGGGAGGCCTCCTACTCGATTCCGCTGGGCGCGGTGTCTCTCGATCCGGGCTCTCCGGTCCGGTTCATCCAGCGTGTCAAGTCGCCGCTCGACGGCTCGGTGTGGTTCGAGGTCGAGGCGATTGTCTCGGGTGAGGGCGGCGAGGCCGCACCACGTGGCTACGTGAAATCCGAGGCGGTGCGCTTCATCGGGTCGCTCGTTCTCCAACGCGTCCCCGAAGCGTCGTCGCGCTAGAGTTGTATCTCGAGACTCACCTGCATCGAGGCGGCCGACGCGACGTTCTGGTTGACTCCCTTGAAGACTACCTTGATCTCCTTCTCCTCGCCGGGGTCGAGCTTGCCCGAGATGTCCTCGGCGCCGGCGCCGACGAGCAGCCCCGACCTGTCGAACAGGGCGACGGCCATCGCGAAGCCGCGTGGCAGCGTTCCCTCGTTTCTGACGACGAACGAGATGTTCGGGCCGGATCCGATCTTGAAGATTCCTCTCCGCGCCGCGGGGCTGGCGGCTGAACCGGTAGCTGACGATCTTCAGGCCGGCGTTCTCGACCGAGACACTCGTGTCCTGGTCCTTGACGAGGGGGCCCTTGAAGGATTTCAGCCCGCCGGCGGCGGCCACCGGGGAGAGGCAGAGCAGGGCCATGAGGCCGGCCGCCAGGGCCGGCAGGGGACGGATTCGCATCGGTGAACCTCCTTGCGGGGCGTTAGGCTCGGAGGGGGAAGATTGTCCGTGAGAGCCCCGGGCGCAAACGGCAGGCGGACCTTCGGCGGCGCTCTCGGCGCTTTCCGGCTATTCGTCGCCACCCGGCTAGAGTCCGAGGCCTTCCGAACGGAGCTTGTTGCGGGCCGATCGGCCGATCCTGCCGGAACCGGCCCGTACCGCGACCAGTCTGAGCAGCTCTGCGCCGGCCTCCTTCTCCTCGAGGGTCCCTTCGGCGAGCTGGAACCCGAGGTGATACAGATCCTCGACTTCCAGCAGAGACCGCTCCTTCTTGAGCCGCTCCACCAGCGGAAAGGAGGGATCCCGGATGAGCTGGCGGAATAGATCGATCGCCTGTGACGCAGCGGGCGATGACGCGGATCCGCGCGAGCGGGCGGCCTTGATGCCGGCGAGGGCCAGCGCGTACCGGGCCTCGCTGTCGAAGTGATCGCCCCGTGACAGCGGCCTGAGACAGGCCTCCGATTCCGCGTACTTGCGGGCCTTCTTGAAGCGGGCGGAGGCCTCCATGAGCCACTCGTACATGGTCTTCGGATCGTGATGGCGTACCACGTACAGCATCGGTTCCCAGATCCTTCGATTGGTGGTGAGCGCCCCGAGCGCGGCGTCGAAGACCTTCCGCACGGCGGTCCGCCGGAGCTTCGAAAGATGGGGCCGCATGGTGTGGGCGATCGTCCAGCAGCGGTGGATCTCGTCACACTTCAGAAGCTCCTCGAGCAGCAGGCTCGCGGCCGCGGACTGCCGCCCCAGGGACTCGGCGGCCGCTTCGCGCAGCGCCGGGTCGCCGCTCCCGAGCACCGGGAGGAGCCGCCGGCAGACCTTGACGCCGGCGAACTCCTTGTCGCCGAGCCTCCGCGCGGCGAAGCGGCGTACCGCCGGGTCGGCGTGCTCGAGCAGCCCGAGCAGCGAGCCCGAGGCCGAGGCGGGAAGCTGCACGGCTGACAGCACCTCGAGCGCCGCGGAACGCAGCGCGGGTGACGGCCCGTCGGCGATGAGCGGCATCACGCCGTCGAGCACGCGGGCCGGCATCGGGCCGCCGTTCAGGACGGCGGCGACGGCCAGCAGCGCGTCCCGGCGGATCTCCTCCGTGTAGCGCGGGCCGACCAGACGCAGCAGCGTGGCGGCGCTGCTCGCCGGTGCGGTCGCTCCCATCACGGTGAGCGCCGCGGAAAGGGCCCCCTCGGGGGCCTTGTCGGGCGGGGCCTTCAGTATCCGCTCGACCAGGCCACGCAGGCGGGTGCGCTCGGTCCGGTTCATCTCCCGCGACAGGGAGGAGAGGGCCTGCGCGGCCTCACGGGAGGCGTCCGGGTGGCCCGATTCGACCAGGGACAGCAACGCTCTCGTCGACTCCGAGGTCTTCACCCGCGCCAGAACGGCGATGAGACAGCGGCGTGCCGCGGGGGGCGCTTCGGCGATGTGGCGGGCGATCGGCTTGATCGAGGAGGGCCCGATCTGGATCAGGGCGCGGGTCGCACGGTCGCGGATCTCGTCGTCGGAGGCCTCCAGCAGGGGAAGGAGGTGGGGCACCGCCGCGGGGGACCCGATCCGCGCGAGGGCGTCGAGGGCCCGCAGACGGACCGGACGAGGGCCCGTCGTCGCCGCGGACCCGAGCGAACGCACCACCTTGGGGTCCTTCGGGGCGATCTCCGCCAGAACCACCGCGGCGGCCTCCTGCTGGTCGGCGCGGCCGCTCTCCAGGAGGGCGCAGATCTTCGACAGCATCGCGTTCATGATTCGGTCCCTTGTGCCGGAAAACGGCGAAACGCCGGCCGATCGACGGGTCCGCGAGGCGCTCGGGGGGGCGGCAGTCCGGGAAGGGTGCGTCACCCCCGATTGTGGCGAAACATATCAAAGAAGTATCGGGTGGTAAAGGGTCTCATGGCGTCCATGGCAGGCTATACTGACGGTTTTCCCTGCCATCGCCGGAGGATTGGTCCGCATGCCGCCACCCGTGATCAGGATTGTCGGTGCCCGCCAGAACAACCTCAAGGGGCTCGATCTGGAGCTTCCCGTGGGCGCGCTCGTGGTGATCACCGGCCCCTCGGGCTCGGGCAAGTCCTCCCTTGCCTTCGACACCCTGTATGCCGAAGGGCAGCGGCGGTACATCGAGTCGTTCTCGGCGTACGCCCGGCAGTTCCTCGAAAGGATGGATCGCCCCGCCGTGGAGCGGATCGAGGGGATCCCGCCGGCGGTCGCCATCGAGCAGACCGACCCGATCCGGTCGAGCCGCTCCACCGTCGGCACGATGACCGAGATCAACGACTACATGAAGCTGCTGTTCACCCGGGCCGGACGGCTCCACTGCCGCGGCTGCGGACACGAGGTGGTGCAGGACACACCGGAGACGATCGCAAGCGCCCTGTCCGGGTTCGAGGCCGGAGCCAGGCTGGCGATCACGTTCCGTCACACGCCTCCCAAGGGCTGGACGTGGGGCCGGGTCGGCAGGGAGCTGGCACGCGTGGGGCTGCTGCGCGCTCTCGTGGATGGCCGGGTGACGCCGATCGAGGATCTCGACGGCACGAAACGACCCGCCGGTCCGGTCGAGGTGGTGATCGACCGCCTCGTCTGGAGGCCGGAGGAGCGGCAGCGTCTGATCGACTCGCTCGAACAGGCGCTGGCGTACGGCTCCGGGGCGGCGGCCGTGCGCTTCCCGGACACCGGCGTCACGATGCCGTTCAGCACCGGACGCCATTGCGCCGCATGCGATCTGAAGTACGCCGAGCCGACGCCGGCGCTCTTCTCGTTCAACAACCCGATCGGCGCCTGCGCCACCTGCCAGGGTTTCGGCCGGGTGATCCGGATCGACATGCGCAAGGTGATCCCCGATCCCCGCCGCACCCTCGCCGGCGGCGCGATCAAGCCGTGGACCACCGAGGCGTACCGCGAGGAGGCCCGTGACCTCGCGCGGTTCTGCCGCTCGAAGCGGATCCCGATGGACGTGCCGTTCGCCTCGCTGACGGAGCGTCAGCGAGGCGCCATCATCGAGGGGTCCGGTGACTGGTACGGCGTGCGGGGGTTTTTCAAATGGCTCGAGACCCGAACCTACCGGATGCACATCCGTGTGCTCCTCTCGCGTTACCGGGGGTACACGGTCTGCGGCGACTGCGGCGGCGCGAGGCTCAAGCCGGAGGCGCTCCTGTACCGGATCGGTGGGCTGGACATCGCGCAGATCTATGCGCTCCCCGTGGCACGCGCGGCACGGCTGTTCGATGACCTGCCGCTTGCGCCGTTCGAGAAGGCGGCCACCGAGATGCTCCTGCGTGAGATTCGATCCCGGCTGAGATACCTCGTCGAGGTGGGCCTCGAGTACCTTGCGCTCGACAGGCAGTCGCGCACACTCTCCGGCGGCGAAGTGCAGCGGGTGAACCTCACCACGGCGCTCGGCTCATCGCTCGTCAACACGCTGTACGTGCTCGACGAGCCGTCGATCGGCCTGCATCCGCGGGACAACCGCAGGCTCATTCGAATCCTTCGCGAGCTGAAGGACCTTGGCAACACGGTGGTCGTCGTGGAGCACGAGCCGGATGTCATGCGGGCAGCCGACCGGCTCATCGACATGGGGCCCGGTGCGGGTGAGGCGGGCGGCCGCATCGTCTATGCCGGGCCGACCGCCGGCGCGATGGAGAGCCCGGAGAGCCTCACGGGCCGATACCTTTCGGGAGACCTCTCGATCCCCCTGCCGGAACGCCGTGTCGTGGATACCGCGCGGGGTCTGCGTCTCGTCGGGGCTTCCTGCCACAATATCCGGGATCTGGACCTCGACATCCCGCTCCAGGCGCTCGTTTGTGTGACCGGCGTGTCGGGATCGGGCAAGAGCACGCTCGTCCAGGAGATCCTGCACGACACCATCGCGTCCTTGCCGGCGCCGGGCGCCGGGCCGGCCGGGGGCGGCGACGAGCCGGTCATGGGGGACGAGGAACGTGCCGTGGTGCGCGAGCTCCACGGCCTGGACCGTATCAACGACTGCGTGATGGTGGACCAGTCACCCATCGGCCGGACTCCCCGCGCCAACCCGGTGACCTATCTCAAGGCATTCGATCCGATTCGCGCCCTGTACGGCTCCCTGCGCGCCGCGCGCGAGCGCGGGATGGGGCCCGGGTCGTTCTCGTTCAACGCGGTGGCGGGTCGCTGTGAAGTCTGCCGGGGCGAAGGGCACCAGCGTATCGAGATGCAGTTCCTCTCCGATGTCTTCATCACCTGTCCGCAGTGCCGCGGAAGGCGATACCGCAGGGAAGTGCTCGAGATCACGTTCCGGGGCCGCAGCATCGCGGACGTGCTCGAGATGACGGCCACCGAGGCGCTTGCCTTCTTCGGCGATCAGCCGGCCGTGGTCGCCCGCCTCGAGCCTATGATCGAGGTGGGTCTCGGCTACATGCGGCTCGGACAGCCGGTCAACACCCTTTCGGGAGGAGAATCGCAGCGCCTCAAGCTGGCCCGGCACCTTTCGGCGGGCGGGGGCGGCGGCGTCCTTTTCCTGTTCGACGAGCCGACCACCGGTCTTCACTTCGACGACGTACGCGTCCTGCTCGAGGCACTCGACCGGCTCGTTGAGTCCGGAAATTCGGTCGTGGTCATCGAGCACAATCTGGAGGTGATCCGGTGCGCCGACTGGGTGATCGACCTGGGGCCCGAGGCCGGGGAGGCGGGCGGACGCGTCGTCGCCGCCGGTACCCCGGAGGACCTGGCGCGGCACAGTGGTGATACCGGCTCCATCACGGGGGCGTTTCTCGCGGAGCGGCTCGACGGAGCCTCGGGATCCGAGGCCGCCGCCCCGGCGACGGAAGGGAGCGTCGCGCGACCCGACGGGTCTGCGGGGACGGCCGGGGCGATACAGGTCCTGGGCGCGCGCGAGCACAACCTCAAGGGGATCGACGTGGCCGTGCCGCGCGATTGGCTCGTGGTGGTCACGGGCCTGTCCGGGTCGGGCAAGTCGACGCTCGCCTTCGATATCCTCTTCGCCGAAGGGCAGCGCCGGTACATCGACACGCTGTCGGCCTACGCGCGCCAGTACATCCGGCAGCTGCATCGCCCCGACGTGGACGTCGTCCTGGGCATCCCCCCCACGGTGAGCATCGAGCAGCGGATGTCGCGCGGCGGGAGAAAGTCGACCGTGTCCACCGTGACCGAGGTGTACCACTACCTCCGGCTGCTGTACGCGCGGATCGGGATCCAGCACTGCCACCAGTGCGGGCTGCAGGTCGCGGCCTGGACCGTTCCCGAGATGGTCGACGACATCGTGCGGACGGCGGGAGGACGTCTGGCGAGAGTGTTCGCCCCTGTGGTGGTGAACCGCAAGGGGCTCCACCGGGACGTGCTCGAGCGGCTCCGCCGGGGCGGGTTCCGCATGGCGCGCATCGACGGCCGGTTCCAGGACCTCGGCAAGGTCACGCAGCTCGATCGTTTCAAGGAGCACAGCATCGAGGTCCTTGTCGGGCTCGCGGACGTCAGCGCCCGGCGCAAGAAGGATCTCACGACGCTCGTGGAGAGGGCGCTCGAGGTCGGCAAGGGCGCCTTCTCCGTGGCGCCGCACGGGGCGGGAGCGCGCGCCCACAAGTTCTACTCGCTGGCGAGGACCTGCCTGCGCTGCCGCATCTCGTTCCCCGAGCCCGACCCGCAGCACTTCTCCTTCAACAGCCGGCACGGCGCCTGCTCGGAGTGCTCCGGTTACGGGATCCGGGTCACCCGAACGCGAGAGCTCGACGATGAGGAGCATCTCGCCGAGGTGGCGGAGGAGCGTGTCGCGTACGACGCGCTCGCCCCGGAGTGCCCCGCGTGCGGGGGGTCCCGCCTCAGGCCCGAGAGCCGCGCCGTCGGATTCAAGGGAAAGGGGATACACGAGGTGAGCGGGATGTCGGTGACGTCGGCGCTCGGCTGGGTCCGCGGGATCAGGCTGCGCGGGCGGGAGCAGCAGATCGCCGCCGACATCATGCGCGAGATCGCACCCCGGCTTGAGTTCCTCGAGCGCGTGGGGCTCGGTTACCTGGCGCTCGGCAGGGCGGTGACCACTCTCTCGGGCGGCGAGGCGCAGCGGATACGGCTCGCGGCCCAGCTCGGCTCGAACCTGAGAGGAGTCTGCTATATCCTCGACGAGCCGACGATCGGCCTCCACCCGGACGACAACGACCGTCTGCTCCAGACACTCAGGGAGCTGCGCGATCGCGGCAACAGCATCATCGTGGTCGAGCACGACGAGGAGACGATCCGCGGGGCGGACTGGGTGATCGATCTCGGTCCGGGCGCCGGCCGCGACGGAGGACGCGTGGTGGCCGCGGGCGCGCCGGCCGCGATCGCCGCCGCGGCCGACTCGCTCACGGGACGCTATCTGGCGTCGGCGAACGGCTTCCATCGCTCGAGGCCCGTGAGACGATCACCGGATCGCCGTCTCCGGGTCGTCGGGGCATCCGAGCACAACCTCAAGCGGATCGACGTCTCGTTCCCTCTCGGAGCGCTCACCTGTGTCACGGGCGTGTCCGGATCGGGCAAGAGCACGCTGGTCCGCGATGTCCTGTTCCGGGCGATGCGGCGTCTGCTGTACGACGACACCGCCCCGGCGGGCGCCCACAGGGCGCTCGAGGGAGCCGACCCGATCGGCAGGGTCGTCGAGGTGGACCAGAGTCCGATCGGCAAGACGCCGCGCTCCGTGCCGGCCTCCTACGTCGGTTTCTTCGACGAGATTCGCAGGGTGTTCGCCATGGTCCCCGAGGCCCGCGCGCGCGGCTACACGGCGAGCCGCTTCTCGTTCAACGTGAAGGGAGGACGGTGCGAGCCGTGCGGCGGTCAGGGGCGCGTCAGAATCGAGATGAGCTTCCTGCCCGACGTCTGGGTCGAGTGTGGCGCGTGCATGGGGCGCCGGTACAACGCCGAGACGCTGGAGATACGATTCAAGGGACGCTCGATGGCCGAGGTGCTGGGCATGACGGTCGCTGAGGCGGTGCCGTTCTTCGAGAACATCCCGGGGATCGCCCGTTTCGTCGGGATCATGGACGATCTCGGCCTCGGCTATCTCACGCTCGGCCAGGCCTCTCCCACGCTCTCCGGCGGCGAGGCGCAGCGCGTCAAGCTGGCCGCCGAGCTGGGCAAACCCTCACGAGCGAGCACGCTGTATATCCTCGACGAGCCGACCACCGGCCTGCATCTCGCCGACGTGGAGCGCCTGATGCGGGCGTTGCACCGGCTGGTGGACCAGGGCAACACGGTGATCCTGATCGAGCACAACCTGCGCGTCATCGCGGATGCCGACCACATCGTCGATCTCGGCCCCGGCGGTGGAGAGGCAGGCGGCAGGGTGGTGGCCGAGGGGACGCCCGAGACGATCGCCTCGCTTGATGCCTCGCTCACCGGGGCCCACCTGCGACGGGTCCTGAGTCAGCCGGACGACCGGATCGCCGCGTCGTAGGCGGGCGCCACGAGGAATCTCAGGAGGCACAGGTTGGCGATCGCCAGCCCCGCCGCCCCGAGCATCACGCCTCGCACGCCCGGCGAGGGCAGATGGAGGCGCCGCGCAACCTCCGCGAGCCCGGCGCAGAACAGGATCGCGATCGGCCCGATGACCGGGAAGAGGAACCGCCCCTGCGCCTGCGTGAAGGCCAGGTTGTAGGCCACGATCTGGCCTAGCTGCAGCGCGACCGCCGAGCCGAGCAGCAGGTGCACACGCGCCGTCGTCGCGTCCCGGCGCATCAGCAGGAGACCCGCCGCGGCGCACAAGGTCGCCACCAGGCAGACGCCCAGGCACCACGACGGCATCGGGAAGGACATCCATCCGAACGTGCCCCAGAACGACCGGAACAGCACGGCGGGGAACTCGGCCACGAAGTAGGCCGACAGCAGCGGCTTGGGGTCGACGAGCTGCGGCAGCGTGGAGCCAACCGCCGAGGTGCCCAGCGGATCGCCCATCACGACCGCGTTGCGTACCAGCAGCGGCAGAGGGATGAGAAGCGCCGGAATCAGGAACAGGAACGCGGAGCGGAGCCTGTGCCGCGTTCCCGACAGGAACGCCGCCAGCAGGCCGCAGGGCAACAGCACCAGCCCGGTGAACTTGGCGAGCAGCCCCAGCCCTGCGAGCAGGCCTGCGGCCACCCAGACGCGCCGCAGCGGGCGGCCCAGGCCGGCGACGAGGCAGGCCAGGGATTCCGCCGAGAGCAGGTTCGCCAGATTGTCGTTGTTGAGCATTCCTGCGATGAACGTGAACTGGGGCAGGAACGCCACCATCGACATGGCCGCCAGGGCCGCCCGCAGGCGGAGGCCGGCGGCGAGACCCATCCGGTAGGCCACGGCCACGGTCCCGGCACCCAGCAGCACCGAGAGCAGCCTCAGCCAGTGCAGCGTCCGCAGGGAGCCGGACAACGGTGGCCGCTCCACAGCGGGGTGCAGGTACTTGCTCTCGGACATCCCGCCGTACCAGCGGAAGCCGGGGTTTCGCCGCGGTCCCACCGGGATGGGGGGCAGCCCCGCCATCGAGGCCGCGGTGGCCGCGAGCGCGTAGTAGAGCGGGGGCTGATGGGCCTCGCCACGCGCATCGTCGCCGGCGACGGGCAGCCTCCGGGTCTGCATCAGGAAGTCGACGTAGCGGGCGTGGCCCGGCTCGTCGGGGCTCTCGAACGGGGGAACGGCGAGGCTCCACGAGACGGCGCACAGCAGGAACAGCGCCAGGATGACCGCCGCGGGGGCTCCGGATCGATTGCCGGCCTGCGTCATGCGGCGGATTATAGTCAGAAAATGCCCCCCACTGGTGTGAAGGTATCCGGAACCAGCCGCTTCCGCGGGGCCGTCTCACGAGGGGACATGTCGGCAACCTGCGGGCCGCTGTAACCTGCTGACCAAGAGCCACTTGAGGGAGATCTCTTCACGGCAGTGGGGGGCATTTTCCGTTTACGGACGCGCGCGAGCCGGCGGGTCGGAGTGTTCGACGGGGTCGTGGTCAGCGGGCCGCGCGTCTTTCGCTTGAGGAGCGCCAGGAGCCTCTCGCCGCCGGGGATGCTCCCGGCGCGCATCTCGGCCGCCTTCAGCAGCGTGTCCATGTCGGTGTTGCTCTCCGAGACGTAGCCGCGCATCGACTGCACGACGGACCGCTCCACGAACGTCTCCACGATGGCCATTCCGACGTACAGGACGATCACGGCCGTGAGCGCCGTCAGAACGGCAAACCGGAACCCTGCGGCCCAGGATCCTCCCGTGTCCCAGAGTCCGGCGGCCAGGGCGCCGCAGGCGACGAGGATCGCTCCGAGGGCCGCGGCGCATCCGATCCTGCCGACACGCCGGCGCTCGAAAGGCGCCAGCCGGGCGCCGCAATCGGTGAGGAACTGCCCCACGGTCTTCATGATGGGGCGATCATCCACACGACACGCCATATGTCAAGGTGGACTATGATCTCGTTCGTGAGCGGAAACGGCACGATCAAGGCTCAGGCCGCCGGCGCGCGTGTGGCGCGGTGGTGGCGGTCCGACGGCGAGGGAAGGCTCCTGTGCTACCTCTGCCCCCGCTACTGCCGCATCGGGGAGGGGCAGTCCGGGTTCTGCTTCATCCGCAAGAACGTCTCCGGCCGGCTCGTCTCACTGGCCTACGCACAACCCTGCGCTCTGCAGATCGACCCGATCGAGAAGAAGCCGCTGTTCCACTTCCTCCCGGGCTCGCGCATCCTGTCGCTGGGGACGGCCGGCTGCAACATGGCCTGCAAGTTCTGCCAGAACTGGGAGATCTCCAAGTCGCGCGAGGATCAGGTCCGCTCGCAGCACCTCGATCCGACCGGCGCCGTGGCGCTCGCGGCGCGCGATCGGTGCCCGGCGATCGCCTTTACCTACAACGAGCCGACCATCTGGGCCGAGTACGTGATCGACATCGCGGTGCAGGCCCGGCGCCACGGCATCGCCACGGTGATGGTCACCAACGGCTACGTCACGCGCGAGGCGTTGCCGGATGTCTACCGTGATATCGACGCGGCCAACGTGGACCTGAAGGCGTTCACGAACGATTTCTACCGCAAGGTGACCCTCAGCGAGATGGCGCCGGTGCTCGAGACCCTCAAGGAGCTCAAGTCGCGCAAGGTCTGGGTCGAGATCACGACGCTGCTGATCCCGGGTCTCAACGACGACGAGCCCGGGATCCGTGCCCTCGCCTCCTGGGTGCTGGAGAACATGGGAGAGGACCAGCCGCTGCACTTCACGGCGTTTCATCCCGATTTCCGGATGACCGGTTTGCCGCCCACCCCGCACGCGACCGTGCACGAGGCCCGTCGCATCGCCCGGGAGACGGGGCTCCGGTACGTCTACGAAGGGAACGTCCTGTGCGAGGAGGGGGGCACCACGTTCTGTCCCGGCTGCGGCGAGGCCGTCATCACGCGGTCGTGGCATCACGTCCGCCTCAGCCGTCTCGACGATGGCCGGTGCCGGTGCGGGACCCGCATCGCCGGCAGGTTCGCCGCCGCGTAACCAGGCGGGCGTCATGCTAGAATCGCCGCCGTGAGCGGTCTGGTCGTTGAAGCCGGGATCTACTTCCTGCTCCTCTTCACGCCCTTCGCCTTCGGCGGGGTGGAGATGTGGGCGAAAGGGGTCATACAGATCGTCTCGGGCCTCGTCATCGCCGCTTGGGCCCTCGAGCCACCCGCCCGCCGGCTCGGCACGGGGCGCGTTCGGCACCCACGTGGCCGGGTCCTCATGTGGGCGGTGATGGCGGGCTTCATCGCGCTGGTCGTGTTCCAGCTCGTGCCGCTCCCCGCGTCGTGGATCGCGACGCTCTCCCCCGGAACCCATGCCCTGTATGCGCAGACGCTCCCCGGCTACGCGCAGGGACGCCCCTTCGACCCCGACGCCCTGCCGGGATGGCTGCTGGACCAGTTCGGGGACAGGATACCCGCGTCGCCTCAGGCGATGGCGGAGGCGAGGACACTCACACCGCCCGTTGACGACATGTTCTTCTCCGGCACCGGGAGCGCGCTGCGGCCGCTCTCGGTCAACCCGTTCGAGACTCGCCAGAGACTTACGCTGCTGCTGTGCTACTTCGGGCTCTTCGCGGTGGCCGCAAGCTACTACCGGTCGCGGGAGCGGCTCGCCCGCCTGCTGGGTGTCGCCGTGTTCTCGGCCTTTGCCGTGTCCATGTTCGGCATCGTCCAGAAGATCACCTGGAACGGCAAGCTGTACTGGGTGCGCGAGTCGGACTTCTTCACCCCGTTCGGCCCGTTCGTCAACAAGAACACCTACGCCGCTTTCGCAGGGACCCTCCTGCCCATTGCCGTGTGCCTGGGGCTGGCGGGGCTCGCGCAGGCCGGGATGGGCCGTCGCGACGGCCTGCCCCGGATGTTCCTCTGGGGATTCGCGGCGATGACGATCTGCGGAGGCGTCGCATTCTCGCTCTCTCGTGCCGGTATGCTCGCCGTCTGCCTGTCCATGCTGATTATCGGCGTCTTCGTTTCGCTGTACATGGGGCGACGCAGGGATTTGGTGGTCATTCTCCTGGCTGGCGCGGGCCAGCGTCCTGTTCCTCGTCTGGCTCGGCCCGGAACAGGTGCTCGAGCGTGTGGGCACGCTGTCGAAGGACAGAATGTCCCGACCCTGATGTCCCGCTTCCACGCGTGGGGAAGGGCGCTGACGATGATCGCGGACCGGCCTCTGCTGGGCTCGGGACTCGGCACGTTCAGGTTTGCGTTCGTCAACTATGCCCCGTCGGGCAGACGTGGTGGACGCACCTCGACAACGAGTACATCGAGCTGGTCTGCGAAACCGGTGCAATCGGCGGTGCCGTACTCCTGTTGGGCCTCGGAGCGTTCACCTTCCTGGTCGCGCGGCCGGGACAGCTGCAGCGGCAGCACCGAGCGGTATGTCTGGATTGGCATCGTGGCGGGGATGATCGCGCTGCTGTGCCATTCCGCGGTGAGCTCGACCTTCAGGTTCCCGCAAACGGGCTCCGCTTACCGTCCTCCTGGCGCGCTGCTTGCGATGACCGGAGAGGAGCCGCTGATGAGGAGGCGTCTGTTCGCCGCAGCGGTCGTCCTTCTCCTCGTCATGAACAGCATGTCAGGCGTCTCGAAAAGATCATGGGCTTTTGTTGACAGGTACCGGGCGGAGCGGCAGCTCGGGTCGGCCCAAGGGCCAATGAAGCGTTCTCCGGCCTGAGAGAGGCAGCCGCCTGGGAGCCCGGGGATTCCCCCACCTATGTCCTCATCGGCCGGGTCATCATGCATGCCCAGGCGAACGGCCTGCCACTTGAGGCGCTCGAGGGCACAGCACGGCCGAGATGTTCTCGGTCGGACTGGGCGCCGTAGCGCGCGGGATTCTGCTGGAACCCGGCGGATTCGTGGTCGTGGAAAAACTCGCGGAGCCTCGACCAGGCAATCCGCGTTCGGCGAAGGTCCGGCTCGAGAAGGATGCGGCGGCGGGCGAGGCCGCTCAGGGAGCAGGGAGAATTCCCGCCGCCAAGACAACCGCGGTCTCGCGGCGGCGGATGCGCCGGCCGCCGCGGCGACGATGATGGCACGTACGCTCGATCCCGGGGTTTTCCTACTACAGCGATGCTCTGGCCAAGATTATGGGGACCGTGGGCTGGTCAAGGACGCGGGGCGTGAGATCGAGGAGAGTGCGGCTTCACTCCGCGGCTGACCGCCCACCCCGTCCTTGATCTCGAGGGCTTCGCACAGACGCTGGGTGATTCGGTGCTGGCGGGCATTGCGAGAGCAGGCTCGAACGAGTACCTCACGACGGAAACGGTGAGGCGGGCGCGGGCCGAAATGCTCGTGCGCCTCGAGCGCAACGAGGAGGCGATCGCCGCCTACTCCGATTTGCGGGAGGTGGGTGGAAGGGAACTGGAAGCCGAGTGCGACCTGGCCATCGGGAAGCTCCAGCAGGAAGCAGGGCGTTATCGTGAGAGCGTACCGAGCCCTGGAGGCCGTTGCCGGGCGTGGAGAAAACGTCTGCGACCCACGGCGCTTTATTACCTGGGTCTGGCGCACACCCGCCTCGGTGAGGGTGACAAGGCAGTGGTGTTGTTGAAAGAGTACCTGAAGCTCCGGCCGGACTCGGTGGCCGGCTACCGGGCGCTTGCCGACGCGCTCGAGGGCCTCGGGAAGAGCAATGAAGCCGAGGCCATGTACATCGCGGCCGTGAGGCGATTTCCCGACAACCCGGCCGCCTATAGGAAGGCGATCGACCATCTGAGCCGGCACGGCAAGGTCCGGGACGCGCTCGCCTACGCGGAAGGACTGGAGAAGGTCGACCCGGACCACCGTCGCACCGAGGAGCTGCTGCGGCGGTTGAGGTCCATGCAGGACGCTGCCGTGCCATGACGACGGCTTGAAAAAGGAAACCCCTCAGCCGGGTCGTTCCCGGATGAGGGGTCGATTCGGTCGCTGAAATCCCGAGCCTACGGCTCTTCGGTGTACGGGTTCTTGATTTCCTTGCAGGCCAGCTTGCAGTCCTGCGATTCGGCGAGACACTGCTCATCCTTGGATGTACCGATGCAGGCATCGCGCTGGCTCTTGTCGTTCGGGAACAACGCCTGACAATCAGTCGAGCACCGCTCGTTGCACACTCTGCGGGCGTCGTTGCAGGCGTGGATGCACCGTGAATAATCCCGGCCCGCCGTCACAGCGAGCGACTGCGACAGCGGGAACAGCAGGACCGCCACAGCAGCAGCTCCCAGGAGCCTCCCTACGAATGTTCTGTAGGATTGCATGGAATTCTTCCCCTAAGAGTTATCCATCGATCGTTGAGGTCGCGGCGATCGTCAACGACGCCGACACGGAGAGGACGTCGCGCAACGGAAGACACAGCCCCCTTTACCCGGCCGAGATGCACCGAGGAAAGGGCGTGTTATCTTGGAACAAGCTGGTCTTTACGGCTCTTCCGTGTAGGGATTCTTGATTTCCTTGCACGCCAGCTTGCAATCCTGCGACTCGATGACGCAAGTGTCGTTCTTGCAGGCGGATACGTAGGCGCTGATCGCGGTGGTGTCGCCCGGGAACATCGCCTTGCAATCATCCGAGCAACGGTTGTTGCAGGCGCGGCGAGCATCGTTGCAGGCCTGGACCACGGCGAAGTCGCGCCCTGCGGTCACTCCCCAGACGTTCGCGGAAAGCGGCGTCAACAGGGCTACGAGCGCCAGCGCGCCAAGAAGCCTGATTCCCCCCTAACAGATTTCGGCATACCTCCCTCCTGGCACACCCACATGAATTATGGAAACCGGTGTTGGTCGCAATGTACCGTCATACTTCGGCCTGTCAAGGCTGATTCTGACCGGAAAGCTCAGCCTTGCCCGTTGTTCCCCGACCTTCATGAACACCTACCCGGCTGCTCTTCGGATTCGCTGCCAGCCTGCGGAAAAAGTGAACAAAATCGGGCACCTGATCTCGCTTCATTTTTGTCCTGCCGTCCCGTGCAGGGAAGTCTTGACTCGATGCTGGATCGCCGTATAAGTGCTTGAACATGACAGAGGTTCCCGCAACAGCGTAATCGAAGCCGTTGAAGGACGTTGAAGCGGCAGGCCCTTCCCGGGCGTGCGCCCGAGTCATGCCGTCCGGGGAACGCTCCGACGGGTGGGGGCGAACTCGAATCCGTCCAACCAATTGGACCCAGGCAACTTGAGGGCGTCCAGCCGTCGTGTCGGCCGGCGTGTGGTGGTGTGTCTGGGCCTGCTGATGGTGCTGACGGGTCTTCTGGCGACGTGGATCGGAGCGGTGGGGACGACGATCTACGTCGATGACGACACGTGTCCGGCGAGCGGGTCGGGCACGCTCTCGAACCCGTACTGTCACATCCAGGACGCGGTGTGCGTGGGTCTGTCGGGCGACACGGTGAGCGTGGCGCCGGGGACGTACCGACGATGGCGGTGCGGATGAGGCCCGGGCGAGCCTGATCTCGCAGGGAGGCGCGGCGGTGACGACGATCGACGCGTCGGGCCAGCCGTGCACGGACAACACCTTCTGCTCGAAGCGCACGGGCAACCAGTGCACGGTGGTGACGTTCGCATCGGGTCACACGCTGGCGACGGTGCTGGACGGATTCACGCTGACAGGGGGGGCGGGTCTGATCCAGACGACGAAGGTGGCGGGTGGAGGGGTGTACATCTACAGCTCGGCGACGGTGATCAACAACGTGATCACGAACAACGTGATTGTCGGGCCCGCTGTCGCAGGGGGGCGACCTTCGTGGAGCGGGTGTGTACATCGCGAGAGGCGAGCCGGTGGTGTCGAGCAACACGATCACGGGCAACCGGGCG